>NZ_JAVIFV010000003.1:570000-1131360 GCF_031157375.1 Sphingosinicella sp. LHD-64
GACGCGCGCCGACGTGGCGGATCCGGTCCATCTCGAGCCCTGGATCCAGTGGTATTCGCTCCATACCGGTCTGTCGTTCGACCAGCACCGCGTCTTCCACCTGACCGAGGGGGCGAAGGCCGGTCATGACGATCTCTGGCGCGTCGCACACCGCGGCGGCCGCACCGTCGGCAGCTTCGCCAGCATGAACACCCGTCCCTTCGATTTCGCGGGCGGCTTCTATGTCGCCGACCCCTGGTCGGAGGACGGCAATGCGGCACCGGCCGAGCTCGACATCTACAGCCGGTTCGTCGGCAGCAACGTCCGGGAATATTCGAATCCGAACCGGCGCCTGACCCTGGGCGACAAGGCGCGCTTCCTCGCCTTCATGCTGCGCCGGGGCCTCAGCGCCGGCACGGTCGCGCGGATCGTGGCCCAGCTCACCGCCGAGCGGCTGAAGGACCGGCGCCTGTCCTGGCGCCGCGCCGCCCTGCTCGACCGGCTGCAGTTTGACGTCTTCCGCCACTACCAGAGGACCCGCCGGCCGGACTTCTCGACCTTCTTCATCAACAGCACCGCCCATTTCCAGCACAGCTACTGGCGCCACTTCCAGCCCGAGGCGTTCACGGTGAAGCCGCCGGCCGCGGACCTGGCGCTCTACGGCGACGCGATCCTGTTCGGGTACCAGGCGATGGACGCGCTGCTGGGCGCGTTCATGGCGCTGGCCGAGGAGACGGGCGCCATGCTCGTCTTCATGACCGCGCTCAGCCAGCAGCCCTATCTCGACGCCGAGGAGAGCGGCGGACGGCACTTCTACCGCCTGCTCGACGTCGAAGGCCTGTTCCGGCGGCTGGACCTGCCCTTCGCCAATATCGACCCGACGATGACCCACCAGTATCTGGCGACCTTCGCGCGCGACGCCGATCTGGAACGGGCCCGCGCGGCCCTCGGCGGCTTCCGCATGGCGGACGGCCGGGTGCTGTTCGATTTCAACGCGCGCACCGAAGGCGGGCTCTATTTCTCCTGCGACCTGCGCAGCGAGGTGGCCCCCGACGCCCGCATCGTCGCCGGGTCCGGCGAGACGCTGCGGTTCGGCGACCTCCTCTACAGGATCGACGCGACCAAGAGCGGGCGGCACCATCCGGCCGGCGCGCTCTGGTTCGCGACCGGCCGGCACCGGCGCTTCGCCGATCCCGTCTCGATCCTCGACATCTTCCCGACCGCGCTCGACCTCATGGGCGTCGACCGTTCCGGCGCCGAGGGCCGGACCGGTACCTCCTTGGTCGGGCTGCTGCGCTAGACGCTCTGGATATAGTCGAGCATGGCCGCGGCCTCCTGCTCGATCTTGTCCATCCGGTATTTGACGAGGTCGCCGATCGAGACGATGCCGACGATCCGGCCGGCCTCGACGACCGGCAGGTGGCGGATGCGCCGCCGCGTGATCAGCGAGAGCGCCCCCATCACCTCCTTGTCGGGCTCGACGGTGATCGCCGGCGCGGTCATGATCTGCTCGACGGTGAAGTCCAGCGCCGCCGCGCCTTCCTTCTGCAGGCTGTAGATGATGTCGCGCTCCGACATGATGCCGACGACCGCGCCGTCGCGAATCACCGGCAGCGCGCCGATTCGCCGCTCGGCGAGGATCACGATCGCATCGCGCACCGGCGTCGTGCAGCTGACGGTGAGGACCTCGGGTCCCTTGGTGCGGAGAATCGCGGCGATGGTCATGGGCGCGGTTCCTCTTCGTCCCGGCGGCCGGACATGCTCCCGACTCGCCTCTTGATGATCCCACGAGGCGGGGCCAAAGGGAAGCCATGCCCCGCCATGACCCCGTGCCGCCCCGCCGCGGGCCCGACTACGAGCGCGCCGCGGTCGCCTGGGCGAAGTACCGCAAGTTCATGGCCCGGATGATCCTGCTCTCGGTGATCGTCGCCGGCCTCGCGATCGCCTGGCTGGCGCTGAGCGGCGAGCCGCTCAGGCTCCATATGGTGATCGCGACCTTTGCCGGCGTGGCGCTGATGGTGCTGGTCGGGACCGGCCTGATGGGCCTGGTGTTCCTGTCGAACCGCACCGGCCATGACGAAGACGCCGCCCATGGAGGACAGGATGACGACCGGCACATCTAGGCGCGACCCGATTCTGCGCGTCGCCCCCCGGCCCGGCGACATCAACGCCAACGGCCACATCTTCGGCGGCTGGGTCCTCAGCCAGATGGACATCGCCTCGGGCATCGTCGCCGCGCGCGAGGCGGAAGGCGCGGTCGCGACCGTCGCGATCGATTCGATGGAGTTCATCGCCCCGATCCTCCTCCACGACCTCATCTCGGTCTATGCCGAGGTCGAGCGGATCGGCCGCACCTCGATCGCGATCCGCATCGAGGTGATCGCCACCCGCGACCGCGGCCGCGAGGAGGTCAAGGTAACGGAAGGCCTGTTCACCTTCGTCGCGCTCGACGAGAATCACCGGCCCCGGCCGGTCAAGCGCGACGCCTAGGGCCGCGGCGCGCTGAAGCGCAGCTCGGCGCTGCCGTTGGCCGGGACCTGGACCGTCCAGAGCGGGCGGCCGTTGCGCCGGCCGAGCCGCGTGCGCGACTCCACCTCTGCTCCGTCCGCCATGACCTCCGCTTCGAACGCGATCGGCGCGGCCAGGTCGTTGGTGACGGTCACGACATAGTCGCGCATCGCGCGGCCGCCGGCCTTGCGCAGGGTCAGCACCGATTCGGTCCTGACACCCGGCGCCTCGCCGAGGTCGATCTCGACATCCTCTCCCACCGCGCGGTCGGCGAGTGTCCCCTGCCCGATCAGGATCGGCCGCGCACCGCGATCGGCGAACAGGCGAATCCGGCCGGCGGGAAGGGGAAGGCCGAGGCCCTCCTGGGTCCGGTTACGCGTCACCAATGTCCGCCGGGCGGCGCCGGCCCGGTTGCTGTCGTGAAGAGAGAGACTTTGGCGGTAGACGGTGCGGACCTGCACGCCGCCGCGCTGGAGCAGGGCGACCTGCTTCTGGCTGCGTGCCGCGACGGTGACCGGCTCGGGGATGCGATAGAGTTTGAGGTCGCCCAGCTCCTCCTGCTGTGCCTGCATTACCGCCCTTGCGGCGGGCGCGGGCGGCGGCGGCGGTGGGGGCGCCATGGCGTAGGCCGCATCCACGGGAATCCGCGACCCGGTGACCACGATATCCTCGCGATCGAACGCCTCTTCCGGAATGTCGCTGGTCGTCCCCTGGGGCCAGCACTGCAGGTTGAGCGGCGGGCCTTCGGAGGGCGGCACGCGCACGTCGGTGCGGTTGAGGCGACCGGCGACCGCCTGGGTATCCGCCGCGACGAAGCTGGTCTCGTCGGTGCTCGCCAGGGTCAGCCAGGCGAAGAGGTCGATCCGGCTGCCGTCCTCCGAGAGACTGGCGACATAATCGGCCTGCCAGTCGAAGCCCGAGGCGAGATAGGAGAGCGTGACCGTCGCGGTGACCGGCCGGGCCGAGCGTGCGCGGACCGAGAGGGTGGGACGGACCGACAATTCGGCGGGAATGGACTCGTAGACCGGCGTCTCGTTGAGGCCGGTGCAGCGCAAGGTCTCGATCCCGCTCTCGGTTTCCAGCATCACGGCGCCGGCGGCGCCCGAGCGCACGATCGCCTCCTGCTCGCGCACCGCGCCGGTGGCGCGCGAGGTCCGGCGCAGGTGGACCCGGCGGCCCAGCGAGCGATCGAGCAGGGTCGCCGGGGAGAGCAGGTAGGCGTCGCGGTTGCGTTCGACGATGCCTTCGGGAAGGCCGGTGACGATCGCGCTCTGCGGCAGGATGCCGCCGGCGACGCCCTCGAAGCGGATGTTCGATTCGCCGGCGGGGATCGCGACCCGGCGGGTCTCGCTGACCAGGGCGAAGCCGTTCAGCCATTGGAGGTCGGGATCGCGATCCGCCGGCCGGCCGGGATCGCGATAGACCGTGACGTCGACGCTGTCCGGCATCGGCGAGGCGACGATGCCCTGCCCTGCTGCGGACGCCCCGAGCATCAGCAGCGAGAGAAATCCCAGATCGCGGAGCGCCCGCACGCGAAGCCTCAGAATCGCGTGTCGAAGGTCGCGGTGACGGTCGCCTCGCCATTGGCGGGGATGGCGACGCGCCAGAGCGCCTCGTCGGCGGAACGGCGCTGGCTGGCCTGGCTCTCCTCGGCGATGCGGGTGTCGCCCCAGAGGCCCGCCTGCAACAGGTCGACGGTGACCGCGTCGGGCCGGGCATTGGTGAGGGTGTAGCGCATCGTGGTGCGCCAGCGGCTGGCGTTCACCCGTTCGCGCCGTTCGACCACCGGCTGGACCTTCACGTCGAAGGCCTGGCCGGTGACGAGACCGAGCTCGGAACCCATCGGCGTGTGGCCGATCGGGCTTTCGCCGACGAACTGGGGATTGCCGCGCGCGTCGCGCTGGTAGACGCGGACCGTGCCGGCCGGCAGCGCGTCGCCGAGCCCCTGGTCGCGCGACGAGGAGAAGCGCAGCACGGTGTTCGCGCTCTGCGCCTCGTCGAACGTGCCGAGCCAGGCATTGCGGAACTCGTAGGCGCGGCTGGCCGGCGTGTTGGCGACGTCGAGGAAGCTCACCTGCTTGGTCTGGCGGTTGGCGATCGTGGTGCGCTCGGGCAGCGGATAGAGATAATAGTCGCCGAGCCGCTCGCGCTCCGACGTCTCGGTGCCCGGCTGGCGGATCGGCCCGGCGCCGCGGCGCCGCGGCACAGCGCCGCTCCCACCGCCCGGCTGACCGGCGACGAGCAGCACGTCGGCATTGGTGTAGGGCGTGCCGCTGGTGTTGGTGAGGGTGATCCAGCCCTGCACGTCCATCCGCCCGGCCGTCTCGTCGAACAGGGCGACATAGTCGGCCTGCCAGCCGAGGCCGGGGGTCAGATAGGTGAGCGTGACCGGGCGGCGCCCGCCGCGCTCGCTCTGCACCGTGACCGAGAGGGTCGGGCGCGCGCGCAGATTCTCCGGCACCCGATCGAAGATCACGCGGACCGGCAGGCCGTCGTCGCGCAGCACTTCGATCCGCTCGCCGATCTGGAGGACGACGCCGCCGTTCGCGGCGAGCACCCGCGCCCGCTCGCGCGTCTCCTGGCCGTTGGCCGGGTTGGTGCGCACCAGCGTGATGGTCTCGCCGACTGCCTTCTGCATCAACGCGGCGGGCGAGAGCAGGTCGAAGTCGAAATTCTGCTCGACGATGCCAAGCCCCTCGCCAGTCAGCGTGACCGTCTGCGGCTGGATCTGGGCCGAGACGTCGGGAAATTCCTGGCGCGAGCGGCCGGCGCCGATGGCGAGCTGGCGGGTGTCCTGCACCAGCGCGAGATCGCCATTGTAGATGGTGACCGAGACGTCGCCCTGCGCGGTCTCGGACGGCGGCGGGATTTCGGCCCGGATCTGGGCGAAGGCCGGCCCGGCGGCCAGCAGGGTCGAAAGCAGCAACGCGACACGCATAAAGCAACGCTCCCCCGGATCAGTGTCCGGATGGAGCGTCCTACAGTCTCGCTTGCGGGTCAATGAACGAGATGGCGTTTCTCAACAGCCACTCCGTCACCCTGAACTTGTTTCAGGGTCCAGCACTCCAACCGCGCCGCTGTCTCGGAACTGGATGCTGAAACAAGTTCAGCATGACAGCCTGAGACAATTAGGCGGCGGGGGCGATCTCGTCCTCGCCGCGCGGGCGCCGGGGACGGCGGGTCCGCGCCGGGCGCGGCGCCTCTTCGGCCGCCTCGTTCTCGTCATGGCTGGCGCCGTTGGTCGCCGAGATCGCCGGCGGCAGGACGTCGAGCGCGATCCGCTCGCCCCCACCGTCATTGGCGTCGCCATGCTCCTGGCCAGCCGCCTCGCCCTCCTCGCGGCGGCCGCGGCCGCGGCGGGCGCGATACTCGCCGTTGCGGGGCCCGCGCTCCTCGCGGCGCGGCGGCGCCTCGCGGCGGGGCTCGTCGCCCTCGTCGGAGTCCTCCGCGGCCTCGGACGTATCGGCAGCGTTCAGCTCCTCCTCGCCCTCGTCCTCGTCGCCATAATCGTCGCGCTGCCGGCGCTGCTCCTCGAAGCGCGCGCGGTTCTCGTTGAGGACGCGGAAATAATGGTCGGCAAACTGGAGGAAATATTCGGTCTGGACGCGATCGCCCTGCATCTGCGCGTCGCGGGCCAGGCCCTTGTACTTCTCGAGCAGCTGGGCGGCGTTGCCGCGCTGACGATTGTCCTGGCGGTTGCCGGGATTGGGATTGCTGCCGGGCGGACGACCGCCGCCCCCGCGACCGCGCCTGCGGCCGCCCTGACGATTGTTGATCAAACGAAAATCCTCACCAAGGGTGGTTTCACTCTCACCTCGGCCGGGCCCTTCCCGGCCAGCTTCACTTGCACGACCCCAGAGGGCTGAACCCGCACCTCGAGGGGCACGAGTCCGGACACCTCACCAAATCGCCCTGCCAAGCGACCAAGCAATCGGGGGTCGGCGACGTCAGGCCCTCACGCATCCTGCTGTGGTTGGCCCCGTCCCTGGACCCCTATGTAGTCAGGCCGACGGCCAAATCCAAGGGGAAAAACGCCTCACTCCCGGTTCGCCACCAGAATGAGGCAACGGATCACCCCATTAAGGTCTCCAAGTGACGAAACCGTGAATCTACGGTAGCCGAAAATCGCCGTCACGGCCGCCTCCTGCCCGGCCCCGATTTCGACGCAGGCGACGCCGCCGGGCGCGAGCAGGCGGGCGATCTCGGGCGCGAGGCGGCGATAGTCGTCGAGGCCATCGGGGCCTGCATAGAGCGCCTCGGGCGGTTCCCAGTCCGCCACGCCGGCCGGCAGCGGCGCCGCCGATTCGATATAGGGCGGGTTGCACAGGATAAGGTCGAAAGGGCCGTCGATCCCTTCGCCCCAGTCACCCAGGTGCAGATCGGCACGATCTGCAAGGCCGAGGCGCTCCGCATTGCGCCGGGCGTAGGCCAGCGCGGTCTCGGACCGGTCGATGCCGAGACCGCGCGCATCGGGCCATTGGTCGAGCGCGGCGAGCAGCAAGGTGCCCGGTCCGGTGCCGAGATCGAGGATCGTGGCCGGGCGGCCGGTGCCGAAATGGTCGATCGCCGCCGCGATCAGCGTCTCGCTGTCCGGCCGCGGCACGAGCACGCCCGGGCCGACCTCCAGCTCGATCGTCCAGAAGGCGCGCCGGCCGAGGATGTAGGCGACGGGTTCGTGGGCAAGGCGTCGTTCGAGCAGGGGGCCGAATCCGGCAGGCGCCTCGGCCCGTGTGTGAGCCAGCAGCAGCACCTCGCGCGCCACGCCCAGCGCGTGCGCCATCAGCAGCTCGGCATCGAGCCGCGGCGTCGCGGACACGCTTTCGAGCCGCCGGGCGGCGTCGCGAAGCGCATCCTGGACGGTCATTGCGCCGGGCGGATCAGCTGCGATAGCGCGCGGCGATCTCGGCAAGGCGCGCCCGGATCTGCGCCTCGGCGAGCCAGCGGCCGTTCACCATCACCCCGGCGCGGCGCCGGACGTTGGCGACGTCGGCGAGCGGATCGGCCTCGAGCAGGATGAGGTCGGCGCGCTGTCCCGCCGCGACGGTCCCGGCCTGGCCCTCTTCGCCGAGGAAGACGGCAACGTTGCGGGTGCCGGTGGCGAGCGCCTGATAGGGCGTCAGGCCGGCCGCGACGAGGACGCGCAGCTCGTGATGGATGGAGAAGCCCGGCACCTGGAAGATCTGCGGCGCGTCCGAGCCGAGCAGCAGGCCGGCGCCGGCGTCGTGCAACGCACGGATCACCCGCCCGCGCAGCTCGGTGAAGCGCTGCGCGGTCGCGGCATCGTAGGCGGGCTGGGCCTGCTGGCTGTTGCGCGCCTGGACCCATTGGGCGCGCATCGGGGGCGGGACATAGGCCGTTTCCGGGCGCGCCAGCAGCTCTTCGGTGGTCGGGCTGGCGAGCAGCACATGATGGATGAGGCTTTCGGTCGGCACGTTCCAGACGCCCGCGGCGCGGATGCGCTGGGCCAGCGCGGGGATGCGCGCCGCGTCGACCGCCCCGGCATGATAGATGCCGAAGAAGCCGCCGGGCCCGGCCGGTGCCGCGCCTTCGGGCAGCAGCGCGGTCACGAAGTCGTCGAGATGGTCGACGGTCGCCTGACGGACCTCCAGCGCGCGCGCCAGGCCCACATCGACGGGGACGTGGCCGCCGAACGGGATGCCCGCCGTGCGCGCCGCCTCGGCGATCGCGTCGTAGCGCGCCCGGTCGAGACCGGGGTGGATCTTCAGGAAATCGTAGCCCGCCGCCTTCTGCTCGGCGACCATCCGGCGTCCGTCCGCGGGCGTCGCGACGCTGTTGCCGTTGAGCGAGGGGCCGGACGTGTAGATGCGGGGCGATACGATTTCGCCGCGCGCGGCGCGCTCACGCAGGGCGAGGTGGTGCGGGGCGCCGAGCATCGAGCGGGCGAAGGTGATGCCGTTGGCCGCGTAGAGGAACAGCACGTCCTCGGTCCATTGCGCCTGATCCGCCTGGGGCGGGACGTGCGCGTGCATCTCGGCGAGGCCGGGCATCAGGTAGCGGCCCCGGCCCTCGATCCGCGTCGCGCCGTCCGGCACGGGGGTGCTCGCCGCGGGGCCCATCGCCGCGATCCGGCCGTCGCGGACGACCACCGTCTGGTCCGGCAGATGCCGTTCGCGGTCCATCGGCACGACGGTGACGTTGGTGATGGCATAGGTGCCGGCCGATTGCGCCATGGCCGGCGGGTCCGGCAGCAGGCCGAGCACCGACAGGATTGCGATGATCGCGTATTTCAGCACCGGCCCTCTCCTCTTGCTTCCCGGCCAACCTGCCACGGACGGCCCGCGGCGGCAATCGGTGCCCAGGCTCCAGGGCGCGATCATCTTAAGCTGCATCGTCATTGCGAGCGCAGCGAAGCAATCCAGTGCGGCCTTCGAGTCAGGCTGGATTGCTTCGTCGCTTCGCTCCTCGCAATGACGAGATGTTTCAGGCTAAGCTGATCATGCTCTAAGGCACCCTAGGTGTCGTCGAGGCTCGCCAGCCGCTCCGCCTCGTCCTCGGCGATGAGGGCGGCAACCAGCTCGTCCATCTGGCCTTCGAGGATCTCGGGGAGGCGGTGGAGGGTGAGGTTGATCCGGTGGTCGGTCACCCGGCCCTGCGGGAAATTGTAGGTGCGGATGCGCTCGGAGCGGTCGCCCGAGCCGACCATCGAGCGCCGCGCGCCGGTCCGCTCGGCGTTCAGCCGCTCGCGCTCGGCCTCGTAGAGGCGGGTGCGCAGCACCTTCATCGCCTTGGCGCGGTTCTTGTGCTGCGAGCGCTCGTCCTGCTGGATGACGACGATTCCCGACGGAATATGCGTGATCCGCACCGCGCTGTCGGTCGTGTTCACGCCCTGCCCGCCCGGACCGGACGAACGATAGATGTCGATGCGCAGGTCCTTTTCGTCGATCTGGACGTCGACCTCCTCGGCCTCGGGCAGCACCGCGACGGTCGCCGCGGACGTGTGGATGCGCCCGCCGCTCTCGGTGACCGGCACGCGCTGGACACGGTGGACGCCGCTCTCGAACTTCAATCGCGCGAACACGCCCTGGCCGGTGACCGAGGCGATCGCCTCCTTGAAGCCGCCCAGCTCGGCCGCGGTCGCCGAGACCATCTCGAAGCGCCAGCCGCGGATTTCGGCATAACGCTGGTACATGCGCAGCAGATCGCCGGCGAACAAAGCCGCCTCGTCGCCGCCGGTGCCGGCGCGGACCTCGAGCATCGCCGGGCGCTCGTCGGCGGCGTCGCGCGGCAGCAGCTTCAGCGCCAGCGCCCGCTCGGCCGCCTCGAGCTGCACCTTGTTCTCGACCAGCTCCTCGGCGGCCATCGCGCGGAGCTCCTCGTCCGCCTCGTGCGTCATCTCGGCGAGCGACGCCGCCTCGTCGCGCAGCCGCCTGACCTCGCGCGCCGCCTCGGCGACCGGCTCGATCTCGGCATAATCCTTGGAGAGCTTCACGAACGACTGCGGATCGAGATCGCCCGCGGCCATCGCCGTCTGCAATTCCTCCTTGCGCGCCTCGATGGCGGCAATGCGTTCGGCGGAGATGCGGGTCATCGCTTGTCGTCGCCGAGCAGCGGGATGTCGTTGAGTGTGTCGCCCATGCCCTCTTCGTACATTTCGACGGCCTGCTGGGCAGCCTCCGCCACCCATTGCAAGTCGTCCACAGCTGCGACTTCCTGGCGGCCGGTCGCCATTTCCCTGATCGTGACCGTGCGGTTCGCGACCTCGTCACCGCCGACGATCGCGACCAGGAAGGCGCCATCAGCGTCGGCGCGCGTCATGCGCCGCTTGAGATTGCCACGAAACGCCATGTCGGCGCGCGCACCTTTGGCCCGAAGACGCGTCAGCACGGTGCGGGCGTAGGATTCATACTCGGCGCCGACCGGGACGACGGCGACGCCCAGCCGCGTCTTCAACGGCGTCTCAATCATCATCGCCAGCCGCTCGATCCCCGCCGCCCAGCCGATCGCCGGCGTGTGCGGGCCGCCGAGGCTTTCGACGAGGCCGTCATAGCGGCCGCCGGCGAGAACCGTGCCCTGTGCACCGAGGCGATCGGTGACGAATTCGAAGGCAGTGTGGCGGTAATAATCGAGGCCGCGCACGAGGCGGGCGTTGCGCGTCCAGGCGACGCCGGCGGCATCGAGGCCGGCGGTCACCGCGGCGAAGAAGTCGCTCGCCTCCGCCGTCAGGAAGGCGTCGATGTCCGGCGCACTGTCGGCGATCGGGCGGTCCCGCGGGTCCTTGCTGTCGAGGATGCGCAGCGGGTTCTTGTCGAGCCGGGCGAGGCTGTCCTCGGAAAGATCGCCGCGATGCGCCTCGAAATGCGCGACCAGGGCGGCACGCCACGCCTCGCGCGTCGCCGCGTCGCCCAACGTGTTGAGCTGGAGCGTGATGCCCCCATCCTCTTTGGCGCCGATGCCGAGCTCGTTGAGGAGCTGGTCGGCGAGGACGAGCAATTCCACGTCCGCCGCCGGAGCGTCGGTGCCGATGATCTCGGCGTCGAGCTGGTGGAATTGGCGGTAGCGGCCCTTCTGCGGCCGCTCGTAGCGGAACACCGGGCCCCAGGTGGCGAGCTTCAGCGGCGCGTGCTGCTGCCAGCCTTCGGAGAGATAGGCGCGGCACAGGCCCGCGGTGAATTCGGGGCGCAGCGTGATCGAATCCCCGCCTTTGTCCTCGAACGTGTACATCTCCTTGGAGACGACGTCGGTGGTCTCGCCGATCGAGCGGGCGAAGACTTGCGTGTCCTCGAACACCGGAATCTCGACCCGCTGGAACGCGTAGAGCCGGCGCACGCGATCGAAGACCGCGGTGACCGCGTGAAAGCGGTCGGCCTCCTCTCCCCAAATGTCCTGGGTACCCCTGATCCGTTGCGGACCCTTGCTCATCGGCGCGCCCTTTAGCAGTTTTGCGCGCCGCGGGAAGACCTGCATGATTTTTGTGCAGGTGCGAAGAAACGGGGTTCGACTCCCGCCGTTCCGGGCGTATAGGCGCGCCCATCATGAACATCGACCTCATCCCCGTCGGCGACAATCCGCCCGAATCGATCAACGTCATCATCGAGGTGCCGACCGGCGGCGAGCCGGTGAAGTACGAGTTCGACAAGAAATCGGGCGCCCTGTTCGTCGACCGCATCCTGCACACGCCGATGCGCTATCCGGCCAATTACGGCTTCGTGCCGCACACCTTGTCGCCGGACGGCGACCCGCTCGACGCGCTGGTGATCGCGCGCTCGCCCTTCGTGCCGGGCTGCGTCGTGCGCGCCCGCCCGATCGGCGTGCTGAAGCTCGAGGACGAGCATGGCGGCGACGAGAAGCTCATCTGCGTGCCGGTCGACAGCACCTTCCCTTATTATTCGGACGTCGGCGAGCGGCAGGACCTGCCCTCGATCGTGCTCCAGCAGATCGAGCACTTCTTCAAGCACTACAAGGACCTCGAAGAAGAGAAGTGGGTCCGCATCGGCCAGTGGGGCGACGCCGCCGAGGCGCGGGCGATCCTCATCGAGGCGATCGAGCGGGCGAAGGGGAAGGCAGCGGCCTAGCCCGTTGCCTCTTCCGTCATGCTGAACTTGTTTCAGCATCCAGCGTCGAGCCACCGTACGGATGGAGAGCTGGACCCTGAAACAAGTTCAGGGTGACCTAGGAACGTAAGAGCGTGGATGGACTGGACGATTTTCGTCCGTCTTATATGACTAAGGCTCCCGCACTCCGACGGAGCCCCTGATGCGCAGCCTTCTCCTCGCCGCGACCGCCATTGCCCTCGCCGTTCCCGCTTTCGCCCAGGTCGAGACGAGCCGGCCGCAGCCGCTGCCGGTCGCGCAATCGGTGCCCGAGGCGCGGGATATCGCCTATCCGGGAACGATCCGGCTGGAGGTCGACGCGACCGACACGGCGCGGGGCATCTACCGCGTCACCGAGACAATTCCCGTGGAATCGGGCCGCGTCACCCTGCTCTATCCGCAATGGCTGCCCGGCAATCACGCGCCGCGCGGGCCGATCAACAGTATCGCCGGGATCACCATCACCGCGGGCAACCGTACGCTCGCCTGGCGGCGCGACCCGCGCGACGTCTACGCCTTCCATGTCGACGTGCCCGAGGGTGTGCGCTCGATCCGCGTCCAGTTCCAGCACCTGTCGCCGACCGCCGGCAATCAGGGCCGGATCACAATGACGCCCAACCTGCTGAACCTGCAATGGGAGAAGATGTCGCTCTACCCGGCCGGCTATTACACGCGGAACATCCCGGTCGAGGCGAGCGTGACGATCCCCGAAGGCTGGACGGCGGCGACCTCGCTCGACGTCGCCGCGCGCCGCGCGAACCGGATCAGCTACCGCAGCGTCCCCTACGAGACCCTGGTCGATTCCCCGATCTTCGCCGGCCGCTACAGCCGGCGCGAGCGGCTCGCCGAGGGGATCAACCTCAACCTCTTCGCCGACCGGCCGGGCGACCTCGCCGCGACCGAGCCGCAGCTCGCCGCCCACCGCCGCCTCGCCGAGCAGACCCTCCGCCTGTTCGGCGCGCGCCACTATGACGAATATGAGTTCCTCGTCGCACTGACCGACGATCTCGGCGGCATCGGACTCGAGCATCTGCGCTCGTCCGAGAACAGTCATCCACGCACCTATTTCACCGAGTGGGACAAGGGCTCGGCCGGCCGCGACCTGCTCGCGCACGAATTCACCCACAGCTGGAACGGCAAGTATCGCCGCCCGGCCGACCTGTGGACGCCGACCTACAACGTGCCGATGCAGGACAGCCTGCTCTGGCTCTACGAGGGCCAGACCCAGTTCTGGGGCTATGTCCTCTCCGCCCGCTCGGGCATGATGCCGGCCGAGGACGTGCTCGCCGACTTCGCCCGCACCGCGGCCTTCTACGACACCGTCCCCGGGCGCAGTTGGCGGCCGCTGCTCGACACCACCAACGATCCCATCGTCCAGTCGCGCCGGCCGCAGCCCTGGTCGAGCTGGATGCGCGGCGAGGACTATTATTCCGAAGGGATGCTGATCTGGCTGGAGGTCGACGCGCGGTTGCGCCAGCTCTCCGGCGGACGCCGCTCGATCGACGATTTCGCCCGCGCCTTCTTCGGCCAGCGCGACGGCGACGAGGGCATTTCGACCTACAGGTTCGAGGACATCGTGCGGACGCTCAACGGAATCGCGCCCTACGACTGGGCGACGTACCTGCGCCAGCGGGTCGAGCAGACCGGCCCCGCGCCACTCGCCTGGATCGAGGCGGCCGGCTACCGCCTCGTCTACCGCGACACGCCGCCGCCCTATTTCACCGCACGGGAGCGCGACCGGAAGATCCTCGACCTCACCTTCACCATCGGCATCACCGTCGGCGAGGGCGGCGTGATCGGCGGCGTCGCGTGGGATTCGCCCCTGTTCAACCAGGGCGTCACCACCGGCTCGACCATCTTGGCGGTGAACGGCGAGGCCTATTCGAACGACCTCTTCAAGGAGGCCATCACCGCGGCGCGGGGCGGCCGCACGCCGATCCGCCTGCTGATCAAGCGCGACGACCGCTACCGCGAGGTCGCGCTCGATTACCATGACGGCCTGCGCTACCCGGCGCTGGAGCGGACCGGCTCCGGCCCCTCGACGCTCGACGCGCTGCTGGCGCCTTTGCCTTGAGCGATATGTCAAAAACCCTCGCTCATCCTGAGTAGGGACTGAGCTTGGCGAAGGCCCGTATCGAAGGACCTGTTGGATGCGCCCTGCGTCCTTCGATAATGAGCAGGCCGGATTGTCCCCCGGACAATCCTGAAGCATGCGGGGCATGCTTCACCTGCTCATGGTTCGACAAGCTCAACGGCTACTCAGGATGAGCGGAGGGAAGATTTCACCGCAGCGCCTCCAGCTACCCAGCGATCCCAGCCCAGCATCGCGCCGCGCGCGACCGCCTCGAGCGCCTCGCGGCGGGCACCGTCGCGGGCCAGCACCGACATGCCGGTCTGCACGCTGAGATAGAAGGCGGCCGCGCCGGCCGCGTCGAAATCCGCCGGCAGCTCGCCCTCGGTGACGGCGCGGCGGAGACGGTTTGCGAGCTGATCGAGATTCTCCCGCCGCCGCGCCCTCAGCTCGCGATGGACCGCATCCCCGTCGTCGCAGCCATGCTGCGCGCCCAGCACGATCAGGCAACCGGGCGGATCGGCGGGATCGGAAAAGGCAGCGGCCGTCGCCAGCAGCAGATGCTCAACCGCGGTCCGGGCATCTGGAATCTCGTCCAGTTCTTTCCAGAAGCCGCCGCCCGCGCGGTCCGAGTAATGGGCCAGCGCTTCACGGAACAGGCCTTCCTTGCTGCCGAACGCCGCGTAGAGGCTGGGCGCGTTTATCCCCATCGCCTCGGTCAGCTCCGCGAGCGAGGTGCCTTCATAGGTCTTCGTCCAGAACAGCCGCATCGCCCGTTCCAGCGCCTCGGTGCGGTCGAACCCGCGCGGCCGGCCACGTTCCGCCATCTGCGATCCTTTCTGTAGTGTTCGTTATATATTCCTCTTGACCCGCGGGACAAGCCACCGATATCTGTAGCGAACACTACAGATATGGAGATTCGCATGACTCGTCTGACTGGCAAGCGCGCCCTCGTGACCGGGGGCAGCCGCGGCATCGGTGCCGCCATCGCGCGGCGGCTGGCGGCGGAGGGCGCCGACGTCGCGCTCACCTACACCGCCTCGGCCGACGCCGCCGAACAGGTGGCCGCACAGATCGTGAAGGGCGGCCGCAAGGCGCTCGCGATCCGCGCCGACAACCGCGACGCCGCCGCGGTCGAAGCGGCCGTCAACCAGGCCGCCGAGGCGCTCGGCGGCCTCGACATCCTCGTCAACAATGCCGGCATCTGGGCGGCCGCGCCGGGCGAAACGCTGAGCCTCGAGGCGTTCGACGAGACGATCGCGGTCAATCTGCGCGCCGCCTTCGTCGCGGTCCGCGCCGCCCTTCCGCACATGGGCGAAGGCGGGCGGATCGTCGCGATCGGCAGCAACCTCGCGATCCGCGCCCCGCATGAAGGCCTCGCCGCTTATGCCGCCAGCAAGGCCGGGCTCGCCGCGATGAGCCAGGCGCTGGCCCGCGACCTCGGCCCGCGCGGCATCACCGTCAACACCGTCCACCCGGGCTCGACCGACACCGACATGAACCCCGCCAACGGCGAGCATGCCGGCCCGCAGGTCGCCCTGATGGCGCGCAAGCACTATGCCGATCCGGCCGAGGTCGCCGCCGCCGTCGCCTTCCTCGCCGCGCCCGAGGCGCAGTCTATCACCGGCGCGGCGCTCACCATCGACAATGGCCAGAACGCGTGACCGGCACGAAGCCGGGCGCCGCGCTCGCGCTCGGCTTCGGGGCGGCAGTGGTCGTGGCGGCGGAGTTCGTCGTCATCGGCCTGCTGCCCGCGATGAGCGCCGATCTCGGCCTCTCGCCCGCCGAGGCAGGTTGGCTCGTTACCCTGTTCGCGCTGGCCTCGGCGCTGCTCGGGCCGATGCTGGTCGCCGCGACCGTGCGCCTCAGGCCGGCGCTCGTCATGGCCGCCGCGCTCATCCCGTTCGCCGGCAGCCTGCTGCTCCTGCTCTTTCCCGATTTCCTGTTCGTCGCAGCGTTGCGCGTGGCCCAGGGCGCGACGCTGCCGCTGTTCATGAGCATCGCGACGGCACAATTGGCGGCCGCGCAGGGCACCGGGCGCGGCGTGGCCCTCACCTATATCGGCGTGACGATCGGCGGCACGCTCGCCCCGCCGCTGGGCGCGTTCGCCGCCGATCGCATCGGCTGGGAGATGGCGATCGCCGCGATCGGTGCGCTGGCGCTGGGCGCCGCCGCGGCCTCCTTCGCCGTCGGGGGCGACACGCCGACGGACCGGCCCGGCGCATCCTGGCGATTGCTCGCCCGGCCGGCGATGCGCGCGCACCTCCTGCTGTCGGCCTTGCTGTTCGCGACGATGTTCTGCGGCTTCAGCTACAGCGCGCTGCTGCTGGCGCGCCACAGCCTCGATCCGGCCGGCGTCGCCATCGCCCTGTCCGGCTTCGGCCTGGCCGGCCTCGCGGGCAACTGGCTTGCCGGACTGGCGGCGCGCTGGTCGCTGGGCGCGAGCCACATCGTGGCGGCCGCGACGGCCGGCGCCGCCATATGGCTTGCCCTGTCCGCCGCATCGAGCCCGCCGGCGCTCGCTTCCCTGATGCTGCTGTGGGGCGCGGCGCACGCCGCCGGCTTCGTGTCCTGCCAGGTGCGCGTGATGGCGGCCGCACCCGAGGCGCCGGGCTTCGCCGGCGCGCTCAACATCTCGGCCGCCAATCTCGGCATCGCGGCGGGCAGCTTCCTCGGCGGCCTGGCGCTCACGCAGGCCGGACCCGAAGCGCTCGCCGCCACCTGTCTCGCGCTCGCGCTGCTCTCGATCGCGACGGTGCTGTGGCTTCAGCGCGCCGCGGCCAGCGCTTCCAGCGCGGCGCCGTCGACCCGCTGCACCGTCCATTCGTCCATCGGCCGCGCGCCGAGCGATCGGCAGAAGTCGATCGCCAGCTGGTTCCAATCAAGCACCGCCCATTCCAGCCGTGCGCAGCTCCGCTCGACAGCCAGCTGGGCCAAACGAGCCAGCAGCGCCCTGCCCGCGCCGCGCCCCCGTGCCTCGGGCGTCACGAACAGGTCCTCGAGATAGAGGCCCGGCTTTCCCTCGAAGGTCGAGAAGGTGTGGAAGAACAGCGCGAAGCCGACCGGCGCGCCGTCGGCTTCCGCGATCAGCACCTCCGCCTTCGGCCGGTCGCCGAACAGGTGGGCCGCCAGCGTGGCGCGATCCGCGCGGACCTCGTGGGCGAGCTTCTCATAGTCGGCGAGCGCCAGGATGAAGCCGTGGACGAGATCGAGATCGGCCGGAACCGCCTCGCGGATGCTGAATGTGCCGGTCATCTTCCCTCATCCACGGAAATTGCGCGCCATCACCCGCGCGATCGCCGGATTCGCGAGGGCCGCATCGGCCGCAGCGGCGACCCGCGGCGTCTGGGCGTCGAACCACTCCCGCCGCGGCCGCCAGTGGACCATCGCCGCGACATAGATGTCGAGGGCGGACAGCCGCGCGCCCAGCACATGCGGGGCGCCGACCTCCGGCTCGAACTGGCGCCAGAGCTGCTTGCGCCAGGCCAGCGTCGATTCGACCAGGCCGGCCGCGTCCTTCGACCAGCGCGCCGGATAGTCGCCATAGGTGAAGGTCGGATAGACGTTCGCCACCATCCAGACGAGCCAGCGCAGGAAGCGCGGCCGCTCCGGCGCGCCCGGCGGGGGCGCGAGCGGCGCCTCCGGCACGATGTCGGCGAGGTGGAGCGCGATCGCCGCCGTCTCGGTCATCACCGTCCCGTCGGCGAGCAGGAGCGCCGGCACCTGCGCCAGCGGATTGACCTCGATCAGCCGCGCGCGCGCCGGCCCCGGCTGGTCGAAGCCGGCCACATCGACGAAATCATAGGGCTGTCCCGCCACCTCCAGCATCGCCTCGGCGATGGTCGAGCCCCAGCCGGGCACGCCGAAGAGGGTCATGCGGGTCACTGGCCGATCTCCACCGCGGGGGCCTGCGCGCCGCCGCCACGGCGCGCGGCGGCAAGGCAGGCGGCGACGATCATCGCGGCGCCGAGCAGGGTGAGCGGCTGCACCGGCTCGGCGAAGACGAGGAAGCCGAACAGGCTCGCCCAGACGAAGGCGGTATATTCGACCGGCGCCAGATATTGCGCCTCGGCCCGCGCATAGGCCCAGGACAGGCACATCAGCGAGAAGAAGGCGAGGGCGGCGGCACCCATCACCGCCGGCAGCTCGGCGACCGGCGGCATTTCGGCGAGGACGGGCGAGGCGAGGAGGAAGCAGCTCGTCATGATCGCGCTCATGAAGAAGGCGACCTCCATCGGCTCGGCGACCTGCGCCTGCTGGCGCATCAGGATGATGTTGTAGGCATAGAGCGCTGCCGAGGCGAGGATGGCGAGGGCGCCGTGCAGCGCCTCGGGGCCCAGCTCCGCCTCCGCCTGGCCGGCGAGGATGACGAGCACGCCGGCGAACCCGAACAGCGAGGCGAACACGGCCCGGCGCGCGATCTTCTCCTTGAGGATGACGGCGGCGAGATAGAGCGCGATCAGCGGCGCGACGAAGGCGAGCGCCACGCCCTGCGCCAGCGGCACGCGCGCCAGCCCCCAGAAGAAAAGCAGGGCCATCACCGCCGAGAGCACGCCGCGGATGAGATGGAGGCGCAGCACCGCCCGAGCCGGCCAGCCCTTGCCCAGCGCGAAGAACACGGCGCCGCCGAGCACCGCGCCGGCCATCGTCCGCCACAGCAGCGCATTGTAGGTGCCGATCGCCAGCACGAGATGCTTCATCACCGCGTCCATCGTCGAGAAGAGCGCGATGCCGAGCGTGGCGACCGCGAACGGGATGGCGACGGACGCAGGCGGCGGGGCGGGCATGGACGGCCCATAGCCAGGCCGCCCTGGCCTGGCGAGCCGCATTCGGCGCGCGGGGCTATTCGGCCGGCTGGGGCGCGCCGCGCCGGAACTGCGGCCAGGCCTCCCTCAGCACCCGCACCGCCGAACGCAGAAACAGAAAGGCAATCACCCCCGCCACCGCGATGTCGGGCCAGGCCGCGCCGGTCCAGGCCACGCCGCCGGCTGCGACCAGCACGCCGACATTGGCGATCACGTCGTTGCGCGAGCATTCGAAGGTGCTCGACAGGTTCACGTCGTCGGCCCGGAACCGCCAGAGCAGCCGCAGGCAGGCGAGATTGGCGACGAGCGCGATGCCGCCGAAGACGAGCATCAGCGTCGTCTCGGGCGGAACCCCGTAGGCCAGCTTGACGCCGATCTGTCCGAGGACCGCAAGGCCGAGGACCAGGATGAACCCGCCTTTCGCCAGCGCCGCGCCGGCCCGCCAGCGCGCCGAGCGGTCGAGCGCGTAGAGGCTGAACGCGTAGACGAGCGCGTCGCCGAACATGTCGGCCGAATCGGCCATCAGCGCGGCCGAACCGGCGACGAGGCCAGCGGTGAACTCGACGACGAACATCGCGGCGTTGATCGCGAGGACGACGATCAGGACCTTGCGGACGTCCGCACGCCGCGCCGCGGCCGCGGCGACCTCGGCCTCCTTGGCATGGCAGCAATGGGCGCTCATTCCGCCGCGGCGGCGATCCCGGCGTCCGCCGCCTCGATCTCCGCCGCCTTCGCCTCGACCAGCCTGACGATATGGTCGATCATGTCGGCGTCCTGGACATGATGGTCGGTGACGCCGGAGAGGTAGACCATATGCTTGCCGTTGCCGCCGCCGGTGATGCCGATGTCGGTCTCGCGCGCCTCGCCCGGGCCGTTGACGACGCAGCCGAGCACCGAAAGCGACATCGGCGTGCGGATATGCTGGAGTCGCTCCTCCAGCTTCTCGACGGTGCGGATCACGTCGAAGCCCTGCCGCGCGCAGGACGGGCAGGAAACGACGCGGACGCCCCGGTTGCGGATGCCGAGCGCTTTGAGGATCTCGAAGCCGACGCGGACCTCCTCCTCGGGCTCGGCGGAGAGCGAGACGCGGATCGTGTCGCCGATCCCGAACCAGAGCAAGGAGCCGATGCCGATCGCGCTCTTGACCGTGCCGCCGCGCTGGCCGCCCGCCTCGGTGATGCCGAGGTGAAGCGGGCAATCGACCGCCTCGGCGAGCTGCTGGTAGGCGGCGACGGCGAGGAACTGGTCGGACGCCTTCACCGCGACCTTGAATTCGTGGAAGTCGTGATCCTGGAGCAGCTTGATATGGTCGAGCGCGCTCTCGACCAAAGCCTCCGGGCAGGGCTCGCCATATTTCTCGAGCAGGTCCCTCTCGAGACTTCCGGCGTTGACGCCGATCCGCATCGAGCAGCCGTTCGCCTTGGCCGCGCGCACCACCTCGGCGACCCGCTCGGACGAACCGATATTGCCGGGGTTGATCCGGAGGCAGGCCGCGCCGGCGTCGGCTGCTTCCAGCGCGCGCTTGTAGTGGAAATGGATGTCGGCGACGACCGGCACGTTCGCGGCGCGGGTGATCTCGCGCATCGCCGTGGTCGATTCGACGTCCGGGCAGGAGACCCGGATGATGTCGACCCCCACCTCCTCGCACCGCCGGATCTGGTCGATCGTCGCCTTCGCGTCGGAGGTCGGCGTGTTGGTCATCGTCTGGACGGTGACCGGCGCGTCGCCGCCGACCGGCACATGGCCGACCATGATCTGGCGGGACGGGCGGCGCGTGATGTCGCGCCAGGGGCGAATGGACATGGCGCGCATATAGAGGGTTGACGTGCCGAGGCCAAGCAAGGGACATTCGGCGCTCGCCATGCGTTGCCCTGTCCCAGGCCACGGGAGATGCCGTCATATGCGCCCCTCGTTCCGAATCGCCGCCCTCGCCCTTACCGCCTTGCCGGCCGCTGCGATCGCCCATCATGGCTGGAGCAGCTATGACGCGACCCGCACGATCACGCTTACCGCGCCGCTGACCGACGTCGCGTGGCGCAACCCGCACGGCACCGCGCGGGTCGCCTACCGGAATCAGCAATGGGACGTGGTCCTCGCCCCGGTTGCCCGGATGGAAGCGCGCGGACTGACCCGGGAGATGGTCGCGCCCGGCAACCGCGTCACTTTGGTCGGCTATCCGCGGCGCGACGGCACGCGCGAGATGCGGATCGAGCGGGTGATCGTAGGGCGGACGACGGTCGAGCTGCGCTGAGCGATAGACCGGCCGGTGGACTGGCTTGCCGCGCTCGCCGAGGCTGTCCAGGCCTCCCAGTTGGGAATCTGGGCGGGGGAATCGCCGCGCGCCTATCCGCTCGCCAATCTCGTCCATATCCTCGGCCTCGTCATGCTGGTCGGCGGGATCGGCCTGGTCGATCTCAGACTGGCCGGGCTCTTCCGGGCGCTGCCGCCCGAGGCGCTGTCGCGGGCGCTGACGCCGGTCGCGCTGACCGGCCTCGTACTGATGATCGGCAGCGGCACCGTGCTGTTCGCGGCGGACACGGCGGTCGCCCAGTCGCCGGTGTTCCGCTGGAAGCTGCTCCTCATCGCCGCCGCGCTCGTCAACGCCGTCGCGTTCCGCCTCCTGTGGCGACGCCGGATCGGGACCTGGGCGGAGCGGCCGCCGATTGCGGGACGCGCGATGGCGACACTGTCCTTGATGCTGTGGCTCTCGGTCGGCACCTGCGGCCGGATGATCGCCTACAGCTGACGCCGCGGCCGACACTTGCCGGACCATCCCCTTCCTGTAGGGAGGACGGATGATCCGTTCCGCCCTGCGCACCGCCGCCCTCGCCGTCCTTCTCGTTCTCGGCCCGATCCCCGCGTTCGCCGGGCAGGCGCAGCAAGACACCGAAAGCCGGATCGCCGCCGAGACGTATCCGATGGCGGTCTTCGTCACCGGCGCCGGCGTGGAAACGCCGCACGGCTTCGCCGCCGGGATGGCCGATGCGCGGGCCGGGGGCGCGCTCACCGTCGACACGCCGATGCGGATCGCGAGCAACACCAAGACCTTCGTCGCCGCGACCGTGCTGCGCCTCTGGGAGCAGGGACGGATCGATCTCGACGCCGCGATCGGCCCGCTGCTGACCCCGGCGCTCGACGCGCTGCTCCGCGCCGACGGCTTCGCCACCGACCGGATCGCCGTCCGCCAGCTCTTGAGCCACAGCGCCGGCCTCTACGACCATGGCAGCGATCCGCGCTTCATCGAGGCGGTGCTGGCCGATCCCGCCCATGTCTGGACGCGCGAGGAGCAGGTCCGCGCCTCGATGACCTGGGCTGATCCCCAGAGCCAGCCCGGTACCGAGTTCCGCTATTCGGACACCGGCTACATCCTGCTCGGCGACATCGTCGAGCGGATCACCGGCAAGAGCCTGGCGCAGTCGGTGCGCGAGCAGCTCCATTTCGACCGGCTTGGCCTCGCGACGACCTGGTGGGAGATCGCCGAGCCGGCGCCCGCCACTGCGACCCCGCGCTCCCGGCAGGCGCTGGGCGAGACCGACGCGACCGACGTCCACGCCTCGATGGACCTCTATGGCGGCGGCGGCCTCTTGATGTCGCCGCGTGACCTCGCGACCTTCTTCGCCGCCCTGTTCGAGGACCGGGTGTTCGACCGGCCGGAGACGCTGCGCGAAATGCTGTGGCAGGGGCCGCATCGCGGCGCCGAGGGGTACCGGCTCGGCATCTTCGTCAAGCAGATCGGCGGCCGCGACGTCTACTGGCACAGCGGCTTCTGGGGCACGCTCGCTTATTACGACCCAGCCACCCGCACCGCGATCGCCGGCATGAGCGCCAACCAGCAGGGCTTCCGCCCGCTCCGCACGATCGTCGAGGACATGATCGCCGCGCAGGCCGTGATGCCGGTTCCGGCGCCCTAAACTAGCGAGCATCCGAACCAGCATCAGAGTCGTCATTGCGAGGAGCGGAGCGACGAAGCAATCCAGACCGGCTCAAAAGCTGTACTGGATTGCTTCGCTTCGCTCGCAATGACGGACAACTTGGATCGACCGTCCCTTACGACCAATCGACATTCAGCATGAAACTCCCTCTCCCCAGCGGGGAGAGGGTTGGGGTGAGGGGGTTCTGCCTCCGAGAATGGTCCCAAATGCCCGACACCCTCACCCTGCCCTCTCCCTCAAGGGAGAGGGTACAAAACTGAATGTCGATCCGTCCTAGTCGAACGGCCGGTCGATCGAGGGCGGCGGCACGCTGAACCAGCGCGGGCCGCCGTCGGTCATGTAGAAGCAGTCCTCGAGCCGGATGCCGAACTGGCCGGGAATGTAGATGCCGGGCTCGTTCGAGAAGCACATACCCGTCGCAAGCGGCGTCGTCTCGCCATGGACGAGGTTGATCGGCTCGTGCCCTTCCATGCCGATGCCGTGGCCGGTACGGTGCGAGGTGCCGGGAAGCCGGTAGCCCGGCCCGTAGCCCCAACGCTCGTATTGCGCGCGCACCGCATCGTCGACGCTTCCCGCCGGGCGGCCGATCTGCGCCGCGGCGAAGGCGATCTCCTGGCCCTGATGGACCTGATCCCAGACCCGGCGCTGCGCCGCGGTCGGCTCTCCGTAGACGAAGGTGCGCGAGATATCGGAGGCATAGCCCTCGACGTTGCAGCCGCTGTCGAGCAGCACCACCTCGCTGTCGCGCACCGCCTGCGGCTGGCCGGAGCCGTGCGGATAGGCGGCCGCCTCGCCGAGCAGGATCAGGGCGCCGGGGCCACGACCGCCGAGCGCGGTGACGGCGGCGACATACATCGCCTCGATCTGCGCCGGGTTCATCCCCCGCTCGATCCGCGGGTGGATGTGGCGGTAGGCGGCGACAGTGATGTCCGACGCATTCTGCATCAGCGCCAGCTCGGGCGCGGTCTTGATCATCCGACAGGAACGCACGACCGGCGCGCCGGCGCGGATCTCGACGTTCGGCATGACCTGCCGCAGGCCGTCGACCGCGAAGAAGCGCACCGTCTCCTCGATTCCCACAGGCCCGGTGAGGCGGCGATCGCGCAGGAACTGGGCGACCCGTTCCAGCGGATTCTCGTGCTCGTTCCAGACGCGGACCTCGGCCGGCACCTTCAGGCTCTCGCGGACCGACGGCTCCTCGAAATGCGGGGTGACGACGCAGGGCTCGCCCTCGCGGGGGATGATGAGCGCGGTGAGGCGTTCGCTGCGCCACCATTGCACGCCGGAGAAATAGGTCATCGACGCACCCGGCTCGATCAGGATCGCGGCGAAGCCCTGCTCGCCCATCAGCCGCTGCGCCTTGGCGAGCCGACGGGCGAACTCCTCGCGGCCGATCGGCACGACGTCGCCGGTCATCGGCTGCAGGCTGGCGGCGGTTTCCTGCGCGAAGGCCCGATAGTCCCTTAGCAGACCCACACCGATCGCGGCCGCGCCCATTGCCATGAAGCTCCGCCTGCCGATCCGCATACCGCTCCTCCTCAATCCGTTCGGGCGCGTTGGTAGGGCGGCGGCATCGCGCTTGGCAAGGCGCCGCGACTGTCCCGTTCCGGTTCGGTTCGATGTTAACCTCGATCAGGCCTTCGAAAGCCGACGGCGCCCGTCTAGCGCTCGGGCGTGACCGACGATCCCGCCGGACTGCGCCCCGTGCCCCGCCATTACGGCCTGGACTGGCTGCGCATCGGCGCGTTCCTGGCGCTCATCCTCTACCATTGCGGATGGCGTGGCTCCGGCCGCTCATCGGCCTGCGCGCATTGCCCCGGCCGGCCCGCGAGGATCAGCGCCCGGCCAGCGCCTGCTGAACCCGCCGCCGGTCGAGCAGCCCGAGCGCATCGGCCTGGAGGCGCGCGAGCAGTCCCGGGTCCAGCGCGTAAAGCCGCGCGAGCAGGGCGCCACGCGCGCCGACGGGCGCCGACGCGATCGCGCCATTGAGGCCGCGCAGGGCCTCGCGCTTCTTCCACAGCGTGCGCGCCTGCGCCTCGAACAGGTCGTGCAGCGCCGGTCCGGCAAAGTCCCGCTGCCGGGTCAGCAGCAGCGCGGTGCGCGCGGCATCGGCGACGGTGCGGCCGGTGACCGGATGAAGGAAGCCGCCGCGCAGCCCGGCCTTCGCCACCCGCGCCCCGCCGATCCGCCAGAAGGCCGCGAAATCCCCGCCATAGGGCAGCGGCCGCGCCACCATCCGCTCCGCTTCGACCTCGGCCCCGGCCCAGCCGCGCTTGGAAAGATAGCGCTCCAGCCGGCCTTCGGCCTGGGCATCGGGCTGGCTGTGCTCGGCCACCACGACGTCGCCAACGGTCAGCCGGTCCGGCGCCAGCGGGATGCACTGGGTAAAGCCGAGTCCGTCGACAGGCTCGCCGGTCGCGTCGACCAGCACCGGCCGGTCCACCTTGTGCGGCGCCGCCATCCGGCAGTCGCGCTCGAGCCGGGTCTCGTAGAGCAGCTCGAGCATCGACAGATTCGCGGCGCCGCGCGCATCGATCGCGCCTTCGGCCTTGATCGTCTCGCCGCCGTCGAGCACCAGCGCGTCCTCGCGCACCGCCACCACTTTGGTGCCGAGCCGGTACTGGTCCGGCTGCAGCGTCTCGATCATCGCGCGGTGCAGCGCCGCGGCGCCGAACGCCATGAGGTCGCCCTTCAGCTTCCGGCTGAATCCCGGAAAGGCGACGTAGAAGCCCGGCCAGCGCCGCGCGGCCAGCGGCGCGACCAGCTCCGCCTCGTCGGTCGCCAGCTCGACATCGAACAGCAGCCGCTCCCGCGACCCGCCGAACGTGTCGCGTTCCTCGACGATCAGGATCGGCACGTCGGGACGCAGCCGCGCCATCGCGAGCGCGGCCAGGCAGCCGGCCGTACCGCCGCCCGCGATCAGGATGCCGTCCCGTTTCCCCCTCGGCATAATCCTCCGTCCTTAGCCCAGTCCGGTGTCATGACGCCATGCCATGCCGCGAACCGCGCCATTTTGGGACTGTGCGGCCCCGCGGCTTCGCGTATAAGCACAAAGCGTGAACGACGCACCCGACGATCCCCTGCCCGCGCCCGACGCGATCCGCAAGATCATCCATGTCGACATGGATGCCTTCTATGCGTCGGTCGAGCAGCGCGACAATCCGGAGCTCAGGGGTAGGCCGGTCGCGGTCGGCGGCCAGCATCGCGGCGTCGTCGCGGCGGCAAGCTACGAGGCGCGGAAGTTCGGCGTGAAGTCGGCCATGCCTTCGGTCACCGCCAAGCGCCGCTGCCCGGACCTGATCTTCGTCAAGCCGCGCTTCGAGGCCTATCGCGAGGTCAGCCACCGGATCCGCGCGATCTTCGCCGATTACACGCCGCTGATCGAACCGCTCAGCCTCGACGAGGCCTATCTCGACGTGACCGAGGACCTCAAGGGCATCGGCATCGCCACCGAGATCGCGAAGGAAATCCGCGCCCGCATCAGGGCCGAGACCGGCCTCACCGCCTCGGCCGGCGTCTCCTACAACAAGTTCCTCGCCAAGCTCGCCAGCGACCAGAACAAGCCCGACGGCCTTTGCGTCATCCCGCCCGGCAAGGGCGAGGCGTTCGTCGCTGGCCTCCCGGTCCGCCGCTTCCACGGCGTCGGCCCGCGCACCGCCGAGCGGATGGCGGCGCTCGGCATCTCGACCGGCGCCGATCTCCACGCCCAGAGCATCGCCTTCCTCGCCCACAATTTCGGCTCCAGCGGGCAATATTATTACAATCTCGCCCGCGGCATCTGCCATCGCCAGGTGAAGCCCGACCGCCCGTGGAAGTCGATCGGCGCCGAGGACACCTTCTTCGACGACCTGCGTGAGGAAGCCGCCCTGGTCGCCGAGCTCGACCGGATCAGCCACACCGTCTGGCGCCGCATCGCCGAGAGAGGAATTACCGGCCGCACCGTTACTTTAAAGGTGAAATATCAGGACTTCCGCATCAAGACCCGCGCCCGCAGCCTCGACCGCCCCGTCGCCGGCCGCGAGGAATTCCTGGAAATCGGCTGCGCCCTGCTCCGTACCCTCCTGCCCCCCGAAAAAGGCATCCGCCTGCTCGGCCTGACGCTCTCGAACCTCAGCGAGGGCGAGTCGTCCGATGGGCCGCGTGCGATGGAGCTTCCCCTGCCGCTGCTGACCGGCTAGAAGCGATCCATTCCCCGGGGGACCGCGCGAAGCGGTTGAGAGGCAGCTAGTCCGCTGCGACCCGCCGAACCTGATCCGGCTGACACCGGCGTAGGGAGGGAGCGGCTGCAAACGCTCTCCCCCGCATTTGGAGAGACGACACATGGCCGACATTCCCGCCCGCACCGAATTGAAGGTCACCACCGGCCCGATCCGCGGCTCCCGGAAAATCCATGTCGGCGAGCACCGCGTCGCGATGCGCGAGATCGACCTCGAGCCCTCGTCGGGCGAGCCGCCGCTGCGGGTCTACGACTGCTCCGGCCCCTATACCGATCCCGCCGCGAAGATCGACATCATGGCCGGCCTGCCCGAGCTGCGCCGCGACTGGATCAGGTCGCGCGGCGACGTCGAGGAAGTCACCCAGCGCGAGGTCCGACCCGAGGACAACGGCCAGCTCGGCCCCGACCGCTCCGGCGGCGTCCAGCCCTTCCCCAACGTCCGCCGCAAGGTGCTCCGCGCAAAGCCCGGCGCCAACGTCAGCCAGATGCACTACGCCCGGCGCGGCATCATCACGCCCGAGATGGAATATGTCGCCGTCCGCGAGAATCTCGGCCGCGCCCAACTGGCCGAGGCGTTTCCGCGTGATGGCCAGGATTTCGGCGCCGCCATCCCCGATTACGTCACCCCCGAATTCGTCCGCGACGAGGTCGCCCGCGGCCGCGCCATCATCCCCAACAACATCAACCATCCGGAATCCGAGCCGATGGCGATCGGCCGCAATTTCCTGGTCAAGATCAACGCCAATATCGGCAATTCCGCCGTCGCCTCCGACGTCGCGCAGGAGGTCGACAAGATGGTCTGGGCGATCCGCTGGGGCGCGGACACGGTCATGGACCTCTCGACGGGCCGCAACATCCACGACACGCGCGAATGGATCATTCGCAACTCCCCTGTCCCGATCGGCACCGTCCCCATCTACCAGGCGCTGGAAAAGGTCGGCGGCATCGCCGAGGACCTGACCTGGGAAATCTTCCGCGACACCCTGATCGAGCAGGCCGAGCAGGGCGTCGACTATTTCACCATCCACGCGGGCGTTCGCCTCCCCTACATCCCGATGACCGCGAAGCGCGTCACCGGCATCGTCTCCCGCGGCGGCTCGATCATGGCGAAATGGTGCCTCGCCCATCACCGGGAGAGCTTCCTCTACGACCGCTTCGAGGAGATCTGCGAGATCATGAAGGCGTATGACATCGCCTTCAGCCTCGGCGACGGCCTGCGCCCCGGCAGCATCGCCGACGCCAATGACGAGGCCCAGTTCGCCGAGCTCGCCACCCTGGGCGAACTCACCCAGATCGCCTGGCGCCACGACGTCCAGGTGATGATCGAGGGCCCCGGCCATGTGCCGATGCACAAGATCAAGGCCAATATGGACAAGCAGCTCGAGGCCTGCGGCGAGGCGCCCTTCTACACTTTAGGCCCGCTCACCACCGACATCGCGCCGGGCTACGACCATATCACCAGCGCGATCGGCGCGGCGATGATCGGCTGGTTCGGCACGGCGATGCTCTGCTACGTGACGCCCAAGGAGCATCTCGGCCTCCCCGACCGCGACGACGTCAAGGTCGGCGTCGTCACCTACAAGCTCGCCGCCCATGCCGCCGATCTCGCCAAGGGCCACCCCGCCGCCAAACTGCGCGACGACGCCCTCTCCCGCGCCCGCTTCGAGTTCCGCTGGCGCGACCAGTTCAACCTGTCGCTCGATCCCGACACCGCCGAGCAATATCACGACCAGACCCTCCCCGCGGAAGGCGCCAAGACCGCCCACTTCTGCTCGATGTGCGGCCCGAAATTCTGCTCGATGAAGATCACCCAGGAGGTCCGCGACTTTGCGGCGAAACAGAATCAGCCGGCGGACGCTTTCCTCGCCGCAACGCCGCTCCCGGAAGCCGAAGCGGAGGCGGGCATGGCCGAGATGAGCAAGGTGTTCCGGGAAACCGGCAGCGAGCTCTACATGGGCGCCGGCGGGCGGGAGCACGACTGATCTGGCAGGAGGGCCGGAATGAGCGGGAAATTCCGCGAGAAGGGCGGCGAAATCTACCTGCCGGCGACGCAATGACGTCGGCCAGCGTCCTTGAAGCCATCGGCAATACGCCGCTTGTGCAGCTCCAAAGGGTTGTGCCGTCGGGCTGCGCACGTGTTCTGGTCAAGCTGGAAGGAGCGAACCCGACCGGGAACATGAAAGACCGGATGGCGAAAGCCGCCATCGAGGCGGCGGAAGCCGACGGAAGGCTCCGGCCGGGCGACACGGTCGTCGAGTATACGGGTGGCTCGACGGGCGCGTCGCTGGCGCTGGTCTGCGCGGCCAAAGGCTACCGGCTCAAGATCGTCACTTCGGACGCGTTCAGTGAAGAGAAGACGCAGACCACCCGGGCGCTCGGCGCCGAGATCATCCTCATTCCGAGCGACAACAGGAAGATCACCGAGCCGCTGATCAGGCGGATGATCGACACGGCGAGGCAGATCAGCCAGGAGCCCGGACATTGGTGGTTCGACCAGCTGAACAACAGGGATGCCGCGACCGGCTATCATGCGATGGGCGAAGAAATCTGGAAGCAAGCTGGCGGAACGGTTGACGCCTTCGTGCAGTCGGTGGGTTCCGCGCATTCGCTCAACGGCGTGACCAAAGTGCTGCGCGCGCACAATCCCGGTCTCCACGTCGTCGCCGCCGAGCCGGCGGAATCAGCCGTGTTGTCCGGCGGAGCGAAGGGCTCGCACCAGATCGAAGGAATCGGCATCGGGTTCGTTCCGCCGCATTGGAGGCCGGAAGACGTCAACGAACGGGAATCGGCGACGACCGAGCAAGCTGTCCGGATGTGTCGTCGCCTGGCCCGCGAGGAAGGCATCTTCGCCGGCACGTCGTCGGGGCTCAACGCCATTGCCGCGCTTCGCCTTGCCGAACGTCTCGGCTCCGAGGCGACCGTTGCAACCATCATGATCGATTCCGGGCTCAGATATATGAGCACGGACCTCTACCGGGTTGAGCGATAACGACCGGCGCCAGTTTGGAGGCACGGCCTGGGGTGCGCCACTCCTGTACCGCCTCACCTTGGTGTGTGATAGTTCACTGGTGAACGCGAAAGAGGCTCTGGCGAAAGCGGAGACCGGCATGGCCGCGATGAGCAGGGTGTTCGGGGAAACCGGCAGCGAGCTCTACATGGGCGCCGGCGGGCGGGAGCACGATTGAGCGACAACCGGAACGGAGAGAGCAACATGGCCAAGATCACCATCGGCAGGCCGGAAGACAAAGCGCGGCTGCTGCAGACCATCGTGCTCGGCTTTTCCGCCGATCCGATGGCGCGCTGGGCCTCGCCGGACCCGGCGGTCTATCTCGACCGGCGCGTCGAGTTCTTCGACGCCTTCGGCGGCGCGGCCTTCGATCACGGCACCGCCTTCGTCGCCGACGACGGCGCGGCGGTCGCCACCTGGCTGCCCCCCGGCGTGGAGGCGGACGGCGAGCGCATGGCCGCGATCATGGACGAACAGACGCCGGAACACCGCAAGGCCGAGATGGACGCCCTCTTCGCCAAGATGGCGGAATTCCACCTCGAGGAGCCGCACTGGTATCTGCCCCTGATCGCCGCCGATCCCGCCCGTCAGGGCGAGGGCCTCGGCACCGCCTTGATGGAAGCCGCTATTCGCCGCATCGACGCGGACGGCCGCCCCGCCTATCTGGAAAGCTCGAACCCGCGCAACATCTCGCTCTACGAACGCTTCGGCTTCCAGCGCATCGGCGAGATCAGGACCGAGACGTCGCCGGTGCAGACGCCGATGGTCCGGCGGGGGAGGGCGTGACGCGCTGAGCCGAGCGCAGCTCAAGGAACCGGCAGCGAACTCTACATGGCGCCGGCGTGCGGGAGCATAATTGGGGCTTTCGAGATGCCGGAGATGAGCGGGAAGTCCACGAAAACGGCGGGAGATTGCCAGCCGCCGATCAAATGATCAAACATGGGAGTTATGTCAAAAACCGGACTCATCAAAACCATCCTTGTTGAACTCCGAAAAGCCCAGCGTGAGCCTTGGGTGCCTCCTCCAGCCGGACCTGTAAAGAAGATCAGATTCCCTCCGGGGCTGCCGTTGGAAGGTGGGAAGCACCTCCGCGCGACTGACAAACTACTGAAGGCCGCCGCAGCCTACTCGGCTATCCATGTGGCATCTAAGCCCGACCTACGCCTTCGCTTCAAAATCGAAGAATTCGAGCAACTCGTTTGCCGCGCATTCGGTAGCGTTCTAGCGAGCTTAGACCTCGACCTCACTGATGAAGCGCTATGCTCTCTGATCAAGGAAGGTGTGGACCAATATATTCGGGATCTGATCGAAAAAAGGGGAGAGCGGATCGAGTTCACCGCGGGATGTCACCTCTTCCAGCCCTGCGAAGTGTACCCGATCCGAGTCGGGCCGGTCTCCTTTGAAACAAGGGATCAATGGGTCGAGCGTGCACTTCAAGATCATAAGATTTCTGCAGTCACAGCTCGACGACTCCGCGTCACGTGGTCGCCCCGGCGCTTGAGCAAGCGCAAGGCTTCTCTAGATTTCCATGCGGAGAAATCTGTTCTGGGAGCTATTGGGCCGTGCGATATCATTTGTTCGGTAGCCACCCACGGTCTTTCGGCAAAGATGATACGTGAAAAGGCACTTCTGGCATCACGACTAGCTATGACGGCCATCGCCACGATGTGGGCGCGTCCCTCGCAGGGTCTAGAATGGATGAACCTGCTCTATGACCGGCACCTACCTCATAGGCAGTACGTTCTTTTTGCGGAAAATCGCTACGCAGGCTCAAGCTCCTCCATTTCGCAGATGCCGTCTGGCCGCTGGACGGACGCAGAACTAGTCGATGAGGTGCGTAGATATCAGACTCTGTTTGATCAGTTCGGTGAAGCTCTGTTCAACTACGTCCAGCCCGCTAGGGGGGTAACGCGACCTACGATGATGAACGCGCTATTCCTAAGTTTATGGTGGCATCACGAGGCTTGTCGAGAGTCATCAGATCAAATGGCTACTACTAAATTTGCAGCCAGCATGGACGCGCTTGTTTCTGGGCAAGATGCTCAAGCAATCATGATATTTATTGAGGCACAGCTAGGCTTCAAGCCAAAAGACCCGATGATGAAGGATGGTCAGTCTACAAGGGCGATTATTAATGAAATATATAACAGTCGAAGAAGTAGGCTGATTCACGGATCAAGCTCAGACTTCGCACATGATTGGTCCTCTGTACGATCTGCGGCCGAATCCATTAGCAGGCTGTGCTTGGTTAGCGCCGCCGACTGGATGAGATCAAACTCCGAAATTGATGATCTCAAGCTAATGTCTTCTATAGAGATTACTATGTCATGTTGACCAATCACGTCGCTGTTTACCAGAAATGTATATTTTCTCCAGTTTATATCCCTCGTACACATGCACTACGCGATCTACCACAAAAATATGGTGATCTTCTCCATCTATAAAATCTACAACCTCGCCAATGCGAGGGATGATTTCCATTTCAATTTTCAAATCGTGCGAAATGCCGCTGTGCCTCATCTCGACATACGTCATCGTAGAACTCCTTAGCAGAATCCCAGCTTGCCGGCGAAATAGGAGCTGTCAATCCATTCCGGGAATGCAGTCATTCAGGGGACACCATTCAGGGGACACGACACTTAATTGCCGAATCACAAAGCTGCTCCGTTGCAACCTCACTACCGAGTAGACGTTCTCTCTAGGCCCACCCGGAGTCACCCAAATGAACCTCCAGAGATTCTACCCCTCCCTGCTCGTCGCCGACATGGCGGCGGCGGAAGGCTGGTACACGAAGCTGCTCGGCCGCGGGCCGGATGTCCGGCCGATGCCGACCCTGCTGCACTGGGAGCTCAGCGACGCGGGCGGCCTCATGGTCTCCAGCAGCGAGGAGATCGCCGCCCGCGGCACGATCTTCCTCTACGTCGCCGATCTCGCGGCCGAACGCCGCCGGCTGGCGGGCTTGGGGCTCGAACTGGGCGACGACATAACCGGCGACTATTCGACTTTGGCCCAGGTCCGCGATCCCGACGGCAACCGCGTCACCCTCGCCTCGCCGCCCCGCAACGCCTTCCCGAAGGCCTGAGCGCGTCGGCGAGGGCCGCCGCGGCTACTGATCCATCGCCGCGTGCATGCGCTTTTCGATGACGTCGTGCCCCAGCTCCTCCTGGAACTCGGCGACCTGCCAGGAGAAGCCGAACGGATCGGTCAGGATGCCGGACCGCTCGCCGAAATAGCGGTCCGCGACCGGCTCGTTCTCCACCGCGCCCTGCTCCAGGGCGGCGGCAAAGGCGCGGTCGGCGTCGGCGACGTAGAGCTTCAGCATCAGGCCGTTGCCGCGCGGATCGCCGCCGGTCGCCTGATCCGGATCGCTGGCGCCGTCGAAGACCATGATCCGGCTGTCGCCGATCTTCATCACCGCGAGCAGCAGCCGGCCCTTCGCCTCGCGCCGGAAATCCTCGGTCGCGCCGAACGCGTCGGTGAAGAAACCCATTGCCGCCGCCGCGTCGTCGACGCGCAGGATCGGCATGATCGCATGATAGCCTTCGGGATAGATCGACTTGTCCATGGGCCACCTCCTTGCGGCGCCAAGGAAAACGGATCGGCCGACGAGAGGTTTCCCCGCCGAGGTCACCCGCTCGAGCCGAGCGGGAGCCGCGAGGGGATCGACCGACGGCGGCCCGTGCCGAAGACCGCCTATCCCGCGTCACAATCGGCGGTTAGGGGAGCGCCATGCATTTCGATCTGATCCAGTCGCTCAGCCTCGCCGGCGATGCGGGCACGCCCAATGACGACCGCGCCGGCGCCGGTCACGCTCGTGCCTGGGTGATCGACGGCGCGACCGATCTCGGCCCGCCGGGGCTGATGGGCGCGCGCGGCGGGGCGGCCTGGCTGGCGAGCGCGGCGCACACCGCCTTCACCGCCGCCGGAGACGCGCCGGTCGCGGCGATGTGCGAGACGGTCGCGACCCGCGTCGCCGAGGCCTATGAAGCGGCGCGCACGCGCGATCCGCTCGGCCGCTGGGAACTGCCGATGGCCGCCTTCCTGGCCGCCCGCCTCGCCGGAGACAGGCTGGAAGCCGCCTGGCTCGGCGACTGCGTCGGCCTGCTGCGCAGCGGCGACCGGATCGCGCGCCTGGGTCCGGCGCGCGCGGCGAAGGACGCGGAGGCCGCGCAGGCTGCCGGCATGGCCGAACACGGGCTGGGCGCCGTCAAGCGCAGCCCGCCGATCCTCGAGGCGCTGCGCACCGCGCGCAGCCGCCCCGGCATCGCGGTGCTCGGCATCGAGCCGGAGGCGCTCCGCCGGCTCGAAACCGCGCATATGCCCTGCGCACCCGGCGACGAGCTGCTGTTGATGACCGACGGTTTCTCGGCGCTGATCGACGCCTATGGCGCATTCGACGCGGTGGCGCTCATGAATGGGCTGGCCGAACAGGGCCTTGCGGCGCTCGGCGTCCGCCTGCGCGGGATCGAGGCCGCCGATGCCGCCTGCACGCGCTTCCCGCGTTTCAAGGTCTCGGACGACGCGACGGCCCTGTGGCTGCGGATCGGCGGCTAGCCATGGCTTGCGCCCGGCGATGCTTGCAGCTTGGTGCGAACCGCACTAGGCAGCCCGACCCCCGGACAATCGAGGAGCGCCCATGACCGCGACCGACACCCCCGTCACGCACGAAGCCGGCCCCTTCTACCACGGCACCCGCGCCGACCTCGAGGTGGGCGGTCTGCTCAGCGCGGGCTTCACCTCCAACTATGCCGAGCGCAAGCTCTCCTGGATCTACTTCTCCGCCACCCTCGACGCCGCGATCTGGGGCTGCGAGCTGGCCAGGGGCAGCGGCTGCGAGCGGATCTACATCGTCGAGCCGACCGGCGACTATTTCAACGACCCCAATCTCACCGACAAGAGGTTCCCCGGCAACCCGACCAGATCCTACCGCTCGCGCGCGCCCCTGCGCATCGTCGGCGAGGTCGCCGAATGGGAGGGCCACGCGCCCGAGGTGCTCCAGCACATGAAGGACAGTCTCGCGCGGATGGAGGCCGAGGGCGGCGCCGAGATCATCGACTGACGCGCCTGCCGGTGGGTCGGCCCGGCAGCACGGGGATCGCCTTGTTGGCGGATCGCCGCCAATCACCCTTTTGGGCGATACCCGCGCCCCTGCTTTCGGCCTAGGCTCCTCCCGAAACGGCGATGGGAGCACGCCATGCCCGGCAGGGCGCGCCGACCGCCGCGCGAAAGGGGGAAACATATGCGCTACGCACTGACCTACGGCACCCTGTCGGGCCTCGCGATCCTCGCGACGATCCTGCTCGGCCTCACCATCGCGCCGCGCGACGGCTTCTTCACCTCCGAATATTTCGGCTATCTCGTCATGCTGATCGGGCTCAGCATGATCTTCATCGGCATCAAGCGCTACCGCGACGTCGAGCAGGGCGGCGTGATCCGCTTCTGGCCCGCGCTCAAGGTGGGGCTCGCCATCGCGGTGGTGGCGGCGCTCATCTACGTGCTGTGCTGGGAAATCTATCTCGCCTCGACCGGCTACCGGTTCATGGACGATTATGTCACCGGGCTTGCCGCCGACCGGCGGACCGCGGGCGCTTCGGAAGCGGAGATCGCCCAGTATCTCGCCTCGATGGAGTCGATGCGCGAGCTCTACCGCAACCCGGCGGCGCGGATCGGCATCACCTTCCTGGAGATCTTCCCGGTCGGCCTGATCGTGGCGCTCTTCTCCGCCGCGGTGCTGCGCTTCCCGAAGGTGCTGCCGGCGCGGCAAGCAGCCTAAGGCCACTTATCGTCATTGCGAGCGTAGCGAAGCAATCCAGTACAGCCTCTGACGCAGTCTGGATTGCTTCGTCGCTCCGCTCCTCGCAATGACGAGGAAGGCCAGCAGGCGCTATCGCGTGCCCTCTCGCGCCCGCGCCTCGGCAACCATCTGCGCCACGCTTTCGAGCAGGGCGCGGGCGTCGTAGACGATGCCGTCCTTGATCGTCCAGCGCACCCCGCCGACCCGTTCGACCTGCTGGGTTTCGGGGTTCAGCCGCATGTGGCCGGTGCCGTAGAGCAGCTTCAGATTCTCCAGCGGATTGCCAGGGACGATGACCAAGTCGGCGAGCATGCCTTCGCGGACCATGCCGAAGGGCGGCGCCTCGCCTCTGGGCTCGTAGATTTCGCGGGCGCCCTCGATCGTCGCCGAGCGGATCACCTCGAGCGGGGCGAAGCCGGCCTCCTGCAGCATCTCCAGCTCAGCCACATAGGAGAAGCCCCAGGTCTGGTAGATGAAGCCGGGATCGGAGCCGACCGTGACCCGCCCGCCCATGTTCTTGTAATCGTTCATCAACCGCATGAAGGGCGAATAGAAACGGCGCCAGGCGACCTCGTCCGCCGTCGTCCAGTCCCAGAAATAGGAGCCGTGATTGACCCGGCTCGGCTGAAAGAAACGCTGCAGCGACGGCAAGGTGTAGCGCTCGTGCCACTCGGCGGTACGGGCGCGCATCACGTCGCGGCCGGCCGAATAGATATTGAGCGTCGGCGAGAAGGTGACGCCGCGATCGAGCTGGCGCTGGAGATAGGCCTGCCATTCCGGTCCGCCCGGCGCGGCGATCTGGTCGGCGAGGCGGGCGACCTGGCTGAACCGCCATTGCTCGTCGAACATGTTGTAGGCGTTGGGATAGGAGGGGAGCCGCCGGTCGCGGAGCAGCGATTCGAAATGGCCGTAGAAGTGGGTGATGCCGCCCATCCCCATCTCGCCGGCGACCTCCGCATTGACCTCGGCAACGCCGCCCTGGCTGAGGTGCGTGACGGTGCCGAGATGGAGCCGGCGCGCCTCCTCGAGCGCGGCGCGCATGACGGCGGGCGGATGGTTGAAGAACTTGATGCCGTCATAGCCCTGCCCGGCGGCCCAGCGGACATAGGCGCGGGCCTGCTCGGCGGTGTTGGCCTCGCCCCGGTCCCAGCCCTGGCCGAGCACGATATAGGCGAAAAGGCGGGGGGCGAGGATCGTGTTGTCGCGGCTGCGCTGGCGGTCGGAGAGCGCCATGCCGTGCGGGTGGCCGTAGAAGCCGACACCGCGCACCGTGGTGACGCCATGGGCGAGCCAGAGGCGGTAGCCATAGGTCGCGTTCGGCGCCTTGTCGGGGTCGCCATTGTGGCCGTGCGTGTCGACGAAACCGGGGAGGACGTACATGCCGGTCGCGTCGATCTCGTGATCGGCATCGCGCGGCGCGCGATTCTGCGCGAGCGGTAGGCCGGGCGTGCCGGCGCCGCGGATGCTCTCGATCCGGTTGCCGGCGACGACGATGTCGACCGGACCCATGGGCGGCGCGCCCGAGCCGTCGATCAGCATCGCGCCGCGGATGACCAGGCGGCGGAACGGGCCGGCGCCCTCGCCCGGCTGGCGGTCCGCCACCCGCTCCATCTGTGCTTCGGCCTGCTCCTGCGCCTGCAGCGCCGGCGACAGCAGCATGGCGGCCGCCGCGAGCGCGAGCGCGATCCTTCCCGGTTTCATGGCAACTCCCCTGTTCGTCTGATCTCTTCGTTAAGCCGAGCCTACAGCGGCATTCATGGCCTATTCAATGCCGTCTGCTATTGCGCTTGCAGGTTTTTCCGGGAAGATCGAGTTCACGAAGTCATGCGTTTTCTGCTCCTTATCCTGGCCGCGGGCCTGACCCTTTCTGCGCCCGCCGATGCGCAGCGGCGCCTCAGCGCGCAGCGCGGCGGCGAGCAGGATGCGGCCTATCGCGCCACCCAGCAGGGCGAGATCCTCTCTCTGCCCGAGATCCGTTCGCGCGTGCGGATTCCCGGCGCCGACTTCATCGGCGCGGAGTTCGACGGGCGCGTCTACCGCCTCAAATATATGCGCGGCGGCGAGGTGATCTGGATCGACGTCGACGCGCGCACCGGCCGCGTCATCGGCCGGCAATAGCCGATTCGGCGCCCCATGGCCTTGGCGTAGCCGCGCTGCTATTCCCATATCCGAAAGATGAACGACGACGACCGTGCCGCCATGCGGCGCGGCCGGCCGGGGAAGGAAAGAGCATGCGGGTACTGATCGTCGAGGACGAGCCGAATCTCGGCCGGCAGCTGCGCGCCACGCTGGAGGGCGCGGGCTATGCCATCGACCTCGCCACCGACGGCGAGGACGGCCATTATCTCGGCTCGACCGAGACCTATGACGCGATCATTCTCGACCTCGGCCTGCCGGAAGTGGACGGCCTCACTGTGCTCGACCGCTGGCGCAAGGACGGGATGAAGGTCCCGGTGCTGGTCCTGACCGCGCGCGACAGCTGGTCGGACAAGGTGGCGGGGCTCGATGCCGGCGCCGACGACTATCTCGCCAAGCCGTTTCAGACCGAGGAGCTGATCGCACGGCTGCGCGCGCTCATCCGCCGCGCCTCGGGCAATGCGAGCTCCGAGCTCATCGCCGGCGACGTGCGGCTCGACACGCGCTCGGGCAAGGTGACGCTGAACGGCGAGCCGGTGAAGCTGACCGCGCAAGAGTACAAGCTCCTCTCCTATCTCATGCACCACAAGGGCAAGGTGGTGAGCCGCACCGAGCTGATCGAGCATATCTACGACCAGGATTTCGACCGCGATTCGAACACGATCGAGGTGTTCGTGACGCGCATCCGCAAGAAGCTCGGCCCCGACGTCATCACCACCATCCGCGGCCTCGGCTACAGCCTCGAAGAGCCGAGGGGCTAAGGCTCCATTCATGGCCGAAGCGTCAGGGCCGCGTCGGCAATGAAGCTTATCGAAACCCTCCGCCGATGGTGGCTGCGGCGCTCGGCGCGGCGCACCACCGGCTCGCTGACCCGCCGGATGATCGGCATCGCCTCGCTCTGGGTCGCGCTGCTGCTCTGCGTCGGCGGGCTCGCGCTCGACCGGGTGCTGACCGCGGCGATCACCGACAATTTCGACGCGCAGCTCGATTATGTGCTGACCTCGATGATCGCCTCGTCCGAGATCGGCCCGGAAGGCGAGGTGCTGTTCAACCGGCCACCCGCCGACCAGCGTTTCCTCGAGCCCTATTCTGGTCTCTACTACCAGATCAGCGGCGAGGGCTTCGATCCGTTCCCGTCGCGCTCGCTGTGGGACCGGCGGCTGCGGGTCGGCCCGGCCTACAGCGACAGCGGCATCCATCTCTACGACAGCAGCGAGTTCCCGATGGAACGGTTGCGCGTCATCGAGCGCGACGTGCGGCTGCCGGGCTCCACGGTGCGCTGGCGCTTCCAGGTCGCGCAGAACCGGGACGTACTCGACGACCAGATCGGCGTGCTGCGCAAGACGCTGGTGCGCTCGTTCGGCATATTGGGCCTGGGCCTGATCGCGCTCGGCGTCCTGCAGGCGATCTACGGCCTGTGGCCGCTCCGGCGGATGCGGCGTGCGATCATCGCGATCCGCTCCGGCCAGAAGGCGCGGATCGACGAGCCGCTGCCGAGCGAGCTTACCCCGGTGACCGAGGAGCTCAACGCGCTGCTCGACCACAACGAGAAGCAGGCCGAGGAGGCGCGGCGCCATGCCGGCAATCTCGCCCATGCGCTGAAGACGCCGCTTACCGTCATCACCAACGACGCCACCGCCCACGCCCCGAACCTCGCCAATACGGTGATTCGCGAGGCGCGCACGATGCGCCGTCAGGTCGACCACCATCTCGCCCGCGCCCGCGCGATCGGCCGGCGCGCCAATGCCCAAGCCCGCACCGAGGTCTGGCCGAGCCTCGAATCGGTCGAGCGCGCGGTGAGCCGGCTCTACGAGAACGTCACCATCGACATCAGCGGCGACCGGCACGCGATGGTCCGGGTCGAGCGGCAGGACCTCGACGAGATGCTCGGCAACCTCATCGAGAATGCCGCGAAATATGGCGGCGGCCGCGTCTTCGTGACGGTGAAGACAGCGCCCGACGGCATCGAGATCGAGGTCGAGGACGACGGCCCCGGCATCCCCGAGGCCAAGCGCACGGCGATCTTCGACCGCGGCGCCCGCCTCGACACGGACAAGCCGGGCACCGGCCTCGGCCTCGCCATCGTCCGCGACGTGGCGGAAATCTACGACGGCTCGGTCGCGCTGGAGGAGAGCGAGGACCTGGGCGGGCTGATGGCGCGCCTTCGCCTGCCGATCGCGGAGATGACGGCGCTGATCCTGCCGGGCGGGCGGCGGTAGGCTCGTCTTGCATTGTCTGTCGGTAAGACGTATCTTACCGACATGAACGCGCAAACGAAGATGTCTGCCAAAGGCCAGATCGTTATCCCGAAAGAGCTGAGGGAACGCCTTGATTGGGCCACGGGCACCGAACTCGAAATCGAGGAAAGTGCCGGCGGACTCATCCTGCGGGCCGCCCGCAAGGACCGGAAGAGGCTCTCTCTCGAAGAGTTTCGCGCCCGGCGCCCGAAATATGAGGGACCGCCGCTGACGCTCGAGGAGATCGATCGGCGAGTGGAACAGGCGATGGCTGAGCATTTCAAAAAGGAGTATCGGATCAAGCGATGATCGCCGCCGATACCAACGTCGTGCTGCGGCTGGTTCTTGGTGATGATCCGGGCCAAACGGTTTGTGCCGAGACATTGCTTGCACGAGGGATATTCGTCCCGCACGGCGTGCTTATGGAGGCCGAATGGGTCCTGCGCAGCGCCTATGCGCTGGAGCCGGAGGTCATTGCCGACGCGCTCGCCGATCTCATCGATCTCGCCAGTGTCCATGTCGACCGTCCTCATGATCTTGCGTGGGCGCTGGACCGCTATCGGCGCGGCGCCGATTGGCCGGACATGCTCCACCTGATCGCATCCCGCGGCATGGACGGCTTCGCGACGTTTGATCGAGAACTTCCGAAGCGGGCCGGTGCGAGTCCGCCGGTCCCGATCGAGTTGCTCAGCGCCTGATCCCTTGCCTTTCCGGGTCGCCCGGCGCACAGCGCGCCCGTCATGAGTGCCAGCGTCCATCCGCTCGTTCCCGGCCGCGTCCCGTCGCTTGATCCGATGATCCAGCTCGTCGCCGCCGATCTCAACCATGTGAACGCGGTGATCCTCGATCGCATGCAGAGCGAGGTCGCACTGATCCCGGAGCTTGCCGGCCATCTCATCGTCGGCGGCGGCAAGCGGATGCGGCCGATGCTGACCTTGGCCTGCGCCCGGCTGCTCGACTATGGCGGCGCCCGCCATCACAAGCTCGCCGCCGCGGTCGAGTTCATCCACACCGCCACCCTGCTCCACGACGACGTCGTCGACGGATCGGGCCTGCGGCGCGGGCGCCGCACCGCGAACATCATCTGGGGCAATCCGGCGAGCGTGCTGGTCGGCGACTTCCTGTTCTCGCGCAGCTTCGAGCTGATGGTCGAGGACGGCAGCCTCAAGGTGCTGAAGATCCTGAGCCGCGCGTCCAGCGTGATCGCGGAAGGCGAGGTCAATCAGCTCACCGCCCAGCGCCAGATCGAGACCGACGAGGATCATTATCTCGAGATCATCGCCGCCAAGACCGCCGCCTTGTTTGCCGCCGCCTGCCGGATCGCCGCAGTGGTCGCCGAGCGCGACGAGGCGACCGAAGAGGCGCTCGATGCCTATGGCCGCAACCTCGGCGTCGCCTTCCAGCTGGTCGACGATGCGATCGACTATGCCTCCGACGCCGCCACGATGGGGAAGGGCGTCGGCGACGACTTCCGCGACGGCAAGGTGACGCTGCCGGTGATCCTCGCCTATGCGCGCGGCACCGACGCCGATCGCGCCTTCTGGCGCGAGGCGGTCGGCGGCCGGCGCACGACCGACGAGGACCTCGCGCACGCGACCCGGCTGCTGCGCGGCTGCGGTGCGCTCGACGATACGCTCGAACGCGCCCGCCATTACGGCCAGCGCGCGATCGACGCGCTGGGGCCGTTCCCCACCGGCCGGGCGAAATCGGCACTGGTCGAGGCGGTGCAGTTCGCGATCCAGCGCGCCTACTGATGAAGCGCGTGCCGCCCCGCGCGCCGATGAAGAACGGCTTCGACCGGATCGGGCCGTTCCACCCCTATGTCGCCTTCGGCGCGATCCTGCTGCTCGACCTCGCCGCCGCGATCCTCATCTTCCTCGCCCTTGCCTGGGTCGCCGACCGGATCGAGGAGACATTCTGGCCGGGCGGCACCGACTGGGTGCAATTCGACCTGTGACGCGATAGGGGAGCGGCGGTGAGCGCCCTCCCGATCCACGACGTCCTGCCCGATCTGCTCACCGCGCTGCGCGACGGCAGCAACGCGGTGCTCGTCGCCCCGCCGGGGGCCGGCAAGACCACCGCGGTCGCGCCGGCGCTGCTGGGCGAGCCGTGGTGCAGCGGCGAAATCCTGCTGCTCTCGCCGCGCCGGCTCGCGGCCCGCGCCGCCGCGGAGCGCATGGCTGCGCTGGCGGGAGGGCCGGTCGGGGACACGATCGGCTACGCGACCCGGCTCGACACGAAGCGGTCGGCGAGGACGCGGATCACGGTCCTGACCGAAGGCATCTTCCTCAAGCGCATCCAGGCCGATCCCGAGCTCGCCGGGGTCTCGGCGGTGCTGTTCGACGAGGTGCACGAGCGCAGCCTCGACAGCGACTTCGGCCTGGCGCTGGCGCTGGACGCGCAGGCGGCGCTGCGCCCGGATTTGAGGCTCGCCGCGATGTCGGCGACGCTCGACGGCGCCCGCTTCGGCGCGCTGATGGGCGATGCGCCCGTGATCGAGAGCGAGGGTCGCAGCTTTCCGGTCGAGCTGATCCACATCGGGCGGACGGCCGAAAGACGGATCGAGGATGAGATGGCCGCCGCGATCCGGCGCGCGCTGGCCGAGAGCGTGGGCGGCCTGCTCGCCTTCCTCCCCGGCGTCGCCGAGATCGAACGCACCGCCGAGCGGCTCGAGCCGCTGCCGGCGGGCGTCGACCTGCATCGCCTCCACGGCAGCCTCGATCCGGCCGCCCAGCGCGCCGCGATTGCGCCGGCGCCGGCCGGCACGCGCAAGCTCGTCCTCGCCACCTCGATCGCCGAGACCAGCCTGACGCTCGACGGCCTCCAGGTGGTCGTCGATTCCGGTCTTGCCCGCCGCCCCCGTTACGACCGCGCCGCCGGCCTCTCCCGGCTCGTCACCGAGCGCGCCAGCCAGGCCGCCGTCACCCAGCGTGCCGGCCGCGCCGGGCGGCAGGGGCCAGGGCGGGCCTATCGGCTGTGGGAGGAAGCGGCAACGCAGAGCCTGCCGCGCTTCGACCCGCCGGAAATCCTGGAGGCGGATCTCTCGGCACTGCTGCTCGACTGCGCGATCTGGGGCGTGTCCGACCCGCGCCAGCTGCGCTGGCTCGACCCGCCAGGCGCCGCCGCAATCGACGAGGCGCGCAGCCGGCTGACCAGCCTCGGCGCGCTGGACGAGAACGGGCGGCCGACAGCGCTTGGTCAGGCGATTGCGGATTTGCCGCTTCCGCCACGTCTATCCCATATGTTGATCGAAGCCGCAGCACGGGGCTGGGGAGAAACGGCGGCGCAGGCGGCGGTGCTGCTCTCGGAGCGCGGCCTCGGCGGGACCGACGCGGACCTGGACCTGCGGATCAGGCGGTGGCGCGGCGAAAGAGGGAAGCGCGCCGAGGCGGCAAGAGGGTTGGCGCGGAATTGGCTCAACTTTGTCCGTTCGTCCCGAGCGCAGTCGAGGGGCGCCGGCACCGACTCAGAGAAACGCCCCTCGACTTCGCTCGGGACGAGCGAGGTGGGTGGATGCATCGCCCTCGCCTTTCCGGACCGACTCTCGAAACGCCGCGATTCCTCCGGGGCCGACTGGATCAGCGTCGGCGGGCGGGGGTTCCGGCTCGACCCGGCCTCGCCACTGGCGCGCGAGGACTGGCTGGCGGTGGCCGAAGTCGGCGGCGTGGCGTCAGGCGCGCGCATCCTTTCCGCCGCAGCGATCGACCAGGCGACGGTTGAAACCCTCTTTGCCGATCGCATCCGGACCGGCGCCGACGTCACCTTCGATCCCGCGACCGGCGGTGTCCGTGCCAGCCATGGCCGGCGGTTGGGCGCGATCCTGCTCTCCGGCGGACAGGACAGCCGTGCCGATCCGGCCGCGGTCGAGGCCGCCTTGCTCGACGGCGTGCGGACCCACGGCCTCGGTCTCCTGCCCTGGAGCGAGGGCGCGCGGTCGCTGCGCCGCCGCGCCGGCTTCGCCCGGCGCACCGATCCGGCGATCCCGGATATCTCCGACGCGGCGCTTGTCACGAGCCTCGACGACTGGCTTCCGCTGCTCCTGCCGGGGCGGCGGCGTCTCGCCGACATCGATCCCTCGGCGCTGTCCGGCGCGCTCGATGCGTTGCTCGGCTGGGAGGGCCGCAAGGCCGTCGACCGGCTCGCACCCGGCCATTTCGAAACCCCGGCGGGGAGCAGCCATGCGATCGACTATGAGGCGGAAGCCGGCCCGACCGTCACCGCCCGCGTCCAGGCCTTCTTCGGTCTGTCCGAACATCCGCGAGCGGGCGACACGCCGCTCGTCCTCGCCCTCACCTCGCCCGCCGGCCGGCCGATCCAGACAACCCGCGACCTGCCCGGCTTCTGGCGCGGCAGCTGGGCGGCGGTCGCGAAAGAGATGCGCGGCCGCTACCCCAAGCATCCCTGGCCGGACGATCCCGCCGCCGCCGATCCGACGCTCAAAACAAAAAAAGCAATGCGGCGTTCAGGAACCGGCGATCATCAGGGCTGAAGACATGTCCATTCCCCGCATCCTCTGCGTCCTTGCAGCCCTGCTAGCGACCTCGCCGGCGCTCGCGCAACGCGTGGAGACGGGCAGCCCGCCCGAACGCGAATCGACGCTGGTCGTCTATGGCGACGATCCCTGCCCGCAGTCGTCGGAGGAGGAGATCGTGATCTGCGCGCGCCGTCCGGAGGAGGAGCGCTATCGCATCCCCGCGCCGCTCAGGCAGACCGAGCCGACCGAGGTCGCCTGGGGCGCCCGCGTCGAGGACCTCGAAAATGCCTCGCGGGTCGGGCGGCCGAACAGCTGTTCGGTCGTCGGCGTCTACGGCCAGGGTGGCTGCACCCAGCAGATGATCCGCGACTGGTATGCGGAACGGCGGAGCCGGCGCTCGCAGCCCTGAGCGTGAGGGATGCCGCGGCCCTGAAAAGCGCGCTAGAAGGCCGGCGTGGCCAAGCTCTATTTCTACTATGCCTCGATGAACGCCGGGAAATCGACCACGCTCCTGCAGGCCGATTTCAACTATCGCGAGCGGGGCATGCAGACGATGCTGTATACAGCCGCGCTCGATGATCGCGCCGGACACGGGATCATCGCCTCGCGGATCGGGCTGGAGACGGAAGCGCATTCCTATGAGCGCACCACCGACATCCGCCGCGAGGTGGAGGAAGAGCTGAAGAAGCGCGAGCTCAACTGCATCCTGATCGACGAGGCGCAGTTCCTCACCCGCGCGCAGGTCGTGCAGCTCGCCTCGATCTGCGACGAACTCGGCATCCCGGTCCTCGCCTACGGGCTCAGGACCGATTTCCAGGCGAACCTGTTCGAGGGGTCCGCCCACCTGCTGGCGCTCGCCGACACGCTCGTCGAGTTGAAGGCCGTTTGCGATTGCGGGCGCAAGGCGACGATGAACCTGCGTGTCGATGCGGATGGCCGCGCGGTGAAGAGCGGTGCGCAGACCGAGATCGGCGGCAACGACCGCTACGTGTCGCTCTGCCGGCGCCATTATATGGAGCGGATCGCCGAGGTGGACGGCGAGCAGATGCGGCTGACCCTGACCCGCGCCGCGGCGGAATAGAGATGCACGGCTGGCTGGTGATCGACAAGCCGGTGGGGATCGGCTCGACCCAGGCGGTCGGCGCGGTCAAACGCGCGCTGCGCGAGGGCGGCTATCCGAAGGTGAAGGTCGGCCATGGCGGGACGCTCGATCCGCTGGCGAGCGGCGTGCTGCCGGTGGCGCTGGGCGAGGCGACCAAGCTTTCGGGCCGGATGCTGGATGCCGACAAGGTCTATGACTTCACGATCCGGTTTGGCGCAGAGACGGATACGCTCGATCTGGAGGGCAAGGTAATCGCCACCTCCGACGTGCGACCGACGGTCGCCGAGGTCGAAGCCGTGCTGCCGCGCTTCACCGGCCCGATCACGCAGGTGCCGCCGGCCTATTCGGCGCTGAAGGTGGATGGTCAGCGCGCCTACGATCTCGCCCGGGCAGGCAAGAACGTGACGCTCGCCAGCCGCGACGTCACCATTCACCAGCTCTCCATCAGTCATTCCAGCGAAAGCTGGAATCTCACTTCGCCTTCGACGGCTTCAGATAGAGAAAAGAGAGATTCCAGCTTTCGCTGGAATGACGACAGGTTGAATGAGATCACTCTCTCCGCCCGTGTCTCCAAGGGCACCTATATCCGTTCCCTCGCCCGCGACATCGCCCAGGCCTTGGAAACCGTCGGCCACGTCACCATGTTGCGACGGACCAAGGCCGGCCCCTTCACCCTCGGTGCGGCGATTTCACTGGACAAATTGAGTGAAGCCGCTAAGGGCCGCACCCTTGAACAACACCTCCTGCCGCTGACGGCAGGGCTGGACGACATCCCGGCTCTTCCCGTCACCCCCGATCAGGCAGGGGCGCTCCGTCAGGGGCGGACATTGATCGGGATCGCCGCCAAGCCAGGGCTTCATCTTGCGACGGACCGGGGCATTCCGGTCGCGCTGGTTGAGCTTAGCGAAGAGGGTCTTCGCGTGGTGCGCGGCTTCAACCTGTGACTTATGAAGGAGTGAAACGATGTCGGTGACCGCCGCGCGCAAGCAGGAAATCATCAAGGACAACGCCCAGAACAAGGGCGACACGGGCAGCCCCGAGGTGCAGGTCGCGATCCTCACCGAGCGGATCGCCAACCTCACCGAGCATTTCAAGACCCACGCGAAGGACAACCATTCGCGCCGCGGCCTGCTGATGCTCGTCAACAAGCGCCGCTCGCTGCTCGACTATCTGAAGCGGGAAGACGAAGCGCGCTACACCGCACTCATCGCGAAGCTGGGCCTTCGCAAGTGACGCAATCGTTCGGCCCGCCTCGGCGGGCCGTTTACGTATTGCGTCATCCCGGCCCTTCGGCTGCCTGCAAGCAGGCGCTCAGGGTAAACTCCAGCGAAGCTGGAAGCCGGGATCCAGTCAAATGACCAGCGCGAGAGCGCTGTACTGACTGGGAACTGGACCCCGGCCTTCGCCGGGGTGACGGAGGAGAGGCAATCCGGCCGAACCTCCCGGGCCAAAACCGGCCCGTACACAGGCACCGGGGCGCATACGGCGCGCCGGATGAAGGAAACCACATGTTCGACATGAAGAAAGTAGACATCGAGTGGGGCGGCAAGACCCTCTCCCTCGAAACGGGCCGCGTTGCCCGCCAGGCCGACGGCGCGGTGCTCGCGACCCTCGGCGAGACGGTCGTCCTGTGCGCGGTGACCGCCGCACGCAGCGTCAAGGAAGGGCAGGACTTCTTCCCGCTGACCGTCCACTATCAGGAGAAATTCTCGTCGGCCGGGCGCATCCCGGGCGGCTTCTTCAAGCGGGAGCGCGGCGCCACCGAAAAGGAAACGCTGACCAGCCGCCTCATCGACCGCCCGATCCGTCCCCTCTTCCCCGAGGGTTTTTATAATGAAGTCAACGTGATCGCCCAGGTTCTCTCTTATGACGGGGAGAACGAGCCGGACATCCTGGCGATGGTCGCGGCCTCGGCGGCGCTGACCATTTCGGGCGTGCCCTTCATGGGCCCGATCGGTGCCGCGCGGGTTGGCTACAAGGACGGCGACTATATCCTCAACCCGACGCTGGACGAGGTGAAGGAAGGCGATCTCGACCTCGTCGTCGCGGCGACCAACGAAGCGGTGATGATGGTCGAATCCGAAGCGAAGGAGCTGTCGGAAGAGGTCATGCTGGGCGCGGTCATGTTCGCCCACCGCGAGAGCCAGAAGGTGATCGACGCGATCATCGACCTCGCCGAGCAGGCCGCCAAGGACCCGTGGGAGCTGGCAGCTCCGGAGGACCAGAGCGCCGCCAAGCAGCGCCTCCGCGACCTCATCGGCGCCGATCTCGCCGCGGCCTACAAGCTCACCGACAAGCAGGCCCGCCAGAACGCGATCAACGAGGCCCGTACCAAGGCGCGCGAAAGCCTCGCCGACCTCGCCGAGAGCGATCCGGCCGCCTATCTCGGCACGCTGAAGCTGGTGAAGAAACTTGAGGCCGAAATCGTCCGCACCGCCATCCTGAAGGACGGCCAGCGGATCGACGGGCGCACCACCACCCAGATCCGCCCGATCGAGGCGATCGTCGGCTTCCTGCCGCGCACCCACGGCTCCGCTTTGTTCACGCGCGGCGAGACCCAGTCGATCTGCACGACGACGCTCGGCACCAAGGACAGCGAGCAGATGATCGACGGCCTGACCGGCCTCTCCTACGAGCGCTTCATGCTCCACTACAACTTCCCGCCCTATTCGGTCGGCGAAGTCGGCCGCTTCGGCGCGCCGGGCCGGCGTGAAGTGGGTCACGGCAAGCTGGCGTGGCGGGCGCTCCATCCGGTGCTCCCGACCCATGACGAATTCCCCTACACGATCCGCGTCCTCAGCGACATCACGGAGTCGAACGGCTCTTCCTCGATGGCGACCGTCTGCGGCGGCTCACTCTCGATGATGGACGCCGGCGTGCCGCTGAAGCGGCCGGTCTCCGGCATCGCGATGGGCCTGATCCTTGAAGGGCAGGACTTCGCGGTGATCAGCGACATCCTCGGCGACGAGGACCATCTTGGCGACATGGACTTCAAGGTTGCCGGCACGTCCGAAGGCATCACCACGATGCAGATGGACATCAAGGTCGCCGGCATCACCCAGGAGATTTTCGAAAAGGCGCTGCACCAGGCCAAGGCCGGCCGCGCCCACATCCTGGGCGAGATGGCCAAGGCGCTCGACCACACCCGCGAGGAGCTTTCCGCCCACGCGCCGCGGATCGAGACGATGCAGATCGACAAGGCGAAGATCCGCGACGTGATCGGCACCGGCGGCAAGGTGATCCGCGAGATCGTCGCGACCACCGGCGCCAAGGTCGACATCGACGACGAGGGCGTGATCAAGATCTCGTCGTCCGACCTCAGCCAGATCGAGGCGGCCCGCAAGTGGATCGCCGGGATCGTCGAGGAGGCGGAAGTCGGCAAGATCTATTCGGGCAAGGTGGTCAACATCGTCGATTTCGGCGCGTTCGTGAACTTCATGGGCGGCAAGGACGGCCTCGTCCACGTCTCCGAGATGAAGAACGAGCGGGTCGAGAAGCCGACCGACGTCGTCGCCGAAGGCCAGGAAGTGAAGGTCAAGGTCCTCGAGATCGATCCGCGCGGCAAGGTCCGCCTGTCGATGCGCGTCGTCGACCAGGAGACCGGCGAGGAGCTGGAAGACACCCGCCCGCCCCGCGAACCGCGCGAGCGCGGCGAGCGTGGCGACCGTGGTCCCCGGCGTGACGGTGAAGGCCGTGGCGATCGTGGCGGCCGTGGCGGCGACCGCGGCCGTGGTGGCCGGGATCGCGGGCCGCGTCGTGACGGCGAAGGCCGTGGCGGCGAACGCGGCGAAGGTCGTGGCGATCGGGGCAGCGACCGTCCCCGCCGCGACAATGACGGCGGCGACAACGGGCCCGAGCCTGAGTTCGCGCCGGCGTTTTTGACGCGCGACGACGACTGAGAGTGGCGGCCATAAGGCCGCTTCTTGGAGTGACTGAAACGAGAGGCCCCGCGAGCGATCGCGGGGCTTCTGCGTTTGCTCAGGCGGGACGCTGTCCCCGTATCGCCTCGCGCGCTCGTACGCTGCGCCTCACCTGCGCCAGCGCGTCCGCGAGATTGGAGTAGCGATAGCCCTCGACCCAGTAATGATGGCTCGTCGTTCGCGTGATGCCGTTGCGCTCCATCACCGCGCGGTCGGGATCGGTTTCCGGCACCTCGGCCGCGAGGGCTCGGCTGCCCATGGTCGTTCGCGCTGCCATCCTTCGTCTCCCTTTCATTGCTGCCCCGTCGGCGGACGCGCCGCCTCGCGGCGGTCGGCGGCGCGGATATCGACATCGGCCTGCGTCCGGCCGCGCTGTTCCGCGGACGCCCTCAGCGCCGCGTCGTCATTCCGGTTACCGATGTTGTCGAGCGACGCCCCGGTCGCCGGCTCCGGTTGCACTGGCGCCGTGCCGCAGGCGGCAAGCCCGGCCAGCGCGAGGGCCACCATGCCGGCGCGGCGCAGGCGGGCGGCCGGACCGGGGCGGGCCGCGACGGCGGTCATGGACTTTCGAAGCCGCGGTCCGGATTCTCGCTGAACAGGCGATCGCGCTCGGCGCGGGCCTCGCGCTTGCGCAGCGCGACGACGGCGGCACCCATCCTGGTGCGGCTGTTCCGCGCCTCGCGGCGCTCCGCGGCGAGCGCCTCTTCGCCCCAGGCGATGGCGGCATTGGTCGCGATCGCCCTCACATTGGCGAGCTCGGCGACCGCGGCCCGGTCGCGATGATAGGCCTCCTGGGTGCGGCACAGGCTGGCGGACGGATACATGCGAATCTCCTCTCGAACGGGTGGAAAAGCGCGTCGCGGCAGGCGATCAGCCCTTCGCCGGATTGGGCATGATCCCCTTGAGCGACGGCTTCGAGACGTTCGACTTGGGAACCGCCTTTTTCGGCTTGCGAGCTTCCTTGTTGCCGCGTTGCTGGCCCTTCGCCATGTCGTTGCTCCTCATTGCTGTGGGGTATGTCGGTCCGGCCGGACGGGGGCGGCAGCGGCTAGCGCCGCGGCTCGCCGGCTGCGCGCCGCGATGCGTCGGTCTGCTGGCGCAGGACGCGGGCGCGATGCTGGTAGGTGTTATGGTGCTGGCCCATCAATCCGCCGCTGAAATCGGCGACGAACCTGGCGCGCATGGCGGCAAGATCATCGCTCTCCACCCGATCACGGGCGACCGGCGAGACATCGCTGGGGGTGATGACGCCGCGCGCCGGGGCGGCGGCGAGCGTATTTTCGGGAGTCGCTGTCACGATTCTGCTCCAACTTCAGGCGGGAGCACGCGCATCTCTCAGCCGCTCCGACGCCTAAGGCCAAGAGGAGCGATTGTCCTCATATGGGGGTGGCACGATGGATTTACCAGCTGGGCGCCGCAGAAACCGCCGGAGGCACAGTTGCGTCACTCCTGCAGCCGCCAGGGGAGGCCCGGGAGCTTGACCATGGCCCGGCCGCACTGCGTGCAGCGGCTGACGAAATAGCCGCCTTCCCAATGGCTATGGGCGGTATCGGGCAGGTGCCGCCCGAGCCAGTCGTGCAGGCTCATGCGTCGTTGCCGACGACGGGGACGCGCTTCGTCGCGGCGACGGCTTCGGGCAGGCTCTCATAGCGGAAGGGCCCGACCAGATAGTGCGTCGTCGTCACGGGCGTGATGCCGAGCCGCGCCAGCTCCGCATCGTCCAGGACGAGGGTCAGTTTGGGAGGCGGGTCCATCGGATATTCGTCTCTCCGGTTTGGAAGATCGGGCGATCGGCAACCCTAGGGCGCAGCGTCCTGCGGCACCGGCGGCTCGCCGGCGCCCGCGTCCTCGAGGCGGCGGCTTTCCACGAGGAGCGCGCCCTCGACCGCGATCAGCCCGACGTCGCTGGCGATCGCGAGATCGAGCGGGCGGGCGCGGAGCAGATCGTGGTGGGTGTTGAGGAAAGTGCGCACCGCGTCCGTCCCCGGCAGTGCAGACTGTGCCGCCTTCACCACGCGGCCCTGCCGTTCCTGCTGCGCCGGCGACAGCCGCGGAATGGCGCGGGCGCTCTTGAAGCGCATGGTCATGCGCCCTCCCGCACGGCCTGGTCCCGGCCCTGGGGCGGCGGCGCCCATGGCCCGCGGAAGATCGAGCCTGGCCGGGCCGGCTTCGACGGGGGTTTGTCGCGGGGTCCCTCCTTCGCTTCAACGACCGATCCGTTCTCGACCATCAGGAAGGGGCGGCATTGCGCCGCTGCGATGGCGCAGCGGCCGGCGCGATCATAATGGGCGAGACGCGCCTCCGACGTCGCCGCGCCCCGCGCCATTGCCAGCGCCGCCCGCTTGCGGCCGATCCAATATGCCTTATCCATGAAATTCACCTGTACCGGTGCAAGCGAGAGTACGTCGCATCTCTCTGTCACGGGGCGCTTGCGGAAAATTGCTCAGGTGATGCTCGCTGCCTACCAAATATCCGGAAAAATAGCGACACAAATCAGGGTAAGGGGTTTCGGGTCTACGACTGGCGGCATCTGCCCGTATTTTTCGGAGACCCATCCCATGAACGCCTCTCGAGAGGCGAGCAACGATCGAAGTGGCCGACAATTTCATTGAAATTACACACATATCTATCTGTATCGTGAGAGCTGACGTCGCCTGCGAGCGAAACTGAAGCCCCCGGCCCTTTCCCTTCGAGCTTTATTGGCCCCGTGCCTCTCACGCGGGGCAATTCTGACATGCGAAAAGGCCGATCATGACTATCGGCACCGCGAAATTCTTCGACACCGACCGGGGCTTCGGCTTCTGGATTCGGTCCGAGGACGACCTGCTGAGCCGGCACGCCAAGGTTCTTCGCGCGGGTTGACGTTGCCGCGCAACGTCGGCTTCGCCTCGGCGGCGGCGCCTTGCACTCCGCACTCCCGGCCCTATCTTGCCCACCACCATGAAATTCATCGCTTTCCATTTCGCGGCGGCGTTTCCGCTGGCCTGACCGGCCCGAGCGGAACCCTTTTGCCACGAGACGCTGCCGCGTCGGCGCGAGGCCGGACGCGGGCGGCGCGACATATGGAAAGCATAATCATGCACGATGCACATGAAACGCGCGCGCTGAGCGCGGCCGAGATCGAGTCCTTCATCGCCGACGGCTTCGTCCGGATCGACGACGCCTTTCCGGAGGCCCTGGCCGGGGAGGCGCGGGCGATCCTCTGGCGGGACATGGGGCTGGACGCGGACGATCCCGCAGGCTGGACCCGGCCGGTCGTCCGGCTCGGCCATTACAGCCAGGAGCCGTTCCGCGCAGCCGCCAATACGCTCACGCTCCACGCCGCCTTCGACCAGCTCGTCGGCGCGGGGCGCTGGCTGCCGCCGGGGGCGATCGGCACCTTTCCAGTGCGCTTCCCCTCGCCGGACGATCCCGGCGACACCGGCTGGCACGTCGACATGAGCTTCGGGACCGACACACCCGACTTCATGGACTGGCGCGCCAACGTGGCGAGCCGCGGCCGGGCGCTCTTGATGCTGTTCCTGTTCTCCGACGTGGGCCCGGACGATGCCCCGACGCGCATCCGTGCCGGATCGCATCTCGACATCGCCCGGCAGCTGGCGCCGGCCGGGGAGGAAGGGCTGACCCTGCGCGAACTGGCCGCGGACGGCTTCGCGTCGTCCGCCTGGCGGCCGGAGGCGCTGGCGACCGGGGCGGCGGGGACGGCGTATCTGTGCCACCCCTTCCTGGTCCATAGCGCGCAGTCGCACCGGGGGTCGCGGCCGCGCTTCATGGCGCAGCCGCCGCTCTTGCCGCGGGAGCCGTTCGTGCTGGACCGGGCCGACGGGGGCTATTGTCCTGTCGAGCGGGCAATCCTGAAAGGCATTCGGGAAGGCTGACACGGGAGGGGCCCCGCGCGCGATCTCGAGCCCTTCTTGCGTTCCCCGGGGAACGCGGGGCCCTGACCGCGCGTGAGGCCCGTTGGGGTCTGGGCGGCGGGCCCGTCCGGCGGTAAGATGCGGCCATGACCAGCCTCATTTCCGTCGATCGCAACACCATTCGCCACGATGCCGCGCGCGGCGGCGTCGGATTCCGCTATTCGGACGGCGCGCGGGCGCGCAGGGCCTTCGTCTCCGATGCCACGGTGGCCGGCCTGCTCCGCGTCCGGGCCCTCACTGCCGCGCAGGCCGAGGGCTTCATCCGCAACATCGCGCTCAAGCTCGCCCTGTTTCTCGCCAACCGGCGCGAGTCCAGGCCGAACGAGGAGGTGCAGCTGAGCCTGGACGACCTCAGGCAGATACGCTGAGGGCGTTGCCGCCCGCTCAATGTTTCCGCAGCAGGCCCTCGAGCAGGGCCTTGAAGGCGGGAATCGCCTTGCGCGAGGCGGCCGCCGGATCCTCGGCATTGGCGATCCACAAAGCGGCGTCGGTCGAGGCGCCGGAGACCAGGCGGGCGGTGACGTCCGCGTCGATGTCGCGGCGGACCACGCCGTCCGCCTGGAGCTGCTCGAGATTGGCCCGGATGCCGGCGATGCAGCCCGCAGCGCTCGGCCAGATCGACGGATCGCCGAGCACGGCGGGGCCGTCGCGCAGCAGGATGCGCTGCACCTCCGGATCGAGCGCCATCCCGACATAGCCGATATTCTCCTCGACGAAGCCGTTCCAGCGGGTCGGCGCGGCGGTGGCGATCGCCGCGAGACGGGCCGCCATCTCCGCGTCGATCTCGCGTACCACCGCTTCGAACAGGCCCTTCTTGTCGCCGAAATGGTGGTAGAGTGCGCCGCGCGTCAGGCCCGCGGCAGCGGTGAAGTCGTCCATCGAGGCAGCGGCATAGCCCTCTTCGCCGAACGCCTTGCGCGCCGCGGCGATCAGCTTCGCGCGGGTCTCGGCGATCATTTCGGGGCGCGTCCTGCGGGACATTCGATCCTCCAAAAAATTGCGAAGCTCGATTGACATACGCGGCGTATGTCACCATCTCACTCGCATACATGATGTATGTATGTTGTCAGGACGAAAGGTCAAATCCATGACCAATCCCTATCGCGAGATCTTCCGGGCGCCGGGCACCAAGGGCTTCGCCGCCGCCGGCTTCGTGGCGCGCCTGCCCATCGCCATGGCGCCGATCGGCATCGTCACCATGCTGGCCCAGGCGCGGGGCGAATATTGGCTCGCCGGCGCGGTCGCCGCCGCCTTCACCCTCACCAACGCCGTCGCCGCGCCCCAGATCTCGCGGCTCGTCGACCGGTTCGGACAGAGCCGGCTGCTGATCCCGACCGCATCGGTCTCCGTTCTCGCCTTCATCGCCCTGATGCTCGCCATCCGGTTCGACGGGCCGATCTGGACCTTGTTCGTCTCGGCGTTCCTCGCCGCCGCCATGCCGAGCATCCCCGCGATGGTGCGGGCGCGGTGGACCGAGATCTTCCGCGACCGGCCCGAGCTCAACACCGCCTTCGCGTTCGAATCCGCCGCGGACGAGCTGGTCTACATCGCCGGCGCCTCGCTGTCCGTCGGCCTCAGCGTCGCCTTGTTCCCCGAGGCCGGGGTGCTGGCCTCCACCCTCTTCCTCGCCGGCGGGATGAGCGCGTTCGTGGTCCAGCGCGGCACCGAGCCCAGGGCGCGCACCGCGGATCTGAGCGCGCACCGATCGGCCATCACTCTCCGGTCCGTCCAGCTGGTCACCGCTGCCCTGATCTTCGTCGGCGCGATCTTCGCGACGGCGGAGGTGACGACGGTCGCCCTCACCCGCGAGCTCGGCCAGCCGGGCGCGGCCAGCCTGGTGATCGGCGTCTACGCCGCCGGCTCGTTCATCGTCGGCCTGATCCTCGGCGCGCTCAATCTCAAGGCACCGCTGCACCGCCAGCTGCTGATCGCGCTCGGCGTGCTGCTGGTGACGACGCTGCCGCTGCTGCTGGTCGGCAGCGTGCCGGCGCTGACCGCGGCGATCTTCCTGAGCGGCGTCGCGGTCTCGCCGACCTTCATCACCGCCTTCGGCCTGATCGAGCGGCGGGTGCCGGCCGAGGTGCTGACCGAGGGCGTGACCTGGGTGATGACCGGGATCGGCATCGGCATGGCGCTCGGCGCCTTCCTCGCCGGCTGGGTGGTCGACACGTTCGGACCGCAGAGCGGCTTCTGGGTCTCGGTGGCGGCGGCGAGCCTTGCGCTTCTCATCGCCCTGCTCGGCCAGCGCGAGCTAGCCGGGGCGCGGGCTGTCTAGACCAGCTCCAGCGACGCATTGACCAAGTTGAACGACGCGACCAGCAGGAGCGCCCCGAACAGCAGCTCGATCGCCGGCCGCTGCCGCTCGTACCAGCGGCGGCTGGCGGGCGCGGCGAGCAGCGCGGTCACGACCGCATACCAGCCGAGCGAGACCACTCCGACGATCGCGACCAAGGCGGCGATCAGGGTGCCGCCGAGGACCGGCGGGAACATCGTGGTCAGCACGCTCGCGAAGAACAGGCCGGCCTGCGGGCTTGCGATCGCGGTCAGATAGCCGGCGCGGAAAGCGGTGAGCGCGTCCGTGCCGGTCGCCCTGGATGGGCGGCGACGCAGCGCGCGGTGGATCAGCTGGTAGCCATAGGCCGCGAAATAGAGCGCGCCGGCGATCCGCATGGCCGGCCCGAAGACGCGATCCTGAGCGAGGACGGCCGCGCCGGCGATGGCGATCAGGCACCATGTGCAGTTGGCCGCAGCCGTGCCCGCCGCCGTCCTCATCGCGATGGCACGCGAATGCGCGAACGTCGCCTCGCTGATCCGGACGAAATTGGGGCCCGGGATCGCCACCTGCATCAGCCAGAAGCCCGCAAAGACGAGCAGCAAGGCAGGGATGGACTCCATGCCGGCGCTCTCGCATGGGCATCCGGACAAGGAAAACGCGGCTTTCTGCCCTCCCCCATAAGCATTACTAATGGGGCATGGCCTTGCCCTCCGCCTATCCGCCCATGGCGGCGCTGCGCGCGATCGAAGCGGCGGTGCGGCTGGAAAGCTTCACGGCTGCGGCGCGCGAGCTGAACCTCACCCAGTCGGCGATCAGCCAGGCGGTGAGGCAGTTCGAGGACCGGGCCGGCATTGCCCTGTTCCGCCGGACGCCGGAGGGCCTGCGCGCCACCCCCGGCGCGAAAGCCTATGGCGCGGCCCTCGCACAGGCGCTGGCGGCGATCCGCCAGGCCGGCGAGGCTCTCATGTCGACGCCGCGGCCGCTGGTCGTGGGCTTCGTCCGCTCGCTGCTGCACAGCTGGCTCACGCCGCGTCTCCCGGATTTCATCGCACGCCATCCGGACGTGGTGACGTCGATCATCGGGCTGGGGCGCGACCTCGACGAGGCGCGCCAGTGCGACGTCGCCCTGGTCATCGCCGATGACGGCGCGGCGCCGGAGGACGCGATACGGTTCGCGCGGGAGACGCTGGTCGCGGTTGCGGATGCCACGTTGGCGCAACGGCTCGGCGGGTTCCTGGAGGATCGACCCGATATCGATATCCCGTTGCTGGGCACGACATGGCCGCTCTGGCGGCAGGCGGCAGGCATCGGTTCCGCGGCGCCGGGAAAGATCGTCCAGTTCCGGGAGATCTCCGCGGTCCTGAACGCGGTCCGGATGGGACAGGGCATCGGCCTGCTCCCGCATCTCGTCTGCGACGATGCGATCCGGCGCGGCGACCTGGTGGAGGTGTCGAGAATCGCAGTGGATCGCGGCCGATCCTACTGGCTGCTCGCGTCGGATCACCCGGCAAGTGCAACCTTTGTCGGGTGGCTGACCTCAGCCCGCTTGACCGGGCCGCTGTGACGTGGCGCGCGCCCCGCTTCTCGGGCATGATGTAGGTCTCGTCCCGGCTCGGGACCGAATGATGTTCATGCGTGATCAGCCATTCACCGTCGCGCTTTACGAGGCCGACGGTCAGTCGGAAACGGAACGAGCCGCCGGTCGTCCCATCGCAATGGACGATGCAGCTGGAAGGCGACGCGGTAGCGCATTCCGGCGCGCTATTGAGCCCGCTCGCGCGCCGCGGCGCGGCGACGCTTCCAGGCGCTGTAGCCGAGCCGGCTCGGGAACATGACGATGCCGGTGAGGATCACGACCAGCGCCAGCGCGGTGGAGATGATCAGCAGCGGCGTGTTGAAATCCTCGCGGTTCTTGAAGTCCATGATGTGGAGCGACCAGAGGAAGTCGAACGCCCGCCACAGGGTGGAGCGCCGCGCGGTCACCGTGCCGGTGTCGGCGGCGACGTAGAGCGCCCGGTTGGCGCCATCGTCGAAACGGACCCGCCAGGCCGGGAGCGCGCCGCGATATTCCGTGGAGTTCTCGGTGACCGGCTCGACGCCGGCGGCGCGTGCATCGCCGGCATGGTCCGCCTCCGCGATCGCGACGGCGAGCCGGGCCGGAACCGGCGAGAGCTGGCGCCCGCTGGCGAGATCGTAGAGGCGAGGACGGGCCTCGCCGGCGGTGACCAGCGCGACCGGCCGGCCGAGCATGGTTCGAAGCTCGATCCGCTCGCCGGGCGCGGCATTGGCGGCGGCGACGCGCTGCAGGCCATCGGCGGCCGCGCCGATCGGGATCGGCACCGGCCGCTGCTCGGCGATCATATGCTCGCTGCGCACCCGTTCGATCGGCGCGACCGCGAAGAACAGGCCGCTCGCGAACCAGAACAGGATCTGGATCGCCATCAGGAGCGCCAGCCATTTATGCACCTTGCCTGCGATCCGCACGGCTGCCGACATAGGAATATTCCCCCTGATGATCGTTTAGTGCGAGGCGAAGACGCGCCGTTGCCCGTCCCGCCGGAAGAGCAATGTCTGGTAGGGCTCGCGGCGGTCGCCCATCTCCATGCCCGGCGAGCCGATCGGCATGCCGGGGACGGCGATGCCGGCGGCGTCGGGCCGCTCGGCGAGCAGGCGGCGGATGTCCTCGACCGGAACATGGCCCTCGACCGCATAGCCGCCGACGCTGGCGGTGTGGCAGGACCTCAAGTCGTCCGGCACGCCGAGCTCGCGCGCCGTCGGGGTGACGTCCTCGACGTCGGTCACCGTTACCTCGAAGCCGGCGGCGCGCAGATGCTCGACCCAGGCGCCGCAGCAGCCGCAGGTCGGCGTCTTCACGACGGTCACGGTTTGCGCGGCCGCCGCCTCGGCGCAGGCCGCCAGCACGAACGGCGCGAGCGGCGCCAGCAGCATCGCGCGTCTGGAGATACGCATCGGTTCGTCTCCCTATTGGTGGTTCATGCTGTTCATGTCGTGCCCGGCATGGGGGTCCGGCTCCTGCCTCGCAGGCGCGGGCGGGGCCGGCCGTTCGGCGACGGGGGCCGCGTCGGTCGGTGCGCCGGGGCCGGCGGGCGCCGGTTCGACCGTGTCGAGGGTGGTCGCATTGACCTCGGCGGCGCCGGCATTGGTCTCGTCCGGCAGGTCGCTGACGAGGTTCACCTCGGGCGGTTCGATCATCATGTCGTTGAGCTGCGTGTTGTCGGCGCCGCTTTCCCAGCAGCCGGCGAGGGCCGCGGCGAACGTCGCGACAAGGAGGATGTTGAGGTTCTTCATTCTCTGTCTCCCGGGAAAATCGGTTTTTCGGTTCAGAAACGCATATGCTCGAGGCCGTGGGTGAGGATGCCGCCCAACCCGCCCTGAATGAAGATGGCAAGGCTGATCGCGCCGGTCAGTGTCACCATCGCGCCGCCGCTGACTGTATCGCGCCGCCGCCAGGCCCAGAGCGCGGCGATCAAGCCGGCGGCGGCGATCGCTGTGCCGATCCAGCGGTGCCAGGCCTGCACCGGATCGGTGTCGCCGATCGTAAAGCCGGCGGAAATCCAGCCCATCAGCGCGGCGCCCGCCGCGGCGATACCGGCGAAGACGATGAGGCCCCGCGCGACCGCCGCGACGCCCTCGCGCCGGCGGGCGAAGCCGAGCAGCACGAACGCGGCCGGGAACAGGGCGATCGGGAAATGGACGGCGGCGGGGTGCATCTTGCCGAGCCAGGCGACGGCGCGTTCCGGCATCGTGCCGGGCAGCGCCTCGGCCATCTCCATCCCGCCATGATCTGCCATCGCCGCGGGCGGCGTGGCCTGACTGGCGGTCGAAGCGTTCTGCGCGGCCTCCACCTTGTTGTGATTCTTGTGCGCTTCGCCCGTTCCGGCCAGGCCGAAGAGGACGGACATGGCGGCGAACGCGACGAGAAGGGCGCGGATCAGAACCATGCGCGGAGGCCCAGCAGGAGGCTCCAGCCGCCGGCCTCCTCCCCGGTCAGCCGGCGGAAATCCGCGGTGTCGCCGAAGGCGCGCTCATACTGGACGCCGACATAGGGAGCGAATTCGGGGACGAACTCGTAGCGCAGGCGCAGGCCCGCCTCGACGGTCGAGAGGCCGGCGCCGAGCCGCAGCTCGGGCACGTCCTGAAGGTTGAACTCGAGCTCGGCGCTCGGCTGCAGGATCAGCCGCTGGGTGATCCTGAGATCGTACTCCGCCTCGAACCGGGCGGAGACGTCGCCCTTGTCCGAAACGAAGGCGGCACCGTCCAGCTCGAACCAGTAAGGGGCGAGGCCCTGGATGCCGAGCACGAGATAGGTGCGGTCGGGGCCGGGGTTGAAATCGGCGCGCACGCCCGCCTGCAGATCGAACCAGGGATTGAGCGCCCGGCTGTAGAGCGCCTGGACCTCGGCGCTTTCGACGCCCTCGCCGAATTCGCCTTCACCCGAGCTCTTGAGCCAGAACCGCTCGGTCGGCGAGCCGTACCAGAACTGCACGTCGTCCCAGGCAAAGCCGTCGCGGCCGTCGCGGATCTGCGCCTCCAGCCGGTCGATGGTGAAGCGCCAGGTGCGCCCGCCGCCATGCTCCGCCGCCACCGCCGCGCGGACCCGTTCCATGTCGGCGGGATCGAAAACGGTGTCGGCGGCATGGGCGGGGCCGCTGAGTGCGCCGGGCGGGGGAGGGGCTACCGGCGGGGCCGGAACCGCCGCCGGCATCTGGTGCCCCGCGTGGGGGTCGGCGGTTTGCGGTTGGGCCTGACCGGGCATTTGATGACCGGCATGCGGGTCGGATGCGGGCTGCTCGGCTGGCATCTGGTGCCCGGCATGGGGGTCCGAAGCCGGTTGCTGCGGCGATATTGGATGTCCGGCGTGCGGATCGACGGCTGGCGGCGATGCAGGCATCTGGTGCCCCGTATGCGGGTTCGCTTGCGCAGGCTGCTGCAGTTGCGGCTGCTCCGGGATATTGTGGCCGGCATGCGGGTCCGTCCGGGCCGGTTGCGCGGGTGGCATCCTGTGCCCCTCATGCTGCGCGAGCGCCGGGGCGGCGGTCGCAGCGAGGAGCAGGGCGACGAGGGGAGTGAGCCGGGTCATGCCGCGCCTCCGTCCAGCGGGCGGACGGTGACGGTGCGCATCATCCCCGCATGCATATGAAAGAGCAGGTGGCAGTGGAACGCCCAGTCGCCGGGTGCGTCCGCGGTCAGGTCGAAATCGACCGTGCCGCCGGGCAGCACGTTCACCGTGTGCTTGTGGGGATGGAAACCGGTGTGGCCGTTCACCAGCTCGAAGAAATGGCCATGGATGTGGATCGGGTGGGCCATCATCGTGTCGTTGATCAACCGCACCCGCACCCGCTCGTTGCGTTCGAACCGGAGCGGCTCCGGATTCTCGCTGAACCGCCGGCCGTCGAACGACCACATGAACCGCTCCATATTGCCGGTGAGATGGACCTCGACGGTGCGCGTCGGGGCGCGGGTGTCGCTGTTCGGCGCGACCGCCATGAGATCGCGATAGGTGAGCACCCGGTGGCCGACATTCTCGAGGCCGAGGCCGGGCTCGCCGGTGCGGTCCTTCGGCATCGGCGCGATCATGTCGACGCCGGGGTTGAGATCGACCTGCGGCGCGTTGGCGCCGTCGCGCATGTCGTGGCTCATCGCCGGGGCCTGGCCGGCGGCATCGCCGCCCGTCCCGTGGCCCATCGCGGCGTGATCCATGCCACCCATGCCCATGTCGGTCATGGTGAGGACCGGCCGCTCGCGCAAAGGCGGCACGGCGGCGCTCATGCCCAAGCGTGGCGCCAGCGTGGCCCGGCCGAAGCCGGAGCGGTCCATCGCCTCGGCGACGAAGGTATAGGCCTCCGGCCCATTTGGCTGGACGATCACGTCGTAGGTTTCGGCGACGGAGATCTGGAACTCGTCGACCGTCACCGGCCGCACGTCGATGCCGTCGGCCGCGACGACGCGCATCGGCAGGCCGGGGATGCGGACGTTGAAGATCGTCATCGCACTGGCGTTGATGATGCGGAGGCGCACCCGCTCGCCCGGATTGAACAGGCCCGTCCAGTTCTCGTCCGGTCCGTGGCCGTTGATCAGATAGGTGTAGGTCGTGCCGTTGACGTCGAGGATGTCGGTCGGGTCCATCCGCATGTTCGCCCACATCGCGCGGTCGGCGGCGGACATCTGCTGGTCGCGGCGCCCGGAGGCACGGCCGGCGAGGGTCATCCGGTTGCGGTTGAAATAGCCGCCCTCCTGCCAGAGCTTGGCCATGATTTGATGGGGGTGGAGGAAGCTCCAGTCGCTGAGCACGATCACATGCTCGCGGTCGTAGCCGACGGGATCGACGCCGGCGGGATCGATGACGATCGGGCCGTAATGGCCGGACTGCTCCTGCAGGCCGGAATGGCTGTGATACCAGTAGGTGCCCGACTGGCGGACGGGGAATTCGTAGGTGAAGGTTTCGCGCGGACGGATGCCGGGGAAGCTGATCCCCGGCACGCCGTCCATCTGGAACGGCAGCAGCAGCCCGTGCCAATGGATCGACGTGTCCTCGTCCAGCGTGTTGGTGACATGGAGGCGGACGTTTTGGCCCTCGCGGAGACGGACCAGCGGGGCGGGCAGGGTGCCGTTGACCGTGATCGCATGGCCGGTGCGCCCGCCGACGGTGAAGGCGCTGTGGCCGACGGTCAGGCGGATGTCGTCCCCGGAGAGAGACGGCAGGTCGGCGCGCAGGCCCGGCGAGCCGCTCTGCGCCCAGACGGGGAACAGGCCGGCGGCGCCGAGGCCGAGCGCGCCGCCGAGGAAGGCGCGGCGCGGGAGCAGGGGTTGGCGGGTCATCTTGCGTCCCCCGCCAGGCCTTCGAGGATCGGGCAGTCGGGGCGGTTGTCGCCCCGGCATGCGCTGACCAAAGTCGTCAATGTCTTCTCCATGTCCCTGAGTTCGCGGATCTTGGTGCGGATTTCGGCGATATGCGCCTGGGCGGCGGCGCGGACGTCGGCATTGGCGCGATCGGCGTCGCGGTAGAGCGCCAAGAGGTGCCGGCACTGGTCGATGCTGAAGCCGAGGCTGCGGGCGCGCGCGATGAAGCGCAGCTCGTGCGCTTCCCTGTCGCCATAGTCGCGATAGTCGTTGTCGCGACGCCCGGGCGCGACGAGGCCGATCTGCTCGTAATAGCGGATCGTCTTGGGCGGCAGGCCCGTGCGCCGCGATACCTGGCCGATGTTCATGGGGCTCTCTCCAGATCGAGGGTGCGGAGCCTCAGCGCGTTGCCGATCACCGAGACCGACGAGAGGCTCATCGCCAGTGCCGCCAGCATCGGGCTCAGCAGCAGGCCGGTGACGGGATAGAGTATGCCGGCCGCGATCGGCACGCCGAGCGCATTGTAGCCGAAGGCGAAGATGAGGTTCTGGCGAATGTTGGCGGTGACCGCGCGCGACAGGCGGCGGGCGCGGACGAGGCCGGTGAGATTGCCCTTCACCAAAGTCACGCCGGCGCTCTCCATCGCGACGTCGGCGCCGGTGCCCATGGCGATGCCGATGTCGGCGCGGGCGAGGGCGGGGGCGTCGTTCACGCCGTCGCCGGCCATGGCGACGGTGCGGCCCTCGGACTTGAGGCGCGCGACCGCGGCGTCCTTGTCCTCAGGCAACACATCAGCGATCACCTCGTCGAGGCCGAGCCGCCTGGCGACCGCCTCGGCGGTGCGGCGGTTGTCGCCGGTCAGCATGATGATCCTGAGGCCCTCGGCATGGAGCGCGTCGATCGCGGCGCGGGCCGAGGGCTTCACCGGATCGGCGACCGCGACGAGGCCGGCGGCCCTGCCGTCGACGGCGACGAACATGGCGGTGGCACCGTCGTCGCGATGCGCGTCGGCGCGGGCCTCGATGGCAGCGATCTCTGCGCCTTCCAGTGCCATCATCGCGGCATTGCCGATCGCGACGCGCCGTCCGCCGATCATGCCGACGATGCCCTTGCCGCTCACCGATTCGAAGTCCTCGACCGGTCGTAGGGCGAGGCCAGCCGCTTCGGCGCCGGTGACGATCGCATGGGCGAGCGGGTGTGCGCTCGATCCTTCGAGCGATGCGGCGAGGCTCAGGAGTTCGGCCTCGGCGAAGCCTTCGGCGGGCGCGACCGCGACGAGCGCCGGCCTGCCCTCGGTCAGCGTGCCGGTCTTGTCGACGACGATCGTGTCGACCGACGCGAACCGCTCCAGCGCTTCGGCATTCTTGATGAGCACCCCGTTCTGCGCGCCCTTGCCGACCCCGACCATGATCGACATCGGCGTCGCGAGGCCGAGCGCGCAGGGGCAGGCGATGATCAGCACCGACACGGCGGCGATCAGCGCGAAGGGGATGGCCGGCGCCGGCCCGAAGATCGACCAGAGGGCGAAGGCCGCGACCGCGACGAGCAGCACCGCCGGCACGAAGACCGCCGACACCTGATCGACCTTGCGCTGGATCGGCGCCTGGCTGCGCTGCGCCTCGGCGACCATCTGGACGATCTTCGCCAGCATCGTCTCGGCGCCGATCCGCTCGGCGGTCATGACGAAGGCGCCGTCGCCGTTGATCGCGCCGCCGGTCACGGCATCGCCGACGCCTTTCTCGACCGGGATCGGCTCGCCGGTCAGCATCGATTCGTCGAGCGCGGACCGCCCTTCGGCGATCGTGCCGTCCACCGGCACCGCCTCGCCCGGCTTGACGCGCAGACGGTCGCCGACCCGGACGAGATCGAGCGGCACGGTGCGCTCGCCTCTGGCGTCGATGAGATGCGCGGTCTTGGGGGCGAGGTTAAGCAGAGCGCGGATCGCCGACCCGGTCTGCTCGCGGGCGCTGAGTTCCAGCACCTGGCCGAGCAGGACCAGTGTCACGATCACCGCCGCCGCCTCGAAATAGAGGCCGACTCCGCCGTGCATGGTACGGAAGGCGACGGGGAAGATCTCCGGCGCCAGCGCGCCCACCACCGAATAGGCCCAGGCGATGCCGGTGCCGATCGCGATCAGGGTGAACATGTTGAGATGGCGGGTGACGAGGCTGCGCCAGCCCCGCGCGAAGAAGGGCGCGCCGCCCCACAGGACGACCGGGGTCGCGACCGCCAGCTCGAACCAGTCGAGCGTGCGGGGCGGAACGCCGTGCATCGTCTCGGGCCAGATATGGCGGAGCATCACGACGACGAAGAGCGGCACGGTGAGGATCGCCGACACGATAAAGCGCCGCCACATGTCGACATATTCCCCGGACGGGCCCTCGCTCAGGCTGAACGCCTTGGGCTCCAACGCCATGCCGCAGATCGGGCAGAGGCCCGGGCCGATCTGCTCGATCTCCGGGTGCATCGGGCAGGTGTAGACGGCCTCGTCGTCGCCCTTGGGGGCGGCTGCGCCGTGATGGCCGTGGCCGGCATGGGCGTCTTCGAGAAACAGCTCCGGCCGCGCCGAGAAGCGTTCGACGCATCTGGCCGAGCAGAAATGATAGTCCGTGCCGTCGTGATGGGCGTGATGCGGCGTCGCCCCCGGATCGACGCGCATCCCGCACACGGGATCGATCGCCGTCCCGCCCGCATCCGGGGCATGACAGAAGGAGGCGCCGGAAGGCGCGGCTGTGGCCGGCGTGCAGCAGGCCTTGGGGATGTGATTCGTGCTCATGCCAGCCCTGCTGGGCCTTCCAGTTACTGGAAGGTCAAGCCTGGTGACGCGCATGGCGGGCGGCGGGCCGAGGCACCGCCGCCCGGGGTCAGCGCGGCCTAGTGGCTCTGGTGCGCGGCGTCGCCGTCGCGGGCGGCGCAGCATTCGGCGGTGCGGCCGTCATGCTGGCCGGGCTGGTGCTGGCCGGGCTGGCTGTGGTCGCCCTGCCGGTGCTGGCCGTGGCCCTGATGCTGGCCCTGCTGGTGCTGGCTATGGTCGGCCGGCGGCTGGGCGGGGGCGGTCTGCGCCATGGCAGGCGCGGCGATCGCAAGCGCGACCGCGACAACGAAGAACTTCATGTCGAATCTCCTGAAAAACGATGTCGGTCCGGGATCGTTCAGGAGCGGGGCGGCGGGTCCGCGGCCTCGGGCTGGATGCCGTGCAGGGAGAGGAGCGGGCGCGGCACCACGGCGACCGGATCGGGCGACGCGAAGGCGATCTCGACGGCGCTTTCGGTCGCCACCGCGGCGCAGGCGACCATGCAGTCGATCGCCGACTTGCTCGGCTTGCCGGGCTCGGGCGCCGGCATGTCGGCGCAATGGCCGGACATCGCCATCGGCGCCGCAGGATGCGGCATCGCCGCCTCCGCCATGCCCATCCGCCCGAACGGCGCGGCGAGCAGCGCAAGGAAGACGAGCAGCGGCACAAGGCTTCGCAAAGTCACGTCCTCAACCTAGCGGCATCCGCGTGTCCGCGCAAATCAGGGGCCGATGTCGCGGCTACGCTCCCGCGCCGGGCGAGGCGGCCGGCTGGCGAGGCCGAGCGCGCGGGCGACGGCATCGTCCCAGCCGTAATAATCGAGCCGGTAGCGCACCCTGTCCCCCTCGACGAAGGCGGTCTGGTACATGAGCCGGACCGGGATCGGGCGGGGCAGCGGCACGAAGGCCTCGTCACCGCCGGCGCGGGCGCGGTCCCATTCGGTGCGCACGCCCTCCTGGTCCGCGATCATCTGGGCGAAGCCGAGCGCATCCTCGACGCGCACGCAGCCATGGCTGGCATGGCGGTCGTCCTCGGCGAAGAGCGGCTTGGCCGGGGTGTCGTGGAGATAGATGGCATGGTCGTTGCGCATGTCGAACTTGACCAGCCCGAGCGAGTTGGTCGGCCCGGAGCGCTGGACGATCCAGCCGTCACGCCATTCCATGTTGTTGCGGCGCAAATAGCCGGCGCCCTTCGGCGCGATCTCCTCGGCCTGGATCGAGCGCGGCACCGTCCAGGTCGGGTTGGCGACGAGGCGGTAGAGCGGCGAGCCGAGTTCGGGCGTCTCGTTGCCGGGCTCGCCGACGACGACGCGGCGGCGATCGGCGGCCCGGCCGTCGCGCCAGTAGGTGAGCATCGCGCTCGCCGTGTTGACGTCGATCCGGGTCGCCGGCGCCTCGCGCGAAAGCCAGCGGCGCCGTTCCAGGTTGATCGCCAGCGTGCGGGCGCGCTCGAACGCGCCCTCGTTGATCGCGGCGAGCGTGTCGCCGGCGATCACGCCATCGGCCGCCAGCCCGTAATCCTCCTGGACCCGTTTCACCGCCGCGGCCAGCTCCGGCGTCAGGCGGGTCACGGTCGGCTGACCCTCGGGCGGCTGGTAATAGCCGTCGGCGGCCAGGGCGGCGGCAATGTCGGGCAGGCGCCGGTCTGCTCGACCGGCGCGGATTTCGAGGCCGTCCGGAATCGGCGTGCGCCGCCGCGCGGTCCTGGCTTGCCGGTCGGCCGCGACATAGGCCTCGGACAGGCGGCGATACTCCTCGTCCCGCGGGGCCAGGCCGGCGAGCCAGGCGCGCACGCCGTTCGGGAGTACATGATTGAGGCCGGCCACGATGTCGGTGTCCGGACGGGGCAGCGCGTAGACCTCCTGCAGCCGGGTCGGATCGGCCCGCCCGCGTGCCAAAGCTTCGGCATAGCCGAGCGCGGCGAGGCTGAGCGCCGCCTCGCGCGCCGCCGGCGTTTCCGCGCGCCGGGCCTCGGCCAGGAACAAGCGGGGATCGAGTCCGTGGCGCGGCGCCTCGCCGATCGCCGCGACGAGCGCCTCCGCGGCGGTCACGGTCCAGGCGGGCTGCCAGTCGCGCGCCTCGTAGAAGCGGCGCACCTGCCGGTCCCGGACCGCCGCGCGCAGCGCGCCGGGGGCAATCTGGCTCGGCTGCACCGCCGCCACGCCATTGCCCCCGTCGCCATTGTTCTGACTGGCGCAGCCGCTCAGGACGAGCAGCGCCGCGATCCACGATCCACGCCTCACACACGCTCCACATACGCAACGAACATCAGGGCGGGAACGCGCGGGCCGGCGGAACGCTCCGATGGGCGGACTTAAGCCTTGCTTAGCCATTGCCGCGCATAGTCGCGGCACAAAGGAGAATTCCGTGACGAAGGCGCAGCTTGCGATCATTCCGGCCGCCGATGGTCGCAAGGCGGAACGACGCATCGTCAACCTCGCCGCGCGCTTGCGCGACCGTGGCACCAGCCTGATCGACATCGAGGTGATGAACCTCTCCACCGATGGCTTCATGGCGCACATATCGGCCGCCCTCGAAGTGGGCAGCCATGCCTGGCTGAAGCTCACCGGTCTCGAGCCCCAGAACAGCCGTGTCGCCTGGGTCGAGGAGGGCAAGGCGGGCTTCGAGTTCGTGAGCCCGCTCCATCCCGCGACGGTGCAGCTCGTCGTCGCCCTCGGCCGCAAATCCGCACCACAAAACCATTTCGGACCCCGCGGCCGCCGCTGAGGCACGAGTTGCGCGAGGCGGACGGACGAGTCCCACCACCTGGCATGATCCAGCATTTGAGGAAATGGTGCCCAGAAGAGGACTCGAACCTCCACGACCTTGCGATCGCCAGCACCTGAAGCTGGTGCGTCTACCAATTCCGCCATCTGGGCACGGGGTAGGCCGCGCGAGTTAGGGGGCGGCGGCGCGCTTGTCAACGCGCCTCGCACGCTTGCCAAGGCGGCGCGGACCCGGCAAGGAATCCGCGAACCGATCCCTTTCAAGGCTGCACCCATGACGGCAAAGACCGACCGGCTGGTCACCCTCTTCGGCGGCGGCGGATTCATCGGCCGCTACGTCGCCCAGGCGCTCTATGCCGAGGGCGCACGCGTGCGCATCGCCGCGCGCGAGCCGAAACGCGCCTATTTCCTGAAACCCCTGGGCGGGCTCGGCCAGACCCAGTTCGTGCGCGCCGACATCACCGACCCGGCCTCGGTCGCGGCGGCCGTGACGGGGGCCGACGCGGTGGTGAACCTGGTCGGCGTGTTCAAGGGCGACCTGAAGCGGGTGCATGTCGACGGCGCCCGCAATGTCGCAGAGGCCGCGGCCGCCGCGGGCGCACGCGCGCTGGTCCACATCTCGGCGATCGGCGCCGATCCGAAGAGCGAAAGCCATTACGGCCGGACCAAGGGCGAAGGCGAGGCGGCGGTGAAGGCCGCCTTCCCGACCGCGACCGTCGTCCGTCCCTCGATCGCGTTCGGGCCGGAGGACGATTTCGTCAACAAGTTCGCCCGCATGGCGCAGCTCATGCCGGCGATTCCGGTGCTGCGCGGATCCTGGCAGGTGCAGCCCCTGTTCGTCGCCGATCTCGGCAAGGCGATCGCCGCGGCGACATCGAATGCCGGCACGCATGGCGGCAAGATCTACGAGCTCGCCGGCCCGCAGGTCATGACCATGCACCAGCTCAACGAATGGATCGTGCGAGCGACCGGACGCAACCGGGCGGTGTTCGACATTCCCGACGCGATCGGCAGCATGATCGCCCGCCTGGGTTTCCTGCCGGGCGCGCCGATCTCCTGGGACCAGTGGCTGATGCTGCGGCAGGACAGCGTCGCGAGCGGCGCGCTGCCGGGCTTCGAGGCGTTCGGCCTGAAGCCCGCGCCGCTCTCCGCGGTCGCCGAAAACTGGCTCGCCATCTATCGCCGCCACGGCCGGTTCGCGGCGCCATCGGCGCCCTAGTTCATTCCGGCAGGAAGCGGCGGACGACGTCCCGCGCCAGCCGCGCGGGACGGAGCGTATCGGCGTCGAGGCAGCACCAGCTCGACTTCACCTCGGCCAGCACCTCCTCGCCGCGCTGGATCAGCGTGCTGAAGAAGGCACGGGCGCCCTGCACACCCTCGGCGACCACGGTCGCGACGATCGCATCGTCGAGAAAGGCGGGGCGGCAGTAGGTGATCTCGTGCTTGAGCGCGACCCACAGATGCTGGGCGACCGCCTCGGCCGGCGCCATGCGCTGCCAATAGGCGATCACCGCCTCCTGCACCCATTCCAGGTACACCGCATTGTTGACGTGGCCCATGAAGTCGATGTCCCCGGGCTCGATCGCCAGGGCATGGATGTGGGTCGGGGCGGGGGCGGCACTCATCGTCGTCATTGTCATCTAGCTGACAATCATGTCAATAATACGACGCTAGAACCAGATGAGCAGGGCGACTCCCAGGCCCACCCGATAGAGCACGAAGACCAGCATCGAGGCATGCCGTAGGAATCGCATCAGGAAAGCCATGGTCGCGAAGGCGGCGACGAAGGTCATCGCACCGGCGAGAAAGGCGTCCCACTGCATTTCGGCCGTCGCGCCGGCGAGGTCGAGCACCGCCAGCGTCCCGGCACCGGCAACGGCGGGGATGGAGAGGAGGAAGGAGAAGCGGGCCGCCTCGACCCGCTCGTAGCCGAGGAAGCGCGCCGCGGTCATCGTGACGCCCGAGCGGCTGGTGCCGGGTATCAGCGCCAGCGCCTGGGCGAGGCCGACGATCAGCGCGTCCTTGAGGCTCATATCCTCATAGGTCTTGTGCCGCGGGCCGATCCGGTCGGCGAGGCCGAGCAGGAGGCCGTAGGCGATGAGGTTGCACGCCACCAGCGTGGTCGAGCGGAACGTGTCCAGATAGCCGCCCTGTTTCAGGAAATAGCCCAGGGCGACGGCCGGGATCGTGCCGAGGATCAGCCACCAGAACAGCCGACGCTGCGCCGGGGCCTGGCCGATCCCCACGGTCGCGAGCCCGCCCCGGGCGAGCCCGATCACCTCGCGAAAGAAGAAGAGAATGATCGCCAGCAGCGATCCCACATGGACCGCGACGTCGATCATCGGCCCCTGATCCGGCATGTGGGTGAAGAAGGGAATCAGGATCAGATGTCCGGAGGACGAGATCGGCAGGAATTCGGTGACGCCCTGAACGATGGCGATGATCAGCAACTGCAGGAACGTCATGAAGGCGCCTTTTCCGGTTCCCGGCGGGTCTTAGCAGGGCGGGCGGCCGAGGCAACATGACAGATCGGCGTTCAGGTCGAGGTCATGGAAGCGCGACCAGAAAGGCGCTATATTCGGCGCGTTGCGTGCACGGCGCGCCGGTTCCGCGTTAAGGAGACCATCGTGAACAAGCTCCTCATCGCCTGCGTCTTCGCCGCGCTCGCCGCGCCGGCGTCCGCGCAGGACCTCCATGACGGCGATCTCACCCGCAATCTGCCCTCGTCGCGCGACGTCGAGGCGATGGCGCCGGCAATTGACCGGATGGCCGGCGCGCTGATGACCGTCGATGTCGGACCGATGATGGACGCGGTGGACCCGCTCGCGCGCCACCCGGGCTACGGCGTGCCCGGCCGCACGCTCGGCGCGCTTGGCCGGCACAACGATCCCTATTTCGACGAGCGCGTGCGCGGCGCCATCTATGGCGGCACGGCGCAGGCCGGCGCGATGATGGACGCCTTCGCGGCGATGCTGCCGGCGCTCCAGCGCTCGCTCGACGAGGTGCAGCGCGGGATCGGCGACGCGGTCGACCAGTATCACCGCCGCGGATATGCGTCCGATCGCGGTTACGATGATGACGGGCCCTGGTACGAGGACTGATCGTCCGCAAATGACCGGTGGACTGGCGCGGCGTCTCCGCTAAGAAGCGCCGCATCCATGTGGCAGCTTTACCAATTCCCCCTCTGTCCGTTCTCGCGCAAGGTCCGGCTGATGCTGGCCGAAAAGGGCGTCGCGCATGATCTGGTGCGCGTCTCGCCCTGGCTGCAGGACGACGAGTTCACCGATCTCAATCCGGCCGGCGAGACGCCGGTGCTGGTCGAGGCGTCGAAGGGCGTGGTGCTGATCGATTCGGGCGCGATCTGCGACTATTTCGAGGAGACGCTCGACAAGGCGCCGATGATCCCGGGCACCGCGCTCAACCGCGCCGAGATCCGCCGGCTGGTCGCCTGGTTCGACGGACGGATGCACCGCGAGGTCGTCGCGCCGCTGATGGAGGAGCGGATGAAGAAGCGGCTCGTCCACCGTGCCTCGCCGGACACGGCCGAGCTCCGCAAGGCGATGACCGCCTGCAACGGCCATCTCGACTATCTCGATTATCTGCTCGACCATCGCCGCTGGCTCGCCGGCCCGGCGCTGACGCTGGCCGATCTCGCCGCGGCGGCGCAGCTTTCGGCCGCCGACTATCTGGGCGGCGTCGACTGGCGCGGCCACAAGCAGACCGCCGACTGGTACGCGGTGATGAAGTCGCGCCCCAGCTTCCGCCCGCTCCTCGCCGAGCGGATGGAGGTGATCCAGCCGCCGGCGCATTACGACAAGCCGGATTTCTAGCGACCTTTTCAGAGTTTCGGGCCCGATGGTCGTGGTCGCCGCCGAGCTCAGTGGCGCGCCAGGATGCGCTGCATCTGATCGATCTCCTCGCGCTGCGCGCGGATGATCTGCCGGCAGAGCGCAATGATCTCCGGATCGCCGAGTGAGGCCTCCCGGCACATCAGGATCGCGCCGGAATGGTGCGGGATCATCGAGCGCAGGAACTGCGCGTCGCCGATCCCGGCCTGACCACGGATGCCGAGAAAGGCGAGCATGAACAGCAGGGTGAAGCCGGCATGAAGGGCGAGATTGAGCCCGGTGTTCCTGTACATCTGTCGCATCATCACCAGCATCAGCACGGCCATCGGCGCGACCATCATCAGCGCCATATAGAACATGTTGAGATTGTTGTATAAATCGCCCGCACCATCGACCATCGCGAACATCACGAGGTACATGATCGCAGTGCTGAGAACGAGGTTGAGCGCCAGCATGGCGTAGTGCGACTTCATCTTCCTCTCCGGGTTGCGATGAGGCCCCGCCGTCCGGACAAGCGCTTGGGGCGCAGCGACGGTTCCGCGGGTCGCCCCTTCCGGCTATGCAGGCGCCATGACCAAGCCCGTTCTCTACGACTACTGGCGCTCCTCGGCGAGCTACCGGGTCCGCATCGCGCTCAACCTCAAGGGCGTCGATTACGACCGCGTGCCCATCAACCTGCTGGAGAACGAGCAGCAGGCGGACGACTATCGTGCCCGCAACCCGCAGGGCCTCGTTCCGACGCTGGAGATGGATGGGCAGCGGCTGACCCAGAGCCTCGCCGTCGCCGACTGGCTCGACGCGACGATTCCCCAGCCGCGCCTCCTCCCCGCCGACCCGGCCGACCGCGCCCATGTCCTCGCCCTCGCGCTGACGATCGCGGCGGACATCCATCCGGTGAACAACTTGAGAATCCTCAAATATCTCACGAAGCTGGGGATCGATCAGGGCGCACGCGACAACTGGTACCGTCACTGGGTCGCCGAAGGCTTCGAGGCTCTCGAGGCGCTGGCCACGCCACACGCCGGCACCTTCCTGTTCGGCGACACGCCGACCCTGGCCGACATCTGCCTGGTCCCGCAGATGTACAATGCCCGCCGGTTCGAACAGGATCTTGCGCCTTATCCGACCCTGGTCCGCGTCGATGCGGCGGCGACCGCGCTGGAGGCCTTTGCCGCCGCGCACCCTGACAGGGTGGCGCCAGCATCCTAGGCCAGCTCGATCGCCCCCTCGAGCGAGGCCGCGACGGCCTGCGTGAACGCCGCCACGCGCGGGGTGCGGCGGAAATCGGCGTGGGTCAGCACCCAGACCTCGGAGGCGATCTCCGGAATCGGCGGCGACAGCGGCGCGAGGCCGTCGGCCAGATAGGTCGGCAGCACGGCACGGCCGGCGCCGGCGCGGCAGAGGTCCGCCGCCGCGCGCATACTGTCGGCGCGGATCGCGACCGGCTGGCCGATGGCGTGCTGCGCCAGCCAGCGCGCGGAGGGAATCGCCGACAGGCTGCGGTCGAGCCCGATCCAGCGGTCGGGCGCGCCCGGCGTGGCATAGATGCGATAGTCGAACCGCGCCGCCCGCCGCCCGACCAGCGTTTCGGGCGGGCTGACTGTTGGCCGGATCGCGACCTCCGCCTCGTGCCGGCCGATGTCGGCGAAGCTGTTTGATAGGGAAAGCTGGAGCGTCACTTCGGGATGCGCCTCGACGAAGGCCGCCATGGCGGCGCTGACGATCGCGCTCAATGAATCCGTCGTCGTCACCCGCACCAGCCCGGCCATGCGGACATCGGCGCCGCCGACCCGCCGGTTGAGCTCGGCGAGCCGCGCCCGCCCTTCCGCCGCCGCCTCGGCAATCTCGCGCCCGATCTCGGTCGGGCGGTAGCGCCCGTCGATCCGCTCGAACGCCGGCGCGCCGAGCCGGCGCTGCAGGTCGCCGAGCTGACGGTAGATCGTGGCGGGATGTGCGCCGGTGGCCGCCGCCGCGCTCCGGACGCTGCCGGCGGTCGCCACGGTCAGCACCAGATCGAGATCGGTCTCGTCAGCATGTCGCATGAGCGCGAATCATGATCGCATTTCTATCCATTTCGTCGCTTTAGCGCGACATCTATCTGAGCCCTCGAAGGAGGACCCCACATGCCCAGACTGCTTTTCATCGAAGCCTCGCCACGCGGCGGGCGCTCGTCGTCCACGGCGGTTGCAGCCCGTCTGATCGAACGCCTTGTCGCGACACAGCCGGAGCTTGAGGTCGACCACCTCGCCTTGTGGGACGAGGCCTTGCCCGAATTCGACGGCGCCACTCTCGCCGCCAAATATGCCCGCCTCGCCGGCCAGCCGCACGACGCCGCGCAGGCCGAGGCCTGGGCGGTCATCGAGCGGATGGTCGCGCGCCTCGCGGTGGCGGACCATGTCGTCATCGCGACGCCGATGTGGAATTTCTCGATCCCCTACCGGCTGAAACACTATATCGATCTCGTCACGCAGCCGGGCCTCAGCTTCACCTTCGATCCGGCGACCGGTTACAGTCCCCTGCTCGCGCCGCGACCCCTGCACATCGTCCTGTCGAGCGCCGGCGACTACCGTTTCGGCCCCAGCCGCGGGCGGCCCGACCTCGCCACCCCCTATCTCGCAGCGGCGCTCGATTTCATCGGCCTCAGCGATCCGGTGTTCGTCCCCGTCGGCCCGACGATCGGCGCACCGGACGAGGTAGCAGAGGGGCATGCCCGCGCGCTGCGCCAGGTCGACCTCGTAGGCGGGGAGGGCTGAGCCATGTCCAATGCCCTTGCCTGGACCATGCTCGTCGCGTCCGGCCTCATCGACGTCGCCTGGGCGATCGCGACCAAGAAGGCGGACGGCTTCCGCAACCCGGAATGGACGATCGTCTCGCTCGTCCTGCTCGCCGCCTTCGTCGTGCTGCTCACCAAGGCGCTCTCCGCCCTGCCGCTCGGCGTCGCCTACACCGCCTGGGTCGGGATCGGCGCGGTCGGGACGATCGCGGCGGGCATCATGCTGTTCGGCGAGCCGCTCCAGCCCGCCCGCCTCGCCTTTGCCGGCCTCGTCGTCATCGGCGTGATCGGCCTCAAGGTCGCGTCCACGTGACTCGCGTCGGCGCGCCCGAATCGCTAGACTGCCGGCAAAACCGGGAGAGCGAGATGGGACGGATCGACACCATGGCCCGCAGCATGGCCGAGGCGCATGCCTTGGCGACGGTCGAGATCCCGCCGATGCAGGACAAGGTGAGCCCCGAGGAATGGAAGGTCCGCGTCGATCTCGCCGCCGCCTACCGGCTCGTGGCCTATTTCGGCTGGGACGACCTTATCTTCACCCATTTGTCGGCGCGGGTGCCGGGGCCGGAACATCATTTCCTGCTCAATCCCTACCAGCTGATGTTCGAGGAGGTGACCGCCTCCAGCCTGGTCAAGGTCGACATGAACGGCGCGCCCGTGGAGCCGACGCCGTTCATCACCAATGCGGCGGGCTTCACCATCCATTCGGCGCTGCACATGGCGCGCGAGGACGCCCAGGCGGTGATGCACCTGCACACGCCCAACGGCCAGGCGGTGGCGGCACATGCCGAAGGCCTGCTGCCGCTCACCCAGACCGCGATGGTGATCCGGAGCGAGATCGCCTATCATGATTATGAGGGGATCGCGGTCGATCTCTCGGAACGGGAGCGGATCATCGCCGATCTGGGCGACAAGAGCGCGATGATCTTCCGCAACCACGGCACGCTGACCGTCGGCGAGACTGTCGGGGAGGCCTTCCTCAAGCTCTACTTCCTCGAACGCGCCTGCGAGGCGCAGGTGCTCGCGCTCTCCGCCGGTGAGGCCAATCTCAACAACCCGCCGCAGGGATCACCGGAAGTCGCCGCCGAGCAGGGCAAGGCGAGCCTCAAGGTCGGCGCCAACCTGCTCGCCTGGCCGGCGCTGCTCCGCAAGGCCTACCGGCTCGACCCGGGTTTCGCGACCTAGGGTCCAGGCGTCAGCGCGCGGCCTCGACCAGCGGCCGCTCCGTATGGAAGCGCGGCCGCCATTGGCGCAGTTCGCCCGCGAACACGCCGTTGACGATGGCCGGGTCGGCCGCCAGGATCGCCTGCGCCTCGGCAAGGTCGACGGCGCGAACGATCGCCATGCCGCCGTCCATCCCGACATAGCCGCCGCCGGCGAAGCCACGCCCCTCGCGCACCAGCCGGTCGTGATAGGCGGCGTGTTCGCGCAGGTCCTGCTGGCGCATCGGCACGCCCGGCCGCCAGGACGGGCCCGGGCTGAACAGGATCAGGAACAGTTCGCGCGACGGCGTCGCGGTCGCCTGGCCGGGGGACTGGGCCGCAGCCGGAAAGGCGGCCAAGGTCATTGCGAGTGCAAACAGAACGGCCTTCATCATTCCGCCTCCCACTTTTTGCCCGCCCTTGGGCACAAGGGCGGCATATTGCAATCGAAGTCCGGCCAAAATGCATCCGGACCCTGTCAAACGTCGGACTCCCTGGCCTGTTAGGACCCCCGGTACCGCTCCAGCCAAGCGATCCGGCGGATCACCTCGCGCTGGACGCAGCCGTCGGTGTTGAGGAGGTCGGCGGTCCCGCCGGTCCCACCCTCCCTGCAATGATCGAAGCGGACCCTCAGCCATGCGCGCTGCGCGTCGCGGAGGCGAATGCGGGCCGGCGCCGCGAGCCGCGTCATCCGGTCGCGATAGACCTGGTTCAGCCGCCGATCGAGCCGGGTATATTCCTGCGACGAACAGTCTCGCATGTCGACGGTGCTCACCGCCCGGTCGATGCAGACCGTCCAGGCGCGCGACAGGTAGCGATCGGCCTCGGCATCGCTGATCCGGAAGCCGGCATAGCCGCTGTCGGAGGACGCGACGGCTGCTCCCGCAAGACCGAACAACGCGACTGCGCCTGCGACGCCGAGCCTCGCACTATTCCGAAAGGGATGCCTCATGGCCATACCAGTCCTTCCTCAACCGCCGCGAGGCGACAAAGTAGAGCAAGGCGCTGAGCAGGTAAAAGCCCAAACCGTAGAGGATCGAATATCTGAGCGCGTCCTCGCCATAGGTCGCGGTCATCGCGTCCGACATAAACCCCAGGAAGAAGATGCCGAAGCCGATCCCGATCAGGTTGTTGATGAAGAGGAAGCTGGCCGAAGCGGTCGCCCGCATGTTGGGCGGGACGATATGCTGGACGGCGGCGATGACCGGGCCGAGCCAGGCGAGCGCCAGCATCTGGCCGATCACGAACAACACCCAGCCGATGGCGAGCGACCCGGCGAACAGGCCGGCGGCGAAGACCGGCGCGGTGATCAGGAAGCAGATGGCGGGAATGCGGGCATAGGAGCCGGGGTCCGACGGACCGGTACGGTCGCCGAGCCAGCCGCCGAGCCAGGTGCCGGCGACGCCGCCGACAAGCACGATCGAGCCGTAGAACCAGCCGACTTCCGAGAGCTCCAGATCGTAGCTGCGGGAAAAGAAGCTCGGCAGCCAGAAGATCAGTCCGTAGCCGAGGATCGAGCCGGAGGCGGCGCCGAAGGAGAGCAGCCAGAAGCTGGGCGTCCGGGCCAGCCGGGTGGCGACCTCGGCGAAGGGCGGCGCCGGATCGCTGGGGGCGCCGTCAACGCTGTCGAAGCCGCCGCGCACGGGCTCCTTGATACCGAACCGCACCAGCAGCGCCGCTGGGAGACCGGCTAGGCCGACGATGATGAAGGCCGAGCGCCAGTCGAGATTGCTGGCGATCCAGCCGCCGAAGAACACGCCGAGCGCCGATCCGATCGGGATGCCGAGCGAGAACAGCGCCAGGGCCCGCGCCCGCTTCTCCTTCGGGAAATAGTCGGAGACGAGCGCATAAGAGGGGGCCACGCCGCCCGCTTCGCCGATGCCGACGCCCATGCGGGCAAGGAACAGGTGCCAGAAATTCTGGGCGAAACCGCAAAGTGCGGTGAAGCCGCTCCACAAGGCCACCGACAAGGCGATGATCTTCACCCGGCTCCTGCGGTCCGCCAACCAGGCGATCGGAATGGCGAGGCCCGAATAGAAGAGCGCGAAGGCGATGCCGCCCATCAGGCCGAGCTGGCGATCGCTGAGAATCAACTCCGCCTTGATCGGCACCGCCAGCACGCCGATGATCTGACGGTCGATGAAGTTGAAGATGTAGGCGAGGACGAGGATGAGGAGGACGCGTCCGCCCGGGCTCGCCGCTTTCCTCGTCCCCGCCATATGAAGACTCCCAGGTGTTTGGATTGCGCCTCGCCCGTCATTGCGAGGAGCGAAGCGACGAAGCAATCCAGGAACCGCCGCGTCCGATGGATTGCTTCGCTGCGCTCGCAATGACGAAGCTAGAAGTTCATGCCGATCGACAGATAGACCTGTCGCGGGTTGCCGTAATAGGCGGTGAGCACGCCTTCCGCACCCAGTGTCGGATCGAAGCCCGGCACGTTGGCGGGCAAGCCGGCGCCCACGCCGTTGCCTTCAAAAGCACCCGTGTCCGGATCCTGATTGAGGAAATTGTAGCCGGACACGATATAGCGCTTGTCGGTGAGGTTGCGGCCATGGAGGCCGATCGACCAGCGGTCGTCATCCGAACGCCACACCAGGCTCGCATCCCACAGCGCATAGCCGGGCTGGTCGAGCCCCGGCGTGCGCAGCTCGAATTGCTGGCTGGCGCTGCGGTACGAGAGGGTGGTGATGAAGTTCAGCAGGCCCGGACCGACCGGCACGCCATAGTTGAGCGTGCCGCTCGCCGTCCATTCCGGCGTGTTCTGGATCGCCCGCCGATCGGCGACATCAATGCCGCGGGCATCGATGAACTCGCGATATTCGGCATCCAGATAACCGAGCGACCAGGAGAAGTTCAGCGAATCGCCCTCGCTGCCGAAATCGCGCGCGACGATCGCATTGCCCTCGAACTCGACGCCGCGAAAGCGCGCCTTGCCGGCATTGGTGGTGACACCAATGAAGGTCTGCTGCCCGCCGACCGTGGTGCCGATCGAGCCCGGCACCTGCACGTCGCGGTAATCGGCATGGAACAGCGCCAGGCTGAAGTTCACCCGCCGGTCCCAGAGCGACGCGCGATAGCCGAGCTCGTAGCTGGTTACCGTCTCCGGATCGAACGAGATGAAGTCGAAGATCTCCTGCGGGGTGCAGAGACCGCCGGTCGCGTTCCGGCACGCGGAGGTCTGGCCGCGCGGATCGAAGCCGCCGCCCTTGAAGCCGCGCGAATAGCTCGCATAGATCGTCTGGTTCTCGGCGGGCTTGAAGCTCACCGAGGCACGCGGCGTGAACTCCTCGAAGTCCGCCGTGCCGGTAAAGTCCGAAGTCGTGGCGAACAGCATCCCGCCGCCGCCGAAGAAAGGCGAACCGCCGCCAAGGAAGGTCTGCCTGAGGATGTCCGACGTGCGCTTGTCCCAGGTGTAGCGGCCGCCGACCGAGACGCTGAACTGCGGCGAGAGATCATAGGTGAAATCACCGAAGATCGCCGAGGTCTGGGTTTCCACGTCGCCGAAGGTCAGCGCGGTGACCCCGCCCGGCAGGCGCACGTCGAAGATCGTCTCCGCATTGGCGTCGAGATAGTAGAAGCCGATCAGGCCGTTGAAGGGCCCGCGATTGTAGAGGACCTGCAGCTCCTGGCTGGTCTGGCTGTTGCGATAGACCGCCGGCACGTCGACGTCGACCGCGGGCAGCGCGTCGAAGTCGATCGGCGTGTTGCTGCGGTCGCGGCGATAGGCGGTGATCGAGCGCAGCGTCCAGCCGTCGGCCGGCTGCACCTCCGCGAACAGGCTGACGCCCCAGGCACGCACGTCCTGCTCCGGATCGAGCAGCCCGCCACGGCTGTCATAGACGTCCTCCAGCACCGGCGTGCCGCTGACCAGGCCGGGGATCAGCCGGTGGCCGCCGCGCGGCTCGCTATTGTCCTGGGTGAGATCGCCCTGGATGCGGACGAAGAGGTTGTCGTCATTGTTGACCTCGACCGCCAGGCGCCCGGCCCAGATGTCGCGGTTGTAGTTTTCGAGGCCGGTGGTGAGATTGTCGCCGAACCCGCCGCGTGACAGGCGCGCGGCCGACCCGCCGATCCGCAGGAGCCCGTCGCCGACCGGGGTGCTGCCGGTCAGAACGAGGTCGGCCTGGTCATAGGTCCCGACGGTGGCGCGCACCCGAAGCTCCGGATCGCGCGGCATCCGGCGCGTCACATATTTGATCGCGCCGCCGATCGTGTTGCGACCGTAGAGCGTGCCCTGCGGACCGCGCAGGATCTCGATCCGCTCGACATTGTAGATGTCGAGGAGCGCGGCTTGCGGGCGATTGAGATAGACGTCGTCGACATAGATGCCGACCCCAGCCTCGAAGCCCGCGACCGGGTCCTGCTGGCCGACGCCGCGGATGAAGGCGGTGAGCGTCGAATTGGTGCCGCGCGAGGCCTCCAGCGTCACGTTCGGCGTGGTGTCGGCGATGTCGGTGATGTCGAGCGCGCCCTGCGCCTCGAGCTGTTCGCCGGAATAGACCGAGAGCGCGATCGGCACGTCGAGCAGGCTTTCCGCCCGGCGCCGCGCGGTGACCACGATCTCGCCCTCGTCGCTGTTCGACAGCGCGTCGCCGGCCGGCGGCGGCACATCCTGGGCACAGAGCGGGGTCGCGGCAGCGAGCGCGATCAGGGCGCTGCCGAGCTTCAGGCTGGAAAATCTGCGGGACATGATGCTCCTCCTCATCAATTCGTCGTTTCGGGGTTGCGGGCGCAGGACAGGCGCGCCGCGAAATCTCGCAAGGTACGGTTGAAGGCCTCGGGCGCCTCCAGATGCGGGGCATGGCCGGACGCGTCGAAGCGAACGGACCGCGCATCGGGCAAGGCCGCGACCAGATGGTCGGCGGTGTCGTCGCCATAGAGCCGGCTCTGGCCGCCATGGACGATCAGGGTCGGGTGGGCGATGCGGCTCAGGAGCGTCCGCACGTCCTGGCGGACGAGCGACGCCCAGACCGCGGCGATCGCCTCGGGATCGCTGCGGGCGAATTCGACGCCGGCCCATTCGGCGGCATCCTGAAGGTGCGCCGGCACCGGCTGGGCGAAGATGCCCTGCCCGGCGCCCCGCGCGAAGCTGTCGAAATCGTCGCGGATCGCGGCGCTGCGCGCCTCGCAGGCCTCGGGCGAGAGGCCGAGATCCCATTCGGCGTCGTTGCGCACCCGCGCGGTCATGTCGATCACCACCGATCCGACGAATCGCGCCGCCGCCGGCCCGGCGAGCACATGCCAGAGCACGGTGGCGCCGAGCGACCAGCCGACCCCGATCGCGTCCTTGAGATCGAGCGCGATCACCAGCTCGGCGACGTCGGCCGCCATCCGCTCGACCGTCGCAGTCGCGGCACCGGCGGCCGAATCGCCATGGCCGCGCAGGTCGAGCGTGACCAGCCGGAAGCCGTCGGCGAGCGGCGCCTGCTCCCGGAAGAAGCCGCCATGCGCCATCAGCCCGTGCAGCAGCACGAGCGGCGTGCCGGCTCCCCCTGAAGGTGCCGTGTCGCGATAGGCGATCCACGCCCCGTCCGATGCGGTGAAACCTGGCAAACACCCTCCCCCCGCCAGCGCGCCCCGGTTCGGAGTTCTTCGGCGTTCGGCGGACAGGTGGCGCGCCCTGAAAACTGAGTCAATATTCAAGTTGAAATCTGATTCAGTTTTCTGAAAAGTGTGGCAAGAAGGTTTCACTCCACATCTGTCCCCTTGAGGCACAGCCCGAATCCGCCGCTTGCATCGCGCCCGCGCCCGGCGTGAAAGCCTGGGCGATGCCGCTCGACCGACTCTGGATCGCCGCCAAGCTGGGCTTGTTCGCCGCGTTCGCCGGCGGCTTGATGCTCGCCGCCCCGCCCCTCGTGTCGGCCGACGCGCCGTCGGCGCCCACGGCCCGCCCGGCCCCGGAGCGCGCCGCCGCCCAGGCACCCGCGCCGGCGCAGCCCGCCAATCCGCGGTTCGGTGGCATGGAGATCGTCAGCGAGCTGGACATCCCCCACTGGCTGCGCCCGGGCGAATATGCCTGGAACCCCGAGGGCGCGCCGCAACGGGGCCCGACCGTCATCGTCGTCAACATCCGCGGCCGCGTCCTCTCCGTCTACCGCGCCGGCGTCGAGATCGGCCGCTCCAGCCTGATCTACGGCGCCGACAACAAGCCCACCCCGCACGGCACCTTCCCGATCCTGGAGAAGGACGAGGACCACTGGTCCAACCTTTACGACGCGCCGATGCCGCACATGCTGCGCCTCACCTGGGACGGCGTCGCCATCCACGGCTCGCCGGAACTCGCCGACGACATCGGCACCCACGGCTGCATCGGCCTCCCCCGCGAATTCGCGGCGTTGCTGTTCGATGTGGCGCGGGTGGGTGACCGGGTCTTGGTCTGGAACGGGACGAACCGCTCCCAGCCTATCTGACGCTATCCCGGACGCGGCACCGCGCCGGCGAGCTGGCCGATCAGCAGCACCACGCCGACCGCATAGCAGATCATCGCCGGCGTCGCGGTCAGCACCATGCCGAAGGCGCGGGCGGCCGCCCCTTCCGGATAGGCGCGGTAAAAAAGCAAGCGGCCGGCGGGGAACAGCAACGCGGCGGCGAGGGACAGGGCCAGCCAAGCGCCGCCGACCACTGCCGCGAGAACCAGATTGGCGCCGACCCCCAGGAAGGCCTGTTCGAGCGTGTTCTGGAGGAAGGCGGCACGGCGCGCGAGCTGCGGGCTGGGCGGCGCGATGGCGGCCCCGCCGATGTCGGCGGCGGAATGGAAGCGCCCGCTCGCGACCAGGCGGAAGGCGACGAGGACCGCCAGGAACTGCGGCAGGCTCGCCTGGAGCGCGAAGGCGATGCGGTCGGCCGTCCCGGTGGGAAGGGCGATGAGTCCGGGAAGCAGCGCGACCGCTGCCGTGCATGAGCCGAGGCTCAGCAGGATGGCCAGGCCGGCGCGACGCCGGATCGTCCGCTGTTCCGTTGCGAGGTCCATCCATGCCCCCTTCGGTCTGGATGCGCCCCGCCGGCTTCAGCCGTCAAGCGGCTTCACCGGCGTTCCTGCGCTGCGATCGGCGGAAGCAGGAACCGCAGCGGAATGTCGACCCGGGCACGCCAGGCTTCCTCGTTGTGCGCGGCGCCGGGGAAGTTGCGGCTGATCCAGTCGCGGTCCCGGACCCAGCTCCGCGCGGCGACGAGGCGGTCGATCCGGCCCTGATAGGCCGCATAATGGCGGTCGAGCGTCTCGCTGCCATGGTCGAAATAGAGACGGTGACGACCCGGACGGGGCAGCGCGGCGCGCAGATAGGTCTCGAAGGCGGTGGCGACGGCGTTCACGTCCGCGTCGCCGAGGCTTTCGCCGTCGGGCGGGAGGATCAGCGGCCAGTGGGTCGAGACCGCGCCCGCCGCGCCGAACACCTCGGGATATTCGGTAAGAGCATAGAGCGAGATGAGGCCGCCCATGCTTGAGCCCATGATCGCGGTGTTCGCGCGGTCGGGCGCGGTGTTGTAGCTGCGGTCGATGAACGGCTTCAGCGCGCGCACGATGAAGCGCAGATAGCCATCCGACAGCGGATCGCCGCCATAGAGGCCGCGCACCCGGTCCATGTAACCGGCAGGGAGGCGATCGAACGCCTTGGCGGGGACATATTCGCGCAGCCGCAGCGGTGTGTTCCAGATGCCGACGATGATCGTCCGGCGCATCGCGCCTTCCGCCATGAGGCGTGCAGCGGCCCCGTCCACGCCCCATTCCTGTCCGCCATAGCCGGTGCGGCCCTCGAACAGGTTCTGGCCGTCGTGCATGTAGAGCACGGCATAGGGCGGGCCGTCCGGATCATAGGTCGGCGGCAGCCAGACGGTCACGTTGCGCGGTGCCGCAAAGGACGACGGGAAGTTGCGATACTGCTGCAGCTGCCCGGTCACCTGGGCGGAGGCCGGCGCCATGGCCGCGAGCAGCGCGACGAGGAGGGCGATGAGCCGGCTCATCGGCCGAGCGCCACGAGCCGGATCGCCTGGCCGCCGCCCGGGGCGAGGCGCAGGGTCAGCGTGTCGGTGCTGGTGACGATCCGCTCCTCGATAGCTATGTCGCCCGGGTTGGCGCGGTAGTCCGCGTTCGGGCCGTCACGGTAGATCTGGGCGCGGTATCGCCGGCCCGGCGTGAGGAAGCCGAGCGAGGCGTTCAGGACGCGGCCCTCCTCGTCGGTGACGGCGCCGAGATACCAGTTTTCGCTGGCCCGGTCCTTGCGGGCGATCGTGACATAGTCCCCGATCTCGCCATTGAGGACAAGGCTTTCGGACCAGTCGACCGGCACGTCGCGGATGAACTGGAAGGGCCGCGGATTGGCCTCGTAATTCTCGAGCAGGTCGGCGGCCATCTGCAGCGGCGAATAGATGATGACATAGAGGGCGAGCTGCTTCGCCCAAGTCGTCTGGACGCCTTGCGGCGAGCGGGTCCGCATGCCGAAAATGCCGGGCGTATAGTCCATCGGCCCGGCCAGCATCCGGGTGAAGACCAGGTTCGCTTCATGCTCGGGCGGGTTGGAGGGATTGCCCCAGGCCGAATATTCCATGCCGCGGGCACCCTCGCGCGCGATGATGTTGGGATATGTGCGCCTGAGGCCGGTATCCTTGGTCGGCTCGTGGGCGTTGACCGAGATACGGTGGCGCGCCGCCGCCTCGATCACCCGCATGTGATGCTGGTTCATCGCCTGGCCCTCGTGCCAGGCGTAGAGGATGCGCCCGTCGGCTCCGCGCACTTTCGCCTGGCCGGCGTCGGCCACATATCCCGTCTTGACCGCATGGACACCGAGCCGCTGGTAGAGGCTGAACGCATCCTCCATCTGGTCCTCGTAATGAGCGGCGAAGCCCGAGGTCTCGTGATGGCCGATCAGCTGGACGCCGCGCCGGCGGGCATAAGCGGCGAGGCCCTCCAGGTCGAAATCCGGATAAGGCCGGGTGAAGCTGAACTCCTGGCCGTTGCCGAACCAGTCTCCGTCCCAGCCGACATTCCAGCCTTCGACCAGCACGCCGTCGAAGCCGTTCGCGGCGGCGAAATCGACATGGCGGCGGACATTGGCGGTGGTGGCGCCATGGCGGTCGCCCGAGGCCCAGGTCGCGCGGTCGAGATGCATCTCCCACCACACGCCGACATATTTCATCGGCCGCACCCAGGAGACGTCGCCGAGCCGGTTCGGCTCGTTGAGGTTGAGGATGAGGTTGCTCATCGCCAGCCCGCCGGCGCTGTCGGCGACCTGCAGCGTCCGCCACGGCGTCGGAAAGGGCGCCTGGCGCCGCACCTTGGCGCCGTCCGTCCCCGGCGTGAGCGCGGCGCGGAACCGGCCGTGGCCCATCGATGCGAGGTTCATCCCCGAATAGTCGATCAGCGCCGCTTCGTGGAAGGCGATATGGAGGCCGTTGTCGGTCCTGACCGTCATCGGGGTCTGGGCGGTGCCGACCGCGGAAATCGGGGTGCGGTTGTAGAGATATTCCTCGCGGTTCCATTCGAAGGCGGGGATCCACCAGGCGGTGCCCGGATCGGCGACGGCGAACTCGGTCAGCTCGTCCTGGATCTCGACATTGGCCAGGTTCGGCTGCTCGGGGAATTCGTAGCGGAAGCCGATGCCGTCGTCGAAGACGCGGAACACCACGTCCAGGCTGCGCGCGAGGCCGGTCCGCTCGGTGAAGCGGACGCGCAGCTCATTGTAGTGGTTGCGCACGAAACGGCGCTCGCCCCAGGGCTGCTCCCAGGTCTCGTCGAAGCTGCGGGTCGATTGCGAGTCGAGCGCGAAATTGCGTTCGAGCTTCGGCGCGTTGAGCAGCAGGAAGCCGAGCCGCGACGGGGCGATGATCTCGCGGCCGAGACGCTGGACCGAATAGCTCGGCCGCCCTTCGGGATCGAGCTGGAGCTCGGCGCTCAGCACCCCGCCGGGCGAGGCGATCCGCGCGACCGTCTCGGCCGAGGCCGGCGCCGCGAGCAGCAGCGTCAGGAGCGCAATCAGGCGTCCGATCATCAAAGGCCTCCATCCGGCTTGCAAAGGCGCGCGCCCTGCCCAAGAGTGCTGCAAATTTTGCAGCAAAGTTTGCGGGAATGAACGGGCGCACGACCAGGCTTCAGGACATCGCGGCGCTCGCCGGCGTCTCCATCTCGACCGCGTCGCGGGCGCTGAACGACAGCCCGTCGATCAACGCGCGCACCAAGCAGCTGATCTGGAAGCTGGCGCGCGAGCACGATTATCCGTTCCGCCGCTACATGCCGGCGGGGCCGATCGGCGCCAACGGCACGATCGCGGTGGTGGTGCCGCCGCCGCAGGGGCGCGAGGGGCAGCTCGACGATCCCTTCTTCCTGGAGCTGTTCGCCGGGGTCAGCGACGCGGCGCGCGAGCGCGGCTGCGACCTCCTGGTCAGCCATCTCCTGCCGGCCAGCTTCGCCGACCTGTCGGCCGCGATGACGACCAGCCGGGCCGACGGCGTCATTTTCCTGGGTCAAAGCTCGCTTCACCATGCGCTCAACCGGCTCGCCGAGAGCGAGGGGAGGTTCGCGGTCTGGGGCGCGCAGCTGCCGGAGCAGGCCTATTGCTCGGTGGGATCGGACAATCTCGCCGGCGGCCGCCGGGCGACGGCGCACCTCGTCCGGCTGGGGCGGCGGCGCATCGTCTATCTCGGCGACACCGAAGCACCGGAGGTGACCCAGCGGGTGCGCGGCCATGTCGAGGCGCTGGAGCAGGCGGGGATCGCCCACGATCCGGCGCTGATGGTGCCGGCCCATTTCACCGTCGAATCGTCCGAAGCATCGGTCGACGCCCTGCTGGCGCGCGGGGTGAAGTTCGACGGCATCGTCGCCGCGAGCGACCTGATCGCGCTGGGCGCCATCCGGGCGCTGCTTCATGCCGGGATCAGCGTCCCCGAGGACGTGTCGGTGATCGGCTATGACGACGTGCCGTTCGCCCGCTACAGCCGCCCGGCGCTCACCACCTTGCGACAGGACACGGCACGCGCGGGCCGCCTGCTGGTTTCCAAACTGCTCGACACCGGCGGAGGCGAGATGCGCTCGGAACGGCTGCCGACCGAGCTGATCGTGCGGGAAAGCTGCGGCGGCTGAGCGCCCCGTCATGACGCCTTGGCGATGAAGCCGCCGAGCGGCGTCAGCCGTTCCCCGGCGCCGGTGGATTCGATGGTCCGCCAGCGGGCCGGCAGCGGGTAATCGGCCGACTCATCGCCGAGGTTGAACACGCAGAGCAGACGGTCGTCGCCCGCTCCGCGATCGAACGCGACCAGCGGCGCCGGTACGTCCAGCATATGGGCGATGCCGGTCCTGAGCGCCGGCTCCTGCTTGCGCAGTGCGATGATCCGTCGGGCGAAATGGAGCATCGAGCCCGGATCTGCCTCCTGCCGGTCGACCGCGCGGGCGACGTGCGCGGCGTCGATCGGCAGCCAGGGCTCGACGATCGAGAAGCCGGCATGGGCTTCTCCCGCCCGCCACGGCATCGGCGTGCGCGCGCCGTCGCGGCCGTGCGTCTCGGGCCAGTTGGCGATCGCCTCCGGGTCCTGGAGCCGGTCGAACGGCACCTCGGCCTGGGGCAGGCCGAGCTCCTCGCCCTGGTAGAGGAAGATGTTGCCGCGCAGCGCGACGAGCAGCAGCATGGTGAGCCGCGCGACGGCTTCGGGGTCGCGGCCGGCCGCCCAGCGCGAGATGTGGCGCGGCGCGTCATGGTTGGAGAAGGCCCAGCTCGGCCAGCCCTCCCCGGCCTCGCCCGGCCAGAGCGTCATCGTCTCGCGGATCAGGGCAGGGGTCAGGCTGTCGGCGTAGAGATAGTTGAAGCCGTAGGCGCTGTGCAGCCGATCCGGTTCTTGGGTGAACAGCTTCATCTCGCGGTTCGCTTGCTCGCCGCCGACCTCGGCGACCATGAAGCGGCCGCCATAGCTGTCGGTGAGCGCGCGCACCCGGGCGAGGAAGGCCGGGATGTCGGCATGCGACTGGTTGTGGAGATGGTGCTGGAAGTCGAACGGCTTGCGGCGTTTGCCCGTGCCCGGCACGACCGGCGGATTGTCGGTCAGGGCAGGATCGTGCATCGCGAAGTTGATCGCATCGAGGCGGAAACCGTCGACGCCGCGGTCGAGCCAGAAGCGGGTGACGTCGAGGATCGCCGCCTGAACCTCGGGGTTGTGGAGATTGAGGTCGGGCTGGCTCGACAGAAAATTGTGCAGATAATATTGGCCGCGCCGCGCGTCCCAGGTCCAGGTCGGGCCGTAGAAGACGGACTGCCAGTTGTTCGGCGGCGATCCGTCCGGCTTCGCGTCCGCCCAGACGTACCAGTCGGCCTTGGGATTGTCGCGGCTCGCCCGGCTCTCGCGGAACCAGGCATGCGCGTCCGACGTGTGCGAATAGACCTGGTCGATGACGACCTTGAGGCCGAGCTGGTGGGCACGCGCCAGCAGCCGATCGAAATCCTCGAGCGTCCCGAAGATCGGATCGACCGCCCGATAATCGGAGATATCATAGCCGAAGTCGCGCATCGGCGAAGCGAAGAAGGGAGACAGCCAGATCGCGTCGACGCCCAGCGACGCGACATGATCGAGCCGCGCCGCGATGCCCGGCAGGTCGCCGACGCCGTCGCCGTTGGAATCGGCGAAGCTGCGCGGATAGATCTGGTAGATGACGGCGCCCCGCCACCAGTCTTCGGCGGCCGCTTCGGTGGACGGGATGGACTGAAGCTGATTCAACGCGCGTCTCCGGGCCGCAGCGAGCGGCAGATCACGAAATCGAGGGGCGGGATGTCGACCCGATAGCTGCCGGGGGCGCTCACGCGCGGGGCGCAGGTACCGTGCACCGCTTCGAAGCGGTCGAGCCCGGCCGAGACCCAGAGGTTGGCAGCGAGCGGAGTCGTGCCGGTGTTGAAGACGATCAGCGTCTCGCCGCCGCCGTCGGGCGCGCGGCGCGAGATCGCGAACAGGCCGGGGCCCTCGGTCGAGGTGTTGAGCACCCGCTGGGCGCCGCGGCGCAGCGCCGGATCGGCGGCGCGGATCGCGGCCATGCGGGAGATCGCGCGGTAGAGCGGGGCATCGGTGTCGAAATTGGCCTGCGCGGTGGTCGCGTTCGAGCCGACCAGCCGATTGTCGTTGTAGGAGGCGACGCGGCTCGCGAACATGTCCTCGCGCGCGTCCTGGTCGCCACCGTCGCCGGCGAAGCCCTGCTCGTCGCCATAATAGAGGGTCGGCACGCCGCGCGCGAACATGAGAAGCGCGTGACCGAGCGTGACGCGCTTCAGCACTTCGTCCTCGCTGGCCTCCGGATTGGCCTGGCGGACGAAATGGGCGAAGCGGCCCATGTCGTGATTGCCGAGGAAGGTCGGCAGGCGCCCCGCTGTCGCCACGCCGCCTTCGTAAAGGATGTCGGCCTGGAACAGGCGGGCGAGCCGCTCGGTCGGCGCGCGCCGCGCCACGACGTCGCTCACCGCCGACTGGAAGGCGAAATCGAGCACCGCGGGGAAGCGGTCGACCCGGATGAAGGTGGCGAGCGCCCCAGGGTCCGGATCATAGACCTCGCCGAAAATATGGAAGTTCGGAATACCCCGGGCGCGGGCCCGCTCGAGCATCGCCGGCACGAAGGCCTGCCAGAATTCCGGATTGACGTGACGCGCGGTGTCGATGCGGAAGCCGTCGACGCCGAAATCGTCGATCCACTGCCCAAAGATGTCGATCATGCCCTGAACGACGCGGGGATTCTCGGTGAACAGATCGTCGAGGCCGGCGAAGTCGCCGAAGCGGCTCGATTCCCCCTGGAAGGTGGTGTTGCCGCGATTGTGGTAGAAGATCGGGTCGTTCAGCCAGGCCGGCGATTTCGCGTGCTCCTCGCCGGCCGGGACATAGGGCTGCCAGGCGAAATCGGGCCGGGTCAGGCGGGCGAAATTCTCCGCCGTCTGCTGATCGACGCCGGCAAAGCCGTCATTGATCGCCGCGCCGTCCGGCCCGCCGCGCCGCGCATAGGGATAGTCGGCATGGCTGCGATAGGGGCAGTCGTGGGTGGCGCAGTCGCGGTAGCGGATGACGTCGGCGGTGTGATTGGTGATGATGTCGAGATAGACCTTCATGCCACGCGCATGGGCGGCCTCGACGAAGCGCCGAAGCTCCTCGCGCGTGCCGAGATGCGGGTCGACGTCGAGGAAGTCGGTGATCCAGTAGCCGTGATAGCCCGCCGACTCCTGTCCCGGCGGACCCTGGACCGGCTTGTTGCGATAGATCGGCCCGAGCCAGATCGCGGTCGCGCCGAGGCCCTGGATATAGTCGAGCCGGCGGGTGAGGCCGGCGAGATCGCCGCCATGATAGAAGCCCTTGTGGGCTGGATCGAAGCCGTGTTCGAGGCGCCCGCCGGCGATGCCGCCGCGGTCGTTCGACGGGTCGCCGTTCTCGAACCGGTCGGGCAGGACGAAATAGATGAACTCGTCCTCGGGCAAGCGCGCGCGGAACGACTCGGGCGCGGCCGGCTGGGCGCAGGCGGCCCCGGCGCAGCCGATCAGGCCCGCGAGCGCGAGGATGAGCGTCCGGCCTGTCCTGCCTCTCCGGTTTCGCGACTCGCCGATCACGCGTCCCCTCTCTCGCCTTCATCGCGCCGGACGGGGCCGGCTGGAAGATTTGCCGTTGTTTGCGATTATTTGCAATCGCTGTTCGCTCGTCAAGCCCGAACAGGGCCAGTTTAGGCATCCAGCGTATTATTAATTATATTTCAGTATGTTAGATCTAACCTGCAACATGAAGAACGCGATGATCTGGCGGCTGATCCAGCCCGTCTGTAATTTTTCACTTGCGAAATGTGTCATTCATTTGCAGTAATTTGCGAAACAGAGACCGCGAAGCCGACGCGGCGGTGAGGGAGGGCGGATGGCGGAAGCTGCACCCCTCGACAGTTTCAACGATGTCCGTGGCCGCGCGTGGTGAGGTGGCGCCGGACGACGAGACCAAACCGGCTGCGCCGGGCCAGTCGCCTGTCAGCCGCGAAAGGAGAGGGGGAGATGATGAATCCGTCCGAGTCGCGCCGGGCCCGCCTGCTGCGCAGCACTGCCGCTTTGACCATGCTGATCGGCGCGGCGACGCCGGCCTTCGCCCAGCAGGAGGCGCAGGATCCGACCCCGGCCGACGCCGTCGCGGCCCAGGGCGAGGACAGCGCGATCGTCGTCACCGGCTTCCGCGCCAGCCTCCAGAACTCGATCGCCGCCCGGCGCAACGCCGACATCATCCTCGACGCCGTTTCGGCCGAAGACATTGCCGGCCTCCCCGATGTCTCGATCGCCGAGGCGCTCGCCCGCCTGCCCGGTGTCACCTCGCAACGCACCGGCGGGCAGGCGAGCGCGATCAACGTGCGCGGCCTCAGCCAGGACCTCGTCTCGGCGACCCTCAATGGCCGCGAGCAGGTCTCGACCAGCGGCCTGCGCACGATCGAGTTCGACCAATATCCATCCGAACTGCTCAGTCAGGCGGCGGTCTACAAGTCGCCGATGGCCTCGCTGATCGAGGGCGGAATCGCCGGCAAGGTCGAACTCCAGACGGCGCGCCCGCTCGACCAGCGCGATCCGTTCACCGTCTCGGTCAACCTGCGCGGCAGCTGGAACGACCGGGCAGGCCAGAGCCCCGATGCCGACGAGTTCGGCTACCGCGCCTCCATCTCGTTCCAGGCCAAGCTGCTCGACGACACGCTCGGCATCGCGCTCGGCTATGCCCGGCTCGTCCAGCCCAATGTCGCGACCCGCTTCGTCGGCTTCGACTATACGCGCACCGGCACCAATGGCGGCGGCAACGCCGTCGACCTCGACAATGACGGGGTCCGCGACGGCATCCCGTTCGGCTTCGAGCTGATCCAGTTCGGCGGCCGCGAGACCCGCGATGGCGTGCTCGGCGTCATCCAGTACGAGCCGACCGAAAGCACCCGCCTGCTCATCGACGGCTATTATTCGCGCTTCCGCTCCGACGTGCGCCGCCGCGGCGTGCGCGCCTTCGGCACCCAGAACGGCAACACCGCGCTGGGCACGCTGCAGAATCCGATCGTCGAGAACAGCGCGATTATCGGCGGCCGCTACGTCAGCGGCAACGGCGTCGACGTCGAGCTGGTCAACCAGGACGAGAGCGACCGCGACGAACTCTACACGATCGGCGCCAACTTCCAGCAGGACTTCGGCGACCGGGTGACGCTGAGCCTCGATGCGAGCTATTCGCGCGCGAACAGCTACTTCGTCGACACCGGCGTCAACATCAACCCGTACCGGCGCAATCCGGACGGCACCTTCACCCGCCTGGGCGCGATTCCCGGCGCGCTGATCGTCGATTACCGGCTCAACGGGCTCAGCCTGCCCGATGTCGCGATCAATCACGATTTCACCGACCCGGAGCTCAACCGCTTCCAGGGCTTCTTCATCGTGCCGCGCGAGGACGATGACGAGCTGATCGCCTTCGCTGCCAACCTGCAGGTCGATCTCAACGGCTTCTTCCGCTCGCTCCAGGTCGGGGCGCGCTATTCGACCCGCAACGCCGAGCGAATCCGCACCTCGTTCAACTCGTTCGGGATCGCCAACAATGTCGCTATCCCCTCCGATCTGTTCCAGATCGCGGGCTTCCGGGGGCCGTTCGCCAATGCCGGCTTCCCGGACTTCCTCGTCGCCGACATCGATGGCCTGCTCGACGAGTTCGTCGGGCCGGACCGGGTGGCGGACCAGAGCTTCGGCTTCACCCGGGACCAGAGCTTCATCGTCGAGGAAGATGTCTGGGCGGGCTACGCCCAGCTCAATTTCAACTCGGTGGTCGGCGGCCTCAACTTCCGCGGCAATTTCGGCCTGCGCGTCGTCCACACCGACCAGAGTTCGACCACCTCGCTCGTCGATCCCTCCGTGCCGGGCGGCCAGACCCGGTACACGCTGACCACCGGCGACAGCTATCTGGACTTCCTGCCGTCGGCGAACCTGATCCTCGAGCTCGGCGAGGCGGACCGCCTGCGGCTCAGCATCTCGCGCCAGATCAGCCGGCCGCGCTTCTTCGATCTCGGCGGCGGCATCGGCATCAATCTGATCAACATCGGCGGCGGGGTTTTCCAACCGAGCGGCAGTGGCGGCAATCCGCGGCTCCGTCCGTTCCGCGCGAACATGTTCGACTTCGCCTACGAGCATTATTTCGGCAACAGTGGCATCCTCGTCCTCAGCGCCTTCTACAAGGATCTGAAGAGCTTCATCGTCGGCGGCACCGTCGACGAGTTCAATTTCCGCGAGGCCGGCTTCACCTTCCCGCCGCTCCCGACCAATGCGCCGCCCGGCGCGACGATCCTGGACAGCGGGCCGCTGTTCGCGCCGATCAACGGCGACGGCGGCTATGTCTACGGTTTCGAGGCCCAGTTCACCAAGACCTTCACCGAGCTTCCGGCGCCCTTCGACGGTCTTGGCGTCACGATGAACTATGCCTATTCGCAGAGCAGCCTCGACATTACCAACAACCTGTCCGGCAATACGTTGACGATACCCTTGCCGGGCCTCTCGAAGCACGTCTTCAACCCGACGATCTTCTACGACCGCAACGGCTTCGCGGCCCGCGTCGGCATCCGCTACCGGAGCGGCTTCGTCGCGCCGCAGTTCGGGCTCAACGAGCAGATTACCGACAATGCGCCGGAAACCGTCGTCGATGCGCAGCTCTCCTACACCTTCCAGGAGAACAGCGCGCTGCGCGGCCTGACCCTGTACCTGCAGGGCAACAACCTCACCGACGCGCCGACCCGCTCCTATTTCGGTCAGGAGGCACAGACCGGGACGTTGCAATATTTTGGCCGCCAGTTCTACGCCGGGGCGACCTACCGGTTCTGACAGCGATGAGCCGGGGTGGATAGCGATCACACAAAGCCGCTCATCCTGAGTAGGGACTGAGCAAAGTCGAAGTCCCGTATCGAAGGACCATTGGATAGGCCGTTCGTCCTTCGATACGCCGCGCCAAAGCTCAACGGCTACTCAGGATGAGTGGCCTAGTGTGACTGCATGTGAGAGGAGGTTCGATGGCCGGCAGCCAGGCTGCGCCCGCACCGAGGAAGCCCCTGCTCGGCTTCCTCGGGCTGTGGAACATCTCCTTCGGCTTCTTCGGGATCCAGATCGGCTTCGCGCTGCAGAGCGCCAATGTGAGCCGCATCTTCCAGACGCTCGGCGCGTCGATCGACGACCTGCCGATCCTGTGGGTGGCGGGGCCGGTGACCGGCCTGCTCGTCCAACCGGTGATCGGCTATCTGAGCGACCGCACCTGGGGCCCGCTCGGCCGGCGGCGGCCCTATTTCCTTGCCGGCGCGGTCCTCGCCTCGCTGGCGCTCATCGCCATGCCGCACGCCTCGGTCCTGTGGATCGCGGCCGGCCTGCTCTGGATGCTCGACGCCTCGATCAACGTCGCAATGGAGCCGTTCCGCGCCTTCGTCGGCGACATGCTCGACGAACGGCAGCGCACCAGGGGCTACGCCTTCCAGACCGCCTTCATCGGCGCCGGCGCGGTGGTTGCCTCCCTGACCCCGGCGATCCTCACCAACCTGTTCGGCGTCGACAACACCGCACCGGCCGGCGCGATTCCCGACGCGGTGCGCTACGCCTTCTACGGCGGCGCGGTCGCCTTTCTGGGCGCGGTGCTCTGGACGGTGCTGTCGACCCGCGAATATTCGCCTGAGCAGCTCGCCGCATTCGGCGAGACGGTCGAGCCCGCGCCCGTGCACGCCGATGCCGCGCCGCCGATCGGCTTCGCGCTGGCCTGCATCGTCGTCGGTGCGGCCAATGTCGCGCTCGTCGCCTGGCTGGGGCTCGACAAGCCGCTCTACATCCTGGGCTTCGGCCTCGCCGCTTTCGGACTGGCGCAGATCTACAGCAGCTGGCGGATGCGGCGGCACGCGACTCCGACCATGCTCGGCCAGATCCTCGGCGACCTGTGGACCATGCCGCCGACGATGCGGCAGCTGGCGCTGATCCAGTTCCTCTCCTGGTTCGCCTTGTTCGTGATGTGGATCTATGCGACGCCGGTCGTCACCCGCTACCAGTTCGGCTCGGCCGACCCGGCGACGCAGGGCTATAACGACGGCGCCGACTGGGTCGGCGTGCTGTTCGCCGTCTATAACGGCGTCGCTGCGTTCTATGCCTTCGTCCTGCCGGGGCTGGCGGCGCGATGGGGCCTCACCCGGCTGCACCTCGTAAACCTCGCCGTGGGCGGCCTGGCGCTGGCCTCCTTCGCGGTGATCCGCAGCCCCGATCTGCTGCTTCTGCCGATGGTCGGCATCGGCATGGCCTGGGCGTCGATCCTCACCGTCCCCTACGCGATCCTCTGCGGCGCGCTGCCGCAGGCGAAGCTTGGCATCTATATGGGGCTGTTCAACCTCTTCATCGTCCTGCCCCAGCTCGTCGTCTCCGCGGTGATGGGCTCGCTCTCCCGTCACCTCTACCCCGACGCGCCGATCGTCTCGTTCCTGATCGCCGGCGGCTTCATGGTCGCGGCCGGCCTGGCAAGCTTGCGGCTGCCGACCCAGAGGTCATGAATCCGACAGTTTTTCCACGTCTGCACGACAGCCTGTCACGGTGAACCCACAACGCTGGCGTGCTAGATTGGACAGGAAAGCAATCGTCGTCGCGCCACCGGAATGGCGCGGGGAGAGGACAGATGACCATTGATCTCGACCGCCCCTATGCGGTGTCCGAAGCGCAGATCGCCGCCTTCCGGCGCGATGGCTTCGTCCGCCTCAAGAATGTCTTCAACGCCGAGGAGCTCGCCCATTACGGCGCGGAGATCGCCCGGCTCACCATCGCGCTCAACACCCAGACGGTGCCGCTCGAGGAGCGTTCGACCTACGACAGGGCATTCCTCCAGATCATGAACCTGTGGGAGCAGGGCGGCCTCGCGCGCGAGTTCGTGTTCGGCAAGCGCCTCGCCCGGATCGCCGCCGACCTGCTCGGCACCAAGGGCGTCCGCCTCTATCATGACCAGTCGCTCTACAAGGAGCCCGGCGGCGGCATCACGCCGGCCCATGCCGACCAATATTACTGGCCGCTGGAGACCGACCGCACCGTCACCGCCTGGGTGCCGCTCCAGGCCGTGCCGCAGGAGATGGGGCCGCTCGGCTTCTTCGCCGAAAGCCAGCGGGTAGAGTTCGGCCGCGATCTCGGCATCTCGGACGAGAGCGAGCGCGCCATCACTGCGGATATGGAACGCCACGGCTTCCGTCTCGTCGACGCGCCGTTCGACCTCGGCGAGGTCAGCTTCCATCTCGGCTGGACCTTTCACCGCGCCGGCGCCAACCGCACCGATCGGCCCCGTTCGGTGATGACCGTGATCTACATGGACCGCGAGATGCGCCTGAAGGCGCCGAGCAACCATATGCAGCAGGCCGACTGGGAGCGCTGGTGCCCCGGCGCGAGGATCGGCGAAGTGATCGACACGCCGATCAATCCGGTCCTCTTCGAGCGCGCCGCGTGACGGCAGCGCCCGTCTCCGGCCTTGCCGCGCTCTCCGACGGCCGGGGCGGGTTCGTGCTCGACGAGATCGAGGTCGGGCCGCCGGGACCGGGCGAGGTCCGGGTGCGCATCGCCGCGGCGGGCCTGTGCCATACCGACCATGCCTCGCTCGGCTGGCCGGGGCCGCTGGTCCTGGGCCATGAGGGCGCGGGCCATGTCGAAGCGGTGGGCGAAGGCGTCGTTCATCTGACGCCTGGGCAACCGGTGCTGCTCAACTGGGCGATCCCCTGCGGCGCCTGCCCGCAATGCGCGGAGGGCGCCGCCGCCCTGTGCGACCGCACCCACGAGACCGATCCGTCCCGCTACGGCACCAGCCGCGCCCACAACGGCGCGACGCGCTGGCGGGGCGAGTCGGTCGCGCGGTCCTTCCACCTCGGCACCTTCTCGCAGCACACCGTCGTCCGCGCCGAAGCGGTGACGCCGCTGCCCGACGGCCTGTTGCCGGAACGGGCCTGCATCCTCGGCTGCGCGGTGATGACCGGGGTCGGCTCGGTCCTCAACGTCGCACAGGTGAAGCCGGGCGAGACGGTGGCCGTGATCGGTTGCGGCGGCGTCGGGCTCAACGTGATCCAGGGTGCCCGGCTCGCCGGCGCCGGCAGGATCGTCGCGATCGACCGGCGGACGGAAGCCCTCGAGCATGCCCGAGCCTTCGGGGCAACCGATGTCGTGGTCGCCCGCGAGAGCGATGCGGATCACGAGCAGGTGATTGCTGCGATGCGCGCGCTCACCGGCGGCCGCGGTGCGGATCATGCCTTCGAGGCGACCGGCGTCGCAGCGCTCGCCTTCCTGCCGCTCCGGCTCGCACGCAACGGCGGCAACGCGCTGCAGGTCAGCGGCGCACATGGCGAGGTCGCGGTCGCGATGCCGGATTTCTTCTGGAACAAGCGGTATATGGCGCCTCTCTATGGCGCCTGCGTGCCCGAGCGCGACTTTCCCCGCCTGTTCCGCTGGGCGGCCGACGGCCAGCTCCAGATCGACGCCCTCATCACACGCGAATATCCGCTGGAAGAGCTGGCAAGGGCGATGGACGACATGCTCGCCGGCCGCACCGCCAAGAGCGTGATCCGGATCGGATGAGCGCCGCGCCGTTCCGCACGATCGAATGCTCCGATCCCGCGATCGGCGCGGATGGCCTCACCTTCGTCACGGTCAAGAGCGCCGCGCTCGGCCAGCGGGCCGACATCACGTTCTTCGTGCCGCCCGAAGCGGAAGGGATCGCCGACGTGCCGCTCGTGCTGCTGCTCCACGGCGTCTACGGCTCGCATTGGGCCTGGGCGCTGAAAGGCGGCGCGCACCGGACCGCCGCGCGGCTGATCGCGGAGGGCGTGCTGCCGCCCGTCGTGCTCGCGATGCCGTCGGACGGCCTGTGGGGCGACGGCTCGGGCTACGTCGCCCATCTCTCGCAGGATTTCGAAAGCTGGATCCTCGACGAGGTGCCGGCCGCGGCCAGCCAAGTCTGCGCCGGCTGCACCGGACGGTCGCCGTTGTTCGTCGCCGGGCTCAGCATGGGCGGTTTCGGCGCGCTGCGACTGGCCGGCAAGCATCCCGGCCGCATCGCCGCGGCGGCCGGCCATTCCTCGATCACCGACATCGCCGAGCTCGACGCGCTGATCGAGGAGGATCGCCGCGGCTGGAGCGATGCGCCCGCCGACCGGACGGTGCTGACCGCCCTGCTCGACGCACCCGGGCCGCTGCCGCCGCTGCGTTTCGACTGCGGCCTCGACGATCCGTTCCTCGCCGGCAACCGCTGGCTGCACCATGCGCTCAAGGAAGCCGGCATCGCCCACACGTACAAGGAATCCGAAGGCGGCCACGACTGGCCCTACTGGTCGCGCACCCTGGCCGACACGCTGGCCTTCTTCGGCAGGATACTCAGAGGGGAGAAAGAGGCATGAGGATGAAGGCCTGGATCGCGGCGGCCTGCGTGGCGCTGGCGGCGGCTCCGTCCGGCGCTCCGGCGCAGGACCAGCCGGCGCCCGCCCGTGCCGCGGCGGGCGATGAGGTGTTCTACCACATCTTCATGCGCAGCTTCCGCGACGCCAATGGCGACCGGCAGGGCGATTTGAGGGGCCTGACCGGGCGGCTCGACTATCTCGTCTCGCTCGGCGTCACCTCGATCCTGCTGACGCCGCTCCAGCCCTCCCCCTTCTACCACAATTATTTCGCGACCGATTTCGAGGGCATCGATCCGGACTTCGGCACGATGCAGGACTATCTCGCCTTCATCCGGGCGGCGCACCAGCGCGGGCTCAAGGTCTATCTCGACCAGGAGATCCAGTATGTCGCGGAGGGCCATCCCTGGTTGACCGAGGCGCGCGGCAACCCCTCCTCCCCCTACAGCCGCAACATCCTGTGGAACCGCCCCGGCAATCTCGAGCCGGAGCCCTTCCTCAGCTACCCGGCCTGGGAAGGCTATGACGGCCGCTATATCGGCATCGCCATGGTCGACATGCGCCGCCCCGAGGTCCGGCGCTATTTCGAGCGGTTGTTCCTGTTCTGGCTCGATCCCCATGGCGACGGCAGCCTGCGCGACGGCGTCGACGGCTTCCGCATCGACCATATGATGGACGACCTCGACAACAAGGGCCGGCTCACCAACCTGTTCGCCGATTTCTGGCAGCCGATCTTCCGCGCCGTCCGGGCCCGCAACCCCCGGGCGCGGATCATCGCCGAACAGGCCGACTGGGGCTATGGCGACGACTGGCTGAGGCGCGGCGACGCCGATCTCGTCTTCGCCTTTCCGCTGCGCGGCGCGCTCACCCATCTCGACAAACGCGAGATCGTGACGGCGCTCGGCGAGATGGCGCGCCGCACGCCCGGGGGGCGGAGCCAGATCCTGTTTCTCGAGAACCACGACACCGACCGCTTCATGACGCTGGTCGACAGCGATCCGGCGCGCGCGCGCATGGGCGCCGCCCTCAGCCTGCTGCTGCATGGCGAGCCCTTGCTCTATTACGGCCAAGAGCTGGGGATGCGCGGCCGGACCCGCGAGGGCGGTTTTTCGGACGGGAACCACGTTCCGCTGCGCGAGGCGATGCGCTGGGCGCGCGACCTCGAGGCGCCGGGCTCGGCCATCTGGTATGCCGGCGACCGGCCCTGGTGGACCCGGCGCTACAATCGCAGCGAAGACGGCGTGTCGGTCGAGGAGCAGGCGGAGGCGCCGGACTCGCTGCTGAACTGGTATCGGACGCTGCTCGCCTTGCGGGCGCGGCGGCCGGAGCTGCGGTCGGGCGGTCAGCGCGTCCTGTGCGACGACGAGACGGCGATGCTGTGCATCGTCCGCGAAGCGGGCGCGGCGCGAACGCTGGTCCTCGCCAATCTCGGCCCCTCCCCGGCCCGGGCACGGCTGCCGGCCGATCTCGGCGGCGGCTGGACCGACCTTTTGCATGCGGGCGAGGCGATCGAGCCGGCGGCGCTGACGCTCGCGCCGATGGAAGTGCGTATCCTCGGCACCCGCTAGCCGCTGCGGCGTGCTAGACGGGCGGCATGACGGAGTCGCTGCCGATACGGCCGATCTGCGAGCCGGTGGAACTCGCGCCCGGCGCGACCGTGCTGGCCGAGCGCGTCGCCCACGGCACCGGTGCGACCGAGACGGATCCGTTTCCGCACTATCATGACGTGAGCGAGCTGGTCGTGTTCGGAAAGGTCGGCGGCATCTTCATCGCCGACGGCCGGCGCTACCCGCTCGCGCCCGGCTGCGTCGCCTACGTCCCCTCGATGCACCAGCATGATTTCGCCCTGGCGCCGGGCGCGCGCGACTGGGTGCTGATCCAGATCGATCCGGTCGCCGGCGAGGAGCTGGCGCGGCGGCCCGGGCTGGAGCGCCTGGCGCACCCCTTCTGCGCCCGCCCCGATCCGCAGCTCGGCGCCCGGATCGCGACCCTCGCGAGTTGGCTCGCCGATCTCGACACGACCGATCCGATGGTCCCCGGCCTGGTCGCGCTGCTCGCGGCCGCCGTGGTCCGCTCGCCGGCGATCGACGGCGAGCCGATGCCGGCTCGCGATGCCGGCTTCGAGCGGCTCCGCCCGGCGATCGAACGGCTGCGTGCCGATCCCGCCCGCCCGCCGTCGCTCGAGGAGGCGGCGCGCCTCTGCGGGCTTTCCGCCGCCTATTTCAGCCGCCGCTTCGGCCGGCAGCTCGGCATGTCCTGGGGCGACTATCTGCGCACCTATCGGCTCCATATGGCCGCCCGCCGCCTGCTCTCCGGCGACGCGGGTATCGCCGAGATCGGCTATGGCCTCGGCTTCGCCACGCCGTCCCATTTCGCCGCCACGTTCCATGCGCGTTTCGGGGTTAGCCCGCGCGCGTATCGGCGGGCGCACCGACGGCGGCGCTGAATGGCGCGCTATTGCAGGTTGACGCTGAGCAGGAAGCGGGCGCGGCTCTCGGCGGACTTGCGGCGAAGCTCGATCAGCTCGCGCTCCTCGGTCGCGTCGAGCATGGCTTCCAAAAGCCTGTTGAAATGGCGCCGCATGGCGAGGCGGGCGCCCTGGGCGTCGCGGTTGCGAAGCGCCCGGACGATCGCGCCATGCTCCTCGGCGCGGGCCTCGGCGTCGTGGCTGCACACCGCCTCGTGCGTCGCGCGGACCTGCGGCAGCTCGTCGCGCATCCGCCACAGCGTCTCAATCACATGGATGATCGCCTTGTTGCCCGAGGCGGACGCGATGGTGAGGTGGAACTCGCGGTCGGCCGCGCCCGATCGGTCGCTGTCGCCGTCATCCTCCTCGGCCATCACCCGGAGCAGCTCGTCCAGCCGCGCGAGGGAGTCCTCGGGGATGATCGGTGCGGCGATGGCGGCCGCCTCGGCCTCGAACAGCGAGCGCGCCTCGGTGAGCTCGAAGGCGCTGACATTCGGCAGCGCAGCATCACGGGCCCGCTCCGACTCGGTGATGTAGACGCCGGCCCCGGTCTTGATCTTGACCCGGCCCATCGCCTGGAGAGCGATCTCGGCCTCGCGGATGGTGACGCGGCTGACCCCGAACTTCTCGGCCAGCTCGCGTTCGCCGGGCAGGCGCGAGCCGGGCGGATAGGCGCCTTCGTCGATCAGACCGACGATCTGCTCCACGATGTCCTGAAACAGCCGCCGGTCAGCCATGATCCTCGTTCGTCCCTCGCCTCACGCCGGGATGATTAGCCTCTTGGCGGTCGAGTGCAAGGCTCGCAGGCCACGCATCAGATCCGCACGCGCACGCCCAGGAAGTAGCGCGGCCCGTAATAATGGTATTGGCGAATGCTGCCCGGCACCGGCATGTCGGTGACCTTCGGCTCGTCGAAGATGTTCACCGCCTCGAAGCTCAGCGAGACGTTGGGGGTGAACTGGTAGGACGCACGCAGATCGAACGTGTCGTTGCTGCGGACGTAGCGCAGCTGGTTGTTGCCGCCGACGAAGTCCTGATAATAGTCCGAGCGGTAGTTGTAGACTGCCTGCAGCGAGATCGGGCCCTTCTGGTAATAGGCCTGGGCGGAGACGACGTTCTCCGAGAAGCCGCTGAGATTGGCCGGCGGGATGATCCCCGGCGTCGTCACCCCGGTGACCGGGTTGAAGATCTCCCCGAGGCGGATGTCCTGGTTCTCGAAGTTCGAATTGGCGTAGGTGTAGACGAGCCGCGCGCCCAGTCCGTCGAACGGCGCCGGCAGCCAGGCGAAGCGGTGCGTGAGGGTCAGCTCGAGGCCGTAGATGCGGCTGCGCTCGGAGCTGTTGGCGGTCTGGACGACGGGAATGGTGACATCCTGGCCGCCAATGTTGAATAGTTCGTCGGTCACGATCGGGATGAAGCCGCCGTTGAACTGCTTGTAGTAGACCGCCGCCGAGAACAGCGAATCCCGGTTGAGATAATATTCGAGCGAGGCGTCGTAGTTCCACGACATCAGCGGCTCAAGCCGCGGGCTGCCGTTGGCGCGGATCTCGCGGATCGCATCCTCGATCGAATCGAAATCGGTGCCGTCGGCCAGCGTGATCGTGCGGCCGGCGCCGAGGCTGCTGGGCGCCGGGCGCGACATCGCCTTGTAGACGGCGAAGCGCAGCAGCAGGTCGTTCTGCAGGTGGAAGGTGACGTTCGCGCTGGGCAGGAAGCGGGTGGTCGAATTCTCGATCGTCACCGTATCGAAATCGCCGCTCTCGACCAGCCGGATCGAGCCGTCGGGATTGGTGACGACGTCGAGCGCCGAGCGCAGGCCGTTCGAGGTGACGCTGGTGTTGACGACGCGCAGGCCGACATTGCCGGAAACGGGCAGCGGAACGTCCCCGTCGGTGGCGTAGGAGGCCATGACATAGCCGGCCCAGACCTCTTCCGTGACGTCGCGGCTGGCAACCGAGCGGACGTCCGCGTTGGGGCCGGGATCGGTGGTGCCGAGATGCTGCTCGAACAGGCAGAGCGGGTCGAAGGTCGCCCAGCTGTGGAGCGCGCCGTCCACAGCGTCCAGATAGTCGCGCTGCTGGAAGGGCACGCGGCAGGCGAGGTTCGCCGCGCGCTCCTGCGCCGGATTCTCGACGTTGATTTCGACCCGGTCGTCATAGTCGTTGTAGGTCTGGCGCGCGTAGCGGACCCCCGCATGGAGGCTGCGCAGCACCGGCCCGTCGAACGAATGGACGGCGTCGAACCGCCCGGCGATGATCTCGTTCTCGCGGAAATTCTCGTCGCGGCGGATGCGGGTATCGTCGCTGAACAGATCCCAGTTGCTGATGTCGAAGCGCGGATCGATCGTGATGATCGGCGCGAAGCCTTCGCCCAGCTCGTAGCTGTAGGGAATGCGCTGGTTGTTGATCGGCGTCACGTTGCCGAAAATGTCGCGCGGGTCGGTGCGCAGCCGCGCGGACCGCTCGGTCTCCCGGCGGCGGGTGCGCGAGTAGGAGAAGTCGGCGCGCAGGGTCAGCCGCTCGGTCGGCTCATATTCGACGTTGAGTCCGCCGCCGAGATACTCCTCGGCGCGGGTGAGCAGGGTCGAGACCGTCTCGATCGAGGACTGGCCGGTATAGGAGGTAAGGAAACCCGCCGGATCGATCACCCGGTTGGCGATCGCCCGCTGGCCTTCCGACAGGTTGAGGTCGTTGCGCTGCTCGTTGAACGTGCGGTCGGAATATTGGAAGTCGAGGTTGATATCGAGGCTCGGGTCCGGCCGCCACTGCAGCGCGCCGAAGAAGGCGTCGCGCCGGTCGTCCTCCGAAATCTGCCGGTAGGTCAGGGCATTCGGGGCGAGGTAGAAAGGCGTGCCGTCGGCGACCTGCTGGGCGGTCACCTGCGGGCAATTGCCGTTGAGGACGGTGCGGGTCGCGTCGCAGGCGACCCAGGTCGTGCTCGCCGCGAACGTGTCCTCGGGATTGTTGGTGTCGTTGCGCTGGAAGCCGAGCGCGATGCCGAACTCGCCGGCGCGGCCCAGCTCGAACTGATCGACATAGGAGATCGTTCCGCGCCAGCCGAGGCCGTCGTCACCGGACACATTGTCCTGTTGCCGGCTGTAATTGGCCTTGAACTCGGCCTGGATGCGGCGGCGGCCGAAGGCGAGAGGTCTGATCGTACCGAGCTCGATCGTGCCGGCAACACCGCCCTCGACGAGGTCGGCCTGCTGGCTCTTGTAGATCATGATCTCGTTGATCAGCTCGGACGGGAACTGGTTGAAGTTGACCGCCCGGTCGCCGCTGCCATTGGTCGCGTCACGGCCGTTGAAGGTGGAGTTGGAGAGGAACGGGCCGAGGCCGCGCAGCGCGATCTCGGAGGCGCCGCCCTTCTCGCGGTGGGTGGTGGCGCCGGCGATGGTCTGGATCGCCTCGCCGACCGACAGCGCCGGGATGTTGCCGATCTCCTGCGAGGAGAGCGCATCGACGATCGCGGTCTGGTCGCGCTTGGTGCGGATCGAGGTCTGGATCGTCTCGCGCAGGCCCGTGACGACGATGCCCTCCTCTTCGGCGGCGACGGCCTGAATGCCGACCGGGGGAGCGGGGTCAGGCTGAGCATCTTGCGCGAAAGCCGGGGAAGCGAGCAGCAGCGGCAGCGCCGCAGTGGCCAGCAAGGCGGCGCGACGACCCGAATGAACGAATTGGCTGCGCCCGTGACGCATCAGTCCTCTCCCAAAATTCTGTTGTGTTGTCGGATTCGACCTTGACCAGTCCAGGGTCTTTCGTCAACCTTTTTTACATACCAATTGTCGCAACCAATATTCAGACCAATGGGTCAGGGCACGATCTGGCCGCCGAGCGCCGACACGGCGCGGGCCAGGCTCTGGGCGATCATGCGCGCGAAGAGCTCGGCGCCGACCGGCCCGACATGGGTGTAGTCGAACTTGCGCATGACCCGGCCGCGCGGACCAGGGGGCGGGGTGCGCTGCTCCACAGGCGCGGCGGGTGCCGGGCGTGGCGGTAAGGTGGTCCCGCTGCGCGCGGCTTCCAGTTCTTCCGGCCGCGGCGGGACCTGTGCGAGCTGCGTCGCGGTCTCCGCGCCCATGCGCTGGACGGCCGCCGCGCTCTCGGCATTGAGATCGATCAACGGCACGTCCATGGCGGCCGCAACGGCGCGGATCTCGGCCGCCCAGGGCTCGAGCGTGTTGGCAAGCCGGCCCGCGCGGAACTCGCGCCGGGTGAGCGGGGTCAGCAGCACCGGGACCGCGCCGGCCGCGCGCATCTCGGTCACGAAGCGGCGCAGGTTCCCGGGGAACTCCGTCCGCATCTCGGTCCAGCGTTCCGGCCGGGTCGACTGGTCGTTGTGGCCGAACTGGATCAGGACATAGGTGGCGCGATAGCCCGCGACCCGCGCCTCGCCGAGCGCGATGTCCCACGCGCCTTCGGCGCGGTAGCTGCGGGTGCTGCGCCCGCCCCGGCCGAGATTGAGGCAGGCGACCGAGGATTTCACGTGATTGGCGCAGAAGGCCGAAGCCCAGCCGCTGTGCGGCGCCATCGTCGAATCGCCGACCAGGATGATCTTGAAAGGCTCAAGGGGCGGCGCGTCAGCACGCTCCAGCCCATTGCGATCCTGAGCCAGCGCGGGTGCAGCAAGCAGCATCGCGCCGGCCAGGGCAAGAGCGCGCACCGTTTTCACGAGAAGAAGGTGCCGCCGTTCACGTCGAGGCCGATGCCGGTCACGAATGCGCCGTCGCCGGAGGCGAGGAAGGCGACCACCGCGGCCACGTCCTCGGAAGCGCCCTCGCGTCGGAGCGGTGTCGCGCCGGCGACATTCTTGCGCACCTCGGGCTTGGTGAAGGTGTCGTGGAACGTCGTCGCGATCATGCCGGGGCAGACCGCGTTCACCCGGATGCCATGCGGCCCGAGCTCCTTGGCGAGCGCCCGCGTCATGGTGAGCAGCGCGCCCTTCGAGGTCGCATAGGCGGTGGCGCCCGGCCCGCCGCCGTCACGGCCGGCCTGGGAAGAGAAATTGATGATGGCGCTCCCCGCCGGCATCAGCGGCCGCACCGCCTTGGTCACCAGGAAGGCGGACTTCAGATTGAGGTCCATCACCGTGTCGAAGAAGGCCTCGTCCATCTCCTCGAGCGTCTTGCGCGCCACCATGCCGCCGGCGAGATTGACGAGGACGTGGACCTGATCGCCGAACGCGGCGCGCGCGGCGGCAACCAGGCCGTCCACCTCGGCCGCCCTGGAGACGTCGGCACGGTGCACGAGCACCTTGCCGCCGGCAGCGCGGATCTCGTCCGCGGTCGCCTCGGCCGAGGTCGCATCGTTCAGATAGTTGAGGACGATCTTCGCGCCCTCGCCGGCGAGGCGCAGCGAGACCGCGCGCCCGATGTCCCGTCCGCCGCCGGTGACGATGGCGACCTTGTCCGCAAAACGCATAAACACCCTTTCGTTGTTCTTGTTTGTCAGGAGGCGCGGCCGACCGGCGCCCGGTCCCGGGCGAGGAGCCAGATCGCGAGGAGCGAGAGCGGCACGATCGCCGCGGCGAGCGCGAAGATCGGCGCGTAGGAGGTGCGGGTCATGACCGGCACCAGCCAGGTCGTGATCAGGGTGCCGGCGACCGCCGCTGTGCCGCCGAGGCCGGCGAGCGAGCCGACCGCGCCGCCGCCGAAATAGTCGGCCGGCAGCGTCTGGATGTTGCCGATCGCGACCTGGAAGCCGAACAGGATCACGGCGATCAGCAGCACCGCATAGAGCGGCGTCGCCGCGCCCATGGTGAGCAGGAGCGCCGGCAGCATGATGACCGCGCCGAGCGTGATCGCCGCCTTGCGCGCCCGGATCACCGGCCAGCCGCGCCGGATCAGGGCGCCGGACAGCCAGCCGCCACCGAGGCTGCCCAGCATCGCGCCGACGAACGGCACCCACGCGAACAGGCCGATCTGGGCTACGTTGAAGCCGAAGGTCTCGGCAAGATAGATCGGCAGCCATGAGACGAACAGCCACCAGACCGGATCGAGGAAGAAGCGGCTGATCAGCACCGCCCAGCTCTCGCGGTGTTTGAGCAATCCGCCCCAGCCGGGGGAATAGGCCGGTTCCGCGTCGCTGGTTCTGGCGTCAGTTCCGCCCTGAATGTGGGTGCGCTCGGCTTCGGTGAGCCAGGGATGGCGGTCCGGGTCGGAGCGGTAGAGCCAGAACCAGGGCAGCAGCCAGAGGAAGCCGAGGATGCCGACCAGCACGAAGGTCATGCGCCAGCCGACGCCCACATAGATGAGCGCGATCAACGGCGCCGAGACGATCGCGCCCACTGAGGCGCCGGAGTTGAAGATGCCCTGCGCGAAGGCGCGCTCGCCCGGCGGGAACCAGAGCGCGTTGGCCTTGACCGCGCCGGGCCAGTTGCCCGCCTCGCTGACGCCCAGGGTCGCGCGCAGTACGCCCAGCAGCGGCAGCGAGCGGACCAGCGCGTGGAGGCCGATCGAGATCGACCACACAATGATCGACAGGGCGAAGCCGAGCCGCGTCCCGATCACGTCGAAAATCTTGCCGAACAGCGCCTGGCCGAATGCGTAGGAGATCATGAAGATGGTGACGAGGAGGGCGTAATCCTCCTTGGTCGCGCCGATCTCGGCCGAGACCGCCGGCCACATCACGGCGAGCGCGTTGCGGTCGATATAGTTGATGACGGTGGCGAGCGCGATCAGGCCGATCACGCTCCAGCGCAGATTGTTCTTGAGCGTCACTGGCCGCTTCCCGTCCGGTCGAAGCGGCCGAAATGGCCGGTCCATTCGAGCATCCGCCCGTCGAGCGCGGCGCGATGCCGGACGGTCGCGGAGGTGTCGTCGGCGATGGCGAGGATCACGGTGCGGCCGGCGTCGGTCTCGAACGCGACAAGGTCGGCGCCGTCGGCGCGGACATGGCGAAGACCGCGAATCCGGCTGCGGCTGGCGACGGTGGTCTCGGCCGCCGCGTCATAGGCGCCGTGCGGCTCGATCAGGCTGACGAAGCTCGTGTCGGTCTGGTTGTCGGCGCGCAGGATCAGCACCGGCTCGCGGCGCAGGTTGAAGCGCGGGTCGTTGGCGCCGCTCTCGGCGAAGATCATCTGCGCGCCGGCCGGCGGCAGGGTGTGAAACGTGTAGAAGCGACCGCCGTTGATCCAGGTGACGCGGCCATTGTCCGCCCGCGGCGTGCCGATCGCGTCCACCCAGAGATGCTGGTAGCCGTTGGCCTCGCCCAGCGCCGGCCGGGTCGTCACATTCGACTGTAACGGGAAGCCGGTCTCGATCAGATGGCCGGCATAATGGAGCGGCAGATCGTAGCGCGCCGGCCGCTCGCCGTCGACGCGCAGCAGATCAACCACGATCGGGCTGGCGAACCCCTCGACTGTCAGTTGCGCCAGCGTGCGGCGGAAGCGGACGCCCGGATAGGCGTGGGCCTCTTCGGCGGTGCTGAGCCTGGTGTCGCCCTCGCCCTGGAAGAAGAGCTGAGTTGGCGCGCTCGCTTCGGCCGGGCGGAGCCGGGCGCCGAAATGGCTCGCCTCGTTCACGACCAATGTGTTGTGCGCGATGGTCTGCTGCGCCCAGCTGTCATTCTCGGGGAGGTAGCGGCCGCCGTCCTTCGCCTCGATGTTGAGGAAGCGGGCGGCGCCATAGTCGGTCACGATCGCATTGCCGTTGTCGTAGAGCAGCCAGTTCAGCCGGTCGAAATGGCCATGGCCCATCCCCTGCGAGGTGCTCTTCATCACCAGGGTCTGGCTGCGCTGGCCGGGATCGGAGCGCAGCACCGCGAGCGCCCCCCGGTCGCCCTCCGGCCCGTCGCGGAAGAGGGCGGACTGGAACGGGAAGGGCCGCGCCCGGCCGGCGGCGAGATCGCGCGAGAGCGCGAGGCCGTCGCCAGAGAGGATGGTGCGGCCCTGCTCTTGCGCGATCGAAAGGAAGGCGGGATCGCGGGTGACGCCATAGGCGATGGCGACGCCCTGGACGAGCTCCTCGGTGTCCAGCCCCTTGTCGCGCATCGCGTCGTTCACGGGGAAGAAATAGCCGCCGTAGCTGAGCTGGATGGTGGTGCGGACCGCCTTCAAGAGCAGGCCGTCGCGGCGCTCGAAGATATGGCGTTCCGTCTCGTTCGTCTCGATCGCCCGGGCGAAGACGACGAAAGGGAGGAGGGCGTAGCGCTGGTAATAGGGTCCTTCCGCATAATAGCCGTCGGGCGAGAAGAGCAGGTCGATCTGGCGCAGGAACCCGCCCTGGCCGCTGCGGTCGGTACCGAGCAGCGCCTTCTCGACCAGCGCGCGGTCGCCGAGCACATAGCCGGTCATGCCGACACCGGCGGTGGCCCAGGTGGCGTGGTTGTGGATGCGGTCGAAGGCCTGTGGGTTCTCGTCCGACAGGAAGCGCGCCATGCGGCGGAAGACACTGTGGTCGATGGTCCGCCGGTCGGCCTCGCTCAGCGTGTCGCGGATCGCGTCATAGCCCTGGATCGCATAGACCAGCCAGACGGAGTCGTTGAGGCTCTGCCAGAACAGCCGTCCGGGCACCTGGTTCGCCGCCGCGGGATGCGGACCGAGGCGGGGATAGAGCTCGGCATAAGCGAGCAGCAATTGGCGGACATGATCGGCGTAACGCTGCTCGCCGGTGATCGCGTAGAGCAGGCCGGCGCCGTAGATGGTGAGATAGTTGCGCTTGTGCTGCTCGTGGGTGAGCCCGCCGCCGGGATCGCGCGGCACCGGCACATTGATGCCGCCCTGCATCGCCCGGTCGACCGCAGCGCGAGTGCGCTCAAGCTCGGCCTGGAACAGCGGGTGGCGCGTGGCCTCCGCAACCATGGCGGCACGGTCGGCCTGGGGGATCAGCGCCTGCGCGCCAGCCTGCCCGGAAAACAGCAGCACGGCGAGGAGGAACGCGGCGCGCTTCATTGCGAGTTGCCCGTCAGCACGGCGCGGGCCGGGCCCTGCCAATAGAGCTCGGTGACCTGTGGCAGCGGCGTGTCTTCGAAGACATTGTTCGCGATCCGCGTATCGGGCGAGCCGACGCTGTGCGTCACCGAGATCGGTCCGCTGCCCCGGAAGCGATTGTCGTCAATCTCGGTCCGCTGCACGCCCGACAGGAGCAGCGCAGGCGCATCGGGTGCGCCGCTCCCCTCGACCGTCGAGTTCGCCATCGTGAAGCGTGGTCCGAAGGTGCTTTCGTCCCGACCGCCGCGAAACACGTCGGCGATCCGCCCGACACGGCGGAAATCGGAGCGGTCGATCTCGATCTCCTCAGCATTGTAGAGGCCGGCGCCGCCCGTCTCCGAATGGGCGGCAATCACGGTGCCGCGGACATTCTCGAACCGGCTGGCCCGGATCCGGATGTCGTCGGCAAAGGTCGCCGCGGTGGTCGCGATCACGTCGCCGGGCAGGTTCGACACCGCTATATCGGACAGCTCAATGGCATAATTGGCGATCATCGGCTGCGCGCTGGTCCGGATCGCGGCCGCGCCGGTGCCGGTGATGGCAAGGCCAGAGAGACTGAGCCGCCCCCCTTCCTCGATCCGGAACAGGCTATCGCCCGAGAAGGCGATCCGCGTCTGCCGGTCGCCCGCCCCGGAGAGGTGGACGGGCCGGTCGATCACGATCGGCGTGCTCACCCGATAGTCGCCGGCCGCGAGCCGGAAGGTGCCGCCCTCGCCAACAGCATCGAGCGCACTTCCGGCCGGAATATCGACAGCGGCGCCTGCAGGCGTTTCCGCCATAGGCCCGGGCTTGAGGTACCAGCTAACGCCGGTCTCCTCGCGCGTGGTCGGGCTGAGGTCGCGCGGCGCACCGACCTCGGCGAGCGCCGGGTCGGCTGGGTAGAGCAATCCATTAGGAGCGCGCACCATCTCGATCGGGCGCCGTTCTACCCCCCGGTCAAGGCGCGGTTCGGCGACCTCGCCCTGGACATTACCTGTGAAAGCAATACCGGCGATGTCGCCATCGATGCGGAACGGGTCGGTGCGTTCAGTGCCGGCGATCAGGTTGCGCTCGAAATAGCTATCGATGGGCGGCGCGGAGCGTTCGGCATCGGCGCCGGCCGCCAGGGTGATCCGCCGGCTCTCGATCACGCTGTTGCGCTCGATCCGGGCATTGGCGACCTGATGGTAGCGGTTGATCGCCGAGTTCGGCACGCCGTTCATCACCGTGACCGCGCTGGCGAAGCCGGTGCCGGCGAGGCCTTCCATATGGTTGAGGCGGACAGTCTGGTCGCGGTTGATGATCCGCACGCCGCCGGTGTTCGCCTTGCCGTTGCCGAGAAAGACGTTGCGCTCGACGAGGTTGCCGTTGCCGTGGCGCAGGACGACTGCGCCTTGGGATTCGAAGAAGGTGTTGCCGCGGATAATGTTCGCGCCGGACTTCACCGAGACGATCTCGACCTCGCCGTCGCAGCGATCGAAATAGTTGTTCTCGACGATCGTGGCGGAGTCGGAGAGCGATTCCTCGCTGGTGCCGATCCGGATCGTCTCACCGCCGTTCGAGCCGAGCGGCGGGCGTGGCCCGAAATAATTGTGGTCGATCCGGTGACGGTTCGGCTGCGGCTGACCTTCCGGCCGGATCACGGCGAGCGTCACGCCCGCATTGCCCTTGCCCACGAAATGGGAGTGATCGACCCGGTTGTCCTGGCCGTAGATCGACACCCAGCGGTCCTCGCGGCGGCGATCGGGCTGGTTGAAATGGTCGATGACGACCTCGGTCACCCGCGAGTTGCTGGCCGTCCGTCGCGAATCGCGGCGGAAGGCGATCACCTCCTCGGTCGGGGAATGGCCGTCGCGGAAGACCAGGCCGGAGACGACGAGATGCGTGCCGGAGAGCCTGAGGTTGGACTGGCCGGAGAGGATGACCTGGCCGGGCGTCTCGGCGCTCAGCGTGATCGGCCGCCCGGCCGTGCCCTGCCCTTCGAACAGGATCTGGAAATCGCGCCACGTGCCGTTCGCGAGGACGATCTCGTCGCCGGGGGACAACGCGCGGGTCGCCGCGCGATATGCCGCCGGGTCGCGGACGAGAATGCGTTCCGCCCCCGCCGGGGAGGCGGGCAGAAGCAGGAGGGCCGCAGAAGCTGCAATGAAAAAGGCCTGTCGCATCTCGCTCCCTGAACTTGAGGACCTTCTTGCGAGCCCTGAGACCTGGCTAACAAACCAGGCCAGATCGATCAACCTGTCTTTCGTACCAATAAAAATTAATTGGTATGAACACCGACAACCAGGCCCCGAGACCGGATCGCACAAGGCGCATATCCGCAGGATGGTGTATAGGAAGACCAGACACGTGAGATGTGAGTATGGCGCTTCGGGCACCGAGTGACACGCGTGAGAAGATCGGCGCCGGTGCGGCCGTCGCACTGGTGCACGGGCTGGTCGGGCTGGCCCTGATCTGGGGCCTTGGCGTCCCGGCGACCCGCGTGGTCGAGCGCTCGCTCGATGTCTTCGACGTGACCCTGCCACCGCCCGAGGCCGAGCCCGTCCCGCCGCCGCCGCCACGCCGGGTCGAGCCGAGTCCCCAGCAGCGTCAGAGCCCCGGCCGGGAGGGTGCGGCCTCGCCGCCCAATCTCCACTCGGAGGCGACGCAGATCGTGGCGCCCCCGCCGGTCGTGCGCCTGCCCGTCCCGCCGCCGATCACCGCTGCGCCGGTTTCCGGCCAGGGGTCCGATCCCTCTCAGGGGGCGGCCGACGTGCGCGGGCCCGGCTTCGGCGCAGGGGGCGATGGCGACGGGCGCGGCGCGGGCGGCGATGGTGACGGCGAGGGCGGCGGCGGGATGCCGCCGCGCCACCTGCGCGGGCGGATGACCGATGCCGACTATCCGCGCGCGGCGCTGGAAATCGGCGCAGGCGGCACCGTGTCCGTCCGCTTCACGGTCGCGCTGAACGGCCGGGCGGTGAACTGCCGGATCGTCGAATCGAGCGGCAATCGCGACCTCGACGCCAACACCTGCCGGCTGATCGAGCGGCGCTACCGGTTCGCGCCGTCGCGCGACTGGCGCGGGCGGCCGGTCCTCGCCGACGTGGTCGAGGACCATAGCTGGGTCGCCCGCCCGCGCGAGGGCTGGTGAGCCGTCAGGGCGCGGCGGTGGCGGGACGCCAGGGCGTGTCGCGGTAGCGCTGGAACCAGGCGAGGATCGCCGAGGCCTTGGCGGCGCTCTGCGAGGGCCGGGCGGCAAGCCCGCCATGACTGGCGCCGGGCACCTTCACCAGGGCGGTCGGCACGCCGCGCAGCTGCAGCGCGGTGTAATATTGCTCCGACTCGCTGACCGGGGTGCGATAATCCTCACTGCCGACGACGACGAGGGTCGGCGTCTGGACGTTGCCGACCAGGCTCAGCGGCGAGCGCTGCCAGAAGGCCTGCGGGTCCTCCCACGGATATTCGCCGAACCAGTAGCGCGAGAAGAAGGACGGGTTGTCGGCGGTGAGCACGAAGCTCGCCCAGTCGATCACCGGCTTCTGGGTCGCGGCGGCACGGAAGCGGTTGGTCTTGCCGACGATCCACGAGGTCAGCACGCCGCCGCCCGAGCCGCCGGTGACGAACAGCCGCTCCGGATCGACCACGCCCTGGGCGATGACGGCGTCGACCGCGCTCATCAGGTCGTCATAGTCGTTGCCGGGATAGGCATGGTGGATGAGATTGGCGAACGCCTCGCCATAGGAGGTGGAGCCGCGCGGATTGACCGACAGCACGGCATAGCCGGCGGCGGCGTAGAGCTGGTTGTCGGTCGAGAAACTGGGGCCATAGGCGGCGAACGGGCCGCCGTGGATCTCGAGGATCAGCGGATAACGCTGGCCTTCCGTGTAGTTGGCCGGCAGCGTCAGCCAGGCCTCGATCGGCCGCTGGTCGAAGGAGGAGGACGTCTCGATCCGCCGCACCTCGCCCAGCGCCTTGCCGCCCAGCATCTCGTCGTTGAGCCGGGTGAGTTGGCGCGACTGCCCGCCGCGCACCAGCACGACATCCGACGGGCGGGTCGCTGTGCCGCGGGTGACCGCGAGCGCGCCGTCGCGCGACACGCTGAACTCCCCGCCCGCATAGGGGCGGTCCAGGCTGCTCCCGGTGAGCCGTTCCACCACGGTCCGGCGCGACCCGTCGAGTCCGACGCGGGCGACGGTGATCGTGCCATGGTCCTCGTAGGAGACGTAGATCCCGCGCCCGTCGGCCGCCCAGACCGCGCTGTCGATGCTGCGATCGAGCGAGTCGGTGAGTGACCGGCCGTTCGATCCGTCGCGGTCCATCACGTAGAGCCGGGCGTTCTCGTAGCCGCGGCGCTGATCGTCGAAGCCGAGATAGGCGATCGAGCGGCCGTCCGGCGACACGATCGGCGACGCGTCCGGCCCGTCGCGGGTGGTGAGCGCCGTGATCCGGTGGGTGGCGATGTCGAGCGCATAGACCTCGCTGTTGTTGCCGTCGCGCTCCCACGTATCGGAGCGGTTGGCGCTGAAATAGAGCGTCCGCCCGTCGGGCGCCCAGGAGACCTGCCCGTCATTGTTGTACGGGCCGTAGCTCAGCTGGCGCGGCGCGCCGCCCTCGGCGGAGACGACGAAGATCTGCTCGTAACCGGGCTTCAGATAGCCCTGGCCGTCGGCGCGATAGGTGACCGCGGTGATCACCTCCAGCGGCGGCGCCCATTGCGCGCCTTCGGGGCGCGGCTGCGACGCGCTGCCGAGGCGCTGGCCCTCGTCCGGCACGAACATCGTGTAGGCGATCTGGCGGCCGTCCGGCGACCAGGCGAGGCTGCCCGGCGAATCCGGGAGGCCGGTGATCCGCACCGCCTCGCCGCTCTCCATCCAGCGCACGAAGAGCTGCGGCGTGCCGCCCTCGGCCGACGAGACGTAGGCGATCCGGTCGCCGGCCGGCGACCAGCGCGGCTGGCTGTGCGCGCCGGGCCCGGCGGCGAGCGGAACCTGACGCCCGGTCGCGGTGTCGATCAGCCAGATGGTCGGGCGGAATCGGTCGGTCATGATGTCGCCGGAGCGGCGGACATAGGCGATCTGGCGGCCGTCGGGGCTGATCTGCGGATCGGCGGCAACCTCGAGGCTGAACAGGTCGCGACCGGTGAACAGCCGCTCCGGCCCCTGCGGCACCTCGGCCGCCGCCGGCGCTGCGGCCACGAACACCAGCATCCATGCCCAAAGCCACAGCCGCATCGCCCCGTCTCCTGTCGATTTTTCGGCCGGGATCATAGGCGGTTGCCGGCCATCGGCAAGCGGGGTGGGCGCCGAAAGTTTCAGCGGAAGTTTCATAAGTTTCAGCTTCCCTGAGCGAAAAAATCCGCACCGCACGTGAAACTTCGAAGCGATGGGGACCGGCTTGCCCGACGCGTTGCAAGGTGGAGCCGTCATGCCGTGAGCGTGACAGGCCAAATCCTATTTGTATCCAACAATCGGAATGCCGGCGCTTTCGACCCGTTGCGGATCGGGAAACCGGGTTTGCGCGGGCTAACGCTCGGCCAGGGTGAGCATGATGCGGCAGTCGGCGACCTGTCCGCCCCGACACTGCCGGAGCATCCGGACAAGTTCCTGCTGCAGCTGTTCGAGTTGCCGGAGCTTGTTCTCGACGGACACGAGGTGGCTGGTGGCGATTTGATCGACCTCGCAGCAATCCCGCTCCGGATGCTCACCGAGATCGAGGAGGGAGCGGATATCGGCAATGTCGAACCCGAGCCCGCGCGCATGGCGGATGAATTTGAGGCGGTCGACATCCTGGGCTGCATAGCTGCGGTAGTTTCCGCCGGTGCGGCTCGGCTTGGGCAGGAGGCCGATCCGCTCATAATAGCGGACGGTCTCCACGTTCGTTCCGGTGATCCTGGAGACCTCTCCGATCTTCATCGCAATGCCTTGACCCTGTAGTCGCTACAGACCCCATAGCGCCGCCTTCCCGATTCGGTCGAGGATCCATGGCGCGCTCCAGTTTTACATCCCTGACCGGCATGCCGGCCGTGCTCGTTCTGACGCTGCTGTCCCCGGCCGCATGGGCGCAGGATGTTTCCGGCGGGAACGACCAGGCTGGAGCGCAGGCGGAGACCGACGAGGAAGATGAGGAGATCGTCGTCCAGGCGACGCGCTCCCGCCGCCGGGTACAGGACGAACCGATCCGGGTGGACGTCCTGAACCGCGACGAGATCGAAGAGAAGCTGCTGATGCGGCCCGGCAACATCGCCATGATGCTGAGCGAAACGGGCGGTGTCCGGGTTCAGGTCACGTCGCCGGCGCTGGGCTCGGCCAATGTGCGCGTGCAGGGCATGAACGGCCGCTACACCCAGCTTCTTGCCGACGGACTGCCACTTTACGGCGGCCAGGCGTCGTCGCTCGGCCTCCTGCAAATCCCCCCGACAGATCTTGGTCAAGTCGAGGTCATCAAGGGGGCAGCCTCGGCGCTTTATGGGCCCTCGGCGCTCGGCGGCGTTATCAACCTGGTCTCGCGGCGCCCGGGCGATGCCCTGGAGATCGAAGCCTTGCTCAACGTCACGAGCCGTGACGGTCAGGATCTCACGGCCTATGCCGCATCGCCGCTCGGCGGGGGCTGGAGCGCCTCGCTGACCGGGGGGCTCCACCGTCAGAGCCGGCAGGACATCGACGATGACGGCTGGATCGACCTGCCCGCCTATGACCGCTGGACCGCCCGGCCGCGCCTGTTCTGGGACGGCGCCGGCGGAGCGTCGATCTTCGCCACGATCGGGGCGATGGGCGAGGATCGGGTGGGTGGCACCGCGCCCGGCCGGACGACGCCCGACGGCCGGCCCTTCCTCCAGACCCAGAACACGGATCGTCTCGATGCGGGCCTGGTCGCCCAGCTGCCGCTGGCAGGGATCGGCACCGCGCATGTCCGCGCCTCGGGAATGCGACAGGATCACCGCCACGTCTTCGGCGACACAGCCGAGGACGACCGGCACGACACGCTCTTCGCCGAGCTGTCGCTGGCCGGAGAGGCGGGGCGCATGTCATGGGTCGCCGGTGTCGCCTATCAGGCGGACGGCTATCGTTCCGAGACATTCCCCCAGTTCGACTATGATTTCACCGTGCCGGGGGTCTTCGTCCAGGCCGAGCACGCGCTGAACGAACAGTTGACCGTGGCGGGCAGCGCCCGGATCGACGCGCACAGCGAATATGGCACCAGGTTCAGCCCGCGCCTGTCGCTGCTCTATCGGCCCGGCTTCTGGACGGTCCGGGCTTCGGTCGGCCGCGGCTTCCATGCGCCGACCCCGTTCGTCGACGAGACCGAGGCGGCGGGCCTGTCGCGGCTGGAGCCGCTGAATGGCCTGAGGGCGGAAACGGCGGAAAGCGCCTCGCTCGACATCGGTTATGCGCGTGGGGGCATCGAAGCGAACCTCACCCTGTTCGGCTCCGACATGCGCAACACCACCCGGCTCGATGTCGTCGATCCGTCACCCGAAGCCGGGCGGGTGCGGCTGGTCAGCGTCGCGGAGACGACGCGCATTCGCGGCGCCGAGCTCCTGCTGCGCTATCGCTGGCAGGCGTTCACCGTCACCGGCAGCTACGTCTTCGTCGACTCTTCGGAACCCGACCCGGACGGGACCGGCCGCCGGCAGGTGCCGCTGACGCCGCGCCACACCGCCGGACTGGTGGCGATGTGGGAGCGGCACGGGGTCGGCCGGATCGGCTTCGAGGCCTATTATACCGGCCGGCAATCGCTGGAAGACAATCCGTTTCGCGCGACAGGCCGACCCTATGTCGAACTCGGCATGATGGGCGAGATCGTGCTCGGCGACGTCCGCCTCTTCCTGAACGCCGAGAACCTGCTGAACGTCCGGCAGACCAGATACGACCCGTTGCTCAGGCCCACGCGGGCGCCGGACGGTCGCTGGACCGTCGACGCCTGGGCACCGACCGACGGATTCACCGTCAACGGCGGCATCCGGCTGACCTTTGGCGCGTGACCATCCGCCTTCCCATTGTGGCCGATCCCGGCAGCGCGCATGAAGACGCCATCGGGATGTGACCCCGTGCGCTAAAGTGTTGCGCGGACAGCATGATAGGGAGGCTCTTTCATGGAGACGGTGCATGTGCCGGGCCGGACGCCGGGCGGGCATTATGCGTTCGCGACGGCACATGACGGCCTCGTCTTCACCGCCGGGCACCTGCCCGTCGTCGCTGGCGGGCATGAGCTGGCGAAGGCGGGCTTCGAGGCGCAGGTCCGCCAGACCTTCCGCAACCTGTTCGACACGCTCGCCGCTGCCAACGCCGGGCCGCAGGATGTGCTGCGCGTCACCGTGTTCGTCGTCGGGATGGACCACTGGGCGCCGTTCAACGCGCTGTTCGCGGAGATCTTCGGGGAGCACCGGCCGGCGCGGACCGTCGTTCCGGTGCCGGAGCTCCATTACGGCTATCTGGTCGAGATCGAGGCGATCGCCGCGCAGCCGCGGGATGGCAATGAGGTTGCGTAGCTGCCTAGCCCGTCTTCCGGAACGGCGTCAGCTCGTCCATGGCTTCGATCTCCCGGGCGACGGCGGCGCGTTCGGCGGCGAGATAGTCGGCGACGGCGCGACGGAAGCCGGGATTGGCGATGTAATGGGCTGACCAGGTCGGGACCGGGCGATAGCCGCGGGCGAGCTTGTGGCCGCCCTGCGCGCCGGCCTCGACCCGATGGAGACCGCGCGCGATCGCGAAGTCGATCGCCTGATAATAGCAGAGCTCGAAATGGAGGTGGGGCACATCCTCGGTGCAGCCCCAGTAGCGACCGTAGAGGGCCTCGGCGCCGATCAGGTTGAGCGCGCCGGCGATGGGGATGCCGTCGCGCAGCGCGAAGACCAGCAGCACCTTGTCGGCGAGCCGTTCGCCGAGCAGCGAGAAGAAGGGGCGGGTGAGATAGGGGCGGCCCCATTTGCGGGCGCCGGTGTCCTGGTAGAAGGTCCAGAAGGCGTCCCAGTGGGTTTCGGTCAGGTCGTCGCCGGTAAGGTGGACGATCTCCAGGCCCTGGCTCGCCGCAGCGCGCTCCTTGCGGATCGCCTTGCGCTTGCGCGAGGTGAGGGAGGCGAGGAAGTCATCGAAGCTTCGATAGCCGTCATTATGCCAGTGGAACTGGTTGTCCTCGCGGATCAGCCAGCCGGCGCGTTCGAAGACCGCGACCTCGTCGCCATGGATGAAGGTGGCGTGGGCGGAGGAGAGGTGGTTCGCCTCGACGATCCGCTCGGCGGCGGCGATCAAGGCGGGAGCGAGCGGCGCGGCGCGGGCGAGCAGGCGGCGGCCCGGCACCGGCGTGAACGGCACGGCGATCTGGAGCTTGGGATAATAGCGCCCGCCGGCCCGCTCGAAGGCGTCGGCCCAGGCGTGGTCGAAGACATATTCGCCCTGACTGTGGCTCTTCACATAGGCGGGGAGTACCGCATCCGGGCGGCCGTCCGGGCCGTCAATGGCGATCGGGACGGGCTGCCAGCCGGTTTCGAGGACCGCGCTGCCGGATTCCTCCAGCGCCGAGAGGAAGGCGTGGCTGAGGAACGGATCGTCGGAGCCGGCGCAGCGGTCCCAGTCTTCGGCGGAAAAGTCCGCGACACCCTGCGCGATGCGGGCGACGACCGCTTCGCCGCTCATGCCGGGACCTCGTAGATGATCTGATCAACGCTCGCCGCAGCGATGGTGCGCTGGGCGTCGGTGCGGACCGTCCAGGTGCCGACCTTCATGCCTTTCGCGCGGACCGCATCGACAAAGCGCGAGGGCAGGTCGCGGATGTCGTAGGCGAGGAAATCGGCCCTCGACCATCTGAGCGAGAGCCAGCGCTTCAGCCACCCGTGCCGGGGCCGACCCTCCTCGGTTACGACGAGGCCGCGCAGCACGTCGGGTGCGCGCTTCGCGAACCAGTGCCCGATCGCCGGATTGAACGACATCACCGCCACCGGGCCGATATAGGAGGCGAGCGCACGGTTCACAGCTTCGCAGAGCGGCGCGACGTCGCGGCCGGGCGATTTCACCTCGATCAGCAGCGGCGCGCGGCCGTCGATCAGCGCCAGTATGTCCGGGAGGATCGGGATCGCCTCTTCGGTGCCGGTCAGCCGGTGCGCGGAGATCGCGGCGGCAGGGAGATCGGCGAGTTTGCCGTCCGCGCCGGCCAGCCGCCTGAGATCGTAGTCGTGGAAGACGATCGCTTCGCCGTCGGCCGAGACCTGGACGTCGAGCTCGATGCCGTGGCCGGCGTCGAGCGCGGCGCGGAACGCCGACGGGCTGTTCTCGACCATGCCGCGGCCATGCAGGCCGCGGTGGGCGAAGGGCTTCGCGAAAAGCTCGCCGAGCCTAGCTGGCCTTGACGGCGATGATGGCATCGATCTCGACCGCGGCGCCGAGCGGCAGCACCGGCACGCCGACGGCGCTGCGGGTATGGCGTCCCGCCTCGCCGAACACCTTCTCCATCAGCTCCGACGCGCCGTTGGCGACCTTGGGCTGGTCGGTGAAGTCGGGGGTCGAGGCGACGAAGGCGCCGAGCTTGACGATCCGCTCGACCCGGTCGAGCGAGCCCAAAGCCTTCTGCATCTGCGCGATCAGCATCAGGCCGCAGCGCTCGGCCGCCTGCTGGCCGGCGGCGACGTCCATGTCCTTGCCGAGCGTCCCGGTGATCCGGCTGCCGTCGGGCGCGAAGGAGATCTGGCCCGAGATGAAGAGCAGGCCGCCCACTTCCAGCGTCGGCACATAGGCGGCGACGGGCGCCGCGGCTTCGGGAAGGGCGAGGCCGAGCTCGGCGATGCGGGCGGAGATGCTGTCGGTCATGCCGCCGCTAAGCACTGCCGACGGGGCGGGGTCAAGCGTGCGTGTGACCGAAATGCTGGCGGTAGCGGGTCGGGGTGACGTCGAGCTGCCGCGCGAAATGGTGGCGGAGCGCCGCGGCGGTGCCGAAGCCGGCGAGACGGGCGATCTCCTCGATCGGCGCGGCGCTGGTCTCGAGCAGCTCGCGGGCGCGACCGATCCGCTCCAGCCGCAGCCATTCGGCGGGCGGCAGGCCGGTCGCCTCGTTGAAGCGGCGGACGAGGGTGCGGCGGCTCATGCCGGCGCGGGCGGCCATGCTTGCGACGGTCCAGGGGTCGTCGAGCCCGGCGCGGACATCGTCCATCAGCCGGCCGAGGCGGCCCGCCTCGTGGTCGCGCGGCAGCGGGCGCTCGACGAACTGGCGCTGGTCGCCGCCGCGATGGGCCGCGACCACCAGCCGCCGTGCCACCATGTTGGCGATGGCGCCGCCATAATCCTGGCGGACGAGATGGAGGCAGAGGTCGACGCCGGAGGCGCCGCCCGCCGAGGTCAGGATCGATCCGTCGTCGAGGTAGAGGACGTCGCGGACCACGCGGATTGCCGGATATTCGGCGACCATGCGGTCCATGTGGCGCCAGTGGGTGGTGGCGCGCCGCCCGTCGAGCAGGCCGGCCGAGGCGAGCAGGAACGAGCCGGTGCAGATCGAGACGAGCCGCGCACCGCGCGCGTGGGCCGCGACCAGCGCGGCGCGGACAGGGTGTTCGCGATCCTCGGGCGGCCAGCCGGGGATGATGATCGTGTCGGCCTCGGCGAGCAATTCGATGCCGCCGTCGGTGGTGATCGTGACGCCGCCGGGGGCGCGGACCGGGCGCGGCTGGATGTTGGCGGCCGAGAAACGGTACCAGTGCGGGCTGATGTCGTAGCGCACCTCGCCGAAAATCTCCGCCGCCATGCCGAATTCGAACAGGGCGAGCCCCTCATAGGCGACGACCACGACGTGATGACGCGGGCGCGGGGGCATATCCTTTGGCACGATATCGATCATAGATGGCAAATGCGCCACTGGCGAGTCCGGCCGGGCGCGCGTGATTCTCCCGTTCCAAGGCAGGAGAATGAGAGATGAAACGGGTCGTTTCAGCTGGTCTTGCTGTGATCGTGCTGGCGCTTTCCGCACCCACGCTCGCCCAGCGGCAGCGGGAGATGGCGGCAACGGCGCGGGTCGCACCCGCCTTCCGCGGGTCCGAGCGGGTGGCGGTCGACGGCCGCGTCTGGCGCTGCCAAGGCGAGACGTGCACGGGCCGGGTGCCCGCCGACGCGCGCGGCCAGGAACGGGCCTGCACGCGGCTCGGGCTCCAGCTCGAACGGATTCTCGCCTTCGAGGTCGCCGGCACGCCGCTGTCGCAAGAGACGCTGACGCGCTGCAACCGGGGGCGGCAGCCCGGCTAGGAAGCGGTTCCGTCCGCGAACTTGCCCCGGATCCAGGGCAGCGCCTTGCCCCAATCGTCGATGCGCGCATGAGCATGGGCAGCCGGTGGCGTCGTCGCGGCGAGGCGCGGCTCGGCGATCATGTGCAGGCGCCACACGTCAGGCGCGTGCTTGGCGACCGATTCATGGTGGACGGCGAGGTCGTCGACGAACACGGTGACGCTCGGCCGCATCGCCTCGATCAGCTCGCGGACCGGCCGGCCCTTGCCGCCCTGGTTGCACAGCACGCGGTGGCGGATGTCGAACGCCTCCAATTGGGCGACGCGGTTCGCCTGATAGTCGTCGCCGATATTGGTCAGGATCACGATGTCGGCCGCGTCCTCGATCGCGCGCAGCGCCTCCACCGCCCCCGGGACGAGGTTCTGCCGGTGCATCTCGCCTTCGAAGAACATGTCGAGCAGCGGCCAGACCCGCTCCTCCGGCACGATCCGCCCGTCCTTGTGCCGGAGCGCGCCGGCGAAGCCGGGTGCGTCGAGGGCGAAATGGAGATCGGCCGCCTCGTCGACCCATTCGGCGAAATGGGTGACGAAATGGAGCAGCACCTCATCGCAGTCGGTGATGAGCAGCGGCCTGCCCTGAGCGTGTCGAACGGGGCGGCTCATGCCTCCAGCCTGCGCCGCGTTTCGGGCAGGTCGGCGGGCGCGACGCCGATCGCCTCGGCACAGGCGACGAGATCCGGCTCGTGCGCCTCGAGGAAGCGGATCGCCGCGGCCAGCGTCGCCGGCTCCGCGAGGCGCGTGCGCAGATCGTCGGGGGTCAGTCCGGTCAGCGCCAGGAACCGGTCGGCCCGTGCATCGTCGCCCAGCGTCCAGCCGAGCGCCGACAACGCGATCGCCTCATCGTTATTTGTTTGTTTGCCGTTCATCGCCTACGAGTGGCCAAGTGGGACAAAAAATCCTGGTTGTCGAGGACAACGAGCTCAATCTGAAGCTGTTCTGCGACCTGCTCCGCGCCCATGGTCACGAGGCCGAGCCGGTGCGCGACGGCCGCGAGGCGATGGAACGCGCCCGCACCTTCGCGCCCGATCTGGTCGTGATGGACATCCAGATGCCGCATGTCAGCGGCCTCGAGCTGATCGAGCAGATGAAGATCGACGCGGAGCTCATGACCACGCCGATCATGGCGGTGACGGCCTATGCCGCAAAGGGCGACGAGGAACGCATCCGCGACGCCGGCGCCGAGGGCTATGTCTCCAAGCCGATCTCGGTGCTGAAGTTCGTCGAGGCGGTGAACGAGCTGCTGGCGGCCGGCGCCGAACGCACGGCCGAGGCAGCGGACGTCAGCACGGCGCCCGAAACGCCGGAAGCGGCCGAACTCGAGGATCCGGCCGCTTCCGAAGGGATTAAATGATGGAGTCCGAAACTCCCTTCAATCGTCATCCTGACGAAAGTCAGGATCCATGAACGCCAGCCTGGTCCAATTTCGTACCGTGGTGTTCATGGGTCCCGGATCAAGTCCGGGATGACGAGCCGCGGGCATTCGCCCGCAGGCGCGTCATTTGATCTTGGCTTCCTTGAACTCGACGTGCTTGCGCGCGACGGGATCATATTTGCGGAAGGTCATCTTCTCCGTGATGTTCCGCGGATTCTTCTTGGTCACGTAGAAGAACCCCGTGTCGGCGGAGCTGACGAGCTTGATCTTGACCGTGGTCGGCTTGGCCATGACAGCCTCTTTCTCGAATGCGGGTGCCTGAAATAAAGAAAGCGGCGAAACCGCCGCCCTCGCTGCGTCGCGCCTCCTGCCGATCCGAACCGATTCTGTCAAGTGTGCGGAGGCTTAACGGGCCGGTAACCATGATGCGCGCATGCTGGGGCCGGACGCCCAACAAGCGGGAGCGCGGGCATGCAGTGGGACGAGGACGGGGTGAACGTGGTGCGGGCCGATCTGCATGACCGGCTCGACATGCTGCAGAAGGCCGGTGCGAAGCTGACCATGCGCGACTTCGTGTCGCAGCTGGCGACGATCCGCACCATCGCCGGCGCCTACGGCATGATCCCGGTCGTCTGCCTTGCCGAGGCGCTGGAGCGGGCGGTGCGCAACCAGCCGCGCGGCTGCCCGGCCGACATCTATTTCGAGCGGCTGCGTGACGCGGTCGGCTGCGGCCCGACCGCGGCCACGGTGAGCGAGCCGATGCTCGCCACCATCTCGCTCCGCATGCGCGCCTGATCCTCAGGCGATGGACGCGCTCGTCACCGCCTTCGTCGCGGCCTTCCTCGCCGGATGGGGCGATCCGACCCAGCGCGTGACAGCGCGTCTCTCGGCACGGACCGGGCGCCCCGGGCTCGTCATCCTCGGCCTGCTCGCGGCCATCGTCGCCAGCAGCGTCGTCGCGGGAGCGGCCGGCGTGCTGGTCGCCGGCACCGTCCCGGTCCGCGCGATGAGCCTGATGGTTGCACTGGCGCTGCTGTACAGCGGCGTTGCCGGCCTGATCCCTCGCCGCGACCCGTCGCTTGGCTCGATGACGCTTCCCGCCGTCCTCATCGCGGCGATCCTCTCCCTCGCGGCCGAGATGGGCGAGCGCGCCCAGTTCCTGACCTTCGCACTGGCCGGCCGGTTCGACAGCCTCCCGCTCACGGCGGCCGGCGCGGCGGCGGGAACGCTGGCTGCCTGCCTTCCCGCGGCCCTCCTCGGCGACGCGTTCTTCGGGGCCGTGCCGCTGCGCGCCATCCGCTACGCCGTCGCCGGCCTGTTCCTGATCGCGGGCTTCATCGTCGCCGTCGGCGCGCTCGGGCTTGCCTGATCGAAGCCTGGTGGCATGGTGCCGCAATGCGGGCGGCGAAACCGGTCCTTGCAGTGCTGGCGCTCAGCGCCCTCGTTCTGGCGGGGACGTGGACGGCGGGCTGGTTCTTCGCCCGTCCGATCAACCATCCGGTGCCGCCGCCGGATCCGCCCGGCCGGGTCGTGCACCTGACCGCCAGCGACGGGGTGCGGATCGAAGGCAGCTACTGGCCGGGCGAGCGGGAGGAAGGCCCGGCGATCCTCCTTCTCCATGGCATCAATGCGTCGCGCGAGATGTTCGACGCCCATGCGCGCTGGCTCAACGGTCTAGGTTATGCCGTCCTGGCGATCGACTTCCGCGGGCAAGGCGGGTCCGACGCCGTGCCGCGCACCTTCGGCTGGAACGAGACCCGCGATGCGCGGGCCGCGCTCGATTTCCTGCGGCGCCTGCATCCCGCGCGCAGGGTCGGGATCATCGGGGTCTCGATGGGCGGTGCGGCGGCGTTGATGGGCGAGGAGGGGCCGCTGCCGGTCGAGGCGATGGTGCTGCAGGCCGTCTATCCGAACCTGCGCACGGCGGTCGCCAATCGCGCCAACCGTGCCGGATCGCCGGTCCTCACTTTCTTCGCGGAGCCATTGCTCAGCTACCAGTCCTGGCCCCGCCACGGCGTCCGGCCGGAAGCGATCTCGCCGATCGGAGGCCTTGCACGCTATCCGGGCGACGTCCTCGTCATCGGCGGCGAAACCGATCTCAGCACGCTCCCGGTCGACACCGTCGCGATGTACCGGGCGGCGCCGGGGCGCAAGGCGCTGTGGCTGGTCGACGGCGCCAGCCATGTCGAAACCTCGAACCTCTGGTCGGAACCCTATCGCCGCCATGTCCGCTGCCTGTTCGCCCGGACGCTCGGGGAACCTGCCCGGGCCCGGCACCGGCCTGCGGTTGATCAGCGGCGCGGCCCGATCGTCACCAGCCAGAAGTCCGGCACCGCGCCGATCCGGAGCGGCAGGATGCTGGTGCCGAGGCCGGCGCTGACGACGAGCGTACGGCCGTTCTCGTCGATCCGCCCACAGGCATAGCGCTCGCCATAAGCCGACATGGTCGAGATCGCGCCGACCAGGGGCAGCCGGATCTGGCCGCAATGGGTATGGCCAGCGAGCATCAACCCCACATCGCGGGGGAGTTTCGGAAACGGATCAGGGCTGTGGCTGAGCATGACGCGGGCGCCCGGCAGGCGTCGCATCGCCGCGACCGTGGCCGGAAGATCGGCATGATCGGTGAACGCATCGTCCAGCCCGCCGATGACGAGCGGCCCGCGCGCCACAGCGCCGTTGTCCACCACCGTCACGCCGGCCTCCGACAGTGCCGAGCGCATCGCCGCGGCATCGCGCCAATGATCGTGATTGCCGAGCACCGCCGCCGTCCCGAACCGGGCGCGCAAGCCGGCCAAGGGCGCGATGCTCTCGTCAATGGCGTAGAAGCGGGTTGCCGTCCGCTTGTCGCTTACGAAGTCGCCGGCAATCAGCACGATGTCCGGCCGGAGCCGATTCACCGCCTCCACGATCCGTGCCAGCCGCGCCGGCGGCATGTCTGGTCCGGCGACGTGGATGTCGGTCAGCAGCACCGCGCGGACCGGCGGGGCGCCGGCGGGCCAGCCCGCCAGGCCGGCGCGGGTCTCGCGCACGACCGGATCGGCCGTCGCGGTCCGGTAGCCCCAGGCGACCAGACCTACGCCCAGAAGCGCGAGGACGACCATTATGAAGACGATCTTACGAACCATGGCCTTCCGATAGCCGACCGCCGTCATCACCGCATCCGATCACCGAGATCGAAATTTGCCGTCGTAACTTTCCGGTGGTTCGCTCATTGAGGGCTTCCTATCTTCAGCGCTGACCCCGAACGATTCCCCGAGGAGGCAAATATGTCCAGTTCCAAGCTCAGCACGCCCACCGATCTCGCCAGCAACGCCGCCAAGTCGGTCGCCGACGCGCTGAACGGCATCCTCGCCGACAGCTACGCGCTCTATCTCAAGACCAAGAATTTCCACTGGCACGTCTCGGGCCCGCATTTCCGCGACTATCACCTGCTGCTCGACGAGCAGGCGGCGCAGATCCTCGCCAGCACCGACGCGATCGCCGAGCGGGTGCGCAAGACCGGCAACACCACCCTGCGCTCGATCGGCGACATCGCCCGGCGCCAGACGATCAAGGACAACGACCAGGACTTCGTATCGGCCAAGGACATGCTGGCCGAGCTGCGCGAGGACAATCTGAAGCTGGTCGAGCAGCTGCGCGAGGCCAAGGAGATCGTCGACGCGGCGAAGGACAATGCGACCTCCGGCATCCTCGACGACTGGACCGACGAGGCCGAGGAGCGGGCGTGGTTCCTGTTCGAGGCCAGCCGGACCTGATCGCACCCGTCAGGCGTTGGCTGGCCTGACATGCGGGCCTTCTCCCAGCTTCTCGACGCGCTCGTCTATACCCGCTCGCGCACCGCGAAGCTGCGGCTGATCGGCGATTACCTCAGGCGCACGCCCGATCCAGACCGCGGTTATGCGCTGGCGGCGCTGACCGGCGAATTGAACCTGCCGGCGGTGAAGCCCGCGGCGATCCGGGCGATCGCCGAGGAACGGGTCGATCCGGTGCTGCTCTACATGAGCCGCGACTATGTCGGCGACATGGCCGAGACCGTGTCGCTGCTCTGGCCCAAGCCGGAAGGTGGCGGCAGCGATCTCGACGACGGGACGCTGAGGCTCGCCAATGTCGTCGAGCGGCTGGCGAGCCTTGGTCGGGCCGAAGCGCCGGGCGCGCTCGCGGCGATGCTCGATCAGCTCGATCCGAGCGGCCGCTTCGCGCTGCTGAAGCTCGCGACCGGGGCGCTCCGGATCGGCATCTCGGCGCGGCTCGCCAAGGTGGCGCTGGCCGAGGCGTTCGACCTCGATGTCGATGCGGTCGAGGAAGTGTGGCACGGCCTTGCGCCGCCCTACCTTCCGATCTTCGCCTGGGCGGAGGGACGCGGCGTGCAGCCGACCGCGGGCAACGTGCCGGTCTTTCGTCCGTTCATGCTCGCCCATCCGCTCGAGGAGGGCACGGTCTCACTGGACGACTATGCCGCCGAGTGGAAGTGGGACGGCATCCGGGTCCAGCTCGTCCGCGCCGGCGGCGAGACCCGGCTCTACAGCCGCGCCGGCGACGACGTGACCAGGAGCTTCCCCGACGTTGCCGGGGCCTTCGACGTCGAGGGCGTGCTCGACGGCGAGCTGCTGGTGCGGGGCACGGCACAGGGCGGCGAAGCGGGCGGTGCGGCGAGCTTCAACGCGCTCCAGCAGCGCCTTGGACGCAAGCAGGTCTCGGCGAAGATGCGCGCCGATTATCCGGCGTTCGTCCGGCTCTATGACATATTGTTCGATGGGCCCGAGGATCTGCGCGCCCAGACCTGGGCGGCGCGACGGGGCCGGCTGGAGGCATTCGTGCCGCGGCTCGACCCCGTCCGCTTCGACGTCTCCGCGCTGATCGACGCCCCCGACTTCGCGGCCCTTGAAGAAATCCGCACCGGCGCCCGCGACGCGGCGATCGAGGGGATCATGCTGAAGCGGCGCGACAGCCCCTATGTCTCGGGCCGCCGCGCCGGCCTGTGGTACAAATGGAAGCGCGACCCGCTCACCGCCGATTGCGTGCTGATGTATGCCCAGCGCGGCAGCGGCAAGCGCTCCTCCTATTATTCCGACTACACGTTCGGCTGCTGGAGCGGTGCGCCGGATTCGGGCGCCGAGCTGCTTCCGGTCGGCAAGGCCTATTTCGGCTTCACCGACGAGGAGCTGAAATGGCTCGACCGGTTCGTGCGGGGCCACACCATCGCGCGCTTCGGCCCGGTCCGGGAGGTGGAGAAGACGCTGGTGCTCGAAGTCGCCTTCGATTCCATCCACCTGAGCAAACGCCACAAATCGGGCCTCGCCATGCGCTTCCCGCGCATCTCGCGCATCCGCACCGACAAGCCCGCGCACGAGGCGGACACGATCGAGGCGCTGATGCGCCTGGCGACCTGACGGGCATTTCCGGCGCGTTAACCTCCGGGCCGCGGCCATCCCGGTACGGGACGGCCGAAAATCGCGTGATGACAAGACCTTGGCCGGAGATCAAGGAACCGTCGGCGCAAGCCCGTCTTGCGCGAGAAGAGAGATCCAAAATGGCCAAGGCATTGCCGGCCACCGCGCCCGCCAGGGGCCTGTTCTACGATCCGGCACGGCGCGGCTATGCCGCCGTGTACCGCGAGAACGAGCTCAACCACTGCCCCGGCTGCGGCCGGACGCACTGGCATATCGGACGCACCACCGCCGAATGCGGCTTCTGCGCCACCGCGCTGCCGCTCGCCTCCGCGACAAGCCAGGGCATGCGCGGCCTGTTCCGCAGCCACCGCCCGATCGCGGCCTAGGTGGTTGGTCCCGTGGAGTGGTGATACGGGTGATCATCATGCGTGGCGGGAGGAGCTATGGGTCAGGTTCTACACGGGACCAAACAACTAGAGGCTCAGCGTAGTCTGAAACGCAGCCATCAGACTTGCATCGTCGTTGCGAGGAGCGAAGCGACGAAGATGCACAGGTCGCCATGGCCCCCGGACATGGCTGCGGCCTGCGGGGCAGGCCGCACCTGTGCATCTAGCTGACTCGAAGGCCGCACTGGATTGCTTCGCTGTGCTCGCAATGACGAAATGTTCTAGATCGGGCGCCGGTCCAGATAGAGATAGGCGGGACGGAACTCGGCGATGCGCTCGAGCCCGGCGCGGTCGAGCATCGTCACCCGGCCACCCCGGAACTCGACGAGGCGCCGCTCGCGCAGCTGGCGGAGCACGCGGTTGACGTGGACCGAGGTGAGGCCGACGCATTCGGCGATCTCGGTCTGGGTGAACTTGAAGTCGTAGCCGGCCTCCTCCGCCAGGCCGACGATCTCGAGCCGCGCCTGCAGCTCGCAGAACAGGTGCGCGACCCGCGCGATCGCGCTGCGCCGGCCGAGCGAAAGCTCCCATTCGCGATGCATGGCGGCGTCGAGATTGGTCGAGAACCAGAACAGGCGGGTGAGATGCGGCTCCTCCTCGGTCATCGCCTTCAGCCGCTCGTGCGGCACGAGCACGACCTTGCAGCGCGTCATCGCCATCACATTGTGGTCGAGCCGCTTCAGCGTGAAGCTGTGCAGGTCGAGGAAATCGCCGGGGACGTGGATGGCCGAGATCTGCCGACCGCCGTCGCGCAGGTCCTTGTAGCGGCACATCATGCCTTCGAGCAGCAGCGAGGAGAAATCGAGCGGCTCGCCCTCCTGGATCACCGTCTTGTCGGCGGGATAGTCGCGGATCTCGCCGGCGAGGCGCCCGAGGGCAAGTTCCTCCAGATCGGCAATTTCATCTCGCGCGCGCAGCTTGCGCAGGAGGTAGTCGATCATGTCGTGTCGGAGCCCCTCAGCCGTCCAGCCGCAGGTCGAACGCCTCGTGGAACGGCACAGCGAGAAGCGTTTCGCCCGTCGCGTTGCTTATCACGATGGCGCCGGTGAGGTCGATCCGGCCATCCCGCGCCTCCTCCGCCACGATCGAGCGGATGCCCTCGATCGCGCGCTCGCGCGCGTCCGGAATGCCCGAAAGGTCGACCCCTTCCTCGTCCCGCACATCGCCGATGCCGTTCTGGATATGGAGATAGTAGCGCGGCACGACGGTCACCTGACTAGAGGAAGCGCGGGGAAGAACCGTCGCCGCGGGGCGCTGGTTCCGGCACCCTTGATGGAGGTTAGGGTCGGCACGGTCGCGACATGCTAGCGACAGGCGATGCCGTGCTATCAGCTCTATCTCATGGACCCGCATTCGGGGCATATCGACCGGATCGACCAGCTTTATGCGGGGGACGATGTCGAGGCGATCTCCCTCGCCAGGCAGACCAAGCGAAAGGTGCCGGTGGAAGTGTGGCGGGACGGCCGCAAGATCGTGCGGATCGACGCGGCGCCGGGGGTATGGGCACGCTACCAGGCCGGCGACCTGACGCCGTCGCGAACGGACTGACCGCTCAGTCCGGCGGGCGGCACGCGTCGACCCAGCCCCGCGACACCAGGGCGGCGAGCCGGTCGGGCGCGACCTCGACCGAGCTGTTCAAGGAGCCGGCTGCGGGAAAGACCGTGGCGTAGCCCTTGAGCGACACGTCGCAATAGACGGGGAGCGGGCTCGCCAGGCCGAATGGGCAGACGCCACCGACCGGATGGCCGGTGAGCGCCAGCGTCTCCTCCGGCCCCAGCATGCGCGGGCGGCCGCCGAACGCGGCTTTGGCCTTGCCGTTGTCGAGCCGCGCATCGCCGCGGGCGACGAGCAGGAACACCTCACCGTTGACGCGCACCGCCAGCGTCTTGGCGATCCGCGCCGGTTCGACGCCCAGCGCCCCGGCGGCCTCCGCGACCGTCGCGGTGCTGGTTGCGACTTCGATGATCGGGAGGTCGGGCGCATGCGCGGCCAGCCAGGCACGGACGGATTCGAGGCTCATGGAGCCGGCTCTACCGGGGCGCGCCGTCCGCCGCCAAGGGCCGCTTTGAACGCACCGGTCCTTTCATGCTAGGTTCAAGCCGCCGCGGCCAGTCGGCCGGGCGCAAGCAGGAGACGTGGATGGCGTTCGCGCCGCGGACATGGCTGTATCTGACGTGCCTGTGGCTCTCGATCGCCACGGCGCTGGGCCATGCCGTCGCGCCGGTCGGCTCGCCGCTGGCAAGGACCGCCGGCTCCGCCTTCTCCGCCTCGACCACCGACGTCGCGCTCGCGGCACCCCGCATCGGGCTCGCATCCGCGAAGCCGACCGCGATCGACGACGGTGGCCCCTTCGCGGGCGACATGCCGTTCATCGGCAGCCCGGCCGCCGCAGTGCCGGCCCGGTTCGTCGAAGACATCTCCTTCCAGCCGGTACCGGCAGATCCGGTCCCTTCGTTCCCGCGTTCCAAAGGTTTCGACGCCCGCGCCCCGCCGCGCGTCTGAGCCACCACATTCGAACGCAATCTGCGTACGGCGACGGCCCGAGCGCCGCGCCGGCGCAAAGCCATGGAACGAAGACATGAATGCACTGAACCAGACGACAACCCATCACACGCGAATCGTCGACGAGGATCAGATGGCCCGGATGGAGGCGCTGCTGCGCCGCTATCCCGGCCTCACCGACGACGAGACGCACGCGCTGCTCCAGTTCGTCCGCAACGGACCGGCCCTCGAGCTCGGGCTGATCAGCGGCAAGGACGACCTGAAGCCGCAGCTGGATCGTTTCCGGGCCGACCATGCCAAGGCCCTGTCGATCGGCATGCGCGAAATCGCGATCATCGCGGCGCTCGTCATCGCGGTCGTCGTCGCGGTCGTCCTGCTTTGGGATGCCGGCGGCGGCAGGTAGACTCCTGCGGGCGTGCGATGGCCCGGCGCCCGCACGCCCGCCAAAACCAGAAGGGACACGTCAATGCCCCACCACACCCCGCTGATCGGCACGATCGTCGCCGGCCTCGTCATCGCCTTCGCGCTCGGCGCGCTGGCGCACCGCCTCAGGATGCCGCCGATCGTCGGCTACCTGCTCGCCGGCGTCGCCGTCGGGCCGTTCACGCCCGGCTTTGTCGCCGACGCGAACCTGGCGAGCGAGCTGGCCGAGATCGGCGTCATCCTGCTGATGTTCGGCGTCGGCCTGCATTTCTCGCTGCGCGACCTCCTGTCGGTCAAGAACATCGCGGTGCCGGGCGCGCTCGTGCAGATCGCCACGGCGACCCTGATGGGCATGGCGCTGGCCTGGGCGCTCGGCTGGTCGGTGTCGGCGGGGTTCGTGTTCGGCCTGTCGCTGTCGGTCGCCAGCACCGTCGTGCTGCTCCGCGCGCTGCAATCGCGCGACCTGGTCGAGACCGAGCGGGGCCGGATCGCGGTCGGCTGGCTGATCGTCGAGGATCTGGCGATGGTGCTGGCGCTGGTGCTGCTGCCGGCGCTGGCGAACACCGCAGGGCAGGGCGGCACGGAGCTGCTGAGCTCGGTGCTCGGGATCGTGCTCAAGGTCGCCGGCTTCATCGCCTTCATGCTGGTGGTCGGGCGGCGGATCATCCCCTGGCTGCTCCACTGGGTGGTGCACACCGGCTCGCGCGAGCTGTTCCGGCTCGCCGTGCTGGCGATCGCGCTCGGCGTCGCGTTCGGCGCGGCGATCGCGTTCGACGTCTCCTTCGCCTTGGGCGCCTTCTTCGCTGGCATGATCCTGGGCGAGACGCCGCTCAGCCGCCGTGCGACCGAGGAGACGCTGCCGCTGCGCGATGCGTTCGCCGTCCTGTTCTTCGTCTCGGTCGGCATGCTGTTCAATCCGGCGGTGATCACCCAGCAGCCGGGGCCACTGCTCGCCACCGTCGCGATCATCGTCGTCGGCAAGTCGGTTGCCGCCTACCTCATCGTCCGCGCCTTCGGCCATCCGACCCAGACGGCGATGGCGGTGTCGGTCAGCCTCGCCCAGATCGGCGAATTCTCCTTCATCCTCGCCGGGCTCGGCACCGGCCTCGGCATCCTGCCGCCGGAGGGACGCGACCTCATCCTCGCCGGCGCAATCCTCTCGATCCTGGTCAATCCGTTCCTGTTCCGGTTCGTCGGCGGCCGGGGCGAGGGCGACGAGGCGCCGTCGGCCGAGACGCCCGAGCCGGCCAAGCCGCAGGGCCATGTCATCCTGATCGGCTATGGCCGGGTCGGCCGGCTGATCGCTGCGGGCCTGCGCGACCGGGGACGCTCGCTCACCGTGATCGAGGATCAGGGCGACATCGCCAGCGAAGCCGCCGACGCGGGCATCGAGGTGGTGGTCGGCAATGCGACCGAGCCGCGCGTGCTGCGCGAGGCCGGGATCGCCTGCGCGGCGAAGCTGCTGATCGCGATCCCCGAAGGATTCGAAGGCGGCGCGATCGCCGAGAAGGCGCGGGCGCTGAGGCCGGACATCCCGATCATCGCCCGCGCCCATTCGGAGGCGGAGGTGGAGCATCTCGAGAGGCTCGGCGCCGGCCAGGTGGTCATGGCCGAGCGCGAGGCCGCGGCGAAGATGCTCGAACTCGTGGGGACGACGACCTAGGCGGTCGCCGGTTCCCTGAGGGCGGCTTCGATGGTCGCGACGTCAATCTTCTGCATCGTCATCATCGCCTCGAACGCGCGCTTGGCGGCCGCACGGTCCGGATTGTCCAGCGCCTCGATCAGCACGCGCGGGGTGATCTGCCAGGAAAAGCCCCAGCGATCCTTGCACCAGCCGCATTCGCTCTCCGCACCGCCATTCTGGACGATGGCGTTCCAGTAGCGGTCGGTCTCTTCCTGATCCTCGGTGATGACCATGAAGCTGACCGCCTCGTTCGGCTTGAAGTTCGAGCCGCCGTTCAGGCCGACGAAGGCCCGGCCGAGGACGGTGAAATCGACGGTGATCTCGTTGCCCGCGCCGCCGTCGGGATAGTCGGCCGGCGCTTCGTGCCCCGATCCGACGTGGCTGTCGGGGAAGGTCGCCGCATAGAATTCCGCCGCCTCGCGCGCCTTGCCATGGTCGAACCACAGGCAGGTGGTCAGCTTGTCGTAACCCATTTTCTCTCTCCTCACTTGTCCCCGCCCGAAACCAGCCCGAACGACGCGCCCTGCGGGTCGAGGCCGATCAGCACGCGCTCCTTGGTCGGAACGTCCATCGGCCCGAACAGCACCTGCCCGCCGCCCGCCTTGATCCTGTCCGCCGCCGCGTCGACATCCGGCACGCGGACATAGAATTGCCAGACGGTCGGCGCCTCGCTCGACGCCTTCATCACCGCCCCGACGGTCTCGCCGTCGTGGGCAATGAAGCTGTACTCGCCGAGCTCAGGGCCCATGTCCATGGCGCCTTCCTTCGCGTAGTCGAAATGGTCGCGATAGAAGGCCAGCGCCGCCTCGCGGTCGCTGGTCATCAGCTCGTTCCAGGCGACATGGCCCATGCCGCGGCGCTGATAGGCGGTGCTGTCCGCGTCGCTGGCGCCGCGGATCAGGTAGATCGGCACGCCCTGCGGATCGAGGATCATCGCGATCCGGCCGACGCCGGGCGCGTCGAAGGGAGCCATCTGCACCTTCGCGCCGGCGGTTACCGCCTTGGCGACCGCCGCATCGACGTCGTCGACGCCGAGATAGCCGAGCCAGACCGGCCGCGCGCCGCCGTCGCACATCGCCTGCGTCAGGGTCAGCATGCCGCCGGCCGCGCCGTCCGGCGCATCGATCATGCGATATTCGACGTCGCCGGGCACGGGATCGCCGAAGCTCCAGCCGACGACGTCGCCGTAGAAGCGCCTGGCGCCCTCGGGGTCGGTGGTCATCAGCTCGTACCAGACGAAGCTGCCGTGCGAATTGGTCATGCCGGGTCTCCTCGATCGGATTCGCGGGTGGTGAAGATCGGACGGAAGCCGCCATGGATCATCCGCTGGGGATTGAAGGGAACGTCGTCGCTCTTGAGCCGGGGATCGTTCATCAGCTTCGTGTTGCCCGCATCGCGCGCCTCGCGGGAGGGCCAGACGACCCAGGAGAAAACGATGCTCTCGCCTTCCTGTGCCTTCACCGCGCGGCGGAAGTCGGTGACCCGGCCGGCCGGCACGTCGTCCTCCCACGCCTCCATGATCTCCAGTGCGCCCAGCTCCAGAAAGGCGTCGGCCACCCGCGCCGCCATGGCGCGATAGGCCTCCTTCTTCCCCGGCGGCACAGGGATCACGAACCCGTCGACATAGGCCATCGCGTGTCTCCCGCCCCCGGCCGGGCCGAGGCCCGGCCGGGGGCGGCAGCGCCTATTCGTCGACGATCGGGCGGAAGCCGCCCCAGAACATGCGCTGGCCGTCGAACGGCATCTCGCCGTCTGGCTGCATGTCGGGATCGGACATCATCTTCTCCCAGGCCTTGTCACGGGTCTCCTTGTCGGGCCATTCGACGTAAGAATAGACGACGTTCTCGCCTTCCTGGGCCTTCACCGCGCGCTTGTAGTCGGTGACCTTGCCGTCGGGAACATCGTCACCCCACGCCTCGACGACGCGCAGTGCACCATATTCCCGGAACCTGCCGGCGGCCTTCTCGGCCATCGCCTTGTAGGCTTCTTTCTTGTCGTTCGGCACAGGCAGCAGATAGCCGTCGGTATAGCCGGTCGTACCGTCGGCTTTCTGGTCGACGATGGCTTCGAAGCCGCCATAGATCATGCGCTTGCCGTCGAACGGCATCGTCTCGCCCATGCTCTGCATGCGCGGGTCGTTCATGATCTTCTCGTTGGCGGCATCGCGGGTCGCCTTATCGGGATATTCGAACCAGGAGAAGACGACCGTCTCGTCGTCCTTCGCCTGGACCGCGCCCTGGAAGTCGGTGACCTTGCCCTTGGGCACGTCGTCGCCCCAATTCTCGACCATCCGCCGGACGCCGAATTCCTTGAACAGCGGCGCCGCATCGGCGGCATGCTTGCGATAGACCTCCTTGTTCTCGGTCGGCACCGCGGCCACGAACCCTTCCACATAGGTCATCATCTCTCTCCTTGCCTCGTCGGGGGTTGATCCAGGAACGCATATTCAGGCGGCGGGGCGGCGGTGAAGCCCGCCAGCTGGGCGGCAAATGCTCGCTGGAAGGCCGGCCGCGCCTCGCCGCGCGCCACATAAGCGGCGAGATTGTCGTGCGCACGCTCAAGCGGCGACTCCTTCAGCTGCCGCAACACCGCGACCATCAACAAGTCACCGGCCGAAAAGCTGCCGTCGAGCCAATCATTTTCGCCCAGCCGCCGCGACAATTCGTCCAGCCGCTCGGCGATCCGCGCGATGACCGCGGGCAGCCGCGGCTTCGACCAGGGCTGGTCCTCCTCGAACAGGGTTGCGATCACATAGTCCATGATCGGCGGCTCGACCGTGTTCAGCGCGGCGAACATCCATTCGATCGCCCGCGCCCGGCCGCCAGCATCTTCGGGCAGGAGACCGCGATGCGTCTCGGCGATGCGGAGCACGATGGCGCCCGATTCGAACAGTTTCAGCCCATCCAGCTCGTAGGTCGGGATCTGACCGAAGGGCTGAAGAGCGCGGTGCGGCGGGTCCTTCTGGGTGCCCTGGGGCAGATAGCGGACGTCGTAGCTCTGCCCGACCTCCTCCAGCGCCCAGCGCACGCGCAGGTCGCGCACCTGGCCGCGGGCGAACCACGGGACCCAGTCGAAAGCGGTGATGACGGGGTTCGACACGTCTCTCTCCTCCCTTATTGCGGCCAGCCGGCGGGCGCCGCGCCCGTCTGGCCTGCCCTCAGCGCGTCGAGCGCGCGGACGAAGGCGGGCCGCGCCACGCCGCGCGCGACATAGGCGGCGAGGTTCGGATAGGCCCCGATCATGTCCGCCGTGCTCGGGTAGCGGAGCACCGCGACCATGAGCAGGTCGCCGGCGCTGAACGCGCCGTCGAGCCATTCGGCGTCGCCGAGCCGGGCGGACAGCTCCTCCAGCCGTTCGCTGAGGCGCGCCTCCACGCCGGGAAGCCGCGCCTTCGCCCAGTCCTCGCCCTGTTCGAACACGGCGGCGCGCAGATGCTCCCAGACCACCGGCTCGACCGTGTTGAGCGCGGCGAACATCCACTCGATCGCCCGCGCCCGGCCTCTTCGGTCTTCGGGGAAAAGACCCGGCCAAGTCTCCGCGATGTGGAGCACGATGGCGCCCGATTCGAACAGGACGAAATCGTCATCCTCATAGGTCGGCACCTGGCCGAACGGATGGCGGGCGCGGTGCGCCGGCTCCTTCTGCTGACCCCAGGAGAGGTACCGCACGTCATAGGGCTGGCCGACCTCCTCCAGCGCCCAGCGCACGCGTATGTCGCGCACCAGGCCGAGGCCCCGGTCCGGCGACCAGTCGTAGCCGGTGACAAGGGGGTTGGTCATGACGCGCGTCCTCTCCGGCCGGGCTCACGCCGTCGCCGGGGCCGGCTGGCCGCAGGTCGCGTCGAGCGCCGCCGCGCGCAGCTCGGCCTCGCTCATCACCGTGTCGCGCAGCGGATGGGCGATCGACCAGCTGTGGCCGAACGGGTCCTTCACCACGCCGTAGCGATCGCCCCAGAACATGTCGGAGGCGGGCATGACCACCGTGGCGCCGGCCGCTTCGGCCCTGGCGATCGCGGCGTCCGCATCGGTCGCGTGGATGTGCAGCGTCACCGGCGTGCCGCCGAGCGTCTTGGGCGAGAGCGCGCCCATCTCCTTCATCTCGTCCATCAGCATCAGCATCGCGCCGTTGATCGCGACGCAGGCGTGCATCAGCTTGCCGTCCTGGCCGGGGATGCGCATCAGCTCCTCGGCACCGAAGGCCTTTTTGTAGAACTCGATCGCGTCGGCGGCGCCGTCGCAGACGAGATGCGGGGTCAGCGTCGGGGTGATGTTGGAAATCTCGGTCATCGTTCCTCTCCTCTTCATGTAAAGTCAGGTGCGGTGAAGGCGCAGCGGCGATCCGGCGCTGCGGCGGATCTCGCCGCGCGCCTCGAGGTCGAGCTGCACCAGCTTCAGCCACCAGCCGGCGGTGGCGCCGCCCGGGAACAGGCTCTCCGGAAGCCGCGCCACGACCGGCCCCTTCAGCGCCGCGACGGTCAGGCCCGGCGCTTCGACAGGGATGACGGCCAGCATCGCGGCTTCCATCGCCCGATACTTGCCGGCGTCCACCTGCTCGGTCTTGCCGGGATGGTTCGGGTTGCGGACGGTGATCTTCTCGCTGCGCATGACAGGTTCCGGATTCTGGGGCGCTCAGGCGATCAGGCCGCCGACCGCCGGCAGATGCTCGCCGGCAATGGCGATCCCGGTGGCCACGAACGAAACGGCCACGATCACGATGGTGCGAAAGACGGACATCACTTCCTCCTCTGGGTCTCGCCGCCGGAGCGGGGTCTTCGGAAAAACTGGCGGCGCCGGCCCTGGGGGGTGAGGCCGGCGCCGCGGCGGAGGCCTCAGGCGTCCGCGGTCTCGGGCTGCATCGCCTCGGTGGCGGCTTCGAGGTCCATCCACATCGGTTCCCAGATATGGCCGTCGAGATCCTCGAAGCTGCGCGCGTACATGAAGCCGTAATCCTGCCGCTCGCGCGACTCCCGGCCGCCGGCGGCGAGCGCCTTGTCGGCGATCTCGTCGACGCCCTCGCGGCTCTCGGCCGAGAGCGCGATCAGCACCTCGCTCGTCGCATGGGCGTCGGCGATCTTCTTGGGGGTGAACTCCGCGAACTTCTCATGGGTCAGCAGCATCACGAAGATCGTATCGCTGAACACCATGCAGGCGGCGGTCTCGTCGGTGAACTGCGGGTTGTTCACCGCGCCGATCGCCTCGTAGAAGGCCTTGGCGGCGTCGAGATCGGCCACCGGCAGGTTCACGAAAATCATCCTGGACATTGATAGTCTCCCTGGCTTGTTCTGTTGTGTGACGGCGTCAGCGGCCGCCGTCCGCATAGGCGAGCGACGGATACCAGTCGGTCCCGCGACCGGCCGGCGTCATATCGAGGATGTTCCAGAGCGGCGTCGGATCGGGCGCGAGATGCGGGTCGAAGCCGGGATCGGCGGTTTCCGAGCCGCCCTCGGCCGCCCAGAACAGGCGCACGGTGTCGCCGTCACGGGTCCAGACCAGCACTGCGGCGCCCTCCCCGGAGTCGCCGAGCGCGCCGAAGTCACGAGGGAAATCGTCGCCGACGGTCTGATAGAAGTTCAGGTTCCGCCAGCCGCGCTCGCGGGCGAAGGCGAGCTGCCGCGCGACCGGGGAGCGGCCGACGATCGCGACCGACAGGCGCTGCGCGATGTCGGGCGCGGGAATGTCGAGCGAGCCGACGAACGAGGTGCACATCGGGCAGGGCCGCGCGCGCTGGGGCCCGAACATCCAGAAATAGGTGAAGAGCGTGTCGTGCCGGCCGAACAGATCGGCGAGGCCGACCTCGTTGCCCTGCTCGTCGAGGAACCGGTAGTCCTTCGGCGCGGGGCCGGGCGGAAGGGTACGGCGCTGGGCGGCGACGCGCTGGATCTGGCGGCGCAGCGCGATCTCCTCGGCGAGCAGCGCGGTCCGCGCCCGCCGATAGTCCGCGCTTTCACCCAGCTGGCGCGTCGTGCTGGCCTCGGCCAGTTCGGTGGCGGGTCTGAGTTGGGCTTCGGCCGGCATCTCTCTCTCCATTTTTCGGCCCGATTCGCGTCCTTTCCGCGACTCGGGACTTGCATCTAATGCCCTCGTGAGTTATAAAAAGCAACTATGAAGTTACAAAATATAACCGACTCGGAGAACGGCCCGTCGCGACGCCGCTATGAGGACGCCTGCGGCACCGCCCACGCCCTCGATCTGATCGGCGAGCGCTGGGCACTTTTGGTGATGCGCGAGCTGATGATGGGCCCGAAGCGCTTCGGCGACCTACGGGCCGACCTGCCCGGAATCAGCGCCAACGTGCTGACCCAGCGGCTGGAGGGGTTGGAAGCCGCGGGCATTGTGGTGAAGCGGCAGCTGCCGCCGCCCGCGGCCGTCCAGGTCTACGAGCTCACCGAATGGGGCTATCAGTCGAAGCCGATCATGGGGGCGCTCGGTCGCTGGGCGACACGCTCGCCGCTGCACGATCCCACGCTGCATCTGAGCGCGGTGTCGCTGATGCTCTCCTTCCAGGCGATGAACCAGCCGGCGCGGCACAAGGACCTGACCGCGACGATCGGCTTCCGGCTGGGCCGCGAAAGCTATGTGCTGCGGCTGGAGGAGGGCGCGATCGACGCGACGCGCGGCGACCCCGACGGGGCCGATCTCGTCTTCACCGGTGCCGCCCGCGCCGTGGCCGCGGCCGTCTATGGCGGCGTGCCACTCGCAACGCTCGAAGCCGAGGGCGCGCTCGCCATCGCCGGCGACCACATCCTGGCCGAGCGTTTCATCACGTTCTTCCCGCTGCCACCGAAGGCGCCGCAACCGGTCTGAATGACCGGTACGGAGTCTTTTTCGACGAAGCGTCATTTGCCGGGCGAAACGGCTCGGATAGGATGCAGGCCATGCGCTTGCCGACCGGACGACGCACGGGGCTGTGTCTGCTGCCGCTGCTCGCAGCGGCCGCGGGCGGCTGCGCCGTTCCCGGCCGCCCGATGGCGACGGTCGTGGCCGCTGCGCCCGAGCCGGATTGGGACCAGCTGCTGCGCAGCGCGGCGGACCAGGTGCGGCGCTGCTATCGCGGACCGAGGGTCGGCCATGCGGGGCGGCAGATCGTCACCCGCCTGCGGATCTTCCTGACGGCCGAAGGGATGCTCGAAGGGATGCCGACCGTCGTCGCGCAGGAAGGTGTCACACCCGCCAACCGGCTCTACGCGCCGCGGATGGCCGAAGCCGCGATCCGGTCGGTGATGCGCTGCGCGCCGCTCAGGCTGCCTGCCGGCCTGGCCGGAAATGGCACGTTCGAGATCGATCTGACCTTCAGTCCGCTCGCGGCGGTGTGACCAGCACGGGACAGTCTCGCAAAAGCGGCATGAAATTATCGCATTGCGCAGGACGGAAAGATCGTTTTAATCCGCCGTTTCCAACGGGGGTTTCGGAGATTCAAATGCACGTTTCGTTGCTGGCAGCCCTGCTGTTCGTGGCGCAGGCCGACGCGCCTGCCGACGAGGACGCACAGACGGCTGTCGAGAACACCGAGGAAGATGGCGACGATGCGCTGATCTGCCGTCGCCGGGTGGTCGAGAGCGGCCGCGTCGGGGAGCGTATGCGCAGCGTCCGCGTCTGCAAGACGCGCGAGGAGTGGAATTCGGACCGCCGCAACGGGCGCCGCGGGGCCTGAGCCCCGGACGCGTTTCCAGCCTGCAAAGCGACTGTTCGCGCCCGGAATGGGGACCCGGGCGCCATCGCTCGCGCGCAGTGAGATCAACCGGCGGGATCGGCTCCGAGAGCCGGCGCAGCATGGCTGCCCAGCGCGTCCCGGGATGTGCCGGCGCGCGCCATCATGGCTTCCCGTTTTCCGTTGTCGTGAAGCGCGATGGAACCGGCAGGACATCGCTCGACGGGTGCGTGAGTAAAGCAGTGTGATGACGTCAGAGGTAGTTTCGCTCACCGGTTTCTCGCCCCAATGCCAACTTTGGGGGAAATCCGGAATACCACGTCACGCGGGAGTCAGGATGATCGATCGCAGGCAGTTTTCGGTTGGCGCAACAGCGCTATGGGCCGCAGCAAGCGCCCGCGCGGAGACTGCGCCAGCTCCGGGTCTCTGGAGCCGGTCGGAGGGCAGCGGCCGCGACATCGTGTTCGTTCACGGCTGGTCGATGGACCACCGGGACGAAATCCGGATCTACGAGCCGATCTTCGCGCGGCGGACGGGGTGGCGGCGTCACTATGTCGACCTGCCCGGCATGGGCCGTAGCCCGGCCGATCCGCGCATTCGCGACCTCGATGACATGCTCGATGGGCTCGCGCGGTGGATCAGGCACAGGATCGGCGATGGACCGGCGATCCTGGCCGGGACGTCCGCAGGCGCCTATCTCGCGCTCGGCGCGCTCGCGCGGCCCGACATCCGCGTCGACGGCCTGCTGCTGCGCGCGCCCCTGATCGTGCCCGACAATGAGCGGCGCGATGTCGATCCGCCCGCGCCGATCATCACCGATGCCGCGGTGCGGGAGACGATTGCCCCAGCCGAACGCGAGGCAATGGGCGAACTGATGATCCAGACGCTGGCCTATCTTGAGGCGATGCGCGCCAAGATGCGCGAAGCCGTAACACCGGCCATGGCGGCCGCGAACCAGGCGTTCCTGACATCGATCCGCGGCGACCCGAGCCGCTACCGGCTCCGCGCCCTGGCCGGCAGCCTCCCCGGCTTCGAGCGGCCGGCACTGATCGTGACCGGCCGCCTCGACGCGAGCGTGGGCTATCGCGATGCGTGGCGGCTGATGCCGGGCTTCCCGCGAGCGACATTCGTCACGCTCGATCGCGCCGAGCATGGCGTGCCGATCGACCAGCAGCAGGTCTTCGCCGCGCTGGTCGACGACTGGCTGGACCGGCTCGAAGAAGATCGCGCCGCACGTGAGCGCGGCGCGACCTAGACCTACAGCTTCTCGGTCAGCTCCGGGACGATCTTGAAGAGGTCGCCGACCAGGCCGACGTCGGCGACCTGGAAGATCGGGGCGTCCTCGTCCTTGTTGATCGCGACGATCGTCTTCGAATCCTTCATGCCGGCGAGGTGCTGGATCGCGCCGGAAATGCCGATCGCGATATAGACTTCGGGCGCGACGATCTTGCCGGTCTGGCCGACCTGATAGTCGTTCGGCGCATAGCCCGCGTCGACCGCGGCCCGGCTGGCGCCGACGCCCGCCTTCAGCTTGTCGGCGAGCGGATCGAGCAGGCTGTGGAACTGGTCCGACGAGCCGAACGCCCGCCCGCCCGAGACGATGATCTTGGCGCTGGTCAGCTCCGGGCGTTCCGACTTGGAAAGCTCCGCACCGACGAAGCTGGAAATGCCCTTGTCGCCGGCACCCGTCACCGTCTCGACGGTGCCCGAACCGCCGCTCGCGGCCGCCTTCTCGAAAGCAGTTGTGCGCACCGTGATGACCTTCTTCGCATCCGACGACTTCACCGTCGCGATCGCATTGCCGGCATAGATCGGCCGGGTGAAGGTGTCGGCGCCCTCGACCGAGAGGATGTCCGAAATCTGCATCACGTCGAGCAGGGCGGCGACGCGCGGCGCGATGTTCTTGCCGGTGGTGGTCGCGGGCGTGACGAAGGCGTCGTAACTGGCCATCAGTCCGGCGACGAGCGGCGCGACATTCTCGGCGAGATTGTGCGCGAGCGACGCGTCGTCCGCGGCCAGCACCTTGCCGACGCCGGCGATCTTCGCGGCCGCCTCGGTGACGGCGCCGACGCCCTGTCCGGCGACCAGCAGATGGACGTCGCCGAGCTTCGTGGCGGCGGTGACGGTGGCGAGGGTGGCGTCCTTGACCTGTCCGCCCTCATGCTCGACCAGAACCAGGCTCGTCATGCCACCACTCCCAACGTCTTGAGCTTGCCGATCAGTTCATCCACGTCCGCGACCTTGACGCCTGCCGACCGCTTGGGGGGCTCGGCGACCTTGAGGGTCTGGAGCCGCGGCGCGGTGTCGACGCCGTAATCCGCCGGCGCCTTGGTCGCGAGCGGCTTGGACTTCGCCTTCATGATGTTGGGCAGCGACGCGTAGCGCGGCTCGTTGAGCCTGAGGTCGGTGGTGACCACCGCCGGCGTGCTCAGCTTCACCGTCTCGAGGCCGCCGTCGACCTCGCGGGTGACGTCGACCTTGTCGCCGGAAAGTTCGACCTTCGAGGCGAAGGTGCCCTGCGGCCAGCCGAGCAAGGCGGCCAGCATCTGGCCGGTCTGGTTCGAATCGTCGTCGATCGCCTGCTTGCCGAGGATCACCAGTCCCGGCTGCTCCTCTTCCGTCACCTTGGCCAGCAGCTTGGCCACGGCCAGCGGCTCGACCTCGTCGTCAGTCTGGATCAGGATCGCGCGGTCGGCGCCCATGGCCAGCGCGGTGCGCAGCGTCTCCTGCGCCTTGGCCGGGCCGATCGAGACCGCGACGATCTCGGTCGCCGCGCCCTTCTCCTTGAGCCGGATCGCTTCCTCGACCGCGATCTCGTCGAACGGGTTCATGCTCATCTTGACGTTGGCGAGATCGACGCCCGTGCCGTCGGCCTTCACCCGCGGCTTGACGTTGAAATCGATCACCCGCTTCACGGCGACCAGGAGCTTCATTCCCACATCCTTCCCAACTCGTCATTCCAGCGAAAGCTGGAATCTCTCTTCCCTTTCAGGCGCCGCAAAGGCACCGAGATCCCAGCTTTCGCTGGGATGACGCAAACAGCGCGCTACGCGTCGACTGTGCCCTTCACTTCCGCGACGATCTTGCGGGCGGCGTCGCCCAGATCGTTGGCGGGAACGATGGCAAGGCCGGAATCGGCGAGGATGCGCTTGCCCTCCTCGACATTGGTGCCCTCGAGCCGGACGACCAGCGGCACCGAGAGCTGCACCTCCTTCGCCGCCGCGACGATGCCCTCGGCGATGATGTCGCAGCGCATGATCCCGCCGAAGATGTTGACGAGGATGCCCTCGACCGCCGGATCGCTGAGGATGATCTTGAACGCCGCCGTCACCTTCTCCTTGGAGGCGCCGCCGCCGACATCGAGGAAGTTGGCCGGGAAGGCGCCGTTCAGCTTGATGATGTCCATCGTCGCCATGGCGAGGCCGGCGCCGTTCACCATGCAGCCGATATTGCCGTCGAGCTTGATGTAGGCGAGGTCGTGCTTGGACGCCTCCAGCTCCATCGGATCCTCTTCGGTCTCGTCGCGCAGCGCTTCGAGGTCCTTGTGGCGGAACTCGGCGTTGGAATCGAAGCCGACCTTGGCGTCGAGGACGAGCAGCTTTGCCCCGGAATCCCCTGAAGCTTCGGTGACGGCGAGCGGGTTGATCTCGATCTGCGCGGCATCGGTGCCGACGAACGCGTCGTAGAGCAGCTTTGCGACCTTCTGCGCCTGCTTGGCGAGGTCGCCGCCGAGCTCCAGCGCCGCCGCGACGGCGCGGCCGTGATGCGGCATGAAGCCGGTCGCGGGATCGACGTCGAACGTGTGGATCTTTTCCGGCGTGTCGTGCGCCACGTCCTCGATGTTCATGCCGCCCTCGGTCGAGGCGACGAAGGCGATACGGCCCGTGGCGCGGTCGACGAGAAGCGCGAGATAGAATTCCTTGGCGATGTCGACGCCGTCGGTGACGTAGAGGCGGTTGACCTGCTTGCCGGCCTCGCCGGTCTGCACCGTCACCAGCGTGTTGCCGAGCATCTCGCTCGCCGCCGCGCGCACCTCTTCGGTGGTGCGGGCCAGCCGGACGCCGCCCTTGGCGTCGGGGCCAAGTTCCCTGAACTTGCCCTTCCCGCGCCCGCCGGCGTGGATCTGCGCCTTGACGACGTAGAGCGGCCCGGGGAGCTTGCTCGCGGCGGCCACTGCTTCGTCGACGCTCATCGCGGCATGGCCCGCCGGAACGGGGACGCCGAACTTGGCCAGCAATTCCTTGGCCTGATATTCGTGAATGTTCATCGCCCGTCGCCTAAAGCATAGAGTCGGGGCGATGGGAAGCGCTGCGATGCAGCATTCTGCCTAGCCGGCAAAACCACTGGCGCAGAGCCCGGCCGAGCTTGACGCCACCGCCCAGATTTCCGGATCGCGCAGCGCCCGCACACGGCGCAGGAACTGCTCGACCGATGCGGCCTCGCGGGCGGCCGGCAGGTCGGCGAGCCGGCGGAGCTGGATCAGCGACAGCCGGTCGACCATCCGCTCCGCCATGCAGGCGGAGAGGCCGGCGGGCAGACCGGCGTTGACGAGACCCGTGCGCAGCCGGGCCTCGGGCGTCGCGCAGGACAACAGGAACAAGGGTGTCATCAGCCAAGGAAGAGTTCGCACTTGGCGGTTACTATCGCTCACTGAGGCTTTTGCAAGCCCGCAGCCGGTAACCCTCATCCGGTTCAATCACTTGAGTGGTTCGCCAACAAATTGCAAAGTGACGGACATAAATATTGAGGGGAGGGTACTGTGGCTCTTGGCATTGATGACGCGCTTACGGCCGCCGCTTCGGGCGTCAAGTTGACCGATACGATCGTTAAGACAGTGCAAGCTTATAGGAAGAAAGGAAAAGACGTCGATATAGAAAGGCTTATCGAGGAAATTCGGATCACCGCCCTTCAGCGGATCGACGAGGCGGACATCGCCTTGGTACGACTCGAAAGAATGCTGCACGAGAGGGGCGCCGATCTGGACTCCTCTCTCATGGCCATCATAGAAACGACGCGTTGGTGGCAACCTTTTGAGCAGTATCGCCTTAAGCAAATTCACAGGAGATTCAATGAGTTCGCGGACAGCGTCTATTCTGCCACGGACGATATAGCTGCCCTGCTCAGGTGTAGGGATCAGACTGGGGAAATGGGCAGGTCCGTGCTTCAGAGCAGCCAGGACAAGCTGGACCTGAGCAAGGCCTTGCTAGATTCCCCCTCAGTTCGGGTGTCCATAGATCTGCTGAGAACTACTCTCGCCACACAAAAGGCCATGCTCAACGGCTAAGGAACCTAAGCCGCCCGCCCGATCGCCTTCTGCCGCCGCCGTTGGACCGACGAGCCCAGCCCGATCGCCTCGCGATATTTGGCGACCGTGCGCCGGGCGATGTCGAAGCCCTCACCCTTCAGGATGTCGACGAGCTGGTCGTCGGAGAGGATCTTGCTTGCCTCCTCGGCGGCGATCAGCGCCTTGATCCGGCTCTTCACCGCCTCGGCCGACACCGCGTCGCCGCCGTCGGCCGACTGGATGCCCGAGGTGAAGAAATATTTCAGCTCGAACAGGCCGCGCTCGCAGGCGAGATACTTGTTCGAGGTGACGCGGCTCACCGTCGATTCGTGCATGCCGATCGCCTCGGCGACGGCGCGCAGGGTGAGCGGCTTGAGATGGGCGACGCCGTGGCGGAAGAAGCCTTCCTGCCGGGTCACGATCTCGCTCGCCACCTTGACGATGGTGCGGGCGCGCTGGTCGAGCGCCTTCATCAGCCAGTTGGCACTCTGCAGGCACTCGTTGAGCCAGGCCTTCGACTGCCTGTCCTGCGGCCCGCTGGACAGCTCCTGATAGTAGGAGCGGTTGACGAGGAGCCGGGGCAGGGTGGCGCCGTTCAGCTCCACCGCCCAGCCGAGGCCGCGGCGGGCGACGAAGATGTCCGGCGTGATCGCATCGACCCGCTCGGCATCGGCCGAGAAGCGGAGGCCGGGCTTGGGGTCATAGGCGCGCAGCTCGCGGATCATGTCGGCGAGGTCTTCGTCGTCGACCTGGCAGATGCGTTTCAGCGCCGGCAGATTGCCCTTGGCGAGATAATCGAGATTGGCGATCAGCCGCGCCATGCAGGGATCGTAGCGATCGGCATCCTTCGCCTGCAAAGCGAGGCATTCGGCGAGGTTTCGCGCCGCGACACCGGCGGGATCGAGCGTCTGGATCACGCCGAGCACCCGCTCGGCCTCGGCCAGCGGCACGCCGAGCCGCTGCGCGACGTCGAGCAGCGGGCTCAGGAAATAGCCGGTCTCGTCGATCTGCTCGACGATATGGGTGGCGATGACGAGGTCCGTGCCGGAGAGCAACTCGCCGGCCTGGCGCAGCAGATGTTCCTGGAGCGAGACGCCGCCGCTTTCGAACGCGTCGAAATCCGGCCCGTCCTCCGCACTGCCGCCGGTGCCAATTCCCTCCAGACCCAGGCCGCCATCGAGGCCGCGTCCGGAATCGACGGCGCTGTCCTGATGGAAATCCTCGCCGTTCGCGTCGATGTCGAGCGCGCCCTCGCCGCCGCTCGCGTCTACCTCGGGCAGCGGCTCGCCTTCATAGTGGTACTCGTTTCCCTCGAACTCGGCTACGGGCGCAGGTTCAGCTTCCGGCGCAGGCGGCGCATCGGGATCGGCCGCGCCGGTTTCGAGCAGCGGGTTCTTCTCGATCTCCTCGGCGATGAACGCCTCGACTTCGAGGTTCGACAGCGCAAGCAGGCGGATCGCCTGCTGCAGCTGCGGCGTCATCACCAGCGATTGCGATTGTCTGAGATCGAGGCGGGGCCCAAGCGCCATGGTCACGCCACCCCGTCATTGCGAGCGAAGCGAAGCAATCCAGCCTCCGTTCTGCCGGCAATCTGGATTGCTTCGTCGCTACGCTCCTCGCAATGACGAAACCGGAAGATCATCACTACAGCTCGAAGCTCTCGCCGAGATAGAGGCGGCGGACATTCTCGTCGGCCACCAGATCCTCCGGGCTGCCGGCGAACAGGACCTGGCCGCCATAGATGATGCAGGCGCGGTCGACGATCTCCAGCGTCTCGCGGACATTGTGGTCGGTGATGAGGACGCCGATGTTGCGCTTCTTCAATTCGACGATGAGATCGCGGATGTCGGAGATCGAGATCGGATCGATGCCGGCGAAGGGCTCGTCGAGCAGCATGATCGACGGGTTGGCCGCGAGCGCCCGGGCGATCTCGCAGCGCCGCCGCTCGCCGCCCGACAGCGCCATGGCCGGGGCGTCGCGGAGGCGCTCGATATGGAATTCGGCCAGCAGTTGCTCGAGCCGCGCCTGCCGCGCCGCCTTGTCGGGCTCGGCGACCTCGAGCACGGCCATGATGTTCTGGCTGACCGTCAGGCCGCGGAAGATCGAGGTTTCCTGCGGCAGATAGCCGAGGCCGAGGATCGCGCGCCGGTACATGGGGAGGCCGGTAATGTCCTCGCCGTCGAGCAGGATACGGCCGCTGTCCGGCTTCACCAGCCCCATGACCGAGTAGAAGCAGGTCGTCTTGCCGGCGCCGTTCGGCCCCAGCAGGCCGACCACCTCGCCGCGGTCGACGCCGAGGCTGACGTCGGTCAGCACCGCCTTCTTGTCATAGGATTTGGCGATCGAGATGACGGAAAGCCCGCGAGACAGCTCGCCGACCGCCGCCTGGGCGTCGGGCCGTTCGATGGGCAGAGTTTCGTTCATGCAGGCTCCCTGTCGCCGCGCCTAGTTAGGCGTTTGGCCGGAAGGCGACAACCGGCGAGAGTCTTGCATGGCGGTTTTTCGTGGCTTTGGCGGGGTCAGCTGCCCTTGGGCTCCGGCGCCGGGGGTGTCGTCGGGTTGGCGCGCTGCGGCACGGTGAAGCGCCCCGTGACCCGCCCGCTCGACGCGCGGCTCGGCGATCCGGCGGTGCCGCCGTCCATCACCGCCCGGCCGCTGTCGAGATCGAGCACGAGCCGGCCGCCGTTCACGTTGTTGCCGGCCCGGCGCAGCGTCACGTTGCCGATCATCGTCACCACCCGGCGGTTGAGATCGTAGATCGCGACATTGCTGCGCGCATTCTCCGACGGGCTGGTGAGCGTCACGCCGCCGCTCGCCTCCAGCCGCTGGATATCGATGCCGCTGGCATCGGCATAGGTGACGGTGAGGCGCGGCGCGGCAAGGCGCAGATTGCCCTGCCGGACATCGACGTTGCCGGAGAAGATCGCGCGGTCGGCGCGGTCCTGCACCTCGATCCGGTCGGCGGCGACGTCGACCGGCTGGTTGGTGTCGTGGCCCTTGAGCGCCGAGCCGCCGCCCTGCCCGGAGGCCGGCGGCGCCGCCAGCAAGGCGACCGCAACCGAAGCGACGGCAACGCTCCCCAGAGCGAGCCAGCGTGACGTATTCATCGGACTGCCCCCTGCACGATATGAAGCCGCGGTCGGCCGGTGAGCACGACGGTGCGGCTGCCCATGTCGGCTTCGAGCCGGCCGCCGGAAAAGGTCCCCAGCGGCATCTGGCCGTCGACCGCGCCGTCGCTGGCGAGCCGGCGCTGGCGCAGGTCGACGGTGACGTCGCGGGTCTGCATCCGGTAGCCGTCGGCGGTGGTGACGAGGATCGGGCCGAGCACGTCCACCTGGTCGCTGCGCATGTCGTAGCGCGCGCGGTTGGCGCGCAGCTCCGCCGGGCCCTTCTCCAGCCCCATCTCCGCGCGCATGCCGCTCAAGTAGACGACCTGCTCGGCGGCGCTGCGCTGGAGCGCCTGCTGGGCGTCGATCACGAACGGGCGGCCGCGATTGTCGACGCCGCGATACTGGGCGGAATCGACCCGCATCCGGTCGTCGGCATGGTCGACCTTGTTCTTGTCGAGCAGGAAGCTGACCTCCTGCTTCTCCTCGAGCGGGGAGAAGGCGAGGAAGGCGAGCACGACGCCGATCAGCGCCGGCAGGCCGAGCTTCATCGCATGGATGACGCGATCGTGCGAGCCGCCCGGCGCCGCCCACAGCCGCGCCTTCACCCGCTCGCGTTCGGCAAGCTCAGACATGGCAGGGCTCGGGAGTCTGGACCCTAGACATGGGCGAAGATGTCCTGTTCCGCCCAGCCGGCGAGGTCGAGCCGCGCGCGGTGGGGGAGGAAATCGAAGCAGGCCTGGGCGAGCGCGGTGCGGCCCTCGCGGACGAGCCGGATGTCGAGCTGCGCCTTGAGCTCGTGGAGGTAGCGCACGTCGGAGGCGGCATAGTCCTTCTGCGCGTCGCTGAGGTCCGGCGCGCCCCAGTCCGAGGTCTGCTGCTGCTTGGAGATCTCCTGGCCGAGCACCTCCTTGACGAGGTCCTTGAGCCCGTGCCGGTCGGTATAGGTCCTGATCAGCCGCGAGGCGGTCTTGGTGCAATAGACCGGCGCCGCCATCACGCCGAGATAGGCCTGGATCGAGGCGAGGTCGAAGCGGGCGAAATGGTAGAGCTTGAGCCGCGCCGGATCGGAGAGCACCGCCTTCAGATTGGGCGCGGCATAATCGCTGCCCGGGCCGAAGCGGACGAGATGCTCGTCGCCGCCGCCGTCGGCAATCTGCACGACGCACAGGCGGTCGCGGCCGAGCTGGAGGCCCATCGTCTCGGTATCGACGGCGACCGGGCCGGGGCCGAGCACGCCGGCGGGCAGGTCTTCCTCATGGAAATAGACGGTCATCGCCCCCGCATAGGGCCAAGCGCGTGAACGCTCAATGGCCGGGCGCGGGCGCGTGGCGCTACTCGTCCGCCTCCTCGCGCCGCCGCTTCGCCCGCCGCGACCAGATGTTGAGCCCCTCGACCAGCGCCGAGAAGGCCATCGCCGCATAGATATAGCCCTTGGGGACGTGGACGCCGAAGCCGTCGGCGATCAGCACCGCGCCGATCATCAGCAGGAAACCGAGCGCCAGCATCACGACGGTCGGATTGTTGTTGATGAAGTTGGCGAGCGGATCGGCCGCCAGCATCATCGTCCCCACGGCGACCAGCACGGCGATCACCATGATAATCAGATGATCGGTCATGCCGACCGCGGTCAGGATGGAATCGATCGAGAAGACGAGGTCGAGCAGCAGGATCTGGAAGATCGCCGCGCCGAAGCCGAGCGTCGCACGCGACGTGTCGAACACGTCGTCGGCCGGCGACGGATCGACATTGTGGTGAATTTCCTTGGTCGCCTTCCAGACCAGGAACAGGCCGCCGGCGATCAGGATCAGGTCGCGCCAGGAAAAGGCGGTCTCGAAGCTCGGATTACCGTGCGAATCCGGTAGGCCCTGAATGCCGAGATCGAAGACCGGCGTGGTCAGTCCGACCAGCCAGGCGATGCCGGACAGCAGGATCAGGCGCATCACCAGTGCGAGGCTGATGCCGATCCGCCGGGCCCGCTGGCGCTGCCCCTCGGGGAGCTTGTTCGACAGGATCGAGATGAAGATCAGATTGTCGATCCCGAGTACAACCTCCATCACGATCAAGGCGATAAGGGCCGCCCAGACCTCGGGTTGGGCGAAGATCGAAAAGACCTCGAACATGTCGTCTCCGGCAGCGGTTGATCGCTCCGTCCATGCATGAAGTCGCCGGCCCGGGCAACGCAAACGCGGTTTCGCGCGAGCAACGCGGGCAAAACCCCTCGCCCATCTGGGTTTTTTCGGCTATAGGATTCGGTGCCGAGCCGCTTTTCGGCGCGGTAGCCTTTGCGCGTTCTTGCCCGGCGCGGTGGTTTTGACAGGGGATTGGGCGCGGGAAAGTAACTGAATCAGATGGGTTTCGACAAAGGGCGCCGCGGCGAGCGCGGTGGTCGCGGCAGAGACAAGCGCGACAATATTGGCGGCGGCGAAGAATTCGGCGGTTTTGAAAGAAGTTATGGCGGCGGCGGCGATCGCTTCGGCGGCGGTGGCAGCGGCTATGGCGGTGACCGCTTCAGCGGTGGCGGTGGTGGCGGCTATCGCGGCGGCGGCGGCGCCGGTGGGGGCGGCTTTGGCGGTCCGCGCGGCGGCGGTGGCGGCTTCGGCGGTCCCCGCGGCGGTGGCGGCATGCCCCCGCAGGTCGTCGGCGAGGCCAAGGGCGTCGTCAAGTTCTTCAATCCGCACAAGGGCTTCGGCTTCATCGTTCGCGATGATGGCGGCGAGGACGTGTTCGTCCACATCTCCGCCGTCGAGCAGGCAGGCCTGACCGGCCTGGCCGAGGGCCAGCCGCTCGAGTTCACGCTCGTCGATCGCGGCGGGCGCGTGTCGGCGACCGACCTCAAGATCGAGGGCGATCCCCTCCCGGTCGAGGAATCGGCGCCGCGCGAGCGTGGCCCGCAGCGTCAGCTGACCGGCGAGAAGGCTCAGGGCACGGTCAAATTCTTCAATGCGACCAAGGGCTTCGGCTTCATCACCCGCGACGACGGGCAGCCGGACGCCTTCGTCCACATCTCGGCGGTCGAGCGGGCCGGCATGATCTCCCTCAACGAGGGCGACCGGGTCGAGTTCGAGCTCGAGGTCGACCGGCGCGGCAAGACCGCGGCGGTGAACCTGGTGCCGATCCAGTAGGAGTTATCCAAACCCTGTTGACGAAAAGGCCGGCCTCGCGCCGGCCTTTTTTGTGTGTGCCCTAAGTGTTTGGTCCCGTGGAATGGTGATACGGTTTATCGTCATCGCCAGCGGGAGGAGCTATGGGCCGGTTCTACACGGGAGCGCCCGCACGACAGCGGCAGTCCGTCGAGCGATACAGCGGAGTGAAGAGAGCGTAAGGGCGCTGGCGCGGCGGCACGGGATCAGCCCGACGACGGTGCAGAAGTGGCGCAGGCGGGCGGGCGTCACGGATGCCCCGATGGGGCCGAAGGCCATGCACTCGACCGTGCTGACGCTTGAGGAAGAGGCGATGATCATGGCGTTTCGGCGCCACACGCTGCTGCCGCGAAGGTCCCGGACCTGATCCGGGACTGCCTCTACTCGCTCCATCTCTATGTCGCGATCGACCGCACCTCGAAGCTCGCCTGCGCCCAGCTCCACGCCAAAGCCGACCGGCCCACCGCCACCCCACGGGACCAAACACCTAGGCGGGCCGGAAGGTCATCGCGACGCCGTTCATGCAGTAGCGCAGGCCGGTCGGCCGCGGCCCGTCATTGAAGACGTGGCCGAGATGGCCGCCACAGCGCGCGCAATGGACCTCGGTGCGCGCCATCATCAGGCTGCGGTCCTCGCGCGTGCCGACGGCACGCGGCAGCGGCCGCCAGAAGCTCGGCCAGCCGGTGCCGCTGTCGAACTTGGCGCGCGAGGAGAAGAGCGGCTGGCCGCACCCGGCACAGTGGAAGGTGCCGCGCCGATGCTCGTTGTCGAGCGGGCTGGAGCCGGCGCGCTCGGTCGCGTGGCCGCGCAGCACGGAAAATTGCTGCGGATTCAGGCGCTGGCGCCATTGCGCGTCGGTCAAAGTGAAGGCGAAGCGGCGCTGCTCGGCTTCGACCGGCCGCCCTGCGAACATCGTCGCGACGCCGCCGCACAGGGCGGCGCCGCCAAGGCCGAGAAAGGCACGTCGATCGAGTCTCATGGCGGCCCCATAGCCCGGCGCGACTTAACCGGCGCTTGCCAGGACCGCCGGAATCAGGCCGCGCACGGCATTGCCGATGAAGAAGCCACCGGTGAGGTCGGCCTCGGTCAGGTCGGCCTCCCCTGCCCGGCCTTCGGCGATCAGGCGCTCGCGCAGGATGCCGGGGAGAAGGCCGCGCGTGAGCGGCGGGGTCAGCAGGCGCCCCGCGCGCTCGACGAAGAGCGAGGTGAATGATCCTTCGGTGAGGAAGCCGCCGGAATCGCGGAACAGCACGTCGAACCGGCCAGCGCGGACACGCGCCTCGTCGTAGAAGGCGCGATCGGTGGTCTTGTGGCGCAGCCGGAAATCCTCCGACGCGACGGGGCGCGGGACCACCGCGACCGCGACGGCTCCGGCCGGTGCGGCCGGCAGGGGCCGCAGCTCGATCGCCATCGCGCCGGTGCTGGAGGCGAGCAGCCGCACCAGGCTGGGGCCGGCCCGGAAGGTCGCGGCCTGCAGCTCGTTGCGCGCCTCGTGGCGATCGAAGGGGAAGCCGAACGCTTCGGCGCTGCGCTTCATCCGGGCGAGATGACGGTCGAGATCGGCGATGCCGACGTGCGGATCGAAGGCCATTGTCTCGATCAGATCGAACCGTCTCGTCGTCGCCACGAACACCCCTTTTGCCAGACATTCGCGCCATTCCTCGTCGGCGCGGCTGTCGGCCACGATCCCCGAGCCCAGCCCGAGCCGGGCGACCGTCCCGCCTGCCCTCAGCGTCAGCGTCCGGATTGCGACATTGAACGCGGCTTCGCCGTCCGGCGCAACCCGGCCGATCACGCCGGTATAGGCGCCGCGGGGCCCCGCCTCGACGTCGTGGATGATCTCCATCGCCCGGATCTTCGGCGCGCCGGTGATCGAACCGCAGGGGTAGATGGCGTGCAGGAGGTCAATCGGGTCCTTGCCGTCTTCCAGCTCGGCCGTGATAGTGGAGGTCATCTGCAGCACGGTCGGATAGGCCTCGACCGCGAACAGCTCCGGCACCTCGACGGTGCCGGGCTTCGCCAGACGCGACAGGTCGTTGCGCAGCAAATCGACGATCATCAGGTTCTCGGCGCGCTGCTTGGGGTCCGTCCTCAGCGCATCCGGGTTCGACCCTGCCGGTGCCGTGCCCTTCATCGGGCGCGTCGTGACACGGCCCTCCGTCATGGTGAAGAACAGCTCGGGCGAGAAGCTCAGCAGCCAGTGCGTCCCGGTGAAGACGATCCCGCCATGCCCGGCGCGCGCGCGCGACCGGATCGCTGCATAGAGCGCCAGCGGATCGCCCAACACCTTCACCTCCGCCTGGAAGGTGAGATTGGCCTGATAGATATCGCCGGCGGCGATATGCTCCAGCACCCGCGCGATCGCCGCGCGGTAATCGGCCTCGGCGATCAGCGGACGCGCGGACGCTGCATAGGCGCCGGCGGGATCGGGCAGGAGCGCTGCCGCATTCACCGGTTCGGCCCGTTCGAACAGGCCGAACCAGAGCAAGGACGGCGCCTCCCCCGCCGGCGCCTCGGCCAGCGGGCGCAGCTTGTCCTCGAAGGCACAGCCTGCCTCGTAGGAAAGAAATCCCGCCGCATGACGGCCGCGCAGCCGTTCCAGACAGGCGCTTACGTCCGCCAGGTCGCGGGTCTCGACGATCTCGACGGGGTCGCGATAGAGCCACGCCGCGCCACCATCACGGGCGTCGTCGAGCAGGACGAAGGGCGTGCTTGTCATCGCCCCGGCGCCGGTCCATGGGCGCGGGCAAGGAGAGGTGGCTTGGTCTGCAGCACTTTCGATCTGTTCAAGATCGGCGTCGGCCCGTCGAGTTCGCACACGATGGGACCGATGACGGCCGCCTGCGACTTTGTCGAGGGGCTGCGTGACAAGGGACTGTTGAACGAGGTCGTGCGGATCGAGGCCGATCTCTACGGCTCGCTCGCGCTGACCGGCAAGGGTCACGCGACGGATCGCGCCGTGCTGCTCGGCCTGTCCGGCGAACGCCCGGCCACCATCGATCCGGACGAAGCCGAGCGGACTGTCAAGCGCATCCGCGAGACCGGCCGCATTCGCCTCGCCGGCACCCGCGACCTCCCGTTCGACGAGGCGGAGGATGTCCGCTTCCTCCAGCGCGAGCGGCTGCCGCACCATTCCAACGGCATGCGCTTCACCGCAACGACCGCGGCCGGCGACACCGAAAGCAGGGTCTATTATTCGGTCGGCGGCGGCGCGATCGTCGATGAAGCGGCGGTCGCGCGCAACGCGCCGCCCGAGGGCGCGTGGGACGTGCCCCACCGCTTCCGCTCCGGCGCCGAGCTCCTCGAGATCGCCGCGCGCGAAGACCTTCCCATCGCCGCTATCGCCCGGGCCAACGAACAGGCGAGCCTCTCCGACGAAGAGATCGATGCGCGGCTCGATGCGATCGACGCCGCCATGTCGGCCTGCATTGACCGCGGCATGGCGGTCGACGGCATCCTGCCGGGCGGGCTCAACGTGAAGCGCCGCGCGCCGTCTCTCTACAAATTGCTCACCGAGCGCGCCGAACGGGCGCTGCAGGACCCATTGACCGTGATCGACTGGGTCAACCTCTGGGCGCTCGCGGTCAACGAGGAAAACGCGGCCGGGGGCAAGGTCGTCACCGCGCCCACCAATGGCGCCGCCGGCATCGTGCCGGCCGTGCTGCGCTACTATCAGCGCTTCACGCCGCGCGCGACGCAGGAGGGCACCCGTACCTTCCTCCTGACCGCCGCAGCGGTCGGCTCGCTGTTCAAGGAGAATGCCTCGATCTCCGGCGCCGAGGTCGGCTGCCAGGGCGAGGTCGGCGTCGCCTGCTCGATGGCCGCGGCGGGTCTGACCGCCGCGCTGGGCGGGTCGAACGGCCAGATCGAGAATGCCGCCGAGATCGGCATGGAGCACAATCTCGGCCTCACCTGCGATCCGGTCGGCGGCCTCGTCCAGGTCCCGTGCATCGAGCGCAATGCGGTCGGCGCGATCAAGGCGATCGAGGCCTCGCGCCTCGCTTTGGTCGGCGACGGCTCGCACCGGGTCACTCTCGACCAGGTGATCGAGACGATGCGCAAGACCGGCCTGGACATGAACGAGCGCTACAAGGAGACCAGCCTCGGCGGACTTGCCGTCAACGTCGTGGAGTGCTGACGCGCCTTCGTCGCGTCATCCGCCTCTTTCGTAGGGCCGTTGCTTGACTCTCCCGTGCTCCGGGCGTGGGATCGCCGCACGCGTGGAGCCTTCAAGAAGGGGACGGGGCATGGGCGTTTCCACCATCGACGGCACGATCGAGTCGGCCGAATTGAGGCGCAGCGCCGCCAAGATACGCATCTACAAGACGATCGTGTTCCGGCTGGCCAATGGCGAGACCAAGACCATCGCCAAGCCGATCGCCCATGCCGAGCTCGCGCCGCGGCTGGAGCCGGGCGCGACCGGCCGCTTCTACCTGTTCAGCTCGATCGACCATCGCGGCATCGCCGGGGTGCGCACGAGCGACGGGCAGGCGCAGTTCGCCTATCCGCGCAACAACGAGACGATCGGGATGGTGCTCACCATTCTCGCGGCCCTGTGGGTCGGTCTGTCACCTTATTTCGTCGGCGACTTCGGGATTTTCGCGCTGATCGTCCTGATCCTCGGCCCGATCGTCTGGCTGGTGAACCGCAGCCTCAGGAGGCAGGCCGAGCGCCAGTTCCAGGCGGACAATCCGGTCGGTCCGGCGACGGCCGCGGTCGCGGGCTGAGCGGCGGATGGCGGCGCAGGCGCCCGCCTGGCCCTTCCGCTACAACCGGACGGCGGCGCAATGGACGCGCTGGCTGGCCCTCGCGCAGGCGGCTCTCGCCGCCGGTGCCGCGGCATGGGCGTTCGCGGCGCCGGCGGGCCTGAAGCCCGGCGCCGATGATCCGTTCATCCTGCTTGAGACGGTGCAGCTTCTCTTCTTCATCGCCGGCGCGATCGTGGTGGCCCGGTGGCTCTATGTCGCCGGCGCCAATGCGCGGGCGATGGGCGCCACCGACATGATGGGCAGCCCGGCCTGGGCGATCGCCTGGTACATCGTCCCGCTCGCCAACCTCTTCATGCCGTTCGTGGCGATGCGCGAGCTGTGGCGGGCGAGCGCCGATCCGCGCGACTGGCAGGCGGCGTCGGCGCCGGCGATCCTGATCCTCTGGTGGCTCTGCTGGCTGGCCTCGAACATCGCCGGGACGGTCGCCTTCCGCCTCGAATGGGAAGGCGACGCCACGATGCTGGGCGCGGTCGGGACCGCCCAGACGATCTCGAACGCGCTGTTCGTCCCCGCCGCCCTGCTGTTCGCGCACATCGTCGCGCGGGTTCAGGCGATGCAGGACGGGCAGGGACCCGCTCAGCTGTTCCGCTGAGCGCGCCAGGCCGGCTGGGTTCCGCCGGCAGGATCGGGCGTCATCGTGCCGCCGTCGACCAGCGCCCACCAGGTTCGCCCGCCGGCGATGAAGCGCAACTGGGTGCCGCGCAACGTCACGTCGCCCAGCGCGAGGGTCTGCCCGCCACCGCTCAAGGTGCCGCTGACTTCCTGGAAGCGCTGGTCGAGATCGAGCGTCATTACGGACCCGTCGGGATCGGTCAGCGTCCAGCTCCCGGCAACCTCGGCGGGAACCACCCAGAGATAGATGTTGCGGCCGTCGACGACCTCATGGGCGTCGGCCCGCCAGTCGCCCATGTCGAAGGCGTGGCTGACGACGCGCGCGCCGGGACGAAGCTCGGTCAGCAGGCGCGGGCGCAGGCGCAGGTTGATCTCGGGCATCAGGTAGATCGCGACCACGCTCGCATCGCGGATCGGCGTCTGGAACAGGTCCTGCGTCCGGAACAGCGCGCGCGTCTCGAGCTGCGCCATCCGGGCGTTGAGCACCGCCTGCGAGACGCGGCTGGAATCGATGTCGACACCCAGCGCTCTCGCACCGCGCCGGGCGGCGGCGATCGGAATGCGCCCGTCGCCGGAGCCCAGGTCGATCAGCAGGTCGTCGGTGCCGAGCTGGGCGAGATCGAGCATCGCCTCCACCACCTCCGGTGGCGTCGGCACGAAAGGGACTTCGAGATCGCGCTCCGAGACGGGCGCCGGGGCGGGGTTGAACGGGGCGATCCCGGTGCCCTGGAACGTGCAGCCGCAGAGCAGCGCGAGGGCGGCGAGGATAAGTGGGAGGCGCGTCATGCGCCGCTCCTATCAGAAGCCCGGGCGCTTGTATCGACCGCGATGCTGGGCCATCTGCGGCGCATGACCGATCCCTCGACGCCGCCGCTCAAGGCCATGATCATCCCGGTGACGCCGCTGCAGCAGAACAGCTGCCTGATCTGGTGCACCGCGACGATGAAGGGCGCCTTCACCGATCCGGGCGGCGACCTCGACCGGCTGAAGGCCGCCGCGACGCAACAGGGGGTGACGATCGAGAAGATCCTCGTCACCCACGGCCATATCGACCATTGCGGATCGGCCAAGATCCTCGCCGACGAGCTCGGCGTGAAGATCGAGGGACCGCACGAGGACGACCGGTTCTGGATCGCGCGGCTGGAGGATGACGGCCGCAATTACGGGATCCTAGGCAAGCCGTTCGAATCGGACCGCTGGCTGGTCAACGGCGACCAGGTGACGGTCGGCAACCTCGTGTTCGACGTCTATCATTGCCCCGGCCACACCCCCGGCCATGTCGTCTTCCACCACCCGGCCTCGAAGCTCGCGATCGTCGGCGACGTGCTGTTCCAGGGGTCGATCGGCCGCACCGACTTCCCGATGGGCAACCATCAGGACCTGATCGACGCGATCACCGGGCGGCTCTGGCCCTTGGGCGACGACACCGCCTTCGTGCCGGGCCACGGCCCGATGAGCACCTTCGGCCGCGAGCGCCAGTCCAATCCCTTCGTCGCAGATCGGGTGCTGGCCGGGGCCTGAGGGCGTCATTTTCCTACAGCCCCGGTCCTGTGTTAGATCTGAAACTCGGAGGCAGCGGCCTCCCGGCTCATTGAACGGTGCACATGATCTTCCCGGAGGCGGAGCGGCGCTCAGGTGCCGGGCAGTGGCGTTGACCGGACAAACCCTGTCCAGGGCCCGAACCACCCCGAACCAGCCGAATCGGCGGAATTCCGGGCTTTTCGTCCCAAAGGGAGCGGAGATTTTTCCGTTTTTTCGCGAAATCCCCGAACTTCGTCACCTTCCGGCCGACTCGATCACGCTGAATGCCGGTTGGTCCTAGCGGGGCAGGTGCCGCAGCCAGGTAGCAATAGCCGCCAGCACCTCGACCCTGTGGTCGACGCCCTCGGCGTCGATCATGAAGTGATCGTAGCCCTCATATTCGCGAAAGGTGAAGTTCGCCTTCCCCGCCCCGACAACCAGATCGCGCGCGGCGCGGGCGCTCGCGATCGGCGCCGATTGGTCCCGGGTGCCGTGAACCAGAAGCACCGGGACGCGGGTCTGCGCAAGGCTGCGGGCCGGCACCATGTCGAGCGCATCAGCCCACCAGCGATAGCTGGCGCCGCCCCATTGGCGATCGGCGGCCGGATTCGCGCGCGCGTCGAGGAAGACACGGTCGGCTTCGGCCTGCATCTGCGGTGGCAGGGCTGATCGGATCATGGTGCCGATCGGCAGGCCGATCCCCGACGACCAGACGATCACCGCGCGCGTTTCCGGGATCAAAGGCGCCAGCATGGCGGCGACGGCGCCGCCTTCGGAGCCGCCGAAGATCACGAGCTGGCCATTCCACCAACGGGCTTGCCGCAGCTGCGCGATCACATGAGCTGCGTCCGTCACGCGCTGGGACAGCGAATTGCCGCGCCAATAGTCCGCCACGCAGCTTTCCCCGTCCGCGCCAGCTGCAACGCCGTACTTTTCGACGGTCAGCACGACATGGTTCGGTGCCAGCCGCGCGGCCATCCACGGGATGCGGTCGTTGCGCGCCACCGAATCGCAACCCGATCCTTGAAACATGATCAGGATCGGAGCGCGCCCGCGACGTGGCGGCCCGGCAAGGTGATAGACGATGCGACTGCCATCCGCGCGCTCGAGAGACAGCGTTTCGGCATATGCATCACGTTCGAAACTGGCCGTCGCGAGCAGCAACCCGATCAGGATGCCGAGGCGCATGCCTCGCGTCTCGTCAGCTCTGCGGCGCCGGTGTGGCGGCGGCGCGGGCGCCGGGCGAGATCTGGATGCCGGTGGGAATCGGCGGCGCCTGATAGGCGATCAGGATCGCGTGGATGCCGAGGCCCAGCAGGACGAGCCAGCTGATCGCCGCGCCGCCGACGCGCAGCGGATTGGCGCCGGGCCGGTCGAGGCCGAAGGCGTGGGCGATCCGCGCCAGCACGAACAGGATCGCCGCGCCCCACAGCCACAGACTGCCGCCGGTGGCGAGCTCGACGAGGGCGAGCAGGATGAGGAAGAGCGGCACATTCTCGGCGAAATTGCCGTGGGCGCGGATCCGCCTGAGCAGCATCTCGTGGCCGCCGTCGCCGAGATCGGCCTTGAGCGGGCGCCGCAACCGGCTGACCCGGAGGCTCAGCCAGATGTGCAGGATCGCCGCGGCCCCGGCGATGGTGAGCGTGATCGGCAGGATCATGTGGACGTCTCCTCTGGCCCAGCGTTCGCACGGGCCGGCGATGCTTGCAACGGGGCGCGAAATCGCTATAGGCGGCACGCTTCAAGCGAGAGCATGACGGCCGCGAGGCCAGCGGCCGGTCCGGCCGTTGATCCGTTGCCCTGCTGTCGCCACATGATTCACGTGAACGTCAGCGAACAGGAACAGGTGCCACCATGGCCGTCCCCAAGAGAAAAACCTCGCCGTCCCGGCGCAACATGCGCCGCAGCCACGACGCGCTGAAGGCGACCCAGTATCAGGAATGCCCGAATTGCGGCGAGCTCAGGCTCCCGCACAATGTGTGCGCGAGTTGCGGGCATTATAAGGGGCGTGAAATCCTCAAGACCGAGGCGTAAGACGGCCACGGACTTACGAAGGAGACGGTTTTGACGGGCACGGCGCCGCGGATCGCGATCGACGCGATGGGTGGCGACGCCGGGCCGTCGGTCATGATCGCCGGCGCCGCCCACGCCTTCGAGCGGCGCAGCGACCTCTCCTTCCTGCTGTTCGGCGACGAGGCGGCGATTCGCGCCGAAGTCGCCCGGCATCCCGCGCTCGCCGGTCATGTCGAGATCGTCCACACGACCGATGTAATCGCCGGCACCGACAAGCCGAGCCAGGCGATTCGCCGGGCCAAGACAAGCTCGATGGGCCGCGCCATCGCCGCCGTGAAAGAGGGCGAGGCGCATGCCGCGGTCTCCGGCGGCAATACCGGTGCGCTCATGGCGATGGCGAAGCTCGCGCTCAGGACCATGCCGGGCATCGACCGGCCGGCGCTCGCGGCGCTGATCCCGACGCTCGGCGATAACGACGTTGTCATGCTCGACCTCGGCGCCAACACCGAGTGCGACACCAACAACCTCGTCCAGTTCGCCGTGATGGGCGCTGCCTACGCCCGGGTTGTGCTGGAGCTGGAGCGGCCGCGGGTGCAGCTGCTCAACATCGGCACCGAGGAGCTCAAGGGCACCGACGAGCTGCGCGACGCGGCCGCGATCCTGCGCGCGTCCGATCATCTCCATATGCACTTCGACGGCTTCGTCGAGGGCGACAAACTGTCGCGCGGCGATGTCGACGTGATCGTGACCGACGGCTTTTCGGGCAACATCGCGCTGAAATCGCTGGAAGGCACGGCGCGCTTCGTCACCGATCTTTTGCGCCGCGCCTTCACCAGCTCGATCCGCTCCAAGATCGGCTTCCTGATCTCCCGGCCCGCGACCGAGCTGCTCCGCCACCATCTCGACCCCAACAACCACAATGGCGCGGTCTTCCTCGGCCTCAACGGCCTCGTCGTGAAGAGCCACGGCAGCGCCAACGACAAGGGCGTCGCCAATGCGATCCGCGTCGCGGCGCGGATGGTGCGCGAGGACCTCACCCGCAAGATCACGGAGGATCTCGCCAACGTGTCCGCCCGCAATCACGCCGTCGCCGCCAAATGACCCGCCGCGCAACCATCGTCGGCACCGGCGCCGCGCTGCCGCCGCGGCGCGTCACCAATGATGAGCTCGCGGCCCGGGTCGATACGACCAACGAGTGGATCGTCGAGCGCACCGGCATCGAGGCGCGTCACATCGCCGGCGAGGGTGAGACCACGGCGACGCTCGCCACCGAAGCCGCCCGCAAGGCGCTCGCGGCCGCCGGCGTGGCGCCGCAGCAGATCGGCCTGATCGTGCTCGCCACAGCAACCCCCGACCAGACCTTCCCGGCGAGCGCGACGATCGTGCAGACCGCGCTCGGCATCGACGACTGCATCGCCTTCGACGTGCAGGCGGTGTGCACCGGCTTCCTTTATGCGCTCTCCGTCGCCGACAATATGATCAAGGGCGGCATGGCCGATTATGCGATCGTCATCGGCGCCGAGACGTTCAGCCGCATCCTCGACTGGGAGGATCGCGCGACCTGCGTCCTGTTCGGCGACGGCGCGGGCGCCGTGGTGCTGAAGGCCGAGGACGGCGAGCGCGGCATCCTTGCCACCCGGCTCCATGCCGACGGGCGCCACAACGAATTGCTCTATGTCGATGGCGGCCCGTCCACCACCGGCACGGTCGGCAAGCTCAGGATGAAGGGCAAGGAAGTCTTCCGCCATGCCGTCGTCAATCTCGCCGACGTGCTGAGCGAGACGCTCGAAGCCGCCGGCCATCGGCCCGAGGAGGTCGACTGGGTCGTCCCGCACCAGGCCAACAAGCGCATCCTCGACGCCACCGCGAAGAAGCTCGGCCTCGCGCCGGAGAAGGTCATCGTGACGGTCAACGAGCATGCCAACACCTCTGCCGCTTCGGTACCGCTGGCACTCGACGTCGCGGTGCGCGACGGCCGGATCAAGCCGGGCAATCTCCTGGTGCTGGAGGCGATGGGCGGCGGCTTCACCTGGGGTGCCGCGGTCGTCCGGTACTGAGACCGGGTCATCACAAAGCCGCATTGCACGGATAGGCAAGCTGATTTAATGTTGCAGTTTCAAGACCGGAGGGGGGAGAGTTCCATGGCGGACGCAGGAACGATCAGAACGGCGCCGGCGGGCACGCTCACCCGTGCCGACCTCGCCGACATCGTTCACAGTGAAATCGGCCTGTCGCGCGCCGATTCGGCGGGCATCGTCGAGCGGATCCTGCACCATATGTGCGTGGCGCTGGCGGACGGCCAGAACGTCAAGATCTCCGGCTTCGGCAGCTTCATCCTGCGCGACAAGGGCGAGCGGATCGGCCGCAACCCGAAGACCGGCGTCGAGGTGCCGATCGCGCCGCGACGCGTGCTGACCTTCCGGGCGAGTCAGATCATGCGCGAGCGGATCGCCCGCAGCGGCTGACATGGCCCGCCCCGCCGGCAAGAGCGAGAACGCGTTCTGGACGATCGGGGAGCTTTCGGCCGAACTCGGGCTGCCCCAGCACATCCTGCGCTACTGGGAGACGCGTTTCCCGCAGCTGCGTCCGCTGCAGCGGGCGGGCAACCGCCGCTACTATCGCCCGGACGACGTGGCGCTGGCCCGGCGCATCGATCGGCTGCTCAACCAGGAAGGCTATACGATCCGTGGCGTCCAGCAGCTTCTGTCCAGGGGCGGCGGAGCCGCCGAGGAAGCTCCGCCGTCGCCGCCACCCGCCGCCTCCGCTGAGGGGCCATTCCGAACCGAATTGCAGGCGGTGCGCCGCCTTCTCGTGGATGCGCTTTCCGAGGATGACGCCTAGTCCGTCTCCGGCCCCAGTTTCGGGTCGAGATCACGGGGCCGGATGAAGCGGCTGAGTGTGCCGGTGCCCGGCCCGGCATCGCGCCACTGCGCAACCGGCAATTCGATCTCGGCAAGGGCGCCGGTCGGATATTTCTCGGCGAGTTTCCCGCGCGCCTCGGCACCGTCGGCGATGACCAGCGCCAGGGCCAGCAGCTCGAAGCCCGGATTATGGCCGAGCAGGAGCAGCCGGGCATGCGCATCGTCCGTCCCGCGAACGATCTCCAGGAGCGTCTCCACGGACGCCAGATATATGCGCCGATCGTAGTCTGGATGGAGGCGGTTGCCATAGCCTTCGGACAGGCCCTCGACGGTTTCCATCACCCGCATCGCCGGCGACGCCACGACTGCATCGAAATCGAGGCCGAGCGCGCGCATTTCGCGGCCCATGGTGCGCGCGGCGGCGCGGCCGCGGCGGTTGAGCGGGCGATCGAAGTCGCGCATCGACGGATCGTCCCAGCTCGATTTGGCGTGGCGCAGCAGCGTCAGCGTCTTCATGCGTCGGTATCGGCCTCCCCCGCGGGCGCCATAGCGCGCCGGTCCGGCGCCTTTGATGACAGCCGCGCCGCCACCCGCGCAATGGCCTCGTCGAGCGGCAGGCGCGAAACCCTCACGCCCGGCGGAAAGGCGGTGAGCAGCCGCGACGGCGTCGCCGCGGAGAGCAGCACGAACATGCCGCGATCCTTCCGGCGGCGGATCAGCCGGCCGAAGGCTTGGGCAAGGCGGGCGCGCACCACCCGGTCGTCATAGGCGGAACCGCCGCCAGAGGCCCGCCGGGCGCCATGGAGCACGGTCGGCCGCGGCCAGGGCACACCCTCCATCACGACGAGGCGGAGCGACTCGCCGGGCACGTCGACTCCATCCCTGAGCGCGTCGGTGCCGAGCAGGCTGGCGTGGGGATCGTCGCGAAAGATGTCGACGAGTGTGCCGGTGTCGATCGGGTCGACATGCTGGGCGTAGAGCGGCAGGCCCGCGCGGGCGAGCCGGTCCGCAATCCGGGCATGGACGGCGCGCAGGCGCTGGATCGCGGTGAACAGGCCGAGCGTGCCGCCCTCGGCCGCCTCGATCAGCCGGGCATAGGCGCCGGCCAGCGCGGGCGCGTCGCCGCGCTTGATGTCAGTGACGATCAGCACCTCGCTGTTCGCTTCATAGTCGAACGGGCTCGGCGTCGCGAAATGGCCGATCGGGCCGGCGAGATGGGTGGCGCCGGTCCGCGCTTCCGCGCCGGTCCAGTCCTCGGCGCCGCGCAGGGTGGCGGAGGTCACGAGGATGCCGTGGGCGGGCTTCAGCACCGCCTCTGCGAGCGGCCGGGTCGGGTCGAGCCAGCGACGGTGGAGCCCGATGTCGAACTCGCGGCCCTCGATCCGATCGACCGCCAGCCAGTCGACGAACTCCGGGTCGGCGGGTCCCCCGATCCTGGCAGCGAGGGCGATCCAGGCGGACAGCGTCTGGGTGCGCCAGGCGAGGCCGCCGATCGCGCCCTCGATCCGTGCCCGGGCTTGGGCATCGAGCCAGTCGGGCGCCTCCTCGACCACCGCCTCGAGCCGCTTGCCCAGCGCCATCAGCGGCCGAAGCAGCAGCTCCAGCGCCTCAGCGGCCGGCGCCGCCGCTTCCACCAGAACCGCCTCGGGCTCGGCCAGCTCGGTTTCGAGGCCGTAGCCGGCGTCCTGCGCGGTGGCCCGGGCGTAGACGGTGCCGCGCACCGCGCCGAGCAGCGTCTCGATCGGACCGAATGGTGCGCCCTCGGCGAGGCGCTGGAGCCAGCCGTCGCCGGGCAGCGCTCCGGCCATCTGCACTGCCGCCGTCAACGCCGCGGCGCCCGCCTCGTCATAGGAGGCGACGTCCATCAGCCGGGCCGAGAGGCCGCGCCGGCGCCCGCGGCTCTTGCCCTCGGGCCCGACGATCCAGCGCCGCATCTCGATCGCCTCCTGCCCGCTGAGGGCGGCAGCGAAGGTCGAATCGGCGGCGTCGAACAAATGATGGCCCTCGTCGAACACGATCCGGGTCGGCGGATTGCCGGTCTCCCGGCCGCGCGCGGCATTGACCATCACGAGCGCGTGGTTGGCGATCACGAGATCGGCGTCCTGGCTCGCCCGCGCCGCCCGCTCGATGAAGCATTTCCGGTAGTGCGGACAGCCGGCATAGACGCACTCTCCGCGCCGGTCGGTGAGCGCGGTGGCGCCGGCGCGGCGGAACAGGCTGGTCAGCCAGCCGGGCAGGTCGCCGCCGACCATGTCTCCGTCCTTGCTGTAGGCCGCCCAGCGTGCGACGAGCTGCGCGAGGATCGCGGCGCGGCCGGCAAAGCCGCCCTGCAGCGCGTCCTCCAGATTCAGCAGGCAGAGATAATTTTCGCGCCCCTTGCGGATCACGATCTTCTGCCGGCGCTCGGCAGCATCAGGGAACAGTCGCACGCCCTCGCGGTCGAGCTGACGCTGCAGCGCCTTGGTGTAGGTCGATATCCAGACTGCGCCATCCGCCCTTTCCGCCCAGAGCGAGGCGGGGGCGAGATAGCCGAGCGTCTTGCCGATGCCGGTGCCGGCTTCCGCGAGCAGCATGTTCGGACGATCCTCCGCCTTGCGCGGATCGAAGACCGCCGCAGCAGCAGCCGCATAATCGCGCTGGCCGTCCCGAACCTCGGCATTCTGTCCGACTAGGGTTTCGAGCCGCTCGGCGGTGTCGGCGAGATCGAGCCGCACCGGGCGCGGCGGCGCGCGACCGCCTGTCTCTTCCCATTCGGGGAGCCTGGAGAACAGCCAGCGTTCGTCACGCTCGGGCCGCCGCAGCCGCTCCGCCACCGCGCCGGCCCAGGGCCAGCGCAGGCGATAGAGCGATTGTGCGGATGCCCATGCGCCTTCGCGCTCTGACCAAGCGCCCTCCAGCGTGGCGAGCAGCCCGGCCGCCGCCTCGCGCAGGAAGCTGCAGGCCGCCTCGTCGCTCGCCGGCACCTCGAGCCCCAGCGCGTCCGCCATACCCTTCGGCGTCGGCACCGCGAAACGCGCCGGATGGACGAAGGCAAACAGCTCGAGGAGGTCGAGCCCCGACAGGTCCGGATAGCCGAGCCGGTTGCCGACGAGCGGGGCATTCAGCATGATCATCGGCGTCTCGGCCGCCCGCGCCACGGCCGCGCCGCGCCCCACCGCCTCCACCGCGCCATCCGGAAAGGCGATCCAGATGCCGGCATGGGTTGCGTGCAGCGCGGGATAAGGCAAAGAGGCGGCCATCTCCCGCAACCTAAGACCAAGCGGAACGAAAGGGCAACAGTGTCGGTTCCACCCGAATATCGCGAAGCGGCGCGCGCCTCCAAGGCCTGGCCTTATGAGGAGGCGCGCAAGCTGCTGAAACGCTATTCCGAAGGTCCGCCGGCCGAAGGGATCGTCTTCGAGACCGGCTATGGCCCGTCCGGCCTGCCGCATATCGGTACCTTCAACGAGGTGCTGCGCACGACGATGGTGCGCAACGCCTATCGCACGCTGAGCGATGCCCCGACCCGGCTGATCGCCTTTTCGGACGACATGGACGGTCTCAGGAAAGTGCCGGACAATGTCCCCAACCAGGCAATGCTCGCCGAATATCTCGGCAAGCCGCTGACCCGCATCCCCGACCCCTTCGGCACGCACGAGAGCTTCGCCCATCACAACAATGCGATGCTGCGCGACTTCCTCGATCGCTACGGCTTCGACTACGAATTCCTGTCGGCGACCGATTGCTACACATCGGGCCGGTTCGACGAGACGCTGAAGCTGGTGCTGAGGCGCTGGGACGCGATCATGGGCGTGATGCTTCCCACCTTGGGCGAGGAGCGACGCGCGACCTATTCGCCGGTCCTGCCCCTCTCGCCGACCAGCGGCATCGTCCTGCAGGTGCCGGTCGAGGTGGTCGACGCCGAGGCCGGGATCGTCACCTTCATCGACGAGGGCCAGCGGATCGAGCAGTCGATCCTCTCCGGCAAGGCGAAGCTGCAATGGAAGGTCGACTGGGCGATGCGCTGGGTCGCGCTGGGCGTCGACTACGAGATGTCCGGCAAGGACCTGATCGATTCGGTCACCCAGTCGTCCAAGATCGCCCGCGTCCTCGGCGCGCGGCCGCCCGAGGGCTTCAACTACGAGATGTTCCTCGACGAAAAGGGCGAGAAGATCTCCAAGTCCAAGGGCAACGGCCTCTCGATCGATCAGTGGCTGACCTACGGGACGGAAGAGAGCCTCGCCTTTTACATCTACCGCGAGCCGAAGAAGGCCAAATCGCTGCACATGGGCGTGATTCCGCGCGCGGTGGACGAATATTGGCAGTTCCGCGGCAATTACGCCGGCCAGCCGATCGAGCAGAAGCTCGGCAATCCGGTCCATCACATTCATGACGGCAAGGTGCCGGCGCACGTCCCGCCGGTGACGTTCGGGCTGCTGCTCAACCTCGCCAGCCTGCCGGGCTGCGGCGCGCGCGAGACGATCTGGGGTTTCGTCCGCCGCCATGCGCCGGGTGTGACGCCTGAAAGCGATCCCGACCTCGATACGATGATCGGCCTCGCGGTGAATTATGCCCGTGATTTCGTCGCGCCGACCTTGCAGCGCCGTACGCCGGACGCGCAGGAGCGGGCGGCGCTCGGCGCTCTCGATTCGCGGCTTGCGACGCTGAGCGAGAACGCGTCGGCCCAGGCTATCCAGACCGAGGTCTATGAAGTCGGCAAGGCGCATTACGGCAAGGAAGCACTGCGCGACTGGTTCAAGGCGATCTACGAGACGTTGCTCGGCTCCGCCCAAGGCCCGCGCATGGGGAGCTTCATTGCCCTCTACGGCCTCGCGAACAGCCGCAGGCTGATCGCCGAGGCGCTGGCCAAAGCCTAGTCCGCACCGCCATGGCCCGCCGCCTCGCCTTCCAGCCCGCGCTGGCCTTCATCTTCGTGACCGCGGTGCTGGACATCATGGCGATGGGGCTGGTCATCCCCGTCCTGCCGGCGCTGATCGAGGAGTTTGCCGGCTCCAACGCCGCGGCGGGCCTGTGGAACGGCGTGATGGTCGCGCTCTGGGCGGCGATGCAGTTCATCTTCTCGCCGATCATCGGCTCGCTGTCGGATCGCTTCGGGCGGCGGCCCACGATCCTGATCTCGACCGCCGGACTGGCGGCCGACTGGGTGCTGATGGCGCTCGCGCCGAATCTCTGGTGGCTCGCGGTCGGTCGGATCATCGGCGGCATCACCTCGTCGAGCTTCACCGCCGTCTTCGCCTATATGGCCGACATCACCGAGCCCGAGAAACGCGCCCGCGCCTACGGCCTGATCGGTGCGGCGTTCAGCGCCGGCTTCGTCGCCGGCCCGGCGCTGGGCGGCGTGCTCGGCGAGCTGGGCCCGCGCGTCCCCTTCTGGGCGGCGGCGGGCATGAGCGCCCTCGCCTTTCTCTACGGCCTCATCGTGCTGCCCGAATCGCTGCCCAAGGATCGGCGCATGGCCTTCTCCTGGAAACGGGCCAACCCGTTCGGCGCGCTGAAGCTGCTGCAATCGCACCCGGAGCTGTCGGGGCTCGCGATCGTGAACTTCCTGCTCTATTTCGCCCACCACGTCTTCTCGGCGGTGTTCGTTCTCTACGCCGCTGCGCGCTACGGCTGGGGGCCCTTCGAAGTCGGCGTCCTGCTCGCGCTCGTGGGGGCGCTCGACATGATCGTGCAGGGCGTGCTCGTCGGCCCGGCGGTGAAGCGCTTCGGCGACCGCAAGGTGATGGTGTTCGGCCTCACCTTCGGCGCGATCGGGATCACCTGCATGGGCCTCGCGCCGACCGGCCTGCTCTTCACGCTCGCCATGTTTCCCAACGCGCTCTGGGGCCTCGCCATGCCGACATTGCAGTCGCTGATGACCCAGCGCGTCTCGGAACGCGAACAGGGCCAGCTCCAGGGCGCCAACAACAGCGTCGCCAGCATCGCCGGCGTCGCCTCGCCGCTCTTCTTCGGCTGGGTCTACGAGATGTCGGCGGCGGATGCGCCGGGCCTCAGCTTCCTGATCGCCGCCGCAGTGCTTCTCGCCGGCGCGACAATCGGCGCGCTGGTGGCGCGGCGGGCCGGCGCGACACTTGCCTAGGCGCGCTGCGCGGCGATCCAGTCGTCGATCTTGCGCTCCAGCACCGCGAGCGGCAGCGCCCCGGTCATCAACACCTGGGCGTGGAACTCCTTGAGGTCGAAGCGCGACCCAAGCGCCTGCTGGGCGCGGGCGCGCAGCTCCAGGATCTTGAGCTGGCCGGTCTTGTAGGCGAGCGCCTGGCCGGGGATGGCGATGTAGCGCTCGACCTCGGTCGTCGCCTGCGTCTCGCTGACGCCGCTGTTGTCGAGCATGTAGCGGATCGCCTGCTCGCGCGTCCAGCCCATGGCGTGGATGCCGGTGTCGACGACGAGGCGGATCGAGCGGTACATGTCGGCGTTGAGGCCGCCGAAGCGCGCATAGGGATCGGTTTCCATGCCGAGCTCCTCCCAGAGCGTCTCGGCGTAGAGCGCCCAGCCCTCGACGAAGGCGGTGTTGCCGCCGAAGCGCATGAAATTGGGCAGCGCCTCGTTCTCGTTGGCGAGGCTGATCTGGAAATGATGGCCGGGCGCGCCCTCGTGAAGATACAGCGCCTCCATGCCGTGGGTGCGCCGCGACGGCAGGTCATAGGCATTGTAGTAGAAGATGCCGGGCCGCGATCCGTCCGGATTGCCGTTCTGGTAGGAACCGGTCGAGGCGTTGCGCTCGCGGAACTCCTCGACCTCGCGGATTTCGAGCCGGGTGCGCGGCAGGGTCGAGAAGAGCTCGCCGAGCCTCTGGTCGACCCGCCGGCCGATCGCATAATAGCCCTCGCGCATCGCGTCGCGGGTCGGCGCGGCGAACTGCGGATCGGTGCGTAGGAACTCGAGGAACTCGCGCAAAGTGCCGTTGAAGCCGACGCGCTGGCGGACCTGCTCCATCTCCGCGAGATTGCGGGCGACCTCGCGGAGACCGGTCTGATGGACTTCCTGCGGCGTCAGCGGCAAGGTGGTGTTGAGCTCGACGAGCCGGGCGTAAAGCCGCTCGCCGCCCTGCATGTTGAGCAGGCCGACGCCGTCGCGGGCGCGCGGTAGATACTCGTCCTGCAGGAACGTCCGAAGCCGGCGGTAGGCCGGATAGATGTCGTCCCGGATCGCCGCCAGATGCGCCGTGCGTAGCCGGGCGCGCTCCGCCTCCGGCACTGCGTCGGGGAACGTCTGGACGGGACCGAAATAGGGGGACTCCTCCGGCGCCTGGGCGAGCTGGGTGTCGAGCTGGCCGATGACGTTGCGAATGGTGAGCCTGGTGTCGACGACGCCCGAGGCAAGACCCTCGCGGAAGCGGACGATGGCGCGATCGAGCCCCGCGACGAACTGGCGGTGGCGCTTCAGGTTGTTCTCATAATCCTCGACATTGCGGAACGGCGCCGCGCTGCGGCCCGAGGCGAGGACCGGGTAGAAGGTGTGGAAGCCGCTGAAATGGTCGATCGGCCGCACCCGGGTCAGCGCCAGCAGATCGGGCTGGAGGTCCCTGAGATCGCTCTCGCGCTGGAACTTGAAGACATCATAGGCGAGCCGGTCCGTCGCGTTCAGCGAGTCCCGGTCGATCGCCGCCAGTGCGGCCAGCTCCTGCTCCGCCGCCGCCTTCTCGGCCGCATAATAGGCGTCGGTCAGGAAGTCGCCGAGCCGGTCGGCATAGCGATAGTCGCCGCGGAACAGGGCGGAGATCGGGTTGCGCCGGAGGTTCGCCTCGTCGCTGTCGTGGAACAGCGTGTGCAAGCGCTCGTTTCGCCCCGCCTGTCCCGGTGCGGTGCTCCCCGCGGTCTGCGCGAACACGGGCGTGGCCATGGTCGAAGCCAACAGGACAGTCAGGAAAGCGCGGCGATTCATCGTCAAAGTCTCCAATCGAACGGGGGTCAGCTGGCGCGGCGGGCAGCGATCCAGTCGTCGATCTTGCGCTCCAGCACGGGCAACGGCAGCGCCCCGGTCATCAACACCTGGGCGTGGAAGTCCTTGAGGTCGAAGCGCGGCCCGAGCGCCTGCTCGGCGCGGGCGCGCAGCTCCAGGATCTTCATCTGGCCGATCTTGTAGGCGAGCGCCTGGCCGGGAATGGCGATGTAGCGCTCGACCTCGGCGACGACCTCGGTGCGGCTCATGCCACTATTGCTCAGCATGTACTGGATCGCCTGGTCACGGGTCCAGCCCTTGGAATGGATGCCGGTGTCGACGACGAGACGCATCGCGCGCAGCATCTCATCGTTGAGTCCGCCGAAGCGCTGATAGGGATCGGTCTCGACGCCGAGCTCGTCCCAGAGCGTTTCGGCGTAGAGCGCCCAGCCCTCGACGAAGGCGGTGTTGCCGCCGAAGCGCATGAAATTGGGCAGCGCCTCGTTCTCGGCCGCGAGCATGATCTGGAAATGATGGCCGGGCGAGCCCTCGTGCAGGTAGAGCGTCTCCATGCCGGAGGTGCGGCGCGACGGCAGGTCATAGGCATTGTAGTAGAAGATGCCCGGCCGCGCCCCGTCGGGCGTACCGTCCTGGTAGGAGCCGCCCGCTTCGGTCCGCTCGCGGAACGCCTCGACCTCGCGGATCTCGAGCGGCGCGCGCGGGATGGTCGAGAAAATCTCGCGGATGCGCCCGTCGACCCGGCGCCCGATCTCGTAATAATGCTCGCGCAGCCATTCGCGGCTCTGCGGCTCGAAGCGCCGGTCGGTGCGGATGAACTCGAAGAAGGCGGGAAGATCGCCCGAGAAATTGGTGCGGCGGCGGATCGCGTCCATCTCGCCGCGGATGCGCGCGACCTCGCCGAGGCCGATGTTGTGGACCGCGTCGGCGGTGAGCGGCAGAGTCGTATTCTCCTCGACGAGCCGGGCGTAGAGCCGGTCGCCGCCGCGCATCGAGCTGAGGCCGACCTGGTCGCGGGCGCGCGGCAGATATTCGTTGTGCAGGAAGTCGCGCAGCCGCTGGTGCGCCGGATAGATTTCGTCGCGCACGACGGCGAGCAGCTCGGTCCTTAGTCGCGCACGATCGGCCTCGGGGATCGAATCGGCGAAGGTGCGCGCCGGCCCGAGCAGCGGCGATTGCTCCGGCGTCTCGCGCAGCTGGGTGTCGAGCTGGTCGACGACGTTGCGGATGGTGAGCTTGGTCTCGACCACGCCGGAGGCAAGTCCTTCACGGAAGCGGCCGATCGCCCGGTCGATCAGCCGGGCATATTGGTGATGGCGCCGGACATTGTTGTCATAGTCCTGGACGGTCCGGAACGGCGCCGCACCTTGGCCCGAGGCGAAGGTCGGGTAGAAGGTGTGGAAGCCGAAGAAGTGGTTGATCGGCCGCACCCGGGTCAGCGCCAACATGTCGGGTTCGTAGTCGGCGAGGTCCTCGCGCCGCTGATGCTGGAACACATCGTAGGCGAGCTGGTCGGTCGGGCTCAGCATATTGCGATCGATCGCGGCGAGGGCGGCGAGGTCCTGCTCGGCCGCGCCCTTCTCGGCGGCGTCATGCGCATCGGTCAGATAATCGCCGAGCTGATCGGCATAGCGCATGTCGCCGCGGAACAGCGCCGACAGCGGATTGCGCCGGAGATTCGCCTCGTCGCTCTCGTGGAACAGCCGGCGCAGCCGTTCGCCCGCGCTTTCGGACGCTTGCGCAGCGGCGGGCGGCGCGGTCTGGGCCGTCGCGGACAGGGCCGGAACGACGGCGAGGCAGGCGGCAGCGAGAAGAGCGGCGCGACGAGTCATGAGCAAGGACCCCAAACAGGTGTAGGGGTGTCTTAAGACAGCGCAACCCGGTGGGCAATCGCGTTCGCATGGGTCAATAGGTCGGCGCCGACCAGGCGCCCCAGGGGCGTTCGCGGTGCCATTTGGTGATGACGTATTTGACGCCCTCGATCACCGGCAGGCCCTGGTGCAGCGAATAGGGATTGGGCAGGCCATAAGCGTCGAGATTGTTCCAGATCAGCAGGTTGCCCGCCCGCGGCGCGATCTTGAGGTCGAGCGACGGGAAGGCGGTCTGGCCGCCGGCGGCCGGCGTGTTCAGGAACACCATCGCGGTCCAGGTGCGCTGGCCGCCGCTCCGGTCCATCTCTTCCCAATAGGGCTGGTCGGTCAGGAAATAATCGTGGTGCGGCTTGAACTGCTGGCCGACCGCGTAGCGCTGCCCCTGGATCGTCTCGCCATGGGTGGCGGCGATGCCGGTGAGCAGACGGATCCTGGCCTCGACCTGGAGGACCATCCGGTCGCGCGGATCGAGATCGCAGCTCTCGCTGGTGCGGAACTCCGGATCGTCGGTCGGCGAGAGCAACTGCGAGGGCTTGCGCCGGGCGTCGATCTGCCGGACGAGGGCGGCGCATTCCGCCGCGGTCAGGAAGTCGCGGGCGACGAAGATGTCGAGACGGTGCGCCGGCAGCTTGAGCACGCCCGGATCGGCCGCGAGCCGGTCGCGCACCTGGGTGCCGATGTCGATCTTGTAGTCGGGCATGGACAAGCGTGCGCGTCTTGCCGCAGATCGCGCCGGCCTGACAAGCGAAAAGCCCGGAGCGCGTCGCCGCGCCCCGGGCCCTGACCCCTCCCGGAGGAGAGCTGTCGCCTACCAGAAGAAGTCGTGGATCACGTCGATGACTTCGCCGGTATAGGTGTCGACGAGCAGCACGTCGCCATAGTAGCGCACCCACTGCGCCCCGTAAGGGGCCGGTGGCAGGCGGTACTGCCACGGATCGCCGATCCAGTAGCGCTGGTCGTAGAAGAGCGGCTGCAGCAGGAAGCCGATCGACAGGCGGGAATAGTTCCAGCCGCGATAGGGTGCGTAGTAGCGCGGCAGCCGGTAGGCGCCCCGGTTGCGGTAGCGCCAGCCCTGCCAGTCGTAGCGCCGGTCGTTGCGCCAGCCGCGGTTCCAGTCGCGGTCCCGGCGCCGGTCGTTGCGCCAGTCGCGCCGATTGTCCCGACGGTCGTCCCGCCAATCGCGACGGTCGCGGTCGCGGTCCCACTGGCGCCAGTCATTGCCGTCCCGGCGCGCGTCGCGGATCGCGTCTCGGCGCTGCTCGCGCGTGCCGGAGCGGATCGCGTTCTCCTGCGCGCGGCGATTGTAGCGGTCCGCATCGCGCCGGAACTCCGGCGTGTTCGGGCCCTGCCAGCCGCGCTGATAGCCGCTCGGCCGGGTGCCGCGGTCGCCGCGGCGCCCCTCGCCACGCCGGCCTTCGCCTTGGGCCACCTGGGCCGGCGGCTGGGCCGCACGCTGGGCCTGGCGAGCCTCTTGTCGAGCCTCCTGCCGCGCCTGGCGTTGGCCGGAACGCTGCTGGTTGCGCTGTTCGAGCCGCTGATAATGTTCCTGGACGCGCTGGGCGCGGTCGCCGCGCTGCGCTTCGGCCGCAACCGGCGTGATCGCCGTCGCTGCCAAGATCAACCCAATCAATGCCTTTCGCATCGAGCTTACTCCTTGCACGCGGGCGCACCTCGCCCCCGTTATGCCGCCATTTGTGCCAAATCGCCGATGAGCGGCCGCTGAACCGCCCGGTCAGCAAGATGCAAGGAATGCACCATGCTCAGCGCTGCGGCGCCGGCACCGGCACCGGCGGAACGAGCGCCGGCACGGCACGGGCGGCGTCGGCGGGGTCGATGCCGGGCGGCGGGGCGGCGACCGCCGGCTCTGCCCCGGCCTTGATCCGGGCGGCGCGCCGGATCGCCTCGCGCAGCCGTGGATAGACACCGCAGCGGCAGATATTGGTGATTGCCGCGTCGATCTGGGCATCGGTCGGGCTGTCGTTGCGGTCGACCAGGGCCGCGGCGGCCATGATCATGCCGGGGATGCAGTAGCCGCATTGCGGCACCGAGTCGGTGACGTTGCCGTCTTCGTCCGCGACGCCGGCAAAGGCCTGCTGCACCGGATGGGACCGATCGCGCGACAGGCCCTCGATGGTGACGACGAAGCTGCCCTCGATCCCGCCGATCGGCACCCGGCAGCTCCGCACCGCATTGCCGTCGACATGGACGGTGCAGGCCCCGCAATGGCCGGTGCCGCAGCCATATTTGGTGCCGGTGAGATTGGACGCCTCACGGAGCGCCCACAGGAGCGGCGTCTCCGGATCCATCCGATAGTGGACGGGCTGGCCGTTCACGGTAAAGCGGGACATGACGCGCTTCTAGGCGGGGAGAGGATTCATGGGAAGCGAGCGGATCGAGGTCGGGATCGCGGACGGCGTCGCCCATGTCGCGCTCGCCCGGCCGGACAAGTTCAACGCGATGGACCAGGAGATGTTCGCCGCGATCGGCGACGCGTTCCGGGCGCTCGGGCGCGATTCCGCGGTGCGCGCCATCCTGCTTGCCGGCCAGGGCAGGCATTTCACCGCCGGGCTCGACCTCGACTATGCCTCCAGGCAGTTCCCGCCGAGCCAGGATCCCGGCCGCGCGGCCGAGGCGCGCCTCAGGCATATCGAATGGCTGCAGGACGCGTTCAGCGCGGTCGAGGACGCGCGGCCCCCGGTGGTCGCGGCGATCCAGGGCGGCTGCATCGGCGCGGGCGTCGACCTCGCCAGCGCCTGCGACCTCAGGATCGCTGCCCAGGACGCCTTCTTCCAGGTCGCCGAGGTGGACGTGGCGATCACCGCCGACCTCGGCACGCTGCAGCGGCTCGGGCACCTGATCCCGCAGGGGATCTTGCGCGAGCTCACCTATACCGGCCGGCGGATGGGGGCGGAAGAGGCGGCGCGCTTCGGTCTCGTCAACCGGGTCGAGGCGGACGCGGCGGATGCGCTGGCGGCCGGCCTGGAGCTGGCGCGGACGATCGCCGCCAAGTCGCCGCTCGCCGTGGCCGGGGCCAAGCGCAGTCTCAACTACAGCCGCGGCCGGCCGGTCGAGGAGGGCCTGCGCGACGTCGCCACCTGGAACGCGGCGACACTGGTCAGCGCCGATCTCGGCGAGGCGATCCGCGCCCGGCTCGGCAAGACCGAGCCCGGTTTCGGCCCGCTCGCCGATTGAACCGCGCCGCTGGCCGGGAATGGCCGGCGCGTCTATGATCGCCGCCGGCCTCGGGGGGAGGGCAGCATGCGGGGATGGATTCGGTTTGCGCTGGGTCTGGCGGCATTTGCCGCCGGCAATTCGGCGGTGGCGCAAGACAGCGTGGCGGGCACCGCCGGCACCTATATCGTCGAACGGATGGAAACGGCCTCGGCGCTGGAGCTGGGCGAAGACGGTCGGTTCCGCTGGGGATTCAGCTACGGCGCGCTCGATATGATCGCCGAGGGGCGCTGGCGCCGCGACGGCGATGCGGTGGTGCTCGACACCGAGCCGGCAGTCACGCCGCCGCGTTTCGAGATGATCGCGACCGAGGCCGGGCGCGGGCCGCTGACCGTGCGGATCGAGGACGCGAACGGCACGCGGGCGCACTATCTCGACGTCGTCGCCGAATATGAGGGCGGTGAGGGTGATTTCGGATTCCAGGACGGCGATGCCTTCGCCTTCGAGCCATCGGAGCGACGGATCGTCGCGGTCCGGCTCGGCAGCCAGGCGTTCGGCTTTCTGTCGGAACCGTTCCCGGTGCCGGAAGGCACCCGGCGGATGCGGTTCCGTTTCCTGCCCGGCGACCTCGGCCGCGGCGATTTCCGCGGCACCCGCGCGACGATCGAAGGCGACGCATTGCTCCTGCCCGTGCTCGGCGAGCCGCTGCGCTACCGCCGGCTGTCGGCGGAGGAGCTGGCGGCCTCCCAGGGCGTGGTCGACGACATCGCGGCGGAGGCCGGGAGGCTCGCGACGGAGAATTCCGACTGGGCGACGTGCCTCGGCGACGCCGGGCAATATTCGCCCGCGCAGGCGATGGCCGGCTGCACCGCGCTGATCGACGGGGACGCGCTTGCGGCCGACGAGAAGTCCGCGCCGCATTTTTACCGCGGCAACCTGCGGTTCGACAGCGGCGACTATCAGGGCGCGATCGCAGACTTCAGCGCGGTGCTTGTCGCCTATCCGGACTATGCCGGGGCCTATGACGGTCTCGCGGACTCCCATCGGCAGCTCGGCGACTATGCGCGCGCCGCCGCCGAGTCCCGCACGGCCGCCCGGCTGGCGCCCGAGGACCCGGACATCCTCAACGGCCTGTGCTGGCATCTCGCGCTCGCCGGCGAGGAGCTCGACCGGGCACGGGAGGCCTGCGACCGGGGGCTCGCCCTTCGCCCGGACGATCCCGACACGCTCGACAGCCGCGGCTTCGTCGGCCTCGTGCAGCGACGGTTCAACGATGCCTGGACGGACTTCGATGCCGCTGTCCGCTTGGGCGACGGGCATGAGAACCAGGCGAGCTTCCTCTACGGGCGGGGCGTTGCCGCGCTCAGGCTCGGACGCACCGCGGACGGCCAGGCGGACCTGGCGCGCGCGGCGGCAATCGACGCCGAGATCGCCGCTGCTTACGCCCGATATGGCGTGCAGCCCTGAATAAGGTCCGGATCAGAAGCTGATCCGCACGCTGGCGTCGGACCGCTCGTGCGGGCCATGATAGACGACCTCGACATTGTTGCCGTCGGGATCGAAGGCGAAGGCGGCGTAATAGCCCGGATGGTAGGCCCGTTCGCCGGGCGGGCCATTGTCGCGGCCGCCGGCGGCGAGCACGGCGCGGTGGAACGCGTCGACCGCCGCCTGGTCCTTCGCCTGGAAAGCGAAATGGACCGCCGTCTGCGGCTCGCCCCGATCGACCCAGAGCTCGTCCGCGTAGAAATGGCCGTCGCCCGGGACGAGCGGTATGCCGAGCGCCTCCATCGCCGCCTGGTAGAAGCGCCGCGAGGCCTCGAGATCGCGGGCGTGGAGGTGGAGATGGTCGATCAGACGACCGCGGTGGAGCTCCATGTCCTGCATCCTTCCTTTTCCGTTCGCCGGCAAACGCGCCGGGGCCTGATCGGGTTCATGCCGGCGCCTTTGTCGGCCCAAACGGCAGCCCCGTCGAAAAGGCGCCGCCGCGGCTTGCCCGCCGAAAGCGCCCCCGCCAGGGTCCGCGGCCATGACCCATCAGAGTGTCCCCGCCCTCACCATCTCGCCAGAGACCGACGCTACCATCGTCGCCGATCTCATGTCGCCGCCGATCGGCATGTTCACCGCCGACCTCACCGTCGCCGAGACGGTGGCGCGGCTGCGCGATCTCTCGAACGAAGGGGTGATCACCTATTGCTATGTCGTCGACGGCGACGGCCGGCTCGAGGGGCTGGTGGTGATGCGCGACATGCTGCTCGCCGCCCCACAGGCGACATTGGGCGAGATCATGCTTCCCGAACCCTATGCGCTGGCCGAGACCAAGAAGCTCGAAAAGGCGCTGAAGGCGGCGCTCGCCCGCCACTATCCGGTCTATCCGGTGGTCAATGACGCGGGCGTGCTCACCGGCCTCGTGCGCGGCGAGGAGCTGTTTGCAGAGCAGGCGATCGAGATCAGCGCCCAGGCCGGCAAGATGGTCGGCGTCGAGAAGGAGGAGCGGCTGACCACCCCCCTCTCCCGCAGCCTGAAGCTGCGCCATCCCTGGCTCCAGCTCAACCTCGTCACCGCCTTTGTCGCGGCGGCGGTGGTGGGCGTGTTCGAGGAAACGCTGTCGCAGCTCGTGATCCTCGCCGTGTTCCTGCCCGTCATGGCAGGCCAGTCCGGCAATACCGGCTGCCAGGCGCTCGCCGTCACGCTGCGCGGCATGACGCTGGGCGAGCTGAAACCCGATCTCGTCTCCCGCCTCGTCCTCAAGGAAGGGGCGCTCGGCTTCTTCAACGGCCTGTTCGTCGGCGCGACGGCGGGGCTCGGCATGGTCGTCTATGCGGGCATGCAGGGCGAGGCGCAGCCCTGGGCGATGGGCCTGGTCGTGATGGTCGCGATGGTGGTGAGCTGCATCGCCAGCGGGCTCGCCGGCGCGCTCATCCCGCTCACCCTCAAGCGGTTCGGCGCGGATCCGGCGACGGCGTCGGGCATCTTCCTCACCACCGCGAGCGACGTCGCGAGCATGGGCGTGTTCCTGAGCCTCGCGACCTTGCTGCTGCTCTGACGGCCGATCCAAACGTCATCCAAGGCCAGGTCAGGAACGCGAACGTCGCTACAACGCCTGCTTCATCCCGACGATGACTCGCAATCCGGGTTGATCTGTCGCGCCGGGGGCGGAAGCGCAACGCTCTGGGCTGGTCGTGGCCGCGAGACCAAGTGCGCCGCTGCAGGGGTGAATCCCCGGTCGTCGCCCGCCCGAAAGATGTCGACGAACTCAGCCCTTGCCACGTTCGAGGCACCGGCGGTGACGGGAGCGCGCGAATCGCCGTTCACGATATGGGCCGCGCGGCGGAGGGACTGGCTCTGGAACTCGTGCAAGCCCGGTTGCCAGCGAAGCCGGCGCTCGACCTCGTCCGTATCGAGGAGCGCGCAGCGCGCACCAGTCGCGGCCGTGACGAGTCTCTCGTTGCGGCGCACGACCGCCGGCCGGTCTCCGTCCAGGACCGCGACCTCGCCCTCCGCAACCGTGACCTCGACCTCGTCGCCCTTGAAACCCACCGCGAATCTGGTGCCGACGGCGCGCACGATGGTGTCGTCTATGTTGACCAGAAACGGCCTTGGATCGCCATGCCGGACCTCGAACTGGGCTTCCCCGCGGCGCAGCACGACACGCCGCGCGCTGTCGTCATAGCGGACCTGCAACGTCGAATTGCCGTTGAGCACGGCGACCGAGCCGTCGTCGAGCACCAGCCGGCGGACTTCGTCGCGTGAGGTCGTCACCCGGCCGACGAGCTGGTCATGGGCAACGGCGCCGCCGATCACGGCCATCGCGACCGACGCGGCCATCGCGAGCTGCCCCCAGTGGATCGGGAGCGTATGAGCGGCGATATCGCGCCGCGCGCCGTCATCCAGCGCCGCGACACGGCTGGCGTCGGCCCAGATCGCCTGGGCGCGGACATAGGCGCCGAGATGCCGGCTGGAGTCCGCAAGCCACTGATCGAACTGCTGTTGCTCGTCCTCGGTGAGCGGGCGTTCCGCGATACGCACGGCCCAGGACGCGGCGTCGGCCTCAACGTCGTCTTCGCTGCCAGAACCTCCGGTCATCGCGCCCGAAACCTCCGCCTAGTCGGCGGCCGTTTTTCCCAGCCGGCGTCCTCGTCAGGTGCGCCGGCTCGCAAAACGACCGCGATCATCAACCGGGTTATGCAGCGAAATGGCGGCCGTCGACAAGAACTCCATGGGTCGCCATCAACGTGCGGCTGCGCAAGGAATGAGAGGCAATGAGCACGCGAATCTGGCAGGGAGCCTGACGTGCGCACGACTCCTTCCCGCGGCACCACCGGTCTGCGTCAGTTTCTGGACCCGGAGCTGCAGCGCGACTGGCTGGACGGCAAGGCGGATTTGCCCGACGCCGACGAGCGCTCGGAGTCCCTGGAGCTGCGGTTTAAGTACGCCGCGCGCTTCCAGAAGCTGCTGCGTCGTCCGCAGGCCGAGGACGTCCTGGAGATTCTCGGGCGCTACGGCCGGAGCTGCTTGCCCCTGCCGCGCCGGACCGAGCGCCATTACTGGTCGGTGTCCTGCCTGCCGTCGACCTCCGACAAGCCGCTGGTCCGCGTCAATGCGAGCTGGATGGAGCTGTTCACGCTCTATGCGGACGGCGCGGGGCTCCGTGCGCGGTTCATCGTGCATCTTTCGGATTTCACGACGGATCGGTCCATCGAGCAGGACCATCTGGACGAAGCGTTTCTCGAAAGCTGCGTCACGACGCCAGAGGATGTCAGCCACTTCTTCCCGCGCGGTGCGGACATGTTCGGCGTCAATGTCCGGGGCGCCGCCTCGATCCGCAAGTTCCTCTCCTCCCCGCGTGGGCTGCGCGCCATCCGGACGTTCAACCTAACCCACATGAACCGCGGCCGGAACGCTTACCAGGCGAGCCACTGCTACAGCGTGGCGGATCATATGGTGGGAGATTGAGACTTGGGGACGCACCCTAGCCGAACATATCGCGTCGGCGGATGTCGGCTTTCGACCCATTGCGGACGTGGCTCCCCTCCCTGCAAGGGAGAGGAATAAGCGGCTGCTTTCCACCCATTGCGGACATTCTGCGCCGCCGGCCGTCCGGCTTGCCACATGCCTGGCGCCAAACTATCCCCTGTTCCCGTAGCCTCGGGTTCTGGTCCCGCGGACATCGCCACCGAAGACCCATTGTTTCAGCCGAGGCCCGTTCCAGCTATTCCTTCCGACGGTCGGGTCCGCACCGGGTTCGGGCGCCGCGCCCTCGGCCTCGCCCTGACCCTGCTGATCGAAGCGCTGCTGCTGCTCCTGCTGCTCTCGCTGGGGACGGGAAGGCAGCCCGGCGTGAAGGACAGCCGCCCCACCGTGGTCAGCCTGATTCCGGAGGAAGCGCCCGAACCGGCCAGCCCGGAGCCGGAACGGCGGACGCAGGAGCGGCCCGCGACGCAGCGGCCGGAACCCGAGCGACCGCAGCCGCCGCGACCCGTCGAACCCGCCGCCGCACCGCCGCCGGTCGCCATCCTGCCGACGCCCTTTCAACTGCCGCCATCGGCCGGCGTCCCCCGGAGCCCCGACCGGCCGGCACCCCCTGCGCGGCCGGTCTACGGGCCGCCGGATATACGCAGCCCCGCCATGCGCGACACCGAGCGGGTCGGAACGGCACCCAATGGCGAGCCGCTCTATGCGGCGCAATGGTATCGCGAGCCGGACGACGTTGCGATGCGCGCCTATCTGTCGACCGCCCGCGGGCCGGGCTGGGGTCTGATCGCCTGCCGCACGGCGCCGGACTATCGGGTCGAGGATTGCGTCGCGCTCGAGGAATATCCGCAAGGGTCGCAGATCAACCGCTCGGTGCTCGCCGCGGCGTGGGAGTTCAGGGTGCGGCCGCCGCGGCTGGGGGGACGGCCACTGGTGGGCGCCTGGGTCAGGATCAGGATCGATTATGGCATCGAGCGGCGGTAGGGCCGCGGGCCTTCCCTGCTTCAAGGGGATAAACGCCGGGCAGATTGACTTTTTGCACCGCAGCATCCATATGCATCGCCCAGCGAGGCGTCATGCAGCGTGAACTGCTCCGGACCTGATCCGGAACCGGCTCCGCCTCGGTTTTCTTGAAGAGCTTCCCTTTTCACGCGGGTCGTTCAGAACCCGCCGCGTTTGCGCGCGCCGTTTGGGCTGCGCGCAGGCAACGCACGTAAGAAAGTTTAGGACTAAAATGTCTTTCGAAACCCTCGGGCTGTCGCAGCCCGTTCTCCAGGCGCTCGCCTTCAAGGGCTATGCCCAGGCGACGCCGATCCAGATGCAGGCGATCCCGACCGTGCTGACCGGCCGCGACCTGCTCGGCATCGCCCAGACCGGCACCGGCAAGACCGCGGCGTTCATGCTGCCGTCGATCGACCGGCTCGCCGCCGGCAACCGCCGCGCCAGCCCCCGCGCCTGCCGCATGCTCGTGCTCGCGCCGACGCGCGAGCTGGCCGGGCAGATCGCCGAGAGCGCGCGCGCCTATGGCCAGTTCGCCGGCATGCGTGTCGCCACCGTGTTCGGCGGCACCTCATTGGGCAAGAACCGGCAGGACGTGGCGCGCGGCGTCGATGTGCTCGTCGCCACGCCCGGCCGCCTGATCGACCTGGTCGAGCAGGGCGGCCTCACCCTGCGCGAGGTCGAGATCCTCGTCCTCGACGAGGCGGACCAGATGCTCGACCTCGGCTTCATCCACGCGCTGAAACAGATCGTGAAGATGCTGCCCCAAAAGCGCCAGACCCTGTTCTTCTCGGCGACCATGCCGAAGGCGATCAAGGAGCTGGCCGACCGGTTCCTGACCGACCCCGCCTCCGTCTCGGTCGCGCCGGCGGCGACCACCGCCGAACGGGTCGACCAATATGTGACCTTCGTCCAGCAGATGGAGAAGCAGGCGCTGCTCACCATGATGCTGCGCTGGGGCTTCTCCGAGCGCGGCAATATGGACCGCGTGCTGGTCTTCACCCGCACCAAGCATGGCGCCGACCGGGTCGTGAAGCTGCTCGCCGGCAACGGCATCGCGGCCAACGCGATCCACGGCAACAAGAGCCAGCCACAGCGCGAGCGGGCGCTGGCCGAGTTCAAGGCGGGCAAGACGCGCATCCTGGTGGCCACGGACATCGCGGCGCGGGGCATCGACGTCAGCGGCGTCTCCCACGTCATCAATTTCGAGCTGCCCAATGTCGCGGAGCAATATGTCCACCGGATCGGGCGGACAGCGCGCGCCGGCGCGGCGGGCGTCGCCATCGCCTACTGCGCGGACGACGAGAAGGCGTATCTCAAGGACATCGAGAAGCTGACCCGTCAGCGCATCGCGCTCGAGCCGTTGCCGGCCGGCTTCAATGCCGAGGCGGCGCGGATCAAGGCGAGCCGGGTCGCCCCGCCGCCCCCGTCGCGCGAGGAGCGCCGCGAGGAGGAGCAGGGCCGCCGCCGCTTTGCCCCCGCACGGGTCCAGCGCGGCCAGGGCCGTTATGCCTCGCGAGTGAAGCCGATGGGCGGCGGCCGCAGGTCGGCACGCGGCTAAGCCTTGCCTTTGCAGGGCCTGGCTGCTAGGGGCACGCCCCTGCGCCGCGGGGCCCGGGGCCTCCGGCGATTCTTTTTCAGCAATTGAACGGTTAGAACAGGAAGAGTGGCGATCCTTTATGCAAATCATCGTTCGCGATAACAATGTCGACCAGGCGCTGCGGGCGCTCAAGAAGAAGCTGCAGCGCGAAGGTGTCTATCGCGAGATGAAGCTGCGTCGCCACTACGAGAAGCCGTCTGAGAAGCGCGCCCGCGAGCGGGCCGCCGCGATCCGGCGCGCGCGCAAGCTGGAGCGCAAGCGGGCGGAGCGCGACGGCGTCCGTTGATCTCTCCTCGTCACCCCGGCGGAGGCCGGGGTCTCGTTGAGACACGCTGCGACTTCTTGTCCTGAGACCCCAGCCTTCGCTGGGGTGACGGATAGAGAGCTTCACATAATGACCGGGCGGCGATAGACCATCGCCGCCCGTTCTCGTTTGGGGGAAGCGAAGCCCATGTCCGCCGTCACCGCCGTTCCGATCCGCCCGCTCGCCAGGGGCTCGGTCCTGAAGCTCTGGATCGCGGTCGCGGTGCTGTGCGTCGCCGGCATCGCGCTGGCCTGGTTCGGCACCGGCGCGCTGCAGCGCGAGACGACCGAGACCGGCATCCAGTATCAGGTGATCGAGGCGGGCGAGGGACCAGACATCACGCCATCAGACCTCGTCCAGTTCAACATCGTCGGACGGCGCGCCGACGGCTCGCTCGCCTTCTCGACGCTGGGCCGCGAGCCGCTGACCGGCACCTCGGCGTCCGGCGGCCCGCTGCCGGTGGTGAGCCAGGGCCTGTCGATGATGCGCCGCGGCGCGCACTACCGCTTCTGGGCCCCGGCCCGCTTGGCTTTCGCCGAGCCGCCGCCGCCGAGCGAGGGCATCTCGCCGGACGAGGTGCTGAGCTTCGACGTCAATGTCGTCAACGTGCTGCCGGGTCTCGCCGGCATGCAGATGGGCCTGCCGGGCATGGGCATGGGCCCGCCCCCAGGCGCCGGCCCCGCGCCGGGCGGCGATCCGCATGCGGGCCCGCCGCCGGAATCCGGCGCGCCGGTGCTGCCCGAGGGCGGGCCGGCTCAGTAGCTCCTTTTCGTCGTCATGCCAGCGAAGGCTCGCATCCAGGCTGACTCCGAGGTCAATCTCGACTGCATCATGGACCCCAGCCTTCGCTGGGGTGACGAGTTGATGCGGCTGGGTATTTAGGCGGTCGCCCGCTTCGGCCCATCGGCCTGGTCGTCCATCGTCTTTTGCTCCAGCGCGGCCTTGATCATCGCGACGATCGGGTCGGCGAGCGCGAGGCCGAGGATGCCGAACAGGGCGCCGAAGATGAGCTGCGCGCCGAGCACCAGGGCGGGGGCGAGATCGACCGTCTTGCGCGCGACATAAGGGACGATGAGGTAGCCGTCGACCACCTGGACGACGACATAGACCGCGATCGCCCACAGGCCGGTCGGCACGTCGACCGAGAAGCCGATCAGGATGATGAGCAGGCCCGAGATGATCGCGCCGATATTGGGCAGGAAGGCGAGGATGCCGGTCAGGAGGCCGAGCAGCGCCGCCATCGGCACGCCGCCCATCATCAGCAGGAACCAGGTCCCCACGCCCTCCACCGCCATGCCGAGCAGTCGGCCGGCCATCAGGCGCCTGAGCGTGAAGCCCATCCGGTCCGAGGTGCGGAAATAGCGCTCGCGCGTCTCGCCGCTCGGCAGCATCCACGCGATGCCGCGCTCGTAGATGCGCGGCTCGACCGCGATGAACAGGCCGATGACGATGATCATGACCATGTTGGTGACCGCGCCGATCGCGCTGCTGACCGCCGAGGTCAGCCGGCCAAGCGAACTCATCGCCTGGCTGACCAGCTGCTGCGGATCGACCATGCCGACGTTGAGGCCATAGCCGGCGGCAAGCTCCATCAGTCGGGCGAGCTGCGCCATCACCGTCGCCTGGAACGCAGCGGCCTGGGCGGCGAGCTGGACGCCGGCGAACCAGATGGTGAAGACGATGAAGGCGACTGCGGCGAGGCTGACGATGAGCAGGCGCCAGCCGCGCCCGATCGGCAGCACACGGCCAAGCAGGCGGGTGCCGCCGTCGAGGATCGCGGCGAAGACGATGCCGCCGAAGATCAGGAGCAGCGGCTGGGCGAGGAAGATGACGGCAAGGACCGCGAGACCCAGCGAGAACCAGACCGCGGCCTTCTTGAGCTCCTGCCGGATGACGGGATCGCGAAGCTCCGAAGGTCCCGGGCGCTGCACGTCGGCCTGGGACACCTCGTCCTCGGTCACTGCGCGTTCCCCGGTTCGGGCGGGCCTTCGCCGGGCCTGAGCGAGGTGCCGGCGCGGCCGCCGCGCAGGGCGGTGAACCAGCTGATCGGGTTGAAGTAGCTGGAGCTGCCGTCAAGGCTGAAGGTGATGAACTCGGCGCGCCCGCCGATATTCTCCCACGGCACCGGGCCGCCGAGGCCCCGCTCGGGCGGGCCGGCCGGGAAGCGGCTGTCGGCGCTGTGGTCGCGGTTGTCGCCCATCAGGAAGACATGACCCGCCGGCACCGTGATCCGCGCAAAATCGTCCCCCTGCGAATAGCCGGAATCGATCGTGTCATAATAGCGGCCGCTCGGCAAATGCTCGCGGTAGATGGGCAGGCGGCAATAGTCGCCGCCATCCGGGCCGGTGACGCGGAAGTCGCCGAGCAGATCCGGCGCGCAGGGCAGGTTGGCGTCGATCGGCAGCATGATCGGCTCGCGCCGCTCGCGGCGGACCGGGCGGCCGTTGAGGATGAGCTGGCCGTCGATCAGCTCAATCGTGTCGCCGGGCAGGCCGATGACGCGTTTGATATAGTCAGAATTCTCGCCGGGCGGGGTCACGATGACGATGTCGCCGCGCTCGGGCATGCGACCCCACAGGCGCCCCTGCATGCGCGGCAGGATATGGAAGGAGGGCGACACCCAGGACCAGCCATAGGCATATTTGCTGACGACGAGCCGGTCGCCGACGAGCAGGCCCGGCATCATCGATTCGGACGGGATGTAGAAGGGCTTGGCGATGAAGGAGTGGAAGCCGAGCACGGCCAGCACCAGCCAGAAGATCGCCTTGATCTCCCCCCACCAGTCGGTGCCCTTCTTCTTGGGGGCAGCGGCGGGCGCGGCCGGCGCGGCCTCGTCCCGGCTTTCCGGATTCGCTTCGGCCGCGTCGTGGCGGTCGCTGTCGGTCAAAGTGGAGACTCCTCGGGCAGTGCCTCGATGACGACGACGGCCATGGCGAAAGGATGGTCGTCGGTCATCGTCAGATGAATGCGCGCGGCGTGGCCCGGCGGGATGAGCGCGTCAAGCCTCTCCTTCGCGCCGCCGGTCAGCGCCAGCGTCGGCGCGCCGCTGGGGAGATTGACGACGCCGATGTCCTTCATGAACACGCCGCGCCTGAAGCCGGTGCCGACCGCCTTGGAGAAGGCCTCCTTGGCGGCAAAGCGCTTGGCATAGGTGCCGGCGCGGGTGAACGGGCGCCGCTCCGCCCTGGCGCGCTCGGTGTCGGTGAAGACGCGATTCTGGAACCGCTCGCCGAACCGGTCGAGCGAATTCTGGATGCGCTCGATGTTGCACAGGTCGGAGCCGAGGCCGATGATCATGACGGCCCCAACAGGCCGTCATTGCGAGGAGCCGAAGGCGACGCGGCAATCCAGATACGGCAGGCACCCAGTCTGGATTGCTTCGCTTTGCTCGCAATGACGGCGAGGAGGAGGCTGCTCATCCACGCGCCTCGTCCATGAGCGCGCGCATGCGGCGAACGCTGGCGTCGAGGCCGATGAAGATCGCCTCGCCGATCAGGAAATGGCCGATGTTGAGCTCGGCGATCTGAGGGATGGCGGCGATCGGCTGGACATTGTCGTAGGTGAGGCCGTGGCCGGCATGGGGCTCGATGCCGTTCTTGGCCGCGAGCGCAGCCGCATCGGCGATGCGGCGCAGTTCGGCGGCGCGTTCGTCGCCCTCGGCATGGGCGTAGCGGCCGGTGTGGAACTCGACGACGGGGGCGCCGAGGAGCATCGCCGCCTCGATCTGGCGCGGGTCCGGCTCGATGAACAGGCTGACGCGAATGCCGGCGTCCGACAACCGCGAGATAAGCGGCTGGAGATGATTGTGCTGGCGCGCGGCATTGAGGCCGCCTTCCGTGGTCACCTCCTCGCGCCGTTCGGGGACGATGCAGGCGGCTTGGGGGCGGTGCTTGAGCGCGAGCGCCACCATCTCCTCCGTCGCCGCCATCTCCATGTTGAGCGGCAGCGCGATCGCGCCGATCAGATGGGCGATGTCCTCGTCGATGATGTGGCGCCGGTCCTCGCGCAGGTGCGCGGTGATGCCGTCGGCGCCGGCGGCCTGGGCGACTTGGGCGGCGCGAATCGGGTCCGGATAGACGCCGCCGCGCGCGTTCCGGATGGTCGCGACGTGATCGATGTTGACGCCGAGGCGGAGGTGGTTGGTCACGCCGCCCCTTCGGCTGCGCTCAGGACATGCTTGCGGCTCCCCGGTTTCTCGGCGGGAATTGCAGCCAACTCCGGGGGAAGCTCGGCGGGATCGTAGCTCGGCACGTTGAGGGCGACGAGCGGGAAGAAGGGCACGCCCATGTCGGCGGCGCCGGCCGACCGGTCGATCAGGGACGCGGCGGCGATCACCTCGCCGCCCGCCTCGGCGACGGCCTGCATCGCCTCACGTGACGAGAGACCGGTCGTCACCACGTCCTCGACCAGCAGCACCTTCTGCCCCTCGTTCAGGCGGAAGCCGCGCCTGAGCTCGAACCTGCCGGTCGGCCGCTCGACGAAGATCGCCTCGACGCCCAGCGCTCGGCCCATCTCATGGCCGATGATCACGCCGCCCATGGCGGGGGAGACGACGATCCCGATCTGGGAACGCAGCTCGCGCGGGATCCGGGCGGCGAGCGCGCTGGCGAGGCGCGACGCGCGCTCGGGGTCCATCAGCACGCGCGCGCATTGCAGGTAGCGGGGGCTGTGCAGGCCCGATGATAGGATGAAATGCCCCTCCAGGAGCGCGCCGGCGGCGCGGAATTCGGCGAGGACGTCGTCGTCGGTCACGTCGGTTTCCCGTGGATTCCTGCTTGCAGAAGGGTGCGCAATTGATAGGGAGGCGCGGGCGACGCTGCAAGCGTTCCCCTTTGCAACGCAACATGCTTGAGGGACCGGGGTGCCCTGCCTATAAGGCGCGGCGTCACGCCCGGAGACAAGGACCGAATCCAGCCACCCCAGGGGCTGCTACAGGGGTTTCGATGAAGATTCTTTTCAAGGCTCTAGCCATAGGCGCCGCATTCGGCATGGCGCCTGCCGCGATCGCCGCGGTGCCGGCCGCACCCGCTGCCGCGCCGACCGCCAATGCTGCCGCGCCCGCTCCGGGCGCTCCCGCCGGCAATGAGGCGGCCGCCGCCAACGTCTCCGTTCCCGCCCCCGAGGCGACCGCGCCGACGCCGGGCATCGGCCAGCCCGACGGCCGCTACGGCCTGCAGGACCAGGTGACTCCGATCGGCGAGGAAGCGCTTTTCTTCCACGACGTGATCCTGCTGCCGCTCATCACCATCATCTCCCTCTTCGTTCTGTTCCTGCTCGGCTGGGTGATCATCCGCTACCGCCAGGCCGCGAACCCGACGCCCTCGCGCAACACCCACAACACCCTGCTCGAGGTCGTCTGGACGCTGGTGCCGGTGCTGATCCTGGTCGCGATCGCGGTGCCCTCGATCCGCCTGCTCGCCCACCAGTACGATCCGCCGCAGGCCGACATCACGGTGAAGGCGATCGGCAACCAGTGGTACTGGGAATATGAGTATCCCGACCATGGCGTGAACCTCGTCTCCAACATGCTGCCGAACGAGGAGGCCGACGCCCGCGGCGAGCCGCACCAGCTCGCGGTCGACGAGCGCATGGTCGTTCCGGTCGGCGCGACCGTGAAGATGATCGTCACCTCCAACGACGTCATTCACGCCTGGGGCGTCCCCGCCTTCTGGGCGAAGATCGACGCTGTTCCGGGCCGGCTCAACGAGACCTGGTTCCGCACCGACCGGCCGGGCGTCTATTACGGCGTCTGCTACGAGCTGTGCGGCGCCCGCCACGGCTATATGCCGATCGCGGTCGAGGTCGTCAGCCGCGAGCGCTTCGCGCAGTGGGTCGCCTCGAAGGGCGGCACCATGCCCGGCGCCGAGCCCACGGCGGCCGCTCCGGCGGCGCCGGCAGTGGCTCCGGCCGGGACGGAAACCGCCGAGAGCAATACGGCGGCACCCGCCGCCAACAATGCCGCGACGGCCGAAGCGCCGGCGACCACCAACCAAAGCGCTCCTGCGAACTGAGGCGGCGAGAGACATGACCGACACCACTGCACACGCCACCCATTTCGAGGCCGATCACGGCCATGACGCGCATCACGATGCCGACCACAAGCCGGGCTTCTTCGCCCGCTGGTTCATGTCGACAAACCACAAGGACATCGGCACGCTCTACCTGATCTTCGCGATCGTCGCCGGCATCATCGGCGGCGCCATTTCCGGCCTGATGCGCTGGGAGCTCGCGGAGCCGGGCATCCAGCACCTCCAGGGCTGGGCGACCTTCGTCAACTCGCTGACCGGCGGGACCGAGGCGACGTTCGACGAGGGCCTCCACATGTGGAACGTGCTGATCTCCGCGCACGGCCTCATCATGGTCTTCTTCATGGTCATGCCGGCGATGATCGGCGGCTTCGGCAACTGGTTCGTGCCGCTGATGATCGGCGCGCCGGACATGGCCTTCCCGCGGATGAACAACATCAGCTTCTGGCTGCTGCCGCCGGCGTTCATCCTGCTGCTCGGCTCGTCCTTCGTGCCGGGCGGCACCGGCCACGGCGCCGGCGTCGGCTGGACGGTCTATGCGCCGCTCTCGACGTCGGGGTCGGTCGGCCCCTCGGTCGACATGGCGATCTTCGCGCTCCACCTGGCGGGCGCGTCGTCGATCCTCGGCGCGATCAACTTCATCACCACCATCTTCAACATGCGCGCGCCGGGCATGACGCTGCACAAGATGCCGCTCTTCGTCTGGTCGGTGCTGGTGACGGCCTTCCTGCTGCTGCTCGCGCTCCCGGTCCTCGCCGGCGCGATCACGATGCTGCTGACCGACCGCAATTTCGGCACGCACTTCTTCGACGCGGCCGGCGGCGGCGATCCCGTCCTCTACCAGCACCTGTTCTGGTTCTTCGGCCACCCCGAGGTCTACATCATGATCCTGCCGGGCTTCGGCATGGTCAGCCAGGTGGTCGCGACCTTCAGCCGCAAGCCGGTGTTCGGCTATCTCGGCATGGCCTATGCCATGGTCGCGATCGGCGTGATCGGCTTCGTCGTGTGGGCGCATCACATGTTCACCGTCGGCATGGACGTGAACACCAAGATGTACTTCACCGCCGCGACGATGGTGATCGCGGTGCCGACCGGCATCAAGATCTTCTCGTGGATCGCGACGATGTGGGGCGGCAGCCTCACCTTCGAGACGCCGATGCTGTGGGCGCTGGGCTTCATCTTCATGTTCACCGTGGGCGGCGTCACCGGCGTGGTGCTCGCGAACGGCGGTGTCGATACGGTGATGCACGACACCTATTATGTCGTCGCGCACTTCCACTACGTGTTGTCGCTGGGCGCGGTCTTCTCGCTCTTCGCGGGCTGGTACTATTGGTTCGGCAAGATGTGGGGGAAGCAGTATAACGAGTTCCTCGGCAAGGTGCACTTCTGGCTGTTCTTCATCGGCGTGAACGTGCTGTTCTTCCCGATGCACTTCCTGGGCCTCGACGGCTTCCAGCGCCGCGTGCCGGACTACACCCCGGCCTTCGCCGACTGGAACCATCTCGCCTCGATGGGCTATCTGATCATGCTGGCCGGCATGGTGGTGTTCTTCGTGAACACGATCATCTCGCTCGCTGCCGGCAAGAAGGCCCCGGACAATCCGTGGGGCGAAGGCGCGACGACGCTGGAGTGGACACTGTCGAGCCCGCCGCCGTTCCACCAGTTCGAGACGTTGCCGGTGATCGACGACGACAAGCATCATTGATGGCCGAGCGGCAGGCTCCATGACGGGGCCTGCCGCCGGACCCGCCACGGCGGGACACCGAACTTGAATTCTATGACGACGCAGACCCTCTCCTACAGCCTTCCCGCCGAATGGCGCGACTTCCTGGCGCTGACCAAGCCCCGGGTGATGACGCTCGTCGTCTTCACCGGGCTGTGCGGCCTGCTCGTCGCCCCGGGACATCTCCACCCGGTGCTCGGCTTCACCGCCATCCTCTGCATCGCGCTGGGCGCTGGCGCCGCGGCGGCGCTCAACCAATGGTATGAGGCCGATCTCGACGCGGTGATGAAGCGCACGGCGTCCCGCCCCCTCCCCGCCGGCCGCATGGACCGCCAGTCGGCGCTCCATTTCGGCGTTGGCCTCGGCGTCTTCTCGGTGGTGCTGATGGGCGTCGCGACCAACTGGTTCGCCGCAGCGGTGCTCGCCGCCTCGATCCTGTTCTACGTCCTCGTCTACACCGTCTGGCTGAAGCGCCGCACGCCGCAGAACATCGTCATCGGCGGCGCGGCCGGCGCCTTCCCGCCGTTGATCGGCTGGGCCGCGGTGACCGGCGACGCCAGCACGCTGCCGCTGCTGTTGTTCGCGCTCATCTTCCTGTGGACGCCGCCGCATTTTTGGGCGCTCTCGCTGTTCGTCCGCTCGGACTATGCCAAGGCCGGCGTGCCGATGCTCCCGGTCGTCGCGGGCGCGCGGGCGACCCGGGCGCAGATCCTGCTCTACACGGTGCCGATGGCGGCCGCCGCGGTCGCGCCCTGGGCGCTCGGGCTCGCCGGTCTGCTCTACGGCATCGCGGCGGGCGCGCTCAGCCTCCTCTTCCTCGGCCTTGCCGTGCAAGTCTTCGCCAACCAGGCGACCGAACCGGCCCAGATGAAGCCGGAGAAGCGCCTGTTCGCCTTCTCCATCCTCTACCTGTTCGCGCTCTTCGGCGCGCTCGTCGTCGATCACTGGGTGGCGGCATGAGCCCGCGGCCCGACCCCGTCCGGGACGAGATCCGTCGTCGCCAGAAGAGCCGCGCGGTGGTGATGGCGATCGCGCTCTTCGCCTTCGTGATCCTGGTCTACTTCATCAGCATCGCCAAGATGGCGGTCTACGGATGACGACGCTCGCGCAGAAGAACGGCCGCACCGCGCTGATCGCCGCCGCGGTCGTCGCCGCAATGGTCGGCCTCGCCTATGCGAGCGTGCCGCTCTACCGCATCTTCTGCCAGGTGACCGGCTTCGGCGGCACCACCCAGATGAAGGTGGGCGGCGAGGCGCCGGGCGCGGTCGGCCGCCTGATCTCGGTGCGGTTCGACGCGAACGTCTCGCCCGCACTCAGCTGGGAGTTCAAGCCGGTCGACACCCACAGGCGGGTCGCAATCGGCGCGCGCAACATCGCGCTCTACACGGCGCGCAACCGCACCGACCGACCGCTCGTCGGCACCGCGACGTTCAACGTGACGCCCACCCAGGCGGGACAGTATTTCACCAAGGTCCAGTGCTTCTGCTTCACCGAGCAGCGGCTCGAGCCGGGCCAGGAGGTGCGCATGCCGGTGGTCTATTATGTGGATCCGGCGATCCTCGACGATCCCAATGCGCGCGACATCAGCGAGATCACCCTCTCCTACACCTTTTACCCAGTGGACCAGCCGCAAAGCGGAAGTTAGAGACACCCCGTCGCCCGGCGCAGGCCGGGGCCTCAGGGAGAATAGGGCGCGGCCCTGCTCCCCGAGCTCCCGGCCTTCGCCAGGATGACGACAGACGGAAGACAGGGACGGAACATGGCCGGAGCGAAGAACCATCAATATCACATCCTGCCGCCGAGCATCTGGCCGCTGATCGGCTCGATCTCGGCGCTGCTGATGGCCGGCGGCGGCGTCATGTGGCTGCATGACTATAGCGGTGGCGGCTATGTCTTCATCGCCGGCGCGATCGGCGTGCTCTTCACCATGTTCTCCTGGTGGTCGGACGTGATCCGCGAGGCGCATGGCGGCGATCACACGCCGATCGTCCAGCTCCACCTGCGCTACGGCATGATCCTGTTCATCGCCTCGGAGGTGATGTTCTTCGTCGCCTGGTTCTGGGCCTGGTTCGCAGCCTCGCTCTTTCCCTCGACGGTCGATGCCGTCGGCGGCGTCTGGCCGCCCGAGGGCCTGCACGTCCTCGATCCGTTCGGCTGGCCGCTGCTCAACACGCTGATCCTGCTCTGCTCGGGCACCACCGTCACCTGGGCGCACCATGCGCTGATCAACAACGACCGCAACGGCCTCATCAACGGCCTGTGGGCGACGATCGGCCTCGGCCTGCTGTTCACCGGCATCCAGGCCTATGAATATATGCACGCGCCGTTCGGCTTCACCGGCGCCGAGGCGAACATCTACGGCTCGACCTTCATGATGGCGACCGGCTTCCACGGCGCGCACGTCATCATCGGTACGATCTTCCTGATCGTCTGCCTGGTCCGCTCCTACAAGGGCCACTTCAAGCCGGAACAGCACTTCGGCTTCGAGGCGGCCGCCTGGTACTGGCACTTCGTCGACGTCGTCTGGCTGTTCCTGTTCCTGTGCATCTACGTCTGGGGCGGCTGGGGCGCCGAGTATCATTAAGTAGGTGACGGCGCCCACGCCCGCCGACGTCGCGCTGAGGGGGCTCTGCCCCCGGTGCGGCGCGAAGACCCTGTTCGCCGGCCTCGTCACCTTCGCGCCCAGTTGCCGAGCCTGCGGGCTCGACATTGCCGGCTTCAACGTCGGCGACGGGCCCGCGGCCTTCCTGATCTTCATCATCGGGGGCATCGTCACCGGCCTCGCCATCGGCCTCGAACTGAGCGTCGGCCCGCCGTGGTGGGTGCACGCGTTGCTCTGGGTGCCGATCACCGCCGCGCTCACCCTCGGCCTGTTGCGCCTCGCCAAGGCCGCCCTGCTCGCGCTCGAATACCGCCATCGTGCGCGTGAAGGCCGGATTCAGGCCGACGAATGAGACGCCTGCCGCTTCTGCCGACGCTGGTGGTCGCTGCGGCCGTCGCGGTGATGATCGGCCTCGGCATCTGGCAGCTCCAGCGCGCGGCGTGGAAGAACCGGCTGATCGCCGAATACACCGCCGCCGCGACGATGCCTGCGCTCGATCTCGATCCGCTGCTAGGGCGGGACGGAAACCTGCCGCCGCTCGCCTTCCGCCGCGTGCTCGTCACCTGCCATGCCGACAATCTCCTTCCGGAGCAGCGCGGCGGCCGGAACCGCGACACAGGGCAGGGCGGCTACAGCGCGTTCCTGCCCTGCCGGCCCGGCGCCGAGGGTCTTGCCGGCCGGATCGTCGTCAATGCCGGCTGGGCCGCACTGCCGGACAGCGCGCGCCGGCTCTCCCTGAGCGGCATCGTCGCCGGCCAGCTCGGTCCGGTGGAGGGCCGGGACCGTATCGTCCTCACCGCCGCCACGGCCGTGCCGCCGCTCGCGCCGAGCACGCCGCCGTCGATCGAGGACATCCCGAACAACCACATGGCCTACGCCTTCCAGTGGTTCTTCTTCGCCGCGGTGGCCGTGGTCATCTACCTGCTGGCGCTGCGGCGCCGGGCACCGAAGTTGCCGCCGGAGCCCTGAGCGCCTAAATCCCGCGGCGCATGATGAAGCTCACCACCCTCGACAACGGCCTGATGGTCGCTAGCCGGGACATGCCCGGTTTCGAGACCGTCGCGGTCGGCCTCTATGCCGATGTCGGCTCGCGCCACGAGCCGGCGCCACTCAACGGCATCGCCCATCTCTACGAGCATATGGTGTTCAAGGGCGCCGGCAGCCGCACGGCGCGTGAACTGAACGAGGCGGTCGAGGATGTCGGCGGCGATCTCAATGCCGCGACCGACCGCGAGGGGACGAGCTTCACCGCTTCGCTGCTGGCCGAGCACCTCCCGCTCGGCATCGAGCTGCTGTCCGACATGATCCTGAGGCCGCATTTCAAGGCGGCCGACCTCGCCCGCGAGAAGGAGGTCGTCCTGCAGGAGCTGGGCGAGGCGCGCGACACGCCATCGGACATCATCTTCGACGATCTCTGGATGGCGGCGTTTCCCGATCAGCCGCTCGGCCGCTCCGTGCTCGGCGACGAGGCGAGCATCTCGGCGATCACCGCGGACGACCTGCACGGCTGGCGCAGCGAGCGCTACCGTGCCGGCAGCCTCTATCTCGTCGCCGCGGGCAAGGTCGATCACGATGCGCTGGTGCGGCTGGCGGAGGCGCAGTTCCGCGATCTGCCCGAAGGGCGGCTCGATGCAGCCACCCCCGCCAGCTTTGCCGCCGGCCGGCGATCCAGCCGGCCCCGCGCCGATCAGGCGCATCTCACCGCCGCCTATGCCGCGCCCGCGATCCAGGCGCCGAATTATCATGCCGCGCGCCTCTTCAGCGACATCGTCGGCGCGGGTGCCTCGTCGCGGCTGTTCCACGCGGTGCGCGAGGAACGCGGCCTTGCTTATTCGGTCTGGTCGTCGCTCCAGCCCTATCGCGACACTGGCCTGTTCTATTTCTATGCCGCGACCGCGCGCCGCGAGGCGGCGGCGGCGGCGGCGCTGATCGCCGAGACCGTCGCCGGCACCGCGGAGACGGCGACCCAGCGCGAGCTCGACCGCGCCAAGGCGCAGGCCAAGGCCGGCATGCTGATGAGCCTCGAAAGCGCGTGGGGGCAGGCCAATTATGTCGCGCGGCAGCTCTCCCTGTTCGGGCGGCTCGCCGAGCCCGCCGACTATGTGAAGGCGATCGAGGCGGTGACGCTGGACGAGGTCCGCGCCGCGGGTGCGAAGATCCTTTCCGGAGAGCGCGCCGGCGCGACGATCGGCGTCTCGGCCGTCCGCGCCGCATGAGGCTCGATACGCTGATCGGCGAGCCGTGGCGCGACTACGGCCTCGTCGACTCGGGCCATGGCCGGAAGCTCGAGCGCTACGGCCCCTACCGCTTCATCCGCCCCGAACCGCAGGCGATGTGGGCGCCCGCCGCGGCCGGCTGGGACGCGCATGGCGAATTCGTGCCCGGCGCAGATGAAGACGGCGGCGGCCGCTGGCAGTTCGCGAGCCCCGTGCCGCGTGAGGGCTGGGAGCTGGGCTGGGAGGACGTCCGCTTCCGCGCGCAATGCACGCCCTTTCGCCACCTCGCCTTCTTCCCCGACATGGCGCCGCAATGGGCGTGGATGCGGGAACGGCTTGGCGAGGGCGCCGAGGCGCTCAACCTGTTCGGCTATACCGGCGTCGGCACGCTGGCGATGAGCGCCGCGGGCGCGAAGCTCACCCATGTCGACGCCTCGAAGAAATCGGTCGAGCAGGGCAAGGCCAATGCGGCGCTATCCGGCATGGCCGATAAGCCGATCCGCTGGCTGGTCGACGACGCCGGCAAATTCACCGCCCGCGAGGTGCGGCGGGGGCGGCGCTATGACGGCATCATCCTCGATCCGCCCAAGTTCGGTCGCGGGCCGGATGGCGAGGTCTGGCGGCTGGAGGAAAGCCTGCCCGGCCTGATCGCCGACTGTCGCAAGCTGCTCGATGCCGACAGCCGCTTCCTCGTGCTCACCGTCTATGCGGTGCGCATGTCCGCGCTGGCGATCGGCGAGCTGCTCGAGCAGGCGCTCGGCGAGCTGGGTGGCCGGATCGAATGCGGCGACATGGCGGTCCGCGAGGAAGCGCGCGGCCTGCTTCTGCCGACCGCGATCTTCGCGCGCTGGTCGAAAGGCTAATCGCGCGCGGCGCGAAGTGCGGCGCCGGCGACGAATGGGGCGCCGGCGACCAATAGCAGCGACGCCGCGCCGAGCAGCTGCAGCGCGCCGGCGTCCTTGCCCCGCTCGATCAGGCCGGCGCCGAAGATGAGCAGCGGCACTGCGAGCGGCAGCAGCAGCAGGCCGGCCAGGGCGCCGCTGCGCCTGAGGCCGGCGGTCAACGCACCAACGCCCAGGGTCAGCGCCGCGAGGCCAGGCGTTCCGACCAGGAGACCCAGCTCCAGCCGCAGCAGTACCTCGCCCGGCAGCTTCATCAACGCCGCTGCCGGCAGCGCCGCGAGCATCAGTGGCGGACCGAAGCTCAGCCAGTGGCCGGCGAGCTTGGCCAACGCAACGGTCTCCTCGCCGAGGCCGCGCAACGCGAGCTGATCCAGCACCCCCGAACCAAGGTCCGGTGCGAAGAGCCGGTCGACTGGCAGCAACGCGGCGAGAAGCGCCGCCATCCACAGCGCCCCGCCGCCGGTGCGGGCGAGCAGCGGCCCGTCCGGCCCGACCGCAAACGGGAAGAGCGTCGCGACCAGCAAAAAGAAGACGAGCGGCAGGAGCGCCGCGCCGCCGCTCGCCGCCAGCCTGAGCTCGCGCAGGATCAGGGCGGTCATCCCAGCGCCACCGTCTCGGCGTCGGGCAAGGCGAGCTGCTGATGGCTGGCGACGAGCACGCCACCGCCACGGATGCGGTGGGCGGCGATGCCCTTTTCGAGCCGTTCGCACCCCTCGTCGTCGAGACCGTTGGCCGGCTCGTCGAGCAGCCAGAGCGGGGCGTTGGACGCGAGGACTCGCGCCAGCGCCGCACGCTTGCGCTGCCCGGTCGAAAGCATCCGGACCGGCACATCGGCGAGATGACCGATGCCCATCGCCTCCAGACCCGGCGTCGCCGACACATCATCAAAGCTTGCCCAGAAGGCGAGCGCCCGGCCCAGCGTCTGGCGCTCGTCGAGCGCGAGATGCTCGTCGGCGAGCGCCGCGTCCGCCCGTTCCACCGTGCCCGCGGCGGGCGCCAGCAGACCGGCGGCGACGCGCATCAGGCTGGACTTGCCTACACCGTTCGGGCCGGTGAGCAGCGTCGCATGGCCTGGCCGGAGGAGCAGGTTGAAATCCTCAAGCAGCACGCGCCCGCCGCGGCGGACCGTGACCGTATCGAGCTTGAGCAGCCCGTCGCCGCTCATTCCGCCTGCGCCTCGATTGCGTGCATGTCGTCGTCGGAGAAGCCGAAATGATGGCCGACCTCGTGGACGATGACATGGGTGATGAGGTCTTCGAGCGCGACGCCGCTATCCGCCCATTCGTCGAGCAGCGGGCGGCGGTAGAGATGGATCATCGGGGGCAGCTCGCCCGAAACCCAGCTGTCCTGCTTGTCCATGGAGCGGCCGGAATAGAGGCCGGTCAGCTCGAACGCATCCTCGATGCCGAGGCTCGCCAGCACCTCGTCGTCGGCGAACTCCTCGATGCGCAGCACGATATTGGCGAGATGCTTGCGGAAATCCTCCGGCAGCCGCGCGATCGCCGCGTCCGCGAGCCGCTCGATCGCCGCCGCATCGGGCGCATAGGTTTGACCATGGGCCATCCATGGCGACATAGAGACTGATCGTTTGAGGAGGAAGAGATGCCGTTGCTTTCCGAAGCCCAGCGCGAGGATGCGTTGGCCGGCCTGTCGGGCTGGACCTACCGCCAGGACCGCAACGGCATCGCGAAGACCTTCCGGTTCGACGACTTCGGCGAAGCCTTCGCCTTCATGACCCGGGTCGCGCTCGAGGCCGAGAAGGCCGATCACCATCCCGACTGGTCGAACGTCTGGAACCGTGTCGATGTGCTGCTCAACACCCACAGCGAGGGCGGCGTGACCGAAAAGGACGTCGCCCTTGCCCGGACCATGGACGCTATTGCGGGATAGCTTGCTCTCCCCGGATACGCCCACTAGATGGACCGCTTCCAGCGCGATTGGATTGCGGACCCGATTCACGCCCGCCGCTTCGCGGCGAACGATCGGGTCCGATGCGGAGCGGTGGCCGAGTGGTCGAAGGCGCTCGCCTGGAAAGTGAGTATACGGCAAAACCGTATCGAGGGTTCGAATCCCTCCCGCTCCGCCACCTACGTGATATAACGCACTGATATATAATGAGAATGATGGGGCGCTAGGACGCTGGTCCCATTAGCGGTCCCAATTCTACTCGAAGCCGCTTTGGGTTCCCAAGCGGCCGGCTCGGCCATAGGTTCACTACGAGCTCCTAACTCGACATTTGCCACGGGCATCAGGAACGGCAATCGAGCAGCATCAAACCGCGGATGACTCGTACATCCCAATTGCCCTTCGCTCGTTTGTCCTTGGAGAGCAAGACAGTGAAGTAGCAGAGGCATTTAATGAGAATGAGCGGATCGCCGTCGATGGGGATGAATCGCACGTCGACCCTCTCTTCTTTGGCGCTGCGCTGCAGTTCGTTCAATGCATTCGCGGGCGTAGCTTCGACTAAACCGGGCCGCCGATATAACATCAGGCAGTCGACGTCCTTTGGAGAGGGCTTCAGCAGTTCGGTGAAGCTGCCACCGATCACGATGGCGTCTATCACCAGGCTCAGTCGCTCCGCGTGCGACTTGACTCGATCTAGCGCGGCGGCGAGTTCATTTCGCTCAGGCCAATGTGCGGCACGGGTCCGAAAATCTTCGTATCGTATAAGATATGGTGTTGCGTTGACCGGAGAGCTTTCTCTGACCGGACCGACGAAGGCGGGAAATCCCTGACGCTCAGCCTCATCAAAGGTCTGTCGAGAGACCGATGCGAATGGGTTCATACGCGACCTGTCGAGATCGTTCATGTATCTGCCTCGGCCGTGGATCTTTGCCCGGCGATCTCGCGATAGCATTCGATCATGTCGAGCACGAAGCGAAGTAAGGGCTGCCAATCCCCCCGCACCTCGGCGCAGCGAAGGGCGATCTCATACCCTCCGCGGGACTGCCGGGCAATCTCGTAAAAGGGAAAGTAAACGTTGGTGGGCATGCCTCCTTGTCGCAGGGCGTAGTTGAACAATGACCGGCCTACGCGGCCATTGCCGTCGACGAAGGGATGACAGTTCACTAGAAGCGCGAGGGCCATCGTCGCCCTAAAAATAGTCGGCTCCTCATAGTCCTGCACTAGAATCGACCGGATGCTATCTAACTGCTCCGGTATGGCTGCGGCTGCGGGAAAGCGCACACTGTTTCCGTCCCTGTCGCCGTTCAAGCAAATGTCGTCGCGTCGCCATTCGCTGGCTCCGTTCATGAGACGTTTATTGAGCGAGGCCAACTGCGATTTGAACGCGCTCCGGCTTGAGTTCTCAAGGGGGCCAAAGCGCTCGTTAACCCATTTGAGCGCCTCGCATTCGCTATGGGAGCGGTCTGGCTGCGATGGCACGACATTGAGCGCCATGAAATATTCCGACAGCGGATGCTGCAGGCGTAAGAAGTGCGTCTTAGGAGCCTCTCGCAAGATGTCGGTCGGGAGAGGATAAAGGCTTGGAAGCGCCCGCGAAGCCGCGGCTATCTCAAACCTTAGGTCCGGATCCAAGCCGGTGAACTGCGCAAGAACCAGGGGTTCACGAACGAAGATCATGGTTATTAACCCAGTCGGGAGACTATGCTGAGATCGGTCATTGGCCGACGCACTGTGAGTCCTCGCGAAGGGCGGTTGGCTTTTTCGGATGCATGTCCACACCGTCTTTCGGAACAGCGAATATGCTTCCATTGGAGACAAACAATACCCTGTCGGCAGCCGACACTGGGGCCGGTTTATGTGCAGACACGATCCGAGTAATGGGCAGCGCGGAAATGGCTTTGACGACGGATTCCTCTGAAGCTGGGTCGAGATTTGCTGTGCCCTCGTCGATGAAGAGAACTGATGGATTCGGATACAGTGCTCGCGCCAACAAGACCTTTTGCTTCTGACCGCCAGATAGTGCTGATCCCATGTCTCCCACGAGAGTATCGTAGCCCATCGGCAGGGCCTCGATCTCATCGTGAATGCTGGCGAGTTTCGCAACTTCTACAGCGCGTCCGATGTCGATCTCAGGATCGAAGAATGCAATGTTCTCAACGAGCGTGCCGGCGAAGAGCTGGTCGTCCTGGCTGACCACGCCGATCCGCCGGCGCCAGTCTTCCGGCGCCATGCTCGCCAACGAGCGCCCATCGACCAGTACCTCACCGTAGCTCGGCTGGAACAGGCCCGTCATGATCTTGAGCAAGGTTGTCTTTCCGCCCCCGGACGGGCCGATCAGCGCGACCATCTCGCCGATCTCGATTCTTAGGTTTACGCTCCTCAGCACTTCCGGCTCGCTGGCGCCATAGCGGAATGCCACATTCCGGAGTTCGATTGCGCCCTTGAAGCTCTCGGTGCCCTGCGAGCGTTCTGTGTCGCCGCCTTCGGGCTGCGACAGTGCGATGTCGGCAATCCGGTTCAGATGAACGTCGAGCAGCTTATAGTTGATTGCCTGCTCGACCAACCGGGTCGCCGCGTCCAAGAACTGCTGCTTATATGCCTGGAAGGCGAAGATCATGCCCACGGTGAACGCGCCGTCCATCGCCATGCGAACCGCGAGGAAGACGAAAAGCACTTTCTCGACGGCGAGGATGAATTGGCCCAGCGCATCGAAGCCCGCGGTCAGCCGCCCAAGCCTGATCTGTGCGTTGACGGCTTCCGCCTTGAGCTGCTGCCACGTGCGCTGGCGATTGCCCTCCTGTCCGAACGCCTTGACCGCGGCAATGCCCCGCACGCTCTCGATAAAGGCGCTATTCTCCCTTGCCGCCGCGGTGATGGCATCGATGTTGCGCATTCTGAGCGCGTGTAGGAAGCCGATCTTGAGCCCGGCGAACAGAAGCCAGGCGACGAGAGCAATGCTTCCCAGCAACGGGGAATAGACGAACATCAACGCGAGCGTAAGGAACGCCATCATGCCGTCGATGACGGCGGCGGCGAGTCCTTGGCTCAACAGCTGCGAAATTGCCTGTGTGGAGCCGAAGCGCGAGATGATGTCGCCGACATGCCGTTTCTCGAACCATGGCAGCGGCAGGCGCAGCATATGGCGGCTGAGATTTGTGACGATCTGATACGACAGCGCGCTGCCCAGGCTCACGAGGATCAATGAGCGCAGCCAACCGGTCATCATGTTGATCACGGCGAGGCCGCCGAAGCCGATCGCCAGCATTAGCAATAGATCGGTGTCGAAGCTGGGAAATGCGGTGTCGACGGCGAGCTGGAGGTAGAAGGGCGTGGCGAGCGCCACGACCTGAAGGACGACGGAAAGCAGAAGGATGCTGCCAAGCGTGCTCCAAAGCCCCGTCAGTTTCGACCAGAGCTGGCTGATCCTGAGCTTTGAGGCCACGTTGCCGGGCCGGAACTTCTCCGATGGCGTCAATTCGAGCGCTACACCGGTGAAGTGCCTCGAAAACTCGTCCTCCCGCAGGGTGCGGACGCCTCGTGCTGGATCATGGATTTGATAGCGAGAACCACGCAGACGCCGCGTCATTTTTACCAGCACAACGAAGTGGTTCATGTTCCAGTGCAGGATCACGGGCAGCGGGATTTGAGCTAGACCGTCGATGTCACTGCGGAGCGGTCGTGCATGGAAGCCGACCTTTTCGGCAATATCCATCAACGCTTTGAGCGTCGTGCCCTTGAGCGACAGACCGAACCGGCGGCGCAGCGCAGGCATGTCGGTCTTAAGGCCATGATAGTCGGCGACCATTGCTAGGCAGGCGAGACCGCATTCGGTGCCCTCAGCCTGCTGGATCAATGGGGTCGCACGGCGGCCTGTTAGTTTGAGCAGACTGATTGCGGTCATCTCTTCGGCCCCGAAGCTGCAGAACCGCCGCTGGTTTGCCTTTGATCCGGAGTGACGGTTGCATGGACGTGCTCAGCCGGATCGAGGCTCCGCAACGACAATAGTCCCGCAAGGCTCCAGCAGAATTCAGATCTTCTGAATGCGGTCCTCCGGTCATCGCTCATGGCCGGCCTCCATGGTCTGATAGCAGCGGATCGCGCTTCAGATGGGTGCTCGCCTCCCTCCCACTCGACACTTAGAGATCGGGATGAAACCACTGATAGTTGAGCAGTCGCGCGGTATCGCTGGAAACCTGCTGGACAACTCCGAGCTGCCCCGACGGAGCGTCGGCCGCCGGAAAGTAGCCAACGCCCAGGATCGGCGATTGAGATTCCAACAGGGGTTGCGGCGTGCTTGGCTGTTCGCCTGCGGCGCTCTTGAAGCTGGCGACCACCGACTTCCCGCCAACTGTCCAGACACCAACATAGGACGTGACGAGCCGCGCGCCCTCCCGTCTGGCGCCCACTCTGGCCGCGTAGACAAGGGGAGCGCCTTCCAGTCGTGGCCCCTCCTGCGAGGACAGCGCGGAGGGCTCGACTGCTGTTGGACGCTGGCCGACCGTGGACAGCGAACCGTCCTCACCGATCGCCTTCACGCTGCCATCGGCGAACAAAATCTGCCCCATCTCGAAGGACCGCGCCTCGCGCGCGCAGGTGCCCGTCAACGTATGGGAGCGGTCCAGTCTCAATGCCCCCGGCGAGGTGGCCGAGAGCACAGTTGGCGGCCGCTCCAAAGTCTCAACCGAGGCACTGGCTGAAACGGCGCATTGCGGAGTGGCCGTCGCGGCGATGGCGGAATTCGCGTGACTGGCCGAGCAACCTGCCACGGCGATTGCGATTCCGGTCATCTTTAGACCCGCACTATAAAATCTCAATCTATGCATGGGTGATCTCCCAGAGAATGAGGCGAATGACTCCACTGCTTCATTCTGAGATTATTTACGGAATATTGTAATAGCGATTCCAGAACATTCCGGCATAATGATGAGGCAGATCATAGGTATAATAGGTTGTGGTGCTCCCGCCGCCCGAGGAGCCTCCGGAATCAACTTGAAACGTCGACACAGTCGATGAGTAGCTGCTGCCAGGATTTACCAATATCGACAGACCGCCGTTGGCCGCGATGGCGCGCGCTATGTCATTGGCCAGCCGCTCATTGTCGTCGTTCTCGGTTTGCGTGACTTGTCCGTCTGCATTGATAACCGCGTTCAGTGCCCGGCCGGCGGCGGTCATGTGGCCGACTTCATGGAGAATGAGATAGTTCATGCCCCCGGCGAGCGCGTTGTACTGCTGTAGAGTGTCGATATTATAGCTCACAACGGGGTCCCCGCCGTTGTAACTTGCCTCCCCACGGGTTGTCCCATTCGCATAAACGTGGCCCACGTCGTAAATCGCGAAGTCGGTCTTGCTCCAGATCTCCTTCAACTCCGCGCCCGTTATCCTGGTGCCGTCAGCAAGGGTAATGGACGTATTATTCGGAATCGCGTTTATAGCGTTGCTGACCGCCGTAATCTGGGCATTAAGGGCGTCGACGGCCTGCTGCTCCGCCTGAGTAAGCGGTCGGCCGATCATGACCGTTACATCCTGGGAGGCGCTGTCTGGCGGCAGGACGCCACCCCCACCGCTCCCGTAATCACCTGCATACGGGTCTTCGAACATCTGCTCGTACCACCAAGGGTCGCTCCACGGATCATACGGATGCGCGGTGATGGTGATGCTGCCACCCGCAACCAACTCCAATTCTTCATATGTGAGTTCGCGAATATTACGCTGGCATACATTCTCACGCATTTGCTTCCCTCCCATTTGTCGACATAGATTGGTCTTTGGCCAAACACGCTACTACACGCACCGTACTTTACTGGCCCTTCGTAGGTTGCAACTCACCCTCCCCTTCGCATCACCGCGTTGAGCGGTGTTAGCAGCCAGTCGAGGAACGAACGGCGGTCGAGGATGAGGTTGGCCGTCAAGGTCATGCCCGGCTGAAGCGGTAGGCGATCTCCGAAAGCGGATACGGTTTGCGCGTTGGGGGCGACCTCGATTCGATATACTGGCTCTTCAATGCCGAGCGGTGCGGCTATCTGGCGCGGGTCGATCACGGTGCGCGAAACGCTCACCACCCGGCCGGCGAAGCTGCCGAAGCGCTGATAGGGAAAGGCGTCGTAAAGCAGGCGCACCTCCTGTCCCGGCCGCACGAAGCCAATGGCCCGCGTGGGCGCATAGACTTGGACGCTCAGCGCGGAGCCTTCGGGGACGATCTCCATCAGTGGCACTGACGGCTCGGCGGTTCGCCCTGTCGCCGTCTGCAGGGCGGCCACCCGGCCTGAGACGGGTGCGGCGAGCGTATAGGCGCGCTCGCCGCGCAGCCGCGCCCGTTGCTGCGTCAGCGTCTCAGCCGAAGACCGGGCGACGACGACCTCGCTATCCGCGTCGGCCGCCACGCGCGCCAGCTCGGCCGAGGTGCGATTGCTCTCCGCTCCAAGCGAATTGTGCTGCTGGTGCAGGCGCGCCAAATCCTGTCGCGCGAGGATATAGCCCTGCCTGCGCCGTTCGACCTCGATCCGGCTGATGAAGCCGCTTTCAAGCAGTCCCGATACCCGCTCGAACAAGTCGCGCGCGGACGCCACGGCCTCTTCCTGAAGCGCGATTTGGCCAGCGAGGTTTGCACGCTGCTGCACTAAGCCCGCAAGCGTGGCGGCGAGCCTGGCCCGATCGCTGTCTGCTCTGCGCCCAGCCAGTCGAACTTGCTGCTCGGCCAACAGGCGCTGGCTCTCGATCGCGGTCAGGCTCTCGCCGATTGCACTGTCTCCGGCCTCGTCTGTCTGCTCGGTGCGGATGGTGGCTAGTCGCTGACCAACGCGCACCACATCGCCTTCAGAGACGAGCAGCTCCGTCACTTGGCCTGGGCGGATCGCAATGATTTTCGCCGAGGCGGCCTTTGTCGCGAGAATACCGCGCGCGGTCTCTGTGCGGGTATAGGTGCCAAGCGCAAGCCAGAGGCCGATCGCGATTACAATGCCGAAAATCAGCGAGACCAGGACGTAAACCCTTACGGGTTCCGCGAGGACGATTTCGCCCTCGATCCGCCGCCGCGCCTGCTCCACTTCCGAACGGAAGAGAGAATTAAGCGGCTCCGCGTTCATACACCCCCCATCCGAATCGCGTGATGTGCCCGCGCGATACGGTCATAATAGGTTGCCAAGAACGCTGGCGAATTGGAAGAGGAATAATTATCAAGACTCGCGACATATTCTTTAAATTGGCGAGACTAGACTCAACTTATTGCGTATCAGCACTATGTCTAATTGAGCCTACGATCGATTTGCTCTCAATCCATGACAAATACTCGAACCGACATGCGTTCGATCGTCCGCGCCTGCTCTGTGCAATGTATTCCCTACCCACGCTGCATTTCCAGCGACCAGCGCAGGGTCCTGACGACGTCAGCCCGGTGCCATTGTTGCTGACCATCGTGCGCGACTTGCCGCGCTGGGTCGATCAGGCGCTCGCGTACACCGAGCAGCGCGGCACTGCTCGAATGACGGCGTCAGCCGACTCGCATGCCGACCACCTGGGCAAGGATAACCAGGACCATCACCGTCACCATGCCTGCAAGCCAGGCCCATGCTAGCGCATCCCGTTGCTGCTGATCCGTGCGCAGGCGACCGATCATCGCGTCAAGTCGCCGGGCAGCTTCAGCTTGCCCGTGTGCGGCTTCTACCAGCGCAGTGTGATCCGCAAGCCGGTTCGTCACGGCCGCCGCGTCGATCTGCTCGGCAATGTCCTTCGGCGTCAACGATACGCCCGGTCGGCGATTCAGCTCATTGATCGCCTCATGCACCTGGCCCTGCGCCTTGATGAGCCTGGCCAGGTCGGGCGCATAGTCGCGTGCAGCGATTGCTTCCTGCCGCGCTGCGAACCCCTCCACGGCGGACGTAAGCAGCGCGAGCTGGCGCCGCATCGCCTCAAACGCCGCCGCTGCATCGTCCGGCGGCGGCTCCGGCTGCTGGCCTACGGCGATTTCCCTCATCGGCTGAGCCCCCGGCCGCGCCCAAGGGAGTCGATCAGCGCCTGACCGATCGAGCGGCCATGCATCTGATCACCGATGTCACGGCCGATGCCGCCATCTTTGGCGGCGCCCAGGCGCCATTCGGGCGACCAGTGTCGGCCAAGGCCAAGATCGCGAGCATGGCGGCTGAGCGCATTTACCATGGCCGGATCCTTGTCGATCCGGCCCGCAAGCGCCTTCATCCGGCCGACCACCTTTTCGCGGGCTTCTTCGTTCTGCCAGCCAAGGCGGTCATGCTCGGCCTTCAGCCGCTTCCAACTTTCAGCGAACCTCGCGGCGCGAAGGTCGGGGTTGGTGCGCAGCTCCGTTTCGAGCTGCATCGCCCGGATCGCGGCCTGCGTTCGTCCCTTCGCCGCATTCGTGGCGAGCGCGGGGTTGCGATCGAACGCTGCGGCCAGGTCGCTCGAACCGCCGGGCGCCACATGGTCGAGCGCCTCGCCGGCGCGGGCCAGACCGTCGCGCTGATAGGCGAGCGCCGGAAGGCTCTGCACCTTCATCCGCGCCACCTCCTCATGTGCAGCCGCATAGCGTTCGACCGCACGTGACAGCGGTTCATCGTGCGCGCGGACAGGTTCGATCGGCTGCGCATTGAGCCTGAGCCAGTCAAACGGACTGCGAGCGGCAGGCTGCGATTCCGCCTCCCGCGCCAGGTGCGTGCGCAGCGAAGCGAACATATCGCGCTTCGGCATCGGCTCGTGGTGGACGTGGCGTTCGTCCACGAACCTGTTGTGGTCGAGCGCCTCCAGGATTGCGGAGCGATCATAGCCGCGCGTCTCGGCGAACCGCGCGCGGACCTCCTCATAGTCGAGCGTGGTATCCTTCGCCCGCTCGCGGCCCAGCACGCGGGCGAGCTGGCGCATATCGGCGAAGTCGTCCTGGCCATAGTGGAGCTCGACCGCATCGCGATGCCGGGACAGTGCGACATAAGCGCTGTGCTGGTCGATGCCGGGGGTAGCGAGCACATGGGTGCGATCGACGGTGACACCCTGCGCCTTGTGAATGGTGGTCGCATAGCCGTGGTCGATGTCGGCATAGTGCTTGGTGTCGAACGCGACCCGCCGCCCGTCATCCAGGCGCGCATCGATGCGTTCGGGACTCGCCTGTTCGACGGTGGCCAGTGTGCCGTTCTTGACGTCGAGATCGCGCTCATTCCTGAGGAACATGAGCCGATCGCCGGCCCCGAACAAGCGGGTGCCGCGCGCGGTTCTGACGGCAGATTCCTTCGTGATCGTCCCATCCCGCTTCAGGGCATCGCGGGCAAGGTCATTGAGTTCGCGCACATCATCGCGGGTATGCGCCAGGATGACGAGCGAGCGCGCCGGATCGCTGCGCCGATCGGCGTCCCAGCTCTCGATTAGCCCAGCGCGGGCGTGCGCGCGCGTGTCTGCTACGCGAATCGCCCCATGTTCCTCGTACAGGCGCAGCGCCTCGGCGGCACGTCCGGTGGCGAGCTCGCGGGTCGCCTGGCGCTGCCATTCCTCGCGCTGCCGGCGCACCTCGCCGATCTCGGCGGCACCGTGCCGCTCGGCGAGCAGCCGAAACGCGGCCCCGGCCTCGATCGCCTGGAGCTGCGCAACGTCGCCGACCAGCACCACCTTGGCGCCGGCACTGTCGGCCTCGGCCAGCACCCGCTCCATCTGGCGCGAGCCGATCATGCCCGCCTCGTCGATCACCAGCACGTCGCTGGCACTCAGGCGCTCGCGGTCCTGGGTCCATTGATGCTCCAGGCTGGCGATCGTGCGGGAGGCTATGCCCGAGCCGCTTTCCAGGTTCTCGGCCGCAATGCCGGACAATGCCGCGCCCCGCACGCGATAGCCTTCGGTCTCCCAGATTTCGCGCGCGACGCCCAGCATGGTCGACTTGCCGGTGCCGGCATAGCCGACGACCAGCGACAGGTTCTGCTTGCCTGTGATATGGCGGACCGCGTCGCGCTGTTCAGCAGACAACAGGGGGAGCGCGCCGCGCGTCCCGGCGGTATTACCCCCCAAGAATGCCGCCGGGACGCGATGGCGGTCGCGATCCGCCAGCCTCTGCGCGGCGCGGACCATGCTGAGCTCAGTCTCGATCATTCCGCGCGTGGTGAACCGCTCCTCGCCCCGTCCGTCGCGGCCGAGTGCGACCAACTGGTCGCAGCCGCGCATCGCCGCCAGCACGTGGTCGAACTGCTCTTTGCCCTCCGAATGGCGATGCGCCAGCCGCGCCATGTCGCGTATCGTGAACGTCGATTGCTGGTGAGTGATCGCGTCGAGGCCGATGATGGGATCGGCGATGATCCGCTCGCCGTTCCGGCGCGCGATCTCCAGATGCTCGTCGAGTCGCTCGCCCTCGAGACCTTGATCCGGCCGGCGCGATGCTGCCGGACCGATCTTGTGCTGCGGCTCCAGGTCGATGCCCTGATCGTGCAGGGAGCGATGATCGATCCGTGCGTCGATGTCGAGTTCGGCGAGGCGCTGGTTGACTTGGGCAGCCCATGCTTCGCGCCAATGCTGCAGCAGCTCGGTGCGGTTCCAGTCGCGCACCTTGGCGCCGAACCCGTCAGCGTCCACTTCGCGCATGGTCAGCATGACATGGGCGTGAGGCTTCGCCAGCCCGTCCGCGCCCGTGTCCCAATGGATATTGAGGTCGGCGATCATGCCGCGGGATACGAACTCGCGCGCCACGAACTCCCGTGCCAGCCGTATGCCTTCGGCCTGGTCCAGCTCGCGGGGCAGCGCGAACTCGGCCTCGCGCGCGAGTTGCGCATCCTTGCGCACCTCCGCGGCTTCGACCGCATTCCACAGTGTGGCGCGGTCGGCGAACTCGGCCGGCGCAGTATCCGGCAACATCACCTCGGAGTGGATGACGCCGGCCTTGTTGGTGAAGTCGTGATCACGGTCGAGGCGCTGGTCATGCAGCCGCGACGCCGAGCGATAGGCTGCCGAGGCCAAGGCACTTGCTCCGGTCGCCCGCGAGATCACCTTCACGCTGAAGTGGTAGATCGCCATCGCGACCAAACCATCTACACCTCAAGCAGCACGTCGGCACGATGTATAAGCGCGCCCTCACACGAAAAATTCCTGTGAGGGACTGGGCCGTGCCAGACTGTCTCGGCGACTCTACAGCTTTGCGCGTGCCGCTCTATTATCATGCCCGCATCACGCAGCAATGGAGACTGTGATGCGTAAATCCCGTGACTTCGACTTGGAACTCCAGGCTCTGGCCGAGAAGGCGCGGCAACTCAAGGAACGCCGCGTGCGACAGCTCGGCGAGTTGGTCGCGGCAACGGGTGCCGACGCGCTCGATGCCGATCTGCTGGCCGGTGCGCTGCTCGATGCGGCGGGCACGAAGGACGCGGGCATAAAGGAGGGCTGGCGCAAGCGGGGCGCGGCCTTCTTTCTGGGCAAGGCGCGCGGGCCTGTACAAGGAACTGAACGCCAGCCGGGCAGCGCTCCGGCGCGCGAGGGCGGCGCGGCATCGGCTTGAGGCACGAAAGGCGCGAACCGACATGCGCGAGTGGATCGTCAAGCGCCGCGAGCGCACGCGGCATCTGATCGAGCTGGGCGGGCTCGTCGTGAAAGCCGGCTTGGTCGAACTGACCGACGACGATCGGGCAGCGCTCTACGGTGCGTTCCTCGCCACCGCGATGACGCTGCGCGGCGAACAGCGCGAGGAAGCGCTCGTGCGGTGGCGACGGCGCGGCAAGCGCGCATTCGAAGCCGAAGCGCAGGCGAAGAATGCGACTATGAACCTTCACCATCGCCACCAACTGCGGCGTAACGGTCGGCCCTCCATTGCGCAGTGAAGCCCGTAGATCGCACGGGCCATTTCGCGCTCGATCCGACGCACGCTGACCCCGATCCGATCGGCGATCTCGGCATAGCTGAGGTTGTCGATCCGATGGGCCAGGAACACCTCGCGCCGGAAGCGCGGCAGCATTAGCAGCGCGGCTTCCAACCGGGCGAGCTGTTCAGCCGTGGCCGCCTCATCTTGGGCAGCATCCGAGTTTGCCGTGCCGTCGTGAACGGACATAGCGCGTCTCTCCCGACCGGTCACAGGAAGCGCTGCCGCCAGCCGCGCGGGCGCGGATGGCCGGTGACCTCATGCACGCGGTCGAGGAGCGCGCGCGTCAGCGTCCGGACTTCTTGCGCCGTGAACGGGAAATCCGGAGCTATGTCGCGCACGTCTGCGTGACGCCATTTGCTGTAAGGCGAGAGGATCGCCGCCAGCAGTTCCATGTCGGCGGACTCGAAGCCGAGGCCTGTCGCGTTGGCATGGGCGAGTGATCTTGCAACTTGAAGACCGACATGGCGGGCGCACCACGCGTCGGCGAAGCCCACGTCGAGCAGATGCGAGCTGAGCCCGAGCTGGAGCACGATCCCGATCTGATAGAGCTTGTCGGTCGGCTGCCGTACAACGCCCTTCTCTACACCAAGGAAGAAGCTCTCTGCATTGTGGTAGCGGAACCGGCTGAGGCTGCGCCCTTCACGGGTTCGCCACAGAACGACCGGCTCGTCAGCCGCCGGGACGGATTGCGAGGGAACGGAAGCCCAGGCGGACGGCGGGGCAGAGAGCGCCAACGGCGCGATCGTCAACGCGCCCAGCAGTTCGCGGCGCGACGCCAAGGAATTGCTCTGCGTCAGCCGCGAATTGTGCGTCCGTTCGCTAATGCCGCGCCGCGCGTGGTATTCAGATATGATGGATTTGGTCATGACGTGCCTGCATGCCGGCAGTCCCGCCCGCTCATGCGAGCGGAGGTGCAAGCTTATGCCCACTGCGCGCCGCGCGAAGCGGCTTTCGTCAGCGACCGCCCGACCGTTCTGGCCGCGCGTACGTCATGCCCGGCAGGTTCATCCTACAGGACGGCTGCCAGCCAATTCCGTCCTGCATCGCCGACTATGCGGCAAATCGGCCTTAGCGGCAAGGCGGCAGCGCTCCGCTAAGCCGCCGCCCTTTCGAGTTCAGCGATCCGCTCCGAACAGATTTGATGAACGACACGCCCCAGCTCCTCCACACGTTCACCCAGCCAGGCGAGTTCTTCGTTGCTGATGCGGTAATGCTTCGAATAGCGCGCCTTCACATAGGCATCTTTGAGCTTCTGGAACATCGCGCGCTCCTTGCGCGTGCGCTCGGGCCAGATGCCGAACAGCCGGCGATCTTGTCCCTCCGCCAGCGAACGCAGGAAGGCGATATTGTGATTGTAGGGTGTGTAGAAGGTCAGGGTTAGGAGCAGGCCGCTGTAGAGCCGCTCGGTCGCTTGATGAAGGTCAAAAGCGGCCTTCTTGAAGTCTCGATCATCCACCGCATGGCGGAAGCCGCGATAGAAGCTCAGGGAACTCGATAAACTCTCCTCGAAATACTCCTTCGCGGCTGCCAGCGCTTGCACAGGCGTCTTCGGCTTGGGCGTATGCAACTCGCGATCATCGGCTTCGTAAAGCGCGATCCCGTCCTTCGCGACTTCCATGAAGAATACGCGTCCATGCGCGAGGCCGTCGTTCACCTCATGCAGCGAATGCACGATGAAGTTGACGGGCGTCCCGAGCGTCTTCTCGATCGTGTAGGCGCGGATCAGCCGCTCCTCGGCCTTGGTCCAATATGCTGCCCGATCGGCCAGTTCCTTCTGGTTCACAATGATGAGCAGATCATAGTCGGACTTGTATTGATTGGCCGACAATGGCGCATCGATCCAGTCACCGCGCGCATAGCTACCGAACAGGATGATCTTGAGGATGCGCGCGCCCTTGCGCCGCCCGGTCGCGGCTTCGGTCGCCGCGCGGAACTCTTCGAAAATGATCCCGACGAAATGTTCCAGCTCGCGCTGCTTGTTCGCCGGCAGATGATCGAGATCGGTTCTCACCCTGGAATCTTTCCGGAAATCGCCGGCACCTGGCAAGGATAATTAGGTTTCGGCCTTCGGTGGCGGGTACGGAAGCCCACCGGTCCCGTAACAGCGGCGGGCCGCACCCGCAGGGCCGGAACGCCAGTGAAGGACCCCGCGCGCAGCGCGGGGTTGCGGCGCGGCGCTGCGGGACCACAATGGGCGACACCCCGCCCAGAGCTGCCGCGTTGATGGCGAATCACCGCACAAGATTCACTCTGATCTTGGGACGAGATGGCCACGTCTGCGGCACTCGGCAGCCGATCAATCCCTGCCGAGACCGCATGAGAAAAATTGTCTTCATACCCTTTCGACGACTCTGGCCGCCAGGGGACGACATAGGCCGCCACAGCGCACCGGCACTGTTTTCAGCACTCTTGCGCAGCGGTTAGGGACCGCCATTCTGCTCTCAGGGGAGCGCATCAACCACCAGACGATCGAAGAGTGTTCCCATGTCCAACTACGAGAGAATTATCCGCCTCAAGACCGTGCTCGACCGCACCGGGCTTTCACGTGCCACCCTCTACCGCAAGATCGGCGAAGGCACCTTCCCGCGCCAGGTGCGGATCAGCATCCATGGCGCTGGCTGGCACGAGTCCGCAGTCAACCGCTGGATTTCCAATCCGGCAGCCTACCGCGAAGATGACGCGAGGCAGCGCCCTTAAGGGCGCTGCATCAAGCGGCCTGCCGCGCCGGATGCAGGGGCACGACCTTGGCTCCGGCCTTCTTAGCGCAGTAGCCCGCCCAAGCCTCCATGAGCTTGCGGCGCTTGTCGAACAGGTCGCCGCGCCGATAGGCGGCCTCGGCCTTGTTGCCGATGGTATGGGCGAGGGCCATTTCACATACTTCATGGGGAAAGCCGGTCGTCTCCGACGCCCAATCGCGGAAGGTGGAACGGAAGCCGTGAACGGTGATCTCCGCCTTCATTCGTCTAAGCAGCATCGCCATCGCCATGGATGACAGCGGCTTCTTCGGTTTGGGGCCGGGGAACAGATAACCCTCCGTTCCAAGCTTCGACATCGCTGCCACGATCTCCATGGCTCGCGGCGACAGCGGCACGCGATGTTCCCGTCCTGCCTTCATCCGTTCGGCCGGAATGGCCCAGACCTTCTTCTCGGTGTCGATCTCATCCCACTGCGCGCCGAGCACTTCACCTGAACGTGCGGCGGTGAGAATGGTGAACTCCAATGCCCGCGCCGCAACGGCGCTGCGTACCCGCAGGTCCGCCATGAAGTCCGGCATGGCATCGTAGGGCAGCGCCGCGTGGTGCCCGCGCGAAAGCCGCTGGCGCTTGGGCAGGAGCTGGTCGAGATGCCCGCGCCAGCGCGCGGGGTTCTCGCCGGAGCGATGACCCTTGGCCTTCGCCGCGTCCAGCACATTCTCAATCCTGCCGCGCAGCCGCTCTGCGGTTTCCGGCGTGCGCTTCCACAAAGCTTGCAGCACGTCGAGCACGTCCTGCGTGCCAATCGCGTTCACCGGCTTGCCGCGCATGGGTTTGGCATATTTGGTGAGCGTCATCGTCCATTGTGCTGCGTGCTTAGCGTTGCGCCATGACGGCTTCATCGCCTCGACATAGGCGTCGGCGCATTCGCCGAAGGTGGGAATGCGTTCGTCTTTCGCTCGCTCGGTTTTGGGATCGCCGCCCGTGGCCAGTATCTCGCGCAGCTTCGCGGCTTCGGCGCGGGCATTGGCAAGCGACAGGTCGCGTCCGCCGCCAAGGCCAAGCTCGGTACGCTTGCCGTCTCGCGTGTACATGAAAATCCAGCGCCGCCGCCCGTGAGGATCGATGAAGAGATAGAGGCCGCCGCCATCCGAGTGCCGGCCCGGCTTGGTGATCTTCGCCGACTGCGTCGCGCTCAGTTTGTTGAGTGTCCGTCTTGCCATGATCGCGCCTCCCGGCCTCGCCTATGGTCCCATTATCGGTCCCATTTTATAGCTGCGATAGGGAGATATGTCCAGAGACCGCATAGGACTGAGAAATCAGCCTAAGCCTTATAAATCAAGGATAATTGGCAATTTCACAGCATATCATGAAAGCTCACAGATTCCCAAGTTTGGCGGACTCCCGCTCCGCCATTGCACACCGGTCGTCAGATCCGGATCATCAACTCCTGGCCGGACGTGCCGCGTATCCAGGTTTCGGTCACGTTGAACTCGGAATCGAGCACGGCGAAATCGGCGAACGCCCCTGGAGCAACGCGGCCGAGCCGGTCGCCCAGGCGGAGGAAATCGGCGGCGTGGGTGCTCGCCATCCGGAGGGCCGCCTCGGGGCTGACGTCGAGCATCGCGATCGCATTGCGGACAGCCAGCGCCATGTCGAGATCGGAGCCGGCGAGGGTGCCGTCGGCATTGACGCAGACACCGTTCTCGACATGGATCGGCTGGCCCTGCAGCATGAAGCTCTTCTCGGCCATGCCGACGCTCGGCATCGCGTCGGTGACGAGCATGAACCGCTCGACCGGCTTGCAGCGCAGCGCGAGCCGCATCGTCACCGGATCGATATGGCGCCCGTCGACGATGAGCCCGCACCAGCTCGCCTCGTCCTCCAGCGCCGCGCCGACCGCGCCCGGCTCGCGGCTGGTGAGCGGCGACATCGCGTTGAACAGATGGGTGAAGCCGGCGAGCCCGGCGTCGAGCGCGGCGCGGATGTCGGCATAGCGGCCGTTGGTGTGGCCGGCCGAGACGATCACCCCGGCCTCGACCAGCCGCCGGATCATCGCCGGGGTCGTGCGCTCGGGCGCGAGCGTGACGAGGGTGAGGCCGTTGCGAAGGCCGGTCAGCGTCTCGAAGCCCTCGTCGTCCAGCTCGCGGATCTTGGAGGAATCGTGGATGCCTTTGCGACGGCTGTTGAGATAGGGGCCCTCGATATGGATGCCGAGCACGCCCGGCACACCGGCTTCGATCGCGGCATCGACCGCGCGGATCGCCTCGTGCATGACCGACAGATCGTCGCTGATCAGGGTGGGCAGGAAGCCGGTGGTGCCGAAACGGCGATGCGCGGCGCCGATGGTGGCGATCGTCTCCACCGTCGGCGCATCATTGAACAAAGCACCGCCGCCGCCGTTCACCTGGACGTCGATGAAGCCGGGGACGAGCATCGCGCCCTCGAGGTCAATGCGTCGGGCGGCCACCGGCACGTCCGACTCGGCCGCGACGGCCGCGATACGACCCTCCTCGACGAGCACGGCCTTGCCGGCCCTGAAGCCGGAATCGAGCAGAACCGGGCCGTTGAGGAAAGCGGTCAGACTCATACCGTCTCCGTGACCTTGGCGAGGTGGGGCGGGTGGTCCGGATCGAAGCCGCGGCGGACCGACAAGGTCACTGCGGCACGGTAGAAGCTCTGGATCTGCAGCATCGGCTCCAGCACCGGATCGTGCCTGACGCTTGGCAGCGCATCCGTGCCGGTAACGAAAACCTCGGCACCACGCGCGGCCACGTCGCAGATCAGCTCGTCCACGCTCTCCTCGGTCTCGTCGGACTGGCGGAAGACGAGCAGCGGCAGATCGGGGCCGACCAGCGCCATCGGTCCATGGCGCAGCTCGGCGGCGCTGAACGCCTCGGCATGAAGGCCGCAGGTTTCCTTGAGCTTGAGCGCGGCCTCCTGCGCGACACCAAGCCCGAGACCGCGGCCGATCACATAGAGTCCACGCGCACCGGCCAGCCGGTCGGTCAGGGGCGCCCAGTCGCAGTCCCAGGCGCGCGCAAGCAGGTTCGGCGTCGCGGACAGAGCCTCGTCCAGGGACTCGTCACCAGCCCAGGCGGCAGCCAGCGACGCCACCGCGGCGAGCGATGCGATGAAGGACTTGGTCGCCGCCACGCTGGTCTCGGGAGCGGCGTGCAGCGGCAGAACATGATCGGCCGCCGCGGCGAGCGGCGAGCCGGGATCGTTGACCAGGGCGACGGCCAACGCGCCGCCTCGCTTCGCCGCCTCGACCGTGGCGATCAGGTCCGGACTGCGGCCGGACTGGGAGATGGCGATGCAGAGCATCCCTTCGGCCGCCGACGGCGCGCCGTAGACCGAGGCTACCGAAGGCGCGGCCGAGGCGGTCGGGATGCCGAGCCGGGTTTCGATCAGATATTTGGCGAAGGTCGCGGCGTGGTCCGAGCTGCCCCGCGCGCAGGTCATCACCGCGCGTGGTGGATCGTCGCGGAGGCGATCGGCGAGCGCGGCCACGGCATCGCGATTCGCGGCGAGCTGAGTCGCGACCGCCACATGGGCCTCGCACGCTTCCGTCCACATGCGGGTCTTGGCGGGATCGATCATCCGAGATCGTTCAGCTCGGCGACGAAATCATAGGCGTCGCCGCGATACCAGGACTGGGTCATTTCGACCGCGCGGCCATCTTCCAGGAAGCCGCGCCGTTCGATGAGGAGGCCGGGGGCGCCCGGCTCGATCCCCATCAGGCTCGCCTTCTGGCCGTCGAACAGGACGGCGCGCAGCCGCTGCAGCGCGCGTACCGGCCGGGTGCCCGATGCGTTCAGCGCCTCGTAGAGCGACCCGTGCACGACCGCGAGATCCGGCAAGGCGAAGCCGGGAATGGTCGAATATTCGAGCGCCATCGCGAAATCGTCGGCGTAGCGGATGCGGTTGAAGCGATAGACCGGCGTGCCGGGGCTCAGGCCCAGCATCAGCGATTCGTCCGGCGTCACAGCGCCTTCGCTGCGCGAGATCCATTCGCTGCGCGAACTGCGGCCACGCGCCGCCATGTCCTCGGAGAAGGAGGTGAGCTTTGAGAAGCTCTTCTCGACGCGCCCGGAGATGAAGGTGCCGGCGCCCTGACGGCGCAGGAGAAGACCGTTGCCGACCAGCCCGTCGAGCGCCTTGCGGATGGTGATTCGCGAGACCGCGAAATCCTCGGCGAGGTCCCGCTCGGAAGGCAGCGCCTGTTCGGGCTTCAGGACACCCGATTCGATCGCATGCCGGAGCCGCTCCTCCAGCCGCCGATAGAGCGGTCCGCGGCCTTCCTCAGGCTCGAATCCGATCTGTGCGGCTAGGCTCATGTGATGGTCAGCTCCCCTCTTGTCAGACCAACATAATACCAATCAGTTACCATTTGCCAGAGGTTTTTCGCTCAGCTTGGCCCTTTCTTCCAAACAAGCCTCTTGACGGAATGATGACAGTAGCAGATGGTCCGCTTATTGGTCTCCGTTTGGTATCAGATTGGTTCTGTTCAAATGCGAGCCTGCAAGCCCGGGACAACGGGCAGCAGTCAGTGGGGAGAAAGTCAATGATCCGTCGGCTTCTGATTGGTTCTGCCAGCGTGTGTGCGTTGGTCGGTGCAGCCGCACCGGCCTGGTCCCAGGACACCGCGCAGGGCGCGGACGCGCCGGACGGGGAAATCATCATCACCGGCATTCGCGGCTCGGTCGTCCAGTCGATCGAGGCCAAGCGCGATTCGAGCGTGATCGCCGACTTCCTCACCGCCGAGGACATCGGCCAGTTTCCGGATCGCAACGTCGCCGAGGCGCTGCAGCGCGTGCCCGGCATCGTCATCAACCGCGAGTTCGGCGAGGGCGAGCGCGTCTCGCTGCGCGGCACCGCGCCGAACCTCACCCGCACCCTGATCAATGGCCATGCGGTCGCGACCGCCGACTGGTTCATCCTCGACCAGGTCGCCTCGACGCGCAGCTTCAACTATCTGACCCTGCCGTCCGAGATCGTCGGCCAGCTCGACGTCTACAAGAGCCCGCAGGCGGACATCGAGGAGGGCGGCATCGGCGGCACGATCAACGTGCGCACCCGCAACCCGCTCGATCTCGAACCCTTCACCGTCTCCGCATCCGCCGAGCTGGTCTATTCGCAGCTGCGCGATTCGGTCGATCCGCAGGCGTCGGGCCTGGTCAGCTGGCACAATCCGGCCGGCACGTTCGGCATCCTGATCGGCGGCGTCTACCAGCGCCGGGACATCCGCCGCGACGGCATCGAGGTGTTCGGATACCGCTCCTTCCCAGTCGGCGGCGGCCAGGAGGCGCTGGTGCCGACGCTGATCGGCTCCGCGCTCTTCACCCAGGAGCGCGAGCGCTACGGCGGCAATATCGGCATCCAGTTCCGTCCGTCCGACCAGCTGGAGATCAACCTCACCGGCATGTACTCGCGGTTCAAGGCGGACAATATCAACCGCAACTACATCGCCTGGGGTGAGCAGGCGCTCGGCGGCGGCGGCACGATCACCGGCGCGACCATCGTCGACGGCGTGGCGGTCGCCGGCAACATCGCATCGCCCAACGGCGGCACCACCGGCGCCGCGATGGTCTACGATACGATCGCGCGCGCGGCGGTGGCCGAGACCTGGTTCGCCGACCTCGACATCACCTATCGCCCGACCGACGCGCTCACCATCCACCTGCAGGGCGGCTGGACCCGGGCGAGCGGCGACACCTCGAATGAGAATTTCTTCGAGGTCGCTGCACCCGGCGCCTTCAGCTACGACCTGCGCGGCGGCGTCCCGCAGGTGAGCTTCACCAGCCCCAATCCGCTGTCGCCCACCGGCAACCGGATCGACTTCGCCCGGATCCAGTCGGTCACCAACGACGACGAGGAGAAATATATCTTCCTCGACGTCGAGCACGAGATCGACTGGGGTCCGCTCGAGGCGCTGCGCGTCGGCTTCAAGTTCACCGATCACGACCGCGCCGCCGACCGTCTTTCCACTGCCGGCGGCATCCTGACGCCCGGCCTGATTTGCGGCGGCGCGCCCTGCGTGGCCGGCGATTTCGCGGGCGGGAGCCTGCCCGGCAACTTCCTCGGCAATATTGCCGAGCCGGGCACGCTGACCGATTATTGGACGGTGGACGCGCGCCGTCTCGCCGAAATCTACGGCGCTCAGGATCCGTCGATCACTGAGCGTTTCGTCGTGCCGGGCAACGTCTATTCGATCAACGAGAAGACCTATGGCGGCTATGCCCTGGCCCGCTTCCGCGGCGACGGCTGGCGCGGCAATGTCGGCGTGCGCGTCGTCAGGACCGACCAGACGTCGATCGGCAACATCATCGGCGGCGCCAATCCCGAATTCGTGAATCCGTTCGGTGGCTTCACGCCGACCACGGCCGAGCGCTCCTACACCGACGTGCTGCCGAGCGCGAACCTCAGCGTCGACCTCTCCCGCAGCCTCGTGCTGCGTTTCGCGGCGGGCCGGACGGTCACGCGTCCGGACTTCGTCGACATCACACCCGGTGTTGATCTCAACGGCACGGCGCTCACTGGCCGCGGCGGCGACCCGAACCTCGATCCCTATCGCGCCAACCAGTATGACGTGTCGGTCGAATGGTATCCCGACCGTGAGACGCTCGTCGCGCTGGCCCTCTTCTACAAGGACATCCAGTCCTACATCGTCAGCGAAACCGGGACCGAGATTCTGCCCGGAACCTATGTGCCCGGCACCGAGCCGGCGGGCTGCGTGCCGGCCGGGGGCGGCGATCCGAACCTGTTCAACTGCCCGTTCCTGGTCGATCGCCGGACGAACGGTCCGGGCGGCCGCAACCAGGGCTTCGAGCTCCAGGTCTCGCGTCCGATCTGGCGGGGCTTCGGCGCCATCGTCAACTACACCTATTCGGACGCGCAATCGAACGATGGCGATCCGATCCCGGGCAACAGCAAGCACACGCTGAACCTCACCGGCTATTACGAGAACGATTGGCTGTCGGCCCGCCTTTCCTACAATTATCGGTCGAAATTCTTCATCGACTTCAACCGGTCGGCGCCGCTCAACCAGGGTTCGACGGAATCGCTCGATGCCTCGCTGAACGTCAGGATCACCGACAACATCTCGCTGACCGCCGACGCGATCAACCTCACCCGCGCGTCGATCATCCAATATTCCGGCACACCGGATCTGCCGCGCGCGATCTACGACAACGGCCGGCAGTTCTACTTCGGCGTGCGCGTGCGCTACTAGGAGACGAGTCGGGGCCGCATAGACAAGATCATGCTCCGGCGGAGGATGTCGCGCGTGCCCCGATTTGCCGTTCCGGCCCTGCTCGCGATCTGGTTGTCGGCCCCCGCCTTGGCGCAGGAGCCGACGGCCGCATTGCTGCCGATGCCCCAGTCCGTCGTCGCACAGCAGGGCCGCTTTACGGTGTCGGCGCGCACGGCGATCCTGGCCTACAGCGATGACGAGCGGCGGGCAGCGCAACGGTTCGCCGATTTGCTCGGACGGACCACGAACACCCGGCTGGTGACAGGCGGTGGCGCGGCCGGAGCCGGCATCGCGTTCCGGACGGCTGCGGGGATGCGGACGGAATCCTACCGGCTGGAGGTCACCGCCAATGGCGCGACGATCACCGCCTCCGATTTTGCAGGCCTGTTCTATGGAGGTGTTACCCTCTGGCAGCTGCTGACCGCCCGGCCGGGCCTCACCGCTGAAGCCGTCATCATCGAGGACGGGCCACGCTTCGGCTGGCGCGGGCTGATGCTCGACAGCGCGCGGCACTTCCAATCGCCCGAGTTCGTCATGCGGCTGATCGACTGGATGGCGGCGAACAAGCTCAATCGCTTCCACTGGCACCTGACCGACGATCAGGGCTGGCGCATCCAGATCAACCGCTATCCGCGCCTCACCGAGATCGGCGCGTGGCGCACCCCGGCGTCCGCGCCCGACGCTCCGACCTTGCCGCAGACGGGCGGCTACTACACGCAGGACCAGATCCGCGAGATCGTCGCCTATGCCCGCGAGCGCGCGATCGAGATCGTGCCGGAGATCGACATGCCCGGCCATGCCCTCGCGGCGGTGCGCGCCTATCCGGAGCTGGGCACGGGTGTCGAGCCGCCGTCGGGAATCGAATCCGACTGGGGCGTTTTTCCCTATCTCTACAATGTCGAGGACGGCACCTTCATCTTCCTCGAGAACGTGCTGGACGAGGTGCTGGCGCTCTTTCCCGGCAGGTACATCCATATCGGCGGCGACGAGGCGGTGAAGGACCAGTGGCGCGCCTCGCCCCAGGTCCAGGCGCGGATGCGCGCGCTCGGCATCGCCGACGAGGCGGCGCTGCAAAGCTGGTTCATGGCGCGGATCGGACGCTTTCTCGACACACGCGGCCGGCGACTGATCGGCTGGGACGAAATCCTGGAGGGCGGCATTCCGGCCAGCGCTACGATCATGTCCTGGCGCGGGATCGACGGCGCGGTCCATGCGGCGCGCGCCGGGCATGACGCGGTGCTCTCCCCCGCGCCCGTCCTCTATCTCAACCACCGGCAGGCGGGCGGGCCGGAAGAGCCGCCCGGCCGGGGCCAGATCGTCTCCCTGGCCGATGTCTATGCCTTCGATCCCGCCCCAACCTCACTGACGCCGGCCGAACAGGAACATATTCTCGGCCTTCAGGCGAACATGTGGACCGAACATGCCCGCACCGAAGAGCGCGTCGCCAGCATGATGTTCCCGCGCGCGCTCGCGGTGGCGGAGCTCGGCTGGTCGCCACGCGCGTCGCACGATTATGCGGGTTTCGTCCGCAGGCTGGTGCCGCAGCTGGAACGGCTCGGGAGCCTTGGCCTGCAGCCGTCGGTGAGCGCGTTCCGGCCGGTCGCCGCCGAGCGTTTCGATCCCGCCGCGAACCGCGTTGCCGTCACTTTGTCCAATCAGGCAGAGACGGATGTGCGCTACACTCTGGACGGCTCGATGCCGACTGCCGCCTCGCCGCTCTATGCAGCGCCGCTCGACCTCGCTCTTCCGACCCGCCTGCGCGCCGCCGGTTTCCTCGGCACAGGCGCGCTGCCCGGCGAACTCGATCACAGCTTCGATTCCGCGAGCGTCAGACGGCGCGACGACACGCAGCTCGAGCTGTGCAGCGAGAATATCGCCCTTTCGCTGGAGGACGATGCACCGGCGGAAGGCGAGCGTGCCGTCTTTCTCACCGATATCCAGAACCCCTGCTGGATCTACGAGGATGCGCCGCTGGACGGCGTGACAGCGATCGAGATCGACGTCGGCCAGATCCCGTTCAACTTCCAGATCGGCCGCGACATCGAGCGCATACGCTTCCGCCCGCCCGCCACGCCGGCCGGCGAGATGGAGGTGCGCGCCGGCGGGTGTGAGGGCGAGCGGATCGCGGTGCTGCCACTCGGCTCCGCCGTCGGGAATCCGGCGGTGACGCGCCTGCGGGTCCCGATCGCGGCGAGGCGGGGACAGGCCGACCTTTGCTTCACCTACACGGCAAACGGACCCAACCCGATGTGGGCGATCGACGCGGTGCAACTGGTGCCGGGGTCGTGACCGCGATCATTCTCCACGCGCCGTTCGCCGGGTGGGCCGCGCCGCTCGACGAAGTCCCGGACGCGGTCTTCGCCGAACGGATGATGGGCGACGGCCTCGCCATCGACCCGCTCGAAGCCGTGCTACGGGCGCCTTGCGATGCCGAGGTGATCTCGGTCCCCGCCACCGCTCATGCCGTCACGCTGCGCCTCGCCAACGGCGCGGAGCTGCTGATCCATATCGGACTGGAGACCGTGGCGCTGGGCGGTGCGGGCTTCACCGCCCATGTCGCGGCCGGGCAGCAGGTCCGTCGCGGCGATCCGCTGATCGACTTCGATCTCGATCTCGTCGCCGAGCAGGCGAAGAGCCTGATCACCCCGATCGTCCTGACCTCCGAAGGCTATCGGCTCGCGGCGCTTGCGGTGGATCGTGCCGTGGCGGCGGGCGATCCGATTGCCGAAGTGTCCGGCGGGCAAGCCCCCACGGCTGTCGCGCCGGCGGAGCAGGAGGCGCATCGCACGGACATTTCGATCGGCGTTCCGAACGGCATTCATGCGCGGCCCGCCGCGCGTATTGCCGCCGCTGCCAAAGGCTTTGCTTCCGCGTTGGACATCGAAGCCAGGGGCAAGGCGGCCGACGCGCGCAGCCCGGTGGCGCTGATGACCCTGGGCCTTGTGCAGGGCGACACGGCGTCGCTGGTCGCGCGCGGTCCCGACGCCGAGGCGGCGCTCGTCGCGCTGAAGCGCCTGATCGAAACCGGCCTGGGCGATGAGCATGACGCCACGCCTCGCCCCGTGCCCTCAGGGGCGCCGACCGCGAAGGGAGCACTCCGCGGCGTCTGTGCCGCGCCCGGCCTTGCCGTTGGACCCGCCGCGCAGTTCGCGGCGGCGGACATCCGCGTGGAGGCGCGCAGCCGCGGCACCGAAGCGGAGCGACACGCGCTCGCCGCCGCCCGGGCGAAGGTGGCAACGGAGCTGGCCGGTCAGGGCGGCAGCATCGCGCTGGCGCATGAAGGACTGCTCGACGATCCCAAGCTGCTCGCCCTCGCCGATGCCGGGATCGCGGCCGGGCAGAGCGCCGGCATCGCCTGGCAGGGCGCGATCCTCGAGACCGCCGAGGCGCTGCGCGCGACCGGACAGGCCCTGCTGATCGAGCGGATCGACGACCTCCACGATCTGGAGCGACAGGTCCTCGCCGCGCTCGCCGGCGAAGCAGGGCGGGTGTCGCGCGCCTTTCCGGATGGCGCGATCCTGATCGCCGATCTCCTGTTCCCGTCGGACATGATGGCGCTCGATCTCACGACGCTCGGCGGCATCTGCACCGCGCGGGGCGGGCCGACCTCCCATGTCGCGATCCTCGCCGCCTCCGCCAGCGTGCCGATGCTGGTGGCGGTTGGCGATCGGATCGCCGATATCCCGGAAGGCAGGGCCGTCATCCTCGATGCGAGCGCCGGCTGGGTCGATCCCGCACCCGATGACGCGGCGCTCGCCGCAGCCAGCCAGCGGGTCGACGATCGCCGACGCATCCGTGCGGCGGAGGCCGCCGCCGCCACCGAGGACTGCCGGATGGCCGATGGCACGCGGATCGAGATCTTCGCCAATCTCGCATCGCCCGCAGAGGCGCAGCGCGCCGTCGCGGCCGGCGCCGAGGGCTGCGGGCTGTTGCGCACCGAGTTCCTCTTCCACGACCGGGCGGATGCCCCGTCCGAGGACGAGCAGGCGGCGGTTTATGAGGATGTGGCGCGCGGACTCGGCGGGCGTCCGCTGATCGTGCGCACGCTCGACGCTGGCGGTGACAAACCACTCCCCTATCTTCGCGTGCCGCAAGAGGAGAATCCCGCCCTCGGCCTGCGCGGCGTCAGGCTCAGCCTCGCCCGGCCGGACCTGCTGGCGACGCAGTTGCGCGCCATCCTGCGTGCGACAGGCGCGGGCGATATCCGGATCATGGTCCCGATGATCGTCGATGTCGCGGAACTGCGGTTCGTGCGTGCGCTGCTCGATGAGGCGGCCGATGCGCTGGGCCTCGGCGCGACGCCGCTCGGCGTGATGGTCGAAACGCCCGCCGCTGCCTTGCTCGCCGGAAGTCTCGCGGCCGAAGCCGATTTCCTGTCGATCGGGACCAACGATCTCACCCAATATGCGCTCGCGGCCGATCGCGGAAACCCTGCCACCGCTTCCCGGATCGATGCGCTCCATCCTGCCGTGCTGCGTCTGATCGCGGCGACCGGCGAAGGGGGCCGGCGGCACGGCAAATGGTTCGGCATCTGCGGCGGCGTCGCCTCCGACCCGCTCGCCGCGGCGATCCTGATCGGGCTCGGCGCCACCGAGCTTTCCGCGACGCCCGCTGCGATCGCGGCACTCAAGGCGGCGGTGCGGCGGCTGACGATGGCGGATTGCCGCGCCCTCGCCGTGCGTGCGCTGGAGGCGGAGACCGCGGAGGCCGTCCGTATCCTCGCAGCCGAAGCGCAGACGCCCGCTTTCGAAGGAGCCACGGCATGAAGCTCGGCCTCGACCGCCTCCAGCCGCTGGGCCGCGCCCTGATGCTGCCGATCGCGGTGCTGCCGGTCGCCGGCCTGCTGCTCCGTCTTGGCCAACCGGACCTGCTGAACATCGCCTTCATTGCTGCGGCGGGCAGCGCGATCTTCTCCAATCTCGGCCTGCTGTTCGCGATCGGCGTCGCGGTCGGCGTCGCCCGGGAAAATCACGGCGCGGCGGGCCTCGCCGGCGCGGTCGGCTATCTGGTCACGATCGAGGGGGCGAAGACGCTGCTCGTTGTCCCGCCTGAGGTAACGGCGGCTTATGCCGAGCAGGCGGGCAAGGATCTGGCGTCGGCCGCCTTTGCCGCGCGCGAACTCGCCAAATTGAGCGTCCCTGCCGGCATCCTCGCCGGGCTCACCGCAGGCTGGCTCTACAACCGCTACGCCAACATCAAGCTGCCCGAATATCTCGCCTTCTTCGGCGGGCGCCGCTTCGTGCCGATCGCGGCAGGGTTCGCCGGCATCGTCGGCGCGATCGCCTTCGGCCTCGGCTTCCCCTGGCTCGAGCAGGGGATTGACACGCTGAGCCGTTGGGTGGTGAGCTCCGGGCCGATCGGCCTGTTCATCTACGGCGCGCTCAACCGGTTGCTGATCGTCACCGGCCTCCACCATATCCTCAACAACATCGCCTGGTTCATCGTCGGCGATTATGGCGGCGCGACCGGCGACCTGCAGCGCTTCTTCGCGGGCGATCCGGACGCGGGCGGCTTCATGTCGGGCTTCTTCCCGGTGATGATGTTCGGCCTCCCCGCCGCCTGCTTCGCCATGTACCGCTCGGCGCTGCCGGAGCGCCGCAAGGCGGTGGGCGGCATGCTCCTCAGCCTGGCGCTGACCTCGTTCCTGACCGGGGTCACCGAGCCGATCGAGTTCACCTTCATGTTCCTCGCGCCGTTGCTCTACGCCGTGCATGCGGTGCTGACCGGCCTTTCGATGGCGCTGATGGACGCGCTCGGCATCCGGCTCGGCTTCAGCTTCTCCGCAGGCCTGTTCGACTATGTGATCAATTTCGGCTCCTCGACCCGGCCGCTGCTGCTCCTGCCGGTCGGCACCGCCTATTTCGCGGTCTATTATGCGGTGTTCCGCTTCTGCATCCTGCGCTTCGATCTGAAAACGCCCGGCCGTGACGTCGCGCCCGCGCAGGCCGCAACGCCGCAGGACGACCGCGGGCGCGCCGATGCGATGATCGCTGCGCTGGGCGGCCGCGCCAACCTGCTCACCGTCGACGCCTGCACCACGCGCCTGCGCCTCACCCTCGCCGATCCGGCGCTGGCCGACGAAGCGCGACTGAAGGCGCTCGGCGCGCGTGGGTTGGTCTCGCCCGGCGGAAACGCGCTCCAGGTCGTGCTCGGCCCGCAGGCCGACCAGGTTGCGACCGAGATCCGCGATGCCCTCGCCGGCCCTGCGGCTGCCCCGCTCTCGGCATTGCTGGACGTCCTCGGAGGCGCCGGCAACGTCAGGGCCCTGCAGGCAAGATCCGGCCGGTTGCGGGTGCGCGTGAATTCGGCCGAGAAGATTGATCCGGACCGGGTGAAGGCACTCGGAGTAAGAGGCTTTGCGGTCGTTTCACCCACCGGCATTCATGTCCTGGCGGGCGACCAGGCCGGCATCTGGTCGGAGGAATATGCCCGCGCGACGGGTTCGTGAAGCCTAGTCGCCCGGCGGAGTCAGGCGGTAGCCGACACCGGGTTCGTTGCGAATCAGCGTCGGGGCGGAGGGATCGCTTTCCAGCTTGCGGCGTACCGCGCGCGCGGTGACGCGCAGATATTCGACGTCTCGTTCATGCGCCTCGCCCCAGACGGTACGCAGGATCTGGCTGTGGGTGACGACGCGGCCGGGATGGCGGGCGAGCTCGGCGAGGAAGCCGAATTCCTTGGGCGTGAGGTGGACCTCCAGGCCGGCCTTGGTCACCCGGCGCGCGGCGAGGTCGATCTCGACGTCGCCGATCGCGACGGCCGGCGCGTCGGCGGCGAGACGGTGGCGCAGCGCCGTGCGAACACGGGCGAGGACCTCCTCGGTGTCGAACGGCTTGGTCACATAATCGTCGGCGCCGAGATCGAGCGCGGCGACCTTCTCCTCGGTCGCCTCGCGTGCGGAGATGACGAGCAGCGCCGCACCCGCCGCCTTGACCAGCGGCACCAGCTCCATGCCGTCGCGATCGGGCAGGCCGAGATCGAGCAGCACCGCCTCGGGCTTGTCGATCTGGAGCGCGGTCAGCGCCTCGCGCGCGGTCTCGGCCTCGATGACGCGATAGCCGGCACGCTCGGTCGCGGCACCGAGCAGGCGGCGGATGGCGCGCTCGTCGTCGACGATGAGGATCTTCGCGCCGTTCATTCGGACGGCGCCGGCTTGACCAGCACGCTGGCCGGGAAGCGGATGGTGAAGGCGGCGCCGCGCGGCTCCTCGCGGGTGGCGGCGGAGACGGCGAGGCCCATCGCTTCGGCGAAGCCCTTGACGATGGCGAGCCCGAGGCCGGTGCCGCCCTTGCGGTCCGAGCCTTCGAGGCGGGTGAATGTCTCGAAGATCGCCGCCTCGCCCCCGGGCGGGAGACCAGGACCGTGGTCGATCACCGAGAGGGCGATGCCGTCCGGCCCGCGTGCCGCGGAGATCGTGATCGGCGTGTCGGGATCGGCATATTTCCCTGCATTTTCAAGCAGGTTGATCAGACAGTGGTGGAACAACTGCGGATCGACCCGGACCAAAGGCAGCTCCGGTGAGACGTCGAGGTCGATCTTGTGGCCCTCGAGCGCGCGGCGGAGGTCGTGCGCCGCGCTGGCGATGGCGTCGGTGAGATCGACCGCCTCGAGCTGGAGACGCAGCGCGCCGGCCTCGATCCGCGCCATGTCGAGCAGGTTGGCGACAAAGCGGTTGAGCCGCTCGGCCTCGGCCTGGAGCGAGGTGAGCAGCGCCGGTTCGGCCTCTCCGGCGCGCTTCAGCTCGGCGACCGTCGCGAGAATCGCGGTGAGCGGGGTGCGCAGATCGTGGCTGACCGAGGACAGCAGGGCGGCCCGCAACCGGTCGCGTTCCTTGAGATGCGCGATCGTCGCCATCTCGTCCTCGAACCCCATCCGCTCCAGCGCGAGCGCGGTCTGGCTGAGCAGGCTGAGCAGCAGCGGCAGCTGGTCCGGGCGGAGCGCATCGCCGCCATCCGGCCGTGCGATGCCGAGCACGCCGAGCGTGCGCTCCCCGGCGATCAGCGGCTGGAACAACCAGTCCGACGCGGTCAGCGTGTCCGAGCCGCGTCCGGCCGGCTGGCCATGATCGAACGCCCAGGCCGACGCCGCCTGCTCGATCACGCCGAGCTCGTCGATCGGCGGGACGGCGGCGGCCGGCGCCAGCCCGTCCTCGCCCGGCAGCAGCAGCACCGCATCCACGCCGAACAGGCGGCTGACCTCGCCGCACAATATCTGCCCGACTCCGGCCTTGTCGGTGATACCGGTGAGCGCCCGGGCATAGCCGGCCAGCGCGGAATTCTGCCCGGCGCTGCGCTGGGCGAGGTCGGCCTGGGCGCGCACCCGCGAGGCGAGCTGGCTGGTGACGATCGCGACGCCGATCAGCACCAGCACGGTGATCAGGTTGCGCGGGTCCTGGATGGTCAGGGTGTAGAGCGGCGGGATGAAGAAGAAATTGTAGCAGAGCGAGGAGAGGAGGCCGGCGAACAGGCCGGTGCGCAGGCCATAGCGGGTCGCCGCGAACAGGACCGGAATCAGGTAGACCAGGCCGATATTGGTGATCTCGCCCAGCGTATAGATGCTGACGCCGAGCAGGGTGACGAGCGACACCAGCAGGGTCGAGATCGCATAGCCCGACGGCGGGCCCCAGAGGTTCTTCTTCTTGACACCCGTGCCGGTCCGTGACGGTGCCGCACCAGCCTGCTCCATCGGCAGGACGTGGACGGCGACCCCCGGCGTCTCGCGGACAAGCCGGTCGACGACGGAGCCGTGGCGCAGCTCGAAAAAGCGCGAGCGCGCCGATTTGCCGACGACGAGCTGGGTCGCGCGCGCCTCGCTGGCGAAGCGCTTCAATCCCTCCAGAACCGATGTCGCCGGCACCGAGGCGACCCGCGCGCCGAGCTGACTCGCAAGCTGCATCACCGCGGCCAGCCGCTGGCGCTCGTCGTCGGTGAATTCGCGCTCGCGCGGCGTTTCGATATGGAGGGCAGTCCAGGGCGCGCGCAGCGCATCGGCGAGCCGTTTGGTCGCGCGGACCAGCCCATCGGCGCCCGGCAGCTCGCTGATGGCGACCACGATCCGCTCGCCCGCCGCCCAGGTGCCGGCCAGCGCATGGGCGCGCAGATGCTCGAGCATCTGATCGTCGACCGCCTGCGCGGCGCGCCGGAGCGCCATCTCGCGCAACGCGGAGAGATTCGACTTGGAGAAGAAGTGCCCCAGCGCCCGCGTCGCCTCGTGGGGGACGTAGACCTTGCCCTCCTTCAGGCGCTCGATCAGCTCGTCGGGCGGGATGTCGACCACCTCGATCTCGGCATTTTCGAGCACGCTGTCGGGCACCGTCTCGCGCACCCGCACGCGCGTGAACGAGGCGACGACGTCGTTGAGGCTCTCGAGATGCTGGATGTTGATCGTCGAATAGACGTCGATGCCGGCGGCGAGCAGCTCCTCGACGTCCTGGTGGCGCTTGGGGTGGCGGCTCTCGGGCGCGTTGGTGTGGGCCAGTTCGTCGACGAGGACGAGGGCGGGGCGGCGGGCGAGGATGGCATCGAGGTCCATCTCGGTCAGCGTCCGGCCCTGATAGGCGATCTCCCGGCGCGGGATGATTTCGAAGCCCTGAGTGAGCGCCTCGGTCTCGACCCGGCCGTGCGTTTCGACCACGCCGACGACGACATCGATCCCGGCCCGCCGGCGGACCGCGGCGTCGGTCAGCATCTCGTAGGTCTTGCCGACCCCGGGCGCCGCGCCGAGGAACACCTTCAGACGCCCGCGGCCCTCCTGCGCGGCTTCGCGCAGGAGGGCCTCAGGAGACGGGCGTTCGGACTCGATGTCGCGTCGTCGGGTCACCGGCGCGCTTGTGCGCCGATACTATCGAGTTGTCGATTGAGCAGCAGCACATTGACGTGGGGATCGCCCAGCACGCCCAAAGTGGGACGCTCGATCGACCGCTCGACGAGCGCGCGCACCTCGGCCGCCGGCAGGCCCCGCGCCGAGGCGACGCGGTTCACCTGGGCGAGGGCGTTGGCCGGCGAGATGTCGGGGTCGAGGCCGGAGCCGGAGGTCGTCACGATGTCGGCCGGGACAGGCCCGGTGACGCCCTCGGCGCGGGCGGCGGCGACGCCTTCGCCGATCCGGTCGGCCAGCGCCTGCGAGGTCGGGCCGAGGTTCGAGCCCGAGGAAGCCGAGGCATTGTAGCCGTCGCCGGCCGCGGACGGGCGCGGGTGGAAATAGCGCGGCTCGGCGAAATTCTGCCCGATCAGCGCGGAGCCGACGATCCGGTCGCCGTCCCGAATCAGGCTGCCATTGGCTTGGCTCGGGAACAGCGCCTGGCCGAGGCCGAGGATGACGAGCGGGTAGAGGAGGCCCGTGATCAGCGTCAGCAGGATCAGGAAGCTGAACGCGGGGCGGAGCGCGGTCTTGATGTCGTTGCCCATGGCTGGAGTTCCTTAAGCGAGGCCGATGCCGGTGACGGCGAGGTCGATGAGCTTGATGCCGATGAACGGCGCGACGATGCCGCCGAGGCCGTAGATGGCGAGATTGCGCCGCAGGATGTCGCCGGCCGGGGCGGGGCGGTAGGTGACGCCCTTCAGGGCCAGCGGCACGAGCAGCGGGATGATCAGCGCGTTGAAGATGATCGCCGACAGGATCGCGCTTTCCGAGGTTCCGAGCCCCATCACGTTGAGCACGCCTAGGGAGGGATAGAGCACCACGAAGATCGCCGGGATGATCGCGAAATATTTCGCGATGTCGTTGGCGACGGAGAAGGTGGTGAGCGCGCCGCGGGTCATCAGGAGCTGCTTGCCGAGGCCGACGACCTCGATCAGCTTCGTCGGATCGCTGTCGAGATCGACCATGTTGCCGGCTTCGCGCGCCGCCTGGGTGCCGGTGTTCATGGCAAGACCGACATCGGCCTGGGCGAGGGCAGGGGCGTCGTTGGTGCCGTCGCCGCACATCGCGACGAGCCGGCCGCCGGTCTGCTCCTTGCGGATGAGGGCGAGCTTGTCCTCCGGCGTCGCCTCGGCGAGGAAATCGTCGACCCCCGCCTCGGCCGCGATCGACGCGGCGGTCAGCGGATTGTCGCCGGTGATCATCACCGTACGGATGCCCATCCGGCGCAATTCGCCGAAGCGCTCGCGCATGCCGGCCTTGAGGATGTCCTTCAACTGGAGCACGCCCAGCAGCCGGCCGTCCTTCGCCACCGCGAGTGGCGTGCCACCGGTGCGGGCAATCTCCTCGGAGACCCGGCGAAGATCGGCCGCGGCGCCCGAATCGGCTGCGGCGGGGACTGCGCGCAGCACCGAATCGACCGCGCCCTTCTGGATCAGGCTGTCCTCCAGCTTGAGGCCCGACAGGCGGGTCTGGGCGGTGAAGGGGATGACGACCGCCTTCTCCGGCATGCCCCGGTCGGCGACGCCGTATTTCTCGCGGGCCAGCGCCACGATCGAACGGCCTTCCGGCGTTTCGTCGGCAAGGCTGGCGAGATAGGCCGCCTCGGCGAGCTCGGCTTCCGGGATTCCCGGCAGCGGCCTGAACTCGGTGGCGTGGCGGTCGCCGATCGTCACCGTGCCGGTCTTGTCGAGCAGCAGCACGTCGACGTCGCCCGCCGCCTCGACCGCGCGGCCCGATTTGGCGAGCACGTTGAAGCGCACCAGCCGGTCCATGCCCGCAATGCCGATCGCGGACAGGAGGGCAGCGATCGTGGTCGGAATGAGGGTGATGAGCAGGGCGGCAAGCAGCGGCACCGGGACCGCGTCGCCCGCATAGGTCGCGAAGCTCGGGATGGTCGAGACTGCGATCAGGAAGATGATGGTGAGGCCGACGAGCAGAATGGTGAGCGCGATCTCGTTCGGCGTCTTCTGCCGCTCGGCACCCTCGACGAGCGCGATCATCCGGTCGAGGAAGCCGTGACCCGGCTCCTGCGTCACGCGCACCTTGATCCAGTCCGAGATAACACGCGTGCCGGCGGTCACCGCCGAGCGGTCGCCACCGCCCTCGCGGATCACGGGCGCGGATTCGCCGGTGATCGCGGCCTCGTTCACCGAGGCGACGCCGCCGATCACCTCGCCATCGGCGGGGATGAGATCGTCGGTTTCCACGAGCACGATCTCGCCGGCCATCAGCTGGGTGGCCGGCACCTTCTCGTAGGTGTCGCCGACCCCCAGCATCCGCTTGGCCCAGAGCTGCGCCTTGGTGTCCCTCAGCGACGCCGCCTGCGCCTTGCCGCGGCCTTCCGCCAGCGCCTCGGCGAAATTGCCGAACAGGACGGTAAGCCACAGCCAGAAGACGAGCTGGATCTGGAAGGCGACCGTGCCCGTGCCGTGCCCGGTGCCGAACAGCACCGTCAGCAGCAGGGCCACCACACCGGTCGTGAACATGACCGGGTTGCGGATCAGCTGGCGTGGATCGAGCTTCTTGAAGGAGTCGAGGATCGCCGGGCCGATCAGGCTCCAGGTGAAGATCGACGGACGGACTTGTGCGTGACGAGTCATGTGTATGGCTTTCAGAAGAGCTGGCCGTGGATCATCGCGAGATGATCGGCCGCCGGACCGAGCGCGAGCGCCGGCAGGAAGGTGAGGCCGCCCAGGATCAGGATCAGGCCGGCGAGCAGGCCGATCCACAAGGGACCGGTGGTCGGGAAGGAGCCGGGGCCGGCCGGCACCTGCTTCTTCGCCGCGAGCGAGCCGGCGATGGCGAGCACGGGGATGATGATGAAGAAGCGGCCGATGAACATCGCCACGCCCAGCGTCGAGGCCCAGAAGGGGTTGGACGCCGTGAGGCCGCCGAAGGCCGAGCCGTTGTTCGCCGCCGCCGACGTATAGGCGTAGAGCATCTCGGAGAAGCCGTGCGGACCCTGGTTCAGCAGGCCTTCGAGCCCCTGCGGCAGCACACTCGCCAGCGCGGTGAAGCCGAGCATGCACAGGGGCAGCACCGCGATCGCGATGATCGCCAGCTTCACCTCGCGCGATTCGATCTTCTTGCCGACATATTCGGGCGTGCGCCCGACCATCAGGCCGGCGACGAAGATGGCGAGGATGCAGTAGAGCAGGACGCCATAGAGACCCGCACCGACGCCGCCGACGACGACCTCGCCGAGCTGCATGTTGAACAGCGGGATGAGCCCGCCGATCGGCGTGAAGCTGTCGTGCATGCCGTTCACCGCGCCGCAGGAGGCGGCGGTCGTGATCGCCGCGAACAGGGCGGTGGCGGCGACGCCGAAGCGGGTCTCCTTGCCCTCCATGTTGCCGCCCGCCGGATCGACGCCGGCGGCATGGTGGATCGGGTTGCCGGCGGATTCGGCGATATAGGCGGTCGAGACGCCGGCGGTGAACAGCACCAGCATGGCGGCGAGGATCGCCCAGCCCTGCTTCGTGTTGCCGACGGCCTTGCCGAAGGTCCAGGTGAGGCCTGCGCCGAGCGCGAAGATCGACAGCATCTGGAGGAGGTTCGAGAACTGGGTCGGATTCTCGAACGGATGGGCGCTGTTGGCGTTGAAGAAGCCGCCACCGTTCGTGCCGAGCATCTTGATCGCTTCCTGGGAGGCGACCGGTCCAAGCGCGATGATCTGCTCGGCGCCCTCCATCGTCGTCGCGACGACGGAGCCGGCGAGCGTCTGCGGCACGCCGGTGAAGACGAGCACCAGCGCGTAGATGATGCACGCAGGCAACAGGATGTAGAGCGTGATCCGGGTGAGATCGGCCCAGAAATTGCCGATCTTCGCCGTTTCCTTGCGGGCGAAGCCGCGGATCAATGCGAAGGCGACGGCGATGCCGGTCGCGGACGACACGAAGTTCTGGACGGTGAGGCCGAGCATCTGGACGAGGTGGCCCATCGTCGTCTCGCCGCCATAGGATTGCCAGTTGGTGTTGGTGACGAAGCTCACCGCGGTGTTGAACGCAACCGGTGTCGGAACGGCGGGAAAGCCCTGCGGATTGAGCGGCAGCCAGGCCTGGAGCCGCTGGAGCGCGAAGAGCAATACGATGCCGAAGATGTTGAACAGCAGCATCGCGACCGCATAGCCGCGCCAGTTCTGCTCCCTGGCCGGATCGACACCGCCGGCGCGGTAAAGCAGGCGCTCGACGGGGCCGAGTGCGTAGCTCGCGAAGGTCGGCCGACCTTCGTAGATGGCGAAGAGCCAGGCGCCCATCGGCCTGGCGATGAGCGCGGTGAGGGCGACGAAGCCCAGGATGAGGATCCAGCCCTCGGGGGTGGTGTGCGACATGGGAAAGCGCCCCTTCAGAAGCGCTCGGGCCGTGCGAGCACGGCCACGAGATAGACGAGGAGGAAGAGGGCGGTGAGCCCGCCCAGCCAGAGTTCCAGGGTCATGCGCCCTCTCCTTCGCCGCCCTCGCCGAGCAGGCGGATGAGCAGCAGGCCGAGCAGGCTCAGCCCGACGATGATTGCGATCCACATCAGGTCGTCCATGGCGCTTCCCCTCAGAAGCTCGCGGTCAGGGAGACGACGACCGCGCCGTCGGCGATCGATCCGGTGCCGTCCTGGCCCAGGCTGAAGCTGGGCTGGAGATAGGCTGCCTCGCTCCGGCTGATGTCCGTGTCGACATAGGAGACGTTGAACGTCAAGTTGCGCCACGTCACGTCCGCGCCGACCGACCAGTCCCAATATTCGCCGGTCGGGGCGAGGCTCGTCGCGTTCGGGCCGAGGCCCGAATTGCCGCTGGTATAGCCGATATGCGCCTTGGCGGTGACGGGCGTGCCCGCAATCGCGACGGCGCCGTCGCCCCAGACGTAGAGATTGTCCTCCTTGTCGCCGGGATCGTTGTAGACGCCAGCCGCCGCGTCGGCGCCGGTGAAGTACCAGCGCCCGAGCGCCTGCTGGCTGGGCGCATAGGCGACGCCCGCGGTCAGCGTCGCCGGGCCGGTGGTGCCGGTGAGCTTGACATAAGGCTCGGCGAAGTCGGTCTCGTCCGCGCCGCCGGGATACATGTACCAGACCAGGCCGACGTCGAGCGTGGCATTGTCGGACAGTCGCGCCCTGTAGCCGCCGATCAGGTCGAGTTCCATATTGGCGCCGCCGAACGTGCCCCAGCCCGACAGGTTCGAACCCCAGGTGCCGACATAGAAGCCGCTCCTGTGGGTGAGCGTCAGGCCGCCCTGGACGGCCATATTCTCGTCGGTCTGCGAGATGCCGCGGAACCGGTAGTCCGAGGCGATGGCGGCGGAGCCGCTGATGGTGAAGGCGCGCGGCGCCTCGGTCTGCGCGAGCGAAGGGGTCGAGAAGGCGGACGCGGCGAGGGCCGCAGGCAGGCAGAAACGCAGCATGGAAATCTCCGAAACCCCGACGCGAGGCGCATCGGTCGTCGGAGGCGCAAATGGTCCCCGTTCGGATTAGATTTCCATGTGAAGTGCGGGCGGGCCGCGTAAAGAAAGCGTAAGGGCGCTGGATGGGTCAGCGCGGCTCCACGCTGATCTGGGAGATATGCCAGCGCCGCTGCTCGGCGGTCGATCCGGGCACGTCGTTGACCCGACGCAGCATCGCGGTGCCGGACGCATTGAACGGCGCGCCGTCCCGGAGCCGCCCGTAAACTTGCACCGGCACCTCGACATAGAGCGAGCCGGCGGCGCCTTCGATCTCGCCTGGCCCGCCGATATTGGCATGATATTCCCGGTAGCGTTCGAAGCCCGAGGCGAAGTCGGTCTCGCTCTTGCCGCTCGCCCTGCCGTCATCGGACCAGAGCCGCCGCGCCTCGCCGTAGCGCCGCTGCTCGATCAGCGCGAAATAGCTCTGCAGCACATTGGCCGCGCCCTGCGCGCTGGTCTCGGCAAACGGCCCTTCGTCGACCGGCGTGCGATCGTCCGGCAGGCCGCCCGGTTCGCCAGGCGCCGGCGGATCGAGCAGCGCCTCGGCCACCTGGTTCGCTTCCGGCGGCTGTTCCAGCGCAACATTCTGCCGGGCCTCGTTCTGCGCCGCCGCGGGCGCCTGGGCAGGCTCGCGACTGCAGGAGGCCAGCAACAGCAAGGAGGCGAGACAGAAGCGAGGAGACATGACTGATCCACGTTAAGCAACAGGTGCGATCCAAACCGCCATCCGGCTATCGCGTTCCGGGATTTGCGACGGGTGCCAAAATTGTCTCGGATACGGAATATTTTTTGGAAACAAGCCGCGGTGGCGCTCGTTCTTGGTGGCGGAAGCACCGAGTGCCTGGTGCGAAGGGATGAGGAGAATCCTGATGCGTACACTGCTGCTGGCCGCCGCGATGGCCGCGACGGCGATCCCGCTTGCCGCCACACCGGCCGATGCGCAGGGCCGCAACGAGCGCCGCGAGCTGCGCGAATGTCGCGAGGACCTGCGCGACGCCGACAGCCGCCGCGAATATAATCGCGAGCGGCGCGACTGCCGACGCGACCTGCGCGAGGCACGTGCGCGCGACTGGCGGCAATATCGCCGCTACGACCACAACCGCCCGCCGCCGGGCGGTTATTATGCCGACGATTATTATCGCGACGGGCGCTACTATCGCGAGCGGCGGCTGACCCGCAACGACCGGCTCTATCGCGGCCGCGACGGGCGCTATTATTGTCGTCGCAGCGATGGCACGACCGGCCTGATCGTCGGCGCCGGCGCCGGCGCGCTGCTCGGCAATGCGATCGACGGCGGCCGTTCGAGCCTGCTCGGCACATTGATCGGCGCCGCCGCCGGCGGTGCGATCGGCCGCGAGATCGAGCGCGGCAACATGCGCTGCCGCTAACGGCCCGCCAGGATGACGGATCAGGGACCCATGCCCTCATCCGTCATCCGCGACTTCGCCTACCGGCCCGGGGCCGGGGAGCTGGAAATCCTGTTCACCACCGGGCGGCGCTACGTCTATCACGACGTTCCGCCCGCCGTGGTTTCGGCACTTGCCAGCGCGGGCAGCAAGGGCCGCTATTTCAACGCCCGCATCCGCAACCGCTTCCGCTACTCTGAGAAGACTGCGAAAAACCCGCCCCGCCGCCGGCGTTAAACCGTGGGTGAACGGGCGCGTCGCCCGCGGTTCATGCAACAAGGCGTATCTTCCGCGCGTCTCTTTCGGGTGTCCGGATGAGGACGTTTGATGGGAGTTGGATCATGCGTACCATTCTTATCGCCGCCGCCGCCACGATCGGAACGCTCGGCGCGATGGCTCTACCGGCCGCGCCGGCCGCCGCGCAGTATCGGGGTTACGGCTATCAGGACCGCGACGTCCGCCGCGAAATCCGCGAATGCCGGCGTGAGCTCCGCCGTGCCGACAGCCGGCGGGAATATCGCCGCGAACTGCGCGAATGCCGCCGCGAGATCAATCGCGCGCGCTGGGACAATCGCTACGATCGTTACGACCGGCGCTGGAACCATCGCTACGACCGGCGCTATTATCGCGACCGCTATCGCGGCTGGTGACAGGCGCTGATTGACTTGCCCCGCCAAGGGGCAGAGCATCCCCCCTTCCGGGCAACCAGGAGGGGGGATTTGCCATGGCCACCGAACCGATCGCGCCTGCGCAGCCGAACGATCGCGGCGCAACGCTGATCAACCTCGCACGCGGCGCCAAGGTGCTGGCGCTGCTGTTCTTTTTCCTGCCTTGGGTGACGGTGTCCTGCGCCGGCCAAGAACTGGCGTCGATGAGCGGCTACGAGCTGGCGACCGGATCGGTCAGCGTCACCAATCCGATGACCGGCCAGCGCGAGACGCCGCCCGGTGCGGGGGAACGCGACTTGCCGGTGATCGCCGCAGCGGCACTGATCGCGCTGGCGCTGGTGGCGAGCTTCCTGCTTGCCCGCGGCTTCGGCGCGCTCGTCGCGGCCGGCGGCGCCGCGGCTGCCGCGGCCCTTGTCGCCTACACCGTCTTCCACCGGATCCCGGGCAAGCTGCACCAGGGGCCGACGCCCGCCGGCGACGCCGCCGATGCCGGCATCAACCAGCAGCAGATCGCCGAGATGATCCGCATCGAACAGGCGATCGGTTTCTGGCTGGTCCTCGCGGCACTTATCGCAGCGGTCGCCTTCAACCTGATGGCGCGCAGCCGGACGCCCTGAGCTGGGTCTGGTTCCGACTGGTTGAATCACAAATCCGTTCGGGCTGAGCTTGTCGAAGCCCTGCCCTTCTTTCGGCGTCGAAGAAAAGGACAGCCCTTCGACAAGCTCAGGGCGAACGGTAGTATTTCAATAGCCTCTACGCCCAAAGGCCGCGATAGCGGCCCCAAGTGGACAGCAAATCGGGCCAGTGCGCCACCGATTTGCCGCGTGCGAGCCTCAGGCCGAAGCCGTGGCCGCCGTCCGGGAAGATATGGGTCTCGGTCGCAATGCCGCGTGCGCGAAGCGCGTCGCGCAGCAGCAGCGTGTTGGCGACCGGCACCGTCGCATCGTCCTCGGCATGGAGCAGGAAGCAGGGCGGGGCATCGGCGGGCACGTGGAGATGCGGCGAATGGGCGCGCTCCGTCCCGGCGGACGGATTTGCGCCGAGCAGATTCTCGCGCGAGCCGATATTGGCCTCGGGTGCGCGCATCGAGATCACCGGGTAGATCGGCGCCGCCGCATCAGGCCGCGCCGAGAGACCGTCAGCGGCGTCGACCGGATCGTAAACCCGTGCCGTGAAGCGCGTGGCGAGACTGGCGCAGACATGGCCGCCGGCGGAAAAGCCGATCGCGCACAGCCGCGCCGGATCGATCCCGTAGGCGGCCGCGCGATGGCGGATCAACCGGGCGGCACGCTGCGCGTCGGCGAGCGGCACATTCGCGCGATCGGCCCAGCCTTCCCCGGGCAACCGATAGAAGAGGATGAAGGCGGTGACGCCGCGCGCCGCCAGCCAGCGGGCCAGCTCATAACCCTCCTTGTCGATCACCACCCGGACGTAGGTGCCGCCCGGCGTGATCAGCGCCGCCGCGCCGTTCGGACGCTGGGGCCGGAACACGACCAGCCGCGGTCGCGAGATGCCGGTGACGAAGCGGTCGTTGTAGGTGGGATCGGTGCTGCGTTCCTCGACTCTCTCGACGAGCGCCGCCCGCGGTCCGCCGGGTGCGCCGTCGGGCCAGAGATCGATCGTCTCGTCTGGATCGGGAAGCGCGAGCCTGCCCGAAGGTGCGGTGTCGGGGGGCGGGGTCTGCGCAGCGGCCCGAGCGGCAAGACCGGCGGCGAACGTGCCGATGAGGAGCGTGCGGCGATCGAGGCTCATAGGGCCGTATAGGTGAAATCGCGGAACCGCGCCTCCCCGCCTCCCGCCGCATAGAGCGCCGGGCGCAGGCTCAGGAAATCGTAGGCGACGTTGTGGTGATAGCCCGAGACCTCCATCTGCACGTCGAACTTCTGCCAGCTTGACCCTTCATCAGCGCTGGTATGGATGGTGAGGATGTTGCGCTGGTTGGTGAGCCTCAGGCGCAGCGCTCTGACCGGCCCGGCCGCGCCGGTCTGCCGCTGCCCCGGAATCGCGCCGCGCGGCCACTGCAGGCCGTAGCGGTGCATGACGAGGCCGTCGTCGCCGAAACCGAGGCCCGCATAGAGCCGCCGGTTGTAGAAGAGCAGCAGGCCGGCCTCCGCGCCGGGATCCACCTCCACCGCCGCCTCGATCCGGTAGCTCTGGTCGCCGCAGATGCAGGTGACCGGCGCACAGTCGCTTGGCGAGGTGCCCTTGCCGCGCAGATGGAGGGTGCGATCACCGTAGCGCACCCGCGCCATCTCGTCCGGGGCGGGATCGTAGAAGGCCCACTGGATTCCGAAGCGGTTGGCTGAGAAATCGTCGCTCAAGGGCGCGCCGTGCGGCTGCGCCCCGAGCTCGCGCGGCTTGCGCAAGGGGCGGGAAAGATCGCCGCCCAGGGGACGCACCCAGCCGTCCGCGGTCCATTCGATCGGCTCGAGCAGCGCCTGGCGTCCGAGCGTCCAATAGCCGTTCTCATAGCCGTGATAGATCATCCACCAGCGCTCTTCGGGCCCCTCGACGATCGTGGCATGGCCGCGCGACCACCATTTCTCGGTCTCGGACCGGGTACGGACGATCGGATTGTTCGGGTCACTCTCCCACGGCCCGTGAATCGAGCGCGACCGAGCCATGATCACCATGTGACCCGTGGGCGGCCCGGCGGTGCCGCCGACCGCGGTCACCATGTAGAACCAGTCGCCGCGCTTCAGGATCTTCGGCCCCTCGGGCGCGAAGGTCTCGACCACCCAGTTCTCGGGATAGCGCCAGGGATCGTAGACATGTTCCACCGGGCCGGCGGTGGCGAGACCGTCGCGGCTCAGTTTCACGCGATCGCCGCCGGACAGGAAGAGATAGCGCTCGCCGTCTTCGCCGACCGCATGGCCGGGATCGATATGGCTGGGAAGATCGAGGTCGATCGGCTCCGACCAGGGGCCTTCGATCCGTTCGGCATGGATGACGTAGATCGAGCGTTTGTCGGGAAAGCGGGCCGGGATGTAGAGGAAGTAGCGGCCGTCATGCTTGACCAGCTCGGGCGCCCAGACCGAGCCGATCGGGGTTCGGAGCGCCGCCGTCACCGGCCGCCAGTTCACCAGGTCGCGGCTGTGCCAGATGACGAGGCCTGGATAGGCGTCGAAGCTGGAGAAGGTGACGTAATAATCCTCGCCGTCCTTCAGGATCGACGGATCGGGATGGTCGCCGGCGAAGACCGGGTTGAGGAAGGTGCCGTCGCCGAGGTCCGCCCGCCGCTGCCCTTCGAACCCCCGCCCCCAGCGCATCTCGGCATAGGGATCGAGCGAGGAGGAGGCGCGCGAGCCCTGGGCCCGCAAAGGCAGGGACGGCAGGCCGAGGCCGGCCGCGAACCCTGCGCCGGCGAGGAACTTCAGGCTGTCGCGTCGGTCCATCGGACATCCTTGCTCACAAAAAAGCCGGACGCCCGTCGGCCAGGCGCCCGGCATGCTGGGGAGATCGTCTCAGGTCAAAGCCGGTAGCGGATGCCGAACAGGATCGTGCGCCCGAAATGATTATATTCGTAGTTCCGGTTCGCATCGACATCGACATAGCGGTCGCGATATTCGTCGGTGAGGTTGATGCCCTCGACCGAGACCTCGAAATTCTCGGTGATCGCATAGCGCACCGAAGCGTCGACGTTGATCGTCGAATTGTAGCCTTCGAAGATGTTCCCGGTGCCGCTGCCGCCGTCGACATAGCCGCTGCGGTAGCTGACCGAGGCGCGCGCGCTGAACCGGCCGTCGTCATAATAGAGCGTCGCGTTGAAAGCACGCTTGGACAGGCCGAACAGCGTTTCCTCGCGCGTGACGTTGACCAGGCCGCCGCCCGGCGTGATCGCTGGTCCGCTCTGGGTGTATTCGGCGCTCGAATCGACGAAGGTCGCATTCACGATCCCGCCGAAGTTGGAGAGGAAGCCGGGGAGGAAGCGGAACGGCGCCTGCAGGGCAAGCTCGACGCCGTTCAGGGTCGCACCCTCGCCATTGTCGATCGTCGAAATCTGCCAGGTCGGCGAGGCGCGAAGCGCTGCGCTGAGCGCGGCCGGCGAGGAGGGCACCAGCACGGAGACCGGTAGACCCGTCGAATCGAAGCTGTCCGTACGGGTGACGTTGATCGGGAAGCTCGACACCTCCTTGCGGAAGAAGGCGACCGAGAAGACCGATTCCGGCGCGAAATACCATTCGACGCCGAGGTCGTAGGCGGTCGCCCGGAACGGCTCGAGCTGCGGGTTGCCGAAATTCACCCGCAGGTTGAATCCGTCGGCGGAGCCGCCCGGGGTCAGGTTGCCGAGCGTCGGCCGGGTCATCACCTTGGCGACGGCGGCGCGCACGATGATGTTCCGGGTCGGATAGAGCGCGAGGTTCAGCGACGGCAGCCAGTCGTCGTAGCTCCGGTCGATGGTGACCAGCGTCGTGCCGTTAAGCCCGTAGGAGCTCTGGTCGGTCTGGACGTAGCGGATGCCGGCATTGAAGGCATAGCGCAGGCCCGCCAGCTCGCCTTCCGTCACGAATTCGAGATAGCCGCCGGTCACCTCCTCGGTCACGCCGCGATTGTTGCCCGCATCGAGCCGCAGCGGCCGCTCGTAGAGCCGCGTGAATGCCGTGCCGGCCTCGAGATTGGGGATCAGCCAGCTGTTGGTGTTGCCCGCCGGCTGGCCGGCATTGCCGAGCTCGAACAGCTCGGCGAGGTCGCCAGTGACCGGGAAGCCGTAGATCGCACCCGGCCCGAAGGCCGAGGAGGGCGAGCAGGTGATCGTGCCGAGCACCAGATCCGGCCCGCCATTGCCGCACACCGCGGTGTCGCGGGTGAAGGCGGTGATGTCATAATCGAAGCGCCGGTAGACGCCCCCGACGCGCACCTGGAAGCCCTCCGCCACGTCCCATTCCGTCCGCAGCTGGGCCGTGCGGAACTTGTTGGTGACGTTGGACGGCCGGTCGCGGATCTCGGCGAACTGGAAGTTGGCCGGATCGGTGACGCTCGTGCCGAAGGTGAGCAGGGGGCTGCGGGAATCGGTGTAATCGTAGGTATAGCCCTGCGCGTCGCGATCGTCGAAGACGAGCGTCGTCTCGACCGGAATGTCGGCACTCGACCTGGAGAAGCCGCCCATCAGGGTGAAGCGGAAATTGTCGGACAGATCCTGGTCCCAGCTGCCGCCGACCTGGTAGAATTCCGTCTCCGACTGGCGGAGATAATGTTCGGTGCGGACCCAGGCGTCGTTCACCGTCGCCCGGATCATGTTGTTGTTGTCGTCGATCTCATAGTCGGTGACGTCGATCGACCGCTCGTTGCTGCGGAACAGCACCTCGCCCCATTTCTCCTCGCGGTCCTCGCGGAAGCGCGAATAGAGCGCGTCGATCGAGATGCGGGTTCGGTCGCTGGGCGCGAACTGGATGCTGCCGGTGAGGCCCAGGCGCTCGCGGTCGTGCCGGACCTCGCCATAGCGCGGGATGCGCGGGTGGAAGGCGAGCGCCACCTCGTTGCAGGCCACGCTCGGAACGTAGGTGCCGCCGCTGTTCGGCTGGGTGAAGCAGCGTGTGCCGTTGACCGAATCGAAGCGCGCCTGCGCCCAGCGCACCGTGTTGTTGCCAAGCTCCAGCGTGTCCGACTTGGAATAGGCGCCGGAGATCGAGACGCCGAACGTTCGCTCGGGATTGGTCCACGACAGCAGGCCGGCGAACCGCGGCCCGACATTGTCGCTGAGGTCGTTGTAGGAGCCCTGCGCCGAGAGCGCGAGGTTGAGGCCCGGCCGGCCGCCCAGCGGGTTGCCGGTGTTGAGATCGACCACCGCGCCCAGCGAGCCTTCGTCGAGCGATGCCTCGGCGGTCTTGTGGACGACGATCGAGGTGAACAGCTCGGAGGCGAAGACGTTGAAGTCGAATGCGCGGTCGCGATTGGCCGACGCACCGTCGGTAGAGGTCGCCACGGTCTCGAGGCCGTTGAGGCGCACCCGGGTGAACTGCGCGCCGAGGCCGCGCACGGTGATTGCCCGCCCCTCGCCGCCGTCGCGCTGGATCGAGATGCCGGGGATGCGTTGCAGCGATTCGGCAAGGTTCTGATCGGGGAACCGGGCGATATCCTCGGCGACGATCGCATCGACCGCCGCCACCGACTCGCGCTTGAGGTTCAGCGCCGCGTTGAGCGAGCCACGAATGCCGGTGACGACGATCGCCGGCTCGTCCGCCTGCGCACCGGCGGTGTCCTGGGGCGTCGGGGCGTCGTCCTGCGCATAGGCCGGCGCCGCAAATCCCGTCGTCGCCAGGGCCAGTGCCGAGGCAGCGCCAAGCAGGCCACGTTGCGCGATGTCGAGCTTCGAAATCATCTGGTTCCCCTCCCGATTGGCCGCGCCCGAGCGCGCATGTCCAGTCCAACGCGTCGTCGTGTCAGGTGTCATCGCGTTCTCCGCGTGATGACACCGGTGTCTAATGGAGACGAAAAAACGCGACGCACGAAGAGGCGAAGCCGATCCCTTGTCTGATTCGGTGCCCATCGGCTTGCTTCCTCTCCTGTCGCCACGCTGCGTTCGCCGCAGTCGCTTGTCCCGGTTGTCGATGTGAAGTAACCGGTGTCATAAGACATTGAGCCGATGGCCTGCGCATGTCAAGTCGGCGTATCGGAGAGGGAACGCCATGCTGCTTCGTCTGTTCGCATTGCTCCTGGGCCTCATGCCGACACCGGTGCTGGCCGAAGCCTTTCCCGGCGCGGTCGGCTGGGCCGCGCAGACGCAGGGCGGGCGCGGCGGCGCGATTCTCAGGGTAACCAACCTCGATGCGGCGGGCCCCGGCTCGCTCCGCGCGGCGCTGGAGGCACGGGGGCCGCGAATCGTGGTGTTCGAAGTCGCGGGCGTGATCGATCTCGGCCTCACGACGCTGACGATCGCCGAGCCGTTCCTCACCATCGCCGGCCAGACTGCGCCCTCGCCCGGCATCACGATCATCCGCGGCGGCATCGACATGCGCGCCCATGACGTGATCATCCGCCATATCCGCATCCGCACCGGTGTCTCCGGCCAGGCTCGGCGCAGCGGCTGGGAGGCGGACGCGCTCTCCACGGTCGGCGCCTACAACGTCATCGTCGACCATTGCACGATGACTTGGGGCCTCGATGAGAATCTCTCCGCCTCCGGACCACGCTTCACCGGCAGCACGCCCGAGGAATGGCGGCGCGGGACCAGCCACAACATCACCTTCTCCTACAATCTGCTGGCCGAGGGGATCGCCCATGGCAGCCACCCCAAGGGCGAGCATTCCAAGGGCTCGCTGATTCACGACAATGCCAGCGGTATCCTCATCTACCGCAACGTCTACGCCCACAATTACGAGCGCAATCCGCTGCTCAAGGGCGGCGTCCATGCCGCGGTGGTCAACAACCTCATCTTCAATCCCGGCGCGCAGGCGATCCACTACAACCTCATGGACCTCGAATGGGGCGATCATCCGCACGAGCTCGGCCGGCTTTCGGCGGTCGGCAACGTGCTGCGCGCCGGCTTCTCGACCCGGCCGGACATCGCCTTCCTCACCGTCGGGGGCGTCGGCGACCTGTCCTATTACGGCCGCGACAATCTCGCGGTCGACCGGCGCGGCGCACCACTGCCGATGTTCGGCCGCTACACGACGAGCCCGGCGCGGATCATCGAGACGGAGCGGCCGGAGATCTGGCCCGACGGGCTCGACGTGCTCCCCGCCAACCAAGTCGAGACCCATGTGCTGCGCTATGCCGGCGCACGGCCCTGGGACCGTGACGCGCACGACATCCGCATCCTGTTCGACGTCGCCGAAGGCCGCGGCGAGATCATCGACGACGAAGCGGCGGTCGGCGGCTATCCCGAGGTCGAGCCGACCCGCGCCCCCTTCGTCGAGGCAGACTGGAACCTCGACACGATGGAGCCGCGCTCCGGCCGCTATCCCGGTCAGCGCGACGACTTCATCCAGCAGCCGACCACCCGCCGCGACACCGAGATGCGCCGATGACCCGGTTGCTCGTCTGGTTTCTCCTGCTGGTCACCTGCGCGGCGTCGGCGCCGGCACAGGAACCGATCCGCGCGCTGCTGTTCAGCCATTCGACCGGCTGGCGGCACGATTCGATCGAACCCGGTATCGCGGCGATCCGCGCCATGGCGGCGCGGGAGGGCATCGCCCTCACCGCGAGCGAGGACCCGGCCGTATTCGCTGGCGAAGGACTCGCCGGTTACGACGCACTGATCCTGCTCAACACGACGACCGATGGCCGCCGGCCCGAGACCGAATGGTTCACCGGAGCGCGCCGCGATGCGCTCCAGGCCTTCGTCCGGCGCGGCGGCGGCGTGGTCGCGATCCACGGCGCGGCCGATTCGCACCATCACTGGCCCTGGTACCGCCGGATGATCGGCGGCCGTTTCCAGCGCCACCCACCCGGCACGCCCGAAGCAGCGTTGACCCGGCGCGATGCGGCGCATCCGGCCGCGACCGCCTTTCCGCCCGAATTCCGGCGCACCGACGAATGGTATTATTTCGACGATCTCGATCCGACGATCCGGCCGCTCGTCACCTTCGATCCCGGCTCGATCGGCGAGGCCGACGCCAATCCCAATCCCGTCGCCTGGGCGCACGAGTTCGAGGGCGGCCGGGTCTTCTACACCGCAATGGGCCACACCGCCGGCAGCTATGCCGAACCCGCCTTCCTGGCGCACCTGCTCGGCGGCCTGCGCTGGGCGGCCGACGCCGCACCCGAGGCGCGACCGATGGTGGTGGTCGACGAGGCTGAGCGCGTACGCGAGGAGTCGCCGCCGCACGGACGGATCGGGATGAGCACTGCCCACCGGATCAGCGACGGCATTCCCGGACGCACGATGGAGTTCCGCAAGCGCACCCTCCACGTCGGCGCAGCGATCGGGGCGCATGTCATCGACCATGACGAGGTCTATTATGTCGTCGCCGGCGCGGGCGAGGTGCTCTCGGACGGGCGGACCGCACGCCTCCGCCCGGGCATGGCCGCCTATCTCTACCGCGGCGCCAATGTCGGCATTCGCCAGCTCGGTACCGAGCCGTTGACTTTGATCATCTCCTATCCGCTGAATGCGCCGGCAGACTAGACCAGCCGGAGCGGGGCACAGATGGAGCAATGACCGGACCCCAAACGCGCTGGCCTGCGCTCACCCTGCACTCCACCCTCCTCGCCACCCTCGCCTTCAACCTGGTCTTCTTCCTCCAGGAGCTGTTCCTCGTCTGGCCCAAGGCGCTGACGCCGGGCCTCAGGCCGACCCTGTTCCACAACAATCATGACTGGGCGGGAAGCAACCCACTCGCCGAGCTGCTGCAAGGGACGGGCGCGTCGGCGATCCTCGCGACCGGTCTCGCCCTGCTACTCCTGCTCCGCCGGCACGGCGGCGGATCGGCGGCGCTCAGGCTGCTGCTCATCTGGATCGCGTTCAGCGGCCTCTATCAGTCGCTGCCGCAGGTCGTGCTCGGCGCGTTCGTGCCGATGAACGACGTCGGCCGGGCGATGACCTATCTGGGCATGAGCGAGACCGCAAAGCTCTTTGCTGCCGCGGCTGCGGTAATCGCGATGATCCTGATCGGCCGTGCGCTGGTGCCGCTCTATCTCGGCTTTGCTCCCGAGGCGAAACCGGGATCGGGCGCCTTCCGCCTGGCGACCCTGCCGGCGCTCGTCGCGATCCTGCTGATCCTCCCCTTCCGCGTGCCCGGCGATCCCCTCCAGGTTGCGCTGGTTCCGGTGATCATGAACGTCACCGGTGCGATCTTCGTCCAGCTCGGCGCGATCGGGCGGCCGCGGCCGGGACCCGCACCCGGCGGACCGCTCCTGCCCGTCATCTGGCCGGTCGGCGCGTTGCTCGCCGTGCTCGCCGTCTTCCAGATCGTGCTGCGACCCGGCGTCGACTTCTTCTGACGCCTTGCGGTTGCCCTGAAACCCCGCCTACAGCGTGAGGGAGACAGGGAGCGCGGGATGAGCGAGGGCAGCAACGTCAAATTTTCCGAAGCCGAGGCGCTGGAGTTCCACGCCAGCGGCCGGCCGGGCAAGATCGAGATCATCGCCTCCAAGCCGATGGCGACGCAGCGCGACCTCAGCCTCGCCTACTCGCCCGGCGTCGCCGTGCCGGTGCGCGCCATCGCCGAGGACCCGAGCAAGGCCTACGACTATACCGCCAAGGGCAATCTCGTCGCGGTCATCTCCAACGGCACCGCGATCCTCGGCCTCGGCAATCTCGGCGCGCTCGCCTCCAAGCCAGTGATGGAGGGCAAGGCGGTCCTGTTCAAACGCTTCGCCGACGTCGACTCGATCGACCTCGAACTGAAGACCGAGGACGTCGATCGCTTCATCGACGCGGTCGAGCTGCTCGAGCCGAGCTTCGGCGGCATCAACCTCGAGGACATCAAGGCGCCGGAATGCTTCATCATCGAGCAGACCCTGCGCGAGCGGATGAATATCCCGGTCATGCACGACGACCAGCACGGCACCGCGATCATCAGCGCTGCCGGCCTGATCAACGCCTGCTACCTGACCGGGCGCGAACTCAAGGACGTGAAGGTGGTGGTGAACGGCGCCGGCGCCGCCGCGATCGCCTGCACCGCCCTCGTCAAGGCGATGGGCGTGCGCAACGACCATGTCACCATGTGCGACCGGACCGGCGTCATCTACGAGGGCCGCACCGAGGGCATGGACCAGTGGAAGTCGGCGCACGCGGTCAAGACCGGCGCGCGTACGCTGGCCGAGGCGATGAAGGGCGCCGACGTGTTTCTCGGCCTCTCCGCCGCCGGCGCGCTGAAGCCCGAGATGGTGAAGGACATGGCGCCCCAGCCGATCATCTTCGCCATGGCCAATCCCGACCCGGAGATCACCCCGCCCGAGGCCAAGGCGGTCCGCCCCGACGCAATCGTCGCGACCGGCCGGTCGGACTATCCCAACCAGGTCAACAACGTGCTCGGCTTCCCCTTCATCTTCCGCGGCGCGCTCGACGTGCGCGCGACCGCGATCAACGAGGAGATGAAGATCGCCGCCGCCCAGGCGCTCGCCGATCTCGCGCGCGAGGCGGTGCCGGAGGAGGTCGCGGCCGCCTATGGCAAGGTGCACAGCTTCGGCGCCGACTATATCATCCCGGCGCCGTTCGACCCGCGGCTGATGGAGGTCGTGCCGGCCGCCGTCGCGCAGGCGGCGATCGACACCGGCGTCGCCCAGCGGCCGATCGCCGACATGGCCGAGTATCGCACGAAGCTGCGCGCCCGGCTCAATCCGACCACCTCGGTGCTCAGCCTCGCCTATGAATCGGCGCGCGCCAATCCGCGCCGCGTCCTTTTCGCCGAGGGCGAGGAGGATGTCGTGCTGCGCGCCGCGATCGCCTTCCGCGACGGCGGCTACGGCATCCCGATACTGGTCGGCCGCGACGACGTCCATGATCGCCTCCGCGCGCTCGGCGTCGAGGACCCGGAGAGCTTCCCGGTGTTCAACAGCCGCCACTATCCGCGCGTGCCCGAGCTCGCCGATTACCTCTACCAGCGCCTCCAGCGGCGCGGCTATCTCCAGCGCGAGGTCGAGCGGGTGGTCAATCAGGACCGCAACATCTTCGCCGCCCTGCTGCTCGCCGCCGGCGAAGCCGACGTGATGATCACCGGCGTCACCCGCACCTACGCGCAGAGCTTGCGCCAGATCCGCCGCGTGCTCGATCCGCTGCCGGGCGTGACTCCGTTCGGCATCCACGTCATGGTCGGCCAGGCGCATACCGTGTTCATCGCCGACACCACCGTCACCGAACGGCCGGCGCCGGAGCAACTGGCCGAGATCGCGATCCGGACCGCCGAGGTCGCACGCCGCATGGGCCACGAGCCCCGCGTCGCCTTCCTCTCCTATTCGATCTTCGGCAATCCGGAGGGCAGCTTCCTCGACCGTATCCGCGATGCCGTGAAGCTCCTCGACAAGCGCGACGACATCGACTTCGAATATGAGGGCGAGATGCCGCCCGACGTCGCGCTCAACCCGGCGATGCACAAGGTCTATCCGTTCAGCCGCCTGACCGGCCCCGCCAATGTGCTGATCATGCCGGGCCTCCAGACCGCGAACATCTCGGCCAAGCTACTGAAGGAGCTGGGGGGCGATGCGGTGATCGGGCCGATGCTGGTCGGCATGCAGCACCAGGTCCAGATCGCGCCGATGACGGCGACCGCCTCGGACCTCGTGACGCTGGCCGTGCTCGCGGCCGGACGGGTGGCCCAGTAGGGCTCAGCTACCGGCTGCTTCGGCCCTGACTTCGGCGACGAGGTCCTTGCGGCTCAGCTTGCCGATCATCGTCTTGGGCAGGCTTTCGCGCACGACCACCGCGTCGACGCGCTCGTGGTGACCGAGCTGCGGGTTGAGCCAGGCCATCAGGGCCGCCCCGTCCGCCTCGGCATCCTCGTTGAGCGTCACATAGGCCCGCGGCTGCTCGCCGCGATAGGCGTCGGGCATGCCGATCACCAAGGCCTCCTTAACCGCAGGATGGCGATAGAGGAGCTTCTCGATCTGGCTCGGGAAGACCTTGAAGCCCGAAACCGCGATCATATCCTTGAGGCGATCGACGATGCGGATGAAGCCGTCGGCGTCGATCGCGCCAACGTCGCCGGTCCGCAGCCAGCGCCGCCCTTGGGAATCGGTTACGAACACCTCCTCGTCGGCATCCGGGCGGTTCCAATAGCCCTTCATGATCTGCGGCCCGAACGCGACGATCTCTCCCGGCTCGCCCTCCGGGGGATCGCGTGTGGGGTCCGACTTGTCGACCAGGCGGACCTGGGTTCCGGGAATGGGCTGGCCGATCGTGCCGGCCTTGCCCTCCGCCTCATAGGGATTCGACGCGATGACGCCGGAGCTTTCCGACAGGCCGTAGCCTTCGATCAGCTTCGCTCCGGTCGCCGCCTCGAACTTCTGCTGGAGCTCGGCCGCAAGCGGCGCACCGCCCGAGACGCAGACGCGGAGCGAGGAGAAGTCGGTCGCCGCGAGATTGGGATGGTCGAGCAGCGCCTGGTACATGGTCGGCACGCCCGGCATCGCGGTCGCCTTGGTGCGGGTGATCGCCGCCAGCACCTGGCCGGCGTCGAACCGCGGCAGCATGACGATGCATCCGCCGTTCACGACGGTGCGGTTGAGCACGCAGGTATTGGCGAAGACGTGAAACAGCGGCAGCACGCCGAGGATCCGGTCGGGCGTCCCGGGATGCGGATCGAGGCCCACGACCTGGCGGGCATTCGCGGACAGGTTCGCGTGGGTCAGCATCGCGCCCTTCGGCGTGCCGGTGGTGCCGCCGGTATATTGGATGAGGGCGATATCCGTTTCGGGCCGGATCGCGGCCGCGGGCGCCGCCCCGTCATTTGCGATCAGCGCGGAAAAGGCCATGATGCGCGGATCGTCCGGCCGCTGGGCCACCTCGCGGCCGCGGAACAGCCGGTAGAAGAGGGATTTGGCCGCCGGCAGCGCCCCCGCCACCGACCCGACGATCAGCCGCTCGAGCGCACTGCCGTCGAGCACCCTGAGGGCGGTCGGCAGCAGCGCGGTCGCCGACAGCGTGAACAGCGCCCGCGTCCCCGAATCGGCGACCTGATCGGCCAGCTCCTGGGCCGTGTAGAGCGGCGAGAAGTTCACCACCGTCGCACCGAGCCTCAGGATGCCGTAATAGGCCGCCAGATAATGGGGAACGTTGGGGAGGAAGAGCCCGATCCGATCGCCCGGGCCGTATCCCAGTGCGCCAAGGCCAGTGGCGACGCGCTGCGCGCCATTCAGCGTTTCGGCATAGCTGTAGTGGCGGCCGAGGAAGTCGATGAGCGGGGCTTCGCCCGACCGCGCAGCCGTTTGTTCGAACAGATCGACCATCGATTGCAGCGGAAAGTCCGCATCCCAGGGCGTGGGATGGCGATAGGCGTCGCGCCAGGCTCGGGCCGGACTGCTCATTCCCTTGGCGTAAGCAATCGGCCCGGCGGAATCCAGCCCGCCCGGACTATTGCGGCCCTTATTGCGGGTTGTCGGCAGTCTGGCCGCGCTGGCCGCCCTGCCCGACGGCACCGATATTGCCGAACAGCTCCTCGAACAGGCTGCGATGGCGGCCGAGCGTGGGAGTCTTGTCGGAATCGGGCCGGATCCGCGCGACGAGCTCCAGGCCCGTCCGGTTCACGCTCTCGACATTCCCGGCCTCGTTAAAGCGCACGTGGAGCACGGTCTGTGCAGTCGGGCGCGGCATGCGGAAGGCGAGCGCGGCGGTGTCGCGCGACACATAATACCAGTCACGCTGCTGCTGGTCGAACTGGCCGGTGAAGGTCGGCCGGCCGAGCGTGCCCTGGACCGACTCGCGGTTGTCGACACCGGGCTGGATCGACTCGACCAGCGCCGTATCGACCAGATAGCCCTGATGCTCGCGGAACGGCGAGCAGCCGGCGACCAGAACGCCGCCAAGGGCGATCGCCAGAAGGGCGCGGGATCCGGGGCGGAAAGGCATGTGCGGTGGAACTCCTGATCGTCCGATGCGATGTCCGACGTTGAGGCAGCGGACTTGACTAGGCCCACCAATATGAACATCGCCTAACCGGCGCAAGTCGCCCGGCCATCACGGAAAAAACGCCTTGTCCCTTCTCGAGCGCATTTTCGGCGAACGCAAGGAGCGCGCGGCGCTCGATCCGCTCTACCGTGCGATCGTCGCCGCAGGGCGCGATCCCTTCTGGTATGTGGAGGGTCAGGTGCCCGACACACTCGACGGCCGCTTCGACATGGTCGCGGCGATCACCGCGTTGGTGCTGCTCCGGCTCGAGGCCGATGGCGAGGCCGGCCGACAGCCGGCCGTGCTGCTCACCGAGATCTTCGTCGACGACATGGATGGGACGCTGCGGCAGATCGGCATCGGCGACTATGTGGTCAGCAAGCATGTCGGCCGGATGATGGGCGCGCTCGGCGGCCGGCTGGGCGCCTTCCGTGACGCCGACGAAGGCGGCGGGGGCTATGCGGAGGCCGCGCGTCGCAACATCTTCCATGAGGCGCCGCCGTCCGAGGAGGCGGTCGCGCTGGTGAGCGGCCGGCTCGAGGGATTTGCAGGCGCACTCAAGGCGATCTCGACCGAAGATCTGGTGGCGGGCCGCCTGCCGGCGCCATGACCGCGCCCGAGTTCAGCCGCCCGGTGGCGCTCGACACGATCGGCGAGACTCCGCGCACGATGACGATCGCGGCCGATGCCGACGAGCGCGCGGCGCTGGCCAAGCGTTTCGCGCTGATCGCGATCGATCGGCTCGCCGCAGATGCAGCGCTGGCGCGGCGGGGCGATGTGGTGACGGCCAGGGGCAAGCTGCGCGCGGCGGTGACGCAAAGCTGCGTCGCCAGTGGCGCGCCGGTTCCCGCCGAGATCGACGAGGCCTTCGAGATCGCCTTCCACCCGCAGCCCGCGGACAGCCCGCCCGACGAGGAGGTGGAATTGGGCCACGACGACCTTGACGTCGTCTTCTACACTGGCGGGTCGATCGATCTCGGCGAAGCGGTGGCCGAGACGCTGGCGCTCGCCCTCGATCCCTATCCGCGCGCGCCGGACGCCGAAGCGGCGCTGAAGGCCGCCGGGGTGAAGAGCGAGGAGGAAGCCGGCCCGTTCGGCGCGTTGACGGGGTTGAGGGACAAGCTCACCGGCAAAGAGTGATCGTCATTCCAGGGCAAGCTGGAATCTCCCTTCCTTACAGAACCACCGAGATCCCGGCTTTCGCCGGATGACGCGCTACGGCGCATCAGAACGGGACGTCGTCGTCCAGATCGGAGTCGAATGCCGGCGCGGGCCGGGACTGCTGGCGCGGCGCGGCGCCGAAGTCGCTGCCGCGGTCGCTGAAGCTGCTCGCGCCGCCGGAATCGTCGCCATAGCCGCCGCCTCCACCGCCGCCGCGGCTGTCGAGCAGGACGAGCTCGCCGCGGAAGCGCTGCAGCACCACTTCGGTCGAATATTTGTCTTGGCCCGAATTGTCCTGCCACTTGCGGGTCTGGAGCTGGCCTTCGAGATACACCTTCGAGCCTTTCTTGAGATAGGACTTGGCGACCCGGCCGAGATTCTCGTTGAAGATCACGACCCGGTGCCATTCGGTCCGCTCCTGGCGGTTGCCGTCGCGGTCCTTCCAGGTCTCGGACGTGGCGACGCGCAGGTTCACCACCTCGCCGCCGCTGTTGAGGCTCCTGACCTCGGGATCGTCGCCGAGATTGCCGACCAGTATCACCTTGTTCACGCCCGCCATGGGCTCATCTCCTAAAGACCGATGGCGGTCGCGATCCAGAAGGTCGCCCCTGCCGCCAGATATGCCAGTGCGAACAGGTAGCCTAGCATGAAGAGCGGCCACTTCCACCCGTTCGTCTCGCGCCGGACGACGGCAATTGTGGATAAGCATTGCGGCGCGAAGACGAACCACATGAGAAAGGCGAGCGCGGTGGGGAGCGACCAGCGGGAGGAGAGCTGCTGGCCGAGCGCGGCGGCGCCGGCCTCCTCGTCATCGCCGGCGTCGATCGCGTAAACGGTCTGCAGGGCCGAGACGGCGACCTCGCGCGCGGCCATGGCCGGGATCACGGCCAGCGACATTTCGTGATTGAAGCCGATCGGCGCCAGCACGACCTCAAGCCCCGAGGCGATCCGGCCGGCGACCGAATATTCGCTCTGCTTCACGCCCTCCGGCGCCTGCGGGAACGAGGCGAGCAGCCAGAGCGCGACGGTGACGCCCATGATGATCGTGCCAGCGCGGCGCAGGAACACATAGGCGCGCTGCCACAGGCCGATGACGAGATCGCGCGGCAGCGGCAGCTGGTAGCGCGGCATCTCGATGGTGAAGCCGGCCTTGCCGCCCTTCGCGACGCTGCGCCTCAGCACCAGCGCGACCAGCATCGCGCCGAGGATGCCGGTGACGTAGAGGCCGAGGAGGACCAGCCCCTGCAGGCCGACGCCGCCGCCGACGTCGCGCGCCGGGATGAAGGCGCCGATGATCACCGCATAGACGGGCAGGCGCGCCGAGCAGGTCATCAGCGGCGCGATCAGGATGGTGGTGAGGCGCTCGCGCGGGTCCTCGACCGAGCGGGTCGCCATGATGCCGGGAATCGCGCAGGCGAAGGAGGAGAGGAGCGGGATGAAGGAGCGGCCGGACAGGCCGACGCCGGACATCATCCGGTCCATCAGGAATGCGGCGCGGACCATGTAGCCCGACGCCTCCAGGAGCAGAATGAAGAAGAACAGGATCAGGATCTGCGGCAGGAAGACGACGACCGAGCCGACGCCGGCGATGATGCCCTCGACCAGCAGGTCGCGCAGGAAGCTCTCGGGCAAGGTCGCCACCGCCCGCTCGGCGAGCCAGGCCTGGGCGCCCTCGATCCAGCCGATCGGGGTCTCCGACCAGGCGAAGACCGCCTGGAACATGATGAAGAGCAGGGCGAACAGGATGATCGGCCCGGCGACCGGATGCAGCACGATCCGGTCGATTGCGCGGGTGAAGGCGCGCCCCTGCGGCTGCTCGACGGTCGCGGCCGCGGCGATCCGCCGCGCCTCGCGCTGATAATGGCGGATGTCGCGATCGACCGACGTGTCGGGTGTTGCGGCCGCGGTGGAGAGATCGGCCAGCACGTCCTTGAGCGCATCGAGGCCACGCTTGCGGACCGCGACCGTCGGCACGACCGGCACGCCGAGCTCGCGCGACAGCACGGCCTCGTCGATGGTGAGGCCGTCGCGCGTCGCCATGTCGACCATGTTGAGCGCGACCACCATCGGCCGGCCGAGCTCGCGCAGCTGCAGGACGAAGCGCAGGTGATTGTCGAGATTGGTCGCATCGACCACGACGATCATCGCATCGGGAAAGCGCTCGCCCTCCTGGGTGCCGAACAGCACGTCGCGGGTGACCTGCTCGTCGGGACTCGTCGGCTCGAGCCCGTAGGTGCCGGGCAGGTCGACCAGTTCGATCGGCCGCCCGTCCGGCAGCGACATCCGGCCGGCATGGCGCTCGACGGTGACGCCCGGATAATTGCCGACCTTCTGGCGGGCGCCGGTCAGCGCGTTGAACAAGGCGCTCTTGCCGGCATTGGGATTGCCGACCAGCGCGATCAGCGGGATCGTCGTCATGCCTGCGCCGCGCTTCCCGGCGTCACGGCGATCGCCCGTGCCTGCGCGCGCCTGAGCGCGATCTGCATGCGGCCGATCCTGACCGCGATCGGATCGCGGCCGAACGGCGCGCCATGGAGCGCCTCGATCGCCACGCCTTCGTCGAAACCGAAGTTTCGCAGCTTCTTCGCATCGCTCTCGGACAGCGAGTCCCAGAGGATCTCGGTCACCGTGGCCGGCGTGCGATAGGGAAGCTCGTCGAGGCTGAGGCGCATGGGCGCCTCATGGATCATTTGCGACTGATTATCAATAAGCTGTACGGACCCTAGGCGGCGACGTGGCGGCGGCTGGCCGCGAGGCGCGGCGTGGTCTGCGCGACGACGCAGCGGTTCCGGCCCTGCGCCTTGGCCTTATAGAGCGCACCGTCGGCGGCCTCGATCAGGTCGGCGAAGGCACAGCCATGCTCGCGGCTGAGCGCGACGCCGATGCTGACCCCGATGTCCACGCCGCTGCCATCGATCAGATAGGGCAGGGACAGCGCCCGAATCAGGGTTTCGCCATAGCTGCGCATGCCGGCCGGGTCGCCGGAACGGGTGACGAGCAGGAACTCGTCGCCGCCGAGGCGCACCACGATGTCGCCGCTTCGCGCGGCAGCGCGCAAGCGCTCGGCGACCTCGACCAGCAGCCGGTCGCCCGCGCTGTGGCCGAGCGTGTCGTTGACGCCCTTGAAGCCGTCGAGATCGAGGAACAGGAAGGCGAGATCCTCCGCATCTCCGGCCACTGCGCGCCGGTCGAATTCCGCGGCGAGGCCGGTGCGGTTGAGCAGGCCGGTCAGCTCGTCGTGGCGGGCGCGCCGGTCCTTGTCGATCTCGGCCTCCATCCGCTCGATCAGCATCCGGTTCATGCGGAAGGTCGCCGCGGTCATCGCGCCGAGATAGGCGGGGATCTGGAGGAAGGTCACCAGCAGCACCGTCTCGCCCGACAGGATGCCGCCAAGGACGCAAGGGCCAAGGCTGAGTGCGATCATCGCCGCGCTGAGCCGCGGCGCGGCATAATTGCGCAGGCAGATGCCGCCGACCATCGCCGCGGCGGAGAGGCAGGCGAGGGTTGCAATCACCCAGTCGCCGCTCAGCAGGCAGATGAAGCTGCCGAAGCCGACGCTGAACGCCCACAGGAGGGCGAGCAGGATGTAGAGGTCGCTCGGTCCGCGCCGGCCTTCGCGAATCGCCCTGAGCCCCAGGATGACGACGGGGAGGCGAATGATCGCCAGCAACAGCTCCCCGATCGCCCAGCCGATGAACAGCGGCGTCGGATGGCGCATCGCGATCGCGGTGGAGACGAGCACAGTGTTGAAGACGCCGCCCAGGAAGATCGGGAGCGTGCCGTAGAGTGCGTTGAACAGGGAGATGCGGATTGCGTCGGGAACGTCCTGGCCGGGGTCGATCAGCCAGCGCGTCAACGACCAGCGCGGCAATGGATCGCTTGCAACCAGCCCGGACATTCGTTTCCCACCTTCCTGCCGATGCCGTTAAGGCAGGTGGGTTAAGTCTTTCTAAGCGTCCGCAGAATCAGACGGCAGGGTAGCGCAGGCGGCCGAGGAACCGGCTGAGCGAGGGTCGAAGGTGGCCCTGGCCCTTCCAGCGCGCCTTGAATTTCTCGAAGCGCATGACGTCGTCGATCCGCCGGTCGAGGAAGGCCCGGGTTTCCGCCAGATCGTCGCTGTCGTCGTCGAGAAACACGAAGGTGGTCGAGCCGTAGACGCCGGTCAGGATGGCCCGCTTGGAATAATGGTTGAAGTCGGTCGCGGTGTCGCCGGCAAGGCGCCAGATCCGGTCGGCGCTTCGCCAGGCGAGACGGGCGGCGCGGGCAACATGCTGCGGCATGGCGAGGATGGCGAGCGCGCGGCGCAGCGCCTCGCGGTGGGGATGCGCGACTGTGAGGCGGAACAGGACCAGTTCGCGGATACGCGCGCGGATCTTCATCGTTTCGATGCGCTCCGCCGGAAAGGCTTCGAGCATCGCGCGGTCGATCGAATCGAACCAGGCATCGATCATGTCGGTCTGGCCGCCGGGAAAGCAGAGCGCGGCGCGATCGGCGGGAACGCCGAGCTCCCCGGCTGCCATGGCAAGCGCCTGCGGCGACCAGCTGTCGAACGCGGCGTGGCGCGGCAACAGCGGCGCCAGCGCCATCCTGAGCTCGTCGAGAGTCATGTCGGCGGGCGGGATCATGCCCGCTCAATGGGCTTCGGCGCCGCTGGTTGCAACCCTCCGGTCCGGCAACCGGATGAGGACCAGTGCCGCACAGACGAGCAATGCGCCGAGTCCGTCGGCGAGCCCGAGGCGTTCGTCATAGACCGCCCAGCCGAGCGCGGCGGCCGCGACGGGCTGGGTGAGCAGGCCCACGCCAATGACGAGCGGCGGCAAATGGCCCATCGCATAGACGAGCAGGCCTTGCCCGACGACCTGGCTGCCGATGGAAAGAGGGATCAGCGGCGTCCAGTCGGTCGGCATCACCTGCTCGCCCATCGCGAGCGCAAAGAGGAGGATCGGCAGCGCACCGGCCGTGGTGGCGATCGCCAGCACCGGCCAGGGCGCCATCGTCTTGCGGGCGCGATCGACGACGATGAGGTAGAGGGCGTAGAAGAGAGCCGCGAGCAGGCAGAGTAGATCTCCGACGAAATGACCGGGCGAGAGCTCGTAGCTGCGTCCGAGCAGCAGCGCGGTGCCCGCCATGGCGAGGAGCAGGGCGACCGCCTGCATCGGCCGCGGCAGGGCGCGCAGCATGAGAAAGCCGTAGAGCGCGAACAGGAAGCTGGCGAAATTGCCGAACAGGGTGGCATTGGCGAGCTTGGTGCGCAGGATGCCCTCGTGCCAGGCGGCGAGATCCGCGGCGAAGAACAGGCCGCCGAGCGCGATCGACCCGATCAGTACCCAGCCAGGAAAGGGTTTTCCCCGGCGCTGGCGGACGGCGAGGAGGGCAAGAAACGGAATCGCCAGCGCCAGCCGCCAGAATCCGGCGGCGACCGGCCCGACGTCGGAGAGGCGCACCATCCACGGGCCCGCAGTCAGACTGAGATTGGCGCCGATCAGCGCGGCGAACGCATAGCGGGCGTGGCTCTTCTCCATCGCGTTGTCCGCCTATCGGCGACGGCAGCCCGATGGCAAGGCGGCAGACAGATAAAAGCCGCTCGCGGCTTGATAAGGACAGTTTGTGACCGGCGGTCAGGGGCGGATGCGCGCCTTCCATTGGGCCGCGGTCTGGCCCCAGGCATCGACCGGCAGGTCCTCATAGGGCGGCGGCAGGCGAGTCGGGCCGCGATTGGCCGCGCCGAGGCGCTGGGCGAGGCGGATCGATGCCAGATTGTCCGGATCGATGGTGTGGATGATGTCGGTCCAGCCGAGCATGTCGACCGCATAGTCCATCGCGGCGACCGCCGCCTCATAGGCATAGCCCTGGCCGGCAAATTCGCGCGCCACGCCCCAACCGACCTCGGTCCCCGGCCAGCCCTCCGGCTGCCACGGCCCGACCCGGCCGACCCAGCGTCCGGTGCCGCGCTCGATCAGCGCGAACATCGAATATCCCCGCACGCTCCAGGCGCCGGCCATGGTGCACAGGCTCCGCCAGGATTCGGCGCGGCTCTGGACGCCGCCGAGGAAGCGCATCATCTCGGCATCCGCCTGGAAGGCGGCCCAGGGCTCGAAATCCTCCCCGTTGAGCGGCCGCAGAACCAGCCGCTCGGTGAAGAGGACCGGCAGGGTCATGCCGCGAAGCGCTCCTTCAGCGCGAGCATCGCGAGCGCCGCTTTGGCCGCCTCGCCACCCTTGTCCTTTTCCGTCGGCCTGGCGCGAGCAAGGGCCTGCGCCTCGTTCTCGACGGTGAGGATGCCGTTGCCGATCGACAGGCCGTCGAGGCTGAGCGCCATCAGCGCCCGGGCGCTCTCGCCGGCGACGATCTCGAAATGATAGGTCTCGCCGCGGATCACCACGCCGAGTGCGACGAAGGCGTCGTAGTGCCCGCTCTCCACCGCCAGCGCGATCGCGCCGGGGATTTCCAGCGCGCCCGGCACGGTGATGGTGTCATGCACGTGACCTGCCGCCTCGATTGCGGCGCGGGCGCCTTCGAGGAGCAGGTCATTGAGATGGGCGTAGAACCGCGCCTCGACGATCAGGATCCGGGCCATCAGGCGCAGCCCTCGATTCCGCGCTCGCCGACGATGGCGAGGCCGTAGCCGCCGAGCGCGACCGGCGTGTGGTGGCTGTTGGTCAGCAGGATCATGTCGTGGACTCCGAGCTCGGCGAGGATCTGCGCGCCGACGCCATAGTCGCGCAGCTGCTCGCCGTCACGCCCGTCCGCCTCACCGGCGCGGACCTTCAGCGCCCGGGCGAGCGCCCCCTGCATCGGCCGGTTGATGACGACGATGACACCCGCACCGTTTTCGGCGATCGCCTTCATCGCGCCTTCGAGCAGGCCGCCGCGGCCGGTCGCCTCGGCGAAGGTGTCGGCGAAGAGGTCGAGCGCGTGCATCCGGACCAGGGTCGGCTGGTCCGGATCGACATGCCCCTTGACCAGCGCGATCTGCTCGGTGCCCGCCGCCTTGTTGAGGAAGGTCTTGGCGGTCCACGTCCCGCCCCAGCGGCTTTCGAAACGCGACTCGGCAGTAAGCTCGACCAGCCGGTCCTTCTTGAGGCGATAGGCGATGAGGTCGCGGATCGTGCCGATCCTGAGGCCGTGCATCGCGGCGAACTCGACGAGGTCGTCCATCCGCGCCATCGACCCGTCCTCGCGCATGATCTCGCAGATCACGCCGGAGGGGTTGAGGCCGGCGAGGCGAGCGACATCGACTGCCGCCTCGGTATGGCCGGCACGGACCAGCACCCCGCCATCGCGGGCGACCAGCGGGAAGACGTGGCCCGGAGTCACGATATGCTCCGGCCCCTTGCCGGCATCGATCGCGACCGCGACGGTGCGGGCGCGGTCGGCGGCGGAGATGCCGGTCGTCACCCCATCCCGCGCCTCGATCGAGACGGTGAACGCGGTCTCGTGGCGGGTGCCGTTGGTGCGGCTCATCAGCGGCAGGCCGAGCTGGTCGACCCGTTCCCGGGTGAGCGACAGGCAGATCAGGCCGCGGCCGTGGCGGGCCATGAAGTTGATCGCGTCCGGCGTCGCCATCTGGGCGGGGATGACGAGATCGCCCTCATTCTCCCGGTCCTCGTCGTCGACCAGGATGAACATCCGCCCGTTGCGCGCCTCGTCGAGGATCTGCTCGGCCGAGGCCATTACGTCGCGCCGTCCGCCGGCGAGGAACTTCTCGAGCTTGAGCAGCGTGTCGGCTGTGGGATTCCAGTCGGAATCGCCGAGCTTGCGCAACGAATTGGGGTGGAGGCCGGCGGCGCGGGCAAGGCCGGCCCGGCTCATCTCCCCGGCGGCAACGATTTCGGACAGGCGGTCGATCAGAAGCGTGCTCATGCCGCGCCAGTATCACATCACAATGTGATCCGCTATTGCAGAAATCACATCTTGCTGTTGCGGACGTCGAGCATGCGGCCGAGATAGCGGGCGAGGATGTCGATCTCGAGGTTCACCTGGTCCCCTGCCGCGAACAGGGCGGTGTGGGCTGCGGTGTGCGGGATGATGTTGACGCCGAAGCTGGTGCCCTCCGGCCCGTCCGCGACTTCGTTGACGGTGAGCGAGATGCCGTTGATCGCGATCGAGCCTTTCTCGGAGAGGTAGGGCGCGAGCTTCGCCGGCACCGCGATCGCGAAGCGGATCGAGCCCTGGTCGGGTGCGCTCGTGGTGACGGTGCCGAGCCCGTCGACATGGCCGGTGACGATATGGCCGCCGAGCTCGTCACCGACCTTCAGCGCGCGCTCCAGATTCAGCCGCGTGCCCCCGGCCCACATTCCCGGCGCGGTGCGGCTCAGCGTCTCGCCGGAGACATCTACCGCGAACCAGCCCGGCCCCTTGTCGACCACGGTGAGACAGACGCCCGAGCAGGCGATCGAGGCGCCAAGGTCCACCGTCGCCATATCGTAGCCGTTGGCGACCCGGACGCGCAGGTCGCCGCGGTCCTCAACGGTCTCGATTGTGCCGACGTCGGTGATGATTCCGGTGAACATTCAGCTCTCTTCCCGGACGCGCTCGTAGACTTCGAGCCGGTCCATGCCAAGCGCGCGCGTGTCGGCGAGGCGCCAGCGTCGGTGTGCATCGGCGATAGCATTGAGGCCGATATAGCCGACCGATGACCTGCCCTCGCCAATCAGGATCGGCGCGCGGTAGATCAACATGCGGTCCACCAGGTCGGCGGCGAGGAAGGCGGTGGCGGTCGCCGAGCCGCCCTCGACGAGCAGGTCGTTGACGTCATGAAGGCCGGCGACCTCCTCGGGTGCGCCGATGCGGGCCCAGCCTTCGACCGTCTCGCCGCGGGTCAGCAGCGCGCGCCGGGGCGAGCGGTCCTCGAGGCCGGGCAGGCGCACGTCGAGCCGCGGCCTGTCCGCCTCGTAGGTGCCGCGGCCCACCAGGATCATGTCGGCGCGGGCGCGCTCGAGATGGACATGGGCGCGGGCATCCTCGCCGGTGATCCACTTGCTCTCGCCGGAGGGGAGCGCGATCTTGCCGTCGATCGACATCGCGAGCTTCAGCGTCACAAGGGGCCGGCCGCGCCGGATGCGGCTCAGGAATCCGGCCAGGCTGCGCGCCGCCGCCTCGGCGCCTTCGCCGACGTCGACCGTGATTCCGGCTGCGCGCAGACAGGCGATGCCGGACCCGTTGGTGCGTGGATCAGGGTCTTCAAGCGCGACCACCACCCGCGCCGGCCCGGCAGCGACGAGCAGGTCCGCACAGGCCGGTCCGCGCGCGCTCTCATGCGCGCAGGGCTCCAGCGTCACATAGACGGTGGCACCCTCCACATTGCCGGCTTCCTCGAGCGCGACGGCTTCCGCGTGCGGCCGCCCGCCCGACTGCGTTGCACCACGCCCGATCACCGCGCCGTCGCGGACGATCACGCAGCCGACATGGGGATTTGGGGCGGTGGTGCCGCGGGCGCGCTCGCCGAGCGTGATCGCTTCGGTCATCCGGACGGCGTCGCTCAAATGCCCAGCCTGTTCAGGCCCTCGTCGATCCGCTGGAACTGCTCGCGCCGCTCGCGCTCGAGCGCCTCGCGTCGCGCCTGGTCCTGGCGCTGCTTGGCCTGGATCTCCGCATCGCTGCGGGCCGCCGGCCAGTCGTTGACGTAGATGACCTGCTCGGGCGGCACGATGTTGGTCTGCGCGTCGAAATAGAAGGCAAGGATGATCCCGACCGGGATCAGGATGGCGAGCGTGGCCGCGAGCCACTGGTGGCGCGGCCGCGTGCGCCAGAATTCGCGCATGTCGGCCCACAGGACTTTCGGGGAAGCGGGACGGGGCAGGGGCATCGCGCCAAGATAGTCGCGCGGCGCCCCTGCCGCCAGCCCCGGCCGGCATAGGGGCCTGTACCCATAACCGGCAATGGTCGTGATCGTCTGGAGAGGTCCGCTGGCAAGGAGCGCAGCGCAGTCGCGTAGCTGACCGCTACGCGCAAGCAAGCGACGCCGCCAGCAGGCCTCTCCAGACGACCGCGAAGCGGCGGGCGGCTTTTGGCGCAGGGCGGCGTCGCTCGTCGGTCACGATGCGCCCAGCATCGCTCCCTCCTCACTCCTTGCCCTGCACCAAAATCCACTCCGTCACGACCGTTGCCGGTTATGGGTGCAGGCCCCAAGGGGGACTCAGACGTCGGCCAGCCGGAAATGCAGGGTCATGACCTTGGTGCTCTCGATCGGACGGCCGTCGACCGTCGCCGGACGGAAGCGCCAGTGACGCAGCGCCTGACGCTCGGCGACCGCCCAGAAGGCGTCGCTGGTCGCCGACAGGCGTTCGACGGCGCGGACGCGGCCATCGGCGCCGATCGTCACGCGAACCCGCACCGTTCCCTCGCGTTGGGCGCGCTGCTCGGATGTCGGATAGGGCGGCTGGAACGCGGCCGCGTAGCGCTGGTCGATCTCGGCGTCGCGGCGGACCGGGGTGAGCGGAGGCGGTGGCTGAACCTGTTCGACGAAGCCGGTGCCAGTGCCGCCGAGCGGCTGGACCGGACCGGTCCCCGACACGATCGCAATCTGGTCCCGCGCCCCGTCGGGAGTCCGGACGATCGGATCTATCGTCCGGATCGGGGTTTGGGTTTCCACTTCAGGCCGCGGCGGCGGGGCGGGATCGGGCGTCCGCTCGGGCGGGACATTATAGACATCCATCGGAGGGAAGGCCGGCGGGATGATCACCGGCCCCTTGATCAGCAGCACCGCGCCGAGCGCTGCCGCATGCATTGCCACCACCAGAGCGAAGCCGCTGGGGCTCGCCCGTCTCTGTTCGAAGAAACCTGCCTCTGACATGGGTTTTCTCCTCTCCTCACCGACCCCAAAAGTCGGCTCAGTAACGTTACACCATATCGTTACGTTATACTATACAATCCCATCAAACCGAAACGCGCCAGCTTGCTGCCTCAGCGATCGATGGCGGTTGCGTATCTCTCGCTGTCGACAAGGCCAAGCCGGTCGATGCCGGCGCGGCGGACGTCGGCCAGAATCTGGTCGACCCGCTCGTAGCGCGCCTCGCTGTGCGGGTTGAAGTGGAGCGCGGGACCGGCCGGGTCGGCGGCCGCCGCTGTGAGGCGCTGGCGCAACTCGTCATCGGTGACGGGCCGACCGTTCCAGATGGCGCGGCCGCCGAGGTCGATGTCGAGACGGTGGACCGGGCGCGTATCGACAGGGCCGGGGACCGGCGGAGGCAGATCGAGCGGCACCTTGTGGGTGCTCAAGGGGATGGCCATGATGAACATGATCAGCAGCACCAGCATCATGTCGATCAGCGGCGTCGTGTTGATCGCGGCGATCGGGCTGTAGTCCTCGCGGGGAGCGTAAAGACGAAGCCTGGGCTTTTCGCGCTTGGACTGGAGCGTGACGGCCAAAAGTCGCCTCCTCGTTCGCTGATATGATATTATAACATCACAGAAACGAAGGGAAGGCACATTTTCGGCCGTGTCTTCAGCCGAGAATGTCGAACACGCGCAGGATCCAGCTCAGATAATAGACGAGATAGATGGCGGGAAAGAGCAGGTGGAAGCGGCGGTTGCGGGTCAGGACCGCCACCAGGCACAGGCCGATGCAGACGACGATCTTGATCTCATATTCCAGCCCGAGCTCGCCCAGCCGGGTTCGGCCCTTGATCAGGGTGTCCATCAGGTCGACCGCGAAGGTCGCCGCGAACAACCCGAAGAACCACCGCCGCCGGGAGAGGAAATAGTCCTCATAGCCTTCGTAGTCGCTCATATCGTCGGGGAAGAGCAGGCTGGCGAGCAGGTAGAAGAGGAAGGCGTAGAACAGGACGAAGAGGAAAAGCTGGAAGCGGAACGGGGAAATCCGGCTGAGCTCGAACTCCCACCACCAGAAGTGGATCGCGGAGATGAGAATGACCGCGACCCAGACCAGGTGCGGGGCATAGAGCCGCTCGCGCCCGGGATGCTGGACCAGCTTGCTGACGCCCGAAAGGACACGGGTGAGGCTGAGGCCGACGACCAGCCCGATCAGGATCCGGATATGAAAATAGACGTCGTGCGTGATGGCCACGTCGTGCATCGGCGCCTCCGCTCGCGGCGCAGCCTAGTGCGGCGCGCGGCCGCGCGCCAGCCGGGTCAGCCTCCGACCTGCACCCGCTCGAGCCGCGGCGACAGCAGGTGGACGAGCAGTAAGGCAATGAAATAGGCGCCCGCCGCCACCGCGAACAACGGCCAGTAGGTGCCCAGCCGCTGCAGGACCTCGCCGGCATAGAAGGACATCAGCATGCCGCCGACCGCACCGGCGGTGCCGCCGATGCCCACCACCGATCCCACCGCCGCGCGCGGGAAGAGATCGGCCGGCAGCGCATAGAGATTGGCCGAGAAGGCCTGATGGGCGGCGGTCGCGAGACCGATGACCAGCACCGCGACCCAGACGCTCAAGATGGATTCGGCGAAGACGACCGGGACCACGGCGCAGGCGCAGATGAACATGGTCAGCTTGCGCGCGCGGTTCGCCGTCCACCCGGCGTTCATCAGTCGCGAGGAGAGCCAGCCGCCCGCGACGCTGCCGGCGTCGGAGATCAGGTAGATCGCCGCCAGCGGCAGGCCGAAGGTCAGGAGGTTGAGATCGTAGCGCTCGAACAGATAGCCGGGCAGCCAGAACAGGAAGAACCACCAGATCGGATCGATGAAGAACTTGCCGAGCGCATAGGCCCAGGTTTCCTTGCGGGTGAAGACGGCGCCATAGCCGAGCGGCACGACCGGATCGGCCGGATCCTGCTCGATCCAGGCGAGTTCGCTCTGGGTGACCTTCTTGTGGGCGCGGGGATGGCGGTACATCGCCCACCAGGCGATCAGCCAGACGAAGCTGACGACGCCGGTGATGACGAAGGCGGAGCGCCAGCCCCAGGCGATCACCATCAGCGGCACGATCAGCGGGGTGATGACCGCGCCGATATTGGCGCCGGCGTTGAACACGCCGATCGCGAAGGCGCGTTCCTTGGCGGGGAACCATTCGGTCACCGCCTTGATGCCGGCGGGGAAATTACCCGATTCGCCGATGCCGAGCGCGAAGCGGGCGATCGCGAACTGGGTGACGGTGGACGCGGCGCCGTGCGCGATGTGCGCGATCTGCCAGATCACGAAGGCGATGGCGTAGCCGGCGCGGGCGCCCGCCTGATCGACGATCTTGCCGAAGGCGATGTAGCCGATCGCATAGGCGAACTGGAACCAGATGATGACGCCGGCAAAATCCTTCTCGGTCCAGCCGAGGTCCGCCATCAGGGTCGGCTTCAGCACGCCGATCATCTGGCGATCGACATAGTTGATCACCGTGGCGGCGAAGAGCAGGGCGACGATCATCCAGCGATAGGAACCAGCCTTCGCCGCCGCCTGCCGGATCGTCGATTGCGCCTCGTCCGTCATGTCCACCCTCTCTTGCCGGACGTCTTCGCCTCGGCGGTCAAAACCCTATTCCGGCGCCGCCGCCTTCAGCCGGCAAGCCACCGACAGTCCATCGCCGAACCGGGCCTCGACCAGCTGGCCGGGCCGCGCCGCATGGACGCCGGTCACCGCGCCGCTGGAGATCCACTGGCCCGGAATGGTAGCGATACCACGGCGCGCGAGAAGGTCGAACAAAAAGCGCGCCGCGCCGATCGCACCGTCGGGGAAGGCGGACGCGCGCCCGGTGCCGACGGGCGTGCCGTCGATCACGGTCTCGATCTCCCAGTCCTGGAAGCCGCTCGACCGCCAGTCCGGAATTTCCGGCCCGATGACCAGGCCGTTGTTGTTGCCGAAGTCGGAGACGACCGCGATCGGGCCGAGGTCGTTGATCGCGCCCAAAGGCGAGCTCGCGATCTCGATGCCGATATGGACGGCGCCGATCAGGTCGGCCGCCTCGTCGAGCGTGAAGCCGGTCTTGCCGGGAGGCGGGGCCTTGCCGATCTGGAGCAGGAACTCGGCCTCGCCGGCAACGAAGCCCTCGGCGAAGACCGGCATGTCCACGGGCAGGCCCGCTTCCACGACCTCTGCGAAGATCGGCCCGGCGAGCCGATCGGTATCGAAGCGCTCGGATAAGGGTGGATGGACGCGGCCGACCTTCCAGCCGACGATCGGGCGGCCCCAGCGGGCGATCGCCTCGTCCTGGATCGCATAGGCGTCGTCGAGCGTCGCAGGAAACCGGCCGGGATAGGAATCGAGCCCGATCGCGGCGCGGCGGGCGTCCAGAAACCGTCCGGCGATGCCGCTGCGATCGTTCACCAAAATCCTCCCCGCGCCTCGAGCCCGTTTCCCGGCTTGCTATAGGAAACCGGTGTCATAAGCAACGGGAAGAAAGCGCGCGACATGAAATTCAGCGGCTGCGGAGTTGGGCGGCAGCTGCGGCGCGTGCGCGAATCGCTTCGGGATCAATCGCCTGGCCGCGCGGCACGAGCCAGCTGCCGCCGACGCACGCGACAGCGGGCTCGGCCAGCCACTCGGGCGCGCTCGCCAGGGTGATCCCGCCCGTCGGGCAGAAGCGTACCTGGCCGAACACCGCGGTCATCGCCTTGAGGACGGGCAGGCCGCCGGCGGCCGTCGCCGGGAAGAATTTGAGGCGGAAGAAGCCGAGGTCGAGCGCCCGCATGATATCGCCGGTGGTCGCGGTGCCGGGCAGGAAGGGCACGCCCGCATCGGCCGCGGCGCGTCCGAGCCGGTCGGTGAGGCCGGGACTCACGACGAACTCGGCGCCGGCTTCGAGCGCGGTATCGAGCTGGTCCGGGTCGAGCACGGTACCCGCGCCGACCACCGCGCCGTCGACTTTCTTCATCTCCCGGATCGCGTCGAGCGCGGCAGGCGTCCTCAAGGTGACTTCCAGCACCGGCAGGCCGCCCGCGACCAGCGCCTCGGCGATGGGGCGGGCGTCCTCGACGCGGTCGATGACGAGCACGGGGATGACAGGCGCGCGGCCCATGAAGGTATCGATATCGGCCATGATCTAAAGCGTAACGCCCCGTTTCCAGATGGCAATGTCGCGCTCGCCGGCGCGCTCCGCCGCCGTCGGCGTGCCGGAGGCGATGGCGGCGATCCGCGCGGTGAGCGCGTCCGTCGGCGCATCGAAGCCGTCGACGAGCACCCGGCCGGCATCGAAGTCGATCCAGCCCGGCTTGCGCGCGGCCAGGGCGCTGTTGGTCGCGATCTTGACCGTCGGCACCGGAAAGCCGAGCGGCGTGCCGCGTCCGGTGGTGAACAGGATGACGGTCGCCCCCGCGGCCGCCAGCGCGGTCGACGACACCGCGTCATTGCCCGGTGCCTCCAGCAGCGTCAGCCCCTTGCGCCGCACCCGCGCGCCGTAACGGAGCACGTCGGCCACGGGCGCGCGCCCCGCCTTCTGCACCGCGCCGAGCGACTTTTCCTCCAGCGTCGTGATGCCGCCCGCGATATTTCCGGGCGACGGATTCTCCGAAACCGGCTGCCCATGCTCGAGAAAGTAGCGCTTGAAGTCGTTCACCACGCCCACCAGCGCGTCGAACACCCCGCGATCGCGGGCGCGCGCCATCAGCAGCCGTTCGGCGCCGAAGATCTCGGGGATCTCGGTCAGGATCGCCGACCCGCCCGCACCGATCACCCGGTCGGCGATCCGGCCGACCAGCGGGTTGGCGGTGAGGCCGGAAAAGCCGTCCGAACCGCCGCATTTGAGGCCGACGACCAGCTCGGACAGCGGCACGCTCTGCCGCTTGTGGATCGCGGCCCGGGCGGTCAGTGCATCGACCGCGGCCAGGCCCGCTTCGACCTCGTCCTCGGCCTCCTGCGCCCTGAGCGTCCGGACGCGGGACCGCAGCCCTTCGGGAATCTCCGCCATCAGCCGGTCGAGCTGATTGGACTCGCAGCCGAGCCCGACGAGCAGCACGCCGCCGGCATTGGGATGGCAGGCCAGCGCCGCAAGGATCGCCCGGGTGCCGTCCAGATCCTCGCCGAGCTGCGAGCAGCCGTGCGGATGGGCAAAGGCATGGACGCCATCGATCGTCCGCGCATGGCGGGCATGGGTGATCGCCGCGATACGCTCGGCCGTCCGCGCGACGCATCCGACCGTGGGCAGGATCCAGATCTCGTTGCGCGTCCCGACCCGTCCGTCCGGCCGGCGATAGCCGTCGAAGCCGGTCGCGGCATGCGGCGCTGGCGGCTCGGCTGCGGCCGGCGCATAATGATAGCCCTCGACGCCGCTCAGCAGCGTTTCGAGATTGTGGCTGTGGACATGGCCGCCCGCCGGAATAGCAGCTGACGCCCGTCCGATCGGCCAGCCATATTTGCGCACCGTCTGGCCGGACGCGATCGGTGCGAGCGCGAACTTGTGGCCGGCTGGCACCGCCTCCGCGACGGTGACGCCGGCCGCCGCCTCCCCCGCCATTATCGCACGCAACGCCACCGCGACGTCATCGTCGGGATGGAGCCTGAGCGCCGCCGGGGCGGTCGCGACCTGGTCCTGGAGTTCGGCTTGAGACATTTGGAAACCGGTGTCAGAATACGCCGATGGAGAAGTTCGGGCAAGCGGCGGCATCACCGCTCTTTATCGGACGGCCGCACGCGGCTAAGCCGCTCGGGTGGGAGCGACACGGGTGACCAGAAGCGCGCAGGCGCCGGCAGCGGGACGGACGGCCAAGCCGACGATCAATGACGTCGCGCGCCTCGCCAACGTCTCCAAGAAGACGGTGAGCCGGGTCATCAACCGCTCGCCCTTGCTCAACGCGGAAACCCGCGAGCGGGTCGAGAAGGTGATCCGCGAGCTCGGCTATGTCCCCAATCCGCAGGCGCGGGCGCTGGCGCTCCGCCGCAACTTCCTGATCGGCCTCATCCACGACAATCCCAACGCCCAGATGGTGCTCAACATGCAGCAGGGCATCCTGGAGGCGTTACACGGCACCGATTTCGAGATGGTGGTGCGCCCGGTCGACCGCTCCTCGGCGATGATGCTCGACGACGTCCGGACCTTCCTGGAGCGCCAGCGGCTGTTCGGCGTCGTCCTGCTGCCGCCGATCAGCGAGAATGACGCGCTCGCCGCGCTCTGCGAGGAGGTCGGCTGCCGCTACGTCCGGATGGGATCGGCCCAATTGGACGATGCCGATCATATGGTCGCGTCGAACGACCGCGAGCTGGTCAAGGAGGCGACCGAGTTCCTGATCGGCCAGGGTCACCGGCTGATCGGCCTGATCGAGGGACCGGACGGCTTCCGCTCGGCGCAAGAGCGGCGGCTGGGCTTCGAGGACGCACTCGCCGCCGCCGGGCTCAGCTTGCCGCGCAGCCATATCGCGCGTGGCAACTATACGTTCGAGACCGGCGTCACCGCCGCCAACCGCCTGTTCGACCTCTCGCCCCGCCCGACCGCCATCTTCGCCAGCAATGACGAGATGGCCGCCGGTGTCGTCTTCGCGGCGCGCGAGCGCGGAATCGCGGTGCCGGAGGAGCTGTCGGTGATCGGCTTCGACGACACGCCGATCGCCGCCCATATCTGGCCGCCGCTCACCACCGTGCGCTGGCCGATCGTGTCGATGGCCCGCGCCGCCGCGCGCAAGCTGGTCGGCGACGTTGTCGGCGGCGAGGCGGCCGCGCCGCAGCCCTCGGAATTGCCGTCGATGCTGGTCAGGCGCGCGTCGGTCGCGCCGCCGCGCTGATCCGAGTCGCAACCGGAGATTCCGATGCCGCTTTCGCTCTACGACGTCACCATTCCCGTTTTCATCCGCTCGTTCGGCAATTTGTCGGCGATCCTCGACAAGGGCCGCGCCTTCGCCGATGCCGAGGGCCTGCCGCATGGCGAATTGCTCGAGGCGCGGCTGATTGCCGACATGCACCCGCTGACCAGCCAGGTGCAGCGTGCCAGCGACAGCTCGAAGTTCGTCGCCGTGCGGGTGGCCCAGGTCGAGGCGCCGGCGATGGAGGCCGATGAGACGAGTTTCGACGATCTGCAGGCGCGGATCGCCAGGACGGTCGACTTCCTGAAGTCGGTGCCGGCAGGCAGCATGGACGGGCGCGAAGACGCCGAGGTCGAGCTCCGGACGCCGAACACGCACCTGACCTTCACCGCCAGGGACTATGTGCTGGGCTTCGCGCTGCCCAATTTCTTCTTCCACGTCACCACCGCCTACGACATCCTACGTCACAAGGGCGTGCCGCTCGGCAAGATGGATTTCATCGGCCGACCCTGAGCGGCCCGGGCAAACGGCCGGCGTGACTTGCAGAGGATTGTGACACCGGTTACCAAGATACGCCATTCCCGGAGAGGTCCATGTTCGAACGCACCTACTACGCCACCCATCCCGACATGATGGAGTGCGTCTCCAACGAGGAGCTACGCGACCGCTACCTGATCGCCGGCCTCTTCCGCGAGGGCGAATGCGTGCTCAACTACACCCATGCCGACCGCTTCGTGATCGGCGGCGTGGCGGTGGGCGCGGGCGAGGTGAGGCTTCCCGACCAGACCGAGCCGCCCTCGGCCGCTGGCCATCCCTTCCTCGAGCGGCGCGAGCTCGCGGTCGTCAATGTCGGCGCGGCGGGAGGCACGGTGACGGTCGACGGCGAGACGTTCACGCTTGCCAGCAAGGACTGCCTCTACGTCACCATGGGCGCCAGGGATGTGCGCTTCTCCGGCCTGGACGCGCGCTTCTATCTCGCCTCCTGCCCGGCCCATCAGGCCTTCCGGACCCGCAAGCTCGGCATCGCCGACGCGAATGCGCTCGATCGCGGCAGCCTCGAAGAGTCGAACGAGCGGACGATCTACCAGCTCGTCATCCCGGGCGTGTGTGATTCGGCGCAGCTCGTCATGGGCCTCACCGTGCTGAAGCCCGGCAGCGTCTGGAACACGATGCCGCCGCACATCCACGAGCGGCGGAGCGAAATCTATTTCTATTTCGAGCTCGACGACAGCGCGAAGGACCGCGTCTTCCACTTCATGGGCGAAGGCGAGGCGACTCGCCATATCGTCGTCCAGAACGAGGAGGCGGTGATCTCGCCGCCCTGGTCGATTCACATGGGGTCGGGCACCAGGGCCTATGCCTTCATCTGGGCGATGGCCGGCGAGAACCAGGACTATACCGACATGAACGTGCTGGACATCTGCCAGCTGGCCTAGCCGTCTCCCTTCTTTTTTGGGGCGCGAGACAAGAAATGGGATTCCAGCTTTCGCTGGAATGACGAAGGTAGACAGACATGACCAATCCCTTCGACCTCGGCGGCAAGGTGGCGATCGTCACCGGCGCCAATACCGGCATCGGCCAGGGCATCGCCGTCGCGCTCGCCGGGGCCGGGGCCGACATCGCGCTGGTCGGCCGATCGAGCGCGGACGAGACCGCCGAGAAAGTGCGCGCCGCTGGTCGCCGCGCCGTGCTGATCGCCGCCGACCTGTCCACGATCGGGCCCGTCCAGCAGGTCGTCGACGAGACACTGGGCCAGCTCGGCCGCCTCGACATTCTCGTCAACAATGCCGGCATCATCCGCCGCGCCGACGCGGTCGACTTCACCGAGGAAGATTGGGACGCGGTCGTCGACACCAACCTCAAGAGCGCTTTCTTCCTGTGCCAGGCGGCGGGGCGGCACATGATCGCAAGCCACGAGCAGACCGAGGACCGCGGCAAGATCATCAACATCGCCTCGATGCTGAGCTTCCAGGGCGGCATCCGCGTGTCGAGCTACACGGCCTCCAAATCGGGCCTTGCCGGCCTCACCAAGTTGCTTGCCAACGAATGGGCGGGCAAAGGGGTGAACGTGAACGCCATCGCCCCCGGCTATATCGCCACCAGCAACACCGCCGCCCTCCAGGCGGACGAGGCCCGCAACCGCCAGATCCTGGAGCGCATCCCGGCCGCTCGCTGGGGACAGCCGTCCGATCTTGGCGGCGCGGCAGTCTTCCTCGCCTCGGCGGCCTCGGACTATGTCCAGGGCCACGTCCTCGCCGTCGACGGCGGCTGGCTGGCGCGATGACCGGACGCGTTGTCTGCTTCGGCGAGCTGCTGCTGCGCCTGACCGCGCCGGGCCGCGAGCTGCTGCTGCAGAGCGGTCGGCTCGACGTCCATGTCGGCGGCGCCGAGGCCAATGTCGCGATCGGCCTCGCCCGGCTTTGGCATGACGCTGCGATGGTGAGCCGCGTGCCCGACAGCGCACTGGGCGATGCCGCGGCGGGCCATCTGCGCCGCTATGGCGTCGATGCCCGGCATGTCGCCACCGCAGCGGGACGGATGGGCCTCTATTTCCTGTCGCCGGGCGCAGGCCTGCGCGCCTCCGACATTGTATACGATCGCGAGGGCAGCGCGTTCGCGCTCGCCGGCCCCGAGGATTTCGACTGGGACGCGCTGTTGGATGGCGCCAGCCTGCTTCACCTGTCGGGCATCACCCCCGCGCTGGGACCCCGATCGGCCGAGACGGCGGCCGCGGCCGCCGAAGTCGCCAAGGCCAAGGGCATCTCGGTCTCGTTCGACGGCAATTACCGGGCACAACTCTGGAACCGTTGGGACAGCGATCCCAAGACGATCCTGTCGCGGCTGGTCGGCCAGGCCGACATCCTGTTCGGCAACCACCGCGACATCTCGCTGCTGCTCGGGGCGCAGTTCAGCGGCGATGGCGAGGACCGTCGGCGCGAGGCATCCGAGGCCGCCTTCGCCGCCTTTCCGAACCTCGCGCTGATCGCCTCGACCGCGCGCCACATCGTCGATGCCGATTCGCACCGCATCTCGGCGCGCATCGACAGCCCCGAGGGCGCAGTGCAGACCGAGGAGGTGCTGGTCGCCGGGATCATCGACCGGATCGGCGCCGGCGACGCCTTCGCCGCGGGCGTGCTGCACGGCCGGCTGAGCGGGCTCGATCTCGACGGCACCGTCCATTCCGGCCTCGCGCTCACCTGCCTCAAGCACTCGCTGCCCGGCGACGCCAGCCTGTTCGGGCCGCGTGACATTGCCGCCTTCCTCGCCGGCGAGCGCGACGTCCGCCGCTGAGATGATCGGCCGGCGGACCTTCCTCGGAGCGGTCGCCGGTCTCGCCGCCGCGCCGGTTTTTGCGGCTTCGGACCGCCCCCAAGCTAAGACGAGTCTCGGCCAGGTCCGCGGCTTCACCGAGGGCGGCCTCTCGGTCTTTCGCGGCATCCGCTACGGCAGCGCCGAGCGCTTTCAGTCGCCTGTGGCGCCGACACCATCGCGGGACGTCATCGATGCGCGGAGCTATGGCCCGTCCTGCCCGCAGACGGGTCTCGGCGACCTGAGCAAGAGTGAGGACTGCCTCTATCTCAATATCTGGACGCCCGAGGCCAATGCCCGGGCACGCCGGCCGGTCATGGTCTATTTCCACGGCGGCGCCTATTCCTCGGGCACGGCGAACAGCCCGCTCCTGGACGGCCGCCATCTCGCGGCGCATGGCGACGTCGTCGTGGTGACGGTCGGGCACCGGCTCAACGCGTTCGGCTATCTCTATCTTGCCCGGCTCGATCCCCGCTTTCCCGACAGCGGCAATGCCGGCCAGCTCGACCTCATCCTCGCCCTCCGCTGGATCCGCGACAATATCGCGGCGTTCGGCGGCGATCCGGGCAAGGTGATGGTCTTCGGCCAGTCCGGCGGCGGCGCCAAGATCGCCACCCTGATGGGCACGCCCGCGGCCGCCGGCCTCTTCCACCGCGCCGCGACGATGAGCGGGCAGCAGGTCACCGCCTCCGGCCCGCTCAACGCGACGCGACGCGCGCGCGCCTACATGGCCCGGCTCCGCGTCGAATCCGTCGATGCGCTGCTGGCCCTGCCCGCCGAACGACTTGTCGAAGGCCTCGAGGCGACCGATCCGATCCTCGGCGGCGGCGTCTATTTCGGCCCGGTGCTCGACATGAAATGGCTGACCCGCCATCCCTTCTGGCCGGACGCCAATCCGCAGTCGAACGCGATCCCGATGATGCTCGGCAACACACGGGACGAGACGCGCGGCTTCTACGGGCCCGATCATCCGAAGATCGTCGGGCTCGACTGGACCAATCTCGCGGAGCGAATGGCGCCCGAGCTCAGGATCGACGCCCATCCCGAATGGGTGGTGGCCGAATATCGCCGCATGTTTCCGGAGCATAGGCCGGAACAGGTCTTCTTCGCCGCTACGACCGCCGGCCGCAGCTGGCGCGGCCAGGTGATCGAGGCGGAGGAACGGGCACGCGCCGGCGTTCCCGGTTATGTCTACCAGCTCGACTTCGCCTCGCCGGTCGAGCCGTGGCGCGGCGCGGCGCACATGCTCGATATTCCACTCGTCTTCGGCACGCTCGACGCGCCGGGCGCGATCACCGGTACGGGCGCCGGGTCCCGCGCGGTCAGCGCCGCGGTGATGGGCGCCTTCCTCGCCTTCGCCCGCACCGGCGATCCCGGCTGGAGGCCCTACACCCTGCCCGAGCGCGCGACCCGCATCTTCGATGCGTCCCCGCGCACGGAGAACGACCCCCGCCGCTGGCAGCGCGAGCTGTTTGCCCGCTTTCCCTACATCCAGCCTGGGACCTAGGCGGTCGACCTTCCGAAAAGCCGGTTCCGAAACGCCGCGCGACCCTCTATCCATCGGCCATGGCCACCCGGGCGAAAGCAGAAGGCGCGAACGCCGCAACCCCGATGATGGCGCAGTATCTCGCGCTCAAGGCGGAGGCCGAGGGTTGCCTGCTGTTCTACCGGATGGGCGACTTCTTCGAACTGTTCTTCGACGATGCCAAGGTGGCGGCGGCCGATCTCGACATCGCGCTCACCACGCGCGGCGAGCATGACGGGCAGCCGATTCCGATGTGCGGCGTCCCTATCCATGCCGCCGAATCCTATCTCGCGCGCCTGATCCGCGCCGGCCACCGCGTCGCCATCGCCGAGCAGACCGAAAGCCCGGCCGAAGCCAAGAAGCGGGGCAGCAAGGCGGTGGTCAACCGCGCGATCGTGCGCGTCGTCACCGCCGGCACGCTGACCGAGGAGACCCTGCTCGATTCCCGTGCCGCCAACTGGCTCGCCGCGGTGGCGAAGGCGGGTGAACGCTACGGCATCGCGGCCGCCGACATCTCGACCGGCCGGTTCGAGCTGACCTCGATCCCCGCCGCCGCGCTCGATGCGGAGCTCGCCCGGCTCGCCGCCACCGAGATCATCTCGCCGGAACCGCTGCAGCAAGCGCACGCCCGCCGCGCCGGCTTCGACAGCCTCGCGGCCGAAAAGCGGCTGAAGGACCGGTTCGGGGTTGCGACCCTGGACGGCTTCGGCAGCTTCGATCGCGCCGCGCTGAGCGCGGCCGGCGGCCTGCTCGCCTATCTCGACGAGGTCGCACGCGAGTCGCTGCCCTTCCTGCGCCCGCCGGTCGCGGTGCGCCTCAGCGATCATATGGCGATCGACGCGGCGACCCGCGAAAGCCTGGAACTGATCCAGTCCGCGTCGGGGAGCCGCGCGGGCAGCCTGCTCGCCGCGGTCGACCGCACCGTTACCGGCGCCGGCGCCCGCCTGCTCGCCGCCGACCTTTCGGCGCCCCTGCTCGATCGCGGGACGATCGAGGCCCGGCTCGACCTGGTCTCGTCCTTCGAGCGCGACTCCGCCACGCGCGACTGGCTCCGGCGCCAGCTGCGCGCGCTTCCCGACATCGGCCGCGCGCTCGGCCGCCTCGTCGCCGGGCGCGGGAGCCCGCGCGACCTCGGGCAGCTGCGCGACGGCCTCGGCGACGCTCGGCGCCTGCACGAGCGCCTCGCCCACGCCGCCGAGCCGACTCCGCTGCTGGCCGAGCTCCTCCCCCATCTCACTGGCCATGGCGCGCTGGTCGACCTGCTGTCCCGCGCGCTGGTGCCATCGCCGCCAATCGATGCCGCGCAGGGCGGCTATATCGCCGAGGGCTATGATGCCGCGCTCGACGCGCTGCGCGCCACCGGCGGCGAGGGGCGCCGCGCGATCGCCGCGCTCGAAGCCCGCTACCGGAGCCAGACCGGCATCCAGTCCCTCAAGATCCGGCACAACAATGTGCTCGGCTACCATATCGAGGTGCCGGCCAGGAATGCCGACAGGCTGATGGCGGCCGACTCCGGCTTCACCCATCGCCAGACGCTGGCCGGCGTGGTGCGGTTCAACGCGCCCGACCTCCACGAGCAGGCGCTGCGGGTCGGTCAGGCCGGCGCCCATGCGCTTGCCGCCGAGGCGGCACACCTGGAGGACCTGACCGAGTCCGCCTTGAAGCGCGCCGAGCCGATCGCCGCCGCGGCCGACGCTTTGGCCCGGCTCGACGTCGCCGCCGCTCTGGCAGACCGCGCCGCCGAGGGCGGCTGGTGCCGCCCGCAGTTCGACGAAGCGAACTGCTTCGAGGTCGAGGCCGGCCGCCATCCCGTGGTCGAGGAGGCGCTCCGCGCCAGCGGCGTCCGCTTCGTCGCCAACGACCTCCGGCTCGGCGAGGCGTCGCGCCTCTGGCTGGTCACCGGCCCGAACATGGGCGGCAAATCGACCTTCCTGCGCCAGAATGCGCTGATCGCGATCCTTGCCCAGGCGGGCAGCTACGTCCCCGCCGCGCGGGCGAAGCTCGGCCTCGTCGACCGGCTGTTCAGCCGGGTCGGCGCGTCGGACAATCTCGCGCGCGGCCGATCGACCTTCATGGTCGAGATGGTCGAAACCGCCGCGATCCTCGCCCAAGCGACGGACCGCAGCTTCGTGATCCTCGACGAGGTCGGCCGCGGCACCTCGACCTATGACGGCCTCGCCATCGCCTGGGCGGTGGTCGAGGCGGTCCACGACGCGGCGAAATGCCGCTGCCTCTTCGCCACCCACTATCACGAGCTCACCCGCCTCGCCGAACGGCTCGATGCCCTTTCGCTGCACCATGTCCGCGCGCGCGAGTGGAAGGGCGATCTCGTCCTTCTCCACGAGGTCGCCGACGGCCCGGCCGACCGCAGCTACGGCATCGCCGTCGCCAAGCTCGCCGGCCTGCCGCCGCCCGTCCTCGCCCGCGCCAAGTCGGTGCTGGCCAAGCTCGAGGAAGGCCGCGCCGCGACCGGCGGCATTGCCGCGGGGCTCGACGATTTGCCGCTCTTCGCCGCCGCGATCCCGGAGGAGAAGGCGCCCGATCCGCTCCACGCCGCGCTGGCCGGCGTCGAGCCCGACAGCCTCACCCCGCGCGAAGCTCTCGATCTTGTCTATCGGCTGAAGCGCCTCCAGATCGCGGACAGCTGATGGCCGCCCGCTTCGCCTCGATCCCCGCCCGGCGCGAGATCGTCGACCGGGCCGCCCTCGCCGAACGGCTGGCGGGGGTCGATCGCGCCGAAGCGACGGCGATCCTCAAGGACGCGCTCGCGCAAGGCCGCGCCGAGATCGCCCGCCGCCTTGCCGAGAAGCCCTATGCCGGCACCGAGGCCGCCTCGGCCTATGCCTTTCTCACCGACCAGATCCTGCGCCTGGTCTACGACCATGTCACCGGGCACGAGCATCCGCGCGCCAACCCGACGACGTCGGAACGGCTGCTGCTGATCGCGGTCGGCGGCTACGGGCGCGGCGAGATGGCGCCCTGCTCGGATGTCGACATCGGCTTCGTCACGCCCTGGAAGCAGAACCAGTGGACCGAGACGGTCATCGAATCGATCCTCTATCTGCTCTGGGATCTGGGGTTGAAGGTCGGCCAGTCGACACGCAGCATCGACGAGCAGATCAGCGTCGCCCAGAGCGACCAGACGGCGCGGACGGCCCTGCTCGAGGCACGCTATCTCTGGGGCGACGAGACGCTCTACGACGAGGCTTCGGCGCGGTTCTGGAAGAAGGTCGTCGCCGGAACAGCGCGCGCCTTCATCAAGGAGAAGCTCGCCGAGCGCGAGCAGCGCCATCATCGGATGGGCGACAGCCGTTATCTGGTCGAGCCCAACGTCAAGGAGGGCAAGGGGGGCCTGCGCGACCTCCACACGCTCTTCTGGATCGGCAAATATGTCTACAAGGTCGGCGCGGTCGCCGAGCTCGTCGATATCGGCCTCCTGACCCAGGCGGAACTGCGCCGCTTCCAGCGCGCCGAGCGCTTCCTCTGGGCGGTGCGCTGCCACCTCCATCTGCTCGCCGGGCGGGCCGAGGAGCGGCTCACCTTCGACTATCAGCGCACCATCGCCGAGCGAATGAACTATGCCGACCGGCCGGGCAAATCCTCGGTCGAGCGCTTCATGCATCATTATTTCCTGCACGCGCGCACCGTGGGCGACCTGACCGGCGTGTTCCTCGCCCATCTCGACGAGAAGTTCGCGACGCGCGGCAGCCGCTTCCTGCTTCCGATGCTGCGGCGCCGGCCAAGCAAGCTCGAAGGCTTCGCGCTGGAGCGCGGCCGGCTTGCCGTTCCGCGTCCGGACTTCTTCGCCGAGGACCCGGTGCGGCTCCTCCAGATGTTCGCGCTCGCCGACGCCCACGGCCTCGAAATCCACCCGATGGCGATGCGCGCCGCCGCCAGCCACGCCAAGCTGATCGACGGGAAGGTCCGCGCCGATCCACGTGCCAATGCCTATTTCCTCGACGTTCTGACCTCTCCGCGCGACCCGGAGACGGTGCTGCGCTGGATGAACGAGGCGGAGGTGTTCGGCCGCTTCGTGCCCGATTTCGGCCGCGTCGTCGCGCAGATGCAGTTCGACATGTACCACCATTATACGGTGGACGAGCACACGATCCGCGCGATCGGCCTGCTGGCCCGGATCGAGAAGGGCGACCTCAAGGCCGATCACCCGCTCTCGACCAACCTGTTCCGGCACATTTCCTCGCGCCGCGTCCTCTATGTCGCGGTGCTGCTCCATGACATCGCCAAGGGCCGCGGCGGCGATCACAGCGTGCTCGGCGAGAAGGTGGCGGAAGCGCTCTGCCCGCGGCTCGGCCTGACGGCCGCCGAGACCGAGACCGTCGCCTGGCTGGTCCGCTACCACCTGCTCATGTCGGCGACGGCGCAGAAGCGCGACCTCTCCGATCCCAAGACGATCCAGGATTTTGCCGACCAGGTGAAGAGCCTGGAGCGGATGCGCCTCCTGCTCATCCTCACCGTCGTCGACATCCGCGCGGTCGGACCAGGCACCTGGAACGACTGGAAGGCGCAGCTGCTTCGAACCCTGTTCGCCGCCGCCGAGGAGGTGCTGCGGCTCGGCCACAAGGGCCAGGGCCGCTTGCTCAAGGTCGAAGAGGTGCAGCAGGTGCTCGCCGAGGGAATGGGCTGGGATGCGGCGCAGCGCACCGCCTATGCCGCACGGCTCGCGGACAGCTACTGGCTCGCCGAGCCGATCGAGGTGATCGAACGCAACGCCCGCTTCGTCGCGGCCGCCGACAAGGCGGGACCCGCCGGGCGCCATCCCTTCGAGGCGGTCGCCCAGCCAGAGCGCGGCGCGACCCTGGTCAGCGTTTACGCGAAGGACGAGCCGGGCCTGTTCTACCGGATCGCCGGCGCGATCAGCCTGGTCGGCGGCAACATCATCGACGCGCGCATCCACACCACCGCCGACGGCATGGCGCTCGACAACATCCTCGTCCAGGACCTGAACCGCGGCCCGATCGCCGATCGCCACCAGCTCAGGCGGCTGGAGAAAGCGGTGCTGGAGGCGGTGGAGGGGCAGGAGCCCGACACCTCCCGCCTCGCCGCCCGGGCGCTGCCGCTCCGCCGCGCCGAGGCGTTCGCGATCCATCCCGCGGTGTTCATCGACAACGAGGCGTCGAGCCGCCACACGGTGGTCGAGGTCAACGCGCGCGACCGTGCCGCCTTGCTGTCGGAGCTCGCCCGCGCGATCTTCGAGGCGAAGGCGACCATCCACAGCGCCCATATCGCCACCTATGGCGAGCGCGCCGTCGACGTCTTCTATCTCGCCAGGCGGGGCGGCGGGAAGATCACCGGCCCCGCCAAGCTGAAGGCGCTGGAAACGCGGTTGCTGAAGGCCGCTTCCGAGACGCCGACGCCGGCCAAACGGCGGGCCGCCTGAACGAAAGAAGGGCTCCCGCCATCGGCGAGAGCCCCTCCTCCCCCTTGATCGGACCCGGGTCCGGCGGCGCCTTTAGAAGCGGAACCGTCCGGTGATGCCGAAGGTGCGCGGCTCGGCCAGGAAGGCTGAGGTGAACTGATTGGCGAACGCGCTGGTCGGCGCGCCGAACTGCTGGACCTGCGCCACCGTATTGTTGTTCGGGCCGCTGCCCTGGAACGGCGTGCTGAACGCGACCTGCTGATAGTCGACGTCGAACAGGTTCTGCGCCCACAGCTCGATCGCCCAGCGCTGGGCAGGGCCGCGAATGCCGAGACGGGCGTTCACGATCGCATAGCCGTCCTGCTCCTTCTCGGGAAACAGGTCGGAGCCGGTATTGTAGTCGCCGGTGAGGCGGGCATCGGCATAGACCAGGGCGGACAGGCCCGAGCTGCCGATCTCCGGGGTCCACGCGAAGGAGGTCGTGACGACATATTCCGGCGCATTGGACAGATTGTCGCCCGGCAGCAGGAACAGTGCCGGATCGAGCGGCGTGCCCGTGTCGCGGCCGACCAGATTGTCGCGGTAGCGGGTGTTGGCATAGGTGAAGCCGGCGGTGATGGTGATATCGCGGTGCGGATAGAGCGCCGCCTCGACCTCGAAGCCGGTCGAGAGCACGCCCGCTTCCACGTCGTCCACACCGCAGGCGCCGGACGTCGGGCTCTGGTCGGAATCGGTCGAGCCCAGGTCGGCACCGCAGCCGTTGATGTTCTGGACGAGGAAGACCGAGCCGTTGAACGTGTTCAGCTGGAAGTTGGTGAACTCCTGGTGGAAGGCGGCGAAGTTCAGTGTGAAATTGCGGTTCGTCCACTTGAAGCCGACCTCGTAGGCGTCGACGATCTCGGGATCGAACTGCAGGTTCAACGTGCCGAACGGGGCGCCGCGGCCGCCGATGTTGCGCGGATCGGTCGGCGAGAAGATCGGCAGGCCGAGCGCCGATCGATCGAGGTTGAAGCCGCCCGCCTTGTAGCCGCGCGAATAGCTGCCGTAGACCAGCAGCCGGTTGTTGGGCCGGTAGGAGAGGACGGCGGTGCCGGTCCATTCGTCCTCGTCGCGCTCGTCCTCGAGGTTGAGCGCATTGAGCGAGGCGGACGAATTGCCCTGGCAGGTCAGGTTGACGATGCCCTGGGCGAGCGACTGCAACGCAGGCGGGAGCGCCGCCGCGCCGCCGGTGATGAACGGCGCGAAGAAGGCCTGCTGGACCGGGCAGATCGTGTTGGTGTTGTTGAAGTTGGCCGAGAAATCCTTCTTCTCGCTGGTGTACCTGAGGCCCAGCGTGATGCTGAGCTCGTCGGTGATGTTGAAGATGTTGTGGGTGAAGATCGCCCAGTTCGTGCTGTCCTGGAAATAGTTGGCGGTGTTGTCGCCGACATTGTTGACCGTGCTGAGGCGATCGATGCCGGCTAGGATGATCGGCGCCGCGGCGCCCAGCTGCGCGGAGAGCGCTGCCCGGCCGGCCGGTGACAGGCAGCCCGGAAGCGCTGGATTGCGCAACGCGGCGGTGGGATTGACCGTCGCGACCAGACGACAGGCGGCGAAGGCGCCATACTGGCTGCCGAAGCTCAGATTGTCGCTGAGATCGAGATTCTCGCTGGCGAAATAGCCGCCGACCAGCCAGTCGAGGAAGCCGTTGAAGGCCGAGCCCTGGAGCCTCAGCTCCTGGCTGAAGGTCTGGAACTGGCGGAAGGCATTGCCGTCGTCGTTGCGGCGCAGGATATCGACATTGTTGTAGTCGACGTCGCCCGGCTGCTCGGAGCGATAGTCGCGATAGGCGGTGATCGAGGTGAGCGTCGCGCCGCCGATATCCCAGTCGATCTGGCCCGAAACGCCCCACTCCTCGGTCTTGCCCTCGTAGGACGTGCCCGGCGTGATCGCGATCTCGCGGTTGTAGGGATCGCCGGCCGACGGGAAGATGCCGCCGAGGCTCTGCAGGACGCCGACGATGCGGTTGCTGGCCGCCACCGAGAAGTCGCCCGGCACGCCCGGCGTCGGATCGAACGTCTCGCGCAGCTGGGTGTAGACGGCGCCGCAGCAGGATTCCTCGCGGGTCGTATAGTCGCCGATGATCCGGATCGAGAGCGCGTCGCTGGGCTCGAACAGCAGCTGGCCGCGGACGAACAGGCGGTTGCGGTCGTTGACCTCGTCCTCGGTGCCGCCCGACGCGTTGACGACGTCGTAGAAGCCGTCGCGCCGCGCGTAGACGGCGTCGAGGCGGAAGGCGAGTGCCTCGCTGATCGGCCCGGTGACCGCGCCCTGGGCGCGGACATAATTGTAGTTGCCGTAGGTGAGCTCGGCCATGCCGCCGAACTCGAACTCGGGCCGGCGGGTGATGACATGGATGAGGCCGGCGGACGCATTGCGGCCGAACAAGGTGCCCTGCGGGCCGCGCAGCACCTCGACCCGCTCGATCTCGCCGAGCTCGTTGAGGCCGATGCCCGAGCGTGAGCGATAGACGCCGTCGATGAACACCGCCACCGAGCTTTCGAGGCCCGGATTGTCGCCGACCGTGCCGATGCCGCGGATACGCGCCGAGCCGTTGGCTTCGGTGCCGGTCGAGGAGACGAGCAGCGAGGGCGCGAGCTGGTTGAGCTGGCGGATGTCGGTCGCGCCGGAATTCTGGAGCTGCTCCGCGCCGACCGCCTGCACCGCGAGCGGCACGTCCTGCAGCAGCTGGCGCCGGCCCTGGGCGGTGATCACGATCTCGTTCTGGCCGGCGCCGGTATCGTCCTGCGCGGTCGTGGCGGCGTCGGTGGTCGTCGTGGCGGTGCCCGGCTGCGGCTGATCCTGCGCATAAGCGGGCGCCGCGAGCGCGGTGAGTCCGGCGGACAGCAGCCAAAAGGTCTTCGGCATCAACCCCTCCCAAAATATGTTCTGGTTTCCGTTAAGGTAAGGGCTAACCCGGATGCGGTCGTGCCGCCAGCGGAAAAACCGCAGTTTCCCGTAGGTTTGGGAGGGCTTATGGCAAATCGGCAACAGAATGGTTGCAAGATGAAACGGGCAAAAAAGGCCTTCCGTTACGGAAAGCTGATCTTCCGCTTCTCTATTTACATCGGGCACAATCGGAGAGTCCCGTCACCAGCGTGACGGGAACACGTGTTTGATACGATGGAGGAGGCTAGCGGGGTGCCAGCACCATCAGCATCTGGCGGCCTTCCATGCGCGGATGCTGCTCGACCTTGGCGACCTCGCCGGTGTCGCCCTGAACGCGCTGGAGGAGCTGCATGCCGAGCTCGCCATGGGCCAGCTCGCGGCCGCGGAAGCGCAGCGTCACCTTCACCTTGTCGCCCTCGCCGATGAACTCGAAGATCTTCTTCATCTTCGTCTCATAGTCGTGGTCGTCGATGTTCGGACGCATCTTGATCTCCTTGATCTCCTGCGTCTTCTGGGTCTTGCGGGCGAGGTTCGCCTTCTTTTGGGCCTCGTATTTGAATTTGCCGACGTCGAGGAACTTGCACACCGGCGGATCGGCATTGGGCGAGACTTCGACCAGGTCGAGGCCGACTTCGGCGGCCTGCTCGATCGCCTCGGCGGTCAGCATGACGCCGAGATTCTCGCCATTCTCATCGATCACGCGCACCTTGGGCACGTTGATGAATTCGTTGAAGCGGGGGCCGCTGAGCGGCGGGGCGGCCGGGCGCCGCATCTGGGGGGAACGTATGTGAGTCTCTCCTGAGGCCAATGGGCGGCCTTACCTAGTGAATCGCGCGGGCGAATGAAAGATACGCGCAGCGCTCCGGGATGATTTTCGTGCCCGCCTGTGGCGGATCAGCCGCGAAGGTCGGGCGGCAAGGCTTCGGCGGTCAGGCGCCCGATCAAGGCGTCGAGGCCGATCGCCTCCTGCCTGGCATCCGCGCCCAGCGGCCGCAGCGCCACCGTCCGCTCCTCCGCCTCGCGCTTGCCGACAACCAGCAGGTAGGGGACCTTGGCGAGGCTGTGCTCGCGCACCTTGTAGTTGATCTTCTCGTTGCGAAGATCCGCCTCGATCCGGATGCCGGCGGCGCGCAGCGTCTCCTCGACCTCGCGCGCATAATCGTCCGCGTCGGAGACGATCGTCGCCACCACCGCCTGCACCGGCGCCAGCCAGAGCGGGAAACGGCCGGCATGATGCTCGATCAGGATGCCGATGAACCGTTCGAAGCTGCCCAGGATCGCCCGGTGCAGCATGATCGGCCGGTGCCGCGCCCCGTCCTCGGCGACGTAGGAGGCGTCGAGCCGCTCGGGCAGCACCGTGTCGGTCTGCAGCGTGCCGACCTGCCAGGTCCGCCCGATCGCGTCGGTCAGGTGGAATTCGAGCTTCGGCGCATAGAAGGCGCCTTCGCCGGGCAGCTCCGCCCAGCCGAATGCCTCGGTCGCCCGGCCCGTCGCCTCGACCGCGTCGCGCAGCGACTGTTCCGACCAGTCCCACATCCCGTCCGAGCCGAAACGCTTATCGGGCCGAAGCGCCAGCTTGATCGCGTAATTGGGGAAACCCAGGTCCTTGTAGACGACGTCGAGCAGGTCGCAGAACAGCCGTACCTCCTCGACCAGCTGGTCCTCGCGGCAGAAGATATGGGCGTCATCCTGCGTAAACTGGCGCACGCGCAGGATGCCGTGCAGCGCGCCGTGTGGCTCGTTGCGGTGGCAGCAGCCAAACTCGGCCATGCGGATCGGCAGGTCGCGGTAGGACTTGATGCCCTGGCGGAAGATGAGGACGTGCGCGGGGCAGTTCATCGGCTTGATCGCCATCAGGTCGGCCGTGCCCGACAGGACGGGGCCGTCCTCCTCCGTGCCCGGGATCTCGTCCGGAACGATGAACATGTTCTCGCGATACTTGCCCCAGTGGCCGGACTGCTCCCACTGCCTGGCGTCCATGATCTGGGGCGTCTTCACCTCGACATAGCCGGCCGCGTCGAGGCGGCGGCGCATATAGGCCTCCAGCTGCCGCCAGATGATGTAGCCCTTGGGGTGCCAGAAGACGCTGCCATGCGCTTCGGCCTGGAGGTGGAACAGGTCCATCTCCTGTCCCAGCTTGCGATGGTCGCGCTTGGCCGCCTCCTCGAGCCGGTGGAGGTGCGCCTCGAGCTGCTTCCTGTTCAGCCAGCCCGTGCCGTAGATGCGCGAGAGCTGCGGATTGTTCTGGTCGCCGCGCCAATAGGCGCCCGACACGCGCGTCAGCTTGAACGCTTGCGGATCGAGCTTGCCGGTCGACGCGAGATGCGGCCCGCGGCACATGTCCATCCAGCCGTCGCCGGACCAGTAGACCGTCAGCTCCTCGCCGTCGGGCAGCTCGGCCGCCCACTCCGCCTTGAACGTCTCGCCTTCCTGCCTCCAGCGCGCGATCAGGTCCTCGCGGCGCCACACCTCGCGACGCAGCGGCTGGTCGGCGCGGATGATGCGCCGCATCTCCTCCTCGATGACCGGCAGGTCCTCCTCGGTGAACGGGCCGCGCTCCGCGGTCGGGGCAAAGTCGTAGTAGAAGCCGTCCTCGGTCGCCGGACCGAAGGTGATCTGCGTTCCGGGATAGAGCGCCTGTACCGCCTCGGCGAGGACATGGGCATAATCGTGCCGCGCCAGCTCCAGCGCATCCGCCTCGTCGCGGGCCGTCACCAGCGCCAGTTCCGCGTCGCCCTCGAACGGCCGGCCGATGTCGCGCAGTTCGCCGTCGACGCGCGCGGCCAGGGCCGCCTTGGCGAGCCCCGGTCCGATTGCTGCCGCCACATCCGCGGGCGTGCTGCCCGGCGCGACCTCGCGCACCGAGCCGTCGGGAAGGCTGATCTTGAATGCTTTCGTCATCGCCGGTGCATGTAATGACAGGCCGTGCCTTGGGCCAGACCCTTCCGCCGCGCTAGCGAAGATCACCGTCGGGATCGATCAACCGAATTTCGGCGTCGCCTTTCTCCGTCCAGCGCCAGAGTACAAAATTGACGCCGCCCTGATGCTGTGCCGACGGGACAAGCGCACCCTGCGCGCCCGCTGCGATCAACCTTTCGGCGAGATCCCAGCTCGGCGGCCGGCGGCGTTCGATGGCGAAGATCGTCTGCCAGTCGCACATCAGCACCTCATTCCCGATCGCGGCGCGCCGAAGGCTGAGCGAGTCGGTGAGGTCGGCGATCTTCCCAGCCTTCACTTCGTAGGTCGCCAGTGTGCCGGGCCGGACGAACGCACGGTGGAATTCCAGGATCGCGGCCGAATGGTCGCTAGCGAGATAAAGCGCGCGACTGCCCTTGGCATTCCAGCGCCCGCCCGTCAGACGCGACCCACTGCCGAGCGGCTCGCGCTGCCAGCGCACCGACAGCATCCGCCAGAACCGCCCTTCGAGCGCACCGAGTGGATAGAAGCTCATGCGTCGAAGTTAACCGCTACCGCCGGTGGAATCTTCTGAACGTTATTCGCACCAGTGCGCGCGCCAACATCAGGCGTAGACGCCCGCTTCCAGCCCTTCGAGATGCCAGAGGACCGCCTCGGCATGGCCCTCTTCGACGATCTCCTCCGCGGTCTTGTTGCCGAAGCCGGGGATCGGCTGGTGGCGGAACCAGATGATCGCGCGCCCTTCGTCGCCCGACAGCTCAGCCGCCTTGGCGATGATCCGGGCGATCTCACCGAGCCGCTCCTGCACGGCGGGCGAGCCCGCCTTGGCGGTCAGTGTGTTGCGGTTGACATGGGCGAGCCGCGACAACTGGGTCAGCGGCACGCGCAGCCGCGCCGCCATGCGCTTGGGGGCGATCATGTCGCCGTCGCGAATGTCTTCAAGAAAGGACGCAAGCATGAAATGAGCACCTCATGCCTATATTATGCTCGTTTCATGCTCGAACTTCCAGGGGTAAGCCCTGCGTGCTATTTCGTGCTAGGCGCGCCGCATGACCGATTTCTCCGCTCAGTCCATCAGCGCCGCGCTGCGACTCGCGCACCATCATCGACCTGATCACGGGCCGACGATCGTCTTCCTGCCCGGCTACATGTCCGACATGGCAGGGACCAAGGCGCTGGCGCTCGACGCGTGGGCCGAGGCCGAGGGGCGCGCCATGCTCCGCTTCGACTATAGCGGTTGCGGCGAGAGCCCCGGCGATTTCGAGGCGCAGACGCTGGGTGGGTGGCGCGACGACGTGCTGGCGATGATCGATGAGATGGTGCGAGGTCCGGTCGTGCTGGTCGGTTCGTCGATGGGCGGCTGGCTGATGCTGCTCGCGGCATTGGCGCGGCCGGACCGGGTGAAGGCACTGATCGGCATCGCTGCGGCGCCGGACTTCACCGACTGGGGCTTCACGGTCGAGCAGAAGATGGCGATCCTGCACGAAGGCCGGCTGATCGAGGAGACGCCCTGTGGCGACCAGCCCTATGTCACGTCCCGGGCCTTCTGGGAGAGCGGCGAGGCGCTCCGCCTCATGCACAGCCCGCTCGCCATCGACTGTCCGATCCGCCTGCTCCACGGCCAGGCGGACAAGGACGTCCCCTGGACCTGGTCGCCGGAGATCGCTCGGCTGGCGCGTTCAGCCGACGTGCAGGTGACTCTGATCAAGGACGGCGACCACCGCCTGTCGCGCGAGTCGGACATCGCCCTCCTCATCGCGACGGTGAAGACGCTGCTGGAGCGCCTGTGATCCTTGCCCTTCTTGCCATTGCCGCCGCGCAGGCGCCGGCCATGCCCTCCTCGCCCGATCCGGCGCCGCCGACCACCGACGGCGTCACGCCGCCGCGCGTGCCCGACGAGATCGTCGCGCGCTTTGCCGCCTGCACCGACCTCGTCCGCTCCGATCCCGAGCGCGCGGTCGAGGTCGCCAGCGCCTGGCGCGTCGACGGTGGCGGCATCTACGCCCGCCAGTGCCTCGGCCTCGCTTATGTCGCGCTCGAGCGCTGGGCGCCGGCCGCCACCGCCTTCGAGCAGGCGGCTCGCGACGCCCAGGCGGCCGGCGACGTCCGGCGCGGCGACTTCTGGGTGCAGTCCGGCAATGCCTGGCTCGCCGGCGGGGAGCCGACCCGTGCGGTCCAGGCCTTCGACGAGGCGCTCGCCGCGCCCGGCCTCAGCAACGCGCTGAAGGGCGAGGTCCATCTCGACCGCGCCCGCGCCCTCGTCGCGCTCAACAATCCCGCCGGCGCGCGCGACGATCTCAACGAAGGGCTGCGGCTGGTGCCGGAAGATCCTTTCGCCTGGTATCTCTCCGCCGCCCTCGCCCGGCGGCAGGGCGACGCGGCGCGCGCCCGCACCGACATCGCCCGTGCGCGCGAGCTCGCACCCGACAATCCCGACATCATGCTGCTCGCCGGCACGCTCGCCGGCGAGGGCGGCGACATGGCCGAGGCCGAGCGGCTCTATCGCCGTGTCGCCGAGGGGGCGCCCAATACCGACGCCGGCCGCGCCGCGCAGGCGAGCCTCGCGACCGCGCGCGAGACCGAGACGCCGGCCGCGGCGCCGGCCCAGCCGCCCGCGCCGCAACCCGCTCGGCCAGCGCCCCAGCCCGCGCCGACGCCTCAGTCTCAGTTGAGGTAGAATTCGATCGTGGTGACGACCCTGGCCTTCTGGTCAGGCGAGTCGCTGGCATTGCCGCCGCCTTCCTCGCCGGCGCCAGCGCCGTCGCGCGCGGTGATCGAGAAATAGCCCTGGGTGGCGGAGCGGATCGCGCCGACCTCGGCCCCCGAATCCCGCGCGAACCGCTCGGCGCCGGCCCGGGCGTCGCGCACCGACTGGGCGATCATGTCGGGCTTCACGTCGTTGAGGCGGGTGAAGCTGTAGACCATGTTCGAGCCTTCCTGCAGCGCGACGCCGCCGCGGATCAGGTCGAACTGGCGGGCATAGGTGCGCCGCGCCCGGCCAACGTCGGTGCTGCGAAACTGCAGGCGGCGGTTGATCGTCACGACGTTCGCCGCGCGATTGTTGTCGTAATAGGAGCTCACCGATCCGCCGCCGTCGCTCACCGCCTCGGCCGGGAAACCCGCCGCGCGGAAGAAGTTGCGGATCGTCTGCGTGTCCTGCTCGATCTTCGCCTGGACCGGGCCGAGATCGCTGCCCTGCGCCGAGAAGTTGATCGTCCAGGTGGCAAGATCGGCGGTGACGTCACGTTCGGCAAGGCCGCGCATGGTCACCGCGCGGTCCGCCGTCCGCGCGCGCTTGAGGCCGTCGCCCAGCAGATAGCCACCGGCAATGATGCCGACAGCGAGGATCAGCACTGCGATCAGGATCGTTGTACGGTTGCCGTGCACACTGTCGGACATGATATGCGTCCTCCCCTCCCCGAACGCGCGACTCCATCGCGCAGTGCCTTATATCTCAGCCCACCGATGAACCGTGCATTTATAGCGATGAACCGAAGGGTCTCCCGATGAAGTATCTCCACACCATGATCCGCGTCTCCGATCCTGACGCGACCATCCGCTTCTTCAACCTGCTCGGCCTCGAGGAGACCCGCCGGATGGAGAGCGAGAAGGGGCGGTTCACCCTCATCTATCTCGCCGCGCCTGGCGACGAGGGCGCCGAGGTCGAGCTCACCCACAACTGGGACCCGGAGGATTATGGCGAGGGCCGCAATTTCGGTCACATCGCGTACCGCGTCGACGACATCTACGACACCTGCCAGCGGCTGGTGGACGCCGGCTACACGATCAACCGTCCGCCCCGCGATGGCCACATGGCGTTCGTCCGCACACCCGACAACATCTCGATCGAATTGCTGCAGGACGGCCATCTCGATCCGGCCGAGCCCTGGGTGTCGATGCCCAATAGGGGGCACTGGTGATGCTGGGGTCCCTGCTCGCGACGGCGATCGTGACCGTCCCGATTGAGGACGCGCGTTTTGCGCCGGTGGATCCTGCCCGTCCGGACGGCGCGCGGATGGCGGTGCTGAGAGGCGATCCGGCAACGGGTCCTTCGGATATGCTGCTGCTGATGCCCCGTGGCGAAGGAGCGCTTCACGTCCACAGCGCCGACTATCGGCTGGTCATGCTGCGCGGTACGCTGCGGCGCTGGGGAGTTGGCGGGCGCGAGGGCGCGGCCGACCTCGGGCCGGGCAGCTATTCCTTCCAGCCCGGCGGCGTCGCGCATGGCAGCGAATGCCTGACCGACGAGTGCCTGATGTTCGTCAGCTGGTCCGGCCGGCGAGACGGCCGCCTCGCCACCGAGGCGGACTCGGCGGAATGACCGGCGCCGGCGATGTGGCCTGACGACCGTTTCGCCGGGCTGCTCGGCAGCCGTTTGCCGATCATCGCCGCGCCGATGGCCGGCGCCGGCGGCGTCGAGCTCGCCGTCGGCGCCATCGCAGGCGGTGCCGTGGGCTCGCTGCCCTGCGCCCTGCTGACCCCCGACCAGATGCGCGCGCAGGTCGCGGAAGTCCGTACGCGCACGACCGGCCCGATCAACCTGAACTTCTTCTGCCACGCCATGCCGGAAGCAGTGGACGACAGTGCCTGGCGCGCTGTGCTGCGGCCCTTCTACGACGAGTTCGGAGTGAAGCCGGTGACGGGTGGCACCCTGCGCCGGCCATTCGACGCGGCGTCGTGCGCCGACGTCGAGGAGATTCGGCCCGATCTCGTCAGCTTCCATTTCGGCCTGCCGGACGATGCCCTGCTCGCGCGGGTCCGCGCCACCGGCGCCCGCATCCTCGGCAACGCGACCACCCTCGCCGAAGCGCGTGTGCTCGCCGCGCGCGGCGTCGACGCGATCATCGCCCAGGGCTGGGAGGCCGGCGGCCATGCCGGTCGCTTCCTCGGCGCGCCGATCGAGGAGGCGCCGGGGCTGATCGCGCTGGTGCCGCAAGTCTCGGATGCGACCGGCCTGCCGGTCGTTGCAGCCGGCGGCATCGGCGACGCGCGCGGCATCGCCGCCGCACTGGCGCTCGGCGCGACCGCGGTCCAGGTCGGCACCGCCTATCTCCACTGCCCGGAAAGCCTGATCGGCCCCGCTCACCGCGCCGGTCTCACCGGCGAATCGGCCGAGCATACCGGCTTCACCAATCTGTTCAGCGGCGGCCTCGCCCGCAGCCTGCCGACCCGGCTCACCGACGTGCTCGGCCGCATCCGAACAGAAGCGCCGCCGTTCCCGCTCGCGTCGCCGGCCCTGGCCCCGCTGGCGAAGACGACGGACGGCTTCGCGCCGATGTGGGCCGGCCAGGCATCCCGGCTTGGTAGGCCGCTGCCGGCGCGCGAGCTGACCGAGACGCTGGGCCGCGAGGCGCTGGCCCTGCTCGGCCGAAAGGCGTAAAGGAGCGGCCGTGCTGGAGATCGCCCGCATCCCCGCGCTCAGCGACAACTACATCTGGCTCGCCCACGATCCGGACTCGGCCGAAACCGCCGTGATCGACCCCGCCGTGGCCGATCCGGTGCTCGCCGAAGCCGCCAAACGCGGCTGGCAGATCACCCAGATCTGGAACACCCACTGGCATCCCGACCATATCGGCGGCAATGCGGCGATCAAGGCGGCGACCGGCTGCACGGTGACCGCGCCGGCGGCCGAGGCCGCGAAGATCCCGACGCTCGACCGGGCCGTGCGGGAGGGCGATGTCGTCACGCTCGGCGCGATCGAGGCCGAGGTGCTGGAGGTGCCGGCGCATACCGCCGGCCACATCGCCTACCACCTGCCGACCGAAGACGTGATCTTCGTCGGCGACACCCTGTTCGCGATGGGCTGCGGCCGGCTGTTCGAGGGCACGCCGGCGCAGATGTTCGGCAACATGCAGCGGCTGGCCGCGCTGCCGCCCGACACGCTCGTCTACTGCGCCCACGAATATACGCTGGCGAACGGCCGCTTCGCACTCACCGTCGAGCCGGACAATGCCGCGCTGGCCGAGCGGATGGCGCAGGTCGAGGCGATGCGCGAACGCGGCGAGCCGACCGTCCCCACCACCGTCGCGCTGGAGCGCGCCACCAATCCCTTCATGCGCGCCGCAACTGCGGACGAGCTCGCCGCGCGGCGTCAGGCAAAGGATGGCTTCAAAAGCTGAAGGAGGCGAGGATGAAGACGATCGCAACTCTGGGGCTCGCGCTTCTGGCCGTCGGCTCTGCCGGGGCAGAGGGTGGCCAGTCCTCACCAGAGGTCGACAAGGCAGCCGAAGCCTTGGCGGGACGCACGGCGGGAACACCGGTCAGCTGCGTGAACCTGCGCGATCTGCGCGGCAACCGCTCGATCGGCGATGGCGCGATCCTGTTCGAGGGGGCGGGAAACATCGCCTATGTCAACCGGCCCGCCGGCGGCTGTCCCGATCTCGGCGCGGGCCGGACCTTGGTCACGCGCACCCCTTCGGGCCAGCTGTGTCGCGGCGACATCGCCCGTGTCGTCGATCTGACCAGCGGCGTCGAATATGGCTCCTGCGGCCTGGGCGATTTCGTGCCCTACAGCCGGCGCTAGTCCGGAACGCTTGCCTCCGGCCGGAATCAGGCGGATAATCGCCTGGGCTCATGCGTTGAACGGCAACAGGAGGTTGCCATGAAGGCCTTGATTGCCATCGCCGCGGCCGGCCTTGCGGGCACGGTCGCTTTCGCCGCCGGCGTCCACCGCGATGCGGATCCGGAGCGCCGTCTCGCCACCGCACTCGAGGGACGCGTGGCCGAGCCGCCGGTCGCCTGTGTGATGTCCCGCCAGCTGCGCGGCAACACACCGATCGACGAGAGCACGATCCTGTTCCAGGGCATCGGCGGACGCGTCTACGTCAACCGGACGCGCAATGCCTGCGCGGGCCTGCGCTCCTGGCACGCGCTGCGCAGCCGCCGGCTCGGGACATCCTTGTGCGAGGGCGACCTGGTCGTGGCGTTCGATCCGACCTCGGGCGTGGAGCGCGGCGGCTGCACGCTCGGCGAGTTCGAACCCTATCGCCGCGCGAGCTAGCGCTTGTAGAGCGCGTCGAGCCGCGCGCCATACTTCTCCTTGATGACGTGGCGCCGGATCTTGATCGACGGCGTCAGCATCTGGTTCTCGACCGTGAACGGCTCGTCGGCGAGGATGAAGCGGCGGACCTTCTCGATCACCGAGAGCTCCCGGTTCACCCGCTCGACCGCCTCCGACACCGCCCGGATGAAGTCCGGATCCTTGGCAAGCACCGCGAAATGGCAGGTCCGCCGCTGCGCCGCGCACCATTCGGCCGACCATTCGGGATCGGGGACGATGAGGCCGACCAGATAGGGCCGCCGGTCGCCCGCCACCATCGCCTGCAGGATCTCGGGCTGGAGGGTGAGCATGCCCTCCACCTTTTGCGGCGCGACATTGTCGCCCTTGTCGTTGACGATGAGGTCCTTCTTGCGGTCGGTGATGACGATCCGCCCGGCCTCGTCGAGATGGCCGACGTCGCCGGTGTGGAGCCAGCCGTCCTTCAGCACGCGCTGGGTCTCGGCGTCGTTGCGCCAATAGCCGTGCATGACCAGCTCGCCCTTGACCAGGATCTCGCCATCCTCGGCGATCCTGACCTCGACCCCGTCGAGCGGCGGGCCGACCGTGTCCATCTTGAGCCCGGCCCTGGGCCGGTTGCAGGAGATGACCGGCGCCGCCTCGGTCTGGCCATAACCCTGCAGCAGGGTCAGCCCCAGCGAATGGAAGAAGATGCCGACCTCGGGATTGAGCGGCGCGCCGCCCGAGACCATCGCCTTGATCCGCCCGCCGAACCGCTTCGCGATCTTCGGCTTCAGCGTCCGGCTGAGGAACAGGTTCATCGGCTGGTCGATGAACGGCACCCCGCCGCCATAGCTCTTGGCGCCGATGTCGAGCGCCCGGTCCATGAGGTAGTTGGTGAACCGCCCCTGCTTCTCGACCTGCTTCAGGATGCGCTGGCGCAGCACCTCGAACAGGCGCGGCACGACGACCATGATCGTCGGCCGAACCTCCTCGATGTTGGAGGCGAGCTTTTCCAGCCCTTCCGAATAATAGATTTGCGCGCCGAGCCCGATCGGGAACATCTGCCCGCCCGAATGCTCATAGGCATGGGAGGCGGGGAGAAAGGAGAGGAACACCTCGTCGTCCCAGCCGAAGTCCTCGGAAATCAGCTTGGCGCAGCCTTCGATGTTGCACAGGATGGCGCCGTGATGCTGCATCACGCCGCGCGGCGCGCCGCCGGTGCCTGACGTATAGATGATGCAGGCGAGATCCTCGCGCGCGAAGGTGGCCGTCGCCGCACAGGCTTCGGGATCAGTATGCTCGGCGGCGATCAGCGCCGACCAGTCGTGCATGTGCACATTGCCGGTCTGCCCGAGGCCGGACGACGGCTCCATCATCAGCACGTGCTCGCAGCCCGAGCTCCGGATCGCCGCGGGCAGCAGGGTCCGGGCGAGCTTCTGGGTTGAGACGATCACGGCGCGCGCGCCGCTGTCGTCGAGGATGTGCTGGTGATCACGCTCGGTGTTGGTCGTGTAGGTCGGCACGGTGACGCAGCCGGCGGCCATGATGGCGAGGTCCGAGATCAGCCATTCCGGCCGGTTCTCGGCGACCAGCATCACCCGGTCGCCGGGCTTCAACCCGAGGCGTGTCAGCGCTGAGGCCAGGTTGGCCACCTGAAGCGAAGCCTCGCGCCAGCTGATGGAGCGCCAGGACCCGTTCTTCTTCGCCCAGAGGAAGGGAAGATCGTCCTTGGCCTTCGCGCGCGCGAAGAACATCGCGACCAAATTGGGGAAATGCTCCAGTTGCCGCATCGTACCTCCGCCCCCTCGCACGGTTTGCCCGCGTCGAAGGCGCCAGTCTAGCGACGTGAAACTTACTGCGCCAGCCACGTCCCTTCGCTGCGCGGATCGGCGGCGCCAACCCAGCGCCCGTTGACGCGCTCGATCGCATTGGCCTTGTAGCCGGGCTCGACCGGCGTGACCTGATGGCCCATCGCGGTGAGGGCGGGCACCATGGATTCCAGCGCCGTGCCGCGCTCGACCATCACCCGGTCGCCCATGCCGAGGATCTGCGGCATCGCGATCGCGTCCTGCGCGCTCATGTCCCAATCGAGGACGCCGATGATCGCCTTGGCGACCTGCGAGATGATGGTGAGGCCGCCGGCGGCACCCACCGCGAGGCGTACCTCGCCGTCCGGTGCGTAGACGATGGTCGGCGACATCGAGGAGAGCGGCCGCTTGCCGCCCTCGACCCGGTTGGCCGCCGGCGCGCCTTCATATTCGGGCGCCGAGTTGAAGTCCGTGAGCTCGTTGTTGAGGAACATGCCGTTGACGGTGATCCCCGATCCGAAGGCGCTTTCGATCGTGGAGGTATAGGTGGCGACATTGCCGGCGCTGTCGACGGCGACGAAATGGGTCGTGCCTTCCTCAGGCACGGTCTGGCCGGCGCGCTGGCGTGTCACGCCGGGCGGCGTGCCGGCCTCGGCATGTTCGATCGCGCGATCGACCGAGAGGAGCTGCGCGCGGCTGGCGAGATAGGCCTCGTCCATCAACCCCTCGACTGGCACGCGCACGAAATCGGGATCGCCGAGATAGGCGGCGCGATCGGCGTAGGCGAGACGCATCGAATCGGCGATGAGGTGCCAGGCTCGCGGGTCGTTGCGGCCCATGGCGCGCAGGTCGAACCGCTCGAGCTGCTTCAGGATCGCGAACACCGTGGTCGCGCCGGACGAGGGCGGCCCCATCCCGCAGATGCGATGGCCGCGATAGGTGCCGCAGCGCGAGTCACGCTCACGCGCCTGATAGGTGGCGACGTCGTCACGGGTCATGATCGAGGGGTTGCGCTCGGCGCCGCGCACCGCCTGCACCAGCGCCTCGGCGGCAGGCCCGGTGTAGAACGCCTCGGGTCCGCGCGCCGCGATCTGCTCCAAGAAGGCGGCGAATTCGGTGTTGCGCAGCACAGTACCGACCGGCTTCGGCGTCCCGTCCGGCTGATAGTAGAAGCCCCGGCTCCATGACGTCAGCCGCGCCGTCGAGCGCGGCGATTCGAGCGCACGGTAGAGTCGCGGGGTGATTGCGAAGCCGTCGCGGGCGATGCGGATCGCCGGCTGGAACAGCCGCGCCCAGGGCAGCCGGCCATGGTCCTCATGCGCCTTCGCCATCAGACTGATATTGCCCGGCACGCCGACGCTCATCCCGCCGGGGATGATGTCGCGTCGCTCGCGCGGCTGGCCGGCCGCGTCGAGGAAATAGGCTGGAGTCGCCGCATGCGGGGCGGTCTCGCGGCCGTCATAGCTGGTGAGGCCTTGGGCTTGCTGGTCGTGATAGACGAGGAAGCCGCCGCCGCCGATCCCCGAGCTTTGCGGCTCGACCACGGTCAGCGCCACCATCATCGCGAAGGCCGCGTCAGCCGCAGTGCCGCCGGCGCGCAGGACCTCGACGCCCGCTTCCGCGGCGCGCGGATCGGCGGCGGACACCGCGCCCTGATTGGTCGGGGTCGGGGCCGGTGTCTGCTGGGCCGATGCGGCGCAGGCAGCGATAAGGAGGGCGAGCGGGGCGAGGAGACGGCTGAGCATGATCACGGCTTTTCAGTCCCGATGGCGTCCGTCAAGCGGGCGAAGCCGTCACTTTCCATGAGGGCCCTCAAGCCGGAGGCTATACGCCGCGCCAGCCCCGGCCCCTCGTAGACCAGCGCGCTGTAGAGCTGGACGAGGCTCGCCCCGGCGCGGATGCGGGCATAGGCATCCGCCGCCGTCTCGATCCCGCCGGCCGCGATCAGCGGCAGCGCTCCGCCGGTCGCGCGGCGGAAATCGCGCAGCCGCGCCAGCGCCAGCGCCTTCAGCGGCGCGCCGGAAAGGCCGCCCGTTTCCTCCCGGTGTTTCGACCGCAGCACCGGCCGGCTGACGGTGGTGTTCGACACGATCAGCGCGTCGATCTTCCGCGCGATCGCGACCGCGGCGAGATCGTCGATATCCTGGCGTTCGAGGTCTGGCGCGACCTTGAGGAAGACCGGCGGTCCCACTCCGCGCGCCTCCATCACCGCCGCAAGCAAGGCGTCGAGCGCGCCCTTGTCCTGCAGGGCGCGCAGGCCCGGGGTGTTGGGCGAGGAGATGTTGACGGTGAGATAGTCGGCCACGCCGAGCATTGCCCGCACCCCGGCGGCATAGTCCGCGATCCGGTCCGGACTGTCCTTGTTGGCGCCGATATTGACCCCGACGATCCCGCCATTGCGGTGGCGCCTTGCGAGCCGGGCCAGCGCCGCCGCCTGCCCGCCATTGTTGAAGCCCATCCGGTTGATGACCGCCCGGTCCTCGGCGAGGCGGAACAGGCGCGGGCGATCGTTCCCCGCCTGCGGCTGCGGGGTCAGCGTGCCGACCTCGACGAAGCCGAAGCCGAAGCCCAGCATCTGCCGCCACACCTCGGCATCCTTGTCGAAGCCGGCGGCGAGCCCGACCGGATTGGGAAAGTCCAGCCCCGCGACATTGACCTTCAGCACCGGATCGGCTTTGGCCGGCCGGCCTGCCGGCGCCAGCTTCAGCGACCGGATCGTCAGGCGATGCGCCGCCTCACCATCGAGCGCGAAGGCCAGCGGCCGGACGAGGGAATAGAGCGCCATCGCCGGCGGCTATGGCACCGCGATCCGGGCGGGTCAAAGGCGCTTGATTTCAGATTGCAACGGGACCACATGCCCAATCGGAACGAATCAGTCCGATTTGAGAATCATTCGCAGGTGCGCCAGATCCTATGAGGCTTACCAGTCTTGCCGATTATGCGGTCGTGATGATGGCCGCCGCCGCCCGCCACGATGCGGGCGCGCGCCTCAGCGCCACCGTGCTCGCCGAGGAGACCGGCATCCCGCTCCCGACCGCGCAGAAGCTCACCGGCCGCCTCGCCGCGGCGGGCCTGCTGGAGACCGCGCGCGGCTCCGGCGGCGGCTTGTGCCTCACCCGCACCGCGGCCGAGATCAGCCTCGCCGACATCATCGAGGCGGTCGAGGGGCCGATCCAGATGACCAGCTGCGTCGACGCCGAACGCCACGATTGCGCGCTGGAGCAGGCCTGCCAGGTCCGTCCGCACATGGGCGTCGTCAACGGCGCGGTGCGCGGCGCGCTGGCGGCGGTGTCTTTGGATCAACTTTCTTGTGCTCCCGCGCAGGCGGGAGCCCAGAAGGACGGCTGGACCCCCGCCTTCGCGGGGGAGCAGGTGGCGTCATGAGCGAAGTCCGCAACCGCGAAGCGATCGAGGCCGCCGAGCGTGCGTCCAAGTACGAATGGGGCTTCACTAGTGACATCGAGCAGGAGTTCGCGCCCAAGGGCCTCAACGAGGACACGATCCGCTTCATCTCCGCCAAGAAGGCCGAGCCGGAGTGGATGCTCGACTGGCGGCTCAAGGCCTTTCGCGCCTGGCTGACCATGGAGGAGGTCGACTGGGCGAAGCTCGACATTCCGCCGATCGATTTCCAGGACGCCTATTATTACGCCGAGCCCAAGAAGAAGCCGACGCTCGCGTCGCTCGACGAGCTCGACCCGGAGATTCGCCGCACCTACGAGAAGCTCGGCATCCCGATCGAGGAGCAGAAGGTGCTCGCCGGCGTCGCGGGCGCGCGCAAGGTCGCGGTCGACGCGGTGTTCGACAGCGTCAGCGTCGCCACCACCTTTCGCGACGAGCTGCGCCGCGCCGGCGTCATCTTCCTCTCCATCTCCGAGGCGATCCGCGAATTCCCCGAGCTGGTGAAGAAATATCTCGGCTCCGTCGTCCCCCAGCGCGACAATTATTACGCCTGCCTCAACAGCGCGGTCTTCTCCGACGGCACTTTCGTCTACGTGCCGGAGGGCGTGCGCTGCCCGATGGAGCTTTCCACCTATTTCCGCATCAATGCCGAGAATACCGGCCAGTTCGAGCGCACCCTGATCGTTGCCGACAAGGGCAGCTACGTCTCCTATCTGGAGGGCTGCACCGCGCCGATGCGCGACGAGAACCAGCTCCACGCGGCGGTGGTCGAACTCTACGCCCACGAGGACGCGGAGATCAAATACTCCACCGTCCAGAACTGGTATCCGGGCGACGCCGAGGGCAAGGGCGGCATCTATAATTTCGTCACCAAGCGGGCGATGTGCGCCGGCGCGCGATCGAAGGTCTCGTGGACGCAGGTCGAGACCGGCTCGGCGATCACCTGGAAATATCCGTCCTGCATCCTGAAGGGCGAGAACAGCGTCGGCGAATTCTACTCGGTCGCGCTCACCAACAACCGCCAGCAGGCCGACACCGGCACCAAGATGATCCATATCGGCGCCGGCAGCCGCTCGACCATCGTGTCGAAGGGGATCAGCGCGGGCAAATCGAACAACACCTATCGCGGCCTCGTCCGCGTCAACGCCAACGCCGAGGGCGTGCGCAACTTCACCCAGTGCGACTCCCTGCTGCTCGGCGACCGGTGCGGCGCCCACACGGTGCCCTATATCGAGGTGCGCAATCCCTCGGCGCAGATCGAGCATGAGGCGACGACGTCGAAGATCAGCGACGACCAGCTCTTCTACGCGATGAGCCGCGGCCTTTCGCAGGAGGACGCCGTCGCCCTCATCGTCAACGGCTTCGCCCGCGAGGTGCTGCAGCAGCTCCCGATGGAGTTCGCCGTCGAAGCGCAGAAGCTGTTGGGGATCTCGCTGGAAGGTTCGGTCGGATGACGATCCCCCTCCCCCGTCATGCTGAACTTGTTTCAGCATCCATGCCTCCACCGCTGGCGCGCGCGACCAGCTGGACCCTGAAACAAGTTCAGGGTGACGAATTGCGACTGGAGGCCACGGCACGAAAGCTGCGGAGGATCAACCTCGCGGGGAGTGGGGGATGAGCCTCACCGTCCGCCCCGCCACGTCAGCCGACGCGCCCGAGCTGGCCGAGCTGCTCAACGCGATCATCGCGCGCGGCGGCACGACCGCGCTGGAGCGGCCGTTCACGCCCGAGCGGCTCGACGCGACCTATCTGACCGGGCCGGACGTGCTGTCCTGCGTCGTCGCGGTCGACCGTGCGAGCGGCCGCCTCGAAGGCTTCCAGACCCTGATCCGCGAGGACCATCTTCCGGCGGACTGGGGCGATATCGGCACCTTCGCGCGCGTCGACGGTATCCAGCGCGGCGTCGGCTCGGCCCTCTTCGCCGCCACCCGCGACCGGGCGCGCGAACTCGGCCTCGCCGCGATGAACGCCGAAATCCGCGCCGACAATACGGGCGGCCTGGCCTTCTACGGCAAGATGGGCTTCGAGGACTACAAGACCGACCGCGCCGTCCCGCTCGGCGACGGCACGCCGGTCGATCGGATCAACAAGCGTTATGTGCTCGATGCCCCGGCACCTTCTGAGGTCAGCCGTGAGAGGAGCGTGGGACAATGATCTCAGTTTCTCGAGACAGCGTTGAAGCAGAAGTCCTGGAGAAAGCTCACCGCATTCATGAGCTGCGCAAAGGGCTTTCTCCGGCGGTGAGCCATCTAGTGAAACATGGCCTCTTCGAAGCAAACTCAGATTTCATCGACTGGGACAAAGGCCTTTGGGACCTACACGATTGGCTGATGCGCGAGCGAGCGCGCCTGATTGATGGAGAATCGCCGGTCGAGGTCCTTGAAAGAGCGCGAGCAGCAACCGCCCACTTGGACGGTGCATCGGAACGGATCGAACAATTTAAGGCCCGCGGATGGTGGGCGGACGTGAGTTTTAATGATGCTAAGGATTGAAAACCTCCACGCAGAAGTCGACGGCAAGCCGATCCTGAAGGGGATCAGCCTCGAACTGAACCCGGGCGAGATCCATGCGATCATGGGGCCGAACGGGTCGGGCAAGTCGACGCTCAGCTACGTCCTCGCCGGACGACCGGGCTATGAGGTCACCGAGGGGTCTGTCACGCTCACCCTTCCCCGTCACTGCGAGGGGCGAAGCGACGAAGCAATCCAGGGTGGCTCGGCCTCCGAGACTGGATTGCTTCGCTCCGCTCGCAATGACGAGGAGAGCATCGATCTCCTCGCCCTCGATCCGCACGAGCGCGCCGCCAGGGGCATGTTCCTCGGCTTCCAGTATCCGGTCGAGATTCCCGGTGTCTCCAACGTCCAGTTCCTGCGCACCGCCTTGAACGCGCAGCGCAAGGCGCGCGGCGAGGCGGAGCTGTCGGCGGGCGATTTCCTGCGGATCGCGCGCGAACAGGCCGATGCGCTCGGGCTCGACATGGAGATGATGAAGCGCGCCGTGAACGTCGGCTTTTCGGGCGGCGAGAAGAAACGCAACGAGATGGTGCAGATGGGGATCATCGATCCGGAGCTCGCCATCCTCGACGAGACCGACAGCGGCCTCGACATCGATGCGCTGCGCGTCGTAGGCGAGGGGATCAACCGGATCCTGCGCAAGCCCGACAAGGCGGTGCTGCTCATCACCCACTATCAGCGCCTGCTCGACCTCGTCCGCCCCGATTTCGTCCACGTCCTCGCCGGCGGCCGCATCGTCCGCTCCGGCGGCGCCGAGCTCGCGCTGGAACTGGAACGCGAAGGCTATGGAGCGATCGCGGCGTGAACGGGCCTGTTCCCTCCTTCTTCCGTCACCCTGAACTTGTTTCAGAGTCCAGCTCTTCGCACGCCATGCCGGTGGAGGGCTGGATGCTGAAACAAGTTCAGCATGACAATGAAGGGGGCAGCCCCGGCATTTTCCTACACACCCCGTTTCGTGCTTTGCTTTCGGCCATGCGCGCCAGCTTCCCTCGTTCCCAGATTCACCCAGCGGGTCTGATGGAGATCAGGTTTTTTTCCCTAGGGAAGCTGAAACTTATGAAACTTACGCGGCTCGGGGGCACAGCCTGATGCTGCTCGAACTCCCGTCGAATCGCACCGAGGCGTGGCGCTGGAGCGACCTGTCGGCGCTGCCGGCGCTCGCCGAGGCGACGCCGTCGGGCGCGGTTCCGGCTGATCTGCCGTGGATCGAATGCGAGATCGCTGGCCCGCGCCTGCTGTTTGTTGACGGCGTGTTCGTGGCGGAGAAGAGCGACCCGCGCGAGGTGAAGGTGGCGGCGGCGCGCTACAAGCCTGGCACGCAGCCGCTCGCCGATTTCGCCGGCACGCAAGCGAAGGCGGGCTATGTGATCTCGCTCGGTGCGGACGGCGCCACCAGCGGGCTCGTCCAGATCGTCCACGTCTCCACCGGCGGTGCGGCGCATCTCTCCAACCGCATCGCACTGGAGGCGAACGCGCAGGCCTCGGTGGTCGAGACCCATGTCGGCAGCGGCTGGAGCAATACGACTTCGGTGTTCGAACTGGGCGAGGGCGCCCGGCTGATGCGAGTCGTGCGCGTGCTGAAGGACGGCGGCGTCCACACCGATTTCGCCATGACCTCGGTCGGCGAGGCGGCGAGCTACGACAGCATCGCCCTCGTCACCGGCGCGGACAGCGCGCGGATCGAGAACGACATCGTGATCGCGGGCGAGGGCGCCTATGCCGAGGCCGGCGGCGCGCTGCTGGCACGCGGCAGCCAGAAACTGGAGGGCGTCACCGTCCTGCGCCATGGCGTGCCGCTCGGCACCAGCCGGCAGGTCTGGCGCTCGGTCGCCGACGACCGCGCCACCTGTTCGGTCGCCGCCCGGGTCGAGGTCGCCCGCGACGCGCAGAAGACCGACGGCGAGCAGAGCCTGAAAGGCCTCCTCCTCGATCGCGCCGGCACGATCAACGCCAAGCCCGAGCTGGAAATCTTCGCCGACGACGTGAAATGTGCCCATGGCGCGACGGTCGGCGAGCTGGACCGGAACGCCCTCTTCTACCTCGAAAGCCGCGGCGTGACGCCTGACGAGGCGAAGGCCCTCCTCACCCGCGCCTTCGTCGCCGACGCGCTCGACCGGATCGGCGAAGAGGCGGTGCGCACGGTCTGCTATGCGGATGCCGAGGCCTGGTTTGGGGGCGCCCAATGAGCCGCCCGCTCAAAGCCCCCTCTCCCCGGTGGGGAGAGGGACGGGGTGAGGGGGTTCTGAGTCCGAGAATCCCCACCAGCGCCCGACCCCCTCACCCTGCCCTCTCCCCCAAGGGAGAGGGGGAGGTTTGCTGATGGACGCCGTGACCACCCGCCCGCTCGACTGGCTCGCCGATTTCCCGGCCATCCCCGAAGGTTGGGCCTATCTCGACAGCGCCGCCACAGCGCAGAAGCCGCAGGCGGTGATCGACGCGATTGCGCGCGGCTATGCCGAGACCTATGCGACCGTCCATCGCGGCGTCTACCAACGCTCGGCCGACATGACGGTGGCGTTCGAGGCCTCGCGCCAGCGCGTCGCGCGCTTCCTCAACGCCGCCGCGCCCGAGGAGATCGTCTTCGTCCGCGGCGCGACCGAGGGGATCAACCTCGTCGCGCAGAGCTGGGGCCGCGCGAACCTGAAACCGGGCGACCGCATCCTGCTCTCGACGCTGGAGCATCACAGCAACATCGTGTCGTGGCAGATGACCGGCGCCGAGATCGACGTGGTACCGCTCACCCCGGACCAGCGCATCGATCTCGACGCGATGGCCGCGATGATCCGGCCGGAGCACAAGCTGGTCACTCTCGCCCATGTCTCGAACGTGCTGGGCTCGGTGCTCGACGCGAAGCGCGCCGCCGAAATCGCGCATTCGGTCGGCGCGAAGCTGCTGCTCGACGGCTGCCAGGCGGTGCCGCGCCTTCCCGTCGACGTCCGCGACATCGGCTGCGACTTCTACGTCTTCTCCGGCCACAAGCTCTATGGCCCGACCGGCATCGGCGTGCTCTGGGCGCGCGGCGACATCCTCGACGCCATGCCCCCCTGGCAGGGCGGCGGCGCGATGATCGACAAGGTGACGTTCGAGAAGACCACCTACGCCCCGCCACCGGCGCGGTTCGAGGCGGGGACGCCGCATGTCGTCGGCGTGATCGGCCTTCACGCCGCGATCGACTATGTCGACGGCATCGGCCTCGACGCCATCGCCGCCCACGAGAGCGCATTGGTCCGGGAGACGCGCGGCGCCCTGCACGGGCTCAATTCGGTCCGCCTGTTCGGGCCGGAGGATTCGGCCGGCATCGTCAGCTTCGCGGTCGAGGGGGTGCATCCCCACGATGTCGGCACCATATTGGACGAGGGCCAGGTGGCGATCCGCGCCGGCCACCATTGCGCGCAGCCGCTGATGGCGGCGCTCGGGATGGACGCGACGGCGCGGGCGAGCTTCGGGGTCTATAACGGCCGGCGCGACATCGATGCGCTGGTGCGTGGAATTGAGAGAGTGACGAGGATTTTTGGGTAGACACTAACCGTGATGCTGAACTTGTTTCAGCATCCAGTTCTCCGCCTCCCGGGAGGCGACAAGATGGACCCTGAAACGAGTTCAGGGTGACGTTTCTGAAAGCGTAGAATGAACGAGGAACGGAAGATCGAAGCAGAAGAGGTGGACGGCGTCGCGGCGCCGCCCAAGGCGCGCGTGGCGGATGTCGTGGAGACCTTCGAACGGAAGCGCGACTATCTCGAAGGCTTCCTGTCGCAGAAGCCGGCGGCGCTGACCGGCACCGAACCCGGTGGGGATCTCTACGAGGCGGTGATCGACGCGCTCAAGGAGATTTACGATCCGGAAATCCCGGTGAACATCTACGACCTCGGCCTCATCTACAATGTCGAGATCAGCCCGGATCACCACGCCCGCGTCCTCATGACACTGACCACGCCGCACTGCCCGGTCGCCGAGAGCATGCCGGGCGAGGTGGAGCTGCGCGTGGGCGCGGTGCCGGGGATCGGCGATGCCGAGGTCGAGCTGGTCTGGGATCCGCCCTGGGATCCGCAGAAGATGAGCGACGAAGCGAAGCTGGAGCTGGGAATGCTATGAGTGCCGAGACGAAAATCCGTGCGCGGCCCGCTGCGGTCATTCTGACGCCCGCCGCCGAGCAGCGCATCGCCGACCTGATGGCGAAGGCGCCCGAGGGCGCGATCGGCGTCAAGCTCTCGACGCCGCGCCGCGGTTGCTCGGGCCTCGCTTACTCGGTCGACTATGTGACCGAAGCAGACCCGTTCGACGAGAAGATCGAGACGGCCGGCGGCACCTTCTACATCGACGGCGCTTCGGTCCTCTACCTGATCGGCTCGACGATGGACTGGCAGGAGGACGATTTCACCGCCGGTTTCGTCTTCGCCAATCCCAACGCCAAGGGCGCCTGCGGCTGCGGCGAGAGCTTTACCGTCTGACCCCTTCCCCTGACGCGACCGTCCGCTAAGAAGGCCGGATGCGCATCGGAATCCTGACGGGGGGCGGCGACGTCCCGGGGCTCAACGCCTGCATCCGCTCGGTCGTGCTCTCCGCCGACGATCTCGGCTGGAAGGTGACCGGATTCCGCCGAGGCTGGGAAGGGGTGATGGGGATCGACCCCGCCGAGCCCGCCAGCATCGGCGAGCACAGCCTGGCCCTGAACCGCGAGACGGTGCGCGGCATCGACCGGATGGGCGGCACCATCCTCCACACCTCGCGCACCGATCCCCGCACCCGGCCGGAGGGCGACCGGACCGGTCACGTCCTCGACGTGCTCGAAAAGCTCGGCATCGACGCGATGGTCACCCTGGGCGGCGACGGCACCTTGCGCTTCTCGGCCCATCTCGCGGCGCAGGGCGTGCCGGTCGTCTCCGTCCCCAAGACGATGGATAATGACGTTTACGGCACGGATTATTGCATCGGCTTCTCCACCGCCGTCAGCCGCTCGGTCGAATCGATCAACGCACTGAGGACCACCATCGAGAGCCACGAACGGATCGGCGTGATCGAGCTGTTCGGCCGTCGCAGCGGCGAGACGGCTTTGCTCGCCGGCTTCCTCGCCCAGGTCGATCGCACAGTGATCGCGGAAGTGCCCGCCGATCTCGACGTGCTGCTGCCTTTGCTCGCCGAGGACAAGGCCTCCAACCCCGCCCATTATGCGATGTGCGTGATCTCCGAGGGCGCCAAGATCGGCGGCGAGGCGTCGGGCGACGGCGACATCGCCAAGCCGGCGGCCGAGCGCAACGACGGCAGCGTCGGCCAGCGGCTCGGGCGGGAGATCACCCGCCGCCTCGGCAGCGGCGCGGTCGTCCAGGAGCTCGCCTACCTGATGCGCGCCGGCGAACCCGACGCGATGGACCGGATGGTCGGCTTCGCTTTCGGCGCGCTCGCCGTCCAGCTCCTCAATCGTGGCGAGAAAGGCCGCATGGTGACGCTCACCGACGGCAATTATAGCCACGTACCCGCCGACACCCTGCTCCAGGGCAAGAAGTCGGTCGACGTCTCCGCGCTCTACGACAAGGCCAGTTATCGCGCCCGGCTGATGCGCGTCGAGGGCATGCCGATGTACCTTTACTAGGAGCGGTTGCGCCGCCCGAAAGGCTTTGCTAGAGGCCCCGCTTCCTACCGGCGCCGGGACTTCTCGGCGGCATCACGTGCGGTCGTGGCGGAACTGGTAGACGCGCAGCGTTGAGGTCGCTGTGGCCGAAAGGCCGTGGAAGTTCGAGTCTTCTCGACCGCACCATCATTTGGGTAGTTCGGCCAAAGGCCGAACCGCAACGTCCGGGGGACGTTGCGCCAAATGATCAAATAACCCCTCCGGTAATTCCTCCTTTGACGCGGCCGCAACCTAGTCCATGCAAGGCCATGGACCCCGTCGCTCCGGCCACACCCAGGCGCGCCTTCGGCTTCTGGATCTGCCTGGCACTCGTCATCGGCAACATGATCGGTTCGGGCTTCTTCCTGATGCCCGCGACTTTGGCGCCGTTCGGCTGGAACGGGGCGTTCGGCTGGCTGGTGACGACCGCCGGCACGCTCTGCCTCGCCATCGTGTTCGGCAGCCTCGCCCGCACGATGCCACGGGCCGGCGGCGTCTACGCCTATTCGCGGGCCGCCTTCGGGCCGTTCCCCGCCTTCATCGTCGCCTGGAGCTACTGGGTATCGATGTGGGTCGGCAACGTGGCGATCGCGACCGGCGTCGTTGCGCCGCTCAGCACCGTCTTCCCCGGAATCGGCGCCCATTCCGCCTGGGTGACGCTGGCGCTGGTCTGGTCGCTCGCCCTGATCAACTGCCTCGGCGCCAGGACCGTGGGCCGGATCCAGCTCGTCACCACCATCCTCAAACTGCTGCCCCTGGCGGCGGTGGTCATCCTCGCCGTCCTGCTGCTCGGCGGTGGCGAGGCGCGGCTCCCGCCGCTGGAAGCGAGCGCACTGACCTTCACCGGCGCCACTGGGATCGCCGCGGCAGCGACATTGACGCTCTGGTCCTTCCTCGGCTTCGAATCGGCGACCGTGCCGGCCGAACGGGTCGAGGCGCCGGAGCGGGTCATCCCGCGCGCTACCCTGATCGGCGTTGCGCTAACCGGCGCGATCTACACCTTCGCCTGCTCGGCGGTCGCCTTGCTGATGCCGGCAGATCAAATCGCCCAGTCCGGCGCGCCGATGGCCGACTTCATAGGCCGCTACTGGGGCGGGCCTGCCGCGACGCTCATCGCCCTGTTCGCTGCGATCGCCGCGTTCGGCGCGCTCAACGGCTGGATGCTGATGCAGGGCGAGCTGCCCTGGGCGATGGCGAAGGACGGGGTGTTCCCGTCATGGTTCGCGACGCTCTCGCGCTTCGGCACGCCGGTGCGCGCCCACCTCGCAGCAACCACGCTCGTCACCATCGTGCTGGTGCTCAACAATGCGCGGTCGATGACCGATCTGTTCGGCTTCCTGATCCTGCTCGCGACCAGCGCCTCGCTCGTCGCCTATCTCGCCGCCTCGCTGGCAGCGATCAAGCTCCGGACCGGCACGACCGCCATGCCGGTCTTCGTGGTCGCGGCGATCTTCTCGCTCTGGGCGCTCTGGGGGGCGGGTTTCGAGGCGATCGGCTGGGGCGCGGTGCTGCTGGCGAGCGGAATCCCCGTCTACTTCATCGCCCGGACCAGCCGGCCGGCGGCGGAACCGCTTCCCGCGTCTGCGGAATGATCCGCCGGAGCTTCTGCGCGAAGCTCCTCAGGCACACCTCGCTCTCGCCCAGCGGCCCCGGCCGGTAGAGCGACGAGCCCATGCCCTGCTGGACGCGGCGGATCAGCACCGTGTCCTCGGCATTGACCTGCCGGTTGATCCGCCAGTTGAGATAGCGCGCTGCTTTCATCTCCCGCCGGTCGTCGGGCACCGCATAGCTGATCTCGCGGATCATCGTCTCGGTCGGCGAGACCGGTACGAAGTGCATGAAATCGACCTGGTCCGGATAGATGTCGAAAGCAACGTTCGGCCAGAGTTTGAAGTAGAGCCAGGTCCGCCCTCCGCCCTCGGGCAGCAGGCGCTGATAGGCGCGTTCAGACAGATTGGCCGATTCTCGCTCGACCAGCTCGCCCGACATGCGATCGACATGCGGCCCCGCCTCGATCGCATAGCTCGCGCCGAACAGGCGGGTGAGGCCGGGATGGGCAATGTCGATGTGGAGCCCGTCCGAATAATTGTCGGCGACATTCTTCCAGTTGACGTCGCGCGGCCGCATCGTGATCCGCCCGATCGCCTCAAGATCTTCGAGCCGATGTGGCGCGATCTCCGCGTCATAGGGCGCCATCATCTCCGCGACGCCCGGCCCGCCGCCCTCCAGCCGCACGAACAGGAAGCCCCGCCATTCCTCGAGCTCGACCGGGATCAGACTCCACTCACTCTGGTCGAAATCCGGATAGTCCACCTTGTGCGGCACGCCGATCAGCCGGCCGTCGGTCGCATAGGTCCAGGCGTGATAGGGACAGGTCAGCCGCCGCGCGCAGCCCTCATGGCCGTCGACCAGCCGCGAGCCACGATGCCGGCAGACGTTGGCGAAGGCGCACACCTCGCCGTTCGTGCCGCGGATCACCATCACGCTCTCGCCGAGGTAATCGAGCGTCCGCCAGTCGCCCGGTGCGGGAATGTCGCTGACGTGGCAGACGATCTGCCAGGCGGGGCGGATCACCCGCGCCATCTCGACGCGGAAATATTCGGGATCGTGATAGACCCAGCCGGGCAGGCTCAGATCGTCGGTCCGGTCGGGGGCGCGGATCGGCAGGCGGGCGATGTCGGACATGGCATCGATGCTATCACATCTCCGTCATTCCGGCGAAAGCCGGAATCTCCCTTCCTTTCGGTGACTATGAAGAAGAGGGATTCCAGCTTTCGCTGGAATGACGATAGAGGATGAAATGTCGCGCCAGACGACTTTTCGCGGGTTTGATCCCAGCCGTCGCGAGGCCCACATTCGCCGCATGGACAAGATGGACCTCCCCGACGCGGAATGGCGCAAGCGCCTTTCGCCCGAGCAATATCATGTGCTCCGCGAAGGCGGCACCGAGCGTGCCTTCACCGGCGTCCTCTACAACAATCATGACGACGGCCTCTATCGCTGCGCCGCATGCGGCAACGAGCTGTTCGACAGCGGCACCAAGTTCGACAGCGGCAGCGGCTGGCCGAGCTTCACCGGCCCGGCCGCGCGCGATCATGTCACGCTGCACGAGGACCGGAGCCACGGCATGGTCCGCACCGAAGTGCGCTGCGCCAGGTGCGACAGCCATCTCGGCCACGTCTTTCCCGACGGGCCGGGACCGGAAGGCCTGCGCTTCTGCATCAACTCGGCCAGCCTCGATTTCGAAAAGCGGGACGAGTCGAAGTAAGCCTTCGTTCAGCCGTTTCGCGCTTCTGCTTGCCGCCATGACTCGCGCACCCTATCCGTAGCCTTCGATGGCCAACGCCGCTCCCCGCCCCCGGTCCCGCGTCCGGCGGTATCTCGTCACCAGCTTCAAGATCGCGGCCTATCTCTTGGTCGTGTCGCTGGTCGCGCTGGGCGTCGCCGTGGCGGTCGCGGTCAACCAGCTGCCGAGCTACACCGAGCTCGCCCGCCGCAACGATCTCGGCCAGATGATCCGGGTGCGCGCCGCCGACGGCACGATCATCCACTCGATGGGGCCGGTGTTCGGCGAATGGCTCGCCTATCGCGACATTCCGCCGGTCATGCGCGACGCGATGGTCGCGGTCGAGGACCGCCGCTACCGCTCGCATCCCGGCGTTGATCCGGTCGGCATCGCCCGCGGCATCTGGATCGGCTGGACGGATGGCGGGCGGGTGCGCGGCGTCTCCACCATCACCCAGCAGCTCGCCCGCAACATCTTCCTCACCAACGACCGCAGCTTCGCGCGCAAGGTGCGCGAGGGCATCCTCGCCCTCGCCCTCGAATGGAAGTTCTCGAAGGACCAGATCCTCGAACTCTATCTCAACCGCGTCTATTTCGGCGGCGGCGCCTATGGCATCGATGCCGCGTCGCGCCGGTTCTTCGCCCACAGCGCGACCGAGATGAGCGTCGCCGAGGCCGCGATCGTCGCCGGCCTCGTCAAGGCCCCCTCCAACTATTCGCCGACCGCCGATACGGAAGCCGCGCGCGATCGCGCCGGCGTCGTGCTGCGGCTGATGGTGCGCAATGGCGCGATCACGCCGGGCCAGGCCGCCATGGCCAATCCGCAGGACATCCAGTTCGCCGCCGATGCCGAGCGCCACGACAGCTCCCGCTATTTCGTCGACTGGGTGCTGCCGCAGCTCGACATGCTGATCGACGAGACCAACCAGCCGCTCGACATCTGGACGACGATCGACATCGGCATGCAGCGTTCCGCCACCGCCGCGATCAACGCCAATGCGCCGCAGGGCGCGCAAGGCGCGCTCGTCTCGCTCGACCGCGACGGCGCCGTGCGCGCGATGGTCGGCGGGCGCAACTATGCCCGCTCGATCTACAACCGCGCCACTCAGGCGACGCGCCAGCCGGGCTCCTCGTTCAAGCTGTTCGTCTACCTGACCGCGCTCGAGGCGGGCTACAATCCGAACACGATTGTCGAGGATTCGCCGATCACCATCAACGGCTGGAGCCCGCGCAACGACAATGGCCGCAATGTCGGCCCGATCCCGATGCGCGCCGCCTTCGCCTACTCGGTCAACACGGTGGCGGTGCGGCTGGCCCAGCAGGTCGGCACGAGATCGGTCGCCGACATGGCGCAGCGCTTCGGCGTGACGACGCGGATCAACACCAGCCCGGCCATGGCGCTGGGCTCCTCCGAAGTGCGCCTCATCGACATGACCCGCGCCTATGCGGCGGTCGCGCGCGGCGGGGTCGGCGTCACGCCCTACGGCATCCGCCGGGTGACCACGGCCGACGGCACCCTGCTTTACCAGCATCAGGACGATGAGACGCGGGTGCTCGTCCAGCCCTGGGTTGCGGCACAAATGACCCAGCTGCTGGAAGGCGTGGTCAGCAACGGCACCGGCCGCGCCGCCAATCTCGGCCGCCCGACCGCGGGCAAGACCGGCACCACGACCGCCAACAAGGACGGCTGGTTCATCGGCTTTTCCAGCGGCATCACCACCGGCGTCTGGTACGGCCGTGACGACAATCGCCGCCTGTCCGGCCTCTCCGGCGGCCGCGCGCCGGCCCAGGCCTTCCACGACTACATGGTCCGCGCCGTCGCGAGCCGGCCGGCGGAGCCGTTCGCGACCGAGGCAGCCGCGCCCGACTGGCAGGTCGCCAACGAACAGGAGATGGACATCTGGTACGCGCCGCAAGAGGGCGACGGCCCGATGGTCGATGCCGACGGCAACCCGCTTCCGCCCACCCTGCAGACCGTTCCGGAAGAAGGCAGGGAGGTCTATGAGGAGGAGGTCCTGCCGCCTGTCGACGAGGGCAAGCCGCCCGAGCGCCTCGATCCGGAATGGCTCGAGCGCGCGATCGATCGTCCACCCCGGCGGGACGACCGCTTCTAGCGCGCGCCGAACCGGTGCAGCCGCGCGCCTTCGCGCCGGAGCCAAAGGCGGGCCGACCGCGGATCGCTGCCGAGCAGCTCCGCGACCAAAGCGTGGAAGGCCGGGCCATGGTTCATGTGGACGAGATGGGCGACCTCGTGCGCGACCGTCGCCCGGCGCACGAAGGCCGGGGCGAGAATCAGGCGCCAGCTGTAGCGGATCGTGCCGCTGCTCGCGCAGCTGCCCCAGCGCGAGACCGGATCGCCGACCCCGACCTTTGACGCCATGACGCCGGCCTTGGTGCCGAACTCGCGCGTCTCCGCCTCCAGCACCGCCAGCGCCCGCGCCTTGAGCCAGCGCAGGACGCGGGCCTGAAGCCCATCCAAAGGACCCCCGGCAACCAGGCGGCCGTCTCGGGCCTCGATCCGGCGCGAGCGGCTCGGATCCCAGTCAAGAACAAGATCCTCGTCCGCAAGTGGAACGACCGTGCCCGGCCCGATCGGCGCGGCGACCGGGATCGCCGCCAGCGCCCGCTCCGCCCAGTCGCGATGGCCGGCCGCCCAGGCGAGCGCACTGCGCCGCGAAACGCGGCGGGGAATGGTGAGCAGCACGGTGCGGGTGCGCGTGTCGACCTTGAGCCGCAGGCGACGCGCGGTCGGGCTGACCCGGATGGTCAGCGGCAGGTCGCCCAGCGCGCGCTCAGAGCTCACGATCGACAAGATAATGTTCGAGATCGCCGACATCGTCCTCCGACACCGTCCAGCCGCGCACCGATACGCCGGCCGCGTGGATGCTCTCCGGATCGCCGCTCACCAGATAGTGCCAGTCGAACAACGGCTTGTCCTCTGCGCGCAGGCGATAAGCGCAGGTCGACGGCAACCAGTCGATCGTATCGATGCTGCGCGCGTCAAGCCGCACGCAATCCGGCACATAGGCCCGCCGGTTGCGATAGTCCTTGCAGCGGCAGGTCTTGCGGTTGAGCAGGCGGCAGGCGACGTTGGTCGGGAAAAGCTCGCCGGTGACCTCGTCCTCCAGCTTGTGCAGGCAGCATTTGCCGCAGCCGTCGCACAGGGCTTCCCATTCCTCGCGGGTCAGATCGCCGATCGGCAGTTCCCAGAAGCGATCCCTCATCTGACCCAGCGTGCGAGTTCCGCAGCGACGCCGTCCGCCCCCTGATCGTGCGGGATGATCGCGACCGGTTCCCCGTTCGGCCCGTAGAGCACGACGACCCTCGTATGGTCGACCAGATAGGCGCCCTGCGCATTCGGCGGCTCGCGATTGTAGTGGATCGCATAGGCCCGCGCCACATTGGCAATTTCCGTCTCGCTGCCGGTGAGGCCGATCAGGCGCGGGTGGAAGTTGCGTACGAAGGCGCGCAGCACCTCCGGCGTGTCGCGCACCGGGTCGACGGTGATGAAGATCGGCTGGACCCGCTCGGCCCGCGCCCGATCCTGCTCCTCGAATCGGCGCAGGCCCGCGCCGATCACCTGCATGTCCACCGGGCAGACATCGGGGCAGAAAGTGTAGCCGAAATAGACCAGCCGGTACATGCCGGCGAAGTCGGTGTCGCTCTGCCGCCGCCCGTCCTGGTTGGTGAGGGTGAAGGGACCGCCCATCGTCGCCCCTTCGAGCGGCGGCGGGCCCGATTGCGCCCCTTGCTGGCAAGCGGCCAGAAACAGCGCGAGCCCCAGCGCGAACGGGGCCAGCAAACGGGCAAAAGCGTTTTCATTCATGGCAATGACCGCCATGCTTTGCTAATCCCCCGCGATCAAGCCGAATAGATATGGGTGCCCCATGGCCCGGACCAACCTTCGCCTACTCCTCGCTGCTCTCGTCGCTGTCGTCGCGGTGCCGGCGATCGCCCAGATGGGCTTCTCGGAAAGCTATACCTTCCTGAAAGCGGTGCGCGAGCGTGATGGCGCCAAGGTCGACGAGATCACCTCCAATCCCAGCTCGACCGCGATCAATGCCCGTGAGCAGGCGACCGGCGACGCCGCGTTGCACATCGTCGTACGACGTCGGGACCTGAGCTGGCTCGGCTTCCTGCTCGGCCGCGGCGCCCGGCCCGACATCGAGACCAATGACGGCTCGACGCCGCTGATGCTGGCCGCCCAGATCGGCTGGCGGGAAGGCGCCGAACGCCTGATCACTGGCCGTGCCAATGTCAACGCCGCCAACAATCGCGGCGAGACCGCGCTCATCTATGCGGTGCAGCGCAACGACCTGCCGATGGTGCGCCTCCTGGTGAGCCAGGGCGCCGATCCCGACCAGACCGACAGCGTCGCGGGCTACTCCGCGCTCGATTATGCCCGCCAGGACCGCCGCTTCTCGGCCGTCCTGCAGGCGCTCCAGAATCCGCAGGGGCGACCCACGACCGGCCAGATGATGGGGCCGACCCAGGATTAGTCGAGCCCGGCAAGACCCGGATCGAGGTCGCCTGCCAGGCGTCGCGCCGCACGCCGCGCGAAACGCAGCGTCTCCGCCTTGCGCCGCGCCGCGGCCAGAGGACGATAGGGCGCCTCGCGGATCACCTCGGCATCATAGCGGTCGGCAATGATGAGCCCGGCGCAGTCGTGGCCCAGCGCCTCGCCGTCGAAGGGCTCCAGCGCGAAGCCCGCCGGCACCGCCCAGAAGAAGCGGTCGCAATAATCGAGATAGTCGGTCCATTTGTGATCGCCGATGAGATCGGCGCGCGACACCTTGATCTCGACAATGGTGAGCAGCCCCCTGCTGCAGATCGCCATCATGTCGGCCCGTCGCCCATTGGGCAGCGGCACCTCGCAAATGCCGTAGAGATCGGAACGGAAGAAGAGCCGTGTCACGCCCCGCGCCACGTCCTGCGCCACCAACGGCAGGCCGGCGAAGCAGTCGGTGCGGGGCGAATCGGGCAGGCTGGCCATCGCGGCAGACTAGAATGAAACGGGAACAAGGGAAACCCGGCGACATAAAAAGGCCCGCTCTCCGGGCACTGGAGAGCGGGCCATGTCCTAGCCGGGGAGCCGAAGCTCAGCGGTAGAAAACGTGGTTTCCGACGGTCGCGACGCGGGTCAGCCGCCAGCGCGGATTGACGTGGCGGGCGTGGAAGAAGAGCGCGCGGGGCGCGGCGCCGTCGGCGAGGTCCTCCATCGCGATCCGGGCGATCGCGACCGCGATCCGCCAGTCGCGCGCGCCTTCCGGCGGCGTCGGGATGACGCCGCGGCGGACGAAGGAGAACTGGCCGGCCTGGCGGACGACGCCGCAGATCGACGACGGGAAACGACCCGAGCGCGACCGGTTGACGATCACGTCGGCGACGGTGAGCTGGCCCGACAGCGGCTCGCCCTTGGATTCGTAATAGACGGCGCGGGCGAGGCACTCGGTTTCCGCGTTCGGCGTGTCGGTGTCGCCATAATCGTCGACCAGTGCCGCGAGCGAGCGGCCGTCGCGCTCCGCGGGCGCATCCCCGGCTTCGTCGGCTTCGTCATTTTCGGGGAAGGCAGGTGCGATCGCATGGGTGGCGACCGGCGTCGAAAAATCGATGTCCTGGGAGAGCTGGCGGCGATCCTCGACCGCGTTTACGCCAAGCCCCGGAGTGGTCTGGACGGTCGCGGCGCCATGCTCCGTATAGGAGATCGCCGGCGTGCCCTCGCTGTCCGAGGCGAGCAGCGGGCCGGCCAGGCCGGCGACCGCACAAAAAGAAAAAGCGACCGCGGCGGCAGCCGCAGCGCGAAACTTGGTTTGCATTGACAATCTTGTCTCTGCGGTCGGCCGATCAAATGCCGGATGGAAACGCCATCCCCGATCGAGCCTCCCGACTCGCGTGCCGTCTCTCTTTTCGAACTTGCGGACGGCCCCCGCTCTTTCACCTGAAGTGCTGTTCTTGGCGCTAGGATTTCACGCTGCAACCGTCAATCGAAAGCACTCATTTCAGCGGCGAACCGTTCGGCCGATGCGATATCCAGTTCGACGATCCAGAGGTCCGGATCGAAGCTGCGCTTGCGCTTCAATAGTCTTTCGAATTCCTCTGCTTTTTCAACATCTTGTGAAGATGCTTGCCATGCATAGCGGCCGTCGGGCTGAAGCGCGCGTTCCAAAAGGCACGCTTTTCTGCCCTTTTCGGCAAGGATCACAGCGATCGCGCCGGCGGTTTCGTCCCCTTTTGCGACAACCACGCCGAACCCGCCTTCCGCTTCCGCCCGGCGAATCAGCGCGCTGGCCAGAACCGCGCTCGCGACCCGCGGCGCCATCAGCGCGGCCGGTAGCCGGCGAGGCTGGAAAGCGGGATGTGCGAGCGCATGAAGGTGCCGGTCCCGCGTCCCGCTTCCTCGCCGTCGGGGGTGAGCAGCCGCGCCTCGCCCACGAACACGCGCCGCCGCCCGCTGATCCAGCGGCCCTCGGCGACGACCGGTCCCGTCCTGAGCGGCCGGGTGAAGACCAGATTGAAGGCCGTGGTCAGGAGGAAGCGGTCGCTGACCATACTGTTGCAGGCGTAGAAGGCGGCATCGTCCATCATCTTGAAATAGAGGGTGCCGTGCGCTGCGCCGGCCGCGTGGAACGTCTCCTCCCCGATCTCGAACCGGATCCGCGCCCGGCCCGGTTCGACGATCTCGAGCTGCGAGCGGAACAGCCGGTTGATCGGCGCTTCGTTGTAGAGCGACTCGAGCGCGCGGAAATGGGCCGCCTCTCCGCCCGGGACCGACGCCGCGCCCGCCTCAGGCGGCATTGCGCGCTTCCTCCCCGGCGAGCAGCGCATAGATCGCGTCGCGCGAGCGGGCGCCGCGCAGCTTGGCGAGGGTCGGCTGGTCGCGGAAGGTCCGACTGACGCTGGCGAGCGCCTTCAGATGATCGGCGCCGGCATCGGTCGGCGACAGCAGCAGGAACACGAGATCGACCGGCAGCCCGTCCACGGCACCGAAATCGATCGGCTGGGTGAGTCGCGTGAAGGCGCCGACCACCTTTTCCAGCCCGTCGATCTTGCCGTGCGGAATGGCGGTTCCGCCACCAAAGCCGGTCGAGCCCAGTTTCTCGCGGGCGTTGAGGCTGGCGAGAATGTCCTTCGCGTCGAGCCCAGTCTGCCGGCTCGCGACGGCGGCGAGCTGCTGGAACAGCGCCTTCTTGTTGGCGGCGGTCAGGTTGGCCTCGACGGCTTCGCTGGAAAGGATGTCGCTGAGATCACTCATGAAATAGCACCGGCAGGGCCGCTCCGACCCATGGAGAGAAGAGTTTCGATTGCGGGGCGAAAGGTTCAGTCGCCTTTGGGCTCGACCCAGCCGATCGTCCCGTCCCCTCGTCGGTAGACCATGTTGAAAAGGCCCGTGCCGCTGTTGCGGAACATGAGCGCGTTGGTGTTGCGAAGGTCGAGGAGCATCACGGCATCGGACACGCTGGAGCTCGGGATGTCGACCCGGGTCTCGGCGACCACGGGTGGGTTGTCGACCGGCTCCTCCGCCTCGGACGGCGGCGCGAAGATGGTGTAGCCGGCGTCCAGCGCCGCCCCGTCATCGGCCTCGGCGCGCGCCGTCTGGGCGTGGCGGTCCTTGAGCCGCCGCTTGTAGCGGCGGAGCTGGGTCTCGATCCGGTCGGCGGCCTGGTCGAAGGCATTGCGGGCGTCGGCCGCGGCGCCGCGGCCCTTGAGGACGACCCCTTGCGGCACATGAGCGACGATGTCGCAGGTGAAGCTGTGGTCGTACGGCCCCTTGCCGAAGGTCACCTGGGCCGAGATCGCCCGGGCGAAATATTTGTCGGCAATCCCGCCCAGGCGCTGGTCGACCTGGGCCTGGAGGGCTTCGCCGGTTTCGATCTGGTGGCCGGAGACTCGGATGTCCATCGCCTGCTCCTGCTTGCTGCCTAAGCCCGGCATTTGGGCTCGGGCGCGGCCAAGGTCAACCGCGGCCGGCCAGCCGGTTCCAGATCGGGTCCTTGATGCCCGAAAGGAACGCGGCGTGGCGCGCCAGCTCCTCGTCCGACGGCGCATGCGCCCGCGGCGGCCGGATCTCGAGAACGACTGGCGCGGCGATCGTCTCGACGACCAGCGCCGCCGGATCGACCTCGATCACCGCGGCGACCAGGCCGAGGCCGATCTGCCGCCCGCCGGTCAGCTCGACATAGACCTGGGCGAGCAGCTGCGCGTCGATCAGCGCGCCATGCTTGATGCGCAGCGAGCGATCGACGCCGAAGCGCGTGCAGAGCGCATCGAGGCTGTGCTTGGCCCCCGGGAACTTCTGCCGCGCGATGGCAAGCGTGTCGACCATCCGCGAATGGCAGACGGTTGGCCTGCCGCAGGTGCCGAGCTCGTGATTGATGAAACCGAAGTCGAACGCGGCATTGTGCGCGATCAGAGGCGAATCGCCGATGAACTCCAGCAGCGCCTCGACCACCGTGTCGAACGGGGGCTTGTCGGAGAGAAAGCGTTCGGAGAGGCCATGCACCGCCTCGGCCTCACTCGGCATCGCCCGGCCGGGGTTGAAATAGGAGTGGAAGGTGCGCCCGGTCTCGACCCGGTTCACCAGTTCGACGCAGCCGATCTCGACCAGACGATCGCCATTGCCCGGGCTGAGCCCGGTGGTCTCGGTGTCGAACACGATTTCGCGCATGGTTCTCTATGAATCGCCGTCCGTCCGGAGGCAAGCGATGATGCGGCGAACCGCTTCGCGCGTCTCCTCGATGTCGACATCGGTCGGGATGACGAAGTCGGCGCGCTTGCGCTTTTCGGCGTCCGGCATCTGGTGGATGAGGATGCGGGCGAACTTCTCCGGCGTCATGTCCGGCCTGGCGAGCGTACGGATCCGCTGCACGTCGGCGTCCGCCGAGACGACCGCGACCTTGTCGACATGCGCGTCGCCGCCGGTCTCGAACAGCAGCGGGACGTCGAGCACGACGAGGAGCGCATTTGCATGTTCGGCAAGGAACGCCTGGCGCGCCTCGCCCACGGCGGGATGCACGATCGCCTCGAGCTGCTTGAGGATCGAGCGATCGGTCAGCACACGCTCGGCCAAAACGTCCCGTTTCACGCCGTCGGGCCCGGTCGATCCGGGAAACGCCGCCTCGATCGCCGTGACCAGCGCACCTTCCGGCCCCTGCAGCCGCCGCACCGCCTTGTCGGCATCGAAGACGGGCACGCCCTCGTCGGCAAACATGCGCGCGACGGTCGATTTGCCCATGCCGATCGAGCCCGTCAGTCCCAGAACGATCATGTGGCGATCATCCCCCTCGAGCGCAGGAAGGCGAGCAGCGGCAAAAGCGGCAGGCCGAGAATCGCGAAATGGCTGCCGTCGACCCGGTCGAACAGCTGCGCCCCCAGCCCCTCGATCCGGTAGCCGCCGACATTCCAGCGCACCTCGTCATATTCCCGCGCGAGATAATCGTCGAGGAAGGAATCGCCGAACTTGCGCATGACGAGGGTCGCCGTCTCGGTCGCACGCCAGCAAGGCCGGCCATTGGCGACGACGACGGCCGCAGAGTGGAGGAAATGAGTCCGGCCCCTCAGCACGCGCAATTGCATCCGCATCTCAGCCACCGAGGCGGCCTTGCTGAAAATCTCGCCAGAATCGGTTTCCAGCACCTGATCTGCGCCAAGCACGAGCGCGTCGGCAGCCGCCGCGGCGCTGAGCGCTTTTCCTTCGGCCAGATGATCAGCGACGGTCCGGCCATCCGGATCCGAAGCCAAGACCTCAGCCTTGGCCTGCTCCTCGTCGAAGGGCGCATCGACGACCTCGAACGAAACGCCCGCGGCGTCGAGCATGCGCCGGCGCGTGCCGCTTTTCGACGCAAGCAGCAGCCCTGTCCTGAGCGACGCCGAAGGGTTCACGCCGCGCCCTCGAGCCGCTCCATGTACAACCTGACGATGGCGAGCGCGCTTTCCTCGATCGAGCGGCGCGTCACGTCGATCACCGGCCAGCCATTGTCCGCGAACATCCGCCGGGCGAAGGCGAGCTCGCCGTTCACCGCATCGCTGTCGACATAGTCGGTCTCCGGTGCCTGGTTGAGCGAGAGCAGCCGGTTGCGCCGGATCTGTATCAGCCGCTCGGGATTGGTGGTGAGCCCGACAATCAGCGGATGCGTCAAGCGGAACAGCGCGTCCGGCGGCGGCGAGGCGGGGACCAGCGGCACGTTCGCGACCTTGTAGCCGCGATTGGCGAGATAGATGCTGGTCGGCGTCTTGGACGTGCGCGAGACGCCGGCGAGGACGATGTCGGCCTCCTCCCAATTCTCCGGCCCGACGCCGTCATCATGGGCGATGGTGAACTGGATCGCATCGACCCGCGCGAAATAGGCGGCGTCGAGCGCATGCTGGCGTCCGGCCCGGCCCTTGGCCTGATGGCCGCTGACGGCCGCCAGCGCGTCGAGCACCGGGTCGAGCACCGACACCGCATTGATCTGCCGCTGCCGGCATTTGCGTTCCAGCTCTTTCCGGATCGTCGGATTGACGACCGTGTAGAGGACCAGCCCCGGCCGCCGCTCGACGTCGTCGAGTACCCGGTCGAGATGGCCCTCGGACCGTACCATCGGCCAAGGGTGGCGGATCGCCTCGACGTCGTCGAACTGGGCGAGGCAGGCATTGGCGACCATGTCGAGCGTCTCGCCGGTGGAGTCCGAGAGGAGATGCAGGTGGAGCTGCTTCATCGGCGAGCGCCGATTTCGGGCCTGTGGAAAACCATGGGGAAATCGCTAGCTTAACCCTGCGCATCGCCGCAAGGACAGGATTCGCCCACGTCCGCCGCCAAACCGCCCACAGCTCGGCGAACAGTGCGCAAGATTCACGCACCGCCTGTGAATACCGGGGATGGCATTCGCGAATCCGCGGGAGTCCGCGCCGCTCGTCGCGTCAAGCTGTTGGCAAAATATGTGCGAGCCCATAAACCCCGCTTTGCCCACGCCTACTCACTTCAACAGACTCCTTAGAATCTAACTAGAGATTAGAAGAGAGCGGAGACGCCTTTCCTTCATGCCCGGTCCGTCCAAGCCCTTGCTTACCGTCCTAAGTGGCAGGATTTCCGAGAGAAAACCGGTTTGGTTGATGCGCCAGGCAGGCCGCTATCTGCCAGAGTATCGCGCGCTGCGGGCGGAGAAGGGCGGCTTTCTCGCGCTCGTCTACGATCCCGACGCCGCGGCCGAGATCACGCTCCAGCCGATCCGCCGTTTCGGCTTCGACGGTGCGATCCTGTTTTCCGATATCCTGATCGTTCCCCACGCGATCGGCCAGGAGTTGAGCTTCGGTGCCGGCGAGGGCCCACGCCTCTCGCCGCCTTTGGTCGATGCGTCGCTCGCCGCCCTGGAGCGTGTCCCGGCGCGGCTCGAGCCGATCTATCGGACTGTGGAGAAAGTGAAGTCGCAATTGCCGGCGGAGACGACCTTCCTCGGCTTTGCGGGCAGCCCCTGGACAGTCGCGACCTATATGGTGGCGGGCCAGGGCAGCCGCGACCAGGCCGAGACGCGCGGCTTCGCCTATCGCGATCCGGCCGCCTTTTCCGCAATCGTCGACGCGGTCGCCCACATGACCGTCGACTATCTGGTCGGCCAGGCCGATGCCGGCGTCGAGGCGGTCCAGCTGTTCGACAGCTGGGCCGGCAGCCTTGCCCCGGCGCAGTTCGAGGACTGGGTGATCCGGCCGACCGCCGCCATCGTCGCGAATCTGAAGGCGCGGCGTCCCAACCTGCCGGTGATCGGATTCCCCAAGGGCGTCGGCAGCCGCATCGCCGCCTACGCGAACGAGACCGGCGTCGATGCGCTCGGGCTCGACGAGACGATCGCGCCGGAATGGGCCGTCGAGGCCCTGCCCGCCGATCTGCCGATCCAGGGCAATCTCGATCCGCTGGCGCTGCTGGCCGGCGGCGAGGCTCTTGAAAAGGCAGTGGCGCGCATCCTATCTGTGTTCGCGGGGCGGCCGCACATCTTCAACCTCGGCCACGGCATCATCAAGGAAACCCCGATCGGCCATGTCGAACGCCTGCTCGAACTGGTGCATGCGCGGTGACCTATGACCTGGGATGGGTGCTGAACGTGACCTACGCCTGGCTGAAGGCTGGCCATATCATCTTCGTCATCTTTTGGGTCGCCGGCCTCTTCATGCTGCCGCGATTCTACGTCTACCATCAGGAATCGGCACCCGGATCCGAGGAAGAGAAGAGATGGATCGAGCGCGAGCGGAAGCTCCGCACGATCATCATCACGCCCTCGATGGCGCTGGTCTGGATACTCGGGCTCAGCCTCGCCTATGTGACCGACGCCTGGCATCAGGGCTGGTTCATGGCCAAGTTCGCGCTGGTGTTCGCTTTGTCCGGCTATCACGGCTGGATGGTGAGCTACGGCAAGAAGCTGGCGGCCGGAGGCGAGCGGATCAGCGGCCGGTCGCTTCGGATGATGAACGAGATTCCAGGCATCGCGGTGATGCTGATCGTCGTCCTGGTCGTCGTCCGTCCTTTCTAGACCTTTCCACAGCTTGACTCGCTTCCGGGCGGCGCATAACGCCGTTGCAGTCGTTGCCTGCCGTCCGCGCGGGTGTTCAAGCTGCATCGCAATCTTAGACTTCTGAGCTCTCCAACGCCCAGAATCCGACTCCAAAACGAGAAAATAAATGCATCTCAATGATCTGAAGCAGAAAACCCCCGCCGAACTGGTCGCGCTCGCCGAAGAGCTCGGTGTCGAAGGCGCCTCGACGCTCCGTAAGCAGGAGCTGATGTTCTCGATCCTCAAGGTCCGCGCCGAGAATGGCGACGAGATCATGGGCCAGGGCACGATCGAGGTCCTGCAGGACGGCTTCGGCTTCCTGCGCTCGGCCGATTCCAACTATCTGGCCGGCCCCGACGACATCTACGTCTCGCCCAATCAGGTCCGCAAATTCGGCCTGAGGACCGGCGACACCGTCGAGGGCGAGATCCGCGGTCCCAAGGAGGGCGAGCGCTATTTCAGCCTCGTCCGCGTGACCCAAATCAACTATGACGACCCCGACGTCGTCCGCCACCGCGTCAATTTCGACAATCTGACGCCGCTCTATCCGGACGAGAAGCTCCGGCTCGACAGCCTCGATCCGACGATCAAGGACAAGTCGGCGCGGGTCATCGACATCATCTCGCCGCAGGGCAAGGGCCAACGCGCGCTGATCGTCGCGCCGCCGCGCACGGGCAAGACGGTGCTCCTCCAGAACATCGCCAAGGCGATCACCGACAATCACCCCGAGGTGTTCCTCATCGTTCTGCTCATCGACGAGCGGCCGGAAGAAGTGACCGACATGCAGCGCTCGGTGAACGGCGAAGTCATCTCCTCGACCTTCGACGAGCCGGCCAGCCGTCACGTCCAGGTCGCCGAGATGGTGATCGAGAAGGCCAAACGCCTCGTCGAGCACAAGAAGGACGTGGTGATCCTGCTCGACTCGATCACCCGCCTCGGCCGTGCCTACAACACGGTCGTGCCGAGTTCCGGCAAGGTGCTGACCGGCGGCGTCGACGCCAACGCACTCCAGCGGCCGAAGCGCTTCTTCGGCGCCGCGCGCAACATCGAGGAGGGCGGCTCGCTCTCGATCATCGCTACCGCGCTGATCGACACCGGCTCCAAGATGGACGAGGTCATCTTCGAAGAGTTCAAGGGCACCGGTAACTCCGAAATCGTCCTCGACCGCAAGGTCAGCGACAAGCGCATCTTCCCGAGCCTCGACGTCGGCAAGTCCGGCACCCGCAAGGAAGAGCTGCTGGTCGAGCAGGGCACGCTTTCGAAGATGTGGGTGCTGCGCCGCATCCTCATGCAGATGGGCACCGTCGATGCGATGCAGTTCCTGCTCGACAAGATGAAGGACTCGAAGACCAACGAGGACTTCTTCGCGTCGATGAACCAGTAGCCGCACGGGGCGTTCGGGGGCGATGGTCGATTTCCTGCAGCATCTGAGCGCGTCGGCGACCGGCCTCGTCGGCATCTGGGCGTCGATCGTCCACGATTTCTCGAATCTCGACGATCCGGCCGCGCTGGCTGCCTTCGGGCAGGTGCTGATGATCGACATCATGCTCGCCGGCGACAATGCGATCGTCGTCGGCGCGCTCGCCGCAGGCCTGCCGGCCGATCAGCGCCGCAAGGTCATCCTGATCGGCATCATCGCCGCTCTGGTGCTGCGCATCGCCTTCGCGCTCGTCGTCACCCAGCTCATGCAGATCGTCGGCCTGATCCTGGCCGGGGGCATCTTGCTGCTCTGGGTTGCCTGGAAGATGTACCGCGAGCTCGTCCACAAGCCCGAGGATCCGGCGACGGCCGCGCACGAGTCCGCCCATGTCCGCCCGGCCAAGAGCTTCGCGGGCGCCGCCTGGGCGGTCGCCGTCGCCGACGTCAGCATGAGCCTGGACAACGTCCTCGCCGTCGCCGGCGCTGCGCGCGACCATCCCGGCATCCTGATCATCGGCTTGCTGCTCTCGGTCGCCCTGATGGGCCTCGCGGCGAACTTCATCGCCAAATATATCGACCGCTACCGCTGGATCGCCTGGATCGGCCTGCTCGTCATCCTCTGGGTCGCCGGACGGATGATCTATGACGGCTTCGTCGACCACAATGTCGGTGTCCTGCAGTTCATCGCCCCGCAGCTCGCGGGCTGACGTACCCCGAATCCGGGGTCACGAAACGGCAACAGCTTCGTGAGATGCTGCTGTCGTGGGGAAAATGACTCTCGTTCAGCCGCGCGCCTGCGGCCAATGCGCCTTCTGGCTGCGTATCGTCCTCTGGGCCACCCGTCGGGTGCGGCCCGATCGGTTTCGGTAGGCCTGGCGCCTAGCGGAGATTCTCGGCGAAAAAGGCTTCCGTCCGGCTGTCGGCCAACTGTGCCGCCCTCTCGCTGCGGCGATTGCCCATCTCGACCGCGAAGCCGTGATCCTCGCCGGGATAATCGTGGATCGTCACGCGCGGATGGTCGTCGAGGCCTTCGTGGATGATCTTCTGCTTGTCCGGCGTGACGAAATGATCGGCGCCGGCGATGTGGAGCAGGAGCGGATGCGCGATCGCATGCTTCTCGCCGAGGAGCGCATCGAGATTCACGCCATAATAGCCGACAGTGGCGTCGATGTCCGTCCGTGCCGCGGTCATGTAGGCGAGGCGGCCGCCGAGGCAGTAGCCGACCGCGCCGACCTTGCCGCCTTCGGGCAGGCGCGCCCGCGCCGCGCGGATCGTCGCCTCGATGTCGCGGATGCCCTGGTCCTGGTTGAACTTCTGCATGAGGCCGAGCGCCTCCTGGAACTGCTCGGGCACGTCGGGGTCGAGCTCGACGCCCGGCTGCAGCCGCCAGAACAAGTCGGGCGCGACGGCCAGGTAGCCGAGGCGCGCCCAATGGTCACACTTGCGGCGAATGCCCTCGTTCACGCCGAAGATTTCCTGGATGACGACGATCGCGCCCTTGGGCGTTCCGGCCGGCTCGGCGAGATAGGCACCGAACGCGCCATCATGTTCGAGAGTCGGGATGTCGATCATCGGCATGGCGGCCTCCTCTTGCGGTCGGGGTGTCTATAGACTTAGACGCCGATGGGCCAACAGCGGGAAAGGGCCCAGGGCCATGAAAGTCTCGGTCGACGTCGATTGCACGCCCGAGGAAGCGCGCCGCTTCCTCGGCCTGCCGGACCTGACGCCGGTGCACGACGCCTATGTCGAGAAGATGAAGGCGGTCGTGACCGAAGGCGCGACGCCCGAGATGTTCGGCGACATGATGAAGGCGTGGGGGCCGATGAACGAGGCGGGCATGAACCTGTGGCGCCAGATGCTGGGCCAGATGGGTGGAAAGAGCTCGAGCTGACCGACACGATCTACGCCCTCTCCTCGGGTGCGCCGCCGGCCGCGATCGCGGTGGTGCGGATCAGCGGGCCCCGCGCCGATGCGGCGCTCGAAACGCTGGCGGGAACGCTTCCTGCCCCGCGAACCGCGAAGCTCGCCATCCTTCGCGATGATGATGAAGTCCTTGATAATGCTCTGATTCTCCGCTTTCCGGGCCCACAGAGCGCGACCGGGGAGGATGTTGCCGAACTGCATCTTCATGGCGGTCGTTCGGTCGTTGCGGCCGTGCTCGCCGCTCTCGCGCAGATCGACGGGCTCCGCGCCGCCGAGCCGGGCGAGTTCACCCGACGGGCCTTCGAGTGCGGACGGATTGATCTGGCCGAAGCGGAAGGGCTGGCCGACCTCCTGTCCGCCGAGACCGAGTCGCAGCGCCGCGCCGCGCTCGCGCTCGCCGGCGGGGCGCTGAGCCGACAGGTCGAGACATGGCGTCAGGCGCTGCTGGCCGTCGCCGCCCGGATCGAGGCGGTGCTCGACTTTTCCGACGAAGGGGATGTCGATGTCGCGCCAAATGACTTCGCGCCGGACATCGCGGCGCTTGCGGACGAGATCGACGCCTGGCTCGCCCGCCCTTCGGCGGAGCGTCTGCGCGACGGCGTCCGGGTGGTCATCGCCGGGCCGCCGAACAGCGGCAAATCCAGCCTGATCAATGCGCTGGCCGGGCGCGAGGCGGCGATCATCTCCGACATTCCGGGGACGACCCGCGACGTGATCGAGGTGCCGGTCGCGATCGGCGGCACGCCCTTCCTGCTCGCCGACACGGCCGGCCTGCGCGCGAGCGGCGATGCGATCGAGACGATCGGCGTCGAACGCGCACGGGGATCGATCGCGGCGGCCGATATTCTCCTCTGGCTCGGTGATCCGGACGCGTGCCCGGCACCCGCCAGGACGATCCTTGTCCAGCCCAAGGCCGATCTTCTGCCTCCGGCCCGGCGGGCCGACGTCATCGTCTCGGCCGTGACCGGGCAGGGTCTGGATGATCTGGCGCAGGAGTTGCGGGGCCGCGCCTCCAGATTGCTTCCCGCCGAGGGTGAGGTCGCCCTGAATGCCCGCCATCGTGCGGCCCTGGCAGATTTGGCCGGGTGGCTGCGTGAGGGTCAGGCGACCTCTGATCCTCTCATCGTCGCGGAAGCAATGCGGCAGGCGCGGGTCGCGCTCGACCGCATAACCGGCCGGGCCGGGGTCGAAGACATGCTGGACGCCCTGTTCAGCCGCTTCTGCATTGGAAAGTGAATGTTCCACGTGGAACAGATGCGCTAGAGGCGCCGGCGTGACTCGGGCATTCGACATCATCGTGGTCGGTGGCGGCCATGCGGGAACCGAGGCGGCGGCCGCCGCGGCGCGTATGGGCGCGTCGGTGGCGCTGCTCAGCTTCACCCGCGACCAGATTGGCGCCATGTCCTGCAACCCGGCGATGGGCGGGCTCGGCAAGGGCCATCTCATCCGCGAAGTCGATGCGTTCGACGGCCTGATCGCCCGCGCATCTGACGAGGCCGCGATCCACTATCGCATGCTCAACGCGAGCAAGGGCGCGGCCGTACGCGGACCGCGCATCCAGGCCGATCGCAAGCGCTACAAGGCGGCGATCCATGCGCTGCTCGATGCGCAGCCCGGCCTCGAGATCGTGGAGGGCGAGGCGGCCACCCTTATGGTCGATGGCCGTGCAGTCCGGGGTCTCGAGCTGGCCGACGGGCGGCGATTGCCGGCGCGGGCGGTCGTGCTCGCAACGGGCACCTTCCTCGGCGGCAGGCTCCATTTCGGGATGACCAGTCGCGACGGCGGGCGGGTCGGCGAGCGGGCGGCGACGGCGCTGGCCCGTCAGCTCCGCGATCTCGATCTGCCCCTGGCCCGGCTCAAGACGGGCACGCCGCCGCGCCTCGATGGGCGGACGATCGACTGGGCTGTGCTGGAACGCCAGGACTCGGACGACGGCAGCTGGACGATGTCCGCGATGGGCACGGACCGCCCCCTCCCCCAGCTCTTCTGCGCGATCACCCGCACCAACAAGCGGACCCACGAGATCATCCGCGCCAGCCTCGACCGCTCGCCGCTCTTCGCCGGCGAGATCACTGGCGTCGGCCCCCGCTATTGCCCGTCGATCGAAGACAAGGTGCACCGCTTCGGCGATCGCGATGGTCACCAGGTCTTCCTCGAGCCCGAGGGGCTCGATGACCCGACCGTCTATCCCAACGGTATCTCGACATCGCTGCCGGGCGATGTGCAGCTTGCCATGGTCCGCTCGATGGCGGGGCTGCAGCGGGTGGAGATCCTCCAGCCCGGTTATGCGGTCGAATATGACCATGTCGATCCGCGTATCCTGGAGCCGACCCTCGGCGTGCGCGATGTCGAAGGGCTGTATCTGGCCGGCCAGATCAACGGCACCACCGGCTATGAGGAGGCGGCCGCGCAGGGACTGGTTGCGGGCCTGAACGCCGCCGCCTGGGTGGCCGGAAAGGCGCCGGTCGTGTTCGACCGCGCGGATTCCTACATCGGGGTCATGGTCGACGATCTCGTTCTCCAGGGCGTGACCGAGCCTTATCGCATGCTCACCGCCCGCGCCGAGTACCGGCTGCGTCTCCGCGCCGACAATGCCGAGGCCCGGCTCACGCCCAGGGCGCTCGCCGCCGGCTGCGTCACCGAGGCACGGCGTCGCCATTTCGAATCCGCGCAGGCGGCGCGCACGCATATCCACACTCTTCTCGCGCGACCGGTGGGTGCATCGATGCTGCGGGGCGCCGGGGCAATGGTGCGTGAGGACGGCGTCCGGCGGAGCCTCGGCCAATGGCTGCGGTTTCCGGAGCTCGACACGCCGCACCTCAAGGAGATCGAACCCGATCTGGCCGCAGTGCCCAAGGACCTGCTCGAAGAGGCCGTCCAGGACCATCGCTACACGCCCTATCTCGAGCGCCAGCAGAGCGAGATCGGCCAGCTTCGGTCCGACGAGGCAGCGCACATTCCTCCGGATCTGGACTTTTCGGGAATTGCCGGACTCTCGAACGAGATGGTCGAGCGCCTGTCCAAGGCCCGCCCAGCCACCATCGGCGCGGCCTCGAGGATACGCGGAATCACCCCCGCCGCTTTGGCAGCGATCCTAGTTCACACGCGTCGCAAGGCCGCCTGATGGAGGAGGAGGAAGCGCGCACCTGGGTGGCGGAAACGTTCGATGTTCCACGTGAAACACTGGTGCGGCTGAATGCCTTTCTCGATCTGATTCGCGCCGAGAATGAGCATCAGAACCTTGTGTCGAAGGCGAGCCTGGACCAGCTTTGGAGCCGCCATATTGCCGATTCGGCTCAGCTTCTGCGCTTCACCCCGAGCCCGACGGCAAGCTGGCTCGACCTGGGCAGCGGGTCGGGTTTTCCTGGCCTCGTCGTTGCGGCGCTGCATCAGGGACCGGTCACTCTCGTCGAGGAGCGGCGATTACGCGTGGAATTTCTCCAGCGGGCAGCCGACCTGTTGGGCGTGCAGGTCGAGATTCTCGGAACGAAGGCCGAGCGCGTCCCGCCCCGCCCGTTCGACGTGATTAGCGCCCGCGCCTTCGCGCCGCTGCCGCGCCTGCTCGATCTTGCCACAGGATTTTCCACAACAAAGAGTCTGTGGGTGCTGCCCAAGGGACGAAATGCGCAGTCGGAACTGGAAGCGCTCGATCCTTCGTGGCAGGGTGACTTCCGGCTCGAACAGAGCGTGACCGACCCCGAGGCACGGATCATCGTCGCGACCGGGGTCCGCAGAGGGAAGCGCCCATGATCCGCATTGCGGTCGCCAATCAAAAAGGCGGGGTCGGCAAGACCACGACCGCGATCAATCTCGCCACCGCGCTGGCCGCGACGGGCCTGCGCGTCCTGCTGATCGATCTCGATCCGCAGGGCAATGCCTCGACCGGCCTCGGCATCACCCAGGCCCTGCGCGAGCGCTCCAGCTACGAATTGCTGACCGGGCAGGCGACCCTGGAAGAGGTGGTCGTCCAGACCCGCGTGCCGCGGCTCGACATCGTTCCCGCCAAGGTCGATCTGTCGGGCGCCGAGATCGAGCTGATCGAGTTCGAGCGCCGCACCCACCGGCTCGACGGCGCGCTCGAAAATGTGCCCGCGGCGCGCTGGGAGGTCTGTCTGATCGATTGCCCGCCCTCGCTGGGCCTGCTCACCGTCAACGCGTTGATCGCCGCCAATTCGATCCTCGTGCCCCTGCAGGCCGAATTCTTCGCGCTCGAGGGCCTGAGCCAGCTCCTCAAGACGATCGAGCGGGTGCGCGAGCGGTTCAACCCGGAGCTCTCCGTCCTCGGCGTCGCGCTCACCATGTACGATCGGCGCAACAATCTCTCCGCCATGGTCGCCGATGATGTCCGCGCCGTGCTCGGCAAGGTCGTGTTCGAGACGGTCATTCCGCGCAACGTGCGCCTGTCGGAAGCACCCAGCCACGGCATTCCCGCCCTGATCTACGACCATCGCTGTCCGGGTTCGGAGGCCTATATCGCGCTCGCCCGCGAGTTCATCGCCCGGCTGCCGCGCCCGGCGGAGGCGGCATGAGCGACGACCTGCCCAGGAAGCGCCCGACCGGGCTCGGCCGCGGCCTCTCCTCCCTGCTCGGCGAAGTGGCGCACGAGGCGCCGGTGGGCGGAAGCGACTCGCCCCAGGGCAATGTCCGCATGATCCCGATCGCCAGCATCGAGCCGAATCCGGACCAGCCGCGTCGCATCTTCGCCGAGGAGGCGCTGGCCGAGCTCGCCGGGTCGATCACCGCCCGCGGCGTCATCCAGCCGATCATCGTCCGCCCGCACGGCCACCGCTTCCAGATCGTCGCCGGCGAACGGCGCTGGCGCGCCTCGCAGAAGGCCCGGCTGCATGAGATCCCGGCGATCGTCCGCGAGTTCAGCGACGAGGAGACGCTGGAGGTCGCCCTCGTCGAGAACATCCAGCGGCGCGACCTCAACGCGATCGAGGAGGCGCAGGCCTACAGGCGGCTGGTCGACGATTACGGCCACACCCAGGAAGAGCTCGGCCGGATCGTCCACAAGTCGCGCAGTCATGTTGCCAACCTGTTGAGATTGCTCGATCTTCCCGCGAAGGTTCAGGTCCTGGTCGGCACCGGCCAGCTCACCATGGGCCACGCCCGCGCGCTCGTCTCGGCGACCGATCCGGAAGGGCTCGCCGACGAGGTGGTCCGCCGCGGCCTCTCGGTGCGCGAGACCGAGAAGCTCGCCCAGTCGGGCAAGCCGACCCGCCAGCGGCCGCTGCCGATCAAGAACGCCCAGGCAGACATCGCCGCGCTGGAGCGGCAACTGGGTGACATGCTCGGCCTCAAGGTCGCGATCAGGCACAGCCCCAAGGGCGGCCAGGTCATCCTCGCCTATTCGACGCTGGATCAGCTCGATATGATCTGCCAGCGCCTCAGCGGCGACAAGTTTTGAGCGAAGCGCGCGCAGGGCACGCGGGTCGCTCAGAACCCTGACGGTCCCGACAGGCCGTCCCCAGCGAAGGCTGGGGTCTCAGTGGGTGAAGAGTTCGGTGTCTGACCGCCCTGAGATCCCGGCCTGCGCCGGGATGACGCTATCTGAGCCGTCCGGCCTGCCGGCAGATCGCGAACAGCTCGGTTTCGGCCGCGACGATTCCCGGTCCGCCCGGCATCATCACCTGCCGCTCCGCCTCGATCAGCCGGCCGATCACCCGCGCGATGAGATCGCCGCGCCAGCGGCCGAGTTGCGGCGCGATCGCATCCTTGTCCTTCCAGAACAGCGACTTGCCGGATGACGCCATGACGGCGCCGACGTTCATCCCCTGATCCACCTCGGCCCGAAGCCGGCCGAGCAGGGTCATCCGCCGCAGCATCGCCCGGGTGAGCGCGATCCCCTCCTGCCCTTCGGCCCGCAACCGTCCGATCTCGCTCTCCAGCATCGTCGCATCGCCGCCGAGCACGCTGTCGACCAGCCGCGACAGATCGCCTTCGTCGCTGTCCGCCCCAAGCGCGTCGATCGCATCATGGTCGAGCGGCTTGGGCGCCCCGGGCGTCGCATCGACAAAGAGCGCATATTTGCCGAGTTCCTGGGCAATCAGCGCCCGGTTGCCGCCGCAGCTCTCCGCGATCCGCCGCGCGACATCGCTCCGTATCTCAAGGCCCAGGGCCTGTGCCGGCTCCCCGACCAGCGCCGCATAGTCGCGCGCGTCCGGCAGATAGGAGGCGAAAGCGAGCGCGGACTTCTCCGCCAGAGCGAGCTTCAGCAGCCTCGAGGCCGGCCGGAGCGCGCCCGCGACGATCACGACCAGGTTGCCGGCCGCCGGCACTTCGGCCAAGGCCTTGACCGCCGGAGTGACCTCGTCGCCGACCTGCTCGACCAGGATCCAGCGCCGGTCGCCGAACATCGAGAGGGCTGCCGCCTCGTCGGCGAGCCGGGCCGGATCGGCCTTGAGCTCGCTACCGGTGAGATCGATCCGCTCGGCACCTTCGCCCATCGCCGCGCCCAGCATCTTCATCAGCGCACGGCTGCCGGCCTCGTCGGGGCCGTGAAGCAGGAAGAAGCGCGTCTCGCCGGGGTTCCTGAGCGCGCGTTCGATCTCGCCGCGATTGGCCTTCACGGGCCGGGCTTCACAGCCTGGATTTCACTGGGCCGCACGCGCCTGCGGCGTGCGCGAGGCGTAGAGCGCGACGCGCGCGACGATCTGGTCGGCGATGTCGACGGCGAGCCGCTCCAGCGCGGTCTGCTCGGCGGCGACGGTGGCATATTCCGAGCTGACCACGTCGATGCCGGCGTCGGACCCCGCGGTGGCGTCGAGCACCACCGTTCCCTGCGCCGCATCGACCAGCCGGTAGCGGGCGCGCAGCGTGCGCCGCTCGCGCGTCACCGCGTCGTCGGCGCGGATGCCGAAGCCGGTGATGTTGTCGTCGAGCTCGATCTCCAGCCGGTAGCGCGGCACGGTGTTGGCGCCGAGGCGGTCCTCCAGCGCCGTACGGACCAGCCAGCCGGCCCTGCCCGGTATTTGTGCTACCGAGACGCCCTCCAGCGCCTGGGCGACCGGTCCGGTGGCGCCGCCCGCGTAAAGCGGGCGCAGCGTGCAGCCGGAGAGGAGGAGCGCGAGGCCGAAAAGGGCGGCCCGGCCGATCATGCGACGATGTTCACCAGGCGGTCGGGCACCACGATCACCTTCTTCGGGGTCGCGCCGGCGAGGATACGCTGCACATGATCGTTGGCAACCGCCATCGCCTCAAGCTGTTCCCGGGGGGCGCCCTTGGGCGCACGCCCGGTGTCCCTGAGCTTGCCGTTGACCTGGATGGCGATCGTCACCTCGTCCTCGATCAGCAGCGCCGGATCCGCCTCGGGCCAGGGGGCATCGGCGATCATGCCGTCGTGCCCGGCGGCCGTCCAGGCCTCCTCAGCGACGTGCGGCACCATCGGCGCGACCAGCCGCATCATGGTCTCGACCGCGGCGGTGCGCGATGCCGACGGCGGCGCCTTCTCGATCGCATTGGCGAGCTCGTAGACGTTGGCGACCGCCTTGTTGAAGGCGAGCCCCTCGATATTGGCGCCGACCGCGGCGATCGTCTGGTGCAGCTTGCGGTCGAGCGCCCGATCCTCACCGGCGCCCTCGCCGGCCTGCGCCGTCGAGGCCAGCCGCCACAGCCGCTGGATGAAGCGCCAGGCGCCCTCTATCCCGGCCTCGCTCCATTCGAGGTCGCGCTCCGGCGGCGAGTCCGAGAGCATGAACCAGCGCACCGCGTCGGCGCCATACTGGTCGACGATCGGCTCCGGATCGACCGTGTTGCGTTTCGATTTGGACATTTTCTCGACCCGGCCGGCCGTCGCCGGCTCGCCGGTCGAAGACTCGATCAATCCGGCGCCCTGCCGCTCGACCTCGTCGGGGCTGAGCCAGCGGCCGTCCGCCGCACGATAGGTCTCGTGCGTGACCATCCCCTGGGTGAACAGGCCCCGGAACGGTTCGGCGAAGTCGAGCCGGCCGATCCGCTGCAATGCGCGCGTCCAGAAGCGGGCGTAGAGAAGGTGCAAAATGGCATGCTCGACGCCGCCGATATACTGATCCACCGGCAACCAGCGCTCCGCCACCGCCTTGTCGAACGGCCGGTCCGCCGGCTGGCTGGCGAAGCGGATGAAATACCAGGAGGAATCGACGAAGGTGTCGAGCGTGTCGGTCTCGCGCACGGCCGCCCCGCCACAGGACGGGCAGGTGACGTGCTTCCAGGTCGGGTGGCGCTCCAGCGGGTTGCCGGGGATGTCGAACGTGACGTCCTCGGGCAGTACGACCGGCAGCTGGTCCTTCGGCACCGGCACCGCGCCGCAGGCCGGGCAATGGATGACCGGGATCGGCGTCCCCCAGTAGCGCTGGCGCGACACACCCCAGTCGCGCAGCCGCCAGGCGGTCGTGCCCTCGCCCCAGCCTTCCGCTTCGGCACGAGCGATGACGGCCGCCTTCGCCCCGTCAACGCTCATCCCGTCGAGGAAGCGCGAATTGACGATCACGCCGTCGCCGTTCTCGGCCTCGCCCTCGACCGGCTTGCCGGCATCCTTCGCGGATGCCGCGACCACGCGGCGGATCGACAGGCCATATTTGGTCGCGAACTCGAAATCGCGCTGGTCGTGCGCGGGCACGCCGAAGATCGCGCCCGTGCCGTAATCCATCAGCACGAAGTTCGCGATGTAAACCGGCAATTCCCATTCGGGATCAAGGGGATGTACAACCCTGAGACCGGTGTCGAAGCCAAGTTTCTCGGCCGTCTCGAACTCCGCCGCGGTGGTGCCGCCGCGCTTGCACAGCGCTATGAACTCGGCGGCCTTGGCCTCACCGTTCCCGAGCGTCTGGGCGATCGGATGGTCCGGCGAGACCGCCACGAAGCTCGCCCCGAAGATCGTGTCGGGCCGCGTCGTGAAGACCTCGATGCGCTCCTCGCTTCCGGCCAGCGCGAAGCGGAACTGCAGGCCCCGGCTCTTGCCGATCCAGTTCTCCTGCATCAGCCGCACTTTGTCGGGCCACTGGTCGAGTCCCTTGAGGCCCTCGAGCAGATCCTCGGCGAAATCGGTGATCTTCAGGAACCATTGGCTGAGCTTTCGCCGCTCGACCAGCGCACCGGAGCGCCAGCCGCGCCCGTCGATCACCTGCTCGTTGGCGAGCACGGTCATGTCGACCGGGTCCCAGTTGACCTCGCTCTCCTTGCGGTAGACCAGCCCCGCCTCGAACAGGTCGACGAACAGCGCCTGCTCCTGCCCGTAATAGGCCGGATCGCAGGTCGCGACCTCGCGGCTCCAGTCGAGCGCGAAGCCCAGCCGCTTCAGCTGCGCCTTCATCGTCGCGATGTTCGACCAGGTCCATTCGCCGGGATGGACGTTGCGCTCCATCGCCGCGTTCTCGGCCGGCATGCCGAAGGCGTCCCAGCCCATCGGGTGGAGCACCTCGAAACCGTTCATCCGCTTGTAGCGGGCGAGCACGTCGCCCATCGTATAGTTGCGGACATGGCCCATGTGGATGCGCCCCGACGGATAGGGGAACATCTCGAGGATGTAGGTCTTGGGCCGCGGGCTGTCGTCCGCGGCGCGGAACGTCCCCGCCACCTCCCAGGCCTTCTGCCAGCGCTCGTCGGCCGTGAGCGGATTGAAGCGCGATGCCATCGCGGCGATTGTCCTTCCGGGCCTAGCCGATGGAGGCGGCGCGCCTCAGGTCGCGGGCACGGGTGAGGATGATCTCCTCAAGCCGCTGGACGGTCGCCGCGGTCACCGGCGCCTCGATCCACTGGCCGTTCTGCATCACCTGGCGCGCGGCGTTGACGCGCAGGGCGTCGGCGCGCAGGTCGCGGTCGAGGATCGCGACGCTGACCTTCACCCGCTCGTTCGGATTCTGCGGGTTGGCATACCAGTCGGTCGCGAGCACGCCGCCATTGGAATCGCTCTGGGCGAGCGGCGCAAAGGCGAGCGTTTCGACCGCGGCGCGCCACAAATAGGCATTGACGCCGATCGTCGTCACCTGGCTCGCGGCGATGTCCGCCTGCTTCCCCCGGTCCTCCCGCGGCGCGAGGCCGAGCGCACGGTCGACGTCCCGGCTGAACGAATTGAAGGACTGGCAGCCAGCCAGCATGACGGCACAGGCGGCGACCAGGCCGAAGGTGGAAAGGCGAGCCATCGTGAATCCTTGGAAAATACGCTCTTCGAGAGGGCCGTTATAGATAACGGCGCGCGCCCGGCAAGCGCCGCGTGCGCGGGTTCCGGCGCGATTCGCCGCCATTAACCTCATTTCCAGATCAATTGGTTGTGGGAAAGTTGCAACAGCCGGAATGATTCCGGTATGAATCCCGGTCGGCCGGACCCTTTCCATAGGAATGGGGGGCGAGTCGTATTACGTTTCGGCCGAACGTGGAGTCGCATGTCGTGAGGAAGCTTCGGGCCATCGGGTCGGCAGGAGGCGCATCGCTTGTCGCGATGGCGTTGCTGCTCGCCCCTGCTCTGGCCGCTTCCACCGCCGTCCGCAACACCGCCCGCCCGCCCGCCATAGCCCAGGCCCGTCCGGTCGGCGCCTTCACCCCGGCCGTGTCCGATCCGCGCCTCGCCGCCCTGCTGGCCCGCTCCGGCGGCGCGGTCGATGCCGATTTCCGCTTCACGCCGGCAGGCAACAATGCCGACCGCAACCGCGCCGTCCGGGTCGCGATCCGCGCCCGGGCGACGACCCCGGCGCAGGCGCAGCGCGACGTTCTGTCGATCACGTCGGCCTCGCCGGTGACCGCGATCACGCCGGTCTCCTACAATCTCGGCGCATCGCTCGGCTGGCGGCGCTTCGCCGTTTCCGGCGACATCGCCCAGATCGACGGCGGCGTCGTTCCGGGCCGGCGCGAGGCGGCGCAGGTTGGCATGAGCTACCGCGCCAATCGGCGGCTGACCGGCCGCGTGGCGGTTGCCGCCGAACGCGCCGAGGGCGCCCAGCGGATCGTGTCGGAAGACGAAGCCTATTCGCTCGACGTCGGCGGCGCCTTCTCGATCACCCGCAACATCGATCTCACCGCCGGCGCGCGCTATCGCATCGCCCGTGACCGGGTCGACACGATCGCCCGCGACGAGCGCCAGGACAGCCAGGCCGTCTATATCGGCACGGCCTTCCGCTTCTAGTCGCCGCTCCAGGCGTCGATTCCCGCCCAGCCATAAGCGCCGTCGAGCGCGGCGAAGCGTGCTTCGTTCATCCCGCCGAGCGCGATCACCGGCAATTGCGTCTGCCCTGCCAGTTCGGCGAACCGGTTCGGGCCGAGCGTCGCAGCTTCCGGATGGCTGCGCGTCGGAAAGACGGGAGAGAGGAAAACCAGATCCGCGCCGGCTGTCTCGGCCGCGCGAATCTCCGCAAGATCATGGGCCGGAGCGCTTCGAATACCCGCGCCGGAGTTCCGGCCGTGGCTGCCGTCCGCACCCCACATTTCCGCCTGCTCGGAGGGGCCGGCGATCAAAAGCAGCAGCTCGCGATCACGCGTCTTCTGCCGGACTTTTTCGAACAGCGATCGTCGGTGCGCCGCGTCGAGGCTGTAGTGGCGAAAAACGATGCCGGCGCCCTGCGGCAGCCGTTCGATCGCCTGCCAGAGCCGGTCGCCCAGCCGCTCATCGGTCATGAACCAGCGGCGCGGCAGGGTCTGGCGGGCGCTCATGCCCCTATCTATAGCAGCCGCCATGCAAGAGGCATCCGCCAAAGACCGCCTGGCTGACGTGCGTGCCGATATCGCCAGGGCCGCCGCGCTCGCCGGCCGCAAGGCCGACGAGGTGACGCTGATCGCGGTCTCCAAGACCCATCCGGCCGAGGCCGCCGTCCCGCTCATCGCTGCCGGCCATCGCGACTTCGGCGAGAATCGCGTCCAGGAGGCCGGGGCGAAATGGCCGCCGCTCCGGGCGGCCCATCCGGACCTTCGGCTCCACCTGATCGGACAGCTTCAATCCAACAAGGCGGAGGAAGCCGTCGCGCTCTTCGATGCGATCCATTCGGTCGACCGCCCGTCGCTCGTTGCCGTGCTGGCGAAGGCGATGGGCAAGACGGGGCGGCGGCCGGACTGCTTCGTCCAGGTCAATATCGGCGACGAGCCACAAAAGGGCGGTTGCGCGGTGGCGGAGCTGCCGGCGCTGCTCGCCAAATGTGTCGCGGCCGAACTGCCGGTCGTCGGCCTGATGTGCATTCCGCCCGACGGGCAGGAGGCGGCGCCCTATTTCGCGCTGCTCGCCAAGCTCGCCCGGCGTCATGACGTCACCGGCCTCAGCATGGGCATGTCCGGCGACTATGAAAGCGCGGTGATGATCGGCGCTACCCATGTGCGCGTCGGCACGGCATTGTTCGGAGAACGCACAAGCTGAAACGAAGAGGGGGATGATCATGGGAGATATGCGTGAACCTGGCGCGGCGGTGCCGAAGCGCCGCTGGCGCGTCTGGCATTTTGTCACCCTGGGCGCGATCGTGCTGGCGGCATTCGTCGCGATCCTGCTCACGACCGTCCTGTCCCTCACCCGTCCGGTGGTGGATGACGCCGAAACCTTCATGTTGGCGCTGCGGGACGGCAATTACGAGACGGCCTACGCCCGGATGACCCCGGCGCTCCAGGCGGAACTCGGCTCTGCCCGGCAGATGGAACAGCGATTCGCGCGGCTCCGGCCCACCGCGTGGAGCTGGAACAGCCGCCGGATCGTCAACGGCATCGGTGAGGTTCAGGGCACGGCGACCTTCGCAGCCGGCGGCAGCGGCCGCGCCGGGATGCAGTTCGAGAAGATCGGCGACGAGTGGCGCGTGACCTGGTTTCGCCTCGATCCGCCGTGATGCGCCATGACGCGATCCTGTTCGATTTCGACGGGGTGCTGCTCGAAAGCGAATATGTCGGCAACAAGCAGATCGCCGACTATTTGACCGCGCGCGGGCATCCCACTTCCGTTGCGGATTCCATGAACAATTTCATGGGCCTGTCGGGGCGCGACTTCCTGGGCGCGATCGAGCGATGGATCGGGCGGCCGCTGCCGGAGGATTTCCATGTCGCCCGTGCAGCCGAAGATGAGCGGGTGCTCGCCGAAGGGATCGAGGCGGTCGCGGGCGCCGTCGCCTTCATCGAGAGCCTGCCGCCGGCCCTGCCCAAGGCGATCGCCTCCTCGAGCTCGACCGAATGGATTGCCCGCCACCTCGATCATCTCGGCCTGCGCCAGGTGTTCGGCCATCATATCTACAGCGGTCACGAGCATGTCGCGCGCGGCAAGCCGGCGCCCGACATCTATCTTCATGCCGCCGCGGCGCTCGGCGTGCCGATCGAGCGGTGCCTGATCCTCGAGGATTCGCCGGTCGGCGTCACCGGCGCGCTCGAGTCGGGCGCCGACGTGATCGGCCTGTGCGCCGGCCGCCATTGCACGGACGGCCATGCCGAGCGCCTGCGCGCGCTGGGCGTCGCCCGGATCGCGCGCAGCTTCGACGAGGTGGCCGCGCTGATCGCCTAGGGTCCAGACCCTAGCTTCTGTTGACATTCAGCGGAGCCATTTGAGAGCGGCGACGAGGAGGAGGAAGCTGCGATAGTTTCTGGCGAGCTTGTCGTATCGTGTAGCGATGCGGCGGAAGTGTTTGATCTTGCTGAAGAAGCGCTCGATGAGATTGCGCTCTTTGTAGAGCGCGGCATCGAAGGGTCGCCGGGTGGCAGTGGTTGTCCGGCGCGGGATGATGGGGATGGCGCCTGATGCATTGGCGGCATCGATGGCGCGCTGGGCGTCATAGCCCCCTTCGACGAAGCTCAGGACATGCTTGTCGGCGAGGACGAAGGCGGTGCGGATGCCGTCGAGCAGCGGCTCGATCTGGGTGATGTCGTTGCGCTCGCCGCCGGTCAGCAGGATCCGCACCGGCAGCCCGAGCGCATCGGTGACGACATGGACCTTGGTGCTCGGCCCACCCTTGGAGCGGCCGAGCGCGTCAGCTTGAGCCCCCTTTTAGGCGCTCCGGCGCTGTGCTGGTGGGCACGGATGATGGTGGAGTCGACCAGCACATAGTCCCAGTCCGGCGTGTCGGCCAAGGCATTGAAAAGACGCTCCCACACCCCTTCCCGGCACCAGCGGTTGAACCGCTGATACACACTGTTCCACTTGCCATACTCTGCCGGCAGAACCCGCCAATGCGCACCCGACCGCGCCAGCCACAGGATCGCCTCCACGAACAGCCGGTTGTCCCGCCCCGTCCGCCCAGGATCGCTCGCCTTGCCCGGCAGATGCGGCTCCATCCGCTCCCAAACCCCGTCACTCAGCTCTGCTCGATCCATCCATGCTGACCTCCACACCAGCCAGCAGCTTGAAGCACAACAAAACCTAGTTGTGAATCCTGAATGTCAACAGAACCTAGAGCTGGTGGCCGCTGCGGTCGCGCTTGGTGGCGAGATAGGTGCGGTTGTGTGCGCCGGGCTCGATCTTGAGCGGCACCCGCTCCGCGACCTTGATCCCTTCCGCTTCCAGCGCCGAAACCTTGGCGGGATTGTTGGTCAGCAGCCGCACCTCGCGCTGCCCCAGCGCCTCCAGCATCCGCGCCGCCGCACCGAAATCGCGCTCGTCGTCCTGGAAGCCGAGGCGCAGATTCGCGTCGACCGTGTCGAAGCCCTGATCCTGCAGCTGATAGGCGCGCAGCTTGTTGACCAGGCCGATGCCGCGCCCTTCCTGCCTGAGGTAGAGGAGGATGCCCCAGCCGGCCGTGCCGATCGCACCGATCGCGCCGGCGAGCTGGTCGCCGCAATCGCATTTGAGGCTGCCCAGCACGTCGCCGGTCAGGCACTCGCTGTGCAGGCGCACCAGCGGCGGCCGCCCGTCCGGGCTGCCGATCAGCAGCGCGACATGCTCGGCGGTATCTCCATCGGCGCGAAAGGCGACGATCTCCGCGCCTTCGGCGAATTTCGTCGGCAACCGTGCCCGCGAGACGATGCGCAGCTCCGCGCCATGGCCGAACGCCATGACATCCGTCGCCGTCACCCGCGTTTCGGCCGGTCCGTCACGCCGCGTGAACAATGCCGGCAGCAGTCCTGCGAGCCGGGCCAGCCGCAGCGCGGCGACCGCGGTCGGCGGCGAGCAGAGCGGGGCCGTCTCGAAGGGGCCCTTGAACGGATTGGCGAGATCGAGCGCCGGATCGGCAATAGCAGTCGCCATCGCGAAGTCGATCCACGGCGCCCGCCGGATCAGCACCGGCTCGGTCGGCACCGCCTCGATCTGGTTGGCGAGCTTCAGGGTAGCGCCGCGATTGCCGGAGATCAGCAGGCTCGCCGGCGCGCCCTCTCCATCGAACGCCGCGAGACCGGTCTCATCTCCGGTCTCGATTGCGAGGAACGAGACCTCGTCCACCGCGATCGGCCAACCACGCCGCAGTGCGTCGATCGCGCGGGCGACGTCCCGCGCGCCCATCAGAACGTGAATTCCGTCATCAACGGCACATGGTCCGACGGTCGCGTCCAGGCGCGGCACGGCTCGTAGACCTTGTGGGAGACGGCCTGCGCGGCCACGTCCCTCGTCGCCCACATATGGTCGAGCCGGCGGCCGCGATCGTTCTTCGTCCAGTCGGGCGAGCGATAGCTCCACCAGGTGTGGAGGCGCTGCGGCGCCGGGAAGAAGTGCCGGCCGAGATCGGTCCATTCGTTGCTCTGCTGAAGCTTCGTCAGCGCCTCGACCTCGACCGGCGTGTGGCTGACGACATTCAGCAGCTGCTTGTGGCTCCAGACGTCGCATTCGAGCGGCGCGACGTTGAGGTCGCCGACCAGGATCGTCGGCAGGTCGCAAGTCTCAGACCAGCGCGTCATCCGCTCGATGAAATCGAGCTTTTGGCCGAATTTGGGATTGAGCGTACGGTCCGGAATGTCGCCGCCGGCCGGTACGTAGACATTCTCGAGCCGCACGCCGTTGTCGAGCCGCACGCCGATATGGCGCGCCTCGCCATTGGCCTGCCAGTCGAGCCGGTCGTCCTCGCGCATCGGCACCCTGGAGGCGATCGCGACGCCGTGATGCATGGGCTGGCCGCAGATCATCAGGTGATTGTAGCCCAATCGCCGGAACAGCCCTTCCGGGAATTCCGCATCGCGGACCTTGGTTTCCTGCAGGCAGAGGATGTCCGGCGATTCCTCGATGAGGAATTTCTCGACGATCTCGGTCCGGGCGCGGATCGAGTTGATGTTCCAGGTGGCGATCTTGAGCGTGGATGACATGGCGGCGGGCTTAGCGGCGACTGGCCGGGCTGTCGATGCGGGGCGGATCGACGGTTGGTGACGCGAAAGGCCCCCGCTCCGGGGGCGTGGAGCGAGGGCCTACCAAGCGTTGATACGCGAGGTCAATTGCGGCGCCGGCTCGGGCAACAGGGGGAAAACCCGAATGACCGGACCCCGCAACTGCAAGCTTCGTTCTAGCGGAGCGGACCTGTCGCCCCGATGAACGGTTCCGGCCCTTGGGCGTCAGCCGCGCGGCCCCTGCCTCCGCGGGTCGCGATAACGGAACAGGCTGTCGGCGACCGGCACGTTGAACCGCTGGTTGGCGAGGCGCACCGTCGTCAGGTTGTTCTGCGCATCGATCGTGTTCCAGCCCTGCAGAATGAGGCCAGCCGGCCCGCTGGCATTCTTTGAGAAGGCGAGGGTGATCGTGCCGAACTCGCGCCGCCGCGGATCGCGCGCCTCGATCGTCAGCACCTGCGCGTCGTTGCGTACAACCCGGGCGAAGCGACTGAGATCCTGGCTCGCGTCGAGCAGCACGGAGAGCGGCGAATCGCCGATCGGCCAGCGCTGCACCTGGCGTGCGTCATAATCGACGAAGGTCAGCGCCCGCCCGTCGCCGACGATCAGCATGTTGGCGCTGCGGCCATAATCGAAGCGGATGCGGCCGGGCTGCTTCATGGTGAGCGTGCCGCTGACCGTCTGGCCGCGCCGGTCGCTCTGAGTGAAGCTCGCGGTCATCGAATTGACCGCGCGCAGGTGCGCCTGCACCTGGGCAAGTCCGTCTGCCGCCTGTGCCTGTACTGGAACGGGTGCCGCGGCCGCGACCAACGCGAGCGGCGTGAGGGTGAGGGCAAGGGCGCCAAAGCGCGTCATAATCTTCCTTTCGGATCGTCCGAATGCGTGTGGGGCGATATGAAGCTGGCGGATTGAATGTCCAGTGAACCCCTGTGGTTCCCGCCGGAAAGACTGATCCGATTCGCAACGGATCGCGCCTCAGCTCAACGGCCGCCCGTCCGGATCGACCAGCACCTCGCGACGGCCGACATGGTCGGGGGCGCTGACGATGCCTTCCTTCTCCATCCGCTCGATCAGGCGCGCAGCATTGTTGTAGCCGACGCGCAGCTGCCGCTGGAGATAGGAAGTCGAGGCCTTCTGGCTCTCGGCGACGACCTGGACGGCCTTGCGGAACATCTGCGTCTCGGCATCGTCCTCGCCGGTCGGCTGGCCCTCGAACATATAGCCGCCGTCCTCGGGTTCCTCGGTGACCGACTGGATGTAGTCGGGGGCGCCCTGGGTCCGCCAGAAATCGGCGACGGCGCGGACCTCCTCGTCGGAGACGAAGGGGCCGTGGACGCGCGCGATCTGCTTGCCGCCGGGCATGTAGAGCATGTCGCCCTTGCCGAGCAGCTGCTCCGCGCCTTGCTCGCCGAGGATGGTGCGTGAATCGATCTTCGAGGTGACCGCGAAGCTGATCCGCGTCGGCAGGTTCGCCTTGATGACACCGGTGATGACGTCGACCGACGGGCGCTGCGTCGCCATGATCAGATGGATGCCGGCGGCGCGCGCCTTCTGCGCTAGGCGCTGGATCAGGAACTCGACCTCCTTGCCCGCGGTCATCATCAGGTCGGCGAGCTCGTCGACCACGACGACGATCTGCGGCAGCAGGTCGTATTCCAGCTCCTCCATCTCGTAGGTGGGCTGGCCGGTCTCGGGATCGTAGCCGGTCTGGACCCGCCGCCCGAGCGTCTGGCCCTTCATCTTGGCCTCGCGCACCTTGGCGTTGAAGCTGGAGAGCTGCCGCACGCCCAGCGAGGCCATCATCCGGTAGCGCTCCTCCATCTGCTCGACCGTCCATTTGAGCGAACGGATCGCCTTTGGCGGCTCGGTAACCACCGGCGCCAGGAGGTGCGGAATGTCGTCGTAGATGCTGAGCTCCAGCATCTTGGGATCGATCATGATCATTTTGCACTGCTCGGGCGTCAGCCGGTAGAGCAGCGAGAGGATCATGCAGTTGAGGCCGACCGACTTGCCCGAGCCGGTGGTTCCGGCGACGAGCAGGTGCGGCATCGGCGCCAGATCGGCGACGACGGGATCGCCGGCGATGTTCTTGCCGAGGATGATCGGCAGCGAAGCGACCTGGTCCTCGAAGGCGGGGCTCGACACCAGCTCGGAGAAGCTCACCATCTCGCGCTTGGCGTTCGGGAGCTCGATGCCGATCACGCTGCGCCCGGGAATCGTCGCGACGCGGGCCGACAGCGCCGACATGTTGCGGGCGATGTCGTCGGCGAGCTGGATGACCCGGCTCGCCTTGATGCCGCTGGCCGGCTCAAGCTCGTACATGGTGACGACGGGGCCGGGGCGGACCTCGACGATCTCGCCCTTCACCGAAAAATCCTCGAGCACCGATTCGAGCAGACGGGCGTTGCGCTCGAGCGCGGTCTTGTCGAGCGCGACATTGGTCCGGGCGGGCGGCGGGGTGAGGAGGTCGACCGAGGGCAGGGTGTAGCTGTCGCCGAGTGCGAGCGAGGGCTGCCGCTCACGCTGCGGACGCCGGGTTCGCTCGGCCGGCGCCGCACGATCGGCGATCACCGGCGTGCGCGACGGCCCGGCGGAAGGCGCTGCGGCGGTTCGGGCCGGCCGCGGCTGCGGTTCGGGCCGGTTTTCGACGCGGACCCGCTCGCGCTGGCTGCGGCGCGCGGCGATCCATTCGCGCTCCTCGACGGTGAGGCCGAGCCCGAACAGCCACAGGGCGAGGCCGCCCGCCGCCGCCAGCGCGATGATCGCGATCCGGAACGGCTGGACAATGCCCGCCGCGCCAATCTGGCCGAGCCCGAGTTCGACCAGATTGGCGAGCGCGAGGCCGATGCCGCCGCCCCAGCCTGCGGGCAGCCCCGCGACCGCGCCGCCGACGAGCAGGCCCGCGGCCAGGCCGAGCAGGGCGATGCCGGCAACGGTGATGAGAAGGTAGCGTCCCCAGCGCCCCGGCTCGGCGCCGCGCATGACCCGAAGGCCCAGCAGGAAGACGAGCGGCAGCAGGAGCCCTGCGAGCGGGCCCATCAGCATCAGCAGGACGTCCGCGGTCCAGGCGCCGGGGCTGCCGATCCAGTTCTGGGTCGGTCCGCCCGCGTCGGTGTTCAGCGCCGGATCGCTCGGATGGTAGCTCACGAGGGCGAGCAGCGTCAGCGTCGATCCCAAAGCGAGCGCAATGCCGCCCAGGAAGCTGCCCGAGCGCCGCGCCGCCTGGCCCAGGCTTTCGCGCCACCGCGCGAGCCGCCCTTCCGCTGCCGTCGCCATTCCCGTGTGCCCCAAATGTTCCCGTCGGCCCTCATGCGCCCTCGCGGACTCCCGGGTCAAGCTTGGCGTGGCGTCGTGGCGTCGCTACAGCGGCAAAATGCGGCAAGCGGACGTGATCATCCTCGGCGGCGGCCTGGTCGGCCTGACCCTCGCCATCGCGCTCGACCGCCACGGCCTTGCCACCCTGGTCATCGATCCCGCCGATCCCGCCAGGCAGGTCGCGCCGACCTATGACGGCCGCGCGACCGCGGTCTCGAGCTCGTCCTGGCGGATGCTGGAGGCGATCGGTGTCGCCGGGCGCCTGGCCGGCCGCACCAGCGCGATCCGGGCGATCCGGGTCAGCGACGGCCTCAAGCCCGGCGGCATCCTGTTCGATCCGGACCGGGACGACGATCCGCTCGGCATCATGGTCGAGAATCGGCTGCTCCGCGCCGCCTTGCGCGATGCGGCGCTCGCCTCGGCGCGGATCGAGCTGCTGATGCCCGCCCGCGCCGCCGAGATCGTCCGCAACGCGACCGGGGTCCGGATCGCCCTTGCCGACGGCAGCGCGGCGGCCGCGCCGCTGCTGATCGGCGCGGAAGGGCGCAACTCGCCGGTGCGCGAAGCGGCCAATATCCCGCTCGCCCAATGGCGCTACGACCATGTCGCGATCGTCGCGACGGTGACCCACGAACGCGACCACGAGCACGTCGCCTACGAGATCTTCTATCCGGACGGCCCGTTCGCCATCCTGCCGATGTCGGACGGCGAGGATGGCGCCTATCGCTCGGCGATCGTCTGGTCGGTGAAGGCGAAGGACGGTCCCGCCGTCGCTGCCCTGCCCGATCGGGCGCTCGCGCACGAGATCGCCAGGCGGATGGGCGGTTTCCTCGGCGAGGTCGCGCTCGCCGGTCCGCGCTGGAGCTATCCGCTCGGCTTCCATCATGCTGCCCGGATCACCGACACCCGCCTCGCCCTCGTCGGCGACGCTGCGCACGGCATCCATCCGATTGCCGGCCAGGGCCTCAATCTCGGCTTCCGCGACGCCGCGGCGCTCGCCGAAGTGCTGGTCGAAGGCGCCCGGCTCGGTCTCGACCTCGGCGATGCCCAGCTCCTGGGCCGCTACGAGCGCTGGCGCAGCCTCGACACTTTGATGGTGGCGATGGCCACCGACAGCCTCACCCGCCTCTACGGCGTCCCCGGCAGCGCCGCCTCGGCGATCCGCCGCTTCGGCATGGGCGCCGTCCAGCGTATCGGTCCTCTGAAGGACCGGCTCATGGCCGAGGCCCGCGGCGAATCGGGCGAGCTGCCGCTCCTGTTGAGAGGATTGCCGATCTAGCGGGAAGTCCGACCGGTTCCTCGACCTTGATTGCCCGCTCCTCCCCGGCGCCTGCGGCACGGATCATGAGGAACGTGCCGGCCCACACTTCCGGAATCTCCCATCGCCCGTCGATCTCGTCTCCGTCCGCATGGACCGTGCCTTCGTAGTGCACCACGTCATAATGTTCGTCGGCATCATACATTTTCAGGAAGCGGACCGTGCTCCCCTCCTTGCGACCGTCGATCACTGCGTGCAGGATCTCGCCATGGCGCTCGAGCAGGTCCGACGTTTCTGTCGTTGTTGCCGTTACGCATCCGGAAATTTCGTGCAGCACGGCTTCGAACGGCACGGGAGACCCTCCGGCGGGATAATTGTAGAGCCCGGTCCAATGTCCGGTCAGTCCGGCATCCGTTCCGGTCATGCAGCGATGACGCGCGCCGCTTCGACCAGCAACACCGGCACACCGTCCTGTATCGGATATGCCAGGTCCGCAGCCTGCGACACGAGTTCCTGCGCCGCTTCGTCATAGACGAGCGGTGCGCGCGTCACCGGGCAGACCAGCTTGGCCAGCAACTCCGGGTCAAGATTCATTGCAGCGTCGCCGGTCCGTCGGCGCCGCCCGGCGCCATGCGCTGGAACTGCATGAACTGGACGAGCAGGTCGGCCCGCGCCGTGAGGTCGCGCGCCTCGAGCAGCGCCTGCTTCGAGCCGACGTCGAGCGGCGCGATCTGGGCGATGCCGTTGACCAGCATCTCGTCGTCGAGCCGCGCGACCGATTCCCAATCCACCGCGTAACCGAGCGCATCGGCATAGGCGCGCGATTCGCGCTCGATCTCGGCGCGCTGGGCAATTGCGAGCGGTTCATCCTCATCCTGGTCGTTGAAGCCGCTGCGATCGGCGTCGACCTGGCGATAGAGCGTCTCGACCCGTGCCTCGCGTGCGACGCGGAAGCGGCTGAGGCCCTCCAGCACGATGTTGAACCGGCCGTCGTCCAGCTCCTCGCAGCCGGCGAGCCGACCGATACAGCCGATCTCGAAGATCGGGGGTGCGATCATCTCGCGAGAATCGTCCAGAGCGGGCCGCGGCTGGATCATCGCGATCAGCCGGTCGCCGTCCAGCGCATCGCGGACCATCGCCCGGTAGCGCGGCTCGAAGATGTGGAGCGGCAGCTGGCCGCGCGGGAAGAGCAACGCCCCGACGAGCGGGAAGATCGGCACGCGCAGGAGCGCAGTCTCGTGCATCAGCCGAACAGGATCTCGGACAGCCGCCGCCGCCGCTGCGCCGCCCAGGGATCCTCGAGCCCGGTCGCCTCGAGCAGCTGGAGCAGCCGCTTGCGGGCCGCGCCCTCGTTCCAGTCGCGGTCGCGGCGGACGCTTTCGAGCAGCTGGTCTGCCGCCGCGTCGCGCTCGCCACGTGCCATCAATGCACCGGCCAGCTCGTAGCGGGCCTCGTGATCGTCGGGATCGCGCGCGATCCGGCCTTCGAACTCGGCCGAGTCGCCGGCCGGCGCGATCTCGGCCAGCGCGAGCGCCGAGCGCGCCTGCGCCACGGCGGGGTCCTTCGCCGCCTTCTCCGGCAGGCCGTCCAGCGCCGCCTTCGCCTCGTCAATCCGCCCGGTGCCGACCAGCGCGCGCGCCAGCCCGGCGACCGCCTCGGGATTCTCCGGGGCCATCTCGACGATCTGGCCGAAAATGTTGGCCGCCCGCTCGGCATCGCCTTCGGACAGGACCTGCTCGCCCATCTCGATCAGCGGTTCGATCTGTGCCTCGAGCTCCTGCGCCTCGCCCTGGATCGGAAGCTGGGCGAGCAACTGGTCGAGCGCGCCCGAAATCTGGCTTTCGGTCCGCGCCGAGGAGAGATCGGCGACCGGCTGGCCCTGGAAGATCGCATAGACGGTGGGGATCGACTGGATGCGGAACTGGGCGGCGATGAACTTGTCTTCCTCGACGTCGATCTTGACCAGCTTGACGCCCTTGGCGGCGTAGTCGGCGGCGACCTTCTCGATCACCGGCGAGAGCTGTTTGCAGGGGCCGCACCATTCCGCCCAGAAATCGACGATGACCAGATTGGTCATGCTCGGCTCGACGACCTCGCGCCGGAATTTCTCGACCGCCGTCCGCTCGGCCTCGGTCATGCCCAATGTCGCCACGTTGAAATGCTCCGGAAGGGGATATCTATCCGGCTCTATGTGGGATCGCGGCCCCGTCTGCCAAGCCCGCGCGTGGACATGCATTTCGGGGCCCTTTGACTTCGCTCAGGACAGGCTTGCAGGGCAACGAAGCCCGTGCTAGCAGCCGCCGCCTTACCCGGACCGGTCCCGCCGGTTCCGCCGAGAGCGGGCGTAGCTCAGGGGTAGAGCACAACCTTGCCAAGGTTGGGGTCGAGGGTTCGAATCCCTTCGCCCGCTCCAGATTTCCTGCATTTGGGGGTCGCCATGAAACTCACTGCCGCCCTCATGCCTGCCGCTGCCCTGTCGCTCGCGGCCTGCGGCCAGTCCGATTCGGACCGGCTGAACCAGGTCGCCGCCGAGGTTCATGCGGAAAAGCAGGCGGAGCTCAATGCGCCGGCGCCGCAATCGACCACGACCCCATCGGGCCTGCGCTTCGAGACGCTGACGCCGGGCAATGGCCCACGACCGCAGCTCGGCCAGCCGGTGATGGTCACCTATGAGGGGCGCCTGACCGACGGCACGATGTTCGATTCGAGCGCCCAGCCGGTGCCGATGGTCGTCGGCCAGCTCATTCCGGGCTTCAACGAAGGGCTGCTGCTGATGAACAAGGGCGGCCGCTATCGCCTTCGCATCCCGCCCGAGCTCGGCTACGGCGCGGCCGGTGCCGGCGGCGTGATCCCGCCCAATGCCGAGCTTGATTTCCTCGTGACCCTGGTCGATATCGGCGACGGCGCGACCCCGGCCCAGCTGCTGCCGCCCGAGGGCAATTCCACGAACTAGCGGCGTCCCGGCAAGGGAACGCATCCGTCACGCTGCCGTTCTGTCATCTCCCGGACACGGGGGCCGCATCGGCCGTCCGTCCGCCGGGCAGAGGCAGGATGCATGAGCACGCAGCTTCCCGCGCTCGATCCTTCGGTGTTCGAGCCCCCGCCGGCCGCGGTCGACTTCTATGTCGAATGCCTGCGCCTGCTCGACGAATCGGGTATCCCCTTCCTGTTGTCCGGCACCTATGCCCTGTCCTGCTATACGGGCATCGTCCGGCCGACGAAGGATCTCGACGTCTTCTGCAAGCCGTCGGACGCGCCCCGGATACTCAGCTTCTTCAAGGAGCGCGGCTACCGGATCGACATCGAGGACGAGCGCTGGATCGGCAAGGTCTGGAAGGACGACCGGCATTTCTTCGACGTCATCTACAACATGTCCACCGCCGGCATGCCGGTGACCGAGGACTGGTTCGCCGAAGGCTATGAGGTCGAGGTTTACGGCACCAACGTGCGGATCACCCCGCCGACCGAGTTCATCCTCTCCAAGCTCTTCCTGCAGGACCGCTACCGCTACGACGGCGCCGACGTCGCCCACGTGATCCTCAAGAAGCATGACGAGATCGACTGGCAGAAGCTGCTGAACGCGCTGGAGCTCTACTGGGAGGTGCTCCTCATCCACGTTCTCAATTTCCGCTTCATCTACCCGACCGAGCGCGAGTGCATCCCGCGCTGGCTGTTCGACGAGCTGCTTGCCCGGCTGGCGGCACAGGCGGAGATGCCGACGGCGCGCATGAAGATCTGCCGCGGCCGCCTGTTCAGCCCGCGCGACTACATCACCGACATCACCGAATGGGGCTTCGCCGACGTGGTCGGAAAGGGCATCGAGGAGAAGCATGAGCCCAAGTCGTGACACTCTCACGCTGGCGGCGATCGGCGATCTCCATGTGACCGAGGCGAGCGAGCATCGCTACCGCGACATGTTCGCCGAGATTTCCGGGAAGGCGGACGTTGTCGCCCTGTGCGGGGACCTCACCAATTTCGGCAAGACGCGCGAGGCGGAGATCCTCGCGGAGGACCTGCGCCACTGCACCATCCCCTCGGTCGCGGTGCTCGGCAACCATGACTATGAATGCGGCCAGCCGGAGGAGGTGGCCCGCATCCTCCACGCCGCCGGTGTCACCATCCTCGCCGAGCAGGCGGTCGAGATCGAAGGCGTCGGCTTCGCCGGCGTGAAGGGCTTCCTCGGCGGCTTCGGCCGCGGCGAGCTCGGTTCGTTCGGCGAGGCGCCGATCAAGGCCTTCGTCGATGCGGCGCTGGACGAGGCGCGTAAGCTGGAGAACGCCCTGCGCTCGTTGAAGACGGAGCGGACAGTCGCCGTCCTCCACTACTCGCCGATCGCCGAGACCCTCGAGGGCGAGCCGCTGGAAATCTATCCGTTCCTAGGCTGCTCGCGTCTCGCCGATGCGATCGACCGGTTCGAGAATGTCGCCGCCGTCGTTCACGGCCACGCCCATCGCGGCACCCACGAAGGGCAGACGCCGCGCGGCATCCCGGTCTACAACTGCGCGCAGATGGTCGTGGAGGCCATCCACGGGCGGCCCTACGCGCTGATCGAAATCTAGCGCGTGGCCGGCGCTGGTGTCGGGGCGACGGCCGTTGCAGGCCCGGAGCCGCTGGCGGTCGGCGTCGGCATGCGTGGCTCCAGCAGGGCGGCGGTCTCGATCGTGTCCAGCGCGCGGCGGGCGAGCACGTAGCGGCGGGCATCGACCACCCATTCCCGTGCAGCCTCGCGGCCCGGCAGCCGCATCACCTCGGCCAGCGCGACGTCGACCTGGCCCGCCTCCAGCCGCCGCGTCGCGCGGCGCAGCCGCTCGGCGGGCACCGGGGAGGGCGTGCCCTCGCGGCGGACGATGATGAGACTTCCGAGCTCGGCCCGGACCCGCCCCCACCAGCTCTGCTGCGGCCCCTCGCCGACGAGCTGCGGTGCGATCTGGCCGAGGCCATCCTGCAGCTCCTGCAGCGTCACCGGCTCGCGCGCCGCGGCGATGATCGTGCCGACCGCCTGCGGCTGGGTCGCGCCGAAGCGCTGACGCAGCAGCGCCTCGAGGAATCCCAGCGAGACGCCGCGGTCGAGCGCGCGCCGCGCCGCGAAGGCGACCAGCAGCCCCTCGGCCCGGTCGGCATTGCCGACCGCGGCGCGCGACTGGCTGTCGACCTGGCCGAGCCGCGCCTCGATCGCCGCGACCCGGCGTGTGATCTCGGGATCGATGACGATGCGCTGCGGCTCGGCGCCGGGGGCAGGCGTGGCTTCAGGAGGGCGGGCCACTTCCGCAGGCCCGCCCGGCGTCTGGACGGTGGTCGGCGCCGGTGGCGGCGAGGCGACCTGGACGACGGGCGGCTCCGCCGGCGCGACGCCAAGGAACCGCGCCGCGGCCTCCCAGCGGCTCAGCACCCAGCCCATCGCGGCGATCCCGATCAGGAAGAAGATCAGCGCCAGGATCAGGTAGGTCGGCCATCCGCGTTGCCGCGGCTCGGCCATCCGGCCTTCGATCGGGTCGTATCTCTCGCTCATGCAGTGGGGCGCCCCATCATCGGCACAGTCTGGCACAGCTCGGCGGCAAGCTCCAGCAAGGCTTCGTCGCGCGGCCGCGCGGCGACGGCGATCGATGCCCAGCCCGTGCCGGCGGCTTCGACTGTGGCGTCGCTGATCGCGGCCAGACAAATGGCGTCGGGCGAGGCGACGAGCGTCCGAAACAGCGCCGCAGCGCGGGGCGAGTGCAGCAGCACCAGCGCGTGTCTCTGCAACGCAGCCACCGCGCGCGGATCCAAGGCGTCGGCGGCTTCGGAAACATAAACCGGCACATCCGCGATCGCGATGCCGGGCCGGCTCATCCGGCGATGATCCTGTCCGCAAGGGTGGAGCAGATATCGAGGCCCGGCCTCCGCAATCTCCTCCAGCAGCGCTGCCCCGTCGGCCGGCCCCGTCCGGACGTCGGCAAATCCCGCCTCCTGCGCTGCAGCCGCCGTCGCGTCTCCGACAGCGAAGCAGGGCAGGTCGAAAAAGGGCGCCACGCCGCCACCGCCATGGCGCGCGGCATTGGCGCTGGTCAGCATGACCGCGTCGAACGGTCCCTCGGGGGCCGTCCAGGGCAGCGGCCGCACGGTGAAGAGCGGGGCGACGACAGGCTCCAGTCCCAATGCCCGCGCCCGCGCCGCGGTTTCGTTGGCGCCGGGCTGCGGCCGCAGGATCAGGATGTCGCGGCTCATCCGGCGAACATCGCCCGCAGCGCCGGGCTGGCCCTGGCCAGCAGCCGCTGCGCCAGCTCCGCCGGATCGCTCCCGTCCTCAGCCAGCACCTCGCGGCCGTCCGGGCTCAGGATTTCCGCGCTGAGCCGCCCGTCGCCCGCCTGCGCCGCGACCGCCGACCGGCAATCGCCGCCAAGCGCGGCCAGGAACGCGCGCTCCAGCGCGACGCAGCGATGGGTCTCGCCATGGTCGATCGCGGCGACCAGACCGCGCACCTCGGCATTGTCCGCGAGGACCTCGATCCCGATCGCGCCCTGCGCCGGGGCGGGCAGAAATCCGTCCAGCGGCACGCCGATCTCCAGTCCGAGCCGGTCGAGCCCCGCGGCCGCCAGCAAGGTCGCGTCGAACTCGCCCCGTTCGATCTTCGCGAGCCGGGTCTGCACGTTGCCGCGGATCGAGGCGATCTCGAGGTCGGGCCGCCGCGCCAGCAGCTGCGCCGTCCGCCGCGGCGAGGAGGTCCCGACTCGCGCCCCCTCCGGGAGCGCGTCGAGGCTGTCCGCCCCGACCAGCCGGTCGCGCGTATCCGCCCGCTCGAGCATCGCCGCGACGACCAGCGCGTCGGGCCGGATCGTCTCGACGTCCTTCATCGAATGGACCGAAAGGTCGGTGCGCCCCTCGATCAGGCAGCGGTCGAGCTCCTTGGTCCACAGCGCCTTGCCGCCTACCTCAGCGAGCGGCCGGTCCTGGATCATGTCGCCGCTGGTGGTGATCGGCACGATCTCGGTCTCGACGCCCGCGCTGGCGCGCAGCGCCTCGGCCACCATATGGGCCTGGGCGAGCGCGAGCGGCGAGCCGCGGGTACCGATACGCAAGGGACGGATCATGCGGCGCTTGTGCTAGCGGCAAGCGGAGTGGCAGGGAAGCACGGATGAACTTGATCCTCGGCATCGAATCGAGTTGCGACGAGACGGCGGCGGCGCTGGTGACCGCCGATCGCCGCATCCTCGCGCATCGCGTCGCGGGGCAGGAGGCGGCGCATCGTCCCTATGGCGGCGTGGTGCCGGAGATCGCGGCGCGCGCCCATGTCGAGATCCTGCCGGATCTGATCGAAGAGGTTCTGGCGGAGGCCGAGGTGAAGCTCGCCGATGTCGATGCGATCGCCGCCACAGCGGGCCCCGGCCTGATCGGCGGTGTTATGGTCGGCCTGCTCACCGCGAAGGGTCTGTCTCTGTCGACAGGCAAGCCGCTGGTCGCCGTCAACCATCTCGAGGCCCATGCGCTCTCGCCGATGCTGACCGAGCCCGGTCTTGCTTTTCCCTATCTGGTGCTGCTCGTCTCAGGCGGCCATTGCCAGTTGCTCTTCGTCGAAGGCGTCGGCCATTATCGCCGGCTCGCCACCACAATCGACGACGCGGCCGGTGAGGCGTTCGACAAGACCGCCAAGCTGCTCGGCCTCGGCTATCCCGGCGGCCCGGCGGTGGAGCGGGCAGCGCAGAGTGGTAATGCTGCTGCCGTTCCGTTGCCGCGCCCGCTGGTCGGCTCGGCCGAGCCCCATTTCTCCTTCGCCGGCCTCAAGAGCGCGGTGCTGCGCGCCCGCGACTCCGGCCGATACGCAGATGCCGACATCGCCGCCTCGTTTCAGCAGGCGGTGGTCGACTGCCTCCTCGATCGTACCCGTGTCGCCCTCGAGGCCGCGTCGGGCGCTACGGCCCTGGTGGTCGCCGGTGGCGTCGCTGCGAACCAGGCGATCCGCGCGGCGCTCACGGCCCTTGCCCATGCGCACGATCTCCCGTTCGTCGCCCCGCCGCTTTGGCTTTGCACCGACAATGCCGCAATGATCGCCTGGGCCGGCGCGTTGCGTTTCGCCGGAGGGCTGGTGGACGGCCTCGACGCCCCGGCGAGGGCCCGTTGGCCGCTCGATCCCGATGCCGAGAAGGCGCGCGGGGCGGGGGTCAAGGCGTGAGGATCGGGGTTGTCGGCGCCGGCGCCTGGGGCACGGCGCTTGCTCAGATCGCCGCGGGCAGCGGCGGCGAAACGCTGATCTGGGCGCTGGAGCCCGAGGTCGTCGACTCGATCAACACGTCTCGTCAGAACGCGCTTTTCCTCAAGGGCCTGCGGCTCGCGCCCGCGATCCGCGCCACGGGGGATCTCGCCGACCTCGCCGGCTGCGATGCCTTCCTCGTCGTCACGCCCGCTCAGCATCTGCGCGCGGTCGCGGGCAGATTGCCGGCTGCCGGCAAGCCCCTGATCCTCTGCGCCAAGGGCATCGAGGAAGGCACCGGCCTGCTCATGCACGAGGTCGCAAGGGCGGTGCAGCCCGCCTCGCCGATCGCCGTCCTCTCGGGGCCGACCTTCGCCCACGAGGTGGCTGCCGGCCTGCCCACGGCGGTGACCCTCGCTGCGGCCGACAAGGCATTGGGCGAGGCGCTGATCGCCCGCATCGCCCGCCCGCATTTCCGCCCTTATTATTCCGACGATGTCGCCGGCGCCGAGGTCGGCGGCGCGGTCAAGAACGTGCTCGCCATCGCCTGCGGCGTGGTGGAGGGGCGCGGCCTCGGCCTCAACGCCCGCGCCGCCCTCATCTCGCGCGGCTTTGCGGAAATGACGCGCTTCGGTCTCGCCAAGGGCGCGCGCGCCGAGACGCTGGCCGGCCTCGCCGGCCTCGGCGACCTCGTCCTCACTTGCTCCTCGACGAGTTCGCGCAACTTCAGCCTCGGCAAGGGGCTCGGTGAGGGCGCCCGCGCCGCCGATCTCCTCGCCGATCGGCGCACGGTGGCGGAAGGCGCCTTTACCGCGCCGGTGCTGAAGCGGGCGGCCGCAGCCCTTGAGGTCGACATGCCGATCGTCAATGCGGTCTGCGCTTTGCTGCAGGAGGAGGCGTCCGTGGATGAGGTGGTGGGACAGCTCCTGTCACGACCGCTCAGAAGCGAAGGCGTTTGACCCCACCCGTCACCCTGAACTCGTTTCAGGGTCCAATCCTGCGCCGGCTCCGCGGCTCGAATCTGGATGCTGAAACATGTTCAGCATGACGGGTTGGAGTCAGAAGTCCCAGCAAATCCCCTTGTTCTCCCAGTCGCCGTAGCGCGTCGGCTCCTTGCCCTTGGGGCCGCCATGTTCGTTGCCCTCGTCGACGGGGCGGGGCTCGGGCACCGGCGGGCTCTTTGACAGGTAGGCGGGCGGTTTCACGTGCGGCGGGCGTTTGGCCATGGGGCATCCATTTGAATTCTGGGCGTCTCGCTCCCACATTTCGGCCACGGAGGTTGCGAAGGCAAGATGAGCACGTTCAGGACCATGTTGCTGCTGGCGGCACTGACCGCCCTGTTCATGGGTCTCGGCTACACGATCGGCGGCGCCGGCGGCGCGGTCATCGCCTTCCTCGTCGCGGCGGGGATGAACCTGTTCACCTACTGGAACGCCGACAAGATCGTGCTGAGGATGCACAATGCGCAGGAGGTCGACGCGCGCTCGGCGCCGCAGCTCCACGGCCTGGTGCGCGAGCTCGCGACGCGCGGCGGCCTGCCGATGCCGCGGGTCTATCTGATCGACTCGCCGCATCCCAACGCGTTCGCGACCGGCCGCAATCCCGAGAATGCGGCCGTGGCTGCGACCACTGGCCTGCTCGCGATTCTCGACACCAACGAGGTCGCCGCGGTGATGGCGCATGAGCTGGCGCACGTGAAGAATCGCGACACGCTCGTCATGACGATGACGGCGACCATCGCCGGCGCGATCTCGATGCTCGCCAATTTCGGCCTGTTCTTCCGCGGCGGCGGAAGCCAGAACCTGATCGCCACGCTGCTCGCGGTCATTGTCGCGCCGTTTGCCGCGATGCTGGTCCAGCTCGCGATCAGCCGCACCCGCGAATATGGCGCGGATCGTGGCGGCGCGCTGATGCACGGCGATCCGCGCGCGCTCGCCCGCGCACTGGCCAAGCTCGCCGGCGCAGCGCAGCGCATTCCCAATCCGGTCGCCGAGCGCAATCCGGCGGCTTCCGCGCTCTATATCGTGCCCGGCATGGGCGGCGACAGCCTGTTCTCGACCCATCCGGCGACCGAGAACCGGATCGCCGCGCTGGAGGCAATGGCGGCCGAGCTCGGCGGTCCCCGCCCGGCGCCGCGCGTCGCCGGCGGCAGCGCTTCCGCGCTCGACCCGCTCGGGCGCCGCCGCTGAACCGCGCCGATCCGCCGGGCACGGCCGCGCGCCGCGCGGCCTTGCGTCTGCTCGATGCGGTGCTGCGCAGGGGATTGCCGCTGGAAAGCGCGCTGGACGCCGCCGCCCGCGATCTCGACCGCGCCGACGACCGTGCCTTCGCCCACGCCATCGCCGCCGAGGCGCTGCGGCGCCTCGCCGATCTCGACGCGCTGATCGACAGCGCGACCCGCAAGCGGCTGCCCGACGATGCGAAGGCGCGGTTCGCCCTGCGCATTGCACTCGTTCAGGCGCTCGCACTCGATACGCCGCACCATGCCGCGATCTCGACGGTGCTGCCGCTGGTCGACGGCGGCCCGCGCAAGCTGGTGCACGGCGTGTTCAGCGCGGTGATGCGGCAGCAGCCGGTCCTGCCCGACGTCCCGACCCTGCCCGAGCCGGTCGCGATGCGCTGGCTGAAGGCTTGGGGCGAGGACGTCCTTGATGCAGCTGCCCGCGCGATCGCCACACCGCCGCCGATCGATCTGTCCTTCCCGGCAGACTCGCCGCCACCCGGGATCGAGGGGATCAGCCTGTTGCCCGGCCATCTGCGCCTCCCGCGCGGCACCTCGGTCGCGGCCCTTCCCGGCTATGCAGGGGGCGAATTCTGGGTGCAGGATATCTCGGCCTCGCTCCCCGCCCGCCTGCTCGGTCCGGGCGACGGCCGCACGGCGCTGGATCTGTGCGCCGCCCCTGGCGGCAAGACGATGCAGCTCGCCGCCGCCGGGTGGCGGGTGACGGCAGTCGATGCCTCGGAAAGTCGCCTCGCGCGACTTTCGGACAATCTCTCCCGCACCGGCCTTTCCGCGGAGGTGGTCGCCGCCGGTGTGATGGCCTGGGCGACGCCCGCGCCGGTCGACGCGATCCTGCTCGACGCGCCCTGCTCGGCGACCGGCATCTTCCGCCGCCACCCCGACGTCCTCCACCGCGTCCGCCCGAAGGCGATCGCGGAGCTGGCCGAGGTGCAGCAGGCGATGCTCGCCCGCGCCGCCGACTGGCTGAATCCCGGCGGCGCACTCGTTTATTCGGTCTGCTCGCTGGAGCCGCAGGAGGGCGAGGCGGTCGCCCGCACCTTCCTCGCAAGCCGGCCGGATTTCGTTCAGGAGGACGAGCAACGCATCCTTCCAGGCACATACGAAGAAGCCGGTGGCGCCGACAGCTTCTATCTGACCCGCTTTCGACGCGCCTGACGCCCTTTCGGAGGCAATTAGCCGGGGATAAGTCCCGCCGCTTCCTTGCCCCGCGAGTCGCGCGGATGCTAGATTCGCCGCCGTGCCGCAGCCCGTCCGCATCTCCCCCTCGATCCTCTCCGCCGATTTCGCGCGCCTCGGCGAGGAGATCCGTGCCGTTGACGAAGCGGGGGCCGACTGGATCCACGTCGACGTGATGGACGGCCATTTCGTGCCCAACATCACGATCGGCCCGGCGGTGGTGAAGGCGCTGCGCCCGCACACGGCCAAGCCGTTCGACGTCCATCTGATGATCTCGCCGGTGGATTCGTATCTTGAGGCCTTCGCGGAGGCCGGTGCCGACACGATCACCGTCCATCCCGAGGCCGGTCCGCACCTTCATCGCACGATCCAGGCGATCAGGGCGCTGGGCAAGCGCGCCGGCGTCTCGCTCAATCCCGCGACCCCGGCCAAGGCGCTCGATTATGTGCTGGAGGAGGTCGACCTCGTCCTGGTGATGAGCGTCAATCCCGGCTTCGGCGGCCAGAAGTTCATCGAGAGCCAGCTGCGCAAGATCGAGGCGATCCGGGGGCGGATCGACAAGCTCGGCAAGCCCATCGACCTCGAGGTCGACGGCGGCATCGACCAGTCCAACTGCCGCCGCGTCGTCGATGCCGGCGCCGACGCGCTCGTCGCCGGCACCGCGACCTTCAAGGGCGGCCCCGCCGCCTATGCCGAGAACATCCGGGCCTTGCGGGGATGAGCCTGCTCGAGCGGATCGACGCCGAGGAGGGCGAGATCGAGCCGGGCAAGCGACTGATCCGCGTCGGCGACGATCGCGGCCTCTCCCTGTTCGAGCGGATGGGCTACCGGCTCCACCGCCTCGCCTGGCGTACGCCGCTGCACAAGCTGCGCCTGCGCGGCCGCGTCCCGCTGAAGCTGATCGCCGTCCCGAAAGACCCTGTCGCAGGCGAGAAGACGGCCGGTGAGGCGCTGATCGACGGCGCCTTTTTCCATCACGGGCACGAGCTGCCGGTCGACGGGCTCGATTTCACCGCCACCGGCTACCCGGAGGACTTCGCCGACTATCTGCAGAGCTTCGCCTGGCTCCGCGATCTCGCCGCCGCCGTCACCCGCGATCGCGGCGCCGGGGTCGCCGAAGCCGTGATGCGCAAATGGCTCGATGCCTATGGTGAGCATGTCGGCGAGCCGGCCTGGCGCGCCGATCTCTGGGGCCGGCGCATCCTCTTCTGGACCGCCTACGCCCCCTATATCCTCTCCAGCAGCGACATCGTCTACCGCTCGTCGGTCCTCTACGCGCTCGCCCGCGGCGCCCGCCATCTCGATCGCGGCGCCGACAAGGTCCCGCCCGGTCTGCCGCGCGTCACCGCCTGGTGCGGTGTCATCGCCGCCGCCCTGCTCGTCCAGGGCGGTCCGGCGCGGCTGAAATCGGGTGAGGCGGGCCTCACCCGCGCGCTCAGCCTCTCGCTTCACGACGACGGTGGCCTGATCAGCCGCGCGCCGTTCGAGCAGCTCGCTCTGGTCGAGACGCTGTCGCAGCTGCGCTCGGCCTACATCGCCGGCCGCCGCGACCTGCCGGACTGGCTGATCGAGGCGCTGGAAGCGGCGGTCGGCGCGCTGCTCGCCGTCACGCTAGGCGATGACGGCCTGTCGAGCTGGCAGGGCGGCAACAAGGCGAGCCGGCGCCGCGTCCTCGCCGCCGTCGAGGCGTCCGCCGTCACCTCGCAGGCGCTCCGCCAGGCGCGGGGCTGGGGCTATCAACGCGTCCAGTGCAAGCAGAGCGTGCTCATTTTCGACGCCGCCCCGCCCCCGCCGCCCCGCGCGCTCTCCGGCGGCTGCGCCTCGACCCTCGCCTTCGAGTTCAGCGACGGAGCGGATCGCCTGATCGTCAATTGCGGCGGCGAGGGGTCAGCGAAGGGCGCACTGCCCGAAGCGCTGGCCAACGGCCTCAGGACCACCGCCGCCCATTCGACCCTGACCCTCGCCGATCGCAACTCGACCGCGATCCACGAGGACGGTTCCCTCGGCAAGGGCGTCGGCCAGGTCGAGATGTCGCGCGACCAGACCGCTGGCATCGCCCGGGTCGAAGCCACGCACGACGGCTATGCCCGCCGCTTCGGCCTGATCCACGAGCGCCGCCTCACCCTGTCGCCCGACGGTCGCCAGCTGACCGGCGAGGACCGCCTCCACCCCGCGGAGAAGCGTCGCCGCCACGCCGAGACCATCGCCTTCGCCGTCCGCTTCCATCTCGCTCCGGCGGTCGAGGTGACCGCCACCGCCGACGGCCAGGGCGCGATCCTGCGCCTGCGCGGCGGCGCGGCCTGGCAGTTCCGCTGCCGCGGCGGCCAGCTGATGCTGGAAGACAGTGTCTGGATCGACGGTTCGGTACGCGCCCAGCCGACCCTGATGCTCGCCATCACCGGCGAAACGCCGCCCGATGGCATGACGATTTCATGGGAGCTCAAGCGGGCCTCCTGATCGTCATCCCGGCGCAGACCGGGATCTGAGGACCAGGAGTCACGGCATGTCTCCACGAGGCCCCGGCCTGCGCCGGGGTGACGGGCTGGTCAGTAGACGCTAAGGGCCTCGCAAACTCAGCCTCTTCAAGGACTCCCGATGACCGACGTGAGGATCACGCGCGCGCTGCTCTCCGTTTCCGACAAGACCGGCCTCGCCGAACTGGGCCGGGCCCTCGCCCGCCACGGCGTCGACCTGATCTCGACCGGCGGCACCGCCGGGGCATTGCGCGACGCGGGCCTCGACGTGCGCGACATTTCGGACCTCACCGGCCTTCCGGAAATGATGGACGGCCGGGTGAAGACACTTCATCCCAAGGTCCATGGCGGCCTGCTCGCCGTCCGCGACGACCCCGCCCATGCCAAGGCGATGACGGATCACGACATCGGCCCGATCGACCTCGTCGTCGTCAATCTCTACCCGTTCGCCGAGACCGTCGCCAAGGGCGCCGAGCGCGACGAGATCATCGAGAATATCGACATCGGCGGCCCGTCGATGGTCCGCTCGGCCGCGAAGAACCATGCCTATGTCGCCATCGTCACCGATCCGGCCGACTATGGCGAGTTGATCACCGCGCTCGAGGCCAGTGGCGGCATGACGTCATCGGATCTGCGCAAGCGCCTTGCCGCCAAGGCGTTCGCTGCAACCGCCGCCTATGACGGGATGATCGCGAGCTGGTTCGGCTTCGCCGACCAGGGGCAGCTGTTTCCGGAGACGCTGCCGCTGACCCTGAAGCGCAGCGCCGAGCTGCGTTACGGCGAGAATCCGCACCAGAAGGCCGCCTTCTACACCGCCACCGGCCCGGCGGCGCGCGGCATCGGCCAGGCCCGGCAGGTGCAGGGCAAGGAGCTGTCCTATAACAATTACAACGACGCCGATGCCGCGCTCGAGCTGGTTGCCGAGTTCCGCGACACCGCGCCGACCTGCGTCATCGTCAAGCACGCCAATCCCTGCGGCGTGGCCACCGCCGCGACCCTGAACGCGGCCTATGAGGCGGCCTTCGCCTGCGACAGCGTCTCGGCCTTCGGTGGCATCATCGCGGTCAACCGCGCGCTCGATGCGGCGACCGCGCAGGCGATCGCCGGCATCTTCACCGAGGTCGTCGTCGCCCCCGACGCCGACGACGCCGCGCTCGCCGTCTTCGCCGCGAAGAAGAATCTCCGCCTGCTTCTGACCGGCGAGCTGCCCGATCCGGCGCGAGGCGGCCTCCAGGCCAAGTCGATCGCCGGCGGTTGGCTGGTCCAGAGCCGCGACAACGGCCGGATCGTTGCCGAGGACCTCAAGGTCGTGACGAAGCGCCCCCCGACGGACGGTGAGCTGGCCGACTGCCTGTTCGCCTGGACCGTCGCCAAGCATGTGAAGTCGAACGCCATCGTCTATGCGAAGGACGGCGCCACCGCCGGCATCGGGGCCGGCCAGATGAACCGCCTCGAATCCTCGCGCATCGCCGCCTGGAAGGCCCGGGACGCGGCTGAAAAGGCCGGCTGGCCCGCGCCGCGCACGATCGGCTCGGTGGTCGCCTCGGATGCCTTCTTCCCCTTCCCGGATGGCTTGCTGACCGCCGCCGAAGCAGGCGCCACCGCCGTGATCCAGCCTGGTGGCTCGATCCGCGACGCGGAGGTCATCGCCGCCGCCGACGAAGCCGGCCTGGCGATGGTCTTCACCGGCGCGCGCCACTTCCGACACTGAGCGGCCGTTCCCGGATTGCTCGGGCCTATTTTTCCGGCGGCAAAGCCGGTGTTTCGTCCGCTTCATGCTTGCGAAACAGCGCCCGGTCCTCGCTGGTGAACCCGCGCCGCCAGACGATATAGCCGAACGTGCCGAGGATCAGCGGGATGCCGAACACCAGCTCGCTCCATTCGTAGCGGCGCGGCAGTGCGGTGAAGACATAGCCGATCACCGTCGCCGCGGCCGCCGCCCAGACGAGCGGCCAGCGCCAGCCCTGCACCGGCGCGCCGAGCAGTCGCGACAGCAGGTTCGCCTTCATCACCGACGCGAAGCCGAGTGCCAGCGTGAGGGCAATCGCCGCGCCCGCGGCCTGGAAGGCCTGCGACCAGCCCAACTCACGCATGGCGAGGATGATGGCGACGGTCAGCACCGCCTGCACGCCCAGCATCGCCATGGAAATGAGCAGGTTGCGGTGGCGCGCGATGTACACCAGCGCCGCCTCGGATACGACGGCCGTCGCAGCTACGACTTCGGCGAGGAGCAGGAAGGCGAGCGCGCCGGTGCCGCCGACGAACTGCGGACCGACTAGCCCCATCACCGCCTCGCCGGGGATACCAAGGGCGAGGCCGATCCCGGCCTGGGCGGCGATGATCCAGAAGCCGACCTGGCGGACCTGCTTCGCGACCGCCTGCTTGTCGTCCTCGGCGAGCTTCTGGGTGATGACCGGCGCGAGGATCGGATCGAAGCTGGTCTTAAGCTTCTGCGGCAGCGAGGCGACCTGCTGGGCGATATAGTAGACGCCGACCCAATAGGGCGCGACGAACAGGCCGAGGATGGCGATGTCGAGCCGGCGCGAGCCCCATTCGATCGCATCGGCCGCGGCGAGCGGCACGTTGCGCCGCGCCACCGCCAGGATCTCGTCCGGCCGCGGCGTCCATCCCCGCGGCGCGCCGTAGCTGCGTCCCAGCCGCCAGAGCGCGGTCAGCAATCCGGCGACGATCGAGATGACATAGGCGATGATCAGGCCGTCGCGCGACGACAGGAAGATCATTGCGAAGGCGGCGAGGCTGATCGTCCACGGTTCGACGATGGCGCGGACATGGACGGTCGAGGCGACGTCATGGCGGTAGGCGAGCGCGGCCAGCGCCACGTCCGCCCCGGCGATCCCGAAGATGACCAGCGGCAGCAGCCATTCGGCGCCACGTATGTCGTTGGCCGGGAACATCGCCTGCGGAAAGAGCATGAGGGCGCCGCTCGCCAGTGCCGAGGCGATGAAGGCGGCCAGCAGCCCATCCCAGACCACCCAGACGTGCGGTTTCTCGGTCGTCGCGAGCTGCTGGGCAAGGCCGCGCTTCAGGCCGATCGTCGCGAGCTGCGCGGCAAGCTCGATGACGATGATCGCATAAGCAAACCGCCCGAGCAGCTCCGGCCCATAATAACGCCCGGCGATGAACAGGAAGGGCAGCCGCGCAACGAGGCGCAGCAGGAAGCCGAGGAAGTTGGTCCGCCCGCCCTTCGCCAGCGCGGCGATGTCCTGATCGGTCTGCCCGGGGGCAGGCTCACTCAATGCGCTTCGCCCCAGTTCGGCCCGGTGCCGATCTCGACACCGAGCGGCACGCTCAGTTTGAACGCCGGCTCGGTGGCGCTCTCCATCACCCGGCGCACCACCGCCCTGGCCGGCTCAACCTTGTCCTCGGGCACTTCGAACACGAGCTCGTCATGGACCTGGAGCAGCATGCGCACCTCACCCAGCCCCTCGGCGTTCAGCGCCGGCCCCATCCGCGCCATCGCCCGCTTGATGATGTCGGCGGCCGTCCCCTGGATCGGCGCGTTGATGGCCGCGCGTTCGGCGCCCTGCCGCTCGTGCTGGACGGAGGAGTTGAGCCGCGGGAAATGCGTCTTGCGGCCGAACAGGGTGGTGGTGAAGCCGGTTTCCTTGGCGTGGGTCAGCGTGTCGCCGATATAGGCGCGGATGCCGGGGAAGCGCTCGAAATAGCGGTCGATGATCGCCTGCGCCTCGTCCGCCGTCACCTCCAGCCGCCCCGCCAGCCCCCAGCGCGAGATACCGTAGAGGATCGCGAAGTTGATCGTCTTTGCCGACGCGCGGGTGTCGCGGTTGACCTCGCCGAAAAGCTCCTGCGCGGTCATGTTGTGGATGTCCTCGCCCCGCTCGAACGCGGCGCGCAGCTGCGGCACGTCGCAGATATGGGCGGCGAGCCTGAGCTCGATCTGGCTGTAGTCGGCCGACATCATCACATGGCCCGGCTCGGCGATGAACGCGTCGCGGATGCGCCGGCCGATCTCGGTGCGGATCGGGATGTTCATCAGGTTGGGGTCGGTCGAGGCCAGCCGCCCGGTCTGCGCGCCGGAAAGGGAGTAGCTGGTGTGGACGCGACCAGTTGTCGCGTTGATCTGCTCCTGCAGCGCGTCAGTATAGGTACTCTTGAGCTTCGAGAGCTGCCGCCAGTCGAGGATCAGCCGCGCGATCGGCACCCCCTCGCGCCCCAGCCGCTCCAGCTCGGTGACGTCGGTCGACCAGGTGCCGGACTTGCCCTTGCGCCCGCCCGACAGGCCCATCCGGTTGAACAGGATGTCGCCCAGTTGCTGCGGCGAACCGATCGTGAAGCGCGTGCCGGCGGCCTCGTAGACCTGGTCCTCAAGTGCCGCGATCTGGGTGGTGAATTCGGCCGACAGCGATTTCAGCGCGTCGCTGTCGACCTTGACCCCGCCCTGCTCCATCGCGCCGATGACGGACACCATCGGCCGGTCGACCATCTCGTAAACCCGCGTCACCTTCTCAAACGGCAGGCGCGCGCGGAAGCGCAGCCACAGGCGCAGCGCGACATCGGCATCCTCGGCGGCATATTCGGTCGCCTTGTCGACCGGCACCCTGTCGAAGGTGATCTGCTTCTGCCCCGTCCCGCACAGCGACTTGTAGGGGATGCATTCGTGGTCGAGATGCTTCTTCGCCAGATCGTCGAGCGCATGGCTGTTGAGGCCGCCTGCATCGAGGTTGAAGCTCATCACCAACGTATCGTCATAGGGCGCGAGATCGATCCCGCGCTGACGGAACACGACCCAGTCGAACTTGAGGTTGTGGCCGATCTTGAGGATCGCCTCCTCCTCGAGCAGCGGCTTCAGTCGTTCCAGCACCAGCGCCACGGGCAGCTGCGGCGGCCGCTCGTCGAACATGTCGCCGCCGCCATGCTCGAGCGGAATGTAGCAGGCCTTGTTGCAGTCGGTGGCGAGGCTGATCCCGACCAGCTTCGCGGTCACGCAGTCGCGCCCGTCCGTCTCGGTGTCGATCGCCACCAGCCCCTTCTCGCGGATCGCGGCGATCCACTGGTCCAGCGCCGCCTCGTCGGCCACCGTCTCGTAGAGCGACCGGTCAATCTTCGGCTCGGGCCGCACCTCGCGCTGAGTCACCGCCGGCGTCGCCACATTCGTGGCCGCAGGTGCGCCCGCCGCGGCACCCGCGCCGCCAGCCAGCCGGTTCAGCAGCGACTTGAAGCCATGATGCTCGAGGAATTCCCTGAGCGGCTCCGGCGGGATTCCCTTCATCGCCAGCGCCTCGAGTGGCTCGGGAATCGGCGCGTCGCAGACCAGCTCGACCAGCCGGCGCGACAGCCGCGCCATCTCGGCATGCTCGATCAGGTTCGCCTTGAGCTTGGGCTTGGTGATCTCCTCGACATGGGCGAGCACGCCCTCGACGTCGCCATATTGCTGGATGAGCTGGGTCGCGGTCTTGGGTCCGACGCCCGGCACCCCCGGCACATTGTCGACGCTGTCGCCCATCAGCGCCAGCACCTCGCCGACCTTCTCCGGGCCGACGCCGAACTTCTCGATCACCTCGGCGACGCCGATCCGGCGGTCGTTCATCGTGTCGAGCATGTCGACCTTGCCGTCCTCGACGAGCTGCATCAGGTCCTTGTCGGAGGAGACGATCGTCACCTTCCAGCCGGCCCTGACCGCCTCCTTGGCGTAGCAGGCGATGATGTCGTCCGCCTCCAGCCCGTCCTCCTCGATGCAGGGGATCGAGAAGGCGCGAGTCGCGTCGCGGATCAGCGGGAATTGCGGCACCAGCTCGGGCGGCGCCGGCGGCCGGTTCGCCTTATACTGGTCGTACATCTGGTTGCGGTGGGTGCTTTCCGACGCGTCGAGGATCACCGCCAGATGGGTCGGCGCGCCCGCTCCTTCGACGCCGCCCGGGGCCGGCTTGTTGAGGCTCTCGGCGAGCTTCCACAGCATCGTCGTATAGCCATAGACGGCGCCGACATTGAGACCGTGCTTGTTGGTGAGCGGCGGCAGCCGGTGGAAGGCCCGGAAGATGTAGGACGAGCCGTCGACGAGATAGAGGTGCGGGGAGGACATGCGCGTTGTCTAGCCTTTGCCGCGAAAGCCGTGAAGGGTAAGGCTGCGTTCAACCAGCCGATCCTAGGAGACATGGGATGAAACGCAGGGATTTCATCCTGTTGGGCACCGTCTTCGCGCTGACCGGGCTTGCCGTCCCGGCCGCCGCGCAACGCTTCCGGCCGACCCGCTTCTCGGCTCAGGTGCGGGGGCGCGGGCCCGATGTGATCCTGATTCCGGGTCTGACTTCGGGCCGCGACGTCTGGGCCGGCACCGTCGCCGCCGTCCCCGGCTACCGCTATCACCTCCTCCAGGTCGCGGGCTTCGCCGGCGAGCCGGCGGGCGCCAACCGCACCGGCCCGCTCGTCCGCCCGCTCGCCGACGAGATTATCCGCTACATCGAGATGCACGGCCTGCGCCGTCCCGCCATCGTCGGTCATTCGATGGGCGGGGCGCTCGCCATGATGATCGCGGCGCGCCGGCCGGAGCTGCCCGGGCGGATCATGGTCGTCGATATGCTGCCCCAGCCCGCCGGCCTGCTCGGCGGCACCGCCACCGGCTGGGGGCCGCTCGCCCGCAGCCTCGGATCGATGATGGAGACGCCCGGCGGCCGCCAGCTCTTCGCCAATCTGATGGGCGCGTTCAGTCCGCCCGGCGCGCCGAACCGCCGCAGCGATCCCGATGTGGTCGGCCGCGCGATGAGCGAGCTCACCTCGACCGATCTCACGCCCCAGCTCCCCCGCATCCGCGCGCCGATGACGGTGGTCTACGGTTCGGCCGACCCGCGCGGGCGCGCCGCCGTCGATCGGGAATTCGCGACAGCCTATGCACCCGCCCGCAGCGCGCGGCTGGTTCGCATCGACGGCGCTGGCCACATGGTAATGCTCGACCAGCCGGCCCGTTTCCAGCGCGCGCTGAGGACGTTCCTCAGCGGCTAGGCCGCCATCGCCGCCACGGGGGCGTGGCAGACGAACTCGATCAGCCGGCCGTCCGGATCGCGGAAGAAGCCGGCATAATAGCTCGGGTGAATGTGCGGCATCACAGCCGGCGCGCGGTCGAGCCGGTGCCCCGCAACGACGCCCGCCATATGGATCGCATCGATCGTCGCGCGACGGCGCGCCCGCGCCGATGAAGAAGTCGAGCCGGCTGCCCACGCCGAAACCCTTGACCGGCCCGTCCAGCTTCAGCGCGTAGCCGAGCGGCGCCAGGAGGTCGGCATAGAAGCGGACGTGGGCATCCACGTCGCGGATACGGATCTCGATATGGTCGATCATTTCCGGGTCTCCTCAGACATTGCCGCCGCACAGGGGGACGGCGATCCGTTTGCCCCGCCAGCGCGGTCCGGATCGGCGATCAGGGCGGCGAGGCCGGCCGCGCTGGCCGGTTCGACGACGAGGTCCAGCACCTCGCCGAGCAGCGCCATCGCGGTCCGGATATGGTCGTCCGCGACGAGCACGACATCGTCGATCACCGCGCGGACCGCCGGGATGGCCGAGGGGATCGGCACACGAACCGCGATACCGTCGGCGATCGTGTCGGCGGTCGCGGTCTCGATCACCCGGCCGGTCCGCACGGATTCCGCCATGGCCGGCGCGCGGCGCGCGGCGGCCGCCGCCGTCTCCACGCCGGGCAAGGCATGCTTGGCCCAGCACCCCGTGCCGGTGGCGAGCGCGCCGTTGCCGAGCGGCACGATCAGCGCGTCGAAGGCGCCGGCCTCGGTGATCTCCCGCGCCAGCGTCCCGGCGCCCTCGGCGATCGCGGCATGGGCACCGTCCTCGACATAGAACAGCCCTTCCGCGGCCGCATGAGCCTCCGCTTCGGCCTTGGCCGCGTCATAGTCCTCGCCCGCGAGCTTCACGGTCGCGCCGAGCCGGCGCATCGCCGCGATCTTCGCCGGCACGGCATGGCGCGAGGCGAAGACGGTGAGCGCGAAGCCATGTCCGCGCGCGGCCCAGGCGAGGCCCTGCCCGAAATTGCCCGCCGACGCGCAAAACCAGGGCCGGCCGGAGAGCCGGGCCGCGAAATTGCACCTTCACAGCCGAAGCGGGGGATTTACAGTCCCTTGAGTTCACTCATACCCAGCCCGTCCGCAACTGACGGGCATGAAACCCGTCAAGCAGACGGACAATATCGGGCGGTGACTTCAATCCGGAACATGGCGTGGTCCATTCGGAACGCTCGTGCCTCTAGATGATCAGTCGATCAGGCCGTTATCGCGGAGGACCTGACGCTCATCGCCGGTGATCCAGGCGAAGACCTTCGGCGTCCCATCGCGAATCTGGAGCAGGTAAATGTTGGTGAAGGGGATTTCCTTGCCGCCCTTGTAGCGGGCGACCCAGTCGACATGGGCCATGGCGTGGTGGTCGTCGAGGTCGGTGACCCTGACATCGGCGACGTCCATCGCAAGCGTGCCGATCCTGCGATAATATTTGATGCCGCGCGGGATCATCAGGCGGAAGAGGAGGCCGTTGCGGCCGCCCGCGACGCCGTTGGGATCGGCGCCCACGAAATAGCGGGCGAAGGCCTCGCGCGTCCCCGTGACGTCAATCTTCGACGGGTCGGCGAGGGCGTCGTTCATGCGCTGCGCATAGGCCGCGAAGAAGGGCCGGATCAGCGCCTCATGCGAGCGCCCTGGCGCGCTTGCCGATGTGCCCGAGGTCTTCGACGAAGCGGGCATATTCCTCTTCCTTGTTGTCGCGGACGCGGAGCAGGAAGCTCGGATGCACTGTCACCCAGGCCTCGCCGACATCAGCGAGCGCATGGCCCTTGCCGCGCAGCGCCGAGATCGTCACCGCCTTACCGAACAGCGATCGGGCCGCGGTGGCGCCGAGGGCGACGGTGAGCTCGGGCCGGATCAGCGCCAGCTCCTGCTGGATCCACGAGCGGCAGGCGGCGATCTCCCCGCCGTTCGGCTTCTCGTGAATGCGACGCTTGCCGCGGCGGACGAACTTGAAATGCTTGACCGCATTGGTGACGTAGGTGCGCTTGCGATCGATCCCGGCCTCGGCCAAGGCTTTGTCGAAGAGCTGACCAGCGGGGCCGACGAAGGGCTTCCCAGCGAGATCCTCCTGATCGCCCGGCTGCTCCCCGACGAAGACGATGCTCGCACCGAGCGGCCCCTCGCCGAACACCGTTTGCGTCGCATGCTTGTAGAGATCGCAGCGGGTGCAGTGCGCCGCCTCGGCGCACACCGATTCCCATCTCTTCGTCACATTGCCGCCGGCCATCTCGGCGACCGAGGCGGCGACCATCTGCGTCTCCCACGCCTGCGCACCTGCAATCAGGTCCGGCATCAACGCTGTCTCGGACATGTTTTTCCATTCGTCCTCGCCCGGTTCGCAGAGCTGCGGGAAAGCGCGCGTCTTGTGCATGTCACGGCGGACCGCGCGCGCCATCAGCTCAAGCCGGCGCAGCAGCGGATCGGCAGCGTCCTCCATCGCCCGCGGATTGTCGCGCAGACGGCAAAGGAAGGCATAGAGGAGCGAGAAGCGTTCCGGGTCGCGATGACGGATCACCGTGCGGGCGAGGTCGACGAACGGGCGTGGCACAGAAAAGGCGCCTTCCGCGGCTGGCGGAGCCGGGGCGGGCGCCATGTTGAAAAGATCGACTTCGCTTTCGACCTGCCACAACACCTCTTCCGGCGCCGCATGGACCAGGGCGAGGGCGCGGGCCGCGCTGCGCCAGCCGTCGAAATCATCCTCGGCGGCGAGGCGGACCGTGCGGATCGGCCCGCGTTCAGTCGCGCGCGTCGCCAGGGTCGTCCTCCTCGGCGAGCGCCAACTCCTTCGGCTTGCGCGCCTCGAACACGCAGGCGAGGCGGTCCTGCTCGGCCTGCGGCAGGTCCTTCGCCGCGGCCGGGAACATCTCCTCTTCCTCCTCGTCGATATGATGCTCGTAGCGGTGACGCATCTCCTTGAACTTCGCGAGCCAAGCCGAGGAGCTCATGTCGGTCTCGATCAGTTGCCCAAGGAAATCGTCGATCTCCTTGTGCTCGGCGACCGAATGGCGGGCATCGTCGCGCAGCTCGGGATTGGCGAGCATGCAGGCGTAGAGCGATTCCTCTTCGGCCGCGGCATGGGCGGAGACCTCGATCCGGAACGCCTCGAACAGATCGCGCCGCTCGGCGCTGTCGCCACTGGTCTCGCCGAGCCTGGCGAGCATCTTGCGGTGACGATCATGGTCGGCCTTCAGATCGGCGAAAATGCGGGCGTCAGCCATATGTGTCTCCTTTCCTTGTGGCTTCAACCGGCGACGGTGCCCTCTTGTTTCACGTCAGCAGATACATGCGTTCACTATATGTTCTTATGGCCACTTTGTCGAGGGCAGGCCGGCCCGCACCTTGCGTCCGCGATCTGACACCATATGCCTGACGCTCTCGACGCTTCGGGCAGGGAGGCGCGCATGAAGTTCCTGAATCGGTCTCGGTCAGCATCGCACTTCTGTGCGGCCTTTCGCTGACGCTGGCGGCGCCCGCGCAGGAGCGGATGACGGCGCCGTCGGGCGGCGACATTCCGGCGAACTTCACCCAGCCGACCGCCGCCTACGACTATGAGCGGCGCGAGGTGATGATCCCGATGCGCGACGGGGTCCGCCTGCATACCGTGATCATCGTGCCGAAAAATGCGCGGACCTGCCGATTCTGTTGACCCGCACGCCCTACAACGCCTCGGGGCGGACCTCGCGGACGGACAGCCCGCACATGCTGGCAACCTTGCCGGAGGGCGACGAGGATGTGCGCGGCAAATACGGCTCGGAGGGCGACTATGTCGTGACCCGGCCGGTGCGTGGGCCGTTCAACCCGACCGAGACCGATCACACCACCGACGCTTGGGACACGATCGAGTGGCTGGTGAACCGCGAGAACCTGCCGGAGAGCAACGGCCGGGTCGGCATGATCGGATCGTCCTACGAAGGCTTCACCGTCGTGATGGCGCTGCTCGATCCGCATCCGGCGCTGAGGGTCGCCGCGCCGCAGAGCCCGATGATCGACGGCGATGACTGGTTCCATTACGGCGCCTTCCGCCAGGCCAATATCGGCTGGATCGGGTCGCAGACCGGCTACAAGGGCGCGGGCGAGCAGCCAGCGCAGGGCGCCTATGACGATTACGAGACCTTCCGGCGGATTGGCTCGGCCGGCGCCTGGGCGCGCCAGTCCGGTTTCGACCAGCTCCCCTTCTGGCAGCGGATGAGCGCGCACCCGGCCTATGACGCCTTCTGGCAGGGGCAGGCGCTCGATCGACTGCTTACCGCCCGCCCTTCGAACGTCCCGACGATGTGGATCCAGGGCCTGTGAGACCAGGAGGACATGTACGGCGCAATCATGACCTGGGAGGCGTTGAAGGCCGCGGGCCACGAGACCAACAACTGGCTGGTGATGGGGCCATGGCGGCACAGCGGGGTCAATTACGATGGCTCGTCGCTGGGGGCGTTTCGGCGCCACACGCTGCTGCCGTGAAGGTCCCGGACCTGATCCGGGACTGCCTCTACTCGCTCCATCTCTATGTCGCGATCGACCGCACCTCGAAGCTCGCCTGCGCCCAGCTCCACGCCAAAGCCAACCGGCCCACCGCCGTTATGTTCCTGGAAGCGCTGATCGCGGCGATCCCCTACGACCTCCACACGATCCTGACCGATAATCCTGTCCTGAGCGACTGCCGCAGGCAGGCAGTCGAAGGGGGCATCCAGCACGGCATCGAGCATCGGCTCACCAAGCCCAACCATCCCTGGACCAATGGCCAGGTCGAGCGCATGAACCGCACCATCAAGGACGCCACCGTCAAACGCTACCATTGCGACAGCCACGACCAGCTCCGGCAGCATCTCCAGCTCTTCATCGACGCCCACAACCACGGCCGCAGGCTCAAGACCCTGCATGGCCTCACCCCCTACGAATATTCTGGACAGAAGAGCCGAACCGATTCAAATCAGACCCGTATCACCACCCCACGGGACCAAACACCTAGGCGGCCAGCGGGAAGCGCAGCAAGCGATCTGCAACCGGGACCAGCGCTTCCGCACCCGTCCCCACTGCACGCCCGATCTCCGGATGCCGGGCGTCGAGCCCGCCGGTCAGCGCGCCGAACGCCGGCAGGATCAGCTTGCGCTCCGTCGCGACGAAGCAGCGGCGCGACACCATCCGGCCGCGATGGCTGATCCGGAGCTTGGGATGGAAATGGCCGGACAGTTCGGGGCGGCTTTCGCCGGGCACGGCCTCGTGACGCAGGATCAGGCCGTCGATCTCCGCCTCGTCGACGATCACGCCGCCGCAGGTGTCGGTGAATGATGGGGTTGCGCTGTCCCCCGGACAGCGCAACCCCATCATGGGATCATGATTGCCGACGATCCACGTCCAGCGCGTCGCGGCCGTGAGCCCGGTCAGGATCTCGCGGGCGCGCACCGGCAGGCGATCGCAGCCGTCGCTGTCGTGGAAGCTGTCGCCCAGGCACCAGATTTCCCCGGCGCCGACTCCGACGACGAGACGAGTCAAATCCGTCAGCGTCGCAATCGAATCGTAGGGCGGCAGCATCTGCCCGCCCTTGGCGAACCAGCTCGCCTTTTCGAGATGGAGGTCGGCGACCAGCAACGCGCTGCGTGCCGGCCAGAACAAGGCGCCCTGCGACAGCGCCTCGAACTTGTGACCGCAGAACGAAAAGGGAACCATGGACCCGCTATAGCGCGGGCCGGGCCGCGATCAAGCGCCTAAGGTCTGGATCCTAGCGCGCCGCCTCGATCGCCGTCGGAGCGACCGGCGCAGCCTCGCTGACGCCGTGGAAGGCGAAGAAGAGGACGCCACCCAGCACGAAGCCCTGGCCGACCAGCGCAAACGGATTTTGCAGCTTCTTCCAGAACGTCATGACTCGTCTCGCTCTTCGTCTCGGTTGCGGCCTGCGCCGCGCAAACGCGCGCCCGTTACACAACCGAAAAGGCGTTGGCACGCAAAATCTGGTTAGAGACCCCACCTTAAACGGCACCTGAACCGGACTGTTCAGTCGCGTTCAGCTTTCTCTCCGTTCTGAGGCAGAAACCGGGTGATCAGCTTGACGAGGGTGAGCAGCGCGATGCCAAGGCCGGTGCCGACGATCACCAGCCGGTACTGCCCGGCGCCTGCAGCGATGCCGACCGCGGCCGCCACCCAGATATTGGCCGCGGTCGTCATGTTCACGACATTGGCGCCGCGCACGAAGATCACGCCGGCGGCGATGAAGCCGATCGCCTGGCTGAGCCCCTGGATCGCCCGCAGCGGATCGGGCGAATAATCGTCGCTGCGCAGCTCGACGGTCAGCATCAGCGACGAGACCATGATCATCGCCGAGCTGAGCGCGACCAGCGCATGGGTGCGTATGCCCGCCTCGTGGCCCTGCAGCTCGCGGTCGAGCCCGAGCAGCAACCCCACGAGGGCGGCGACGCCGAGCCGGAGCGTCAGCTCGGTCCAGGAGAAGACGGCGAGCGGATCATGTTCGAACACGCTCGCCCAATGCAGAGGCGCGGCACAGGTTCCGGCGCGCACTCGCTACGGCGTGTAGCCGCCGCCCGTCACCCAGCGCACCTGGGGATCGTTGAAATCCATCACGTCGCTGAGCTCACGCACGTTGCGGTAGCCGTAGCCGACGAGGTGGACGAAGGTGGACAGGTTGAGTGCGAGCGGCATCGATTTCAGGACGACCGGCTGCACGTCGTTGCGAAAGTTGTTGTTGCAGTAGATCAGGATCGGCCGGTCGGTGCGGCCGATGACGGCGGCGAGGCTTTCCTCGCTGAACTCCGGCAGCGGCAGGTTGACCGCGCCCTCGATATGGCCGGCGGCGAACTGGCGGGCGGTGCGCGCATCCAGGATCAGCACGTCCGGCTCGGCCGCGGCCGTGACGAAATCGTCCCAGCTGATGAGCCGGGTCTGGCGATAGCCCTCCACCTCGTTGGCGAGCTGACGATAGCCGGCATAGTCGATCTGGGGATTGGGCGGGGCGGCAGCCGTGGCCGGAACCGCGGCGCAGGCAAGGAGAAGCGGAAGCACGCAACGCAACATGAGACTCTCCTTTCGGAAGGCGATATCGCTACGGCAGCGTAACTTTATCGGGCCTGAATGGTCTCGCCGAGCATCGCGAACGCCCGGACCGGAAAGGTGCCCATGCCGGCGATCTTCGGCGGCACCGCGGTGAAGAGGAAGCCCGCGTCCGGCAGCGCGCCGAGATTGGTCATATGCTCGCAGATCAGGATGTCGTTGCCGAGCAGGACGGTATGCACCGGACGGGCGCGGCCGCCGGTGTCGTCGATATTGTGGCTGTCGATGCCGACCAGCGCCACGCTTTGGCGGGCCAGGAAATGCGCGGCTGCCTCGGTCAGGTGGGGATGGCCCGTCTGATAGGCGTCCGTGCGCCAGTGGCGATCCCAGCCGGTATGGACGAGCACCGCCTTGCCGGCGAGGTCGTGGCCTTCGAACAGGTCCCGGTCGATGGCCGTCGCCTCTGTCCTGAGGACGAGGCCGGGCAGGGCGACGAGCTGCCCGAGCTTCAGGCCGGCGAGATCGGCGCCGCCGGCGAAGCGGTGGAATGGCGAGTCGAGATAGGTGCCGGTGTTGGCGACCATGTCGATCCGGCCGATCTGGAAGGTCGAGCCGTCGTCATAGAAGGCAGCCGACGCCTCGCGCTGCCAGAAGTCGCAGATATGCGGCCCTGGCAACCCCTTGTGGGTGGTCATGCCGTCCTCGATCACATGACTGAGGTCGACGAGCGTCTGGCCTTCCTGATGTTCCATAAAGCGAGCAATCCCAGCCCTGCCCAGATCACGTTCACCGCCGCCGACGGATAGGCGCCGTTGACCCCGCTGTTGACGATGAAGCCGGCCGCGGCGGCGACATTCATCCACTGGTAGAGCGGCGAGCGCGCATCGACCTTGCCGCTGTTGAGCAGCCCGTAGGCGGCGAGGATCAGGACCGCCGAGATCCAGCCCAGCGCCTCGACCAGGATGCCGGCTACGCTCAGGCTGCACCCCCGCGCGCGAGATTCCTCAGCACGTAGTGGAGGATGCCGCCCTGGCGGTAATATTCGAGCTCGTTGGCGGTATCGATCCTGACCCGTGCCGGGAAGCTGAAGCCGGTGCCGTCGGCACGATCGACCTTGACCGCGATCTCCTTGCGCGGAGAGAGATCGGCGACGCCGGAGATGGTGAAGGTTTCGGTGCCGTCGAACGCCGGCGGCGCCTCGACGAACTGCAAGGGGATCACGCCCATGCCGACGAGGTTGGAGCGGTGGATGCGCTCGTAGCTCTCGGCGATGACGGCGCGCACGCCGAGCAGGTTGGTGCCCTTCGCGGCCCAGTCGCGGCTGGAGCCGGTGCCATATTCCTTGCCGGCGACGATGACGAGCGGGGTGCCTTCTGCCTTGTACCTCATCGCGGCATCGTAGATCGGCATAACCTCGCCGTCGGGCATGTGCCTGGTGATGCCGCCCTCGATGCCGGGCACCATCCTGTTCTTGATGCGGATGTTGGCGAAGGTGCCGCGCATCATGACGTCGTGATTGCCGCGGCGGGCGCCGTAGGAGTTGAAGTCGGCACGGCTCACCTGATGTTCCGACAGGTATTTTCCGGCCGGCGAGTCCAGCTTGATCGAGCCGGCGGGCGAGATGTGGTCGGTGGTGATGCTGTCGCCGAGGATAGCGAGCGGACGGGCGCCGATGATGTCTGAGACGGGCGCCGGCGTCATCGTCATGCCCGCGAAATAGGGCGGGTTGGCGATGTAGGTGGAGCCGGCCGGCCAGCCATAGGTGTCGCCGCCGGTGACGGGGATGGTGCCCCAGCGCGCGTCGCCCTTGTAGACGTCGGCATAGCGGGTGCGGAACATGTCGCCGTTGACGTAGGAGTCGATGTAGGAGCGGACCTCCTCGTTGCTCGGCCAGATGTCCCTGAGGTAAACGGGCTCGCCGTCCTGATCCTTGCCGAGCGGATCGTTGACCATGTCGCAGCGCACCGTGCCCATGATCGCATAGGCGACGACGAGCGGCGGCGAGGCGAGATAGTTGGCGCGCACGTCCGGTGAGACGCGGCCCTCGAAATTGCGGTTGCCGGAGAGGACCGAGGCGGCGACGAGATCGTTGCCGTTGATCGCCTTCGAGATCGGCTCGGACAGCGGCCCCGAATTGCCGATGCAGGTGGTGCAGCCATAGCCGGTGAGGTTGAAGCCGATCGCGTCCAGCTCGGCGCTGAGGCCGGCCTTGTCGAGATAGTCGGTGACGACCTGCGAGCCCGGCGCGAGGCTGGTCTTGACCCAGGGCTTGCGGGTCAGGCCCTTCGCGCGCGCCTTCTTGGCGACGAGGCCGGCGGCGACCAGCACGGCCGGGTTGGAGGTGTTGGTGCAGCTCGTGATCGCGGCGATGACGACGTCGCCATGACCGAGATCGTGGCTCTCCTCGTCGACGGTGCAGCGCCCGTCCGGCGTCCTGCAATTGTACTCGCCGGCGAGCGCGGCGTCGAATTCGGTGTGCAGCTTCGACAAGGGCACCCGGTCCTGCGGCCGCTTCGGCCCGGCGAGGCTCGGCTCGACGGTGGACATGTCGAGGCTGAGCGTCTCGGTGAACACCGGCTCGGGCCCGTCGGCGACCAGCCACATGCCCTGCGCCTTGCAATAGGATTCGGTGAGCGCGATCTCCGCGTCCGGCCGGCCGGTGAGGCGCATATAATCGAGCGTCTTCTCGTCGATCGGGAAGAAGCCGCAGGTGGCGCCATATTCCGGCGCCATGTTGGCGATGGTCGCGCGGTCGGCGAGGCTGAGCGCGCCGACGCCCGAGCCGTAGAATTCCACGAACCGCCCGACCACGCCCTTGGCGCGCAGCATCTGGGTGACGGTGAGCACGAGATCGGTGGCGGTGATGCCTTCCCTGAGCGTGCCGGTGAGGCGGAAGCCGACCACTTCGGGGATCAGCATGGAGACCGGCTGGCCGAGCATCGCGGCTTCCGCCTCGATCCCGCCGACGCCCCAGCCGAGCACGCCGAGGCCGTTGACCATCGTCGTGTGGCTGTCGGTGCCGACGAGCGTGTCGGGATAGGCGACCTCTTCACCGCTCGCCTTGTCGACCGACGACCAGACGGCGCGGGCGATATATTCGAGGTTCACCTGGTGGCAGATGCCGGTGCCCGGCGGCACGACCTCGAAATTGTCGAACGCGCTCTGGCCCCATTTCAGGAATTCGTAGCGCTCCATGTTGCGCTGATACTCGAGCGCGACGTTCTCCTCGAAGCTCTGCGGCGTGCCGAAGGCGTCGACCATCACCGAATGGTCGATGATGAGGTGGACCGGGACGAGCGGGTTGATCTTCTGCGGATCGCCGCCGAGCTGCTTCATCGCATCGCGCATCGCGGCGAGATCGACGACGGCGGGGACGCCGGTGAAATCCTGCATCAGCACGCGCGCCGGGCGATACTGGATCTCCTGGTCGGACCGGCGGTCCTTCTGCCAGTCGACGATCGCCTGGATGTCGGCGGTGGTCACGGTGTCGCCATCCTCGAAGCGCAGCAAATTCTCGAGCAGAACCTTCATCGAGAAGGGCAGCCGACTGACGTCGCCCAGCTTCTCGCCCGCCTTGGGCAGGGAATAATAAGCGTAGCTCTTGCCGCCGACCTTGAAGGTATCGCGGGTCCCCAACGTGTCCTGTCCGACGGCGGTCATGTGTGCGCTCCCCGTATAAACTCGTCGCGAAGTGATACTTCGCGCCGGGCAAGGGCAGCCTGCCCGGACGCTCTGCGCCGGGCCTTAGCAAGAGCGGGGGCAAGGGGAAAGGTGGCTGGGGTGTCAAATCGTCGCGGAAAGGGCGCCCAGTCCTGAAGACCGGACGCCCTCCCGTGGTCAGACTAGTGCTTTAGCAGCAGCCGCAGCAACCACATGCTTCGGCGACGGCGTGAAGCGCGCCGGGCACGGCGGCGAGAGCCCCCGAGCCGGCGAACAGCAAGCCGATCGTCGCTGCGATCATCTTCTTCATGATGTTTCTCCTGGAAACGAACTTTCGATTGCGATGCTACGCGGCGCGCGGAGGCGGCGGATCGGGGGCAATCGAAGTCGTTTCCAAGGCATGCGTCAGCCCCCAGAAGGAGGTCGACATTTCGGCCATGGCATGGTCGCCGGACGGGGCGCTGGACGGAGCGGCGGTGCAGAGCGTGTGGCAGACGATGGCGCAGCTATCGACGTTCGGGTGGTCGCACCGCGAATGATCGGCGGTCGGACAGGCCGTCGCGCACGCAAGCGCTTCCGTGAACGCGCCGAACGCGAACAGCAGCGTCAGCGTGCCCAGGAGCGCCAGCCAGGTTCGGTGGAAAGCGGCCATCCGGGGACTTTAAGCCCGTCCAACGGGAATTGCTATCGGCCGACATCGGCAGCCAACGTCATTTCGATAGTTTTCGAATTTATATTGACTTCATCGCGAGATCGTGTCATTTCAATATACGTCGAAATGAGGAAGTCCCAATGTGGATTCGACCGATTCCGAGGCTGCTGACCCGCCCCGAAGTCCCGTGGTGCGCGGCAGCCATCCGCTGGGGCCGGCTGCGCTGATGGATGGCGTGGGCGCCGTCGCCGCGCTTGGGGCGCTGGCGCAGGAGCACCGGCTGGCCTTGTTCCGCCTGCTCGTCCAGGCGGGGCCGGACGGGATGGCGGCCGGCGCGATCGCCGAAGCGCTCGGCGTGCCCAATTCGTCGCTGTCCTTCCATCTGGCGCAGCTCAGCCGGGCCGGCCTCATCAGCCAGGAGCGGCAGCACCGCTCGCTGATCTACCGCGCCGACTATCCGGCGATGAACGCCCTCGTCGGCTATCTCCTCGAAAATTGCTGCGGCGGAGCCGGCTGCATGCCCGAGGCGGCGTGCGGGCCGGCCGATGCCGCCCTCTCCAGGCAAAGGAAATCCGCATGAAGCGCCTGCACGTCCATGTCGGCGTCGAGACTCTCGACACGTCGGTCGCCTTCTATTCGACCCTGTTCGGCGCGCCGCCGAGCGTCCTCAGATCCGATTACGCCAAATGGATGATCGAGGATCCGCGGGTGAACTTCGCCATTTCCAGCGGCAATCATGCCGCGAACGGGGTCGAGCATCTCGGCATCCAGGTCGAGGACGCGGACGAGCTCGTCGAGGTCTACGGGCGCCTCAAGGCCGCCGACCGGCCCGTGCTGGAGGAAGGCGCGACCACCTGCTGCTACGCCAGGTCCGACAAGAGCTGGATCGCCGATCCCGACGGCGTGGTCTGGGAAACCTTCCTCACCCATGGCGCGGCGACCGTCTATGGCGACGGCCCCGCGCTGGGCGCCCTCTCCCAAAGCGCCGCGGAGAGCCAATGCTGCGCCCCGGCGATGCCGGCCGCGCCGACCCCGGTCGCTTGCTGCCGTTAGCCCGATGGCCGGACCGAGCTACAAGGTCCTGTTCCTCTGCACGGGCAATTCCGCGCGGTCGATCCTGGCGGAAGCGCTGCTCAACCGCGACGGCGCCGGCCGCTTCCGCGCCTGGTCGGCGGGCAGCTTCCCCAAGCGCGCGGTGCATCCGGCCGCGCTCGGCTTGCTGCGCGACCTCGACCTTTCGACCGACGGCCTGCGCTCGAAATCCTGGGACGAATTCACCGGGCCGGACGCACCCGAGTTCGATTTCATCTTCACGGTCTGCGACAATGCCGCCGGCGAGACCTGTCCGGTCTGGCCCGGCCACCCGATGACCGCGCATTGGGGGATCGAGGATCCGGCGGCGGTGGAGGGTCCGGGGCAGCGCGAGGCGTTCGAGCAGGCGCTGAACTCTCTCGGGAACCGCATCGCGCTGTTCCTCGCGCTGCCGATCGAGAGCATCGACCGGATGAGCCTGCACCACAAGCTCGGCGAAATCGGGAGGATCGAGGGCAGCACCACGAAGTCCGATGTCTGAACGCGCGCCGCTGCCGCGACGGCTCGCGGCGGAGGCGGTCGGCGCCTTCTTCCTGTTCGCCACCGTCATCGGCTCGGGCATCATGGCCGAACGGCTCGCCGGCGGGAATGTCGCGCTGGCCCTGCTCGGCAACACGCTCGCCACGGGGGCGATCCTGTTCGTGCTGATCGCGCTGCTCGGGCCGGTCTCGGGCGCGCATATGAATCCGGCCGTCACCCTCGTGGTGGCGCTGCGCCGCGACCTGCGCTGGCGCGAGGCCACGGCCTATATGCTTGCGCAGCTTGCGTTCGGCCTTTTCGGCGTTTGGGCGACGCACGCCATGTTCGACCTGCCCATCCTCCAACTCTCCGAGACGTCACGCGACGCACCCGGCCAATGGCTGGGAGAGCTGATCGCGACGTTTGGCCTCGTCCTGGTCATTCTCGGCATGGTGCGCCAGCGGGTCGAGTGGGTGCCGGCGAGCGTCGCGCTCTACATTTCCGCGGCCTACTGGTTCACCTCCTCGACCAGCTTCGCGAATCCGGCGATCACCTTCGCCCGATCCCTGTCCAACAGCTTTGCCGGCATTGCGCCGGACAGCGTGCCGGCCTTCGTCGCGGCGCAGCTGGCGGGGGCCGTTGCGGCGATCCCCGTGGCACGGCTGTTGTTCGGCGAGACGTGAGCCAGGCCGCTGTCGATCACCAAAGGAACGGGATCAGCCTGCCGCGCACCCGGCGCGCATAATCGGCATAGCCGGGGAGCTCGGCCTGCAGCAGCCGGTCCTCCCAGGCGGTGCGCAGCACGAGCAGGGCAGCGGCGATGGCGGCGGGGACCAGCGCCCAGAGCGAGCCGAGCGCGAGTGCCATGCCGAAGAACAGGAGCAATGCGGCGACGTAGCCGGGATGGCGGACCAGCCGGTAGGGACCGGTGTCGACGACATGGTGGTGGCGCTCCGACTGGATGCGGACGCCGGGCTCGAAGAAGGGATTCACTGCCTGCGCCCAGGCCGTCACCGCGATGCCGGCGAGCATCGCCGCATAGCCCAGCGCCACGAGCCAGCCCGGCACTGTCGACCAGTGGACGGGGCCGGCGTCGAGCGCGCCGACCGGCAGGATCGCCACCAGGGCGGGCAGCAGCACCCGCGATCTGCCATTGTTCCGCGCGCGGTCCGGCGGTGCTTGATCGCGGTGGCAGTCCGTGCGAGCTTGGTAGCGCTACCATAATCCCGGGAGAGGGCGGATGAGATTGGCGCTCGCGATGTGCGCGGTGCTGGCTGCGATGCTGTTCGGGCCTGCCGCTTATGCCTGCGAGGGAGCGGTCGCGGTCTGTGCGGAGAACGGGAACGGTCGATTTGCGCTGATCGAGAACGGCCGGCCGGCGGCGCTGCTGATCGAGGCGGATGCCGATCCGGCGGTGCGGCATGCCGGCGACAGCTTCGCGCGCGACCTCGAGCGGGTCGGCGGGCAGGCGCCGCGAAGGCTCCGGAGCCTCGAGGCGGCACGCGGGCATTTGATCGTCGTCGGCACGCCCGGCCAGAGCGCGGCCATCGACGCGCTGGTGCGCAGCGGGCGGATCCGGGCCGACGACCTTGCCGGCGAATGGGAGGCGTTCCGGCAGGTCGTCGTCGAGCGGCCGTTTCCCAATGTGCCGCGCGCGCTGGTGATCGTCGGCGCCGACCGGCGCGGCGCGGTGTTCGGCATGTACGACCTGTCGGAGAAGATCGGCGTGTCGCCCTGGCACTGGTTCGCGGACGTGCCGGTGCGGCGGCAGGCCAACCTGTTCCTGACCGCCGGCGCGCGGCGCGACCAGCCGCGGGTGCGCTACCGCGGCTTCTTCATCAACGACGAGGAGCCGGCCTTCGGCGGCTGGGCGCGGCGGCGGTTCGGCGGGATCAACGCGCGGATGTACGCGCACGTCTTCGAGCTGCTGCTGCGGCTCAAGGGCAATTATCTCTGGCCGGCGATGTGGGAGCCCAAGGCGTTCAACGACGACGACCCCCGGAACATGGTGCTGGCCGATGCGATGGGGGTGGTGATGGGCACCTCGCACCATGAGCCGATGATGCGCGCCCACAACGAATGGCGGCGCGACACCGGCGGGGGCGTCACCGGCGGGCCGTGGAACTATGCGACCAATGCCGGGAACTTGCGGACCTTCTGGCGCGGCGGGATCGAACGGATGATGTCGCGCGGCGATGGGCGGCCCTACGAGAGCCTGGTCACGCTCGGCATGCGCGGCGACGGCGACGAGGCGATGGCGGAGGGGACCGCGATCCCGCTGCTCGAATCGGTCGTCGCCGACCAGCGGCGGATCATCGCGGAGGTGACCGGCCGGCCGGCGAATGCGACGCCCCAGGTCTGGGCGCTCTACAAGGAGGTGCAGGACTATTTCGACCAGGGGATGACCGTGCCCGACGACGTCATCCTGCTCTTCGCCGACGACAATTGGGGGCAGATACGCCGGCTCCCCGCGGCCGGGCCGGGCCGGAGCGGCGGCTACGGGGTCTATTACCATTTCGACTATGTCGGAGGCCCGCGGAACTACAAATGGCTGAACACCAACCAGATCGAGAAGACCTGGCAGCAGATGGACCTTGCCTACCAGCGCGGGGCGCGGGCGCTCTGGATCGTCAATGTCGGCGACATCAAGCCGATGGAATTCCCGTTGAGCTTCTTCATGCGCCAGGCCTGGGATCCCGAGGCCATGACGCTGGAGGCGATGACCCGCTTCCCCGCCGAATGGGCGGGGGCGACCTTCGGGGCGGCGCATGGCGAGGCGATCGGTGCGCTTCTCACCCGCTACAGCCAATATGCGGCGCGGCGGAAGCCGGAGCTGATCGACGCGGAGAGCTTCCCGCTCGGGGGCGGCACGGGCGCGGTGCTCGACGGCGGCGAGTTCGGCGCGATGATCGCCGAATGGGACGCGCTCGAGGCCGCAATGGAGCGGGTGAAGGCGGACGTGTCCGCCGACCAGCAGGCCGCCTATGTCCAGCTGGTCGAGCATCCGATCCGCGCGCTCGCCAACCTCTACCGGCTCTATTACGCGGTCGCCTGGAACCGGCGGCTGGCGGCGGCGGACGACCCGCGCGCCAACCATTTCGCCGGCCAGGCCGAGGCCGCGTTCCGGCGCGATGCGGCGCTCACCGCGGCCTATCACGCGCTGAACGGCGGGCGGTGGGACGGGATGATGTCGCAGACCCATATCGGCTATACGAGCTGGCAGCAGCCCGAGACGCAGGTGATGCCCGAGGTGCGGCGGGTCGCCGCGCACGGGGCGGTGCGGCCGATCGTCTTCCGGACCGCGGGCGCAGGGCCGGCAACCGACGCGGACGTGATCGCGATCGAGGCGCCGCATTTCTCCCGCGCGGTCGACGGACGCGGCCTCACCTGGCGGGTCATTCCCCATCTCGGCCGCACTTTGGGCGCCGTCGCCGCCTTTCCGCAGGGTCGTCCGGCGACGACCGGGCGGGACGGCGTGCGCCTGGACTATGAGGTGGCGATCCGCCGGGCGGGCGACCTCGCGGTGCAGCTCTATCTGGCGCCGACGCTCGACGTCGACGGCGGAGGCAGCCTCGACATCGGCGTGTCGATCGACGACGGGCCGATGCAGGTGCTGACCGACCGGCGGTCGACTCGCCGACCGCGGCCACCCGGCAGGCGCAACGCGACTGGAACCGCGCGGTCACGGACAATGTCCGGATCCTGGAGGCGCGCTTTCCCGGAGTCGCGGCGGGGCGGCACGTCGTGCGGGTCTGGCGGCTGGACGACAATGTCCTGCTCCAGAAGCTCGTCGTGACCAATGGCGCGCTTGCGCCCTCCTATCTCGGACCGCCGGCGGCCCGGCGCTAGCCGGCGAGGGCGCAGGCCCTTGCGGACCCGGCCCCGGGCCTGCCAGAGAGGGGCGATGTCGGTCTGGATCACCCGCTCCGCGCCGGACAATCTCGCGACCGCGCGGCGGCTGCGGGCGGTCGGCGTGCGGCCGCTGCTCGTTCCGGTGATCGAGACCCGTCCGCTGCCGCAGCGGCCGGTTACGTTTCGCCCGGCGGCGATCACGTTCAGCAGCGTGCATGCCGTGCGCCATTACGATCTTCGGGACGAACTGCTGGACGTTCCGGTCTTCGTCCGCAGCGAGGAGATCGCCAACGCGGCGCGGCACGCGGGCTATCTCGCCATCACCTCGACCGCCGGCGACGAGCCGATGCTGCACGAGCTGCTGGCGCGCGCCGTTCCCGCGCACGGGCAACTGCTCCATGTCTGCGCGGAACGGACGTCCGGGATGTTGGAGGCGGCGCTGCGCAAGCATGGCACGCAGGTCGCGCGATGCTGCGTCTACCGGCCGGTCGCGGTCGAGTCCGACGGGCTGTCGCGGCTGGTCGACCGGCTGTCGGGCGTCAACGCGATCGTGCTCCATTCGAGCATCGGCCATGCCGTCGTGCGCGAAGCGATCGCGGCCGCCGGCTGGCGCGGGCCGATCTGGTGCATTTCGCCGCAAAGCGCCGGGCCGTTCCGGGATCTCGCCGGCGTCGCGCCGGCCGTCGCCACGGCACCGACCGAACATGCGCTCATCGAGCTGATCCGCCGGCAGACCGGCGGGCGGAACGGGCCCGGGCCGGACAGACGAGGCGACGATCTCAACCGGCTCGCGCAGAGCCGCCGGAAGACGCCAGTCGGCTGGCTGGAACGTGCGTTCGCCAGGCCGCGCCGGCCGCGCCCGCCCGCCAATGATCGCGGCGATCCTCCGGCGGACTAGCGACTCGACACCGCCCCTGAAGGCGCGCGCATCGATGGTCACCGGCATTCGCTTCTGCTGGCTTGCGCAATCTGGTAGGATCGCCCCTCGATAGAGACCCACGCGAACGGAGGCGCGGCATGCCGCGTTCCCTGGTGCTGTTCGTTTCCGCGCTGCTGCTGTCGCTTGCCGCCAACTGCTCGCATCACGGCCAGACGCCGGCCTCGCGCATCTATTATACCGGCGCGGCGAGCGACCATTTCAACGGCGAGACCTTCTTCAACCCGGACGGCGAGCAGGGCAGCGGCGGGGCGCAGCGGGCCAGCCGTGCGCATTTCATGGCGATCGCGACCGGCAAGGCCGGCCATCACAACTGGTCCCGCGCCGTGCCGGTCCGCGCGTCGGTGCCGCCGCGGCGGATCGAGGGCGACCGGATGCTGGTGACCTGGATCGGCCATGCCACCGCCCTGGTCCAGACCCAGGGGCTCAACATCCTGCTCGACCCGGTCTGGGCGCACCGCGATTCGCCGGTACAGTTCGCCGGGCCGCGCCGGGTGCGCGCGCCGGGCGTGCGGATCGAGGACCTGCCGCCGATCGACCTCGTCCTGATCAGCCACAATCATTACGATCATCTCGACATCGGCGCGCTCCGCCATCTGGCGGCGCGCGACCGGCCGATGATCGTCGCCGGGCTCGGCAACGACGCGCTGCTCGCCCGGCACGGGCTCCAGGTGACGGCGCGCGACTGGGGCGAACGGGTGACACTCCGGCCTGGCGTCGACATCATCCTGGAGCGCGCGCATCACTGGAGCGCGCACTGGACCGACGACCATGACCGCGCGCTGTGGGCCGGCTTCACCGTGACCCTGCCGGGCGGCAACCTCTACTTCGCCGGCGACACCGGCCCCGGCGACATGCGCTGGCCTGCCGAGGCGGCGCGCTCCGGCCCGGTGCGCCTAGCGGTGCTGCCGATCGGCCCCTATCAGGTGAACAACCCGTCGACCGGCAGCCATATCGGACCGGACGAGGCGGTCGCCGCGTTCCGCCAGCTCGGCGCCGCCTACGCGCTCGGCGTTCACTGGGGCACGTTCGAGCTCACCGACGAGCCGATCGACGGGCCGCCGACCCGGCTGCGGGAGGAGCTGCGCCGGCTCGGCCTCGACCCCGGACGGTTCCGCACCGTCGAGGCGGGGGAATCCTGGGAGATTCCGCGGATGTGACGCGCGGGGAACCGTCGGCGCGGATCGTCGTTCTGGGCCACCGGAACGGGTTCGAAACAAGCGAGGGAGACCGGTCATGCATATCCTGCCTGCAGCCCTGATGTCGCTCACCGTCGCGGCGCTGGTGGTGCCGAGCGTCGCCGAGGCGCAAAGGCGCTGGCGGACCGTCGGCTACATGACCGTGAGCCGCGGATCGGACCGCGACACGATCCGGCTGCGCGGCAATGCCCGCGACCGGCAGATCCGGGTGTGCGCGATCAACCGGGCAATCAACTTCACCCGGCTCTCCGTGCGGTTCGAGAATGGCGGCCGCCAGGAGCTGCCGGTCCGGCGGGTACTGAATGCCGGCACCTGCACGCCGGCACAGGACCTGCGCGGGCAGCGGCGCAACATCGCCGCGGTCGACATGACCTATTCGCGCTTCGCGCGCGGCACGCTGCCGTTGATCCGGGTGCAGGCGCGCTAGGAGAAGCCGGTCAGGGCTGTTGCGGCATAGGTTGCGGTGTCGGCTGGGTCGGCTGGGACTGCGGCGGCATCGTGACGACGGGCGGGGGCGGCAGCGGCGGGGCCTCCGGGTCGGCGCCGCGCTCCAGCACCGCGCAGGGGCTTTCGTTGCCGCCCGGCCCGGCGGCGCCCCAGCGGCGGAAGCTGCGCGTATCGATGTGGAAGCGGGTGAAGGCGTAGAAGCCGAGGCCGACGCCGTCCGCCCGGCCGTAGCGCGCGTGCATCGGGCACAGCTCCCGGAACAATTGCCGGCGCGTGGTGGGGCGCAGCGGAACGAGGTCGATCGCGAAGAAATCGAGATGGGCGCTGCGCTCCGAGCCGCGGGCGCAGACGTTGAGCACCGGATTGCGGTAGCCGGAGACCGCCTCGACCTCGCCGACCGCCGGCTTCACATGATCGCGGATGAAACGCAGCGTCCTGGTCATGCCCGGCCAGAGCGTGAACGGCGGCACCTCGAACGGCGCGCCGCCGCACGGGCGCCACATGCTGGCGGTGCGGATCACCTGATATGTCGGCAGCACGTTGCGGACGCCGGCGGCGTCCTGCCACGCCTCGAACGACATCACCTCGCCGCGGCGCCCCGGGGCGGCATCGAGCCAGGCGCGATAATCGGCCTCGCTTTGGCCGTCGGGAAGCTCCTGGGCCAGGGCCGGGGCGACGGAGAGGGTGATGAGGACGGCAGCGAGGGGAGCGAAGGCGCGGCGCATGCGGCCACCATATCCGCAAGACCGACCTCTTGCACCCCGGTGATCGGTGGCGCCTGAGCGGCGGCAAGCCGCAGGTCCGGCCTCAACATCGCGTTAACCACGTCGCTTGAAGGAAGGTTAGCCAAAGCTGCGCAATGGCGGTGTCTCATGGGCCCGAAATGGGCCCGGGAGGGACCCAGATGCACGATCAGGATCGCCGCAGCGCCGCGCCGACACCGGCCCGCGGCCCGGGCTTTCTGACCCGCCTGCGCCAGGACGCGCGTGGCAACACGCTGGCGATCGTCGCGGCGGCGCTGTTTCCATTGCTGGCGATGATCGGCTCGGGCATCGACATGAGCCGCGCCTACATGGCCAAGGCTCGCCTGCAGAGCGCCTGCGACGCCGGTGCCCTCGCCGGGCGGCGGATCATGCAGAACGACACGCTCAACCAGACCGTGATCGACGAGGCGCGGCGGTTCTTCGCGTTCAACTTCCGGCAGGGCCTGTATCAGACCACGGCCTTCACGCCGAACGTCACGCGGCCAAGCGCGGGCACCGTCCGAGTGGCCGCGAGCACCCGCATCCCGAACACGATCATGAGCATGTTCGGCTTCGACAGCATCCCGCTCAACGTGACCTGCGACGCGTCGCTCAATTTCGTGAACACGGACGTGATGCTCGTGCTCGACGTCACGGGTTCGATGGACGATACCTTGAACGGCACGCGCAAGATCGTCTCGCTGAGAGACGCCGTCATGGCGTTCTACGACGAGTTGCGGCCGATCCAGACCCAGCTGGAGGCAAACAGCCTCAGGTTGCGCTACGGCGTCGTGCCTTATTCGACGACGGTGAATGTTGGCGCCCTCATACGCGAGGCGAATGCGGATTTCCTCGCGGATAGCGTCACGTATCAATCGCGCGTTGCCAACTATGACAATCAGATCGCCGAATATACCGGCGAGGTGCAGCCGCCGAGCCCGGCTCAGGAGCAGGTGTTCGACAATGGTCGTGCAATTACCCAATTGCAATGCGACAAGTACGGACTGAACGAGAGGTTCACCTACACAGCCGGCGGCACCAACCGGACCTTCAATCCCAGCGCGACCACGGGCGGCGGCCCCGCCCCGCAAGCCACATGGACCCGCGCCTTCTCGAACAATGAAACCGCAGGCCAGGATTGGGGATGGTCCGGTGCGTCTGACAGCAGCACGGGCGGGAGCGACAACCGGATGAGCTGCCGGCGGCGCTATGTGCAGACCAATACCGAGTACGAGGTCACTGGCTACCACTATCTTTCGACCGGCTATACCTATCAGGAAGAGCCGCTCGACGTCAGCCAATACAAGATGGGGACCACCATCACCTATGCGACGAATCGTGGCGGTCAGACGCTGGTCGGCGGTTCCTACGATCCCATCGAGCTCGCACAAGCTGGCACCGGTATGAACACCACCACCGCTACTTGGAACGGTTGCATCCAAGAGCGCGATACCGTTTCAACCATCACCGGCACGTCGGGGACCACCATCCCGGCTGATGCCTTCGATCTCAACATCGATCTCATCCCGGACCCAGACGATCCGCGGACGCTATGGCGTCCGATGATTCCGCAGCTCTACTGGGGAATCGAACCGGATGGCGACCGGGTCAATCAGGCGAACAACGCGCCCTGCCCTGCAGCGGCCCGTCGTCTTCAAGCCTGGACGCGTGACGACCTGCTCGCTTATGTCAACGCGCTCCAACCGACCGGCAACACCTATCATGACATTGGCATGATCTGGGGTGCGCGGATGATTTCCAATGCCGGCATCTTCGCCGACAGCCCAAACACGTTTGCAGGCATGCCGGTGGCGCGGCACATCATCTTCATGACGGACGGCGTCATGGATGCGAACACCGACGTGTTCACGTTCCATGGTCCCGAGGTTTTCGAGCATCGCGTCGGCGGCACGCCGACGCCCCGCGACGATGACTCGACCGGAACCATCCAGGGCAGCATGGAGAACCGGCACATGCAGAGGTTCAGGATGGTCTGTTCCGCTGCGCGCACCAATGCGCAGGTTTGGGTGATCGCCTTTGGTTCGACCATGCAGCCGCATATGCTCGATTGCGCAAGCAGCGCGAACCATGCGTTCACCGCCGCCAATCGCGACCAACTGATCGCCCGATTCCGTGAGATCGGAAGTCAGATCGGCGCGCTCAGGCTGACGCAATGATGTCAGCGGCACGCCTTCATACTTTCGCCCGCGATGCTCGCGGCGCTACGCTCGTCGAATTTGCGTTCGTGGTACCGGTGCTGTGCGTCCTGTTCGTCGGTGTGCTGGAGCTCGGCTATCGCGCCTATGCCGCCGCGGTTGTGCAGGGCGCTCTTCTCGAAGCCGCTCGCATGGCGACGGTCGGCGGGATGACGCAAGCCCAGATCGACACGCGCGTTCGGGCTCGCCTCGGTCATTTCGGTAGGCGATCGACCGTCCAGATCGACTCGAGAAATTATCAGGAGTATTCGGATATCCGATCGGGCGAGCCACTCATCACGGACACCGCGCCTCTCAATCAGGTGAACAGCGGCGACTGCTGGCGCGACTATGTCGTGAACGGTAGCCACGATACCAGCTTTGCTGGTCGCGCCGGGCTTGGTGGCGCGGAGGACGTCGTGCGCTACGAGATCACGCTTACCTATTCGCGAATACTGCCGGCGGCGAACCTGTTCGGCTGGAGCGACAACGAGACGATCAGGATGAACACGATGCTGCGCAACCAGCCTTTCGCCGGGCGTACCATGGTGCCGATCGCATGCATGCCATGACCCGCCTCTTCCGACGCCCCGGCGCGCGTCCCGCAACCCGCGGCCTTGGCCGTTGTGACAGTGGCATCGCGATGACCGAGTTCGCTTTCGCCCTGCCGCTCATGCTCCTTGTGGGCATGACCGGCATGGAGATGGCAAACTATGCGATGGCCCGCATGCGGGTCAGCAATATCTCGGTGATGACGGCCGACGGCGCGGCGCGCATACGCGACAGCATCGACGAAGCCGATGTCGTCGAGCTGATGAACGGTGCCAAGATGACCGGCGACGGGATCGGCTTCGCGCAGAACGGCCGGATCATTCTCTATTCGATCGAGCTTTCGGCGGACGGCACGCGACAATGGATTCGCTGGCAGCGCTGCGTCGGCGCGTTGCGCGCCGACCCCAGCTACGGGCGCCCGCTTACCGCCAGCGGGGCGACCATCGCCAATGGAACGGAGATCTTCGCGGCGAACCGCACCAGCGTGTCGGCCAACCCGAGCAGCCCGGATCGCTCGACGGCGACCGCGGTCGGCCCCAACGGAAACCAGATCGCGGCGCGCGCCGGCACCGCGATCATGATGGCCGAGGTCGTCTACAATTATCAGCCGATCATTCCGGCGAGCCCGCTGGCCGGTCGCCAGATCCGCCACCAGAACGCGTTCAACGTACGTCAGCGTGTCGACCAGAGCCTCCGGAACCTCGGCCGCATCACGCCGCGCAGCTGCGACACCTACCAGGCCTGATCCGGCGACACCAAAAAGGCTCGGATTCCAGGGCTGCCTGCGCTACACTGTAGTGCATGTCCAATACACCTCTCACCGTCGACGTCCCCCACCAGCTCGGCGCCGAGGAGGCGCGCCGGCGGATCGACGGGAAGATCGGGACGCTCAAGGACCATATTCCGGTGGCCGCCGACGTGCGCGCCGCCTGGCAGGGCGACCGGCTCGGGCTCCAGGTGGCCGCGATGGGGCAGGAGGTGAATGCGGTGCTCGACGTGCGCGACACGTTCGTGCGCGTCGAGGTGCTGCTGCCGCCGGCGCTCGGCTTCTTCGGCAAGGCGATCGAGCTGGCGCTGAAGCGCGGCGGGGCGGCGCTGCTGGAGGACAAATCGGGATCGCGCGGCTGACCGGCTGTCCGATCCATCGCTTATCCTGTCCGGATCCGGCCGAGGTTCCAATCCTCCCGGCACGATTGTTGGATACAAATAGGATTTCTTCTGATCCAAGCCGACGGATGGAAACGCATCCCGCCCGCCCGCCCCACCGCGCCGAACGCGGAGACCCGGGCGCCGGAAGCCCCATGGGCACCGCGAACATTGGGACGTTATGAAACTTCCGCCTGTCCTGAGCGAAGTCGAAGGGCCCGCCCGCCGCACCGATCGGGAGACGGTTTCTCCTTTGGGGTTTCCAACCGCAGGGAAAACGCTAGCATCGCCGCAGCGAAGGCGGGGACGGGAGAGGCCATGCGTCATGTCGCGGTGATCGGGTCGGGCCCGGCCGGCTATTACAGCGCGGAAGCGATCCAGAAGCAGTTCGGCGACGAGGTCCGGGTCGACATCATCGATCGGATGCCGGTGCCCTACGGTCTGATCCGCTTCGGCGTCGCGCCGGACCACCAGTCGATCAAGGCGGTCTATCGGCGCTACGAGAAGGTCGCGCTCAGCGACAATGTCCGCTTCGTCGGCAACGTGCTGGTCGGCCGCGACATCTCGATCCCCGAGCTCCAATCGCTCTACGACGCGGTGATCCTCGCCACCGGCGCGCCGCACGACCGGCCGCTGGAGATCGCCGGCGCCAGTCTCGACGGGGTGATCGGATCGGCCGCCTTCGTCGGCTGGTACAACGGCCATCCCGATTTCGCCGAGCTCGATCCCCCGCTCAATGTCGCCGCCGCCGCGGTGATCGGCAACGGCAACGTCGCGCTCGACGTCGCCCGCATCCTCTCCAAGACGCCGGCCGAGTTCGCCGGCTCCGACATCGTCGGCCATGCCTTCGAGGCGCTGGGCCGCGCCGCCATCCGCACCATCCACATCCTCGGCCGCAGGGGCCCCCACCAGATCGCAATGACGCCCAAGGAGTTGGGCGAGCTCGGCCATCTCGAGGAGGCCGTGCCGCAGGTCGAGCCCGGGGACTTCCCGCCCGCGATCGACGATGCGCTGCTCGAGCCCGGCCAGCGCAAGTCGGTGACGCACCTGCGCGAGTTCGCGAACCTGCCCGGGGGCAAGCCCAAGACGATCGTCTTCGACTTCTTCGCCAAGCCGCTCGCGATCGAGGGGGCCGGACGGGTCGAGCGCCTGCTGGTCGAGAGGACCCGGCTCGACGAGAAGGGCGCCGCGATCGGCACCGGCGAGACCTATGCGATCGACTGCGGCCTCGTCGTCACCTGCATCGGCTACCAGACGCCGCCGATCGAGGGCGTGCCCTACGAGGCCGACCGCGGCCGCTTCGCCAATTGCGAGGGCGCCATTGGCGAGGGCCTCTACTGCGTCGGCTGGGCGCGGCGCGGCCCGACCGGCACGATCGGCACCAACCGGCCCGACGGCTACGAGGTCGCCGAGAAGATTGCCGCCGACATCGGCACCGGCGGCGGCAAGGAGGGGCGGCCGGGGCTCGACCGGCTGCTCGCCGCGCGGCAGGTCGACATCGTCACCTTCCGCGACTGGCAGAAGATCGAGGCGGCCGAAACCGCGCGGGCGCGCGAGGGGAACCCGCGCGAGAAGTTCGTCGCGCTGGCGGAAATGCTCGGGGCACGCGGCCGCTGAGTCTCGGCCATTGCCAAGCCGGCTCCCGAGCGGATAGCCTCGCGCGGCAACAACCCCCTGAAGAGACATCATGACCGGCCACGTCTTCGTCAGCCACGGATCGGAGGACAGCGACGACGCGAACGCGCTCGCCGCCTTCATCGAATCGAAGGGCGCGAAGGCGTGGATCGCGCCGCGCGACGTGCGCCCGGGGCAGGATTACTCCGAGCAGCTCCAGGAGGCGATCGAGACGTCGATCGCCTTCGTCGTGCTGGTCAGCGAGAAGGCCAACCGCTCGCCTTACGTGCGCGCCGAGACGGAGATGGCGTTCAGCAACGGCAAGCCGATCTTCCCGGTCCGGATGAGCGACATCCAGCCGGCCGCCGGCCTCGCCTTCTTCCTCAAGATCCGCCACTGGACCGACGCGTTCGGCCCCGGCCGTGACGCCAGCCTCGCCCGGCTCGCGCGCGAGGTGCAGACGGTCGCCGGGGTGCCGGTCGACGCCGCGCCGACCACGACGCCGCCCGACACGGCGCCGCCGGCGGCTCCGGCCTATGTTCCGCCGCCGCCTCCATCTCCCCCGCCCGCGGCACCGCAGGCCGCGCCGGTGCCGCTGATGGCCGCCGCTGCGCCGCCGCCGGCCGACGAGGCGCTGATGCGCGCCGCGATCGGCCCCAATGCCGATCTCTATCTCCAGCGCTGGCGGCAGATGGACGAGAAGCGCTCGGCGATCAGCTGGAACTGGCCCGCCTGCCTCCTCAGCGGCTACTGGTTCGCCTATCGCAAGATGTGGCTGCCGCTCGTCCTGCTGGTGCTCGCCAGCATCGTGGTGAGCGCGCTCGGCGCGACCAATCCCGGCTTCAGCCAGGCGTCGCTGTTCATCACCATCGGCTTCACCTTCGTCACCGGCACGTTCGGCAACCACTGGTATCGCAACCATGTCCGGCGGCTGATCGCCGAGACCTCAGTGCTGCCGCGGGAGGCCCAGCTGGACGCGCTGCAGAAACGCGGCGGCGTCTCCCAGGCCGCGGTCTTCATCCTGATCGGCCTGTCGCTGCTGATGGTCGCGATCGGCGTGATCGCCGCAATGAGCAAGCTCAACCAGACGCTGGGCAATCCGCCTTATTCCGCGAACGGCTTCCAGCCGCTCGTCGACCCGAACGCGCCCGAGCCCGATCCCAATGCGCCGCCCTCGGGCGAGAAGCCGCCGCTCACCGACGAGGAGATCCGCGCGCTCGAGCAGCAGGGCTATTGAGCGTGGGCCAGCGCCGGGCGCAAGAATGCGGCAAGGCCGCTTGCGCTCCCGGCAAGCCGTCCCTATAGACGCCCGGCCCCGCCGGCCTTTCATGAGGCCGCGCGTATCGGTCGGGGAGTAGCTCAGCCTGGTAGAGCACTGTCTTCGGGAGGCAGGGGCCGGAGGTTCGAATCCTCTCTCCCCGACCAGTTCGCCGCATCGCGGCTTTCTTCGTCGGCAAACGGGACCGGGCGGCCGCGGCGCCTAGCGCACTGTCGCCATCTCGTAGAGGAAATCGACATAGCCCATCGTCGCCTCCCTGAGGCCGGCGACGCGCGGGTTGCGGCTTTCGATGACCATGAACTCGTTCGGCGCATGGGCGCCGCTGCCATAGCCGAGCCCGAACCCGCCGGCGGGCTTGCGCAGCGGTTCGCCGGTGAAGACGCAGCCCGGCCAGGAGCCGGCGCTGCGCGGCGAGAGCGTGTAGGAGATGTCGTTGCGGGTGAACAGCGCCTGCTGCGCCCGGATCAGCCGGCTGTCCTCCGGCGTCTCGGTCGGATCGTAGCCGCCGGTCATGTTCACCTCGATGTCGCCGAAGCCCTGCTGGGCGAGATGGCGCCTGAGCTTGGGCAGGCAATCGTCGACCGTCATGTCCGGAACCAGCCGCAGGTCCAGCTTGGCGACGCCGCGCGCCGGCAGGACGGTCTTGCCGCCCGGGCCGGTATAGCCGGCGACGAGGCCTTCGATGTTCACCGTTGGTTGCGAGGCGAGGCGCTCCAGCGATTCGCGCCAGGGCAGATCGTCGATCCAGCGGGAGACGCCGAAGGCGGCCTTCGCCTCGTCCTCGCTCTCCAGCCGGGCGATCTCCGCGATCAGCGCCCGCTCTCGGTCAGTGAGCGGGCGGACGCGCTCGAACCAGCCCGCGATCGCCGGCGTGTTGCCGTGATCGGTGGTGAGCGTCTTCAGCGCCTCGACGAGGTGCCAGACCGGGCTGTCCACCTGCGCCTTGAGGCTCGAATGCACGTCGCGGGTCGGCCCCCGGCCCCAGCGCTCGCCGGAGGCGACGAGCTCGAGCTCGATGATGCCCTTGGCGCCGAGCTCGATGCCGGCATTGCCGTTCGCCGCCTGGCCGTTGCCGGGGATGATCACGCCGTCCGCGCGGCGGAAGGCGGCCAGCACGTCGGCGTCGCGGAAGACGTTGCGGAAATTGGGCGATCCGATCTCCTCCTCGCCCTCGGCGAGCAGCACGAGATTGACCGGCAGGCGCCGGTTCGCCGCCCGGAAGGCGTGGAGCGCGGCGAGGAAGGCCCCTTCCGGCCCCTTCTGGTTGGTCGCGCCGCGGCCGCGGATCGCCCGGCCCAGCTCGTGATCGAAGAACTGCGCCTCCAGTGGCGGCGAGGTCCATTCGGACGGATCGTACTGCTTCACGTCGTACATGAAATAGATGCCGACGGTCCGCGCCGCGCCGGCGTCGATCGCGCCGAAGACGGCGGGAACGCCGCCGGTCGGCACCTTGCGCACGCCGGTGAAGCCCGCCTCGGCGGCGAGGCGGGCCATATGGTCCGCGCCCTCTTCGATGTTGAGCCGCTCGGCCGCGATGGTGGGCAGCGCGATCCACTGGCGGATGCGCTGCACCGACTCCTCGAAGCCGGCATCGACCGCGCGCCGGATCGCCGCGCGGTCGCCGTCGCGCCGGCCCTGGGCGAGCGCCGCGCCGGGCGTCATCAGCGCCGCGGATGCGGCGACCGCCTTCAGCACGGCACGGCGATCGGTGGACGCATTCTCCTCGGCCATCTCCATCTCCCCTGTTTTCGGCATGACATCACCGCAGGCGGCTGCTGTCCAGACCGGATCGCGGGCGAGCGGCGGCTGCGGATCAGCGGCCCAGATATCGGATCGACGAGATGTTGCCGTTCAATCCGCCGAACGAGGATCGCGGCGCGCGAACCGTGATGCAGGTGCCGCGATACCGGGTACGCGAGCAGACCTGCCAGCGCCCGCGCCCGCGCAGGCTCGCCGCCCGGTCGTCGAAGCCATGACGCCTGAGGTCCGGGATCGCGCGCCGGACGGTCAGATAGCGGCCGCGATAGCCGGTCTGCGTATAGAGAATGGCGGTGCCGAAGCCCGGATTGACGATGACCGGCGGTCGAATCGGGCGCGGCGGGATTGGCCGAGGCGGCTGGATCACCGGGCGGTCCGGTACCGGCCGGGGCAGGGGAACCGGCCGGTCCGGCACTGGCTGGGGGAGAGGAATCGGACGCGCGGGCGCCGGCCGCGTGACCGGCTGGGTGGTCACCTGAAACGCGGCCAGCGAGGCGCTGCCCAGGCCGGCGAGCGACACTGCCAGCGCCAGAGTGATCGACCTTCTCATCGCAACCCTCCCTGTATGATGCGGAACGCGACGCGCCTTACCAGCGGATCGAGACTCCTCCCCGCACGGTCGCGCGCCAATAGTCGCCGGCGATGCCGCCCTCGGCCTCGGTAAAGACCAGCACCGCCTCGCCAAGCCTCAGGCTCAACCCCAGCGCGCCTTCGGCAACCGTGCGCGGCGCATTGGTCTCGATCTCGTCGAAGCCGACGAGAACCTGCGGGTCCGCCTTGAAGTCGTGCGCGATGCCGAGCCGGATCGAGGGGGTCATCACCGTGGTGCCGAACGGGGTGTCGGTCGAGAGCCGCACCGACGCGCGGCCGCGGATGCGGTCATTCTCGTTGTCTTGCGCGACGAGGCCGTCGACCCCGACGAAGCCGTCGATATCGCTCCGGAACCAGGTCAGCCGCGCCGTCGGCTCGATCCGCCAGGCGCCGGCGCGCAGGATGTTGCCGACTTCGAGCGAGAGGCCCAGGCCATCGCCCTCATAGTCGGCGATTCTCCCCGCGCCGGTGTCGAGTTCGAAATCGAACGGGCTGTATTGCGCGACGAAATCCGCATACCAGCCGCTCTCCTGCGCGGCATCCTGGAACCAGCTCGCGTAGAGGCCGAAGGCATAGCCGTCGACGTCGAGATCGGCGCGCGCGCTCCTCAGCCGCGCGTTCCAGTCGCCGCGCGACGCGCCGAAGGTGACGCCGGCCATGATCGCGCCGCCGCTGCCGGCCGGACGGGTCAGCCCGACGCCGATCTGGGCGATGCCGCTGCGCTGGCCATAGCCGATCGCATAGTCCTGGCCGTCGAGATCCGACCGCTCGGCTTCGATCCGGGCCCAGGCATGAACGTTGCGCGCCGTGAGCAGGGCCTGGCCCTGCCGTTCGCGGATATGCGGCAGCAGCATATCGGTCATGCCGACGACCGCATCGGGCGCGATCACCGCACCTGCGGCCGACGGCGCATAGGCAGCGAGCGGCGTGCCGTCCTGATCGTCGAAGCGCGGCGCCAGCCGCACGTCGGTGCCCTCCTGGACCAGCTCGTAGCGCCACGGGCCGACCGGCACATAGTTGAATGGCGGGTTGAGCGTGAGGTCGGCCGTGATCTCCTCGGTGACGCTGATCAGCGTGGCCCCCGACCCTTCCTGCGGGGGCGCGGTGACGGGTCCGCCGAGATTGTTGACGACGGTCTCGACCGACCCGCCGAGCGAGCCTTCGATCGCCACCGTGTCCGCGGTGCCGCCGGTGTCGGTGATGTCGGCATCGACGATGATCGTGCCGGTGCCGGTCACATCGCCGACGATCGTCAGGCTGTCGCCGGTGCCGCCGCCGGACAGGTCGATGACGCCGTCGTTGACCAGCCCGCCGCCGGAGTCGATCACCGCCGCGCCGCCGCCGCCGACGATCTCGCCGCTATTGGTGGTCGCGCCGGTCACGGTGACGACGGCGTCGCTGCCCGCGACGTCGAGCGTTCCTTCGTTGGCGAGATCGCCGCCGACATCGACGGTCGTCCCGGTGCCGTCGATGTCGATCGTCTCCTCGTTGATCAGGTCGCCGCCGACATCGATGTCGGTCGGTCCCGCGACGGTGACCTCGCCGCTGTTCTCGAGATTGTTGACGACCGCGACGCTGCCGCCGCCGGGCAGGTCGATCGTGCCGCTGTTGTCGAGGCTCTCGGTGGTTATGTCGATCGGGGCCTCGGACGTGATCGTGCCGCTGTTCTCGGTCTCGCCGCCGATGGCCACGCTGCCGCCGCCCGGATCGATCGTCCCGCCATTGTCGAGATCGCCGTCGACCACGAGGTCCACCGGCGCTTCGCTGACGATGTCGCCCTCGTTGTTGAGATTGCCGCCGATGCTGACCTCGCCGCCCGCATCGGGGCCGCCGGTGATGCCCGACGTCCCGTCGATCGAGACGTTGCCGCCGCCGAAATCGACCCCGCCCGGCGTGATATTGATCTGGGTGTCCTGGGTGAGCGCGATCTCCTCCCAATTGGCGATTGTCGGCAGATCGGCCGAAACGCCCTGGAAGGTGAGCACGTCGACCCAGCCGTCGGCAGCGCTCGCATCGTCGCCGCCATCGAGCAGGGCGAGCTGGGTCAGGTCGGCGCCGTCGGCGACCAGCGCCGTGTCGCTGCCGATGCCGCCGTTGAAGCTGGCGAGCGTGCCGCCTGTCCAGCTGAACGCGTCGTCGCCGTCGCCCGCGTCGATCGCGCCGACCGTGCCGGTGCCCGACAGGCCGATCGCGTCATTGCCGGCGCCGGCAATGATCCCGGCGGTGGAACCGCCCGAGACGGCATAGGTGTCGATGCCGGTGCCGGTGGTGATCGTGCCGGTGACGGTGCCGCCGGTCATGTTGATCACATTGGCGCCGTTGCCGAAGTTGACGTTGCCGCCGATCGTGCCGCCGGAGAGGTTCAGCGTGTCGTTCTGGAAGCTTGCGGTGAGGTCGCCGTCGATCTGGCCGCCGGACATGGTGACGACATTGTTGGCGATGTTCATGTCGACGAAGCCGATCCGGCCACCGGTGATGGTCACGAAATCGCCGTCCTCGAGCCCGTTGACAATCCGCCCGCCGGAAATGGTGGCTTGGTCGAGCCCGCCGCCCTGGAACACCTCGTTGATCTCGCCGCCTGACACGGTCAGCACGTCCTCGCCGTCGCCCTGGATCACCGATCCCTGGATCTGGCCGGAGGCGACCTCGACCGTGTCGATCCCGGCGCCGAAGGTGACGTCGCCGGTGATGGTGCCGGTCCCGCCCGCGGGCAGGGTGAGCCGGTTGTTACCGACGAGATCGGTCACGCTGCCGATGGTGCCGCCCGACACGGTATACTGGTCGTTGCCGCCGCCGCCCTGGAGCGTTGCGGCGCTGCCGCCGGAGACGGTGAGGCTGTCATTGCCGAGCCCGCCGAATATGTCGGTCGCCGCGCCGCCGCTCACGGCGATCGTGTCGTCGCCCGCGTCGCCGTTGAGGGTGGCGAGCGTGCCGCCCGAGATCGCCGCGGTGTCGGCGCCAGTGCCGAGGGACACCTGCGCGACGGTACCGCCCGTCTGCACGAAACTGTCGATCCCGTCGCCCAGGCTTGCGGTGCCCGTGATCTGGCCGCTGGCAACATCGATGCTGTCGGTGCCCGCGCCGAAGGTCACGTCGGTGATCGCGCCGGTCCCGCCGGCGGGCATGGTGAGCGAGTTGTTGCCGAGAAGGTCGGTGATGTCGGCGATCGTGCCGCCCGAGACGGTGTAGATGTCGTTGCCGTCGCCCCCGTCGAGCGCAGCCACGCTGCCGCCGGAGACGGCGAGGCCGTCATTGCCGAGGCCGCCGAGCACATCGGTCACGGCGCCGCCACTGACGGTGATCGCGTCGTCACCGTCGCCGCCGTCGAGCGTCGTCACGGTGCCGCCGGAGACGGCGAGCGCGTCATTGCCGGCGCCGCCCAGCGCGGTCGCGACGGTGCCGCCGCTGATCGTGATCGCATCGTCCTCCGTGCCGCCGTCGACGGTCGTCACCGTGCCGCCGGCGACGGTGATGGCGTCCGCGCCGGCCTCGCCGTTGAGGAAGCCGGCGCTGCCCGTACCCGAAAGGCCGATCACGTCGTTGCCGGCACCCGCATTGACGCCCGCGGTGGCGCCGCCGCTGATCGCATAGGTGTCGACGCCGTCGCCGGTGGTGATCGTGCCGGCGATCGTGCCGCCGGTCATGTTGATCACGTTGGCGCCGCGGCCGAAGTCGACCCGGCCGCCGATCGTGCCGCCGGAAAGGTTGAGCGTGTCGTTCTGGAAGCTCGCGGTGAGGTCGCCGTCGATCTGGCCGCCCGACATGGTGACGACGTTGTTGGCGATGTTCATCTCGACGAAGCCGATCCGCCCGCCGGTGATCGTCACGAAGTCGCCGTCCTCGAGCCCGTTGACGATGCGCCCGCCCGAGATCGTCGCGGTGTCGAGCCCGCCGCCCTGGAACACCTCGTTGATGGTGCCGCCCGACAGGGTGAGCACGTCGAGCCCGTCGCCCTGGCTGACCGTTCCCCGGATCTCGCCCGACGCCATGTTGATCGTGTCGACGCCGGGCCCGAAGCTGACATTGCCGGTGACGATGCCGGTGCCGCCCAGCGGCATGGTGAGCGTGTTGTTGCCGACCGCATCGGTGATGGCGGTCACCGAGCCGCCGGAGACGGTGAACTGGTCGTTGCCGTTGCCGCCGTTCAGCGTCCCGTTCACGGTCGCGCCGCTCAGGTTGAAGATGTCGTTCCCGTCGTCGCCCGAGATCGACCCGTTGAGGGTGCCGCCCTGGAGATTGATCGTGTCGTCGCCGGCCTGCAGGTTGCTCGGCGGCGTCGAGGGATCCGGCGGGGCGATGGTGCAGGTGATGACGTCATTGCCCGCCGTTGGCCCGGGTATGCAGGACGCCTGCGCTTCGGACGAGAAAGCGATTGCCGTGAGCGAGGCGCCCGCCAGGGCCAGCGCCAGCGACGGGCCGCGACGGCCCCCTGTATATCGTGCCTGCATCGACTCCTCCGCTCCAAGCTTCAGGTCACAGGCCACCCCGCGGGACGCATCCTATCGAATCGTTCGGGCAACGCAATATTCAAACAACACATGGCTCTAGACTCGGATGTAATTTCCACGTCTGAATATGTCTGCCGTAAGGAGGAGAGTTACCGGACAATGGAACGGCATAATGGTTCACCGTCATTACGGCATATCTTTGTGCCGCGTGCCGGCGTTAACCATGTTTCTTAATTGTCAAGCCGACTATTGGGCTTCTTGAGCCCGCATCGATTGCCTTATCATGCACCGTTGGCGGAGCACGCCCCCGAGCACATCGAGGGGCACGGTGACGGACAAGCTGCGATTTCGGATGTCGACGATGGTGGAGCCGAGGGGAATCGAACCCCTGACCTCTGCAGTGCGATTGCAGCGCTCTCCCAGCTGAGCTACGGCCCCATGCGTCGGTGGGCGCTCCAGATAGCGGCGGCCTCGCGATGTTGCAATGCCTTCGCGAACAAAGCCGACGCCGGCCCGGCCAAAGCGGGCCACGCCCCGTCCGATCGGCCGGAACGCGCGGCATTTCTCCTTCGTTTTGCAGGGGTTCGATCCCAAGCAGATTCAGGAGAGCAACAATGGCATATGACGAGAGGACCGGCCGCCGGTATCGCCCGCGCGGCTGGCGCGGCCGCGACGAGGATTGGGGCCGCGGGGACTGGGAGCGCGAGCGCGGACCCGAATGGCGCGGCGATCCCGCCTTCGGCAGCGGCTGGGGCAACCAGACCGCGCGGTCGGGAGGCTGGCGCGACGAGGATCGCTACATCGACGACGATCGCTACCATCCCGGCGCGCCCGAAGGACATGGCTACGGTCCGCCCGGCCGTTCCGACGTCAGCTCTGGCGGGCCGGGCTTCGATGCCGGATTCGGCAGCCCGCGCTTCGACCGGCTCGACGTCGGCAGCACCGGGACGCACGGCGCCCATCCGATCTCCTCGCCGTCCAGTCCGGCCTATGCGTTCAGCCCGGGTTATGGCGGCGCGGCCCGCGAGGATGCGATCCGCCGCCGCGACCCGCATTATGCCGCATGGCGGCGCCGGCAGATCGCCGCGCTCGACAGCGACTACGAGGAATATCATCGCGAGAACCAGTCGCGCTTCGACCGCGAGTTCAGCGCCTGGCGCAGCCGCCGCGGCGCCCAGCGCGAGGCGGTCGGCCGGGTCACCGAGCATATGGAGGTGGTCGGCGCCGACGGCAGCCATGTCGGCACGGTCGACAAGGTGCGCGGCGACACGATCATCCTGACCAAGAGCGACCCGAGCGCCGGCGGCGTCCATCACGCCATCCCCTGCGGCTGGATCGACCGGGTCGAGGACAAGGTGACGCTGACCCTCACCGCCGAGGAGGCGACCGAGCGCTGGCGGACGGAGAGCCGCAGCCGCGCCCTGTTCGAGCGGCCGGACAGCGGGCAGGACGGCCCGCACATCCTCAACCGCAGCTTCTCGGGCACCTATCGCGACGACGAATAGCGGCTTTGACTTCTTCCCTCGCCGCGGCGCAAGCTGGGGCGAGGGAGAAGAGACATGACCAACCGCGCCTGGCACCTGACGTCGCGCCCGAACGGGCTGCCGACGATGGACGATTTCGAGCTGAAAGCGGTGCCGGCGCCGGACCTCCAGGACGGCTGGGTGCGGGTGCGCAACGCCTGGCTCTCCGTCGATCCTTACATGCGCGGGCGGATGAACGACGTGAAGAGCTACACGCCGCCCTTCGCGCTCGGCGAGCCGATGTCCGGCGGCGCGGTCGGCACGGTCGTCGAAAGCCGCTCGCCGCATTTCAAGGAGGGCGAGACGGTCTTCCACATGCTCGGCTGGCGCGAGGAGGCGGTGGCGCCGGCGGAGACCTTCAACAAGGTGCCGCCGCTTCCGGTCGAGGCGCATCAGTGGCTCGGCAATCTCGGGCTGACCGGCGGCACCGCCTATTTCGGGCTGCTGCGCGTCGCCGAGGCGAAGGAAGGCGACATCGTCTTCGTCTCGGCCGCGGCCGGTGCCGTCGGCTCCGCGGTGGTGCAGATCGCCAAGGCGAAGGGCATAACCGTTATCGGCTCCGCGGGCGGGGCCGACAAATGCGCCTGGGTGAAGGCGCTCGGCGCCGATGTCGCGATAGACTACAAGGCGGGGCCGGTCCTGAAGCAGCTCATGGAAGCCGCGCCGCAGGGCATCGACGTCTATTTCGACAATGTCGGCGGCGAGCATCTCGATGCCGCCTTCGCCACCGCCCGCCAGAATGCCCGCTTCGCGATCTGCGGCATGATCGAGGATTACAATACCGGCTCGAACTACGCCTATCGCTACATCATGCGAGTCATCGGCGCACGGATCATGATGAAGGGCTTCATCTATCTCGATTTCCTGATCCAGATGGGCGACTTCTACCGTGACATGGGCGGCTGGATCGCCGGCGGACAGGTCACCTCACGCGAGACGATCCGCGACGGGATCGAGGCGGCACCGCAGGCCTTCCTCGACCTGTTCAGCGGCGCCAATACCGGCAAGATGCTGGTGCGGCTCTAGAAGGTGGTGGACGGGGAAGGAATTGGTCGCACGGCGTCCCTTGAAGGAACGGATCGGGTTCGCCGTCTCGTCCTTGAGCAGGAGTTCGGCGCCGAACCAGGCGTCGAGCGCGGCCGAGCGGCGCAGTGGCATGTCGCGAAAGACCGGGTCGATCCGGCCGGCGGCGGCGATGATTCCATCCGGTGAGGCGTTCCACATGCAGCGCATATTATGGCCCCATCGGGTGAATGATCCGCTAAGACGGGCTCAATAACGCAGATTATCCGCACAATGTGCCGCTAGAACGAGGATCGACATCATTGGACAGTTTCGATCGCCGCCTCCTCGCCCTCGTCCAGCGCGACGCCTCGCTAACCAGCGAGGTGCTCGCCGATCGGGTCGGGCTCTCGGCTTCGGCGGTGCAGCGCCGCCTGAAACGGCTGCGCGCCGAGGGCGTGATCAACTCGCTCGTCGCGACGGTCGATCCGTCCAGGGCAGGCCGCCCGTCCTTCTTCATCGTCGGCCTGGAGATCGAGCGCGAGCGTCCCGATCTGCTCCAGCGCCTGCGCGCCTGGCTCGCCGACGAGGATGCGGTGCAGGAAGTGTTCTACGTCACCGGCGCCTGGGACTTCGTCCTCATCGTCACCGCGCCCGGCGTCGAGGCCTATGACGCCCTGATGAGCCGCCTGATCGCCGACAATCCCAACGTCCGCCGCTTCACCACCAATGTGGCGCTCGGGGTCTACAAGCGCAGCTTGTTCCTGCCGGTGACAGAAGGATAGCGCCCGCTACGAGTTGAAAGTGGACGGTCGCGTTGGCCGCTGAACGGTGGCAATTGGCCGAAAGCGGCCGGTCCGCTTTCGGACGGGAAGAAGCTGCCGTCCCACAGGGTCCCGATTCCGCGACCGATCAGCCGATCTGCCACATTGGCGCCACTTACTTCCATGCTACGGCAGTCTCGCTTCCGATCGACTAGCCCGCTTTTGCAGCCACGAGAAAGCGCTCCCGGCTTTGCGACGCGCGTTGCTGGACCTCCTCCAGAGCGCGCTTCTCGGTCGCTTCGAGCATGGATTCGAGCAGCCGATGGAAATGTTCGCGCATCGCCCTGCGGGCGCCCGCGGGATCGCGCGCCTTGAGGGCTTCGAAAATCGCGCGATGCTCTTCCGTTCGCGACTCCGCATCATGGACGCAGACCGCATCGTAAGTGGCTTTGACCTCGTGGATCTCCTCGCGCATCCGCCAGAGCGAATTGATCGTGTGAAGCATCACCGCATTGTTCGACGCCTCGGCGATGGTGAGATGGAATTGCTCGTCCGCCTCATTTGCCGCATGCTCGTCACCCGACTGCATCTGTTCGATCAACGCGCCGAGCCGGGCGATTCCTTCATCGGAAATGTTGCGGGCCGCCAAAGCAGCGGATTCGGATTCGATCAGCAGCCTCGCCTCGGTCACCTCGAACGCGCTTGCATTCGGAAGCGCCGCCCCGTGGGCCGGCCTGCTCTGGCATACGTAAACGCCTGAGCCCGTCTTGATCTCGAGCCTGCCGACGGCCTGCAAGGCGATCTCCGCCTCCCTGATCGTCACGCGGCTGACCCCGAGCATCTCGGCCAGCTCGCGCTCGCCGGGCAGCCGTGTCCCGACGGGATATGCGCCCGTATCGATCATTTCCACGATCTGCGCGGCGACGGACTGGAAGAGTCTATTGGTAGCCATGCTCGCACAAACTCCGCGATCTATTTTTCCGACAGGCTCTATACCAATTTTCCTGAACAATATTCCTGGAAATTTTATCTCTTCCAGCCGCGTGATCAGAGAAACTGCGGCCCCGGTCTAGAATCGCACGCTCACGCCAGCGGTGATGCGACGATCTGTCAGACCCTGGAAGCACAGGAGCGCGTTGTTGTTGACGCAGAACTGGTTGGCGTCCGAGCCGGTCAGGTTGATCCCCTCGACGCCGATGTTGATATTGTCGGTCAGGTCGTAATTGATGCTGGCATTGAGCTGTCCCCGCGCCGCGTTGACCCGCGGCAGTCCGAAAAAGAACGAGTCGGTGGATATATAGCTGGAGCGCCACGTATAGCGTGCCCGGGCGCTCAGCCCGTATTTCTCGTAATAAAGCGTGGCGTTGTAGGAATGCCGGGACAGGTTCGGCAACGTGATGCGATCCTGCGCCCCGATGATCCCCAGATCGGTGAACGCGCCTTGAGGTCCGTCCGCGGTGCGGAAATTCGATGCGAAATTCTGCGCGCTGCCGCCCGTGGTCTGGTAGGTGTAATTGCCGATGAACCCGAAGCCCGATGCAAAGCCGAGCACATCCTCAAATCGGGAGAGATCATATTGAACGGCGAACTCGATGCCGGTCTGGGTCGTGTTTCCTTCCCCGTTCACGATCGTCGTCACGGGCACGCAAATCCCCGTCCCGGGGTTCAACACATTGTTGATGTTGCGATCGGCGATCGGGTTGAAGATGCCGCCCTGCTCACACGGGGGCGTGATATCGATGGCGAGCCCGCCATTGGCATCCCGGGCCGGGAACGGATCGATCCGCACTTCGGAGAACAGATTGGTGCGGGTCTTGTGGAAGAAGCCGAGGCTGACGAAGGCGGACCGGGCGAAATACCATTCGCCCGAAATGTCGAACGACCAGACGGATTCCGGCACCAGATCGGGATTGCCCACCGGAACGGGGGTGTTGGGGCCGGTGCCGAAGCTCACCGATGTCGAAAGATCGTCGAAATCGGGCCGGTTGATATCTCTTGAAAGGCCGACGCGGACAAGAAAGTCCCGGGCCGGCTCGATAACCAGATTCAGCCGCGGCAGGAAGAACTCGTAGGAACTGTCCCGGACCACGGGCGTCACCGCGCTGCTTCCGGCCGTCTGGGTGTTGCCGAGCGAGGAAATATTGGTTCGCACATAGCGGATGCCCACATTGCCACGCACGGGCAGCCCGATCTCGCGGCCGTCGAAATTCGCCTGGGCGTAAAGGGCATGCGTCTCCTCGGTGATGTCGAAGAAGGCGGTGACCTGCTGGGTCGGCGTGGTGAGCAACGCAATATCGGGGCCGGTCGTCGCCGCATTGTTCGCCGTGATCGCGGCATTGAGCGAGGCCAGGATCGCGGCCGGATCGGAAAAGGAGAGCGCCGGATCGATGACGAGGAAGTCCCGGATGAACAGCCGCCGCCCGTCCGCGGAACCGAAATTGTCCGGACCCGCGACCATGATGTCCGAGAACAGGTTGGCCCTCGGCCGATTGATGGCGGCGGCGTTGGTCAGGCCGACGTTGCGGACATTTGAATCGTTGAAGGACGACGTCTCGTTGTAGCGATATCCAACGTCGATCGAGGTGACGAACGGCGAGGCGCCGGTAAAGTCGTAGGAAAGATCGAGACGGCCGGCGATCTCCCTGTTCTCGACCACGCCCTGGCTCTGGTTGACCTGGCGCAGCGCATAGTTCGCCGGATCGAGCAGCTGTGCCGTCGTCGGCGTCGTCGACAATCCCGGGGCGATTCCGAACTGCAGGACGCCGCCGGTGAGGTCGAACTCGATCGGCACGCCGTTGTCGATGCTGGCCGCGCTGACCGGCAGATGGTTCGGGTTGATGAAATCGAGCGTCGTCGAAAAGTCGGAGTTGGTCGTATCGGAGGTCGAAAGCGCTCCTTCCGCGCGCACCGTCAGCCGCCCGGTCTCCCACTGGCCGCCGAGCCGGTACACCCGGCTGTCCGTTTCCCGCGATCCCGTATTGGAATCGGTTCTGAGATTCGGATCGAGGGCGCCGGTCGAGTTTGGGCGTATCACGCCCGAAAGCGCGGCCTGGACGCTGCCGAGATCGCGGGGGCCATCCGGGCCGTCGAGGACGCCCAGGTCGATCGTTTCGAAGGCGGTATTGGTCGTGTTGTCGACCACCCCGTTCGACGACACGCCGGAGATCTGCACCCTGGTGCTTTCCTGCGCGCGGGTCTGGTTGTTGAGGATTCCGTCCAAATAGAATCTCAGATTGTCGGCCGGCTTCCATTCCAGTGAACCGACGAAATTCAGGGTTTCATATTCGAAATTGTCATTGTCCTGATCAAAGAACTGGATGCGCAGGAACGGAAAAGGCTGGGCGCTCGCGCGGCCGGAGGTTGGTGTCACCACCGCATCGCGATCCACCCGGGGCCGGAAGGCGGAAACATCCGAGCGGGCATAGCTGCCGCTCAGGACCACGCCGATCTCCCCGATGCCGGTCGACCAATTGTCGCCGACCGTGCCGGATATCCTCGGCAGGACCGTGCCGGCGAGGTCGCTATATTCCCCCTGGACACGCACGGAAAACAGACGGTCCCTCAACTCGAGGGGACGAAGCGTCCTGAGGTTGATCGTACCGCCCACTGAGCCTTCAATCGTCTCTGCATCCGGGACTTTGGTCACTTCGAGCGAAGAAATCAGCGCGGCGGGCAAATCCTCGAAGCTGATGCCACCACGCCCGGCTCCCGACCCCACCGTGGACACGCCGTTGATCTCGGTGCGGTTCTCGTCCGTGCCGCGAATTTGCACGGCGGTGCCGACACCGGCTTCTCTGGTGATCTGGATGCCGGTGACGTTCTCCAACACCTCGGCGAGGTTCTGGTCCGGCAGTTTGCCGATATCCTCAGCCTGGATGACCTCGATCAGATTGTCCGAATTGCGCCGTTCGTTGAGAGCGCTTTGGAGAGAGCTGCGAATGCCCGTGACGACGATCGCCTGATCATCGTCCGCCGGTTCGCCGACTTGTCCTTGGTCTTGGGCGAGGGCGCTCCCCGGCGCGACAAGTGCAGACAAGGCTGTCCCGACCAGGAGCTTTGCCAGACGACGAAAATCGCTCGCGGCCACGCGGCCGACACCGACAGGCTTCGACATGCGCGCCCTCCCCTCAGGTTGTCGTTTTGGCCAGGAATAATCCATAGTCCAATGATGTCAACCTATGCTTCGTATTATCAGGACCAATATATCATGCCAATACGAAGCCGTTGGTCGACACACCTGAGTCGGCAGGTGACGAGCCGCATCCTGCGCGATCTTCCAGGTTGGCCCGCCTACACGCTGGTGCCCTAACTGCTAGCATCGGGCTCCCGCCAAACCGCGGGGGGATTTGCTCAAGTCGCGATGATAGGCTTTGAGCGAGCGCTTCTGGCCGGAAACGGCCGGTCCGCTTTCAGGAGGGAATTGGCGAAATCTGCCATTCGCGGAGATTCTCTGGGCCTTCAGACATGCGCGCTTGAGTAACGCGATTCGAATGGGGGCAAGATCCGCCCGTTCCGTGTGGCGGGGCCCTCCGCCGGATTGACCAAATTCGTGCCGACCACGGCACCGCTCCACTCGATATCCTGGATGACAAGGTCCGATTCCTCCTCCAGCGCTGGAAAGCTGCAACGATCGATCGGCCGGGACAGAAGTTCCGAGAAGAGGCGCTGGCGCGCCCCGGACAGTTCGGTCAGGTCATCGCTGGTCATCAGCACCCCGCCCGACAGACCGGCGAAGCGGGCGAGGGTTTCGACCTGGACGTCGGTGAGTTCGTGGAAACGGTCGCGCAGCAGGATGCAGTCGGGGTCCGCCTGCCAGAGGATGCCGTTGCCATGATTGCGGGTCTGGAGATCGCGCAGCAGGCTTTCGGCGGAGTAGTCGCCGGTCCAGCTAACGCCGATGTCGCGGCCGATCCTGACCGCATCGACGAGGCCGACCGACGCCCAGAGCGGGCAGCCGCAGCCGAGCCACAGCGCTTCACCGATTTCCTCGCGGATGAGCGCGGCCATGCGACGCCAGATGGCGATGCGCGACAGGCCCGGCCTATGCCAGCCGGCGGTTTCGGGGCCGTGCTCGCTGCCGAACAACATGAAATCGGTCTTGAAATAGCCGGCGCCCCAGTCGCGGCGCCAGGTGCGGAACACCTGCCGGATATAGGTTTCCGCCTCCGGGTGGGTGATGTCGAGGATGTAATATTCCTCGCTGCGCTTGTGCCAGCGGAACTCGCCATAGAAGGTCATCTGGGCCAGCGGCTGCCCGTCCGAAGCCCGCTTCACCATCCAGTCGGGATGTTCGGCGAACAGGCGGCTGCGGTTGCCGACCATGAACGGCGCGATCCACAGGCCCGGGGTGAAGCCCGCTGCCGCAATGTCGCCGAGCAAGGGCGCCATGCCACGCGGGAATTGCGGCTTCACGTCGAGCCAGTCGCCCATTTCGGGCGTGAAGCCGTCGTCGATCTGGAAGATGCCGAGCGGCACGCCGTGCGCGTCCCGGAAGGCAGTCGCCCCGGCCAGGTGCTCGAGGATCAGCCGCTCGTCGATCGCCGCATAGAGATTGTACCAGGAGCACCAGCCGGTGATCCGGCGGGCCGGCAGGCGCGGCGGCACCGGCGATTGGGCGGCGACACGCCGGGACCAGGCGCGCAGGCTTTCCTCGACTGCGGCGCCTTGGAACAGGACGATCGGCTCGGCTTCGATCGCACCGTCATGCGGCACGCGGTCCCGCAACGTCTCCATGTCGATCGAGAGGCTTTCGGCACACCCGCCGAAACGGAAGCGGCTCTGGAAGCGGTCATGCCGGGTGAAACCGAGGACCAGCGCGCCCGACGCGTCCTCCGGCAGGAGCGCGGTCATCGCGAAGCCGAGGGTCGGCGCCCTGCCCGGCGGCCCATCGCCAGCCGGCGTGCCGGGTGCGACGAAATAGCTGCCGTCCCAGCTCTGATAGCCATTGCGCAGGTAGCGCCGGCACCCGCGGACTTCGCCGAAGCGCAGGCCGAGGCTGTCGACGGCGCGACCGGGGTCGATGCCTTCCAACCGCACGCGCAATCGAAACCCGTCGTCGCCCTCGACAATCTCGAGCACCATCCGGCCCGGATCGAGCGGCCAGATGACGATATCGTCAGCGATCTCCGCTTGATGGTGTGGCGGCACCGTTCCGTCGATCAGCGGCGCGATCGCGGCGAGATCGATGCCGAGACCGCGGATCCGCAGCGCGGCGAGGTCAAGCTCCATCGCCGAGCCTGATCTGCTCACGCGTCTCCGCCGCGCGGCGCGCCGCCAGCGCCAGCCGCAATGTGGCCGCGCCTTCGCGCAGAGGAACGGACGGCGCCCGACGCGCGCGGATCGCCGCGGCGACGTCGGCGAGCTGAACGACGAACGGATCGCTCGTCCCGACGATCGTCTCGCTTTCCCCTGTCCTGCGCGTCGGCGTCAGCACGGCATCGTTCCAGCTGGTGAACCGCCCGGTCATCGCCTCGGCATAGATCGACCACTCCTTGTGCCACACCCCCGGCACGGCGATGTTGGAGGCATTGAGCGTCGCGATCCGGCCGTCGTCCCAGCCGAACAGGATCGCCGAGACATCCTCGATATCATAGCCGGGGACATGGTGGTGGAAGAGGTTGGCGAAGCGGGCGACGACGCTGTCCGGCTCGCCGACGAGATGGCGGATCAGGTCGATCTGGTGGATCACCTGCTCGAGCATCTGCCCGCCGGACCTGGCACGCTCGCGCCACCAGTGGGCATGCAGCGCATTGCAATGATAGGCGCCGGCATAGAGGCCCACTGGTCCCGTCTCCAACGCGCGCCAGCGCCGGACGCCATCGCCGAATCGGTACATGAAACCGATCGCCGCGACGACGCCCGCTTGCTCGACCGCTTCCACCATCGCGTCGGCATCGGCCTGCGCGAGCGCGATCGGCTTCTCGACGAGGAGATGCACGCCCGCCGCCGCCGCCCGCTCGATCTCGCCGCCGCGGCAATAAGGCGGGAGCGTCGCGATGAGGAGGTCGGGCCGCGCCGCGTCGATCATCCGGTCGAGGTCGACGAAGGCGCTGCCGCCATGTTCGGCCATGAAGGCCTCGGTGCGGCCGAGGTCGCGGCCGCAGCCTGCGACCAGCTGCATCTCGTCGGACAATGCCGCGACCGCGCCGGCATGGCGCGCGGCGATGCCGCCGCAGCCGAGCAGGGCGACGCTCAGCCGGCTCATGTGGCCGCGAACACCAGCATCGCCTGGAGCAGGCCGGGTTCGCCCGCGTCCAGCCGCGCGAACAGGGCTGGCGCCTCGGCGAACGGCGCGACATGGGTGATGAGCGGGACGAGATCGAGCACGCCCTCATGCTGCAGCTCGATCGCGGTCCGCCACAAGCGCGGCTTCGACCAGCGGTGGCTCGCCTCGGGCGCGACGCCGGAAATCTGCGAACAGACCAGCTCGACGCGGTTGTGATGATATTCGGCGCCGAGCTCGAGCCCGCGCACCTCGCCCTGGAAAAATCCCATGACGACGACGCGCGAGGCATAGGCGACCGCCCGGATCGCGTCGGCCAGCGCCGGCGCTGCGCCCGAAACCTCGATGCAGACATCCGCGCCGCGCCCGCCAGTCATGTCCTTGATCGCCTCGGCGGCGCCGCCGGCGCCCGGATCGCGCACCGCCACGGCGCCGTGCCGGAGCGCGGTCTCGCGACGCGCAGGGTCGGGATCGATCCCCACGACGCGCCCGCCGGATGCGCGCGCCGCCTGTACGACGATCTGTCCGGGCACGCCGAGGCCGAATACCGCAACGAGGTCGCCGATCCGGATGCGGGCGTCGTGCACCCCGTTCAACGCCACCGCGCCAATATGGGAAAAGATGCCGATGCGCGGATCGGCGCCGTCCGGCAGCAGCCGTTCGCGCGCATAATCGGCCGGCGCGACATGATGAGTGCGGTGATTCCAGGTACCATAGACGCGCTGGCCGACCTCCAGATCTGCGACCCCCGAGCCGATCTCGACGATCTCGCCCGCCTCCTCATAGCCGAGATTGCGGACGGGCCAGGTCCATCTCGGCTCGTCGCGCGCGACGAACAGCCGTCGCGCCTCGTCGAAGCGCCGGTTCATGAACGGATTGGTGCCGCGATACTGCGAGAGCTCGGTCCCAGCACTGATCCCCGAGCAGAGCGTCCGGATGCGCACCTCCCCGGCGGCGAGCGGCGGATCCTCGCTCTCCTCGAATGTGAGCGCGCGCGGTGCGGCGAGGACGAGCGCGATGCTCACCGTTCTGCCACTTCATGCGCGTTGGCCAGGACCGCCGCGCGCGTGGACCCGCGCGTCGCCAGCAGCAACAGCACCGCGACAACATAGAGACCGGCGAGCGAGGTCATGCCGGCGGCCATGCCGAAGCTCTCCGCCGCCATCGCGACGAAGATCGGGGTGAGGCCGGCGCCGATGAAGCCGCACAGAGTCATCATTCCCACCGCCGTCGCACGCGCACCGGGCGGCACCACGTCGTGCATCGAGGCATAGATGCAGCCGTCGAACAGGCCCTTGCCGACGCTGGTCGCGAGCAGGACGATGCCCACCGTCAGCGCGGTCGAGGCGGAGAGCAAGGGGAGCAGCAGCAGGGCGGCGCCGGTGAGGCCGATGGCGAGCGTGTAGAAACGGCCGATCGGCGTGCGCCTGGCGAGCGTGTCGGCGAGCAGTCCGCCCAGGGGCACCGAGAGGAAGCCGGCGAGATTGATCGTCGCCGAGCCCCAGAGCGCCGAGCCGGCGAGATCGAGGCCGAGCGCGTCGTGGATATAGGTCGGCGCCCAGACGGTGACGCCGGTCGAGGCGCCGTTGGCGAGGAAGAAGACGGCGCACAGCATCAGCGCCGGCTTGATCCGGAGCACGATGCCGATCGGCTCCCTGGGCTTGTCCTTCTCGACCGCGGTGTGGACGATCGGCGCATCCTTCAGCCAGCGGAAGAGGAAGAAGGCGTAGATCAGGCCGATGACCGAGAAGATCAGGAACGGTGCGTGCCAGCCGATCCAATCGGCGAGCAGGCCGGCCGCGACGGCGCCGAGCCCTGCGCCGGCGAAGACCGCGGTCTGATGGAGTGAGAGCGCGCGGCTGCGCATCGCCGGGCGGTGCCAGTCGCTGATGAGGGCGGTCGCGGTCGGATAGTAAAAGGCCTCGCCGAACGCGACGAGCCCGCGGAAGGCGAGCAGCATCGCGAAGCTGGTCGACAGCGAGGTCATGCCGGTCGCCGCGCTCCAGAAGAGCAGGCCGTAGATGATGACCCGGGTCCGCCGCGCGCTGTCGCCGAGCCGGCCCGCAAGGAAGGCGGTGAGCGCATAGATCCAGAAGAAGACCGAGTTAAGCAAAGCGAGCTGGGTGGCGGTGAGACCGAACTCCTGCCTGAGCTGCGGCATCACCGCGATCAGGATCGAGCGGTCGGCCGAGTTGAGGAACGCCACCAGCCAGAGCATGCCGATCAGCAGCCAGGGATAGGAGGCGCCGGCGGCCCGGGCGGGGTTGCTGGCGAGGCTCGTCATCAAACGCCTCCCTCATAGAGGATCGCCCGGAAATCGTTGACGTTGGTGAGGGTCGGGCCGGTCACCACCAGATCGCCCAATGCCTCGAAGAAGGGATAGGCGTCGTTGCGCGCGAGATGGGCGGCGGGATCGAGCCCGAGCACCGCCGCCCGCGCCAGCGTGTCGGGCGTGACGATCGCGCCCGCGACCGCCTCGGTGCCGTCGATCCCGTCGGTGTCGCAGGCGATCGCCGAGATGCCGGCCGCACCACCGAGCGCGATCGCGAGACCGAGCAGATATTCGAGATTGCGTCCGCCGCGGCCGGCCTGGTTGGTGACCGTCACGGTCGCCTCGCCGCCGGAGAGAATGAGCCGGCGCTGCCCGTCGCCGGCAAGCCGCCGGGCGAGCGCGGCATGGCTGGCGCCGAGATGGCGCGCCTCGGCCTGGAGCTGGTCGCCGAGGTCGGTCACCGCATAGCCGTGCGCCAGCGCGAATTCCCGTGCGGCGCCGAGCGCGGTGCGGGCTCGGCCGATGATCGCCGTCTCGCCACCGGCGAGGCCGAGGCTGTCGGCCTCGGGCGTTTCGTTGCCGGGATCGTCGAGCGCCGCGGCGACGCTCGCCGGCACCGCGACATGATATTCGGCGATAACCTCGCGCGCCATCGCCAGCGTCGTCTGGTCGGCGACGGTAGGGCCCGAAGAGACGAAGGAGGGATCGTCGCCGGGAATGTCAGAGATGATCCACGTCGTGACATGCGCGGCGCCAGCGGCGACCGCGAGGCGCCCACCCTTGATGCGTGAGAGATGCTTGCGCACGCAATTGATCTCCGCGATCGTCGCGCCGGACTGAAGCAGCGCCCGCGTCACCTCCTGCTTGTCGGCAAGGCTGACGCCTTCCGCCGGCAAGGCAAGCAAGGCCGAGCCGCCGCCAGACAGCAGCACCAGCAACTCGTCGCCTGCCTGGAGACCATGGGCGATCTCCAGCGCCCGCTCGGCGGCGCGCACGCTGCTGGCATCGGGAAACGGGTGGCCGGCCTCGATCACCTCGACCTCCGGCCATCGGGTCGCGCCTTCGCCGAGATGGCCGTGCCGCGTCACCACAAGGCCAGGGAGCGGTGTCTTGCTGTGCGATTGGGCGACGCGCATCATCTCGGCCGCCGCCTTGCCGACTGCGATCGCCACCAGCCGTCCGTGCGGGGCGCTCGGCAGGACGGCCGGCATCACCTGACGCGGCGAGACCGCCTCGACGGCGTGGTCGAACAGGGTACGCAGCAGGGTGCGGCTGGTGGCATGCGCGTCCGTGTCCTTCGCCTGAAGCATGCCTGCCGCCTCTCCTACAGGGCGGCGGCCCTTGCCGCTCGCCGATGCGCGATCACTCCGCCACGAAAGCTGACGCCGCCGCTTCGGCCTGCATAGTCGAGTTATTCGGAACAATGAGTTGCATTCGAAGCAACATGGTCGGGCCGACTTTTCATAGATCGTCATTGCGAGCCCTTCGACGCCGCCTGCGGCGTCGCTCAGGATAAACTCAGCGACGCAATCCAGTGCGGCCTCTGGACCAGGCTGGATTGCTTCGTCGTTTCGCTCCTCGCAATGACGATGCAACGCACGACGATGCGCTCTAAACCTCCCATGACAGGACCGGCCGGAGATTCTCGACGAGATAGTCGATCAGCGAGCGGACCCGCACCGGCACCGTCTTGGGATCGCTGAACAAGGCGTAGAAGCTGAGGTCCGACGTGTGCCAGCCGGGCAGCACCTCGACGAGGCGGCCTTCCACCAAATCGGCCTTGCAGAGGAAAGCGGGGAGGCTCGCGATGCCGAGCTCGGCGAGCGCCGCATGGCGGAGCTGCAGGATGTCGTTGCACACCAGCTTGGGCAGGAACTCGACCGTCACCTCCTGGCTGCCGTTGTGCAGCCGCCATTTGTGGCGACGGTCGACCGTGCCGGTGGCGAGCAGGTCGAAGCGTGGCAGCTCGACATGGTTCTGCGGCATGCCCTTGCGCTCGAAATAGAGCGGCGCGCCGAACGCGCCGCACTCGGTGGTACCGAGCTTCACCGCGACCAGATCGGAATCGGCGAGCGGGCCGACGGCGAGCGCGAGGTCGAAGCCGCCACGCAGCAGATCGACGGGCGTGTCGCTCGACACGCTGACCAGCCGGACGTCCGGATAGTCGTTGAGGAAATTGGCGAGCATCGGCCCGAGAATGGTCTGGCCGAGCAGGTAGGGAATCGCGACCTTGATCACCCCCTGCGGCTGGTTGTGCTGGGATTGCAGCGCCCGCTCGCCGTCGCGCAGCACGCCCATCGAGCGCATGCAATATTGGAAGAACAGCGCCCCGTCCTGGGTGACGGTGACCGACCGCGTCGTCCGGTAGAGGAGCTGCGCGCCGAGATGCTCTTCGAGCCTCGACAGGCGTCGGCTGATCGTGGATTTGGGCAGGCCCAGCGCCTGGCCCGCCTTGGTCAGGCTCTCCGTCTCCACCACCTTGGTGAAGACGAGCAGGTCGCCCATGTCCAGCATCGCGTCTCTCCCCGGACGGGCCTAGGCGATCGTTGCGCCAGCGGCAACAGACTGTTCCCGCATATCGGGCTTCCGGCGGCGGGCCACACCATTCAGCTTCCGGGGCAATGGGCGCGGCAACGAACCGCCCCGTCAAGCGCAAGGCACAGTGCGCGACAAGAACCGCCTTTGGGAGGAGGGGAAGAACTCATGCATATCGGCCAGCTCGCGCGCCCCGCGTTCAAGCTTCAGCTTCTCGCGGCGAGCGCCGCCATCGCCTGGCAGCCCGCGACGGCCCAGGATGCGCCGCCGGCCGGCGTGCCGGTCGCCGCCGAGGACGAAGAAACGATCGTCATCACCGGCACCAGCCGCGCTCGCGCCGCCTTCGACACGCCGCTCGCCGTCAGCACCCTGAACGACGAGGCGCTGGCCCGCCTGGGCTCCAGCAGCCAGGCCGACATCCTGAACTCGATCCCGACGATCAAGGCCGACGCCGGCGGCGGCGAGGTCGCGAGCAACGTCTTCATCCGCGGCCTGCCCTCGGGCGGCCAGTTCCAGTTCACGCCACTTATGTACGACGGCTTGCCGGTGTTCAGCTCGTTCGGCCTCAACTCCTCGGCCTACGACGTCTACTACCGCAACGATCTCGGCATCGAGCGGCTGGAGTTCGTCCGCGGCGGCGTCTCCAACCTGTTCGGTCCGGGCTCGGTCGCCGGCCTCATCAACTATATCTCGCGCACCGGCGGCGACCGACACACCGGCACCGTCCAGCTCGAAGTGGCGGAGCGCGACCGCTACCGCGGCGACATCGCGATCAGCGGCCCGCTCGGCGGCAATTTCTATTATGCGCTGTCCGGCTTCTACCGCAGCGACGAGGGCCCGATCCGCACCGGTCTCGACACCGAGGGCTTCCAGGTCCGCGGCAATCTGCAATACCGGTTCGACGACGGCTCCGGCTTCGTCGCCCTCTACGGCCAATATATCGACGACAAGACCCAGTTCTACCTGCCGGTGCCGCTGGACGGCACGACCCGCGCGCGGGCGCCGGGCAATGACGGCCGCGACGTCTTCTCGGTCCAGAACAACTTCTCGTTCGCCGATCTCGGCTTCAACACCCCCGACGGCCCGTTCGAGAGCGACATCGCCGACGGGGTCAGCACCCAGGGCGGCTCGGTCGCGCTCGTCTTCGAACGCGACTTCGGCGGCGGCTGGGGCGTCAATCTGCGCGCCCGCTATGCGGACTACGATCACAAGTTCGGCCTCTGGTCCGACGGCGACGGCCTGATCAACGTGCCGGAAACGCTGCAGAGCTTCCTCACCAACCGCGGCCTCGGCAGCCTTGCCAACGCGCGCTTCACTTTTGCGGACGACGGCAGCGCGATGCCAGCCGACTATCTCCTCTTCGCCAACCGCTTCACCGATCGCGACCGCCCGGCCGAGGACGTGACCGTCGAGGTCAACGTCACCAAGGAGCTGACCACCGGCAGCCTCGAGCACACCTTCACCATCGGCGGCTTCTGGGGCAATGCGACGGCGCGGGACGTCAACGTCACCACCACCTACCTCGCCGAGTTCAACAACCGGCCGCGCCTGGTGGATCTCGTCATCACCAACCCGAACACCGGCGCGCAGACGGTCATTTCCCAGGGCGGCCTCCTCAACGCGGGCGCAGGCTATGTGAACAACCGCCATTCGGTCTCGCGCTATGCCGCCTATGTCGCCGACCAGATCGAAGCCGACCGCTTCGCCTTCGACATCGGCTTCAGGATCGAGCGGTTCGAGGGCGACATCCTGCGCGAACGCACCTCCACCTTCGTCACCGACACGACCACGCCCGACCTCGCGGCGGCGCTGCGCGACGTGATCTGGGGGAACGGCACCTTCCAGCAGGCGCGGGTCGCGACCAGCGAATGGGCGGTGGCGGTCGGCGCGCTCTATCGCCTGACCGACGATCTCAACATCTACGCCAATGCCTCGCGCGGCTATTTCTTCCCCGAGATCCGCGCCGTTACCTTCAACGCCCTCGGCCAGCCCGCCTCGTTCAGCGCCGAGATCATCAAGCAGGCCGAGGTCGGCATCCGCTATTCGTCAGGGCGCTTCTCCGCCTCGCTCGCCGGTCTCTACACCCGGCTCACCAACCGGCGCCAGGTCCTGTTCGTCAACGACGGCCAGGGCGGTTTCCGCGAGCAGGTCAACATCGTCGCGACCGAGGCCTATGGCCTCGAGGCGACGCTCCGGGCGCGGCTGATCGGCGGCCTCTATTTCGAGGGCAACCTGACCCTGCAGGACCACAAATACACCGCCTTCGACACCGCGCCGGCCAATATCGGCAACGAGCTCGAGCGCCAGCCGAACTTCCTCTACAATGCCGGCCTTTATTATGACGACGGCCAGCTCGATGCCGCGATCTTCACCAACTACACCGGCGACAATTTCACCGCCGCGAACAATGCGATCGTGCTGGAGGGCTTCAACGTCGTGAACCTCGATGCCGGCTACCGCTTCGGCCTCGGCGGCGAGCGCTCGCTGCGCTTCGGCATCAACGTGTTCAACCTGTTCGACACCGATGCGACCACCGAAGGCTCGCCACGCCAGGATGCGAACCAGACGACCGGCGGTGCCTTCTTCGTTGGCCGCCCAGTGCTGCCGCGCCGGATCACCGGGCGGCTCACCTTCAACTTCTGATCCCCCTCCCCGATGGGCGGAGGCCATCGTGCCTCCGCCCCTTTTGCGTAAAAGGCCGGACATGACGATCAACGACAGGGACGAGGAAGCGCGGGCGATCCTCCGCGCGAACGACCGCGGCGGCTATACCGTGCCCAACGGGCGCGTCTATCCGTTCCAGTGGAACTGGGATTCGGCCTTCGTCGCGCTGGGCTTCGACACGTTCGACCGCAATCGCGCGTGGCAGGAGCTCGAGACGCTGCTCGGCGCCCAGTGGGAGAACGGCTTTCTCCCCCACATCGTCTTCTGGCAGGACGATCCCGGCTACTTCCCCGGCCCGGCCGTCTGGGGAACGGGGCGCACTCCGGTCACCTCCGGCATCACCCAGCCGCCGGTTGCCGCCACGGTCGTCCGCAAGCTCTGGGACAGCGCCGAAGCGGCCGGCGACGGCGGCGCCTATCGCCCGCGTCTGGCTGCGCTCTTCCCGAAGCTCCTCGCCTGGCACCGCTGGTTCCGCGATTTTCGCGACCCTGAGCAGCGCGGCGTGGTCGTCGCCATGCACCCCTGGGAGACGGGCCGCGACAACTCGCCCGAATGGGACGCTCCGGGCGAGCCGATCGATATCTCCAACGTGGGCGACTATGTCCGCCGCGACACCAGCCATCTCGACGCCAAGATGCGGCCGACCAAGCTCGAATATGACCGCTATCTCGCGCTCGTCCAGTTCGGCCGGGCGACCGGCTGGGACCATGGCCGCATCTCGCGCAAGAATCCGTTCCGCGTCGCCGACATCGGCATGTCGATGATCCTGCTGCGCGCCAATCGCGACCTCGCTGTTCTGGCGCGGGTTCTCGGCGACGAAAGCGCGGCGGCGGAGCTCGACGATCTGATCGAACGCGCCGAACGGGGCATTTCCTGGCTTTGGGACGACAAGACCGGCACTTGGTGTTCGCGTGACCTCGTCACCGGCCGGCATTCGGGCTTCATCACCAGCACCTCGTTCCTGAGCTTCTACGCCGGCCTCGCCGACCCGGCCCGCGACGCGGCGACGCTCGCCCATTTCGACCGGATCGGCGCGAGCGTCCCCTACCTGATGCCCAGCCTCGATCCCGCCGACCCCGGCTTCCAGATGATCCGCTACTGGCGGGGGCCGGTCTGGGCCGTGGTCAACTACATGATCGGCACCGGCCTCACCGAAGCGGGCGAGACGGACCGCGGCGAGCGCGTGCGGGGCGACACCCGCACGCTGATCGAGCGCAACGGCCTCTACGAGGCGTTCAGCCCGGTCGACGGCACCGGCAGCGGCGGCGACGATTTCTCCTGGACCTCCGCGATCTGGCTCGCTTGGGCGAGGCAGCCTCGATCCTAATCTTCGGCCAGGCAGGAGATGTGGAATGACCGACACGCGCACTGCAATGCTTAGGACGACAAGCGAAATCCGGCGCGAGGCGGCCGACGGCTGCCACGACGGTCAGGGCCGCGTCGATATCGGCTGGGCGGTCGAGCGCGGCGAAAGCGAACTGGGGCTGCAATTCGTGCACGATGACATGCTGCCGCCCGGCGCCGGTATCGGCGAGCATTTCCACGCGGACAGCGAGGAAGTCTATTTCCTGATCGAGGGCGCGGGCACGCTGCTCCTCGACGGCGCAGAGCATCCCTTCGCCGCCGGCGACATCTCGCTGCTGAAGCGCGGCCATTCGCACGGGATATGCAATACCGGAGCCGGGCCGATGCGGCTGCTGGTCTGGCAGGTGAAGGCGGCCGCGCCCTAGTCAGCGATCCGGATCGATCCCGAGGCTATCGTTCGCTGCGGCCCGGACGGCGGATGGGCTGGCTCCGAGAAAACGCCGCGCCAGCTTGTTGAAATGCTGCGGATCGGGAATGCCGCTACGCTCGGCCACCCGCCAGATCGGCAGGTCGGTCGCCTCGAGCAGGTAGCGGGCGTGCGCCATCCGCCGCTCGATCAGGCGATGGGCGAGCGTATTGCCGAAGTGCGCGCGGAACTGGCGGGCGAGATGGGCGCGCGCGCAGCCGAGCTCGCGCGCGATGCCGGCAATGGTGAGCGGCTCGGCAAAGCGCGCGTCGATCAGGGCCGCCGCCCGTTCGGCCCTGGCGGCGCCGGCCGGCATGGGCGCGGTCCGTTCCCAGAGCCACAGCAGCAGCTCCTGCAGCGCCAGCGACGCGCCGGCTGCGGCCACCGGACTTGCGCCGCCGCGCGCGTGAAGGCTCGCCACATGCGCCATCCGTTCGCGCGCAGCAGACGCCGCCGCGGCGAGGTGGAGGTGAAGCGGGAGCACAATCGCCCCGTCCGCGGCCTCGACCGGAGCGAAATGGATGCACCAGTGGTGGCCGGAGTCCGCGAGATCGTAGCTGCTGGGCTGGCCGGCCGGGCTCAGCGTCAGATCGCCCGGGCCGAGCGGCTGCATTCCCCCCGCGAGCCGCATCCGCCCCTGATAATCGTGCAGGTGGAGCGCATGGGTGCGGCCGAGATAGGTGGTCGCAAAGCCCGTATCGGCGAGGGCGAAACGCCCGGCGACGACCACCCGGGGGAGAATCGCGACCGGCCAGGCGAGCTGCTGCATGATCACAAATATACCAGAAGATGGCGGCACATCCAATTGCGGCCGGCACGGATGAACGCTAGCCTGACCTCACAAATTCACAGGAGCGGCGGCATGTCGGCGAACGGGCTCGATGCCGGGCAACGGGCGTTCTACCGGGAAAACGGGTTCGTCCATGTCCGGAACCTGCTGGCCGCGGACGAGGCCGCAGCCTATCGCGCCGAGCTCCATGCGCTTGCCGCGCGCCAGGGCAGCAACGACGCCACCTGGAGCAGCGTCCAGGGCGGCGGCACGAGCATCCTGCACAGCCACGACGTCCACTTTCGCTCCGCCGCCTTCACCCGGCTGCTGACCGATTGCAGGATCACATCCATCGCACGGGACATCATCGGGCCCAACGTCCAGCTCCATCACAACAAGATGTTCATCAAGCCGCCCGAGAAGGGCTCGCCCTTTCCGATGCACCAGGACTATCCCTATTTCCCGCATACGCGGCACTCGATGATCGCGGTCATCCTTCATTTCGACGATGCGCCGGAGGAGAAGGGCTGCGTGCGCGTCTATCCCGGCACCCACAAGCTCGGGCCGCTCGCGGCGATCGGGCAGGACCATCATTTGCCTGAGGACATCTATCCGATCGCCGGCGCGACCCCGATCCCCGCCAAGGCGGGCGATGCGATCTTCATGTCCTATCTGCTCGTCCACGGCTCCGGCGTGAACGTATCGAGCGAGCCGCGCACGACCTGGCTCATCCAGATGCGCGATCCGGAGGACGAGCCGCTCACGGAGGGCCACGCCTCGCGCGGCCAGGGAATGATGCTCGCGGGCATCGATCCGCGCGCCACGCCCTTCCGCTTCGCCTGGGCGGAGGAGGCCGCCTGAGCCTCACCGCGCTGCTGGCGCTCGTGGCCTGGCACCTGTCGGGAGCACAGGCGCAGCCGAACGCGTGCACGGCGCTGCGCAGGGCCGATATCGCGAACGTCACGATCGAAGCCGCCGAAATGATGCACCTGCCCTCGTCGGGCGAGGCATGCCGGGTGCGCGGCATCGCCCGACCCGTGCCGGGCTCGCGCATCGGCTTCGAGCTCTGGCTGCCGCGCGAGGGCTGGAGCGGCCGCTACTACCAGATCGGCAATGGCGGTTTTGCTGGCGGCATCCACAGTCCGTCGCTCCAAGCCGAGGCGATGCGCGGCAATGCCGCGGCGTCGACCGACACCGGCCATCGCGCCGACGCCTTCGACGCGAGCTGGGCCCGGGGAAATCCGGTGGCGCTCGAGGATTATGGACATCGCTCGATCAAGGCGACGTCGGATGCCGCCGCGGCCCTGATCCAGGCTTATTATGGTCGACCCGCCCGCTGGCGCTACTTCGCCGGCTGCTCGAACGGCGGGCGCCAGGCGCTGGTCGCGGCGCAGCGTTATCCGGACGATTGGGACGGCATCCTCGCAGGCGCGCCTGCAAATCCCTGGACGCAGCAGCTTCTCGACTTCGCCCATGTGCAGCACCGGTTGCATGCGGTCCCCGGCGCCTATCTGCCCAGGGCAAAGCTGCCGGCCATCCAGCGTGCCGCCCTCGCCGCCTGTCCATCCGGGACGACGCCCAACGGCATCGCGACCAACCCCCCTGCCTGCCGCCTGGATGTCGATATCCTGCTCTGCCGGGGCGGCGAGCGTGACGATTGCCTGACGGAATCCCAGGCCGAAACGCTTCGGCAGATCGTTGCTGCAGGCTTCCAACCGACGGCGGCGGCCTACCCCGGCAACTGGGACAGCTGGATCCTCAACAGCGACCCGACCGCGCCGTCGCAGCTTCGATTCGCCATCCAGGGCGCGCGCTACTTCTTCGGCAGCTCGTCCTTGATCGGGGCCAGCGCCCCGCCCGACACGGCGGCGTGGCTGGATGCCGGCGCAACGGGCTATGATCGCTTCAGGGCACGAGGCGGCCGCATCATCTCCTATTTCGGCTGGGCGGACGCGGTCATTTCGCCGATTCGGGGGCTTGGTTACTATCGGGCTGTTGCGACCGATATCGGCTCGGTTGCCGCGATGCGATCGTTCTATCGACTGTTCATGGTTCCCGGCATGGAGCATTGCCAGGGCGGCCCGGGATCCGACAGTTTTGGCCAGTCGATGGTAAGTCCCGCACTGCAAGGCGATGCAGATCACGATGTTCGGCTGGCCCTGGAGTGCTGGGTGGAGGCCGGGCAAGCGCCCGAGCGCCTCATTGCGCACCGTCGGAGAGAGAACGGAGGAGCCGTGACCGGCAGGCAATTTCTTAGACCGGTCGATTGAACGATCAACCGACGCCAGTCCCTTTTGACCGAAAACGGACGGTTTTTGGCAAGAGCGGCGACCAAGCGAACGCTCAACACCTCCTCAGGCGAGCATCCGTGCAGCGATTGCCTTGAGTGCGGTGCGGCTTTCGGGGGTGACCGACAGATTGCTCAGGATGACGATGGCGATCCGCCGCGCGGGATCCAGATAGGCCATGGTGAACACCCCGGGATCCCCGCCCCAATGGTTTATGCGCGGAACACCGTCGAGCAGCGATTGCTGCCAGCCAAGGCCGTGGCCCGTCAGCCAGTCCGGCAAGCCGGGTGGCTTCTGCATTCTGAGCATCTCCGCTGCGACCGCTTCGCTCGACAGCCGCTCGCTCCGCGCCACGCCGCCATTGGCCGCCGCAGCCATCAGCAGCGTAAGGTCGTCGATCGAGGCACGGATCATCCCGGCCGGCCAGTCGGGGAAGCCCACCGGCTCGACCGGCGCGACCGCTCCGCCGACGAGGTCATAAGGCGTGGCGCGCAGCCGCGCCGGCGTCTCGGCAATGGTCCAGGCTATATGGCCAAGCCCGAGCGGCCTGAACAGACGTTCGCGCGTCAGGTCCCGCATGTCCTGCCCGGCGATCCGCCCGACCAGATAGCCAAGCAACGCGTATCCGATATTGCTGTAGTCCCACCGGGCCCCCGGGGTTTGCGTCAGGTTGCCGCCACGCGCGTAACGCCCCCCGGGCGCGAGATATCCGCGCAGCAGCGTGCCGATCTCCATCGACGCATCGGCGCCGCGTTGCCGAAAGTCGATCTCGTAATAGTGCGCGTCGGAAATGCCCGACATATGCATCAGCAGGTGTCGAAACGTGATCGCCGCTGCGGCCTCGCCGAGGATCGCGAAATCGAGGTGCGGCGCGATCGGATCGTCGAGCGCGATCCTGCCCGCATCGACCAGCAGCATGACGGCCTGCGCCGTGATTACCTTGGTGACCGAAGCGATATGGAACATGGTGTCGGTCGTCGCGGGCTGGCGCCGACCCAGATCGGCATAGCCATAGGCGCGGGTGAAGGACACGGCGCCGTCTCGCGCAATGCCGAGGGCGAGGCCAGGTATGTGCGCCGCCATCATCTGCGCGGCGACGAACGAGTCGAAACGAAGTGTCGCCCGCACCGACGAGGGAAGGAGTGCGCTGGCAAGGCCGGCCGCCGCTCCGCCGAGGAATCCGCGCCGCGAGCTCAGCATCATCGTTCCGTTTCCCATTTCTCTGTTTCACGGCTATATATGTAGGCACCTACATATCTGTCAATGATGGGAGAGACCATGAAGGACTATGTGGCGGAGATGCGCGGTGCGGCGCTCGGCGCGCGGTTGCGCCGTCTGAGCGCCGCGATCGATGCCGACGCAACGCGCATCTATGCGGCGATGGGGTTGAGGTTCGAACAGCGCTGGTTCGGCGTAATCAACCAGCTTTCTCTGAACGGACCGATGTCGGTGAGCGAGCTCGCCGCAGCACTGGGAATCAGCCATGCATCGGTCAGCGAGACCCGGCAGTCGCTTGAAAAGGCGGGGCTCGTTCTGTCCGAACCGGATCGGCGGGACTCACGCCGCCGCACCCTGGCATTGTCGCGGTCGGGAGAAGTACTCGTTGATCGGCTGCGGCCGCTGTGGAGCGCTTTCGACGAGGCCGCGCGCCGTCTCGACGCCGAAGCGGGTGAGGTGACCCAGGCCTTGGCACGTCTCGAGCAGGCGCTGGCGCGACAGTCGCTCCACGACCGCATCGCCGCACTGATCGGCCACCGCGACTGAAGCTGGCCGGAGCGGAAGGGCGGGCGCATTGTCGCCATAAGCCGAACGACAACGATGGATCGAAAGCAGGCGTAGGACTTACGGCGCCAGCACCGTATCCACCGCCTTCGGCAACGTCTTCGGATAGTCGGTCGTATAATGCAGCCCCCGGCTCTCCTTGCGGTGGAGCGCCGAGCGGACGATGAGGCTGGCGGTCTGGAGCAGGTTCCTCAATTCCACCAGATCCGGCGTCACCCGGAAATGGCCGTAATAATCCTCGACCTCGTCGGTGAGCATCTTGATCCGGTGGGCGGCGCGCTCCAGCCTTTTGGTGGTGCGCACGATGCCAACATAGTTCCACATGAAGCGGCGGATCTCGGTCCAGTTCTGCTTGATCACCACTTCCTCGTCGGAATCGGCGACCCGGCTTTCGTCCCACGGCCGGATCGGCGGCGGCGGCGGCAGATCGTCCCAATTCTCGAGGATGTGATTGGCGGCCGCCTCGCCGAACACGAAACATTCGAGCAAGCTGTTGGAGGCGAGGCGGTTGGCGCCGTGCAGGCCGGACTGGCTGACCTCGCCCGCCGCATAGAGGCCGGGCAGGTCGGTCCGCCCGTCGAGGTCGATCACCACGCCGCCACAGGTGTAATGCTGGGCGGGGACGACCGGGATCGGGTCTTTGGTGATGTCGATGCCGAGTCCCAGCAGCTTGGCATGGATGTTCGGGAAATGCTCCTTCACGAACTCCGGCGGCCTGTGGCTGATGTCGAGATGGACAAAATCGAGGCCGAGCCGCTTGATCTCATGGTCGATCGCGCGGGCGACGACGTCGCGCGGCGCCAGCTCGGCCCGTTCGTCGAAATCGGGCATGAAGCGGTGGCCGGTTTCGGGGATGAGCAGGTGCCCGCCCTCGCCGCGCACCGCCTCCGTGATCAGGAAGTTCTTGACCTCCAGATTGTAGAGGCAGGTCGGGTGGAACTGCATGAACTCCATGTTGGAGACCCGGCAGCCCGCCCGCCACGCCATCGCGATGCCGTCGCCGGTCGCCCCCCTGGGCGCGGTCGAGAACAGGTAGACGCGGCCCGCGCCGCCGGTGGCGAGGATCGTCGCGCGGCCGAGGAAGGTCTCGACCTTCCCGCGCTTGCGATTGAGCGCGTAAACGCCCCAGACATGGCCGTCGCCCGAATAGCGCTCGCCGTGGCGGCTGGTGACGAGGTCGATCGCCACCATGTCGGGGACGAGGGTAATGTTGGGATAGGCCCGGGCGGCGCGCTCTAGCGCCTCCTGCACCGCCCAGCCGGTGGCGTCGTCGACATGGACGATGCGGCGGTGGCTGTGCCCGCCCTCGCGGGTGAGATGCCAGCCATTGTTGTCGTCGGCGACGTTGAAGGGGACGCCGAGGTCGGCGAGCCGGTCGATCGCCGCCGGCGCGTTCCCGACGACGAACTCGACGGTGGCGCGGTTGTTGAGGCCGGCGCCGGCGACCATCGTATCCTCGATATGGCTCTCGAACGTGTCGCCGGGCTCCAGCACCGCGGCGATGCCGCCCTGCGCCCAGGCGGTCGAGCCCTCGTTCAGCGCGCCCTTGGCGAGCACCGCGACCTTGAGACTGGGGGCGAGGTTCAGCGCCGCCGTCAGCCCGGCTGCGCCGGAGCCGATGATGACGACGTCGAAATTCTGATTAGCCATCCGTACCGGTCGCCCGGGTGAGGTTCAGGAACACGTCCTCGAGGTCCGCCTCGCGGGTCGAGACGTCGACGATGCCCAGCCCCTCCTTCTGCAGCGCGGCGAGCACATCGCCGGCGTTGACGCGATCCTTGCGGTAGGTGATCGCCAACATCCGCTCGCCCTTGAGCTCCACCTTCTCGAAGGGCGCGGCGTCCGGCGCCCGAACGATGTCGCGATCCGTGACAACTTCGACAACTTTCTCCTGCGCCATTCCGACCAGCGTGCGCGTCGTGTCGTTGGCGATCACCCGGCCGTGATTGATGATCGCGATCCGGTCGCACAGCTCCTCGGCCTCCTCGAGATAATGGGTGGTGAGCACCACCGTCACGCCCTGCGCATGGAGCGACCGCACATAGTGCCAGAGCTGCTGCCTGAGCTCGACGTCGACCCCTGCGCTGGGCTCGTCGAGCACCAGGATCGGCGGCGAATGCACCATCGCCTTGGCGACCAGCAGCCGCCGCTTCATCCCGCCCGAGAGCGTCCGCGCATAGGCGTTCGCCTTGTCCTCGAGATGGACGGCGCGCAGCAGCTCCAGCGAGCGCCGCTCCGCCTTCGGCACGCCGTACAGCCCGGCGAACAGCTCCAGCGTCTCGAACGGCGTGAAGAAGGGATCGAACAATATCTCCTGCGGCACCACACCGATCGAGCGCTTGGCGTTGCGCGGATGGGCGTCGATGTCGAAGCCCCAGATCGAGGCCGTCCCGCCGCTCTTCATCACCATCCCGGCCAGGATGTTGATGAGCGTCGACTTGCCGGCGCCGTTCGGCCCCAGCAGGCCGAAAATCTCCCCGCGCGGCACGTCCAGCGACACGCCGTCGAGCGCGCGCTTGCCGCCCTGATAGGTCTTCTGGAGATCGCGGATCGAAATGGCGGCGTCGCTCATGTCGCCCGCAATAGCGGCGTTAACCCCTCTCGAAAAGAAGCCGTAAACCCTGTCGTCATAGGATGGGCTTATGTTCGTGCAGCTCCACCTCACGGGCTTCTCGCGCACCGCCCTCATTCTGTCGGCAATGGGTGCGGCGCTTCTCGCCCTCGGCGCCAGTCCCGGCGCCGTCTAAGCGGATTGTCGCTCGCCCGGGCGCTTGCTAAAGCGCGCCCATGGCTGCCACCGATCCCTACACGCCCGAGATCGTCCATACCGACAGCGCCCGCTGCGTCTGCGACGGCGCGACCCATATCTCGCCCGCGCTCGGCCATCCACGGGTCTATCTGCAGATCGACGAGAAGGGTTATGTCGACTGCGGCTATTGCGACAAGCGATTCATCCTGAGGGGCGGCCCGGCGGATGCCTAGGAGTCTGGCGGCATTGGCTGCCCTGCTTCTCGCCTTCGCGACCCCGGCATTCGGGCAGTCGTCGGCAGACCCGGCATTCGCCTATCGCAATGGCTTCTGGCGCAATCTCCACCACACGCTCTACGCCTTTGCCAGCCATGATCCCGCCGCCGGGCGCGTCCGGCGCGTGCGGCTGAGCCCTGCGGACGTTGCCGTTCGGGATGCGCTTGCCCAAGGCGAAGCCGCGACCTGGTCCGAGGCGGTGCGCTGGTATGCGACGAATCTCTCGCGGCGCGACCTGCTGTTCGATGATGGCATGGTTGCGATCGGCGACGCCATCACCGCCGTTGGCGATGGCGCGCGCCCCGACTCCGCAGGGGTTCCCGGTGACTTGCGCGACATCCTCGCGCGGGCCGCGCCCGTTTACCGGGCGCGCTTTTGGCCAGCCCATCGGCAGGCGAATGAGGCATGGCGCGTTGCCGCGGAACCTCTGGTCGCCGAGCATGGGTCGGCCGTCGCCGCGCGGCTTTCCCGCCTCTTCGGCGTGGCGTGGCCGGATGGGCCGATCGAGGTCGCGCTCGATGCCTATGCCAACTCTGCCGGCGCCTATACCTCGCTCGAGCCGACGCGGATCACGGTCGCCACGAGCGATGAGAGCTATCAGGGCCAGGCCGCCTTCGAAATGCTCATGCACGAGGCAGGCCATGCCCTGGTCGGCCCGCTGCGTGAGCGGCTGGCGGCGCTCGTGGCGGCCGAAACGGCGCGGCCGGGCGCCAATGCCGCCGCGCTTCGCCGCGATCTCTGGCACGAGATCCTTTTCTATATGGTCGGTCAGGTCGCGGCCGAGACGATGCCTGGCTACGTGCCATATGCCGACCGCAACGAATTGTGGCACCTCGCCTGGCCCGGGCCCGACCGGGAGGCGCTCGCCCGGCATCTCGACCCCTATCTTGCCGGGCGAACGAGCCTCGACGCCGCCCTGACGGCGCTGGTCCGCGACCTCGCCGCGACGCCGGCCCGGCAATAGCCGATCCAGCGCGACGCCTTCCACAAGCGGCCAAATCGCCTATATCCATGCGGATGAGCATCGATCCGCGCCGCTTCCTCTATCGCCCCGACGGCCTCGATCCCGATGCCGCGCTCCGCCTCACCGCAGATGCCCTCAAGGGCTGCGACGACGGCGAGCTCTACCTCCAGTATACCGCCTCGGAGAGCTTCAGCTTCGACGACGGACGCCTCAGGACAGCCGATTTCAATACCCAGGCCGGTTTCGGCCTGCGCGGCGTCTCGGGCGAGACTACCGCTTTCGCGCAGGCCAACGACATCAGCGAGGCGGCGATCCGCCGCGCAGCCGAGACGATGCAGGTTCTCGATCCGGCGACCGGTCCCCGTCCGGCCCCGCCGCGGCGCACCAATGCCAATCTCTACACCGGTGCGGATCCACTCGGCCTCATCCCGTTCGCCGAGAAGGTCGAACTCTGCCAGCAGATCGACGCGGCGGCGCGCGCCCGCGATCCGCGCGTCGCCCAGGTCACCGTCACCCTCGCCGGCACCTGGAGCGTGGTGGAGATCGTCCGCCCCGACGGCTTCGTCGCCCATGACGTGCGGCCGCTGGTCCGGCTCAACGTCCAGATCATGGCGGAGCAGAATGGCCGCCGTGAAACCGGCTATCATGGGCTCGGCGGCCGCTATCTCTATGACGACCTGTTCAAGCCCGAGACCTGGAACCGCGCCATCGATATTGCGCTTGCACAGGCGCTGGTGAACCTTGAATCCGTCGACGCGCCGGCCGGCGAGATGACCGTCGTGCTCGGCCCCGGCTGGCCGGGCGTGCTGTTGCACGAGGCGGTCGGCCACGGCCTCGAGGGCGATTTCAACCGCAAGGGCACCAGCGCCTTCTCGGGCCGGATCGGCAGCCAAGTCGCCGCGCCCGGCGTCACCGTGATCGACGACGGTTCGATCGACCGCCGCCGCGGCAGCCTCGCGATCGACGACGAGGGCACCCCGACCCAGCGCAACGTGCTGATCGAGGACGGCATCCTCAAAGGCTATATCCAGGATCGCCTGAACGCCCGGCTGACGGGCGTCGCGCCGACCGGCAATGGCCGGCGCGAAAGCTTCGCCCACGCGCCGATGCCGCGCATGACCAACACCTTCATGCTCGGCGGCCAAGATGATCCCGGCGAGATCCTCGCTCGCGCGAAGAACGGCATCTACGCGAAGAGCTTCGGCGGCGGCCAGGTCGACATCACCAGCGGCAAGTTCGTCTTCTCCTGCACCGAGGCGTACCGGATCGAGAACGGCCGGCTCGGCGCCCCGATCAAGGGCGCGACCCTGATCGGCGACGGCCCGACCGTGCTCACCCGGGTCGCGGCGATCGGCAACGACATGGCGCTCGACGAGGGTATCGGCATTTGCGGCAAGGGCGGCCAGTCCGTCCCCGCAGGTGTCGGCCAGCCGACCTTGCTGATCGAGGGCCTGACGGTCGGCGGCACCGCTGCATGAGCCTTCCCTGGGCGCGCGAGGTGCTGGACTTCTGGTTCGGCCATGCCGACGACTGGTGGAGCGGTGCGGCCGAGTTCGACGCGGAGATCCGCGAGCGGTTCCTGCCGCTCTGGCAAAGCGAGCGCGGACGGCAGGTGATCGACTTTCTCTATTCGGAGGAGGATGCGCTCGCCGCCGTCATCCTGTTCGACCAGTTCCCGCGCAACATGTTCCGGGGTCATGCCGACCAGTTCGCGACCGATCATATGGCACTCGCCATCGCCAAGAATGCGGTCGAGCTCGACTACGACCACGGCATGGACAAGGGCCAGCGCATCTTTCTCTACATGCCGTTCGAGCACAGCGAGGACATGAAGGACCAGCTCCAGTCGCTGCTCCTGTTCACCGCCCTGGGCGATGAGGAGATGCTGCTCTACGCCCGCAAGCACCATGATGTCATCGAGCGGTTCGGGCGCTTCCCGCACCGAAACGCCGTGCTCGGCCGCAAGCCCACCGCGATGGAGCTGGCGGCCGGCGACGTGGTCCCCTGGTGACGTAAATGGCGCTGGTCGAGCTCGGCAAATTCTACAACAGCCTGGAGGCGGGCATCGTCCAGGGCCGGCTCGAGGCGGCCGGCATCGATTGCTTCATGTTCGACTTCAACATGACGCTGGAAGGCGTCGGCTTCCTGATCCCGGTGCGGCTGATGGTCGACGAGGACGATCTCGCCGAGGCCCGGCGGATCCTCAGCGAAGCAGGTGGTTCCGAAGCGGACTGAGATCGTAGCCGGCTGCCGATGCCTGCACGATCAGCGTCGCCCCAGCCACGCCCTGCGCGGCGCGGGCCAGCGCCCACAAATAGGCCGAGCGCGTCCCCGACCTGCAGAAGACGAGCGCCTCGCCTGCCGCTGCGTCCAGCGCTTCGGCCATCGCCGACACCTGATCGGGCGAGAACCCGCCCGCGACGGGAATGTAGCGATAATCAAGGCCAATCGCCCGCGCAGCCGTCTCTATGTCGGCCCCCGTCGGCTGGCCGAACTCCTCGCCGTCCGGGCGGTTGTTGACGATCAGGGTCACGCCGGTCGCGGCAATGGCGGGAAGATCGGAGGGAGCGATCTGCCCGGCGACGCGCACCTTCTCGTCGAGGGCGATCACTGGTCGAGCGCCTCGTAGCGCGCGATCCGCGCCAGCACCTCTTCATTGCCTGCGTAGCGCTCGCGCAGCGCGGCGCCGCGCGCATCGACGCCGGGGCAGATCTCGGCGACGGCTTCGTTGATCTGCCGCTGACGCTCCGCGTTCCAGGCCGGCTCGCCGATCCAGTGCGCGCAATCCTGCCACTGGACGATGAACTGCTGGACGTCCGCCGGCATGCCGCGCGCGTCCGGATAGGTGCGCAGCGTCGCCTCGTCGAGCGGCGCCGGCTGCGCGGTTCCGCTCGCCAGTGCGAGGCCAATCAGGATCGCCTTCATCACGCTGCCTCCATCGCTGCGATGACCTCGACGAACGCGGCGCCATAGCGTTCCAGCTTGGCCGCGCCCACGCCGGACACGTTGGCCAAAGTGTGCAGCGTTGTCGGTTTGAGCTCGGCCATCTCGCGCAAGGTGCTGTCGTGGAAGATCACATAGGGGGGTACGCTCGCTTCCTGGGCCAGCTCGCGCCGCCGCGCCCGCAGCGCCTCGAACAGCGGATCGTGCGGATAGTCCTGCGCGCCCTTGCGCGTCCGCCGCGTCGTTCGCTTCGGCGGCAGGACGATCTCCAGCCGCGCCTCACCCTTGAGGATCGGCTTCGCACCCGGCCCGAAGGAAAGCCCGCCGAACTCGTCGGCCCTGAGTGCGTCACGCGCCAGCAGCGCCCGCGCCACCGGCTTCACCAGCGCCAGCTCCTCGGAATCGGCGATTCCGAACACGCTCAGCCGATGATGGCCGAAATTATGGACCTTGTCGGTCTCCTTGCCCGCCAGCACATCGGTCAGATGGCCGAGCCCGAACCGCATCTCGGTGCGGAAGGCGGCGGAGAGAAGCTTCTGCGCCGTGGTTGTCGCATCCACGGCTTGGGGCGGCTCCAGGCAGTTGTCGCAATTGCCGCAGCGCTCCGGCGGATCCTCGCCGAAGTGCCGGAGCAGGATCGCGCGCCGGCAGCCGGCGGTCTCGACGAAGGCGGCGAGCGCATTGAGGCGATCGCGCTCGCCGGCGCGGCGGCCCTCCTCGACCTCGGTCTCGATCCGCCGCCGGGCGCGGGCGAAATCCTCGGCGCCCCAGAACAGCCAGGCCTCGGCCGGCTCGCCGTCGCGCCCCGCGCGGCCGGTCTCCTGATAATAGGCCTCGATCGATTTCGGCAGGCCGGCATGGGCGACGAAGCGCACGTCCGGCTTGTCGATCCCCATGCCGAAGGCGATGGTCGCCGCCATCACCATCTCCTCCGACTGCACGAACGCCGCCTGGTTGCGCGCCCGCACCGGCGGCTCCAGCCCGGCATGGTAAGGCAGCACCGGACGGCCGTCCGCGCCGAGCTGCTCGGCGATCCGTTCGGTCTTGTCGCGGCTCGGCGCGTAGACGATGCCCGGCCCGGGCTGCTGGCCGAGCAGAGTCCTCAGCTGTCCCGTCACACCGTCGCGCGGACGGACATGGTAGCGGATGTTCGGCCGGTCGAAGCCGGCGACGATCAGGCCGTCGTCGGGAATGCCGAGCTGCCGCAGGATGTCGGCCCGGGTGCGCTTGTCCGCCGTCGCGGTGAGCGCCAGCCGCGGCACCTCCGGAAAGGAATCGAGCAAGGGCAGGAGCAGCCGGTAGTCCGGCCGGAAATCATGTCCCCATTCGGAAACGCAATGCGCTTCGTCGATCGCGATCAGCGCCAGCGGCAGACGCGCGATCAGCTCGCGGAAGCCCGCACCCGTCGCCCGCTCGGGCGCGACATAAAGAAGATCGAGTGCGCCCTGCTTCAGTCGCTCGATCGTCTCGGCGCGATTGTTGTCGGCAGATGTCAGCGCCGCCGCGCGAATGCCGAAGCCTTCCGCCGCACGGATCTGGTCGTGCATCAGCGCGATCAGCGGCGAGATCACCAGCGCGGTCCCCGCCCGCGCCAACGCCGGCACCTGATAGCAGAGCGACTTGCCGGCCCCGGTCGGCATGACGGCCAGCGTATGCCTCCCGACCATGACCCGGCCGATCACCTCCTCCTGGACGCCCCGGAAATCCTGGAATCCGAAGACCCGGTGGAGAATGTCGTGCGGCGTCGTCACCAGTGTCCCAAAGTCAGTCCTGAGGGAAAAGTCGAGTCGCATTCGCGAATCATATCAGAACATAAGAAGAACAAAAGAACTGATACGACCTCAACTGCCGATCGGCGGCGAATAGTCGGTAAGATGCAGCGTGCGATCCTGGATGCTTTCGACCATCGGCCCGTGTTCGGCCGCAGTCTGGCGCTTGATCTCGGCCCATTCCGCATCGGCCATGAAGCCTTCCCAGGCGCGCCGCATCGTCGCCTCGTCGGGCCAGCGCAGCACATAGACGAACTCGGGCCGGCCGTCGCTCCGCGCCTCCCACATCGCGACGATGTCGAAGCCGTAGCGTGCCATGATCCGCGTCGCATGGGTGCGGAACCGCTCGTGGAAAGCAATCCGCGAGGCATCATAGAGCCGGTAGATCCTGAGCTGCTGGACGGGTCCGCTCCGCGGCACGGGGTCTTCCCGGGCCCCCGCGGCCGTCGCCGATGCCAGGGCCGCCAGTGCAAGGGTCAGGGCAAGCTTCATGGGGCGTCTCCACGAGATGGCGGAGCGTAACTAGTGGCGCATCGGCGCCGCGTCCATGGCGCCGCCGCAGCGCTCAGGCCGCCCGTTCGACTCCCAGGGCAGGCAGCATCCCGCCAGCCGCGGCGTGCGCCTGTCGGGCCGTCGCGTCGAAGGATGCGGGATAGCCGAACAGGAAGCCCTGTACCTCGTCGCAGCCCTCGCGCAGCAGGATATCGAGCTGCGCGCGCGTCTCCACGCCTTCGGCCAGAACGGGAATGGCGAGGCTCTTGCCGAGCGCCAGCACCGCGCGGATGATCGCGGTCGCCTGCGGACTTCCCTCGAGCTCGGCGGTGAAGAAGCGATCGAGCTTGATCTTGTCGAACGGGAAGACGCGCAGCGTCTCGAGCGACGAATAGCCGGTGCCGAAATCGTCGAGCGCGACGCCGACGCCGAGCGCCTTGATCTGCCGCAGCACGAACAGGGCCCGCTCGCGATCGGCCATGATCGCGCTCTCGGTCAGCTCGATTTCGAGCCGCCGTGGGGACAGGCCGGTCTCGACCATCACCTGGTGGAACAGCTGTGGCAGATCGGCGTGGGCGAGCTGCAGCGGCGAGACGTTCACCGCGACCTTGGACTCATGCTCCCAGCGTATCGCGTCGGCGCAGGCCCGGCGCAGCACCCATTCGCCGAGCGCCAGGATCAGGCCGTGCTCCTCGGCGATCGCGATGAACACCGACGGCGCGATCGGACCCTTCGTTGGATGGGTCCAGCGCAAGAGTGCCTCATAGCCGGTGACGGCGCCGGTCGCGGCCCGGGTCTGCACATGGTAATGGACCTCGAGTTCGTTGCGTTCGATGGCGTGCCTGAGGTCGTTGGCGAGCTCGCGACGTTCGCGGACGGCCTCGTCGAGCTGCGAATTGTAGTAACGCGGGCCCGGCGCGCCCTCCGTCTTGGCGCGGTACATGGCGAGGTCGGCATTGTTGGCAAGCGTGCCCGCATCTTCCGCATCCTGCGGAAAGACCGCGACGCCGATGCTCGCGCCAAGCCGCGCCTCGAAATGCCCCAGCGACATCGGCGCCTTCACGATCGTGCTCAGCCTGTTGGCGAAGGCGGTGAGGTGGGCGCGGTCGCTGAACCGTGTGACGGCGATGAACTCGTCGCCGCCGAGGCGGGCGACGAGGTCGCCGGGGCCGAGCGCCGTGCGCAGGCGATGGGCGATCAGCACGAGCACGTCGTCGCCGGCCTTGTGGCCGTAGAGATCGTTGATCTCCTTGAACCGGTTGAGGTCGATCGCACAGAGGCCGACCTGGGTTTCGGTGGTCCGCGCCATCTCGATCCGCCGCTCGAGCTCGCCCTGGAAGCCGCGCCGATTCGGCAGGCCCGTCAGCGTGTCGTTGAACGCCATGTAGGTGAGGTCGCGCCGCGCGTCGGATCGGGTCTGACGGTCGATCAGCGCCGCGAACACGGCGGCCGCGATCACGATGGCGCCGACCAGCGCGGTCGCCAGCGCCAGCGCGCGCAGCTCTTCCGGCCGCAGCGGCGTCGCGTCCAGCGCGAGCGGCGCGATGTTCATCGCCGTCATCGCGACGAAATGGAGAGAGGCGATGGCGAGCACGATCAGGACGGTGCCGAGCGCGAGCCGGTGGCGTGCGACCTTGTTCGGCCGCAGGGCGGTGAGCGCCGCGCCGGCAAAGATCATGGCGCACAGCACCGACGCGACGACGTAGGGCTTGTCCCAGGTCACGATTCCGTCGACGCGATAGGCGGCCATGCCCGTATAATGCATCGCCGAAATCGCGAGGCCGAAGAGCGCGCCGCCAACGGCGCCGTAAATGTCCTTCGAACCCCAGGCGGCGGTGGCGAAGCCGACAAAGCAGCCGGTCACCGCGACCACCAGCGAGGCGATCGTGAGCACCGGATCGAGCGTCACCGGCGCCCGTGCCTCGAAGGCGAGCATGGCGACGAAATGGGTGCACCAGATGGTGGCGCCGGCGGCGACCGAGGTCAGGAAGGCCCAGGCGAAGCGCTGGGCACCGGGCGTGCTGCGCGCGCGCTCGAACATCTGCACGATGGCGAACGCGCCGGCGCAGCAGATGATGACGGCCAGCGCCACCAGCCACGGATCATGCTCGACGGCGATGCAGAGCGCCACGTCGATCAAGGCCCACCTCCTCAACCGGAACCCAAGAGACCCCCCGAACAAGGGGACCGGTGTCATGAGGGGCGGAGCGTTACGAGACCGTAAACAGGTAACGGATTATTTGTGCGCAAAGGCAGACTATTCCGCGGCTTCGGCTTCCGCCTCGGCCTCGCGCTCGTTCTGCTGGCGGGCCCACATCTCGGCATAAAGGCCATTCCTGCGGAGCAATTCAGCATGGGTGCCGCGCTCGGCGACCCGGCCGGCATCGAGCACGACGATCTGGTCGGCATCGACGACGGTGGACAGGCGGTGGGCGATGACGATCGCGGTGCGGCGCGCAGCGACGCCGCTCAGCGTTTCCTGGATCGCGGCCTCGGTGCGGCTGTCGAGCGCGCTGGTCGCCTCGTCGAGGATCAGGATCGGCGGATCCTTCAAAAGGGTGCGGGCGATCGCGACGCGCTGCTTCTCGCCGCCGGAGAGCTTGAGGCCGCGCTCGCCGACCGTCGAATCATAGCCGTCCGGCAGGCTGGCGATGAAGTCATGGATCGCGGCACCCTTCGCCGCCGCCTTGATCTCGGCCTGGCTCGCGCCTTCCCGGCCATAGCCGATATTGTAGCCGATCGTGTCGTTGAACAGCACCGTATCCTGCGGAACGATGCCGATCGCGGCGCGGAGCGAGGATTGTTTCACACCTGAAATATCCTGCCCGTCGATCGTGATCCGGCCGGTCGTCGGCTCGTAGAACCGGTAGAGCAGACGCGACAATGTCGACTTGCCCGCCCCCGACGGCCCGACCACAGCCACGGTCGTTCCCGACGGCACGTCGAGATCTATGCCCTTCAGGATCTCGCGTCCCGGTTCGTAGCCGAAACGCACGCCTTCGAAGCGGACATGGCCGGCGGTGACGGCAAGGTCCGCGGCGCCCGGCACGTCCTGGATCTCGGCCGGCGTATCCAGCAGATTGAACATCGCCGCCATGTCGATGAGGCCCTGACGCACCTCGCGATAGACGAAGCCGAGCATGTCGAGCGGCCGGAAGAGCTGGATCAGCAGCGTATTGACCAGCACCACGTCGCCGGTGGTGAACTGACCGCGGCTCCAGCCCCAGACGGTGTAGCCCATCGCGCCCGCCATCATCACGTTGGTGATCAGCGACTGGCCGATGTTGAGCGCTGCCAGCGAGGTCTCGACCTTGACCGTGGTGCGGGTCAGCCGCTCGATCGCCTCGTCGTAGCGCCGCCGCTCCATCTCCTCGGCATTGAAATATTTGATCGTCTCGTAGTTGAGCAGCGAATCCACCGCCCGCTGGGTCGAGCGCTGGTCATATTCGGTCCATTGCTTGCGGACCTTCAATCGCCATTCGGTCACCCGCCGGGTGAAGGACACATAGGCCGCGACCATCGCCAGCGTCGCCGCCACCAGCCCCCAGCCGAACTTGACGAAGAAGATGATGCAGACGGCGCCGAGCTCGAGCACCGTCGGCCCGATGTTGAAGACGAGGAAGTAAAGCATCGAATCGATGCTCTTGGTCCCGCGCTCGACGATCCGGGTGAGCGCGCCGGTCCGCCGTTCGAGGTGGAAGCGCAGCGACAAGGCGTGGAGATGGCGGAAGACGTCGACCGACAGCCGCCGCGCCGCGTCCTGTCCGACGCTCTCGAAGACGCCGTTCCTCACATTGTCGAACAGCACCCCGCCGAAGCGCGCGCCGGCATAGGCGACGACCAAGGCGACGGCGAGCATCGCCGCCGGCTCCATGCCCGGCGCCATCCCGTCGATCACGCCCTTGTAGGCGAACGGCATCAACAGGGTGATGGCCTTGGCCGCGAGCACCAGCAGCAGCGCGACGATCAGGCGGATTCTGAGGTTCAGGCTGTGGCGTGGCCAGAGATAGGGAAGAAAGCGCCGCAGCGTCCGCCATCCCGCCTCGTCGGGGATTCTCGTCGCCTCGGTCGCATCGCTTGCCATCTTCGTCGCTAGATAGGCGCGTCGCGCGCGGATTCCAAAGTAACGGGGCCGCAACATGGGGAACCCGGCCGGAGTGCCGGGCATTGAGCCTCGTGAAGGAGCGGGTGATGGAACCCCTGATCTATGTGATGGCGATCCTGGGCTGCGGCGAAGGCGATGCCGCCTGCCGCCTGCTCGCCGTCGTCGAGACGCGCTACCGGACCGAGGCCGCCTGCCTCGCCGCGACCGAAGACCAGCTGCTGCGCCGCGACGATCTCGCCTATCCGAACGTCGTCGCCGAATGCCGCCGTGCCGGCGCCGCGGCGCAACCGCTGCGCGGCCGTGATATCATGCAGCCCGAGGGCGGCCGGCTGCCGGTCGGGCGCGCGCAATATGCTGCATCCGGGTGGTTCAGATCGTCCCGCTGATCGAGAGCGTGAACACCGGGCCGTAGAAGCGGTCGCGGTCCTCGGTGAACAGGATGTTGCTCTCCGTCGGGTTGCGCCGTCCGTCGAAGAAGGTGCGGCTGAAGCTCTCGTTGGTGTCGAGGATGTTGTCGACGCTGGCCCGGACGGTCAGCCCCATCACGTCCTTGTGCTCGATGAAGACGCCCAGGCTCCCCGGTGTGTCGAGGAAGCGGAAGCGCTGGTCGAGCCGGAAGCCCGCCGACTGCCGGAACTGCTCGAACGTCGCGCCCCACGCCCAAGCGGTGCGCGGCACGTCGTGGCGGAAGTTGACCTCGATCTCGCGCGTCTCGACCTCGTTGAATGCCCGGCGCCGGCCGGTGAGCGGGTCGCGCAGCGAGGTCCGTTCCAGCTCGATGTTCATGTCGACCTTGGCGCCGCGCCAGCCCAATGGATCGAAGTTGAACGTGCTGGTCCATTGCACGCCGTAGCGCCGCGCCGTGGCCTCCAGATTGCCGGGCGCCTGGCCGGTCTCGCCGATCGGGATGATGTCGACCACGTCGCTCACCAGCCGACCGAACACCCGCGCCGTCGCCGTGCCCCAAGGGCCCAGGTTGCGGGTCGCCTGGACCTGCGCATTCCAGCTCTGCGGCGGCACCAGATTGGCATTGCCGGCATCTTGCGTCCCGCCGCTCACGTTGGCCGAGGCGACGAAGTCGAAGAAGTCGAGCTGGTCGACGGCCCGCTCGAGCCGGGCGCTCACGTCCCACCCATCGGCCGGCCGCCAGGCGAGGTTGAGGAAGCCCTTGGGCCGGTAGAAGGTGCGGTCGAGGCCGCCGGCGCCGTCCTGCACCAGGTTCGAATATTCCCCGCCGAGCGCGAGCTGCAGCGTCAGATTGAGGGCAAGCTGGCGTCCGTAGGTCAGGATCGCCTCGCCGCGCCGCTCCTCGACGGTCGCCTCTGAATTGGGAAAGGGCACCGCCACGAACTCGCCCGCGGCGTTGAGGGCGAAGAGGCCGCTCTCGACGTCGAGCCGGTTGACCGCGCCTTCGAGGCTCACCTGCCAGTCGTTCGGCCCGCCACGCCAGCGATATTCGCCGCGCAGGATCGTTTCGGCCTCGTCGGCGGTCTGGGTGAAGCGCTCGCCCTCGGTCGGTCGGCCGTCGCTGAATTCGGTGACCAGGGTCTGGCGATAGGGGCTGTGTTCGGCGCGGTGCAGGCCGATCAGCTTCAGCCGTCCACCGCCCAGACCGAATTCATAGTCGCCGCCGAGCTCGTAATTATGTTCGCGCTCGCGTTCCCTCAGGCGCCGGTCGCGGTCGGGCTGGCCGGGGCCGGAGCGGAAGGAATCCTCGCCGAGATCGATGCTGTAGAGCGCGAAGGCGGCATTGGCGTTGAGGATCGATCCGTCGCCGAAGGTGCGCCGGATCGTGCCGGCCAGCCGCGGCTGCTCCTCATTGACGGACAGCACCTCGTCGCGCCGGTCGAGCACCACGCCCGCGGGCGTCGTCACGATCTCCGGCCCGGCATTGCCGTTGCGGCGGCTCACATTGGCGAGGCTCAGCGTGTACTGGGTGCCGCCGAGCGACCCGTTGATCGAGATCTCGCCGTCGAGCACGCGCGGCGGTGTTCGCCGGGCCCGGATCTGCGGCCGCCACACGAAATTGCCGGCGAGGCCCTGGCTCAGTGTCACGACATTCGCGACCTGACCGGTCAGGCCGGAAATGTTCAGCGTCGCGCCGTCGACGATCTCGATCCGGGCGACATTGGCGGCGCTGATCCGCCCGAGCTCGGTGAAGATGTCGACCGACTTGGAATTGAACCGCTCGCCGTTGATCAGCACGTTGCCGGTGGCTTGGCCAAGCCCGCGCCGCTCCGTATCGCCCTCGTCGATCGCGAAGCCCGGGAGGTTGTTCAGCATGTCGAGTGCGCTGCGCGGCGCGAAGCGGGCGAAGTCGGCGGGCGCATAGGTGCGCGTGCCGTTGCTGGCGGTGCCTTGCGGCGCTGCGGCCTCGGCGGCGGACGGCGCGGGGACGGGCGGCGCCTCACTTGCTTCCTGCGCAAAGGCGGGCGCCCCCGATCCGAGCATGGCCAGCACGAGCATCGGACGTCCGTGCGGCGTTATGCGCGACCGCGCCGTCAGCATTCCCAGGTCCCCTCCCGCCTGCGCGCCAACCCGGCCGCTACGTATGTGGCATAGCGCGGGCGAACATGAATGCGAGCCTAACAGACACGCCTGCGAAACGATCCGCTCGACCAACCGGCGGCCATGTTCGACGAAGAGGTTATTGCGAACGCCTGGCTTGGGAACGGCCGGCACGATGGTCGGTTCTGGCTTCGCAGGAGAGAAGCCATGTCCGACACCGAAACCGTCGAACGGATCCGCGAGGATGCGCTGCCGGGCCATGAGAGCAAGCTCGAGCCCAAGCCCGATTGGGCGCCCTTCTATCCGGGCTCCGGCCGTCTCGCAGGCAAGGTCGCCATCGTCACCGGCGCCGACAGCGGCATCGGGCGCGCCGTCGCCGCCCTGTTCGCCCGCGAAGGCGCCGACATCGCCATCGTCTACCTCTGCGAACATGACGACGCGGCCAGGACGAAGGCGATCGTCGAGGCCGAGGGTCGCAAGGCGATCACCCTCGCCGGCGATCTCGGCGGGAAGGATTTCTGCGACCGCGTCGTCGCCGAGACGGTGCAGCAGCTCGGCAGTCTCCATATCCTCGTCAACAATGCGGGCGAGCAGCACGCCGACAAGGAGATCACCGACATCACCGAGCAGCAGCTGAAGCGCACCTTCCAGACCAACATCTTCTCGATGTTCTTCCTGGTCCAAGCCGCGCGGCTCCACCTGGGGAAAGGCGCCGCCATCATCAATTGCACCTCGGTAACCAGCTATCAGGGCTCGAAGGAGCTGCTCGACTACAGTTCGACCAAGGGGGCGATCACCGCCTTCACGCGCGCCTTGTCGGAAAACCTCGTCGGCGACGGCATCCGCGTGAACGCGGTCGCGCCCGGCCCGATCTGGACGCCGCTCAACCCTTCCGGCGGTGCGAGCCCCGAGAAGCTCGCCACGTTCGGCGAGAAGACGCCGATGGGCCGCCCCGGCCAGCCCAACGAGGTCGCGCCGAGCTTCCTGTTCCTCGCCTGCGAGGACAGCCGCTACATGTCCGGTCAGGTGTTGCATCCCAATGGCGGCACGATCGTCGGAAGCTAGGGCCTGCAGCCCTAACCAGCGGCTGCCAAGGCCGCTTCCGCCGCTTCGCGTCTTGGGCTAGGCTGCGCACAAGCAGACAGGAGGGGCGCCTTGCGGACTTTTCTCGGAATTCTCGTTGGGCTCATCGCCGCGCTGGTGGTGCAGGCCTGTTCCGACATCGTCGGCAACCTGCTCTATCCGACCGGCGTCACCGACATGTTCAACCGCGCTCAGGTGACCGAGGCGTTCGCCAACCGTCCGGTCGGCGCGTTGCTCATCACCGTCGCCGGCTATTTCCTCGCCGCCCTGATCGGCGGCTGGCTCGCCCGGCGCATTTCGGCGCAGGGCTGGACGGTCTGGGTACCGGCCGGCCTCATGGTGCTGATGGCGATCATCATCGTCTTCGCCTATCCGCTGCCGGCCTGGACCTGGTTCGCCAGCCTTGCCGCGCCGCTGATCGGCGGGCTGATCGCCCGCCATCTCGGCCCCGATCCGGTCGCGGCGGCGCCGGCGGCCGAGGAGACCCCGGTTGACGCGGACCTATAGCAGCTTCGCCGAATTCTGGCCTTTCTACCTGCGCGAGCATTCCCGCCCGCAAACCCGCGCGCTCCATTATATCGGCACCAGTCTGGTCGTGCTGCTCGCGGTCGCTGCCCCGATAACCGGCAATTGGTGGTTGCTCGCCGCGATCCCGGTCGCCGGCTACGGCTTCGCCTGGGCCGCCCATTTCAGGGTCGAGCGCAACCGTCCTGCGACCTTCACCTATCCCCTGTGGTCGCTCGCCGCCGATTTCCGGATGTGGGCCCTCTGGCTCGCCGGCCGCCTCGGCCCCGAGCTCGAACGCGCGGGCGTCGCTCCGGAGCCGCACGCGCGCTGAGCGTCCGCGAGTGGTCGAAACCGGCCACCTGTCCGCCAGCGGACAACCAAGAACTGGGAAATCTCGCCGTTTGTTGGCGTCTGTTCATCGGCGCGAAAGATAGCGCCAAGCCAAGAATCGCAGTTTTCTGCCATTTTCAGCACTTGGCACGGTCCCTGCTGAGCTGTTGGCATGATCGCCGGATGGTCCGGGGATCAGGAAACAGGAGACCTCAAATGTCGCTGTCTTACGCCAATCTGCAGAACGTCGCTCTCTCGGTCCTCGGTGCGCTGGTCGCGAGCAGCATGTTCGTTTCCGCGGCGGTGGGTTCGGCCACGCTCATCTGACGGGGCCGTTCCTTCCACCAGCTTCCAACCGATTTCGAACCCAGAAAGACCACAGGACTTACGACCATGAACAGCGGTTATGCCCTCGACAGAAGCAACGGCAAGGTGCTCGGTGTGTGCGCGGGCCTTGCGCGGACCACCGGCTGGGATCCCCTCGTGATCCGGATCGGCGTGGTGCTCGCCACCCTGTTCGCCTTGGGGCCGTTGGCGATCGTCGCCTACGTCCTCATCGCCTGGCTCGCCAACGATCGCTGAGCCAGATCCGTCAAAGCCCTGCCGGTCCGGCTAACGGATCGGCAGGAAGAGACCCAGGATCGCAAGCGCAGCCCCAATTGCCGAGACGATCAGGGCCACCCGCGAAATCTGTGCCGCCCGCCGCGCCTCGGCGATCGCTTCTTCCAGCTCCTCTTCGGAAATGACCCGCTCCGTCAGGCCGGAATCGGGCGCGCCGTCAGCCCGGGGCTCACCATCGTGCCGCTTTTCGCCGCCGGCGCCGGCGGCTCCACCCCGTCGGTCGCATAGCCGGCCAGCGCCTCGTCGAGCGCCCGCCTCGCCTCGTGCAGCGCCTCGTCATGATCGGATCCGAGCGCGGTAACGCCCGGCAGGTCCGGGAAGGTGGCGATCACCAGCCCGTCGTAACGCGTTGCAAGCTGAACGGCATAGCTGACCATCGTCAGTCTCCTTGAACCGTCCGATCGCCCCCAAAACGCGACTCGCGGCGAGCGGCCCCTAGCGAAACAAATCCTTCATGTTGATGGAGGCGGAGTCAAATCGCCCCGCCTCCGCATCCTCAGAATTGCGTCCGGACGGTCACGCCCCACGTCCGGGGGTCGCCCGGCTGGCCGACGACGAGGCCGGTATTGCCGGACTGGGTGGCGAGCACCTCGAAATAGTCCTCGTCGAAGGCGTTGCGGACCCAGGCCATCACCTCCCAGCCGTCATCCACCCGGAAACCGAGCCGGAAATTGGCGAGGCCATAGCCTGCGATGTCGGTATAGGCCGAGCGCGACGGGTTGGACGAGAAGCGCGAGCGGTAGCTGGCGTCGAACCCGAGGTAGATTTCGCCGTCGAGGCCGAACAGCCGCTGCGGCAGCGCATATTCGCCGCCGAACGCGCCCGCCCAGCGCGACACGCCCGGCAGCCATTGCCCGGAAATGTCGCAATTGGGCGGGCTGACCCCGCCGGGCGTCCCCGGCGCGCTCGGCACCGGCCCGCTCGCGCCGCCGGACAGCTCGGGCGGGCAGGGGGCGTCGGTGAAGCGCACGTAGCTGGCGTCGGTGAAGGCGCCGTTGAAGTAGAGGCTGAGGCCGCGGACCGGCCGAGCCGAGACCTCGAGCTCGAAGCCGCGCGTGCGCACCTTGTCCGCATTGGCGAGATAGCCGCGCAGCACGCCCAGCTGGCCGTTGGTGACGGTCGCCTGGTAATCCTCGATCTCGGTCCAGAAGCCGGTGAAGTTCACCGTCAGCCGCCGGTCGAAGAACTGGGTCTTCAGCCCCGCCTCGAAATGGTTGACCGTCTCCGGATCGACCGTCGCGACGGCGAGGATCGGATTGTTGTTCGCATCGAGCGGGAGGCCGGAGAGGTTGATGCCGCCCGATTTGAACGCCCGCGCATAGGTCGCATAGGCGAGGATGTCGTCGGTGAGGTCGTACGACACCGTGAAGTCCCACGAGAAGTTCCAGTCGGAGAAGCTCGGCTCGTAGCTCTGCGGCGCGAGCACCCCGCGCTGGTCGCTGGTGAGCGGCGTGCCGGTGCCATTGGTCACCACCGCCACATAGGATCCGTCCTTCTTGTCGTAGTTGATCCGGATGCCCGGCTGGAGCCGCAGTCGGTCGGTCACCCGCCAGCCGATCTGGGCGAAGGCGGCGAGGCTGGTCGTCCTCAGCCAGATGTCGTTCTCCGACCTCAGGCCGTCGAGCACCGCGGGGTTGCAGGCATTGGCGGTCGGCGGGTTGCAGCCGCTGGAGCCCGGCGGAACGTTGCCGGGGTTCAAAAGCCAGCGGCTCGCCGCCGGCCCCTGTTCCTGGGCGCCGGTCGTGTGCTGGCGCTGGTAGTAAGCGAAGGCGCCTGCCACATAGTCGAGCCGGCCGCTGGACCCGGCATAGCGCAGCTCCTGCGAATACTGGTTCTGCCGGGAGGGGTTGGCCGACACGGTGGTGATCGGCAGGCCGGTGAAGTCGCGGTCGTTCGACGGTCCCCAGTTCCAGAACCGCCACGCCGAGACCGAGGTCAGCGTGCCCGGCCCGATGTTCCATTCGGCCCTGAGCGCGACGCCGCCGATCTCCTGGAAGGCCGAGAGCGGCGTGTCGAGGTCGGTCAGGCGGTCGAACGGATCGGTGCTCGGTGGCGCATAGCCGAAGGCGGCGGCGAGCCCGGCGAACTGCCGGTTCAGCGGCCGCTGCGTCGCGCCCTCGCGCACGTAGATCTGGACGCAGCATTCCGGGTCCTGGCGGTTGTAATCGGCGGACAGGGTCAGGTTGAGGTTGTCGGTCGCCCGCCACAGCAGCTGGCCGCGCAGGCCGAGATTGTCCTGCTCGTTGACCCAGCGATCGGTGGTGACGTTGTAGACCGTGCCGCGCCGGTGCGAGCGCGCGGCGGCGACGCGGAAGGCGAGGACGTCGTCGACGATCGGCCCGGAAAAGGACGCGCCCGCGTTCACATAATCGAGATTGCCGATCGTCACCTGCGCCCGCCCTTCGAAATCGAAGCTCGGCGCCCGGGTGGTGACGTTGACCGCGCCGGCGGTCGTGTTCTTGCCGTAGAGCGTGCCCTGCGGCCCGCGCAGCACCTCGATCCGCTCGACGTCGAGGAAATCGAAGGTCGTGACCGCGATACGGCTGTAATAGACCTGGTCGATATAGACGCCGACGCCCTGCTCGATGCCGTCATTGGTGAGGCCGAACGGTGCGCCCAAACCGCGGATATTGGCCGCCGAGTTGCGCGGATTGGTCGAGTAGAATTGCAGGCTCGGCTGAATCTGGGTCAGCCGCAGCACGTTGACGCTGCCGGTCGCATCGAGCTGCTCGCTGCCGATCACCGAAACCGCGATCGGCACGTCCTGCAGGTTCTCGTTCCGGCGCCGCGCAGTGATGACGATGTCGTCGTTCGGTCCGGCCGCGACCGGCGTGGCGGGCGGCGGCTCCTCGTTCTGGGCGAAGGCGGGGACGGCGCCCAGCGCGAGCGCCGAGGCGGTGGACGACAGAAGAACGGTGCGTGCGATCATGATCTTGCTCCTGGATCATGCTCGCCTCCGGTCGTCCGGTCGGCAGCGGGATGTGAACGGTTTCAGGCCGAAAGGGCGCGATAGACTCCGTAGAGGCTGGTCAGGGTCAGCAGCACGCCGACCAGCACCAGCAATATCTTCGGCCGCGCCTTCTTGGCGAAGATCGCGCCCAGCGGCGCGGCGGCGATACCGCCGATCAGGAGGCCGACCGTCGCGGTGGTGAAGGCGGCCCAGCCCAGCTGGGTGATGAAAGTGGCCGAGATCGTGGCGGTGACGAAGAACTCGGCGCTGTTGACGGTACCGATCGTCCGGCGCGGCTCGGTGCCCTGGACGAGCAGGTTGCCGGTCACCACCGGTCCCCAGCCGCCGCCGCCCGCCGCGTCGAGGAAGCCGCCGGCGAGGCCCAGCGGCTCGACCACCTTGGGCGGCTTGTGCTGCGGCGGATAGGGGCGCAGGCCCCGCCAGAGCAGGAAGAGGCCGATGAGGGCGAGATAGGCGAGCACGGCCGGCCGCGCGGCGTCCGCATGGATGTTGCTCAGCACATAGGCGCCAAGCGCCCCGCCGATCGTGCCCGGGACGGCGATCCGCGCGAACAGCCGCCAGTCGACATTCTTGTGGATCGCATGACTGATTCCGGACGCGCCGGTGGTGAAGGTCTCGACCGTGTGCACGCCCGCCGAGGCCGCAGCCGGCGGCACGCCGAGCCCGAGCAGGATCGAAGTCGAGATGACGCCGAAGGCCATGCCGAGCGCGCCGTCGATCAGCTGGGCGGCAAAGCCGGCGGCGATGAAGGCGAGCAGGCTGGCGACATCGATCGCCGCGAGATCGGGCATGCGAGAACCCTTCGGTGGATTGCGGGGCGAAAGCCCGGTGGCGCTATTTCGCCAGTCGTCGTTTCTCGGTCACGTCGAGCTGGACGACGCGGCCCTCATGGATGGTGACCGCGATCGAGCCGAAGCGGATGCGCTGCAGACAGTCGCGAATCGCCGCCAAAGCGTCCTCCGGGGCTGCGGCCGAAGGGAGGGCGCGGGTGAGCTGGGACATCGGCATTCTCCTGGTCTGGAGGGTAGCGACTCGCGGTACGCGCAGGCATAGAAGATACTCTACCTGTGCAGTTGACAATGCTCGGGCGACCAGCCGATGTCAATTTGAGCCGGGCCGCGACTGCAAGTTTGGAGGAATCTTGCCCTCGGCGTCGTCTGGAGAGTGATTAACCGCGGATAACAGCGTCATTCAGGACGGTTTCAATCGCGGTGGCTCATTGAAGGACGCGACGGGCTCAGCGCGGTTCGCGTCCGTTCAGTTCCCATGAATGAGGTGGGATTGCCCCCGGCGATCCCAGCCATGCCTGGGAGGCATGGCGACCTCAATCATTCCCTCGGGTGGCGTATCGAGGGGAGGCCGGCATTCCGCAACGGGTGCCGGCCTCACTGTTTTCCGGACTTCGATCACGGCACCTTCGCCGGCGTCACGGGAACGCCGGGGACATCCGCGCGGAAGCTGAACAGGTTGCCGGCGTCTGGTTGGGCATCGCGGGCGGCCGCGTCGAGATCCTTGGCGGCGGTGGTGGCGTAGACGGTCCTGAGATCCGCGCCGCCGAACGCGAGCTTGGTGATGTTGGCGGTGGGGAAGCGGGCCGTCTCGACGAGCCGGCCGTCCGGCGCGTAGCGGCGTGCGGCCCAGCCGGCGAACAGACCGATCCAGACATGGCCCTCACCGTCGACGGTCGGACCATCGGGATACCCGGCGCCGTCTTCGATCCGGGCGAAAAGCCGCGAGGGGCCGAGCGTACCGTCTTGGCTCAGATCGCAGACGTGGATCGTCCGGCCGAGCGTGTCGACATGGTAGAACAGGCGCCCGTCGGGCGACACGGCGGGGCCGTTGGTGATGCTGACCGGCGGCAAGCCCGCATCGGTCACGCGGCCGTCCTCGAACCGGTAGAAACGGCCCGTCTCCGCCCGCTCGCCATCGTCCATCGAGCCCAGCCAGATCCGTCCTTCGGGATCGGTGCAGGCGTCGTTGAGCCGGTTGCCCGGCCGATCCGCCTCGACCTGTGCGATCATCGTGAACCTGCCGGTGCCGGGATCGAAGCGATGGATGCCGCCCTGCAAACCGATCAGGAGATCGCCGCCTTCTGCGGGTAGCACCCAGCCGGGTTGCGCCGGGGCGTCCCAGCTCCGCAAATGCCCGCCTTCCTGATCGAAGCGATGAATGCGGCGGCCCTTGATGTCGACGAACCAGAGCGCCTGATCCCGTGCAATCCAGACCGGCCCCTCGCCCAGCGTCGCGCCGACTGGCGCGACCGAAACGGGGTCGTACCCCATCAGCGCCAGCCGGCGTCGACGAAATATTCGTGCGCGGTCACGAGCCGCGCATCGTCCGAGGCGAGGAACAGAACCATCGCGGCGATGTCCTCCGGCAGCAGCCGCCCATGCAGCGCCTGCGCGGCGACGATTTCCGCTTCGCCTTCCGGCGTGAACCATTGCAGCTGGCGCGGGGTACGGACATTGCCGGGCACGACGCAGGTGACCCGGATGCCGTCGCCGCCGAGATCGCGGGCGAGCGCGCGGGTCAGTCCCTCGATGCCCGCCTTGGCGGTCTGGTAGAGCGCCAGCTTCTCGATCGCGAGATGCCAGGAGATCGAGCCCAGATTGACGATCGCGCCCGCGCCCTTCTCTCGCATGCCGGGGATCACCGATTGGGCGGCGAAGAACATGTGGCGCAGGTTCACGTTGATCCGCTCGTCCCAATAGGCCTCGGTCACCGTGTCGATCTCGTGCCGGTCGTCATTGGCCGCGTTGTTGACGAGCACGTCGAACGCCCCGCCGCCGTCGATCGCCCCGGATATGGCCGATTGCAGGGCGGCGACGTCGGTCAGGTCCACGTGCTGGAACACCGGCCCTGAATTGCGGCCGTTGGTCAGCCGCTGGGCGAGCGCGCGCGATTCCTCCTCCTGGATGTCGAAGAAGGTGACGCGCGCGCCCTGCCGGACGAAGCCCTCGACGATTCCCGCCCCGATTCCCGAGCCGCCGCCGGTGACGAGCACGCGACGCCCGCGAAGGCTCGGATAGAGAGCGCGCTGCTCGCTCGGGACGGGGTAGTTCACCTGGGGTCAGCCTCCGATGTAGACCGTCTTGGTCTGGGTGTAGAATTCGATCGCGGCGAAGCCCTGCTCGCGCGCGCCGTAGCTCGACTTGCGGGTGCCGCCGAAGGGGACGTGATAGTCGACGCCCGCGGTCGGCAGGTTCACCATCACCATGCCGGCGCGGACGTGGCGGCGGAAATGACGGGCATGCTTCAGGCTGTCGGTGACGATGCCCGCGGAGAGGCCGAACTCGCCGCGATTGGCGACATCGAGCGCCTCCTCATAGGTTTTGACGCGCACCGTGCTGACGACGGGCCCGAACACTTCCTCGTTGTTGATGCGCATGTCGGGGGCCGTGTCGGCGATCACCGCCGGCGACATGAAGTAGCCCGGATTGGCGAGGCTCAGCAGCTCGCCGCCGGTGACGAGGCGGCCGCCCTCGTCGGTCGCGACCTTCACATAGCGCATGTCCTGGTCGAGCTGGGTCTGGCTGACCACCGGCCCGATCTGGCTGGCCGGATCGAGCGCGTCGCCGACCTTGAGCGACCGGGCCTTCTCGGCAAGCGCCGCGACGAAGCGGTCGTGAATGCCCTCGGTGACGATCACCCGCGACGAGGCGGTGCAGCGCTGGCCGGTGCCGAAGAAGGCGCCGTCGACCGCCACCGCGACGGCGCGGTCGAGATCGGCGTCGTCGAGCACGACGAGCGGGTTCTTGCCGCCCATTTCGAGCTGGATCCGCGCCTGGCGCCGGACCGCGGCCTCGGCGACCTTCGCGCCGACGCCCTGCGAGCCGGTGAAGGAGACGGCATCGACCTCCCGGTGATCGACGAGGGTGCTGCCCATGCCGCCCTCGCCGATCAGCAGGTTGAACACGCCCGCGGGCGCGCCGCATTCGTGGATGATGTCCGCGAGTGCCCAGGCGATCGCCGGGGTGGAGCTGGCGGGCTTCAGGACGACGGTGTTGCCGAAGGCGAGCGCGGGCGCGGCCTTCCAGGCGGGAATCGCGATCGGGAAGTTCCACGGAGTGATCAGGCCGACGACGCCCAACGGCTCGCGATGGGTCTCGACGTCGATGCCGGGCCGGACCGAGTCGAGCGTCTGGCCGTGGCGGCGGATTGCCTCGCCGGCGAAATATTTGAAGATGCGCGCGGCACGCATCACCTCGCCCTTGCCCTCGGGCAGGGTCTTGCCCTCCTCGCGCGACAGCAATTCGCCTAGCTCGGTCGCGCGGGCCATGATCGTCGTGCCGACCTTGTCGAGCAGGTCGGAGCGCACCTCCGGCGTCGCGCCTGCCCAGCCCGGGAAGGCCGCCCGCGCCGCCGCCACCGCCTCGTCGACCTCGCCGCGGCCGCCGGCCGGATAATGGGCGATCACCTCATTGGTGTTGGAGGGGTTGAGGCTCTGATGGGGCGTGTCGGCCGCCACCTTCTCGCCGTTGATGAAATGGGTGAGCGTCTGGGTCATGCCGCGTGGTCCTGTCCTCTGTCGCCGCCGCCGATCAGGCCGCGACCGGCGAGATTCGCGATCAGGCCGCGAATGCCGAGCCGCCAGGGCGGCGCCGCCTTCGAGGTCGTGACCCGGTTCACCAGGCTGCCCAGTTTCGGCGAGGAGATCCGCACGACATCGCCCCGCTTGTGGGTGAAGCCGCGGCCCGGCTCGTCCCGGTCCTGGACCGGTGCGAACAGGGTGCCGAGGAACAGAACGAATCCGTCGGGATAGTCGTGCTCGCTCATCGCCTGGCGGACCAGCTCCTCCGGCGAACGGCTGATTTCGCGCATGGAGCTGACGCCGCGGAGCAGATAGCCGTCGGTGCCCCGGATTTCCAGTTGCACTTCGGCCGCACGCACGTCGTCCAGGGTGAATTCGTCGTCGAACAGGCGGATGAATGGCCCGAGCGCGCAGGACGCATTGTTGTCCTTGGCCTTGCCGAGCAGAAGCGCGCTGCGCCCCTCGAAATCGCGCAGGTTGACGTCATTGCCGAGCGTCGCGCCGGCCGGCCGGCCGGCGCTGTCGACGATCAGCACCACTTCCGGCTCGGGATTGTTCCAGTCGGAGTCGGAGCGCACACCGATCTCGGCGCCCCAACCGACGGTGGAAAGCACCGGCGCCTTGGTGAAGATTTCCGCGTCCGGCCCGATCGCGACCTCGAGATATTGCGACCAGAGGCCATCCTCGATCAGCGCCGCCTTGAGCCGTGCCGCTTCGGGCGAACCCGGCACCACGGCGCGAATCTCACCGCCGATCCGACCCTCGATGCGGCCGCGGATGTCAGCGGCGGCCGATGCGTCGCCGCGCGCGCGTTCCTCGATCACCCGCTCGATCGCCGAGCGCGCGAAGGTGACCCCGGCCGCCTTCACCACCTGAATGTCGATCGGCGAGAGCAGGACGGGAGACTCAGACCTCGGCGCGGCCAGATGCGCGATCAGTTCCTCGACGCCGAACAGGCGGTCGCCGCGAATCGCGTCGAGGTCCGTGCGCTCGGCCAGATCGGCGACGGTCGGGGCGTGGCGCGACATGTCTTCGACCGCACCTTTGCGCAGCAGCACCGGCGTCGGCCCCGCACCGAGATCGAGTCGCCCGGCAAGCAGCGCCCGTTCTGCATCGGCGGGAAGAATCGACCCTGTGTCAGCGACTTCCAAGCGTTCCACCCCTCGCATTCTTGTTAGCGGTCACATGCAGCCGCGACGGCTTTCCTGTCAAGGAGAAGCGCATTTCCTCTCTTGCGTGAAGGAAAATCGCAATCGCGATTGACAGCGCCGCGCGTTGGAGTCACACCAATAAATGTGAGCGCTACCATTAGCACTCACCAAACACCGTTTCCGACAAGTGCGAAAAGCACGGGACCGAGGGGAGGATTGATGACCACACGGACTTCGCGCCGCGTGCGCGCGCAACGATCGTTCAGAACCGCAACCATTCTCGCCACCGGCATGCTGGCGATCGCGGCGACGCCGGCACGGGCGCAGAACCAGTCGGTGGACGACCAGGGAACATCGCCGAGCGCCTCGGCCGAGGACCAGATCGTTATCACCGGCATCCGCGGCAGCCTTGCGAGCTCGGCACGCGCCAAGCGCGAGGCGACCGGCTTCACCGAGTCGGTCTTCGCCGAGGACATCGGCGATTTCCCCGACACCAACCTCGCCGAATCCTTCAATCGCGTGCCCGGCATCACGATCAGTCGCGAGATCACCGGCGAGGGCCTCAACATCGCGATCCGCGGCCTCGGCACGAACTTCACCCGCATCCTGCTGAACGGCGCACCGGTCGCCATCGCCTCGACCGGCCGGACCGACGCGCAGAACACCAACCGCGAGGTCGACCTCGACCTCTTCCCAAGCGAGCTCTTCACCCAGCTCACGGTCTTCAAGAGCCCGATGGCAAGCATGATCGAGGGCGGTGCCGCCGGCACCGTTAACATGCGCACCGCGCGGCCGTTCGACAATCCGGGCCTGAGGCTCAACTATTCGGCGCAGCTCACCACCAACAACAACAGCGACCGCTGGGGTGGCCGTGGTTCGCTGATTGCAAGCGGCACCTGGGGCGATTTCGGCATTCTCGCCGGCGTCGCCGCGGTGCGCAACGAAGTGCGCGTCACCGGTTTCGAGACGATCGGCTGGACCAACGCCAACCTGTCGGCGGCGCAGAGCAGCAGCGCGACCCGCAACAATACCGGCGGCGGCAACTGGACAATCCCCGGAACGGTGCCGGTGAATGCCGGCAACGGGCTGACTCCAGGCGCTACGATCGACGAGGCCTTCCTGCTCGCCAACAACCCAGGCCTCAACATCACCCAGATCGACAATGCCCTCATACCACGGCTCGGCCGCCCGTCGGACGAGTTTGGCCGCAGGGATCGGATCAGCGCGATCCTTGCGCTCGAGTGGCGGCCTTCGGACGATCTGCACTTCTACATCGATGGCATGTACGGGCGCCGCGAGAACGATCTGGAGCGGATCGACATGAACTGGGTCGGCCGCAACGGCGTGATGATCCCGCTCGACATGCAGGTCGACCGCGAGGATTGCAGCAACGGCTGCGTCGTCACCGAGGGCACCTTCGCCAACGCGCAGTTCTTTCTCGAGTATCGACCGTTCCTCGAGGAGACCGAGTTCTGGGGCGTGAATCCCGGCCTCGAATTCCGCATCAACGACCGGTTGCGCGGCGACATCCAGGGCAACTGGACGGAAAGCACCTTCCGGCGCGAATCACCGACTGTCCTCGTCAACACGGCGGCCGGCTCCGGCGTGACCGTCGAATATAGCAACGACGGCTCCATCCCCGACATCCAGAGCAATGTCGACCTCAACGACCCGGCGAACTTCATCTGGACGGGCGGTCGAGTGAACATCCAGAGCGAGGAGCGCAAGACCTTCACTCGTGGCATCCGCGGCAACCTCGTCTGGGGCGACGACGAATTCAACATCCGCGTCGGCGGCGCCTATGACGACATCCAGCGCCGCATCGAGGCGTTCGACAACAGCCAGGCATGGCAGAATGCCGTCTGCGGCAACGATCCCAGCGTCTTCCTGCCCAACCCCAATACGCAGCCGCCCTGCCAGGGGCTGGACGCGCCCGGCGCCGCGCCGCCCGGCTATCCGACCTATCCGGGCTATGGCACCGGCTTCACCGCCGGCCAGACCGGTCCGGTCACCTATAACGGCTCCCTGATCCCGCAAGCGGCGCTGGCCTCCTATTTGCGGCCTGGCCCGAGCGGTTTCGTCACCCTCGACTGGGATCGTTTCCGGCGCGATTCCAACTACGACGCCTTCAACGACGCCGCGCCCCAGGTCGGCGCGTCGAACACCGGCGCCAACGGCGGCCTGGTGCGGGAGAAGACGCTCGGCATCTATGGCGAGATCAACGGCGATACCGAGCTCGGCGGCAACCGTCTGCGCTACAATGCCGGCCTGCGCTGGGTGGAGACGCGGCAGACGATCGCCGGACTGGTGGCGGTCGGCGATCCGCGCAATGCGGATCCGGACGGCAATGGCCCGCTGCGCGGCTGTCCCGGCGGCGCTACGCCCGCCCCGGCCAATCCGAACGACGGCGCCTGCTTCCCCAATATCGACAATTTCGACGCGACGACCCGGAACACCTACGACAACTGGCTGCCGTCGGCGAGCGTTGCCTACAACGTGTCCGGCAATGCCGTGGTCCGCGTGGCACTGTCGCGAACGATGACCCGCCCGAATCCGAATACGATGCTGCCGGGCGTCAACTTCTCGAGCCCGTCGGCTGATACCGGCACGCGCGGCAATCCGGCACTCGAACCGTTCATTTCCGACAATCTCGATCTCGGCTTCGAATATTATCTGGGCGGGGAAAGCTATCTCGCCGTCGCGGCGTTCCGCAAGACCGTGTCCGGTTTCACCGTCAACGGCAACGTCACTGTGCCGTTCAGCGATCTCGCCCAGTACGGCATCACTTTCGAAACGCTTTCACCGACCCAGCAGGCCGCGATCAACTCCCGCGGTGGTCCGGACCAGGCGACCGTCGTGCTGACGCAGCAGGTCAATGCCGATGGCGACCTTACGGTCAACGGCCTCGAAGGGACTTGGGTCCAATCGCTCGATTTCCTGCTCGGCCGGCACCTGGGGCTCAACGGCTTCGGCTTCTCGGTCAACGGCACGATCATCGACCAGAAGGGCGAGGGCGCCGCGCCGGCGGTGGCGATCGGTGTCGCGCGCTACTCATACAACGCATCGGTCTATTACGAGAATCACGGCTTCAGCGCGCGCCTGTCGACGACATGGAACGAGGGATCGCAATCGTCAGGCACCAATCAGAACGGCATTCCCGCCGCAGCCCTGTTCACGGACGACTATCAGCAATGGGACTTCTCCTCGAGCGTCGACCTCGCCGAAGTCTTCGACAGCCCGATGCTGCCCACCTTGACCTTCGACGTGGTCAACATCTTCGAGGCGGAGCAGCGCGCCTACTTCCAGTTCGAGAATGCCGCCTTCACCGTCTATCAGCCCGGCCGGACGGTCCTGATCGGCCTGCGCGGCCGGTTCTAGGAGATCCGGCACTCCCCCTTGGCGCCTCCTTCACGGGAGGCGCCGATTTTTCGGAACGGAGGGTCGGGTTCCGATGTTGTTCCTGTCTCGCCGAAAGGAGGCCGGTGCATGATCCGCACACTGGCAGTTTCGCTCGCCGCGCTGGTGCTCTCGGCCGCGAGCGCGCAGGAGCCGCAAGCGAAAGCATCCGCCGCGACGGACGGAACGCGCAACTGCATCGACCTGTCGGCCGTCACCAGCCGGCAGGCGGAGGACGGGCAGACCATTCGCTTCGAGGCGATCGGCGGCAGGACCTACCGCAACCATCTGCCGGGCCGCTGCCCGGGCCTCCAGCAAAGCAGTCGCGGCTTCGGCACGCTCGCGTTCGAGGTGCACGGCGCCCAGATCTGCCGCGGCGACCGGGTCCGCGTCCTCGACCCATCCAGCCCGGCGAGCGTCAGCACCTCCGTTCCCTGCGTGCTCGGTACCTTCACCGAGGTCCGGACGCCCGCGCGCTAGCGGCTGCCCGCAACCGCCGGTTGACGGAATGGTAACGCCAGGCTGCGAATGTAACCGTGCGTAAAGCAGGCGTTAACCATTGTCGGTCAGAGCTGTCTTCCAAGAAAATTCGGGGGCCTGGGGGCAAAATTGGACAATCGTGACGGCTTCCGCCGGACGGGAGCAACTTCGTGGTAACGCTCGCCGCCGCCGCGCCGGAGGCGATGATTGTCGGCGACTCCGCGGTGATCGCCGAGCTGCGCCGGCTCGTCGCCTGCGTCGCGCCGAGCGGCGCATCCGTCCTCCTCGCCGGCCCGTCGGGCAGCGGCAAGGAGGTCGTCGCCCGCGCCATCCATGCGGCGAGCGGCCGCGGCGACAAACCGTTCGTGGCGGTCAATTGCGGCGCGATCCCGCGCGATCTCCTGGAATCCGAACTGTTCGGCCATGAGAAGGGCGCGTTCACCGGCGCCCATGCCCAGCACAAGGGCAGGTTCGAGGAAGCCGATGGCGGCACCCTGTTCCTCGACGAGATCGGCGACATGCCGGCCGACATGCAGGTGAAGCTGCTGCGGGTGCTCGAGGAGCGCGCCGTCCAGCGCGTCGGCGGCCGCGGCCAGATTGCGGTCGACGTGCGCATCGTCGCCGCCACCCATCGCGACATCGACGCGGCGATCGACGCGGGCAAGTTCCGCGAGGACCTGTTCTACCGTCTCGCCGTCTTCCCGATCGAGATCCCCTCGCTCGCCGAGCGGCGCAGCGACGTGCCGCAGCTCATCCGTCATTTCGTCAAGGCGATGGGTAAGCGCGCCGGCGACCTGCAGTTCTCCGAAGCAGCGTTCGAGCGGCTGGCCGAACATGGCTGGCCCGGCAACGTGCGCGAGCTCCGGAACTTCGTCGAACGCGCCGCGATCCTGTTTGCCGGCCGGACGATCGGCCCGGCCGAGGCCGGCTCGCTGCTGCTGCGCCGCGGCCGCGTCGGAGCGGTCGAGCGCTCCGCGCTGTGGGAAGCGACGGAGCGCCTGCATGCGGCCTTCGCGACCGAAGAGGACGACGAGGACGCTGGCTCCGTCCAGACCGAGGCCGAGATCGTTCCGATTCGCGCCGAGATCGACATTTCGGCCAACCGCGGCCTCAACCGCGGCGAGCCGGTCGCGCTGCGCGACATGCTCGCGGACATCGAACGCCGCTACATCGAGGAAGCGCTCACCCTGTCCGACGGCGTCATCGCCGATGCGGCGCGGCTGCTCTCGCTCCAGCGCACCACTCTCATCGAGAAGATGCGCAAGTACGAGATGAAGGCGGCCTGAGCGCCGCCCTCGCTCAGCCCTTCACCACGATCGCATCCCAGGCGGTGGCGATTTCGTAGAGCATGTCGCGGGCCTGCTTGATGCGATCGGCATCGTTCTCGCGGCCGGCGGCAAGCACCAGGCGGCGCGCTTCCCGATAGATGGCGACCAGGCCGGTGGCGATCTCGCCGCCCTTCTCGAAATCGAGGCTGGTTTCGAGGCCGGTGAGGATCGCGAGCGCACGCGACTGACGCTCGCCGCGCTGGCTGAAATCGTTGCGGCGAACGGCGACCGCCATCGCGTCGAGCGCCTTGAGCAGCTCCTCATACATCACCTGCACCAGCTGGTGCGGGCTGGCGCCCTCGATCCGGCTGACCAGATCGACGCTCTTGTACTGCGCGCTGGCCGCGCCGAATTTGCCCCGCGAAACGTACATGATTCACTCCCGCCACAAACTGGATGCGCCCGGCCTAGTCGTTGCTGTTGGTCCACATCTTGATCTGCTGATCGAGATAGGACTGGGTCGCTTTGAAGGATGAAACCTGCCGCTCCATGTTGGTGAAGGTGGTGAGCAGCTGGTTGTAATATTTCTCCGAGCGCGTCTCGAGCGTCTCGCGATCCTCGGCGATCTTCTTCGCTTCCGCGCTCAGCCGCTCCTCGGTTCCGGCGAACGGACCGCTTCGTGCACGCAGCGAGTCACGAATACCCTGCAGGGCGCCACCGAGGCCGGGATCGATCGTGATCGTGACGCTCGAGACCGTGCCGCTGACGCCGAGGATCAGGCCGACGGCGTCAGAGCCTGCCGGCGCGACGAGATTGCCGCCGATGCCGGTCATCGCCACGCCGTTGATCTTGCCCGACGCCGGGGTGTCGCCCGATGCCGGAACGATATCGGTGATCGTGTAGGTGCCGGGCTTCACCTTGCCGATGCCGCTCTTGATCGTGACGAACGGGCTCGAGCTGGACTGGGTCGGGTTGAACAGTGCCTCGACCCCGTCGGGATCGTTGGCCAGCATCTCCTGCAGCCGCACCGCGTCGACGCTGAGCGTGCCGTCACGATTGGTGCGAACACCGATCTCGGCCAGCGTCTTCGGGCCGGCGCCCGAGGAAGACAGCGTCATCGTCGAAATCTGGCGCAGCTGACGCTGCATCTCGCGCACGCCAAGGTCGCCGCGCAGCGCCCCGCCGTCACCCTCGACACCGGCGGCGGTCGCCTCGGCGATCATGCCCATCAGTTCGTTATAGGCGGCGACGAAGTCCTGAACGCCCTGGGTGATCGCCGCAGTCGGGCGGCTGACGCCGACCGACACGAGCGTGCCGGGCGAGGCCTGCTTGAGGTCGATCTGCACACCCTCGATCAGGTCGCTGAAGCTGTTGCTGGCACGGGTCACGGTGACGCCGTCCATGTTGAGGATCGCGTCCTGTGCGGACTGCGCCACCGTCATGCCGGCGGAGGCGAAGCGCTCCAGACCGCTCGTCGTCCCGCCCGGCACGGTGAGGGTGAAGGCATTGGCGGCGCCGGTCGCGCCCTTGAGCACGAGCCGCGCACCCGAGGCATCGGTGACGACGCTCGCCTTCACGCCGGTATTCTTGTCGTTGATCGCCTTCGCAAGTCCGTCGAGGCTGTTGTTGCTCGCGTCGATCGTGATGTCGTGGCTGGCGCCGCCGACGGTCAGGGTCAGCGTGCCTTCGCCGACCGGCGCGGTGCGCGCGGCGAGTGAGGCCGAGGACAGGGTCTGCGCCTGGGCAAGCTGCTCGACAGTGATCGAGGCGGAAAGGCCGCCGATGCGCGAGCCCGGCAGCGCCGACGCGGTGAAGATGTTGGTGTTGGAGACGCTTGGCTGGCTGTAGAGCGTGCCGCCGGAGATCAGCGAGGTCAGCGCCGAAGCGAAGGAATCGATCGCGTTGCTGACCGAGGCCAGGGTCGAGACCTTGGCGGCGTTCGCGTCCTCGCGCTTCTTGAGCAGCGCTTCCTTCGGGCCCTTGGCGGCCGCGGCGAGATCTTCGACCAGCGACTTGACGTCGAGGCCGGAGCCGATGCCGAGTTGAAAACCGATGGAGGAGGTCGCCATGTCCCGAGTCCTTGCCGTTCAATATCCAGAACGGCCGCGACGGCCGGAAATTTAGCGAAAAGCCGGAGAAAATCAGTCTTTGAGGACGCGGAGCGCCGAGGCGTCGAGACGGGCCTGCGCATGGAGCGAGCGACCGGGATCGCGGCGCATGCGTCCGGCCACCTCCGCGCCCTCCTGGGTGGTGCTGGAACGCTCGGCACGCAGGTCGCGGGCGAGCTCCTCGACCCACGGTTCGACCGGGACGCCGATGCGGGTCGCCATCGCGAGGAGCCGTTCGATCTCCTCGAGCGAATAGCGAAGATTGCGTGCCCGTCCGTCCACTTTGCCGCCCTTCTTTTTCTGCTTTCCTTATCAGGCAGGATAACGGCGGCGGAACGTCCTGCTTAAGCCTCCGGGCGACCTTCGGTGTCGAAGCGCATCGCGGGCGGCAGATCGACCTCGGGCTGGCGCGTGCCGGCGGCGAGCGCGGCATCGAGGTTGAACACGAAGGCGAGGATGGTGGCGACCGCCATATAGAGATCCTCGCGGATGATCTGGCCCGGCTGCGACGTGTAGTAGAGCGCGCGGGTGAGCTGCGGGTAGCTCAGCATCGGCACCTGATGCTCGCCGGCGAGCTCGCGGATCGCCTCGGCGGTGATGCCCCGGCCGCGGGCGACGACGACCGGCGCCGCATCCATGCCCTGACGGTAGCGCAGCGCCACCGCGAAATGGGTCGGGTTGGTGAGCACCACCGTCGCCTCGGCGATCGCGGCGCGGGCGGAGTTGCGCGCGACCTCCATCTGGCGGCGGCGGATGGCGCCCTTGATCTCGGGCGAGCCCTCGGTCTGCTTGTGCTCGTCCTTCGCTTCCTGCTTGGTCATCTTCAGCCGCTGGAAGCGCTGGTACATCTGGGCCGGCACGTCGATCATCGCGATGACGACGAGCGCGGCCGCCATCACCAGCACCGCAAGCACGAAGGTGCTGCCGACATTGGCGAGCGCGGGGCGGATTTCCTGCGAGGACAGGCCGATCATCGAGCGCGCCTCGCTCATCAGCAGCCAGGCGCCGACCGCGCCCAGCAGCACGACCTTGGCGATCGACTTGCCGAGCTCGATCAAGCCCTGGATGCCGAAGATGCGCTTCACGCCGGCGATCGGATCGAGCTTGCCGCCCTTGAACGCGAAGGCGCCGCTGCGGAAGCCGAGCGAGCCGAGCAAGGCCGGCGTCCCGACCGCGGCGACGAGGGTGAGCGCGAACAGGGCGATCACCGGCAGCGCGACCAGCCCGAGCAGGCGCAGCACCTGGCTCAGCGGATCGAAATGGCGGACGTCGGAGGCATCGAAGGTGAGCGCGTCGCTCATCATCGTGCTCAGCGCTTCCATCATCATCGGCCCGGCGACCGCGATCCAGGCGGCGCCGCACAGGACGACGAGTGCGGTGCCCAGTTCGCGGGACTGAAGGACGTCACCCTTTTCCGCCGCGTCGCGCTTGCGCTTCGGCGTCGGGGCTTCGGTCTTCTGGTCCCGATCGGCGGTGTCGGCCATGGCTCAGTTTCCCGCCGCCAGCAGGCGCGACTGCTCGAGGCCCATGCGGATCGCGGCAATGATGCCTTCGCCCATCACCGGCGCGGCGATCGCGAGCAGGATCACCCCGGCGAGCAGGGCCGCCGGGAAGCCGACCGCGAACAGGTTGAGCTGCGGCGCCGAGCGGGCGAGCATGCCCATCACGATCTGGACGAGGATGATCGCGAAGGCGACCGGCAAAGCGATCGACAGCCCGGCCGAGAACAGCACGCCGCCGAACAGGACGAGGCCGCGAATGCTGTCCGCGCTCATCCACGCATCGCCCGGCGGCAGCGCGCGATAGCTTTCCACGATGGTGGAGGCGAGCGCGAGATGGCCGTCGACGGCGAGGAAGAGGAAGGTCGCGAGGATCGAGAGGAACTGGCCGAGCACCGGATTCTGCTGGCCGCTCGCCGGATCCATCATCGCCGCGAAGCCGAGGCCCATGGCGTTGCCGATCACCTCGCCCGCCACGACGGCGGCGGAGAAGCCGATCTGGACCGCGAAGCCGAGCGCGAGCCCCGCCATCACCTCGCCGGCGATCAGCATGAAACCCTCGATCGAGGCGAGCCCGTTGGCGGGCAAGGCGAAGGGCGCCGCCGACAAAGCCGGAATGCCGAGCGCGAGCGCGATGACGAGGCGGAGTTGGACCGGGACCGCCGGTGCGCCGAAGATCGGGGCGGCAAGCATCGCAGCACCGGGCCGAAGCATCGCGACCATCCACAGCCAGAGCTGCGCCTCGACGCCCGCGAATCCGGCCGGGATCATCTCACCAGCTCAGGGATCTGCGCGAAGATGTCCTGGGTGAAATCGACGAGCAGCATCAGGATCGCGCTGCCGAAGAAGGCGAGGCAGACGCCGACCACGATGAGCTTCGGCACGAAGGTCAGGGTCTGCTCGTTGATCGAGGTCGCGGCCTGGAACATGCCGAGGACGAGACCGGCGACCAGCGCCGGGATCAGGATCGGCGCGCAGGCCAGAGCGAGGATCCACAAGGCCTGCTGGGCGACTCCGATGAAATAAGCGGGACCGTCCATCAGGCTATCCTCCGCCCGCGAAGGACGCGGCGAGCGAGCCCATGGTGAGCGCCCAGCCGTCGACAAGGACGAAGAGCAACAGCTTGAATGGCATCGAGACGATCGTCGGCGACAGCATCATCATGCCGAGCGACATCAGGGTCGAGGAGACGACGAGATCGATGATGAGGAAGGGCAGGAAGATCAGGAAGCCGATCTGGAACGCGGTCTTGAGCTCGCTCGTGACGAAGGCCGGGAGCAGGATCGAGAACGGCACCGCCTGGCGCGATTCGAAGCGCTGGACGCCGGCGAGATCGGCGAAGAGCCTGAGATCGGTTTCCCGGGTCTGGCGCATCATGAAGCCATGCAGCACCGTTCCGGAGCGCGAGACCGCCTCCTCGATGCTGATCTGGCCGTTGCCATAGGGCGTGTAGGCGGTCTCGTTGATCTGATCGACGACCGGCCGCATCACAAACAGCGACAGGAACAGCGCGAGGCCGACCAGCACCTGGTTGGGCGGCGTCTGCTGCAGTCCGATCGCGGTGCGCAGGATCGACAGGACGATGATGATCCGGGTGAAGCTGGTCATCATGAGCAGCAGCGACGGCAGCACCGTCAGCAGGCTCATGAGCAGCAGGATCTGCAAGGAAAGCGACAACGGGCGCCCGTCGCCCGAGATGGTGTTCAACGCGCGATCGAGCGCGCCCGGCTGGCCCGGCCCCGGCGCAGCCGCCGGTGCAGGCGCTGCCGCCGCCGGCGCGGCGGGCGCCGCCTGGGCCTGCGCGACGTCCGGCACGACGAGGATCAGCGCGAGAAGGAAGGCGGTGAGGAGGCCGAACAGCGCCGGCCGCGCCAGAAGCCTAGGCATCGGCCGCGGTCTCCGCGGGCCTGGCTTCGGTGATCAGCTGCACCTGGCCGCGCGACATCGAGAGAAGGAGATGCTTGCCGCCGAATTCGACGACGGCGAGGCGACCGGTGGCGCCGAGCGGGATCGCGTCGACCAGCTTCACCAGCCGGTCGCGCTGGCCCATCGCCATGCCGGGCTGCACCTTGCGCCACAGCCAGAGCGCGCCGAACGCCAGCCCCGCGACGAGCGGGACCAGGAAGACCAGCTTCAGGATATAGGCCCACATCATTTGCGGCGCTCGGACCCCGGGAGACCTTCGAGCGCGACGACCTCGACGACGCGGATGCCGAAGCGGCCGTTGACGGTCACGACCTCGCCCTTCGCGATCAGCGTGCCGTTCGCCATGATGTCGAGCAGTTCGTGCGCCTGGCGGTCCAATTCGACGACGCTGCCTTCGGCGAGGTCCATCAGCTCGGAGAGCTTCATCGCCGCACTGCCGACCTCGACCGAGAGACGCACGGGGATGTCCGCGAGCAGGCCGTAATTGCGGCGCCCCAGCGCCTCGTCCAGCGGGCTGGCCTCGACGATGTCCTGGGCTTCCTTCACGACACGAACCTCCTCTGTTCAATCTTTTCAATCTTGAGTGCGGCACGCCCGTCATGCTCGCCGATCGTGCCGATCGCGAAGCGGCGGCCCTCGACGAGCAGCGGGACATGGGTAGGCAGGCTGACCGGGATGACGTCGCCCGGCCGCAACTGCATGAGTTCGGAGAGCGGCAGCTCCGGCCGCGCGAGCACGGTGCGCGCCTTGATCCGCACTTCGCCGACGGCCGTGCCCATCCGGCGGCGCCAGTCGCTGCCGGTGAGGCCGACATCGTCGCTCGGCTTGGCCGCGAGCAGATGCTCGAGCGATCTCAGGCCCGCGACGGGATAGAGAATCTCGATGGTCGCGCCCTGGCCCGGCCATGGCGCGATGGTGAACTGGGAGACCGCGATCGCCTCCTCGGCCTTGGCGAGGCCGGCAAAGCCCGCATGGGTCTCGCGCGAGCGCAGCAGCGGCTGGGCCGGCACGACCTCCGACCAGACCTGGCCGAGCGCAGCGGCGAGCGTGTCGGCGAGCCGCGACGCGACGCTTTCCTCGGTCGCGGTGAACTCGCGCGCCCGCCGGGTGGGCAGGGCGCCGGTGCCGCCATAATAGGCATCGACCAGGCGACTGACGAATTCGGGTTCGATCCGGATCAGGATCGCGCCCTTCATCGGCTTGAAGCTGTAGAGGCTGAGGCTGGCGAACTCGCCCTGTTCCGCCTGCCAGTCGCCGAAGCTGCGCACCACCGTCGGCTCCACCGTCACGTTGGGCTTGGCGCGCGCGAACGGCTCGATCAGGTCGCGCACGCGGCGGACCATGCGTTCATTCAGCCGATCGACCGCCGGGAGGACCGCCATCGGGCGTCCGGCGTCGCCGCCGAACGGAAACGGCCGCGCGGCGCCGGAAGACCCGGCGCCGTCAGGCTCGCCCTGGGCCCCGCTCATCAGGGCCGAGATTTCTTCACCCGATAGGGTCGGTTGGTCGGTCATTGCGTGACGAAGCTCGTGAAGTACACGTCGTCTATGCCGCCGAATCCTTCCCGATTGGTTAACACGTTGTTTATCGCGTTCTTTAATTCCTGCTTGAGTTGCTGCTTGCCTTCGGTGGTCGTGATGAACACCGGATCCTGCTCGGACAGGGCCATTAGCACGGCGGAACGGATCGCCATGTCGTGGGTGCGGATGCGCTCGGTCAGCGGCTCGCCATAATAGGTCGAGACGCCGAGCCCGATCTGGACGAAGGAATCGCCGCCGCGCAGGTTCGAGGTGAAGCTGCCTTCCAGCGGGACGTAGGTCGCCTGGAAGACGCGCGGATCGGGCGATGCGTTGGGCGCGCGGGCGCGGGCCTTCGCTTCCTCGGCGGCGGACCCGCTCACCCCTTCGCGCACGACGAGCTGCGGCTGGTTGGCATCCTCGTCCTCGGCATGGCCGCCCCCGCCGAAGACGGAGCCGGTCATCGCATAGAGGCCGCCAGCCGCGCCGCCGCCGCCGACCACGATCAGGAGGACGAGGATCACGAGGATCTTCTTCAGCTTGCCGCTTTTCTTCTTCGGCGCCTCGTCGGCCGTGTTGGTGGTGTCGCTCATGTCACATTCCTTCAGGCGTAGCGGTCGGCGTGGCCACGGGCCGGCGCGGCCGTCTCGTCGGCCTCCCCGGCGGATCCGCGCGCGGTCCGGATCAAAACGGTCTGGCGCGCATCGTCCTGATGGCGCCGCGGATCGCCGGACGCGGCCTGGTGGCCCTGTCCGGCAAGGTCGATGTGGCTCTCGCCGATGCGCACGCCCTGCGCGCGCGCCTCGGCCATCAGCCGCGGCTGGGCGTCGGCGAGGATGGAGCGCGCCGCTTCGGTTTCGACGGTGAGGCGGACGCTGGTGCCGAGATCGCCCTGGGTCAGCTCGACCTGGAGATGGCCGAGCGTGGCCGGGTTCAGCTTGAAGCGCATCGGCCCGTCATTCGCGCCAGTGCGGGCAATGTCGCGGGCGAGGCGATCGAGCCATTCGCTGTCATGGGCAAGGTCGAGCTCGCGGGCGATCGCTGCGTCGGCGGCGGCCGGTGCCGGCTGCGACGCGGCAGTCCCAGCCGGCACGGTCTGAAGCGCGGCCGCCGGATCGCTCATCACGACCACCGGCGTTACGGTCCCCCCGATTGGAGCCTGCACGGTCGGGGCTTGCGCGGGGGCGGCAACCGGCGCGACCGGCTTCTCGGCCGATCCCGAGCGATCCGTCACGGGGTCGCTACCGGCAGTTGCCGAGGGCACAGCCGGGGCAGGAACCCCAACACCAGCCGGCAGCCTGACCGGCTGAACCATGTCGCCCTTTGCGACCTCGCCAGTCTTTGCGGATGCTGGCGACGCAGCGCCCTCTCCTTCACCCTTGGCGACCTCGCCCGTCTTGGCTGACGCCGGCGGATCGCCGCTCTCCGTTTGGCCCTTGGCAGAAAGAGTCCGGACCGCCTCGCGCACCGCCACCGTAACGGCCGGATCGCCGGCCACCATGGCGTCGGCTGCCGGCATGGACAGTGCCGCCGGCAGCGGCAAGGGCGTCGCGGCGAGCGTGACGGGTGGCTGCGGCACCGTGGTCGCGATCGGTTGGGAGGCGGGGCTCGGCGGAGCGGCCTCCGAACCCTCGGACGCAGGCGCCGTCGCCCGCGCGGGAACCGGGGCCGTCACGACCGTCACCGGAAACATGCTCTGCGCCTGAAGGAGGGGCAGAAGATCCGCCTCCGGCGACGGCGCCGCATCGTCCGCCGCAGCCGCCTCGCCGGTTTCGCGCCCGTCCCCTTCGGTCTTCGGGGCGGCGGCATGGAGATCGATGGCGAGGGCCGGCGCCTCGACGATGCCGGGCTGGGGCACGCCGGGGCCCGCGCCGCCGGTCGTTACCGGCCGGGCCGTCGCATCCGGCGCAGCGGTTTTGGGCGCGGCCGTACCGGTCACGATCGGCAGCAGGCTGGCGAAGAGATCGCCCCCCTCTCCCTCGACGGACGGCGGCAGGCCGACCTGCGGGACCATGGGCGCCACGTTCATGTTCGGGGCCGTCGCCATCACTCGTCATCTCCCTGGTTCATGCGCCGGCGCCGACGCGCCAGTTGCTGCAGCCGCCGTTCCGCCGCGTCCTCGGCGAGGCCGACCGCAGCCGCCTCGAGCTTCTCGGCGCTTTCCTGATCGCGCCGCGCGCCGCGCCGCTCGCCTTCCAGGCTGGCGGCGAGCGCCCTGGCATTCTCGATTGAGGGATCGAGGCCATAGCGGGCGGTATCAAGCCGCATGGCGAGCTCGCCCATGCGGGCAAGCGCGGCGCCCGAGGTCAGGCCCTCGATCGGCCTGAGGTCACGGCGCATGCGCGCCAGCCGCTCGCGATTGGTTTCCAGCAGCGCGACGCGCTCCGCCGCCTCGGCCGCCGCGGTGGCGGCGAGACCGTGCTGGATGCGGCGCACCCGGACGATGCGCGCGCGCTGACGGACAAGGCTATTCATGGCTGAACATCCCGGTCAGGGCGGCGATCGATTCCTCGAACGGGGCGCGCTCGCCCGGCGCCTGGCGCAGGAAATCGAGAATCTCGGGCCGGCGAATGATCGCCTCGTCGATCAGCGGATCGCCGCCGGCGGCATAGGCGCCCATCAGGATGAGGTCGCGATTCTCCTCGAACGCCGACCAGAGGCGACGCAGCGCCGCCGCGGCGATGGCGTGGTCGGGGCCGACGATATCGGCCATCACGCGCGAGAGCGAGCGGCCGATGTCGATCGCCGGATAGACGCCCTGTTCGGCGAGCGAGCGCGACAGGATGATGTGGCCGTCGACGATCGCGCGGGCGGCGTCGACGATCGGGTCCGACGTGTCGTCGCCGTCGGCGAGGACGGTGTAGAGTGCCGTGATCGATCCGCCGGTCTCTGCATCGGCGCCGGCGCGCTCGACCAGGCGCGGGATGAGGCCGAGCGCGGAGGGCGGGTAGCCCTTGACGGTCGGTGGCTCGCCCAGTGACAGGCCGATCTCGCGCTGCGCATGGGCGACGCGGGTGAGGCTGTCGACGAGCAGCAGCACCCGGAGTCCCCGGGCGCGGAAGTCCTCGGCGATCGCGGTCGCCCGCATCGCGGCGCGCAGGCGCAGCAACGGCGCATGATCGGCCGGCACCGCGACGACCACCGCCTTGCGGCGCACTTCCGGCGGCAGCTTGGTGGCGAGAAAATCGCTGACTTCACGGCTGCGCTCGCCGATCAGCCCGACGACGATCACGTCGGCATCAGCGCCAGCGATCATCTGCCCCATCAGCACCGACTTGCCGACGCCGGAGCCGGCGACGATCGCGATGCGCTGGCCGACCCCGGCGGTGAGCAGGGAATTCACGGCGCGCACGCCGGTGTCGAAGATTTCGGTGACCCGGTCGCGGGCGAGCGGATTGCCCTGGCGGCCGGCGAGCGGCCATTTGTCGACCGACGCGATCGGCCCCAGCCCGTCGAGCGGCTGGCCGAGCCCGTCGACGACACGGCCGAGCAGGCCCGGGCCGACCTCGACCATCGAGCCGCTCGCGTCGGGCTCGATCCGGGCGCCATGGGCGTAGGCGGCCTCGGCATCGAGCGCCATCAGCAGGGTGCGCTCGCCGCGGAAGCCGACGACCTCGGCGCGGGTCACATGATTGTCCGCCGTGATGATCCTGGCGCCCGACCCCACTGGCCGCTTGAAGCCGGTCGCTTCCAGCATCAGGCCGTCATAGGCCGCGAGCCGGCCGACGCGGCGCGGACCCGCCTCGTCCGGCTGAACCCGTTCCAGCAGGTTCCGGGCTTCGGTCAATATCGCGCTCATTGCGGCGCCGCCATCTTGTCGAGCGCCGCGCGCAGCCGTTCGAGGCGGATCTGCGGGCCGTCTTCGACCCAGCCATGGCCGGTCTCCAGCACGAGCGATCCACGTGGCAGCGTCGGGTCCGGCTGCAGGGCAAGCTCAAGCCCGGCCGGCGCCAGATAGGGAATGTCGTCGGGATGAGCGCGCAGCTTCGACGGCTCGACATTCTCGCCGATCAGCTCGGCGGCGGCGCGGGCGCGGGCCAGCAGCCGGTGTGCGTCGACCTCGACCTCGCCGACCACTTCGCGCACCAGCCGATCCACGGTCTCGGCGAGCAGCAGCGCCAGCGCGTTGGTCGGCTCGGGCTTGAGTAGTTCCAGCGCCGAGACGAGGCGCACCAGTGCGTCACGCTCGGCGGCGAATTCCAGCTCGACCGTCCGGCGCGCCTCGGCATAGCCCTGGTCGTAGGCGGCGGAGCGGGCGCGCAGATGCTCCTGTTCGGGCGTCATCGGCGGCGTATCGATCTCGGCGCTCGGCTCGGTGCCGGCGCCCGATCCGCGCGCGCGGAAGCCGGCATTGGCGCGGCGCAGCACGAAACTGCCGAGACTGGTCGGCTCGTCGGCGGGCAGCCCGCCATTGGCACGCATCACTCTAGACATAATCTTCCCCCCGGCCGGCGAGCATGATCGCGCCCGAATCGGACAGGCGGCGGGCGATGCTGAGCACTTCCTTCTGGGCCTCGTGCACCTCGGCGAGGCGCATCGGGCCGCGTTCGGCCATTTCGTCGCGGATCGAATCGGCGGCACGCGCCGACATGCAACCGAGCATCTTCTCGCGCAGCTTCTCGTCTGCGCCCTTGAGCGCGACGACCAGCACCTCGTTCTCGATGTTCCTCAAGAGGATGCCGAGATTCTTCTCGTCCAGTTCGTTGAGGTTGTCGAAGATGAACATCTCGTCCTCGATCCGCGCCGCCAGCTGGCGGTCGACCTTGCCCAATGTGCGGATGATCCGCTGGTCCGAGCCGGGGCGCAGGTTGTTCATGATCTTGGCGGCCTCGCTCGCGCCGCCGCGGATCGTCGCCGGCGATGAGGAGACGCGGGCCACCTCGCTCACCAGGATCTTCTCGAGCTCGTCCATCGCCTCGGCGGTGACTGCCTCGAGCTTGGCGATGCGGTAGACGATGTCGGGCTGCTGGTCCGCCGGCAGGAGCTGGAGGACGTCGGCCGCGATCGGCGGCTCGAGATGGGCAAGCACGACGGCGGCGATCTGGGGATGCTCATGCTCGATCAGCGCGGCGATCGTCTTCGCGTCCATCCAGCGCAGCGCATCGAGCGCGCGGCTGCGGGTCGCCGGGGTGATGCGGGCGAGCACATTCTCGGCGCGCTCGGCGCCCAGCGCGTGTTCCATCACCGCACGGATGCGCGGCGCCGCACCGAAGCCGATCGTGGTGCGCGCCTTGGCGCGGCCCATGAAGGTGTTGAAGACCTGCGCGACCTCGTTCTCCGAGACGTCGGCGACGTTGAACATCGCCGAGCCCAGATGCTGGACCTCGTGCGGCTCGAGGTGGCTGAGGATTTCAGCCGCCTCGGCGTCGCCGAGCATCATCAACAGGATCGCCGCGGCCTCGCTGCCGTTCGGCTCGGGGCCGGCATTGGCCGGCGCCATTTCGGCGGGGCTATCCATTCTGAGCTCCATCCTTGGCATCGGCGCGGATCAGGTCGCGCACGACCAGCGCGGCGCGGGCGGGATCCTGGCGGACGAACGAGCGGATCAGGGCGGCGCGCTGCTCATAGTCGCGGGTCGCCTCGATCATCTCCAGGCTGACCTTCATCTCGAGGTCCGAGCGGGCGCGGTCGGCGAGCACCGAAGCGATCTCGCCGCCGACCTGGCTGCGGGCGGCGCGGCTGGTCTCGGCGCGCTGGGCGAGCGCGGTGGTCGCCTTCTTCATCATCGGCCGGCCGAGGCCGAACACGACGATGAGGGCGATGAGAATGGCCGTCAGGTTGCGGGCGAGCGGCGAGGCCCACAGGCCCTCGGCGGTCTCGGTCCAGGTGACCGGCGTTTCCTCGGCCGACGCGAAGGCGCGGGCCGACAGGGCGACGACGTCGCCGCGGTTCTGGTCGAAGCCGACCGCGCCCTTGACCAGGGCCTCGAGCTGCTGGAGCTCCTGCTGGCTGCGCGGACGGGCGCCTTCCGGATTGCGCAGCGCCACTGCGACGGTGATCCGCTTGACGACCCCGCTCTGCTGACGGGTCACGGAGACCTCGCGGCCGACGGCGAAGTTGCGCTGATAGTTCTCGGTGCGGCGACCGCCGGCCGCCGTGGCGCCCTCGGCTTCCGCCGCGGCGGGCGTGACCGCCCCGCCCGGCGCCGCAGCGACCTGGGTGGCGGGCGGCGGCTCGTTGGAGAGCGCGCCGGGCACGCCGCCGGGCGCACCGGCACCGCCCGCGGCGTCGGTGGAGAGCTGGCCCTCCTCGCTGGCAAGCGCGCGGGCGTTTTCGGGGAATCCTTCGCGGGTCGACTGGACTTCCGAGAAGTCCATTTCGGCATGGACCTCGGTGGTGAAATTGTCGGCGCCGACGATCGGGGTCAGCATGGTGACGATCGCCTGGCGATAGCGATCCTCGATCGCGGTCTGGGTGGCGAGCTGACGCTCGGCAACGGCACTTTCGCCGCCGCGGCGCGACAGCAGCCGGCCGTTCTGGTCGACCACCGAGACGTCGTCCGGCGACAGGCCGGGGACGGACGAGCCGACGAGGTGGACGATCGCCTGGACCTGCGCGTCGCTCAGCGTGCGGCCGGGGGCCAGGGTCAGCATCACCGACGCGCCGGGCTGGCGCTGCTCGCGGACGAACACGCTGGGCTGCTCGACGGCGAGATGGACGCGGGCCGACTGGACGACGTCGATCCCCTCGATCGTGCGGGCGAGATCAAGCTCGCGGGCGGAACGGATACGCTCGGTCTCGACCGCGCGGCTGGCGCCGAGCGGCATGTTGGAAATGACCTCGCTGCCCTGCTGGCCGCCACGCGGCAGGCTCTGCGAGGCGAGCAGCATGCGGGCGCGATGATAATCGTCTTCCCCGACGGTGACCGCGCCGGTGCCGTTGTCGATGCCGTTGGCGATGCCGGCGGTGTTCAGCGCCTCGACCACCGCCGCCTTCTCCTCGTCGGGCAGTCCCGAAAAGAGCGTGCGGCTCGGCGGCGCGCTCAGCGCCACCCAGATGATCGCGGCAAGGCCGGCAAGCGCGATGAAGCCGAGCAGCGGCAGGCTTTTCACCACCGCAGGCTGGGACAGGAGGTTGCGGGCGCCCTGGACGACGCCGCGCAGCGGCGTGCCACCCGCGGGCGCGGGGGCCAGCGTGCGGGCCGGCATCGGGGCGAGATCGTTGGCTGTCGTGTCGCTCATCGTCGATTACACCGGCATGCTCATGATGTCCTTGTAGGCGGTCAGGAGTCGGTTCCTGACTTGGAGGGTCGCCTCGAAACCGATCGACGCCTGCTGGCGGGCCAGCATCACCGCGGCGATGTCGGTCGTCTCGCCGCGCTCATAGGCCTCGGTGATCGCCGAGGACTGGGACTGCGCCTCGTTGACGCGGGCGAGCGCGCTGCGCATCGCGTCGCCGAAACCGGCGGCATTGGTGCCGCCCGTCGCGTTCGCACCGCCCGCCTGGCCGATGCCGGCGGCGCGCTGCAACGCGCTGTTCTGTTCGAGGATGGCGGATCTCAGCGCCATCAGGCGGCTGGCTTCGATGGACATGCCTTAACTCCTAGGCGGCCACGGCGCGCATTTCGGCGAGCCGGTAGCGAAGGGTGCGTTCGGAAATACCGAGCCGGCGGGCGGCGCGCAGGCGGTGGCCACCGGCCTCGTCGAGCGCGGCGCGGATCGCGTCGGCCTCGGCGGAGCGGGCGGCGGCGCCCAGCGACAAGGCGGCAGCCTCGGGCGCCGTGGCGGCACGGTCGATGATGAGGTCGGGCGCGTGGATCCGCTCGCCGGAATGGAGCAGCAAAGCGCGCTGGATGACGTTCTCGAGCTCGCGGCAGTTGCCGGGCCAGGCGTGATTCATCAGCCGGTCCAGCGCGGCGGCGGTCGGGAACGGCATCGCCATCCCGGCCGGCGTGTGGCGCAGCAGCATCGCGGCGGCGATCGCCCGGATATCGAGCCGGCGCGCGCGCAGCGGCGACAGGTTCACCGGAACGACGTTGAGACGCCAGTAGAGATCGGCCCGGAAGCGGCCGGCCTCGACCTCGGCGGCGAGATCGCGGTTCGCGCAGGCGATGATGCGCACGTCGATCGGCTCCGGCCGGACGGCGCCGACCGGGAGGATCTCGCGCTCCTGCAGCGCGCGCAGCAGCTTCGCCTGCAGCGACAGCGGGATTTCGGCAATTTCGTCGAGCAGCAGGGTGCCGCCGTCGGCGGCGCGGAACAGGCCTTCGCCGTCGCCGCTGGCGCCGGTGAAGCTGCCCTTGCGATGCCCGAACAGGATCGCCTCCAGCATCGTTTCGGGAAGCGCGGCACAGTTGACCGCGGTGAACGGACCCGAAGCGCGCGGCGAAACGGCATGGATGTAGCGGGCCATGCCTTCCTTGCCGGTCCCGGTCTCGCCGAGCAGCAGGACCGACGCGTCGCTGGCGGCGATGCGCGCGGCGAAGATGAGCGTGGCGGCGCTTTCGGGCTCGCCGGCGGCCGGCCGGAAGGCGGGTCGAACCAGTTCGGCCACCAGCGCATTGCCGAAGGCAAGGTCCTCATAACCGTAGGCGAGCAGGGCGGGCGTGGCCGCTGTCGCGCGGACGAGCGTGGGCGCGGCGCCGAAATCGATCACGACGTCGCGGCCCGTCGCCTGGGCGGCGTCCGCACGCGCATAGATGGCCGGACCCGCGGTCCTGCCACCCTCGCTTGCCCTGAAGAGCGTGACGGCGAGGCCGCACCCGTCCAGCCATGCGGCCAGCGCGGGATTGGCTTCGGCTGCCTTGTCGCTCAATCCGATCATCGACGCTCCCCGGAGTTGGTCGATCCATCGGAAGCAAGCTGCGTGCCAGATGAGAGCGGGCGCCCGTTCCCTCTCTGCACCCACGCATGCGCGCGCGGCTCGTCGGGAAATCGACGTTCCGCCGGCGTTCACCACGTCGGAAAACCGACGCGTCAGAAAAAAGCGATTAAAGCCCCCGGAGAACCGGCCGTTACTGCAATCGTGGCACGCTCGGGATCGACCCGGCAGCCTCGAATGAGCGGGAAAGGAACCCAAAATGGCTGTTATCAACACCAATACGGCTGCGCTGCGTGCGCAGAATGGTAGCCGGGTCGCCAACCAGGCCCTCCAGGTCGCCATGGAGCGTCTGTCGACCGGCAAGCGCATCAACACCTCCAAGGACGACGCCGCCGGCCTCGCCATCGCGAGCTCGATGACGTCGCAGATCCGCGGCCTGAGCCAGGCGATCCGCAATGCCAATGACGGCATTTCGCTCGCCCAGACCGCGGAAGGCGCGCTCGGCGAAGTCACCAACATGCTGCAGCGCATCCGCGAGCTCGCGGTGCAGAGCGCCAGCGGCAGCTACTCCGCCGACGACCGCGCCAACCTCGACTCCGAAGTCCAGGCGCTGAAGACCCAGATCACCGACATCCTGTCCGACACGACGTTCAACGGCGTCACCCTGTTCGGTTCGGGCGCCGCCGACGTGGCCATCCAGGTCGGCTCCAATGCCGGCGAGACCGTCGATGTGGAACTGTCGCAGATCACCCTCACCCTCGGTGACGTGACCTCGGTCGCCAACGCCAATACGCTGCTCGGCGCGTCCACCGCGTCGGGTTCGGTCGCTGCGGCGCTGAAGACGGTGAGCGACACGCGCGCCGACCTCGGTGCGGCGCAGAGCCGGCTCGACTCGGTTGTCAACAACCTGACCAGCAACGTCACCAACTTGAGCGACGCGCGTTCGCGGATCGAGGACGCCGATTTCTCGGCCGAGACGACCAACCTGGCGAAGGCCCAGATCCTGAACCAGGCGTCCACGGCGATGCTGGCCCAGGCCAATCAGAGCCAGCAGGGCGTGCTGAGCCTGCTCCGCTAAGCGTACAAGCAAGAAGCGGAAAATCGGGAGCCCGGTGCGGATGTCCGCGCCGGGCTCTTCTTTTGCATGGAGATCAGGCGGCGCGCCGGCCGGCGGCCACGCGGTCCTGCCATTCGAGGACGGTGAGATAATTGGCGAGCCGGTTCTCCTCGAGCCGGCGCAGCAGCTTGTTCTCGTGCCACGGGATGACGAGCCCGGCCATGTCCGGCCCCCAGGGCGCATCGGTGTCGAACAGGATGCCGAGGCCGAACACGGCGGGCACCTCGGCAAAGGCGATGCCGCGTCCTTCGGCCCGCAGCTCCTCGATGAAATCCTCGATCGCGGTCATCACGCCGTTGCGCGGACCGCCCTCATGCAGCGCGCAGGCGAACTGACCCATGCCGCGAAACCCCCGGTTCGGGATCGGCGCGCTGATGCCCGGGAAGACACCCCCCTCGAACGTATAGGCGTGCCGGAACTCCGCCGGGATCCGGTCCGGCGCATAATAGAGATCGCGACGCGCGCACGGCCAAGCGATGTCGTGAAGGAACGCGAGCAGCGGCTTGCCATCGCGCCGACAGGCCGCATCGACGCCTTTCAGCTCATGGTAGACGGTGTACCAATTGTGGTCGCCGTCGATGATCCACGCATCGACGTTCACGACCTCATCAAACGCCTCAAGACTCGGCTTGGCGACGTGGCGGAAATGATCGCGCGTCGCGCCCCAATCGAGAAATTCCTGCTTGGGCGACGGATCGATGCTGGTCAGCCGGCCGCCCTGCGCCTCGGCATGGTCCGCCAGTAGAAACGACATGCCGCCGAACTCGGCGCCGATCTCGACGATCTCGCGCGCTTCGGCGAGCGCGAGTGCCTTGAGGATGATGTCGGAAAATTCGGACATCGAATGAATCAGGAGATTGGTCATCAGGCAGCCTTTCTCAGGGCCTGCCGGTCCCCAAAGGCCAGCGGGCGGAAGGTGAATGCGATGAGGTGCGGCTCGGCTCCTAGGCCGGGCACCGGCGGCACCAAGAGCAAGGCGGCGGGGGTGCAGCGCAGCAGGCCGGGCGCCTCCTCGATCAGACCCTCGCGGATCACGGTCGCGGGGATCGGCGCGGCCGCCTTGGTCGGCAAATCGGGCGAGAAGCCCTCCACGGCATAGAAGACGACTTCGTCGACCTCGGCCCAATCGCAGAGCGCGCCCAGCTGGATCCCGGCGGCGAAGCGGCCGGCACCGACCGGGATCGTCGCCAGATAATAGCCGTCGTGCGTCGGATAGGCCTCGATCTCGATCATGGTCTGGCTGCGATCATCGGCGAGGATGACCGGCAGCTTCAGCGCAGGCCCGCGGAAATCGGCGCCGCGCAGATCGAGCGAGAAGCGGTTGGCGCTGAACAGCGACAGGTTGAGCGGCAGGCCGTGCGGCTGCAGCTCGCCGGGCAGGAAGACCCGCTTGGCTGTGTTGAGATAGAAGAAGCCGCGCCGGCGCAGGCCCAGGGTGGCGGCCTCCGGATCGAGCAGGTCGATGAGGTCGCCCGTGCCGAGATTGACGTCGTGCTCGAACGCCTGGAGCAGCGCGACCTCCTCGGGGATCGGCATGAACAGCAGGCGGGCGAGGCTGGCTGCGGCCATTGCCTGCCGTGAAGACGCGTCGTCCGATGCGGGGGCGCGATGGATGCCGTGCGCGGCATTGCGGGCGAAGGCGACGCAGCCCGCCTGCACCCGGTCGCGGATGTCGTTCTGCGCGCCCTTGGCGCCGGCCGCCGTGCGGATCGGCTCGCCATTGGGCGAATAGTTCTCGACCGAGCCCAGGGCGATCGTCGACAGCTGCTCGATGAGCGCGATCGGGCCGGACAAAGCGTGAAGTGCGTTGTAGTCGAAGTGGCGCGGGTCGAGGAAACCCTTCTTGTCGTATCCGGTCTCGGCCTCCTCGCGCAGCAGCAGGTAGCGGCCGACCAGCCTGAGGTCGAACCGCTCGGAGAGCGCATCCTCGAGATAGTCCTGGACGGTGCCGTTATAGCCCAGATCGACGAGCATCACGGTGTCGCCGCGTGCGATCCCCAGGCGCTCGAGATGGGCGAACAGCTTCTTGCCGAAGGCGTGCGACCGCTCGACGATCTTGCGGACGTTTTGGGGCTGCAGCGCGGCGCGCTCGAACCCGGCCTGGCCGCCGCGGCCGAGCTTCTCGCTTTCCTCGCGGCTGAGGCCGAGCTGGCGGCCGAGCAGCGAGACGCGCCCGTGCTGGATCTCGCCGGTCAGGAAGCCGGCAATCGCATCCGCATTGGCGAAGCCCGCGCGGCGCGCGGTGAAACGGCTGATCTCGGCGGCGGCCGTGGCCTTGCCGGTCACCGCTTCGAACACGCGCTGCGGCAGATGGCCGTCGCGGAGCAGGAAAACGATCTTCGCGTCACCGAGCGCCGCGGCCTCCGCCTCGACCCACGTGATGAAGGCATGCATCAGCGGGCCGAGCACGTCGTGGCCGAGCGTCCAGGCTGGATCCTTCTCGGCGCGCAGCGACAGAGGCGCGCGGTGCGGCTGGAAGACCGGACGGGTGGTGCGCGCGGCGGGATCGAGGATCGCCGCCGCGGCCGCTTCGAGCCGCAGACGTTGCTCGGCCGCCGCGTCGAACTGGCGGAAATGGACGGCGTGGATGCCGAGCGCATCCGGCGCGTCATGGTCGGCCTTCTTGTTGTCGCCCACATGCAGGATCGTCTGCGGCGGCACGCCGAGCTCGGCGAGCACCGGCTCGAACAGACCGCCGGCCTTGGTGACGCCGTAGGTCGCGGAGCAGAAGATGCGATCGATGAGCCCGGTGACGTCCGGCCCCGCCGCCGCTTCGATAAGGGCGCGCAGCTGGGCTTCGGCGAGATAGGTGTCGCTGACGATGATGACCTCGAGGCCCTTGGCCTTCGCGGCCTTCATCAGCGCGACGGTCGGCGCGAAGGCGTAGCAGTGGCGCGCCTCGGCGGCGAGCTCGGCGGCAACCGCCTCGGCGACGCGCGCCTCGTCCGCGCGCGGGCGGAGCGCCCGGTGGATCTGCTCGATCGTGACTTCGGTCCTGCCGTCGATGAAGCGGCGCTGCTTGCGGGCCCGGCGCTCGGCGCGGGTGCGCTGCCAGATGCCGCCGCAATCGGTGAAGACATCGACCGGCGCCTGGCAGTTGCGCCAGAGCAGGGTGTCGAAGCAGTCGAGCGAGAGGATGCGCACCCCTTGGGGTGCAGTGTCCAGCAGGTCGGCAATTCCGGTGGCGGTGACGGTCATCTTCATCGCGGCGGCTCCTCAGGCCCAGTCGGCGAGCGACGTGCGCAGGCGGTCCAGGGCGGCTTTCTTGATCTGGCAGATGCGGGCGGCGCCGACGCCGAGCGTCTGGCCGATCTCCTCGAGGTTCATCTCCTCGACGAAGTAGAGCTGGAGCACCAGCCCGTCGCGCTCAGGGAGAGTACGGATCGCCTCGGCGATCGCGTCTTTCAGCCGGTCGCGGTCGAGCGCCTCGTCGGCGCGCTCCTCGACATCGGCGAACCATATCGAATGGTCGGAATAGACCTCGTCGATCGATTCGTGGTGCACGGCCTGGCTGTCGTCGACCATCTCGCGATAGTCGGCGGCCCCCATGCCGAGCTCTTCGGCCATTTCGGCGTCGAGCGCGGCGCGGCCGAGCCGGGCCTCCAGTCGCTGACGGGCAGCGGCCAGCTCGCGCCGGCGCACCATGGCGGAGCGGCAGATCGAGGCGTGGCGACGCAGATGATCGATCATCGCGCCGCGGATGCGCAGCGTCGCATAGGTCGCAAAAGCGTGGCCACGGTCCTCGAAGCCGTTTGCGGCCTCGACGAGGGCGACCATGCCGATCTGGACGAGATCCTCGACGTCGATCGCGGACGCGACGCGGCCGTGCACGTGCCAGGCGATCTTGCGCACCAGCTGCATGTGGCTGCGCACCAGCGCTTCCGGCGTCGGCCGCGCCTGACGCTGATAGGTCGCCGCGCCCTGCTGGGGGTCAATAAGTGCCATTGGCCTCCCCCATCAGGCGCAGTTCGGCCGGTGCCGGCACCGGCTGGATGTCGGGCCGCGCGAGACGGCGGGCGATCCGCCCGAACGCCTTGGACGCGCCCGAGCCCGGGAAGGCCTCGAGGCAGCAGCGCTTCCTCAGCACCGCCTCGCGCACATAGGGATCGTCGGGAATCGCGCCGGCATAATCGAGATTGAGATCGAGAAAGCGGGTGACGACGCCGCGGAAGCGGTCGAACAGCTCGCGGCCCGCAATGTCGTGGCGGACCATGTTGGCGACGACCTGGAAACGCTGCAGGCCTTGGGCGACGGCCAGCGCCTTCACCAGCGCATAGGCGTCGATGAACGAGGTCGGCTCGGGCGTGACCACGATCATCGGCATGTCGGCTTCGGCGATCAGCGCGAGCGCCGAGGCCTCGATGCCGCTGCCGGTGTCGATCACGACATGGTCGAAATCGTCGAGCCAGGGTCCGAGCGCCTCGATCAGGCGGGTGCGTTCGCTGTGAGTCAGGGTCGATCCGCTGCCGGTGCCGCTGTGACCGGGCACGAAGCTGATCCCGCCGGGGCCGGGCCGGATCAGGTCGTCCATCGTGCAGCGGCCGGCGAGCAGGTCGCCGATCGTGAACGTCGCGTCGATTCCCATCAGGATCGCCGCATTGGCCAGGCCCATGTCGCAATCGATCAGCATCACGCGCCCGCCCGCCCTGGCGAGGGCGACCGCCAGATTGACGCTCACATTGGTCTTGCCGACGCCGCCCTTGCCGCTCGCAACGGCAATGATTTGGGCGCGGCCGGAACGCTGAAAACTCACGCGACCTCCGATTCAAGCATGGGATGATTGTTGTTGGCTTCACCGCCGACGACGGCGACGACCTCGACCGCCTTGCCGTCGGGGATTTCGAGAAAGGACAGGACGGGGGCGTCGGGCACATGCGGCGCAAGCAGGCGGGCCAGCGCCCGGCGTGCGATCGGCGAGGTGACGACGGCGAAACGGCGGCCCTGCTGAAGCAGCGGCCCGGCGACGCCGCCGATCGCCTGGACGATCTTCTGGCCCAGACCCGGCTCGATCGGATGGACCGCGTCGCGGCCGGTGCGCACCGCCTGGGCAAGCAGGCCTTCGAGGCTGGCGTCGAGGGTGACGACGGGGAGCGGCAGCTTCACCGGCACGATGGTCTGAACGATCAGGGCGCCGATCCGCTGGCGGACCGCCTCGACGAGCTGGACCGGATCGGTCTCTTCGCGCGCTGCGTCGGCCATCGCCTCGGCGATGCGGCGGAAGTCCTTGAGCGGCACGCCTTCGATCAGCAGCGCGCGGCACAGCGCGGCGAGGCTGACCAGCGGCAGCGGCTGCGGCGTCAGGTTGGCGGCGAGCTGCGGCGCCGTCTCCTTGAGCGCGTCGATCAGCTTCTGGGCCTCGTCCATACCAAACAGGTCGGCGGCGGCGGACTGGATGACCTGATTGAGATGCGTGGCGATCACGGTCGCCGGATCGACGACGGTGTAGCCCGCGACCACCGCCTCGGCGCGCTGCGCCGGCGGAATCCAGACCGCGTCGAGACCGAAGGTCGGATCCTTGACCTGGCGGCCATCGATCCGGTCGAGCAGGTCGCCGCTGTCGAGCGCGAGCAGCTCGTCCGGCCAGATCTCGTCCTCGGCCACAACGACGCCGGCGACGGTGATGCGATAGGTGTTGGGGGCGAGCGCCAGATCGTCGCGCACGCGGACCATCGGGATGACGAAGCCGAGCTCGCGCGACAGCTGGCGGCGGATGCCGGTGATCCGCGCCATCAGCGGCGCGCCCTTGCGTTCGTCGACCAGGCCGACCAGCGCGAAACCGAGTTCGAGGCCGAGGGCGGCATCGTCGCTGACCTCGTCCCAGCCGATCGTGGTCGGCGCCGGAGCTGGCGGCGCCTCGACCGGGGCATTGGCCTTGGCCTGCGCGGCCTTGTGCAGCTTCCACGCGATCGCGGCGGCGCCGGCAGCGGCGACGAGAATGATGAAGTGCGGCATGCCGGGCAGGAGGCCGAGGATCAGCAGGATCGCGGCGACCGGCACCCACGCCTTGGCCGAACCGAACTGGTGGGTGATCTGGCCCGATAGGTCGAGCGGCGAGCTGACCCGGGTGACGATCGAGGCGGCGGCGATCGAGAGCAGCAGTGCCGGCACCTGCGCGACCAGCGCGTCGCCGATCGCGAGCACGATATAGGTCGAGGCCGCCTCGCTCATCGACAGGCCGTGGCTCAGCATGCCGAGGATCAGGCCGCCGACGATGTTGACGACGAGGATCAGCACGCCGGCGATGGCGTCCCCCTTCACGAACTTGGAGGCGCCGTCCATCGAACCGTAGAAATCGGCCTCGGTCGCGACTTCCTGGCGACGGAGCTTGGCTTCCTCGGGGGTCAGCAGGCCCGCGTTCAGATCGGCGTCGATCGCCATCTGCTTGCCGGGCATGGCATCGAGGGTGAAGCGCGCCGAGACTTCGGAGACGCGGCCGGCGCCCTTGGTGATGACCACCAGGTTGATGATCATCAGGATCATGAAGACGAACAGGCCGACGGCATAGTCGCCGCCGATCAGGAAATTGCCGAACGCCTCGATCACATAGCCGGCGGCATGCGAGCCCTCATGGCCGTCGACCAGCACGACGCGGGTCGAGGCGACATTGAGCGCGAGCCGGAACAGGGTCGCGAACAGAAGCACCGTCGGGAAGGAGGAGAAATCGAGCGGCCGGGCGACGTTCAGCGCCACCATCAGCACCGCGAGGCTGATCATGATGTTGGTGACGAAGCCGATGTCCAGCATCATCGCCGGCATCGGCACGATCATCAGCATGACGAGCAGCAGCGTCGCGAAGGGCAGGACCGCGCCCCGGCCCGCGCCGAGCCATACCTTGCGGTTCACGGTAGCGCGGCTCATCTCAGGCGTCTCCCAGCTGCGCGAGCATCAGATAGGCGAGGCGCGCATATTCGGGCGACGGGCGGGCGAGGTTGATTTCCTCGGGCGCATCGACCGCCTCCTCGCTGCCGAGCGCCATGCGCAGCGCGAGCATGTCGTTGGTCGGCGCGCTCGGCGGCGCAACCGGCGTGTCGCCGAAGCGGCGGGCGAAATGGGTGCGGATCTCGGCGAAGCTCTTCGGCGAACCGTCGCGATCGTAGAAGATCGAACGGTTGGCGCGCGCCGCTGCCGGCAGCAGGCGGGCCGCGGCGCCGTCCGGGTTGGCATCATGGGCGCGCAGGAACTGTGCTGCGCCGCCGGCGCCTAGGAAATGGGCGAGGTAGAGATCGACCGGCTCGGCGCGGCGGCCGATCCGGCTTTCGAGATGGTCGCGATTGTCGGAGGCGAATTCGGCCGCCATGGCCGAGGCGGCTTCGGGCTGGCGCCTGAGGTCAAGAATCGCACGGCGCATTCCCGGATCGGCGACATGATAGCGGCCGCCGGGGGTGCGGCGGATCGCGTTCGCGGCCCAGCCGAGGCCATGATCGGCGCCGTGCCGCTGGACGGTGCCGAGCCAGGTCTGGTCGATGAACTGGAAGAGGCCGGTCGCGCTCGAGGTGCGCGCGCGCGCATTGGGATCGAGGCCGCTTTCGACGCGGGCCTGATTCATCAGATAGCCGAAATCCATGCCGGTGCGGGCGGCGGCCTGCTGGATGGCGGCACCGATGCGGTCGCGGCCTTGAGGGCCCGATGCACCGGTGATCGTCGTCGGAATCATGACGCCCCTTTCTCTTCAGGGACATCGAAGCAATTGCCGTGCCAGATCGTGCATTAGCTGGGCGGGTGACGCATGTAGCATGTTCCGGTGAAAGCCGGAACCCAAGGCTGACTCTGCAACTGGGCCCCGGCCTTCGCCGGGGAACGAGATACTACAACCTAACGCGCGTGTGGGCGGTAGGTGAGGCCCTGCGGACGGCCGGCGAGGGTCGCGAGCGTGTCGATCCGGCGGCGGACATGGTCCGTCAGAAAATTGACGCGGGCCTGCGCGGCCTGGGCGAGAACCGCAAGGCTGGAGATGCGGTCCTTGAGATCCGGCGCGAGGCCCACGCCCTGGAGCGCGCGCGCGCCGGCGACCGCGTCGGAAAGGTCAGTGGTCGCGGCTTCGATGCCGGCGAGATCACCGGAATCGAGCGCGATGATCAGTGCCTCATGCGCGACAGCAAGGCGGTCGAGAACCTGAAGGCTCATTACCGGACCGGCAGATCGAGCGCGATCATCCGTTCGGCGATGCGATCCGCATCGACCGGATAGCGGCCTTCGGCGATCGCGGCACGGATCGCGGACACCTTGGCGGAATCGACCGGGGCGCCGCCGCTCACCAGCTCGAACACGGCGCTTTCGACCGGGCCGTTCCGGCCGCGCGACGTGGCATGGCCGGTGGCCGCAGCCGCCTGGCTTTTCTCGGTGCCACGGGTCAGCTCGATGCGTCCCGGACCGGTTTTTCCCACACCGTCGATCATCTCGAATTCCTCTTGCCCGAAGGCGCTTCAAGAAAGTTACTCAACCTATAACGGCCGCTTCACGCGGCCTTTAAATTCTTTTTCAGTTGAACCCGGGCAGCGCGACCCGGCCGTCCTGCGTGACCTGGCCGATGAACGGCGCCGAGCGCCGTTCGGTGCGCACGCGGATGCGGTCGCCGGGCGCGCCATCCTGTTCGGCGATACCCGTGGTGCTGACCGAGAAGCTGCGCGAGAGCGCTACGACCTCGACCTGATCCCCGCGCCGGATCACCGGCTCGGCGCGGACGGCCGCCGCCCGGGTCACGGTCGCGCCGCCGCCGGCCAGCGGCACGCGGATGCGCCATCCCTGCGCCGGACAGCGCACCGTCACGGCATTCATCGCCGGCTCCTCGATCGTCGCCGGCTCCGGGCAGGCGGCAAGGCGCAGGCGCCGGTCGAGAGGTGCGGCCGGACCGCCCGGCTCGCCGACATTGGCGCCGAGCGCCGCGGCGACGCGGCTGTCCAGCATCTCCAGATTCTCGAAGCCTTGCCCGAGAGCGGGAGCCGCGATGGCCGCGGACAACAGCAGTGCGCGTCGGAAAATCGTCACCATGATGGTCGCTCCAGTCATTTCGCGGGAGCGAAGCAACTGCCGTGCCAAATGTCAGCGAGGCAGGATCGCCAGCGTCTGGCCTGCGCCACCATCGGCCTGCTCGACGCGGAGTTCGATATCGTTTTCACGAACGCCGCTATCCCGGAGCGCGCGTGCCGCCGCCGCGCTGCGGGCGGCCGCAAGCTCGAAACGTTCGAGCCGGGCGTTGCCCTCGGCCGCGCCGCGGCTCACGATCCGGATCGGCCGACCGGCCCAGCGGCGACCTTCGGCCCGCAACTCGGTCAGCGCCGCAGGGGTCAGACGCGCTTCCCCGGGTTCGAACATCTGGGTGGCGCTCAGCACCCGTCCGGGCCTGGCCTCACTTTCGGCGCGCGTTCCCGCGTCGGCCTTCGGTCGGGCGGCCTGCATCGCATTCAGCATGACGAAGCAGGCGATCAGGACGAGGCCCAGATCGGCGAAGCTGACCGCCCAGCGCGGGACCGGGAGCGCGATCCTCATCCCACCTGCCGCGCAGTCTTGCGCGCGCGCCACAGGCTGTAGGCCTCCTCCTCGGAACGGGCGAGCTCGATCAGCCGGTCGACGACGCGGGTCTGCCACTGGCATTCGGCCTGCGACAGCCGCTCCAGCCGCGCGGCGACCGGTCCGGCAATCACGGCGGAGAGGAACAGGCCGTAAAGCGTGGTCAGCATTGCGGTCGCCATCGCCGGGCCCATCGCCGACGGGTCGTTCATCTGCGCGAACATGCCGATGAGGCCCAGGACGGTGCCGATCATGCCCATAGAGGGCGCGACCTCGGCGGCGTGACGCCAGACCGAAATCGCGCCCTCGTGGCGCGTGCGTCGTTCCTCCAGCTCCGCACGCGCCCAAAGGGAGAAACTGCTGCTGCCGTCTGCATCGGCGAGCCGGCAGGCCAGCCGGTGGACGAACTCGACCGGCGTGTTGACCCGGTCGGCAAAGACGATGCCGCGATATTCCGAAACACTCTCGATCCGGCGCACCGCCTGCTCGGCCGTCCGGGCGTCCGTATCGGGCTTGGCAATGAAGAGAGTCCGAAGCGCGCCGAGCGCGCGGCGCCGGTCGGCGCGGGTCGCGGAGACGATCACGGTGACGAGGGTGCCGCCGAGCACGATGAGGAGCGAAAGAGGGTCGATCACCCGATCCAGATACACGACCACACGACCCTCCTCGCCGCCGGCAAGATCCTGCCGGCCCCGGCAAGACGTTGCCGGTCCTGCCCCCATTCCCTCGCAACGGCAAAGAGCGCGCGCTGTCGGGCGCATGCCGCGCACAAATTGGCACGGCATTTGCAGCGACATGGGCGAGCGCCTCTGCCTGTCAAAATAACGGCGGACGGAGGCGGAGCTTTAGAGGAGTTTTCGATCATGGCCGGAAATGAAGGCCTGTTCGGCATACACGGGACCGCGCTGGCGCTGCGCTCGCAGCGCCTGTCGCTGCTGGCGTCGAACATCGCCAATGCCGCGACCCCGGGCTACCAGGCGCGCGACATCGATTTCGGCCAGGCCCTCGCACGCGCGTCGCGCGGCATGGATGCCGGCTCGGCCGCCGAGAGCAGCGTCGCCTATCGCGTGCCGCTGACCCCGTCGGTCGACGGCAACACGGTCGAGCTTTCCACCGAGCAGACGCTCTTCGCCGAAAATGCGGTCCAGTACCGCACCACCCTCACCTTCCTCGAAGGCCGGATCTCGACGATCCGCCGCGCGCTCAAGGGAGAATAACGATGGAACGGTCCATGTCGGTGTTCGACATCGCCGGGCGCGCCATGTCGGCGCAGCTCGTGCGGCTCAACACCACCGCCTCCAATCTCGCCAATGCCGGCGCCGTCTCGGGCAGCCGCGAAACTTCGTTCCGCGCGCTGCGGCCGGTGTTCCGCACCGTCGAGACCGAGCCCGGCATCGCCACCGTCCGGGTCGAGAATGTCGTGCAGTCGCGCACCGAGCCGACCCGCCGCCACGATCCCAACCACCCGCTTGCCGACGCGAACGGCGATGTCTGGGAAGCCGGCGTCGACAGCTCGGCGGAGCTCATCGACATGATCGAAGCGGCTCGCCAGTACCAGAACAACGTGCAGGTCCTCCAGACCGCCAAGACCCTCACCCTCGACACGATAAGGCTCGGCCAATGACGACCTCTGCGATCAACGGGCTGAACAACCCGTCCACCACCAACACCTCCACCCAATCGAGCCAGACGCTCGGCCAGGCGGAATTCCTGCGGCTGATGACGACCCAGCTCACCACCCAGGATCCGTTCAACCCGATGGACAACACCCAGATGGTCGCCCAGATGGCGCAGTTCTCGCAGGTCGCCGGCATCGCCGAGATGAACGCGAGCCTGCAGACCATCGCGGCTGGCCTCGGCGGCAACCGCCTGTCCGACGCGGCGAGCTGGATCGGCCATTCGATGCTGGTCGAAAGCGATGTCGCGACGCCGCTGCGCGACGGCACCTATGCCGGCGAGTTCACGCTGGAGAAAGACGCGACAAACGTCACCGTCAGCTTCGTCAACGCGGACGGCGCGGTCGTTCACAGCCAGGCCCTGGGCGAAGTCGATTCCGGCGAGGCCGCCTTCGCTTGGGACGGCAAGAACGAAGCCGGCGAATATATCGGCGGCGGCCCGCTGCGCATGGTCGTCACCGCGACGGTGGGTGGTCAGACGGTCACTCCGAAGACCGCCACCTGGACCACCATCGCCGGCATCCAGTCTCCGGCCAACGGCGGCGAGAGCCGCCTCGTTACCGGCCTCGGCCTCCTCACCCCCGACAAGGCGATCCGCCTCGCCTGAGGCAGACTTTCACAAGGAGCAGATTCCATGTCCTTCTACACTTCGCTCTCCGGCCTCCGCGGCGCCCAGACCGACCTGTCGGTCCTCGCCAACAACATCGCGAACGTCGGCTCGATCGGCTTCAAGCGCAGCCGCGCCCAGTTCGGCGACATCGCCCCGGCGTCCAACACGACCGCCGGCCAGGGTGCGCGCCTCAAGGGCATCGAACAGCAGTTCACGCAGGGCGGTTTCGAGACCTCGTCGCGCGAGCTCGACCTCGCGATCAGCGGGGCCGGCTTCTTCGTGACCCGCGACGCGGTCGCCAACGGCACCACTTTCTTCTCGCGCAACGGCTCGCTGTCGGTCGACGGCCAGCGCTACCTGCGCGATTCGAACGGCGGTTATCTCCAGGTCCTTCCCGTCGACAATGAAGGCAATGTCACGGCCACCGGCCTCGAGGCGGCGCAGAACCTGCAGCTGCCGCTGACCTCCGGTACGCCGCGTGCGACGAACCTGCTCCAGCTCACCGCCAACATGCCGGCGACAGCGGAGAAGCCCGAGGATCGCGCCGTCTTCAGCCCGAGCAATCCCTATGTCTTCGACCGGCTCGACCCGAACAGCTACAATTTCTCGCAGCAGACCACGGTCTATGACAGCCAGGGCAATGCCCAGTCGGCGACGCTCTATTTCGTCCGCACCGGCTCGACCACCGCGGGCGACACCGCCGACACCTGGGACGTGCACCTGTTCGTCGGCAACACCGAGGCCTCGGCCGGCGGCACCGCGACGACCCCGGCGACGCCGCTCGAGCTGACCTTCGACGGCGCCGGCGTGCTGACCGCACCCACCGGCGCGGTCGCGTTCAGCAGCGTCTTCCCGTCGGGTGCCTCGGCGCCGCTGACGCTCAGCCTCGACTTCGGCACCGCAACCACCCAGTCGCCGGGGACGTTCAACGTCTCCTCGCTGGTCCAGGACGGCGTCGCCTCGGCCAAGTTCAGCGACATCTCGATCGGCGAGGACGGCCTCATCACTGCAGCGTTCAGCGACGGCTCGATCAAGGCGCTGGGCAAGCTGCTCATCGCCACCTTCTCCAACCCCGATGGCCTGCGCGAACGCGGCGACGGGCGCTGGTCGGTGACCGGCGAGAGCGGCCCGGCGACGGTCGGCGTGGCCGGCTCGGACGCCTTCGGCCGCATCCAGTCGGGTGCGCTCGAGCGGTCCAACGTCGACCTCACCGAAGAGCTGGTCGCGCTGATCGCGGCGCAGCGCAACTTCCAGGCCAACGCCAAGGCGATCGAGACCTCCAACTCGATGGCCCAGTCGATCATCAACCTGCGGAGCTAAGGCCCCCGGGCCTGAGGAGCTGAGCCATGGACCGGCTGATCCACACCTCCCTGTCGGGCCTGCGCGGGGCAATGGCCCGCCAGGCGACGACGGCGAACAACCTCGCCAACGCGAACACGGTCGGCTTCCGCGCCGAGCTGTCGACCGCGCGGGCGCTGTGGGTTCAGGGCGGGGGCTTCGGCGCGCGCGCGCCGTCCTCGCAGGAGGTGACCGCGGCGAACATGCATGGCGGCACGGTCACCGAAACCGGTCGCGACCTCGACATTGCGCTCCGGGGGGAGGCCCTGCTCGCGGTGCAGGCCGCGGACGGCAGCGAAGCCTATACGCGGCGGGGCGACCTCCAGGTCAGCCCCTCCGGCCTCCTCACCACCGGCGACGGTCGCCCCGTCCTCGGCGACGGCGGCCCGATCACGCTGCCGCCCGCCGATTCCGTCCGCATCGCCGATGACGGCGCGGTCTGGATCGTGCCGAGCGGCGGCGATCCCAACGTGCCGCAGCAGGTCGACCGGCTGAAGCTCGCCAACCCGACGGGCTCGCGCGTGCTCAAGGCGGTGGACGGCCTGTTCCGGGTCGAGAATGGCGGCATCCTGCCGTCGGATCCGGACGGGCGCCTCACCCCGCGCAGCCTGGAAGGCTCGAACGTCGAGGTCAGCCAGGCGCTGATCGACATGATCGACGCCAGCCGCGCCTGGGATACCCAGCTCAATCTCATCACCACGGCGCGCGACCTCGACACGTCCGCCGCCGATCTCATGCGCCTGCCCAGCTAGGCGCAAGCGAAGGAGCAAAGACATGGCCAATTCAGCCCTCCAGGTCGCCCGCACCGGGCTCGATGCCCAGTCCGAGCGGATGCGTGTCATCGCCAACAACCTGGCGAACGTGAACACGACCGGCTTCAAGCGCGACCGTGCCGATTTCGAGACGCTCGCCTATCAGGTGATGACCGCCGCCGGCGCCCGCTCCTCGGGCGACAACCAATATGCGGTCGGCCTCAATCTCGGCACCGGCGTCCGACTGGTCGGCACCAGCCGGATCACCAGCCAGGGTTCGATCAACAATACCGAGAACCCGCTGGACCTCGCGATCGAGGGCGACGGCTTCTTCCAGATCTCGCGGCCGGACGGGACCACCGCCTATACCCGCGCCGGCAATTTCCACCGGTCCAACGAGGGCACGCTGGTTACGGCCGACGGATCGCCGATCCAGCCGCAGATCCAGATCCCGGAGAACGCCCAGTCGATCACGATCGGCGCCGACGGGACCGTCTCGGTGACCCTGCCCGGACAACCCGAGCTCGCCGAGGTCGGCCGGCTCGAGATCGCGACCTTCATCAACCCGGCGGGCCTGCGCGCGCTCGGCGGCACGCTCTATGCGGAATCCTCCGCCAGCGGCACGCCGCAGGTCGGACCGCCCGCCGAGGAAAGCCGCGGCGCGATCCGCCAGGGGGCGCTCGAAGCCTCGAACGTCAACGTCGTTCAGGAGCTGGTCGACATGATCGAGACGCAGCGCGCCTACGAGGTCAACTCGAAGATGGTCTCGGCGACGGACGAGATGCTCCGCAACGCGAACCAGCAGCTGTAACCCATGGCCCACGCTTTGCTCATCGCCGCCTGCCTGTTCTGCGCGAGCCGCGCGCAGCCGCAGGAGGAATTTCGTCCGGCCCCGCCACCGGCGCCGCCGCCGGCTGCTGCCAACGGCGCGATCTTCCAGGCGTCCAACGGCTTCTCGCCGCTGACCAGCGGCCAGCGCGCCGGCGCGGTTGGCGACGTGCTGACCATCGTCCTTGTCGAGCGCACCCAGGGGTCGTCCTCGAGCTCGTCGGGCACGAACCGGGAGGGCAATATCGGCCTGACGCCGCCTTCGACGGGACCGCTCTCCTTCTTCCAGCCGTCCGACGTAGCCGCGGGCGGCCAGTCCGAGTTCGACGGGCGCGGCCAGACCGGCCAGTCGAACAGCCTGGTCGGCGAGATCACCGTCACCGTCCATGAGGTCTTTCCGAACGGGGTGATGCGGGTGCGCGGCGAGAAGCAGCTCCGGATCAACCGCGGCCACGAGTTCATCCGCCTGTCGGGTCTCATCCGCTTCGCCGACGTCGGCCCGGACAACCGCGTCCCCTCGACCCGTGTGGCGGACGCCCAGATCGAATATCTCGGCCGCGGCGAGATCGCGCGCGCCAGCCGCCAGGGCTGGCTGCAGCGCTTCTTCTCGATGCTGAGCCCGTTTTGAGGTGTGACATGATCCGTTCGATTTTCTTCGCACTCGCGGTTTTGTTCGCGGTCGCCGCGCCGGCCGATGCAGCGACGCGGATCAAGGATCTCGGCGCGTTCCAGAGCGTGCGCCCGAACCAGCTGATCGGCTACGGCATCGTCGTCGGCCTCGCCGGCACGGGCGACGACAATCTCGAATATGCCACTCAGGGCATGAACGGCGTCGCCGCGCGCTTCGGCCTCACCTTGCCGCCCGGCGTCAATCCGGCGCTCAAGAATGCGGCGGCGGTGATGATCACGGCAGAACTGCCCGCCTTCGCCCGGCCCGGCCAGCGGCTCGACATCACCGTCTCGGCACTCGGTCGCGCCCGCAGCTTGCGCGGCGGCACACTCATTCTCACCCCGCTGCGCGGCGCCGACAACCAGATCTATGCGATGGCGCAGGGCAACCTCGCCGTCGGCGGCCTCGGCGTCTCCGCGCAGGACGGCAGCCAGGTCTCGGTCAACGTGCCGTCGGCCGGCCGCATCCCCGGCGGCGCCACGGTCGAGCGTGCCGTCGACACCGGCTTCGCCACTGCGCCGACGCTGACCTTCAACCTCGCCGAAGCCGATTTCACGACCGCCCAGCGCGTCGCCGACGCGATCAACCGCCAGCTCGGCCCGGTCGCACGCGCCACCGACGCCGTCTCGATCGCGATCGAGGCCGCGCCCGGCGCCGAGATACGCACCCAGCTGATGAGCCGGATCGAGAACATTTCGGTCGAGCCGGGCGACGCGCCGGCACGCGTCATCGTCAACGCCCGCACCGGTACCGTCGTCATCAACGGCGCGGTCCGGATCAGCCCGGCCGCGGTCAGCCACGGCCGCCTCACCGTCGCGGTGCAGGAGAATCCGACCGTCGTGCAGCCCGCGCCCTTCTCGCGCGGCCAGACCGCGGTCGAGCCGAACAGCGACATCGAGGTCGAGGAGCAGCGCTCGCCGATGTTCGATTTCGCGCCCGGCGCCTCGCTTTCCGAGATCGTCCGCGCCGTGAATGCGATCGGTGCGGCGCCGTCGGATCTCGTCGCGATCCTCGAGGCGCTCAAGCAGGCCGGCGCGCTGCGCGCCGAGCTGGTCGTCCTGTGACCGGGCCGGTCTCCGTCCCGCCGTCCGCCGCCACGCCGGCGCCGGGCGCGCCGATCCAGAGCGACCGGCAGCAGGCGCAGATGCGCGAGGCGGCGCAGGCGTTCGAGGCGATCTTCTTGCGCCAGATGATCGGCTCGATGCGCCAGGCCAGGCTCGCCGAGGACGCCTTCGGCAGCGCGGCGACCGACCAGTTCCGCGACTTGGGCGACGCCCAGCTCGCCGAGAGCATGTCGCGCCAGGGCAGCTTCGGCATCGCCGAACTCCTCATGAACCAGTTCCAACGTGGCGGAGGCCAGAGATGAGCGACCTTCTCAGCATCGGTTCGTCGGGCCTTGCCGCCTATCGCAGCGCCCTGAACGCGATCGGCGAGAACGTCTCGAACGCCGAGACGCCCGGCTTCTCGCGCCGCAACGTACGGCTCGAGCAGCTGAGCCTCACCGGCAATGGCGAGATCGGCTATCGCGAGCAGGTCATGTTCAACGGCGTGCGGACCGCCGGCGTCGAACGGGCCTGGGACGCCTTCCGCGCCACCGAAGCGCGGCTCGCGACCAGCGCCGCCGGCCGCGCCGGGGTACGCGAGCAATGGCTGACCGGCGTCGAGACGGCGCTGGGTGACGGACCGGCGGGGATCGGCTCCTCGCTCACCAGATTCTTCAATGGCGCGACCTCGCTGGCCGCGGACCCGAGCGACCGGCTCGGCCGCTCGTCGATGCTGGCCGCGCTCGAGGACGTCGCGGTCGGCTTCCGCAACACCGCCGACGCGCTGGCGCGCGTTTCGACCGGAATGAAGGAGGCCGCCGGCCTCGATGTCAACGCGGTCAACAGTGCATTGAGGGCGTTGCAGGACATAAACGGCACGATCCGCACCGCCGGCCCCGGCACCAGCGCGCGCGCCGGCCTTGAGGACGAGCGCGACAAGCTGATCGGCATGATCGCCGAGCGGCTCGACATCAACGTCACGACCAACGGCGACGGCACGGTCGCCATCAGCGCGGCCAGCGACGGCAGCGTCAAGCTGCTGGACGGCCAGGGCCCCGGCCTGATCAGTCTCGTCCCGGCCGCGGACGGCCGGCTCTCGTACCAGCTCTCGAAGGACGGCACGACCGCCCCGCTGCCGACGCTCGCCGGCAAGCTCGCCGGCCTTGCCGAGACTGCCTCGTCGACCGCCGACCGGCGCAGCGCGCTCGATGCGATGGCGGCCGACTTCGTTTCCCTGGTGAACACCTGGTCGGCCGGCGGCACCGACGCGAACGGCAATCCGGGCGGCAATCTCCTGGAAGCGCCCACCGGTGCCGTCTCGATGCGTGCGCTGGTCACCGATCCGGACCTCGTCGCCGCAGCCGGCGGCGGCACCGCCAACGGCAATCTCGCCGCGCTCGACGGCCTGCGCACATCGAGCGGCATCGAGAATCGCTGGGGCGACCTCGTCTCGGACAATGCCCAGGTGCTGGCCTCGGCCAAGGCGGAAGCGTCGGCCGCGAATTCGTGGCGCGACCTCAGTCGCGCCTCGCTCGACGGCGTCACCGGCGTCGACCTCGACTATGAGGCGGCCGAGCTGCTCCGTTTCCAGCAGGCCTACAATGCGTCGGCGCGGATCGTGCAGGTCGCGCGCGAGACGATCGAAGCGCTGTTCAACGCGCTGTGATGAGGGAGATTGAACGATGATCAGCGGCACCCGCTACCAGCTGACGCTGGAGATCAACCGGCAGGCGACGCTGGCCCGCGACATCGCCCGCGCCCAGTCCGAAATCTCGACGACGAAGCGCATCCTCGCGCCGTCGGACGATCCGGTCGCGGCGGCGCGTGTCTCCGACATCGCACGTACCCAGGCCGACTCCACCGCCTGGAAACGCAATCTCGATCTCGCCGCGTCGCTGAGCGCCCGCGCCGACACGACGCTGAAAGCGATCGAGACCGCGATCGGCCGCGCCGCCGAACTGATGGTGACCGCGGCGAACGGCACCATGTCGGACGAGAACCGGGCAACCGTCGCGCAGGAGCTGCGCTCGATCGCGCAGGAGCTCGAATCGCTGAAGGACGTCAAGGATTCGCGCGGCAACGCGCTCTTCATGTCCGGCACGACGCTTCAGATTCCGGTGGCGCCGGGCTTCTCCGTTGCGGCGGTCGCCACCCGCGAGGATGTGTTCGAGACGGTCGCGACCAGCTCGGGTCCGCAGGATATCGCCGCGATCGTCCAGGCCGCGGCCGACGCGATCGTCGAGCCCGACCCAGCAGTGCGCGGCCCCGCGATCCAGCAGGCGCTCGACGACGTCAACGCCGCAGTCAGCCACGCTGCCACCGTCCGCGGCGAGCAGGGCGCCCGCGGCAACCGGATCGATGCGATGCTCGAGCGGCTGGCCGACACCGACATCCAGCTCGAGGAAGAGCGCGGTCTGCTCGAAGGCACCGACATTCCGGCCACCGTCGCGCGGCTCAGCGCCAAGCAGCTCTCGCTCGATGCCGCGCAGGCGGTCTTCGCGCGCATCAACCAGAACACCCTGTTCGATATCCTGCGGTAAGCTGGCGGCGACACGGATCGGGTTTCGAGCAGGGGCGTCCCGGCTTTGGCCGAGGCGCCCTTTCGCTGCGTCGGGACCGCAAGGCCACAGGTCCAAATTACGTCGTAACCCTCCCGTTAACCCTAAAGTCCGGCGACGCCTGCCGTTAATCCACAAGGGCGAGACGCTCTTATTCCTCCAGGGAACGGCTTCGCGGGGTTCATAATGTTTGCAGGTATCGGCATCGTCGTTCTGCTCGTGATGGTGTTCGGCGGCTATATCATCGCCGGCGGCAACATCGGCGTGATCCTGCACGCTCTGCCGATCGAGATGACGATCATCGGCGGTGCCGCGATCGGCGCCACGCTGGCCGGCAATTCCGCCGCGGAGCTCAAGGCGCTGGCCGGCGGCCTCGCCAAGGTCTTCAAGGGGCCGCAATACGGCAAGCAGGATTTCCTCGATACCATCTTCCTGGTCTCGAAGCTTATGAAGATGCTGCGCGTCGACGGCCCGGTCGCGGTCGAGCCGCATATCGAGGATCCGAAATCGAGCGCGATCTTCGCCGAATATCCCAAGCTCCTGAAGGACGACACGCTGGTCCACCTGATCTGCGACACGCTGCGGCTGGTCGTCGTGTCCTCGGGCACGCTCGATCCGCGCGCGGTCGAGGACGTGATGGACAATTCGATCAAGACCCATCACCACCACGCGCTCGCGCCGGCAAACAACCTCCAGACTCTGGCCGACGCGCTGCCCGCGCTCGGCATCGTCGCCGCGGTGCTCGGCGTGGTGAAGACCATGGCCTCGATCGATCAGCCGCCCGCCATCCTCGGCGCGATGATCGGCTCGGCGCTGGTCGGCACCTTTTTGGGCGTGCTCCTGTCCTACGGCTTCGCCGGGCCATTCGCGAACCGTGCGAAGCAGGTCATCGAGGCGGATTCGGCGATCTACCAGGTGGTCAAGCAGATCATCATCGCCTCGCTCCACGGCCATCCGCTGCCGCTGGTGATCGAGGCCGCCCGTTCGGGCATCCAGCATTCGAACCAGCCGGCTTTCGCCGACGTGTTCGACGGCATGCGTGGCCGCTGAGCCATGGTGAGCACAGCCAAGCGCGGCCGCAACGAACCGCCGCAAGTCCAGCCGATCATCGTCAAGAAGGTGATCGAGGAGGCCCACGGCGCCCATCATGGCGGCGCCTGGAAGATCGCCTATGCCGATTTCGTGACGGCGATGATGGCCTTCTTCCTGCTGCTCTGGATCATCGGCGCCACCGACGAGGACAAGAAACGCGGCCTCGCCGATTATTTCACGCCGACGCTGATCGAATATCGCCAGGACAGCGCCGGATCGGACGGCATCCTGGGCGGCGATTCGATCGTGGCCTCCGAAAATTATCCCCACAGGGCCACCCAGACCGGATCCCGGGCGATCGTGATCCCGCGCGACGTGACCGGCGGCGTCCGCGAGGGGAGCGGCCCGACCCAGGAGGATCGCCTCCGCTTCCAGCAGCTGCGCGCCGAGCTGATGCGCCGGATCGAAAGCAATCCGGAGCTGAGGCAGCTGCGTCGCCACATCAGCTTCACCGAGGACGGCGAGGGTCTGCGCATCGACCTGATGGACGAGGCCAATTTCTCGATGTTCCGCGTCGGCACCGACCAGCTCCTTCCCCAGGCGCGGCGGCTGGTCGAGGAGGTCGCCCAGGTGATCGGCGACGTGCCCAACGCGGTGGTCGTGCGCGGCCATACCGACTCGCTGCCCTATTCGGCCGGCCAGACGATGAACAACTGGATGCTCTCGACGGCGCGCGCCGAAAGCACCCGTGCCACCCTGCAGCGGGCCGGCGTCGCGATCGACCGCATCGCCCGGATCGAGGGCGTGGCCGATCGCGATCCCTTCGTGCCGGAGGACCGCTACGACCCGCGCAACCGGCGCATCTCGATCACGTTGGCGTGGCGGGGCAATGCGGTCCGTCGCACGCCCCGGACGCCGGTGGCCGAAGCCGCGCGGCCTGCAGCGCCCGCAGCCCGGCAGACGCCGCCACGCCCGTAGAACATCTCAGCAGATCGGTTTGAGGCAGAACGACAATGAAGCCGTGGAGCAGCCGCCGGGAGAAGATGACCGCGAAGCTCGGTCAGCTCGAAGCCGAGCCGATCTACATGAAAATCGGCGCGTTTCTCGCCGAGCACGGCCTGTGGCCGAGTCCCGGCAACTACACGCTCGCCTATCAGGTTTTCGCCGACCCGGCGTCCTCCGTTGCGGAGGCCGTGAAGACGATCACGGCCGATGGCATCCGCCTTTCCCAGCGTGACGCCGACCGGATCATCGCCGAGCATGGCATGCCGGCCGCCACGGCGCCGGCGACAGCGGGCACCGATCCGGTGATGATCGGCGAGGCGACACGGCAGATGGAAGAGTTTGCGGCGATCATCGAGACCTCGCGCGCCGCGACCCAAAGCTATGGCCGCGACCTTGCTGCCGGTGCCGCCGAGCTCGAGGAAGCGCTCGGCTCGGCCTCGTCGCTGATCGAGATCACCCGATCGATGATCGCGCGCACCAAGTCGGCCGAGCAGCAGCTCACGGCCGTGCGCAACGAAGCCGACGGGCTCAAGGCGAAGCTCGCCGAGGCCGGCCAGGAGGCGCGCCGCGATCCGCTGACCGGCCTTCCCAATCGCCGCGCCTTCGAGGAGCATTATGCCGAGCTCCAGCGCGAGGGCGCGATCGTCAGTGTCGCGATTTGCGACGTCGATCATTTCAAGCGGATCAATGACCAATATGGCCATGGCGTCGGCGACCGCATGCTGCGCGCCGTGGCCGAATTGCTCGATGCGAACTGCAACGGCCATTTCGTCGCGCGGCTCGGCGGCGAGGAGTTCGTCGTCCTGTTCCGTGGCCTTACCGCCGCCCAGTCCGCAGAAATCCTCGACGATGCGCGTGAGCGACTGGCCGCGAAGCATTTCAAGCTGCGCGAGAGCGACGCCCCCCTAGGCAAGGTCACCTTCTCGGCCGGCATCGCCTGCGGCACCTCGCGCGCCGAGGAAGTCCCGCTCGCTCGTGCCGATGCGCTGCTCTACGAAGCGAAGAATGGCGGCCGCAACGAGGTGCGGGTCGAACGCATCTAGATGACCCAGCCGTCGCCGTCGCCATCGACGGCCTCGATGCCCGGCAAGGTGGTTCCCTCAGGCCGGGGCACCGCGAGGATCACCGTGACGCCGGCCGCGTGCATCAGCCGTGCCACCTCTCCGGCCCGTTGTGCGAGGCCCGTCTCGTCCTCGACATCGAGGTCGCTGCAGACGCCCTCGCGAAGCACGGCTTCGGACAGAACGAAGCTCGGCCGTCCGGCATCACGCAGCCGTTGCGCCAGTGCTTGCGCCCGGGCCACACGTTCCCCGGCCGATGTGCTGGACACCCGGAAGATGCCGTCGTCGCGTATCGTGACCGCGGCGGGGGTAGACGGAAAGCCGGTGATCAGGCCCGCGGCGACGGTCGCGTTCGTGATCTTGTCGATCAGCACGAAGCTGCCGAGCTGACGGTTCTGCGCGTAGGGCACGGCGGAGACGCGGCGGTCGAGGTCGATCGCGACCGCGGCGATGTCGTTGAGGCCGAGCGCGGTCCCAAGCGTGCCGCCGAGGCCGTCGACGTCGAGCGGCGCGCCGACCCTCGAGACGCTCGCCGATACCGTCTGGGCCCCGATCCTGAGCCAATAGGCGCGGTGGAGCACCAGCCGCTCCTGCGCCATCCAGACAAGTCGCGCGTCGAGCGCGGAAGTCACCGCAAGCGATTCGGCCGCGGCGATCACGTCACCGCGCGAGCAATCGACCTCGTCGACGAGGGTCAACGTCACCGCCTGCCCCGCCACCGCCTCGTCGAGCTGTCCGGCATAGGCGACGATCCCGGCCACCTTTGAGACCTGCCCCGACGGCGCGATCGCGATCCGGTCGCCGACGCGAACACGGCCGCTGGCGATCGTGCCGGCATAGCCGCGGAAATCCTGGCCGAAGCGATTGACCCATTGAACGGTCATCCGGAACGGCTCCAGCGCCGCATGGCTCGCTTCGACGGGCACGGTCTCGAGATGTTCGAGCAGCGCCGGCCCGTCATACCAGGGCATCGCCTCGCTGCGCCGGGCGATATTGTCGCCGAGCCTCGCCGACACCGGGATCGCCTCGAACGCCTCGATCCCCGCGCCGCGCGCGAAGTCGCGATAGTCGGCGACGATCTCCTGGAAGCGGGCGCGGCTGTAGCCGACCAGATCCATCTTGTTCACCGCCAGCACGATGTGGCGGATGCCGAGCAGGTGGGCGATGTGGCTGTGTCGCCGGGTCTGCGGCAGCACGCCCTTGCGCGCATCGATCAGGATGACGGCGAGGTCCGCGGTCGAGGCGCCGGTCGCCATGTTGCGGGTATATTGCTCGTGGCCGGGCGTGTCGGCGATGATGAACTTGCGCCGGTCGGTCGCGAAGAAGCGGTAGGCGACGTCGATCGTGATCCCCTGCTCGCGCTCGGCGGCGAGCCCATCGACCAGCGAGGCGAAATCGAGCTCGCCTTCCTCCCCAGCCGCGCTCGCGTCGCGCAACGCCGCGAGCTGGTCGTCGAGCAGCATCCGGCTGTCGTAGAGCAGCCGGCCGATCAGCGTCGACTTGCCGTCGTCGACCGAGCCGCAGGTCAGCAGGCGCAGCAGCGACTTCCGCTGGCTGGCGGCGACATAGGCGTCGACCGTCGCCCGCGCGGCTTCGGCCGGACTCTCGAACAGGGGCGCTACGCTCGCCATCGTCAGAAATAACCCTCTTGCTTCTTCTTCTCCATCGACGCGCTGCCGCCGTCGCGGTCGATGGCGCGGCCCTGCCGCTCGGACGTGGTCGAGACCAGCATCTCCTGGATGATCTCGGGCAATGTCGCCGCCTCGCTCTCGACCGCGCCGGTCAGCGGGTAGCAGCCGAGCGTGCGGAAACGGATCGAGCGTTCGACCGGCACCTCGCCCGGCTGGAGCGGAAAGCGCTCGTCGTCGACCATCAGGATGAGGCCGTCGCGCTCCACCGTCGGGCGCGGCGCGGCGAGGTAGAGCGGGACGATCGGGATGTCCTCGGCATAGATATATTGCCAGACATCGAGCTCGGTCCAGTTGGAGAGCGGGAAGACGCGGATGCTCTCGCCCTTGGCCTTGCGGGCATTGTAGAGGTTCCAGAGCTCCGGCCGCTGGTTCTTGGGGTCCCAGCGGTGGCTCGCCGAGCGGAAGGAGAAGATGCGCTCCTTCGCCCGGCTCTTCTCCTCGTCGCGGCGCGCGCCGCCAAAGGCGGCGTCGAAGCCGTGAAGATCGAGCGCCTGCTTCAAACCTTCCGTCTTCCACATGTCGGTGTGGAGCGGGCCGTGGTCGAACGGGTTGATGCCGAGCTTTTCCGCCTCCGGATTGCGGTAGACGATGAGCTCCATGCCGCTCTCGGCCGCGATCCGGTCGCGCAATTCGTACATCGCCTTGAACTTCCAGGTCGTGTCGACGTGGAGCATCGGAAAGGGCGGCGGGGCGGGATAGAAGGCCTTGCGCGCGAGATGCAGCATCACGGCCGAATCCTTGCCGACCGAATAGAGCATCACCGGCTTCTCGGTCTCCGCGACGACCTCGCGGAAGATATGGATGCTCTCGGCCTCGAGCAGCTCGAGATGGGTCAGACTACGCGCACTCATGCAGCCTCGCTCAGGACTTGGGCAATCGACGCCGGCACGCGTGCCACGCGTCCGATGATGACGGTGACCGGCGCGCCGGTGGGAAGAGCCTGGGCCAGTGCCGCGATCTCGGCAAGGGTGCCGGCGACCTCGGCCTGCTCGGGCAGGGTCGCTGATGCAATGGCGAGGGCGGGCGTCCCCGGATCGAGCCCATGCTTGATCGCCGCTTCGGCGAAGCCGGCGAGGGTGCGGCGGGGCATGTAGACCACCGTCGTCGCGCCGTCGTCGGCGACCGCGTCCCAGTCGATGTCGCGCGGCAGCTGGCCGTCGGCGCCATGGCCGGTGACGAACTGGACACGCCGGGCCTCGCCGCGCTCGGTGAGGGACATGCCGAGCGCCGCCGCCGCGCCTTGCGCCGCGGTGATGCCAGGGACGACCGCCACCGATATGCCGGCGGCGCGGCACGCCGCGATCTCCTCGGTCGCGCGGCCGAAGATCATCGGATCGCCGCCCTTGAGGCGCACCACTGTCTCGCCGGCGCGGGCGAGTGCGAGGATCCGGTCGTTGATGTCGGCCTGCTTGCAGGACGGGCCATGACCCTTCTTGCCGACCGCGATCCGCTTCGCCTCGCGGCGCGCCAGCTCCAGCACCTCGGGGCCGACGAGATCGTCGTAGAGGATCACGGTCGCTGCCTGGAGCGCGCGGACCGCCTTCAAAGTGAGCAGGTCAGGGTCGCCGGGCCCGGCACCGACCAGGGTCACGCTCCCCTTCGTCGCCTCCGGCGCAAAGGCGAGGAGCGACGCGAAGTCGGCGTCGGTGGGCGCGCGATCAACGTTCGACCAGGCCCGGCGGACGAACCCTTCCCAGAAGGCGCGGCGATCGGCGAACCGGGCGAGCCCCTGCTTCACGCGCGGCCGCCATGCCTTCGCCGCCTCGGCCCATGCGGAGAGGCCGCGCGGCAGGATCGCTTCGATCCGGGTGCGGATCGACTGGCCGAGCATCGGCGCGCCGCCGTCGGTCGAGATGGCGAGGACGACCGGCGAGCGGTTGACGATCGTGCCGAACTGGACATCGCCCAGCTCGGCATGGTCGATCAGGCCGGCCACGGCGCCGGCGGCATGCGCCGCCGCGACGAAGCGCTCGGCCTCGACGCGCTCGGGCAGGTCGGCGAGGGCCAGCGCGGCGCCGGCAAGATCGGCCGGCTCCCAGACCCGGGCCAGCACCGTCAGCGGCCCGGCCAGTACGGTTTCTTTCCCTCTCCCCTGGGGGGAGAGGGCAGGGTGAGGGGGTTCGGCGGACGAGGCTACTCTCTGACTCAGAGCCCCCTCACCCCAGCCCTCTCCCCCCAGGGGAGAGGGGGTTTTGGATGAGCGGTCGATCCCCGCGAGGCCGTCGAACAGCCTGGCCGCCGCTTCATGGCCGGCCAGGACCAGCACCTCGGCGCCGGCGGCGAGCAGCAGTTCGGCCTTCCACAGCGCGCCTTGCGAGCCACCCGCGACGACCGCCTTGCGACCGGCGATGCGGTGGAACAGCGGCAGGGTCGCCAGCGGCGCGATACGTGGTGGCAGCGTTTCAGGCGTGCGATCGGTCATGCCGCTTTCCTTCTCGGCCGGCCGTCGTCGTCGACATGGAGACCGCATTCTCTCGCGTCATCCGTTTCCCACCACCAGCGGCCGGCACGCTCGTCCTCACCGGCGACGATCGCGCGGGTGCAGGGCTCGCAGCCGATCGAGGAATAACCCTGCGCGTGAAGCGGGTTGATCGGCACCGCCTCTGCGGCGCAGAAGTCCGCGACCTGATTCCGGGTCCAGTCGAAAAATGGGGCGACCTTGATCAGGTTGCGCTCGAAGCCCGCCAGTGCGACCGAACCGCGCTGGCCGGACTGGTCGGCGCGCAGGCCCGTCACCCAGGCGGCGGCGCCGTCCAGCGCGCGACCGAGCGGCTCGACCTTGCGGACCTCGCAGCAGGCCTGCCGCGCCGCCTTCGAATAGTAGAAGCCGTTGATCCCGGCATCGGCGACTAAAGCGGCGAGCGCGACCGCATCGGGATAAAAGGCGCGGATGCGCACGCCGTAGCGCTCCTCCGTCTCTTGCCAGAGCTGGTAGGTCGACGGGAACAGTCGCCCTGTATCGAGCGTCGCCACCTCGATAGCGAGGCGGTTCGAGAAGATCAGGTGCGCGAGCGCCTGGTCCTCGAGGCCGAAGCTGGTGGTGAACACGATCCGCCCGGGCACGGCCGCGCGCAGTGACTGCAGCCGCGCGAGTGGCGTCGCGCCGCCGATCCGGGCGAGGACCTCGGTGCTCATGCCGTGCGCCGGCGCACGGGCCGGTAGCTGGCGGTGATGAAGGTCAAAGCCTCCAGCCATTGTTCGATCGGTTGGCGTGCGGCCTGCTCCTCGCCGATCTCGACCTCGTCGAACCCACACTCGAGCGCAAAGGCGAACTGGTCCGGAATGAGATAGCCGGTCGCGCGCAGCGTGCCGCGATAGCCTTGTGTCCTGAGCGCACGGGCGATGCTGAAGCCGCGCCCGTCGCTGAACTTCGGGAACTCGATGGCGATCAGGTCGAGACGGTCCTGCACTGCGAGCAGCTCGGCCGCGGGAACGGTGTTCGTGATCAGAACGGCGCGTGCGTCGCCCGCCGGGTCGAACTCGACATAGGGGACGAGCGCCACCGCCGGTCCTGCCCTCCAGCCTTGGCGATCAAGCAGCAGCACGGATCGCCTCCGGCAACTGGAGGGCGGGCTTGAACGGATCGAGACCGACGCGGCGGACGGTGTCGATGAACGTCTCTCCGGGGCCGGTGCGCAGGCCCAGATAGACGTCGACGATCCGCTCGATCGCCGCCGGCACCTCGTCGCCGTCGATGCCGGGGCCGAGCCGTTCGCCCAGCGAGGCGCCCTCGCCCGGATCGCCGCCCAGCGTGATCTGGTAATTCTCGACACCCGCCTTATCGAGGCCGAGAATGCCGATCGAGCCGACATGATGATGGCCGCACGCGTTGATGCAGCCCGAGATCTTGATCCCGAGCGGTCCGATCTCGCGCTGCCGTTCCGCGTCGGCGAAGACCTTGGAAATCTCCTGCGCGATCGGGATCGAGCGGGCGGTGGCGAGCTTGCAATAGTCCATGCCGGGGCAGGAGATGATGTCGGTGATGAGCCCGGCATTGGCCGTTTCCAGCCCCGCCTCGACCAGCGCCACCCAGACGGCCGGCACATCGTCCAGCTTCACATGCGGCAGCACCACGTTCTGGACGTGGGTGATCCGCAGCTCATCGAGCGAATAACGCTCAGCAAGATCGGCGAGGGCACGCATCCGGTCCGACGTCAGGTCGCCCGGCGGCGCCCCGATCGGCTTGGCCGAGACGGTGATCGCGGTGTAGCCCGGCACCCTGTGCGGGAAGAGATTGGTCGCCGCGAACCGGTCGAACGCGGGGTCTTGCGCGCGGGCAGCATCGAACACGGCCGAGGCTGCGGGCAGTGTTTCATAGTCCGGTGGCGCGAAATAGGCGGCGATGCGTGCCACCTCTTCCAGATCGGCGTTGACGCTTGGCCCATCGAGCTTCGCAAATTCCTCCTCGACCCGGGCGATGAACGGCGCTGTGCCGATCTCGTGCACGAGGATCTTGATCCGTGCCTTGTACTTGTTGTCCCGCCTGCCCTCGAGATTGTAGACCCGCATGATCGCCTCGAGATAGGCGAGCAGGTCCGCCTTGGGCAGGAAGTCGCGGATCGTCTTGCCGATGAACGGCGTGCGCCCGAGGCCGCCGCCGACCAGGACCTTGTAGCCCAGCTCGCCGGCCTCGCTCCGGACGATGCGGATGCCGATGTCGTGGACGGCGACGGCGGCGCGGTCCTCGGCGGCGCCGGTGACCGCGATCTTGAACTTGCGCGGCAGGAAGCTGAATTCCGGATGCAAGATCGACCATTGCCGGATCAGCTCGGCGGTCGGGCGCGGGTCCTCGATCTCGTCTGCGGCGACGCCGGCGAAATGGTCCGCGGTCACGTTGCGGATGCAATTGCCCGAGGTCTGGATCGCGTGCATGCCGACATCGGCCAGCGCATCGAGGATGTCGGGCGTGTCCTGCAGCTTGGGCCAGTTATACTGGATGTTCTGACGCGTCGTGAGATGGCCGAAGCCGCGGTCCCACTTGTCGGCGATCATCGCGAGCTGGCGCATCTGGCGCGAATCGAGCGTGCCGTAGGGGATGGCGACGCGCAGCATGTAAGCGTGGAGCTGCAAATAGAGGCCGTTCATCAGGCGGAGCGGGGTGAACTCCTCCTCGGTCAGCGAGCCGTCGAGCCGACGCCCAACCTGGGCGCGAAACTGCGCCGCGCGCTCGCGCACGATCCGCTCGTCGAACTCGTCATAGCGATACATCAGATCGCGCCCGCGAGCGCGAAGGTCGGGCCGATGACGCGGATCTTCTCGCGATAGTGCGACGGGACAGGTGCGCCCGCCGCATCGAGCGCGACGGTGATCAGATAGGGCTCGACGATGTCCTGCTGGCTCACCGCAAGGACTGCGTCGAGCCGCGCTGCGCCGCCATCATCGACCGCGACCTCGGCGCCGCGGGGATCCGCCGTCCAGCCGTCACCGTCGAACCAGACGACTGCGCCGCTCAACAGGTCGTTGCCGGTCAGAACCAGCGGAAGCGCTGGCCTTTTGGAAGATTTTTGCTCGGACACATAAATTCCCCTCTGTTCGTCCAGTCAGGGACTGCAGCGCGTGGAGGGAAGGGCACATAGATAAGGCGGAGCAGCGCGCAACAGCCGCCGATGCAGAAAGCGTGGACCTTGCGGGGACGATTCGGAGTTTGGAAATTTCTGCCAATTCGACCAAATCGGTCGCAATCTCTCTCCCGGAACCCGCACGGCGGAATCACGCTTTTCGGGGAAGGTGGGCCGACTCGGGAGAAGGAAAATGTTCGTCGCGGTCTATTGGTGGCGGGTCCATCCGGGCAAGGAGGCGCAGTTCCGCGCGGCCTGGCGCCGCGGCATCGAGGCGATCACCCGCATCTACGGCAGCCACGGCTCGCGCCTCCACCAGGATCGGGACGGGCGCTTCGTCGGCTATGCCGAATGGCCGGACGAGGCGACCTGGCAGAAGGCCTATGATGCAAAGATGGTCTATGACGATCCCGAAACCCGCGCCATGTTTGTCGACGCGGTCGCCGAAACGCCGCCGGGCAACGCGCCGGTGTTCACGATGACGGTGACGGACGACATGCTGACGCAAAGAAAGGGAGGGGCATGAGGAGATTTTCGGGACGCCTGCTGGCTGCCGCGGCGGCGCTGTCGGTCGCCGGTGCGGCGGCTGGGCAGGGCGCACCGGCCGGCGCCGACGCCGCGCTGGACGCGCTTGCCGACCGGCTGGTGCAGCTGCTGGTCGCCTACGATCCGACCCAGGCCTATTCGATCGGCGTTCCGGCGCCCGATCATCGCCGCTGGCCCGATCGAAGACCGGAGGCAGTCGCGGCGTACGAGCGCGCCTCCGACGAGATTCTCGACGCGCTGCGCGGCATCGACCCGGCCCGCCTCTCGACCGCCAACCGCTTCGTCCATGCCGGCATGGTGGAGCGGCTCGACGCCAACCGCGCCGAGCGGGTCTGCCGCTTCGACCTGTGGGCGGTGAATCATATGGGCGGCTGGCATCTCGGCCTCGCCGAGGTGGCGCGGGACCAGCCGGTCGCCACCGCCGACGAACGCGCGCAGGCGATCGAGCGCTGGTCGACGCTCCCGGCGATGATCGACCAGGAGATCGCCAACGCCCGCACCGGCCTCGCCCAAGGCTATTCCGCGCCCAAGGCGGTGGTGGCGCGGGTGATCCGGCAGATCGACGGCATCCTCGCCGCCCGGCCCGAGAGCCTGCCCTTCTACGCGCCGGCGGAGCGGGCCGACGATCTCGCGTTCAAGACCAGATTGCGGGAGGTTCTGGCGGGGCCGGTCCATGAGGCCTTTGGCCGCTATCGCCGGTTCCTGGGCGACGACTATCTGCCGCGCGCCCGCGAAGCGCTCGGCGTCTCGGCCAACCCGGACGGCACCGAATGCTATCGCGCCTCGCTCAGGAGCTACACGACGCTCGACCGGTCGCCCGAGGCGGTGTTCAACCTCGGCCGCGAGACCGTCAACGGCAATCAGGAACGCGTGCGCGCGCTCGGCCGCGAGGCGTTCGGCACCGACGATCCCGGCCAGATCGTCCAGCGCATCCCGGCGGCGCCGGACAACCGCTTTACGTCGGAGGACGAGCTGATCGCCTTCTCCCGCGCGGCCGTCGTCCGCGCCCGCGCGCGCACCGCGCGGCTGTTCCTGGAAATGCCCGCGCAGGAGATAAGGGTGGAGCCGTTCCATGCCTATCGGCGCGGCTCGGGCGGCAGCTCCTATTACGAGCTGCAGATCGATCCGGCCCTGCCGGCCTTCTACCGGATCAACAGCGAGGTCTGGGCCAACGAGACGCGCGGCACCGCCGAGATCACCGCGGTGCACGAGAGCTATCCCGGCCATCACATGCAGATCAGCCTGGCCGCCCAGACCTCGACCCGGCCGATCTCGAAATTGCTGTTCAACTCGGCCTTTATCGAGGGCTGGGGCCGCTATTCGGAAGCGCTGGCCGAAGAGGCGGGGATCTACGAGACGCGCTATGCGCCGATGACACGGCGGCTGTGGCCGGCGCGCGGCATGGTCGTCGATCCCGGCCTCCACGTCATGGGCTGGACACGCCAGCAGGTGATCGACTTCATCCGCGCCTCGGGCCGCTTCCCGGGCGCCGAAGCCGACGATCTGGTCGACCGGATCGCGATCCTGCCCGGCCAGCTCACCGCCTATGATTCCGGCGGGCTCGAGATCATGGCGCTGCGGCGGGAGGCCGAAGAGGCGCTCGGGCCGCGTTTCGACGTCAGGCAGTTCCACCAGCGCGTGCTGGAGAACGGCACCGTGCCGCTCGGGGCGCTGCGCGACCATGTCCGCGCCTGGATCGCAGCGCAGCGGGCTCAGTAATCGCGCGAGTAGCGCAGGCTCACATTGTTGCCGCTGTTCGAGCCGAACCGCGAGAGCAGGCTCAGCACGCGGCTCAGCGAGATCTCGACCTGGGTCGCGGTGAAGCCCTTCGTGTCGGTGACGATCTCCACATAGATGTCGTCGGACAGGTACATGCCGGCGGCGACCGCGGTGCCGCGACCGGTGGTCTCGTCGGCGCCGAGCACGCGGATGCGGTCGATGCCGGTCGCCGAGCGGAGCTGGCCGAGCGGGTTCATCCCGCCGCCGCCGCCGCGCAACGCGTTCAACGACGCGGCGAGCTGGACGGCCTGGAGGGCGGAAATCTCGGTCACCGAGCTGCCGAACAGGATGCGCGAGACGATCTCGTCCTGCGGCAGGTTCGGGGTCGAGGTGAAGGCAATCTGCGGATTGTAGGCGCTGCCCGCCACGCTGATGCCGACCTCGACATCGTCGATGTCCGACGTCGCCTCGATGTCGATGCGCGGATTGGGCGGTCGCTCGCCGGCGAAGGCGATGTTGCCGCGCTGCAGCTCGAAGCGCCGGCCGGCGAGGCTCAAAGTACCGCGGATCATCTCGAGATTGCCGGTGATCGTCGGCGTCGCGCTGGTGCCGCCGACCCTGAGGTCGGTCGACCATTCGGATTCGAGGCCCATGCCGGAGACGAACACGCGGTTGTCGGCGCGCACCCTGAGGTCGAGCTGCCAGATGCTCGGCACGCCGGCCTCGGCCTGGTCCCGCTGGCCGGGCGGGCGGATCGGCTCGCCGCGGCGGCGGACGCCGGCAAGCTCGCGCACCTCGCTCGATCCCTGCCGGACGAATTCGTAGCGGACTTCGCCCAGCTCCATCTCGCCGGAGATGCGGGCGCCGCCGGCGCCGTTGGTGATCGCGATGTTGCCCGTCGCCCGCGCGCCGAGATCGTCGCCGCGGGCGAGCTGGGCGTTCTGGAACTGCAGCCGGAGGTCGATCGGGAAGCCCTCGGCGGCGGAGAGGCCGATCGCGCCGCTGCCGCTGATCGTGCCTTCGCCGGCGCGACCGGTAAGCTGGCGGACCTGAAGGCGGTTGGCGTTGAAACGCGCCTGCACCGCAAGATTGGTGATCCGCGTCCCGTAGTCGCCATTGACGTAGGTCAGGTTGTCGGCGCGGATCAGCCCGAAGAAGCGCGGGTCGTCGACGGTGCCGCGGACATCGGCGGCGATCGCGACCGGGCCGGTGAGCTGATGCCCGGTCAGGTTGGCGAAGGACATCGGCACGTCGGCGGGGCCGTTGTAGCGGATGCCCCCGGTCACCGGCGCGCCGGCCAGCCGTTCGGTCCAGCTGCCCGATCCGGTCGGCTGGAGCTGGGTCTGGACACGCCCGATCACGGTGCCGCCGCGCCGGATCACGCCGGCGAGCCGCGCGGCGTCGCTGCGCAGGCTGCCGGCGAGCGCGAGATTCACGGGGACGGAGCGGACGGCGATTCCCGTCCGGGTGAAGTTCTCGATGTTGAGGCGCATCTCGGCGCGGGGGAAGCCGCCGCCGGCCGGCTGCGCGAAATCGAGGCTGCCGGTGGCGCGCCCGCCGATCCCGAGCTCGGGCGAGAAGGCGTTGAGGATCGACAGATCGAGGCTGTCGAGCCGCGACTGGAGGACGAGATCGTCGCCATAGCGGCCGGCGAGCCTCAGGCGCCCCTGCTGCAGCGCGACCGTGACCGGGGCAAGGCGCCAGCCGTCGCCGTCGCGCGTGATCTCGGCCGGCTGGGCGAAGCGGAACGGGATCGCGTTGACCTCGCCCTGGAGCGCGGCGCGGATCACGTCCGGCGCGAGTGCGACATTGGCGGCGACGCGGAACGGCACGCCGCGGCGGCCTTCGGCAAGCAGCTGCGCCTGGCCGCTGCCGCCGCGATAGTTGATCCGGATGCGCGCACGGGCGACCTGGAGATCGCCGCTGCTGAGCCCGGCGAGCTGGGCGTCGCCGACGACCGACGGTGCATCGGGATAGAGGATCACGGTGGCCTGGACGACGCCGCGCTGGATCAGGATCGGCACGTCGCCGGGCGTGCGGGCGCCATTGGCGTTGGCGGCGATGTCGATCCGCTGGTAGCGGCCCTCGGCACCGAGCCGCACCGTCCCATCGAGCCCCTGCCCGGCCATGGTCAGCGTGCCGACGAACGGCCCCGCCGGCGACTGCTGGATACGGCCGGCGAAGTCGATCCCGGCGAAGGTCAGACGGTTGACCGCGATGGTGAGCGGCCCGCGATTGCTGAGGATCAGCACGTCGGCGGTGAAGGGGCCATAGGCCGACTGGCCGGACGCCTGGATCGCCCAGCCGCCCGCGGTGGCCCGCACCGTCGCCTCGACCTCGCGGAGGCCCACGCCGAAACCAGGGTTCGCCGCATTCAGCCGCACCTGCGGCGCGCCGGCCGTGCCGGTCACATGAACGACCAGCGGCCCGTACGTATTGCTGACCCCGGCGAGACGCAGATCGAGTGCACCGTTCGGGCGATAGGTGCCGCCGCCGGAGGTCACCCGGAGCAGGGGCGACGTGAGCCGGACATTGTCGACGCGAATCAGTCCGGAGGGCTCCATCACGACGTTGGCGGTCGCGGTCATCACGCCGCCGAGCAGATCGGCCACCGTCGCATTGTCGATCCGCCGGCTGCGCGCAGCGACGCGGCCGCGCAGGCCGAAGCCGGCCGACGTGCTGGTCATGTCGAGATCGGTGTTGATGTCGAACAGGCCGACGCCATCGACCGCGTAGTTATTCACCCGCCCCTGGACGGCGGCGAGGTAACGGCCGGTGGCGAGATCGAAGGCGATGGCGAGCCGTGCGTCGATCCGGTCGGCGCGCACGCGCAGATTGTCGGAGACGATCCGTGTCCCCTCGACGCCGAGATCGCCGTTCAGCGTGACGTTGGCAATCGGACCGCCGGCGACCGCGTCGAAGCCGGTAATGCGGGCGGCGCGCGCCGAGACCGGTACGATGATGTCCTCCGCACGCACCCGTGCGCTGCCGACCGCGCGCAACCCTTCGACCGTGGTCGTGCCGAAGGTGAGCCGCGCGGCGCGCAGATCGTAGGCGACACTGGGCGTCGCGAACGGGCCGTTGAGGATCAGCGCGATCTGCGCATCGCGGCCGCTGAGATTGGGGGCGATCGCACCGGGCTCGAGCAGGCGGGCGGCGACGTTGAGCCCTTCGAACCGGTTCTGGCCGAGATCGACGCGGCCTTGCGCGGCCACCGCCAACGCACGGCTGCCAAGGCGCAGCCGCAGGTCCGCACGGCGGTTCTCGAAGGTGGTGACGAGATTGACGCGCGTGACCGGGCCGGCGAGCCGCTCGACCGGTCCTTCCATCAGCAGACCGGGCCGCACCGGTCCTTCGACAGTGAAGGTGCCGTCGCGGGCGCCGAGGTGGAGGTCGGCCAGCGCCTGGCCGCCCAGCGCCGCCTGGGCGCGGCCCTGCCAGTTCGCCCAGTCGCCGCGGCCCTCGATCCGCGCCGCGACGTCCTGGTCCAGCCCCGCGAGGCCGGCGATGAAGCCATCGCGAGGCCCGCGTGCGGCCAGCGCGATGTTCAACCGGTTCGCCTCCGGCACCGCATCGAGCCGCAGCACCAGCCGGTCGCCGCCGGGCAGGCCGGGCGCGGCGACGGCGGCGAGGTTCAGCGCGACCTCGGCGCGCCCGTCGGCGATCTTCGTTCGGCCGTCGAGCGTCAGAAGGTGGCGCCGGCCGGTGACCGGCGGATCGACGAGCAGGCGGCCGACGCTCAGCCGGCCGATGTCGATATCGATGTCGGGCAGCAGCGGCGCATTCGGGTCGCCCGGGCGCAGCGCCGGCAGGCGGGAGAGTCGCGCCTGCGGCACGACCAGCGACTGGATGTCGATATGGTTGCGCAGATAGGCGAGCGGTCGATAGTCGAGCTCCGCCCGGTCGGCGCGGAAGAAGACACCCTGCGGGTCACTGAGCGCGAGCCCATGCAGCGTTATCTCAGAGAAGATCGAGCCGTCGATCCGGTCGATATGGACCTGGAGGCCCGACGCCATCTCGATCGCGTTGACCTGACGGACGATGTAGCGGCGGCCGGCATCGCTGTTCAGCCAGAGGACGAAGGCACCGGCGAGGATGACCAGTGCGAGGAGGGCGATGCCGGCCCATTTCGCGATCGTGACCGCCGGGTGACGCCGGGACGGCGGCGGTGCCTCGACGGGGCGATCATCCGACATCAGAAGGCCTGCCCGATCGAAATGTAGAGCGAGATGCGGGATTCGCCCTCGCGCCGGTTGATCGGCGTCGCCACGTCGACGCGGATCGGGCCGAAGCTCGTATAGAGCCGCCCGCCGACGCCGACGCCGAAGCGCAGGTCCGAAAGGCGCGGATACTGGCCTTCATAGACCTGGCCGGCATCGACGAAGGCGACCACGCCATAATCGCCGAACCGGTAGCGGCCCTCGATCGCGAACTCGTTGAGACTGCGCCCGCCGAGCGGCACGGAAATCGTGGGCGGCTCAGCCTCCGGGTCGGCGGGATCGAAGTCGGGATTCGGCAGTATCTGCCGTGGCCCCAGTTCCTGGAAGCCGAAGCCGCGCACCGAGCCGCCGCCACCCGCGTAGAAGCGCCGCGAGGGTGCGAGAGCGTCGCGCGCGATGCCGGTGATCGAGCCGAAGCGGACCCGGCCGGCGATCACGAAATCGCCGATCGGATAGTAGGCGCTGCCCTCGATCAGGCCCCGGACATAGAAATCGGCGCCGTCGTTGAGCGAGGCCTCGGGATTGATCCGGGCGAGCAGCCGATAGCCGCGGGTGGCATCGAGCAGGTTGTTGGAGCGATCGTAGCCGACCTGCCCGAAGACGCCGCCGATGAAATAGGTCTCACTCGGCGCGGACTGGCCGCGCGCGTCGAGGGCCTCGTTGGTGGCGAGCAGTTCGGCGCCGAAGGCATAGGTCCAGCGCTTCTGCCAGATCGGCGTGGATTCGCGCGCGACCGTGCCGGCGAGACGGGCGGTGTAGGCGCGGTAGGCGTCGTAATTTCGCCGTCCTGCCTCGATCTGGGCGATGAGCGCCTGATCGCGGCGGCGCCAGTTGTTGCGGCGGTAGCGGAAATTCGCCGACTGTTCCTGGGTGCCGCCGATCGCGGCAATGCGGATGCCGCCTTCCGGCGGGAAGAAGTTGCGATGCTCCCAGGCGACCTCGGCGCGCAGGCCCTCGCCGGTATTGTAGCCGATGCTGCCGTCGATCGAACGCGCCGGTCCGTGGGTCTGGCGGACGAGCACGTCGACATATTCGGTGCCGTCCGGCGCCGTCTCGCCGGTCCGCACCGGCTCGGCCGAGACGCTGTTGAACAGGCGGGTCGAGACCATCGCCTCGCGCAGGTCGTCGACCAGGCGCCGGTCGTAGAGCTCGCCCTGGTTGAAGCGGGCGAGGAGATCGATGTGATCGGTGTCGAACACCGCATCGCCTTCGGTTTGGATGCCGCGGAAGCTGGCACGTGGACCGGGATCGAGCGGCAGCGTATAGGCGCCGAGCCGGGTCGCCGGGTCGAGCTCGATGTCGCGCAGGCCGATCTCGGGAAAGGGATAGCCCTGCTGCGGCAGGCGCAGCGCCACATTCGCCTCGGCCGCCTCGACCTCCTCGGCGACGATCGGGTGGCCGGATTCGAGGGTCAGCGCCGCGCGCGGCAGGCTCGGCGGCTCGGTCGCCGGGCCGGTGATCCGGATGTCGCCGAAGCTGTAGCGATTGCCGGCAGCAGCGGTGAGGGTGACGACGACCCGCCCCGGCTGATCGGGCAGCTGCGCGATCGAGGAGGTGGCGACCGCGTCATAATAGCCTTCGGAGCGCAGCAGGCGGACGGCGAGCTGCTCGTCCTCCTCGGCCCGCGCCGCGATCATCGCGCCGTTGACCGCCTCGCCGTCGGCATCCTCGAGCGCGGAAAGATCGCGGAACCGGCCCTCGAGGTCGACCTCGTCCAGACCCTCGACGACATAGGTGTAGCGGACCGGCGCGGGCTCGCCGCCCTCGTCGGCATCGGCCGCGACGTCCTGGATCGGCTCGGTCCGGAACGTGGAAAGCGGCGGCAGCGGCTCGGACAAGGCCGGATCGCCGAGCGGCGCCTCCTCGACGGGTCCGGGCACCGGCGGGAAGGGCGTCGCGGAGATCGCGTTCTCGTCGAGTCCCTCGATCGGCTCCAGCGGCCGGTTGAGTTCGGGGTCGAGCGGCGGCAGCGCCTCCTCGAACTGGGAGTCGGGGATGATCGGCTCGGCCGGATCCGTCTGGCCGGATGCCGCCGGCGGTTCGGCGGGGGAGGCCTGTTGCGCGGCGAGCGGCGCGGCCAGCGCGCCGACCGCCACGGCTGCCAACAAGAAATGCCTTTGCCTCAATTGCCCCCCAATTTAGGTCGCCTTCCCAAGGCGTTGAGGGGCAAACGTATATCAGGTCGGTTGGTTCAACGCACCATGGCAACCTCGGCGGGCGTGACCGGCCGGATCACCGGCGCGACGCCGTCGCCGACCACCGCGAAGGCCGCCCAGTAATAAGGGTGCGAGGTCGCCGGATCGTCCATCAGGACGCGTTGCGCCAGTCGCAGCGCGCCGGAGGTTCCCGTCCCCTGCGGCGCCGCGAACAGACCGGAGATCAGGCGCTCGGTCGCGTTGAAATCGTCGGGGACCGGCCAGTGGCTGGCGACGACGATCCGTCCGCCGGCGCCGACGAAGGCGCGGACCAGGCCGTCGAGCGCGAAGTCGCCGCCGGTGGTGAGGCCCGCCGCCGCGGTCACCTCGGCACCGGCGCGGCCGGCCGTGTCGCAGGCCGAGAGCACGACGAGATCGGCGTCGAGGCGGAGGTCGAAAATCTCCGAGAAGGTCAGCAGCCCGTCCGAATCCTGACCGCCGAAGCTGGTGAGCAGAGCCGGCTGGGCCGGGCATTCCGGCCGTGGCGGCGCGACCAGGCCGTGGGTCGCGAAGTGGAGGATGCGATACTGGTTGAGATTCTCGCGGCCCTTGATCGCCGTGTCGGTGAAGGCCTCGCCGGTGACGATGTCGGTCGCGCCTTGCACCGAGCCGGTGATCGCCCGTTGCGCCGTGTAGAGCTCGCTCGCCGAGATCGGCCGGTTCCAGGCGGCGAGCGACCAGTCGCATTCGCCGGCGGCGCGAGTGCCGCCCTGCTGCAGGAAACCCTGCGTCGTCGCATTCTGGCCGAAGCCGAGATACTCGCCGGTCGCGCGCGACGGCGGCGCGGTGCGCACGTCGCGGAAGGCGCGGGCCGAGACCGCGGTGCTGATGTCGCGCTCGCGGCCGAACCAGGCGACCCCGCGGAAATCGAACCCGTCATTGTCGGGATTGGCGGCGCGGGCGCGATAGGCATCAATGCTCGCCTGGTCCATGACGAGCAGGTTGGGCGGCAGCCGCAGCATCGCCCCGTCCGGCTCGAACACCAGATGGGTGATGCCGCCGATCCCGTCCTCGACCGGGGTGAACAGCGCGCCATAGAGCCGGTGCGCGAGATCGAGATCGAACGGATAGGTGATCTGCTGGCCGTTCTCGACGACGGTGATCGTCCGCCTCAGCGCATCGACCTGCTGCTCGAGCTCACCCGGACGCGCGCCGATGCGGAAGATGCGCGCGCTGTCGGCCGTCACGAAGACCGCATAGGCATCGTTTCCGGCAACCAGCATCTTGTAATAGGCCTCGCCCGGCCGGAGCAGGGTCTGGAGGTCCGCCAGGCTGATTGCGTTGGTGGCGACGGCGCGGTAACGCGGGAAGGCGGCAAGCTGCGCTTGCGTCGCGACCTGATCCTGCTGGAGCTGGGTGAGGTTGGATCTGAGCTCGCCGGCATATTGGGATTGCGCGGCCGACGGGTTCGGCAGCGCTTCGAGCCGGGCGAGATCGACCCGGGTCCGCTCGATGTCGCGGGTGAGGTTCACCGACTGGCGGAACAGGCGCGAGGCCTCGTCGCTGCCGCCGGACAGCTCGCGGGCGAGCACCGCCTGCGTCTGAGCCACGCCCGGGCGGACCAGCACCTGGCTGGCCGCGAAGAAGTCGGCGACGGCCTCGGGATCGTTGCCGCGCTCGGCGAGCAGGCCGAAATAGGGGTTGAGGATGCGGCGCAGCGACGCCGAGCTGTCGCCGTCCGACGCGATCGCGCCGACGATCTCGCGATAGAGGCCGCGTGCCTGATCGCCCTGGCCGGTTCGTACGTAGAAGCCGGCAAGCCGCCCCTTGGCGCTGAACAGGGCGGCGGAAGCCGGATAGTCGCCCTCGAGCAAGGCGACGGCGGCGCGATGCTGGCGCTCGGCCTCGCCGAGATCGCGGCGGCTTTCCGCGATCCGGGCGAGCTCGCCGAGGATCTGCGCGCGCATCCAGACGGTGGCGGCGACCCGCCCGCCGCGGATCGCGACGAGATTGTCGAGCGCCCGGTTGAGCATCACGACGGCCTCGTCGGACCGGCCCTGGAGCCGCAAGGCGGTGCCGCGCAGCTGCAGTGCCTGGCCGTCGAGCACCTGGGCCTTGTCTTCGGGCGACAGGCCCTCGAGCCCGCCCAGCCGCCGCGCGCCCGGCGATTCCGCGGTGAGCTGTGCCGCGGTGGCGCGGTCGAGAACCAGCGACTGCACCGCCTCGCTGGCCGGCGGCCCGGCCAGCACCCGGTCGAGCTCGGCGAGCGCATCGTCGGTCCGCCCCTGATTGAGCAGGTGCATGGTGCGGTAGTTGCGCAGGCGCCGCTGGTTCACCGGATCGCCGCCGGCGAGATCGGCGGCACGGGCGAACAAGGCATCCGCCTCGGCATAATTGCCGAGATTGGACTTTTGCAGCGCCTCGTTGGCGAGCGCTTCGGCCTGATCGGCGGGATCGGTCCGCCCCTCGGTCAGCGCGGCGAAGAACTCGGCGGATTCGGCATAGTTGCCGGCATTGTTGCGGCGATAGGCCTCGTCGAGCGCGCGCTGCGGATCGAGGCTGGATGCCTGAACACGGGCGAACGCGACCGGATCACCGGCACCGGTGGTGGCGACGTCGATGTCCCCCGGCACTTCGCGATCGGCGACGACGCTTCTGAGGCCGAGCCTGAGCACGCTGTCATAACCGCCGAGACCCTCGGCTGCGTAGAGAATGCTGCCGACCTGCTTCAGGTAGACGCGGTAGGCGACGTCGGCATTGCCGAGCCGGCAGGTCAGGGTCTGGACCGGGCCGAGCCCTTCGATCTCCGCCGCTTCGCCGGGCTGGCAGGTCGCCCGCCCCGCCCTGGCCTCGGCGAGGCGCGCCGCCGGATCGCCGGCACGTGCGCGCAGGGCATAGAGGCTGCCGACCGGCACCGCCGCGTCGCGGCAGGTGATCGCATAGCCGCGATCGAACATGTCCGCATAGACGCGGTCGGAGATGGTCGGCTGGGCGCTGCAGAGAAGGCTGCTCCCCGATCCGATCCGGAAGCTGTCCTGCAGGGCGATCGACTGGGCCGACGCGGCGTCGGCCGGCATGAGAGCCGCCGTCGCGAGCGCGCCGACGAGGCCGAAGATGCGTCCGTTCATCATGGGTTTCCTCCGCCACCGGGCTCGCAGACCTCGCCCGGCGGACAATCTTCCGGGCTCTCCCACACCCCGCTGTCGCCGCCGCTGGTCACCGGCTCCTCGAGCAGCGATTCGGTGGCGAAGCTCACGTCGACGAACTCCTGCCGATCCGGATTGGGCGGGGGCGTGCTCTCCTCGGTTTCCTCGATCGGGCCCTCGATAACCTCCGAACCGACCGGGAGGCCGGGCGGCACGTCTCCGGCGCACACCCCGGTGGCGATGGTGCAGTCATTGAAGCTGGCCGCCGCGAGATAGCGGGCACGATCGCCGAACTCGACCTCGCGGAAATAGGGGCTGTTCACGACGAAGGTGCCATCCGCGTTGATCCGGCGACCAAAGGCAAACACGTCGATCTGACCCGACGAGGTCGGCTCGATGGTGAGCGTGTTCTGCACCACGGTGATGCCGGCGAATTCGTCGGCCGTGCCACTGTTCTGGACGAGCAGGGAGCTGCCGACGCGCAACAGGATCTCCCCGCCTTCGATATAGCCGCGTTCCTGCGTTGTCCCGTTGTTGGCCATCAGGGCATCGTCGCGACCGGCAAATGAAGGATTTCCAGCAAGCTGGTCGATGATCGACTGGCTTGCCGACCAGATATTCGCCGCCTCGATCTCCAGGTTGCCGGCCGGCAGCCCGCCCGATCCCAGCACGCGGATGCTGCCCTGGGGATTGACGATCTGCACCCGGCCGCCCGGCGCTGCGAGCGTGATACCGTTGTTCGCGCCGGCATTGCTCATCGCCAGGGCGCCTTCCACGGAGATGATCCCGGAGCCGCCGCCCTCGCCGGCGGTCAGTGCGATGCTGAGGTTGCCCACGCCCGATCCGGCCGGCGTCGGCGTGGCGCTGACGCTGAGATCGCGGACCACCAGATCGGCCGGGCGATTCGCCGCGGTACCGGTCTGGCCGGCAATGATCTCCAGAGCGGCGGTACGGATACGGCCGGCTTCCGTGTTGGTGAGCGTGTAGCCCGGGCCTTGTGCGCTGCCGCCGATCACCGTCTGCTGCCCGGTCTGCCGCGCTTGCAGCCGGACAAGCTCGGTATCGGCATTGCCGAGCCGCGCGGAGTCGCCGATCGCGATATCGTTCGAGGTCACGCGGATTTCGGTCCCGACGATCGTGCCGGAGAAGCTCGCGGTCTGCGCCGCGTCGAAAAGAATCGCTGCGCCGCTTGCCGAGGTTCCGGCGATACCGCCTTCGCTGCTGGTGACGGCGATGTCGCCGCCCGTCAGCGACGCGAACGTCACGTCGCCAAAGGCGCCCACCGCCAGCGACGTCGCACCGGCGAGCGTGCCGAGCGATGCCCCGCCGCTGGTCGCCGTCACATCGATCTCCGACGCGGTCACGTCGGGCAGCGCGAGCGTCGCTGCGCTGCCACCGAACCGGCCGCCCGCGTCGACGCTGTCGAAGCTGGCTGCGCCGCCCGCGGCGAAGGTGATGCCGCCCGTGGCGGTCAGATCTCCAGCAGTCAGTTCGTTCACGGCATCGAGATCGATGGTAGTGCCATCGGCCGATGCGATATCGATGTCGCCGCCCCGGACCTCGATCGCGCCGCCTAGCAGCGATCCGGAAAGGCTGGCCGTCCCGGCGGCCTCGATCAGCATCGCTCCGCTCGCGCGGATCACCGTGCCCGGAACCGTGGAGACATCACCCCCGGCGGAGGCGGTCAGGCTGGCGACGTCGATTGTCGGCGAACCCGCGACGGAATCCGTATGGAGGACGGCAATGTCACCGCCGGCTTCCAGGTTCCAGGTGCCGCCGGAAATCACGCCGGTGCCGGTGACATCGAGCAGCGCATTCTGCGTCGTCGAGATGCTGGCTACGCCGGCAAGGTCGAGGGTTCCACCGTCGGCCGCGATCTCGACCCCGCTGGTGGAGGCAATGCGGATATCGCCGGTCACCGTGACCTGACTGCTGATGGATCGGATCGCCGCGGGCCCCGCCAGTGCGGAGTCCAGGGGCGGCTGATCGCCGCCCACTATGATGTCGATCGAGCCGAACTGGGCTGTGCTGCCCTCCACCGTCAGCGTGGCGAGGCCATGCCGCGATCCGCCCGCCGTGGCACCGGTTCCTGCCGTTCCGGTACTGGCGAGGGCGAGCGCGCCAATCGTGGCTTCGACCGGCTCGCCGGTCTGGAAACGCGGTGTCAGAAGCGCGATCGTGCCGCCGCCAGCGCCGGAGCCGCCAGCGCCGCCGGCGCTGTTTCCGCCGACGCCATCGGCGGCGAGAGATGCACTGGTGGCGGTGAAGGTGCTGCCCTGGCCGAGCAATATCGCGTCGCCGCCCGTGCCGTCGCCGCCCGCACCGGTGGTCCCGGCACCGCCGGCGGCGGAGGCCGTGACAACGATGGTGCCGAACTCGCCGGCGCCGACCACGGCGCCCTCGGTCTCGTTGCCGCTGACGGTTCCGACCTGGGCGTCGCCGCCGCGCGCATCGCCGCCGCTGGTGCCGCCGCCGCCGGTCGCGTTCGCCGACCCGCTGAAGGAGTCGACGCGGATGACGCCGTTCAGGGTCTGCGCAAAGGCCGCGATCGTGCCGCCGGTGGCGTCACCGCCCGCGCCTCCGGTGCCCTGGCCTCCGATTGCCGAAACATCCAGGCTCGCCGATGCGATGTCGATCAGGCTGCCGGTCGGCCGATTCAGCGATTGGAGCCGGGCGCTGCCGGCGATGCCGGCGCCACCGTTGCCGGCCGTTCCCGCGCCGCCGATGCCGCGCGCCGATTGGATGATCGCGCCGCCGGTGAGCGAACCGCCGGCCACGCTGACCGCGGCACCACCCGCGGGGGGTGCGAAGGGATCGGGATCCTGCCCGCCCGTTCCGATGCCGCCCGTCGTGCCGCTGCCGCCCGTGCCGTCGGCCGCAAGCGATGCCGACCCGAAGGTCAGGGGGGCATCGTTGACGGCATAGAGTTCCGCCAGTCCGCCGGTGCCGGCCCCGCCCGCACCGGTCGTGCCCGCGCCGCCGAAGCCGCTGGCATCGAGATCGACGCTGCCGGCCAGGGTCAACTGTCCGCCATCGGTGCCGGTCCGGGCGATACCGCCCCGGCCGTTGCCGCCGGCCACGCCATTGCCGCCTCGTCCGATCGCCGATACCCGCATCGCTCCGGCGGTTCCGGTCCCGATCGCATCGCCCTCGATGCGGAAGTTCGCCTGGCCGCCGGTGCCGTCGCCACCCGTCGTCCCGCCGGAACCGCCGGTTCCGTTTGCGGTGAGCGCCGAGCCGCCGCCGATGGTCATCGATCCGATCGGGGCAGAGGCAAAAGCAAGGCCGCCCGTTCCGCCGCCGCCGGCGCCCGTTCCTCCGCTCCCGCCCGTTCCGGATGCGTCGAGCGAAAGATTGCCGAACGTCGCGCTGACCGTCGATCCGCCGCCACCATAGCCCAGCTCGATGCCGGCGAAGAGGTCACCACCGTCCCCCAGGCCCCCGGCCACGCCGCCCTCGCCACCGGCGCCCCGCGCGGTGGCCGTGACATTGCCCAGCACCAAGGTGCCACCAACAGCGTCCGCGACGAGCCGGACGTCTCCACCCGTCCCGGTGCCGCCATTCTGGGTGTCCCTGCTGTCCCCGCCGCTCCCGTCGGCGGCGGCGGCGACGTTGCCGGTCCGCAATGTGCCGTTGCTCAGCGCGGCCATCTCGATATCGCCGCCGGTCCCGTTCCCGCCGAGGATGCCGTTGCCGCCTTGGCCCGACACGGACAGCGTCATGCCGCCGACCTGGACCTGTCCGTTCGGAAAGGCCTGCACGAAGATTTGTCCGCCCAGGCCGCTGCCGCCGATGCCGACGGGCGGGTCAGCCAGGCTGGCGACGCCGCCGATGCCGTCGGCGCGCACCTCGAAGCTCCCATCCAGCGTCATCGAGCCACCGGTCGACTCGATCGAAGCGGTTCCGCCTTGCCCCAGACCGCCCGTACCCAGGCCGGTGCCTCCGGCCCCGCCAGTGCCGCTGGCGTCCAGCGTGCTGCTGCCGAGCGCGGCCGTCATCGTCGCACCCGTGGCCGCGCGAATCCTGACGGTGCCGCCTTCGCCCACGCCGCCGGCCAGGGCGCCCGCCGCGCCGCCGACGCCGCGCGCCTGCAGGTTGTTGCTGCCGCCGAACGAGACCTGGCCGACCTGCGCCTCGATCCGGGCAAGACCGCCGGTGCCGATCGCGCCATTGCCGGTGCCCGCGCCGCCGAGACCGTCGGCAGTGAAGCTGATGCTTCCGAAGGTCGCCGTCGCGGTCGAGGTGGCGCTGCCATAGCCGAGCTCGGTGCCGGCGAACAAAGTGCCGCCGTCGCCGGCGCCCGCTTCTCCGCCCGAGCCCCCGCCCGCTCCGCCCGTCCCGATCGCGGTCGCGCTGACGTTGCCGAACTCGATGGCGCCATCCTCGGCGATCGCCGCAAGACGGACGAAGCCGCCGTCGCCTGCGCCGCCATCCCGTGTGCCGGCACCACCGGTTCCGTCCGCCGAAATGGTTACCGTGAAGCCACCTGCGCGCGCACTGGCTCCCTGGGCAGTGATCCCGACATTGCCGCCGTCGCCGTCGCCGCCATTGGAGATACCGAGACCACCGGTGCCGTCGGCAAGGATGTTCGCGGTGGCGCCGAGAAGGGCCGTCCCATTCGCCGTCGCGTTGACGAAGACCGATCCGCCGAATCCGGACCCCGCGAAGGGGCCGGCGGCGCCCTGCGCGGAGAGGTCGATGCTGGTCGACGGACCGAGCGTGACTGTCCCGTTGTTGGCGTTCATGAAGAAAAGGCCGCCCTGTCCGAAGCCACCCGAGGCCTCGACGCTGACCGCGTCCTCGATCGCGCCGCCCGTGCCGCGCGCGGTGAAACTGTTGGCGCCTTCGATGCTGACGCTGCTTGCGCCGCCGGAGGCGAAGATGTCGATGGTGCCGCCGCGACCTTCGGCGCCCGTTTGCGTCCCGCTATCGCCATTCGATCGGCTGCCGGTGCCGCTGACGTCGACCGTCGCGCCGCCCACCACGCGGACGCCCGCCCCGTCGGACGCCGCTATGCGCGCCGTCCCGCCTTGGCCGACGCCGCCGGTGTTGGGCACATAGTCGGTCTCAGCACCCTGGCCGGTCGCGCGCATGTCGAGGTTGCCGTCGACAAGGATCGACGAACCGACCCCGTTGGCGCTGACCGTCACGCTGCCGCCAATGCCGTCGCCCGCATCGAGATCGTCCGGATTGTCGAATTCGCCAACCGCCGAACTGTTGAGCGCCGCATCGCCCGCGATGGTGAGCGACTGTCCGTTCTCGGCAGTGATGGACGCGCTGCCGCCGGTCAGGTCGAGCCCCAGCACGCCGATCCCGAATGACGAGCCATAGCCGAATTCGAGCGGGCCGAACGCGGTGAGGCTGAGATCGCCCTCGACATCGACCGCATCGTTGAGCGCGCTGAGCCTGGCTTCGCGAAAGGCTTCGATGGTGAGGTCACCCTCGAACAGGAGCGCCGCATCCCGGCTTTCCACGATCACGTCACTGGTTGCGCGCGCAACCACGTCCGAGCTGAAGTCGCCGCCTGTGATGCGGATGTTCGATTCCGCGAGGATCGCATTTTCGGAAAGCGCGCCGTTCTCGATATCGAACCCTGCCGACAGAATGATCTGGCCGTTCTCGACCGTGGCGCTGACCGCGTCGTCGAAGCCCACCGAACCCGACAGCAGCATCTCCACCGCGCCGAACGACGAGGACGGCTGCGTGATCATGTAGATGCGATGCGGATCGGCGGCGCCGGTGCTGGCCGGCCCGCCTGTCGAGCCGCTGTGGGTGATCGGCACCTCAGCGAAGCTGCCACTCTCGACAATGATGTCGAACAGACCCTCGTTGATGGCAAAGGAGACCTGGCGCGCGCCGATATAGGCGGCGCTGCCGTTGACGTAGACGCTGCCGCCATGGCTGATGGTCGGCGCGACGAGGGCGACATAGCTGCCATCGGCGGTGGCCCGAATTTGCGATCCCGCCTGGGTGACGATGTCGCCGCTGCCGTCATTGTCGACGAACTGGTAATTGTCAGGCGTGAAATCGACGAGGTTTCCATAACCGTCTTCGATCCCCTGGAGGCTGAGCGTCGTCAGGACCAGGCTGCCGACATCGAACAGGGCAGTCGGGCCGAGGATGATCCCGCCGCGGGATTGGAAGATCACCGTGCCGCCGGGCTGCCCGTCGATGCGGCTCTGGACGGTGCCATTGAACTGGACCGGGTCGCCATTGAAGGTGAAGATGCGGTTCAGGACGGCATAGTCGGTGATCCCCGAGCCATTCTGGAATGTGGCGCTGTTGCCTTCGGGCAGGAAGTTATTCTGAGCCTCGCTCCAGTCGATGATCGCAGTCGGCCGGTTGACGGTGATGGTCTCCAATCCTTCGGTCGATCGATCGAATGAAACGGAGCCTGGGATCGCTTCCGACGGACTGCCCTGGAAGGCCTGCGCCGAAGCGCGGTCCGCTTGCAGGACGAGGGCAAGCGTCGTTCCGAGCGCGCAGCCAGCAAGCAGATGCCGACGCCATTCGCCGATCCGAAGCCGGCGAGAAGAGACGGAGTGCGAAGGAGGAGCCATCATCAGTAACTCCATGGCCACAGGCGCGTGGTGAAGGAGACGAGGAAGCGCGGATCGCCGCGCTCCGCCTGCAGGAAGGTGCGCTGGAGCGGGGCGGCGATGAAGGCTTCCAGGCGGAACTTGTCGCCATAGGCGGCGCGCAGGCCGCCGCCGACCGAGCTCAGCTCCTGCCGGCCGGGGTTGCCGAGCACGTCTTCGTTCCAGACGCGGGAATGATCGAAGAACACGAACGGCTCGACGGCGAGATCGTCGCGGGCACGCGGGATGATGCTGCCGATGCGCAGCTCGATCTGGACGCCGACGCCGCTGTCGCCGAGGATCGAGCCGGGATCGTAGCCGCGGCCGATCGTGTAGTTGCCGCCGGAATATTCCTCGAAGCTGAGCAGCGGATCGCCGCTATATTGGCCGCGCAGCCCGACCGCGAAGGTCACCCGCGGCACCGGCCGGTACTCGGCATAGACGCCGCCGCGCAGGACGGTGCCGGTGGGGTCACCTTCGAGCCGGCTCGGCGGCACGACGCCGGGCAGCAGGCAGTTGACGAGGCCTTGCCCGCACGGCTCGGTCGCGTCGAAGATGCTGAGACCCTGGCGGAATTCCGCATTGGCGCCGATCCGCCAATTGGGCTCGATCAGGGTATAGCGCAGATCGCCCGGATCGAAGCCGACCCAATCGTAATCGAGACGCGCATAGGCGACGCGCAGCCGGTCGCGATTGAGATCGAGATCGTTGAACTCGACGTCCTGGTTGATGAAGTCGAAGCCGAGCGTGCCGCGCAAGGTCTGGTCCTGGCGCCGCACGAACGGATAGCTCGCCTCGAGCGTCGCGAGCAGGGTGCGCGAGCGGATGTCGATCGCCGGATCGCCGAGATCGGGATGGCCCCAGGCATAGGTGAACTGGCCGCCGATCGTCAGCCCTTCGCCGCCCAGCCGGAAGTCATGGGCGACCTGCAGCGTCTGCTGCTCGTCGAAATCGGCGGTGGTGAAGAAGGACAGGGTGGTGCGGTCGCCCATGCCGGTGAGGCCGAAGAGCTGGGCGCGGGCGAGCCCACCCCAGCGGCCGAGCTGGCGCGAGCCGTAATTCTGGATGGTGAGATCGGCCGAGGCGCGGGTACGCAGCACCGTCACTTCGCCGATCACCTCGCCGCGGGCGGTGCCGGCGGAGCGCAGGGCGAGGCGCACATTGTAGCCGGGCAGGTCGCTGGCGAGGAGAAGATAGCGCTCCGCCTCGTAGCGGTTGAACACCTCCTGCTCGGTCAGGCGGCCGAGATAGCCGGCGATGATCCGTTCGGCCCGGCCGGCATCGCCGCGCACGCGCAGGCCGACGAGGCGGGCCTGAAGCACGCGGAAACGGATCGTACCGTCGGCGATGCGCTGCTCGGGCACCTCGACCGCGGCGACATAGCCGGCCTGGCGCAGGAGCGCCGCGGCGCGATCACGGATTTCGCACACCACCGAGACCGGCTGCTCGCTGCCGAGATAGGGTTCATAGGCGGGGCGCAGCGCCTCGGGCGGCACCCCGCGCAGATCCTCGAACACCGCGCCGGTCGGCGTGAACCGGATGCTCGCATATTCCGGCCGATCGAGCGCGCAGGGTGCGCGGGGGATCTCGCCTTCCACGCTGAGACGGGCGCCCTCCGGCGCGGTTCGTGGCTCCACCGGCCGCTCGACTTCTTCACGCGTGGGAGGCGTGACAGTGGGAGGGGGCTGTTGGGCGTAAGCAGTTGTTGCGAACATTGCCGCATAACCCGCGACAAGACCTGCGCGAATCAGGCGAGCCGAACGCCCCCCGCTTCGCGCGTCCGCGCTCGCCCCAACACTGCGGTCCATTGCCGCCGGCAAGACCATACCCAAGCCCCCCTTGGTCGATCCGTTATGTCTGTAGGCGAGAAGGCATAGCAGATCGGGCGGGCGCGCCAAACCCGGAATCGAAACAGTTGCGAATCAGTCGTTCAGCCGCCGCTCCCGAGCTGCGGATTGAGGCCCCGGACGTGGATCAGGAAGGAGCGGGGGCGCTTCATCAATCGGTCGGCATAGTCGACGCGGAGCCCAACCGCCTCGGCGAGCGCGCCAACGAAATGCACGCAGTTGCGCCGGTTCATATTGTAGGAAGGCTGTCGCCGGTCGCGCCATTCCTGCACCACTGCCATCACCCGCCGATATTGAGCGTCGCTCAGGGTGAGCGCGAACTGCCGGTCGCTGCGCGCGATCTGGTGCGGTCCTTCGACGATCACCTCGCCGACGACCGAGCCGAACAGGATTGCGGGGGTGATCGTCTTGGCGGTGAAGCCGTAGCTCGCCTCCACGCGCTCGCCCGTCGCATCGACGGTGCCGCGCAGAACGATGAAGGCATGGGGAAAGTTGTTGCCGCCCAGCTCGCGCGAATAGAACGCGATCTCGACCGCGGCCTGGGCGGGCACGATAAAGCCCAGCAGCAGGAGCGCTGCCAGGCAGAGTCGAAGGATGGAAAGAAGGGTGTGCTGATGCCCGGCTGGACGCCTCAGCCGCAAAAAGGGCACCCTGTCCGACCTAACGCCGTTTGGAGCGTTGCGCGATCGCCTTCAGCTTACGCCGGCGCAGCGCACCGGCTGCCTCGAAGGCGCCAAAAACCAGAACAAGCCATGCGCACAGGACGATCGCCCAAAACCATTCTTCGCTCAACGCTCCGTTCCCGCTCTTTTGATACGACGATCCTGAGCTCGATAATTGCCGATCCGGAGCTGATCAAGGGCCGTTGAGACCCAGATCGCGCAACCATCAACGGCGGCCGGCGTTGATCAGCGCTGTTCCGACGCCTATGGCGCTTGTCCATCTCGGATTCCAGCCCTTTCCAAAGATATGCCTGTCCAACGCCTGCTTAATTTCGTCGCCAACCGCCGAACGCGCGCCTATCGCGTGCCCGATGGCCGCCGCGTCTACGCGGTCGGCGACATTCACGGTCGGCTGGATCTGCTCGATGAATTGCTCGCCAAGATCGAGGCGGACAACATGGCGCGCGATCCCCGCGACGTGTTGGTGGTCTTCCTCGGTGACCTCGTCGACCGCGGCCCCGATTCGCGCGGCGTCGTCGATCGGCTGATCGACTATAAACGCGGCCCCATCGCCACCCGCTTCCTGATGGGCAACCATGAGGAAGTGTTCCTGCGTGCAATCGGTGGCGACCCCAAGTCGCTGAAGTTCCTGCTGCGGATCGGCGGGCGCGCAACGGTGATGAGCTACGGGGTCAGCGAACAGGAATATCGCGAGCTCGACTTCGAAGCGCTCGCCGCGGTGCTCCAAGCGCGCGTCCCCGCTGAGCATGTCACCTTCCTCTCGAGCTTCGAGGAATCGGTTGAGGCGGGCGACTATCTTTTCGTTCATGCGGGTGTGCGCCCGGGCGTCGATCTGGCCGAGCAACGACCGAGCGACCTACGCTGGATTCGCGACGACTTTCTCCAGCACCGAGACGATTTCGGCAAATTCGTTGTCCACGGCCACAGCATCACCCAGGAAATCGACGTCCGGGCGAATCGGGTCGGGATCGACACCGGCGCCTATGAGACCGGTCGGCTGAGCGCGATCGGGCTTGAAGGGGCCGAGCGCTGGTTCCTTTCGACGTAAGTCGGCGTGCGTCGGCCAAGATCAGAATGGCGGACCATCCTGTGACGGTATGGCCACAGGGAGAAAGCTTGGAACCGCCAGCCCGCCCCGCGCTCGGGCTTGCCGGACTCTTTCCGCCTCTTCCCGGAGTGCGGCTATCCGCGTCCGCCAGCTCCCATGGGTCGGGCTACCGAGGAAATTGAGCCCGCGGCGGCCGAAGCGTTCCCAGAAACGCACCGCGGCATCGACGTCATAGCCGGCGCGGTCGAGCAGGTAGATGCTGAGGCGATCGGCCTCGATCTCCGTTTCGCGAATAAGCCGGGCATTGCGGCCGAAATTGCCGAAGAAGCCACGGGCGACACCCGTCGCATCAAGCCGGGCACGATGATGGAGGATGTTGTGCGCGAACTCGTGCGCGATAACGGCGGCCAGCTCCTGGTCATTGGTCGCATAGGCGCCGATGGCCGTGGTGAGCTGAACATAGCGTCCGTCGGCGAGGGCGTTCAGCCGCTCCGAAGGAACCACCTGGAAATGGGTGGCGCAGCCGCGTTCCCCCTGGATCGTGATCGTTACGGCTGAGCCGCTTCGGCGGATCTCGAGTGTTGCCGCCCCGTCGGCAAAAGCCTGATCGAGCATGTCGAGCGTCCGCTCCATGCGATCGAATGAGGCGCGCGGCGGCAACGCGCCGGATGCGGTATCGAGACCATCGACCCGAAGAACGATGTCTTCGATTCTGAGGCCGGCGCGCTCTGCCGGACCGCCCGTGGCGAGCGCGAGAACGGCCGGACCGGCGTCGAGACCGAAATGCCGCGCCGCCGCTGCCCGATCGTCCGGACCATATTGGCCAAGATCATGTAGAACGAAACCCGGACGCCACACCTGCTCTCGACAGAAGTCGAGATTCGCAACTGCAAGTCGATGTCCAATCGTCGCCACCTGCCCATCGAGCGACTGAAGAGCCGCGAATGGGCGTTCGGCCGTCGGCGCCCCTTGTGCCGCACCCGTCCAGCCCGACAGGCAAAGCAACGATACGACCGCGACTTTCGTCAGGATGGATTCAGTCAAGCTGTCCTCGTAATATCGGGCATCAAGCTCCGACTTTCTAAATTAGCGCTGTCTTAACCACTTTCGTCGAGGGATCGCATCAGCGTTATTGCCGGCCATTGCGGGCGATTCGCGCGGCTGGCTCGTGCAGTCGGGCAACACCGGGTGGGCAAAGGGAGACCTAAGCAGATTCAGGGTTGTCATATTAGGGGCAGTGTGGCAGTTCACCCTCTGCCAGCTCAACAGGGAGTTCGAAATGAGTTTCAAGAAGGCATCTTTGGCGGCGATGCTTGCGGTCTCGATGGCCAGCACGCCAGTCCTGGCGCAGACCTCTGCCTCCTCGCTCTCGGTCGCGGCTGCGCAGCCAGCTCCTGCTGGCGCGGACATGGATTCGGCGAATGCGGCGGCCGGCGGCTGGTTCATTCCGCTGCTCGCGGTGCTTGCGGTTGTCGCGGGCATCATCGTTATTGTGGACGATGGTGACGACGCGCCGACCAGCCCGTAGGCGATACGCGAGAGTCAACGAAAATAGCGGCCTTAGGGCCGCTATTTTTTTCACCTTCAATCATCTCGGTCACCATCGCCTCGATCTATGGCATATGCTCGGGTGTCCGGTACCGCCTTACACTGCGTGCGTGTCTCTAAGGAGGGCCCATGACCATTCTTGTGACCGGTGCAGCGGGCTTCATCGGCTTCCATGTCAGTCGAAGCCTGATGGCACGCGGTGACAGCGTCCTTGGTATCGATTCGATCAACGATTATTACGATCCCAATCTCAAACAGCGGCGCATCGCTGAGCTGAACCGGCTGAATTCCGGTAACTTTCTCTTTGAACGCGTGGATTTTTCGGACCACGTCGCCTTGGAGGCCGCACTCGCGCCGCATGATTTCGATCATATCATTCACTTGGGCGCACAGGCAGGGGTGCGTTATTCGATCGATAATCCGCGCGCATATATTCAATCCAATCTGGTCGGGCACCTCAATCTGCTCGAAGTCGCGCGCCATCGCAAAACCGCAAATTTCGTCTACGCCTCGTCGTCTTCGGTCTATGGAAACAACAAGACGCTGCCGTTTCGTGTCGATGACCGTGTTGATCAGCCAGTTTCTCTTTATGCGGCAACCAAGAAGTCCGACGAACTGATCAGTGAAACCTACGCCCACCTTTACCGGCTTCCGCAGACTGGCCTTCGCTTCTTCACGGTTTATGGCCCTTGGGGACGGCCCGACATGGCGATGTGGATCTTCACCCGGAAGATCCTCGCGAGCGAGCCGATCCAAGTGTTCAACTATGGCAATATGCGGCGTGACTTCACATATATCGACGACATCGTGACGGGCATTCTGGCCTGCCTCGACACGCCTTCAAGGGACGACGGCAGCCTCAAGCCGGGCGGAAGCGTTTCGCCTCATCGCATCTATAATATCGGTAACAATCGCCCCGAAGACCTCATGCACATGATCGCGCTGCTGGAGGAGACCTGCGGTCGCAAGGCGATACTTGAGATGCTGCCCATGCAACCCGGCGACGTTCCAGAAACGTTCGCCGACATCGAGGCGCTCAGCAGGGATCTCGACTTCTCGCCTACCACGAGCATTGAGGAAGGCATCCCACGTTTCGTGGAATGGTATCGGAGTTACACAGCGGGCTGAGCGCGCCCGGCACCGGTCACGGGATCGCCTGTCCCAAATTCATGCGGAGCCCGGATTTCGCCTCTTCTGTGTGGACCAGATCCATGAGGTGCGAGCTGGGAGAAAATTCCGGAACCAGCGCCATCAGCATTCGCCTTACACTTTCGACATCCTGTCGGCCTAGCGCCGCGAACAGCCCTGCGAGCTTTTGCGTCAGCTCCGCATGAGGCAGAAAGCTCTCATCAGCCACCATTATCCTCGGATGGCTCGTCGCCGCTGGATTGCCGCCAATCAGCAATTCCTCGTAGAGCTTCTCGCCAGGTCGCAATCCGGAAAATATGATCTCGACGTCCCCCTCGCGACTGCCTTCGAAGAAGGGCTTGAGGCCGGAAAGCTCGATCATTCGTTTCGCCAGATCGACGATCTTAACAGGTTGGCCCATATCCAAAACAAAGACATCGCCGCCACGCGCCATGGCACCGGCTTGTAACACCAGTTGCGCGGCCTCTGGAATGGTCATGAAGTAGCGGGTGATCTCCGGATGCGTTACCGTTACCGGCCCACCCAGGCTGATCTGCTGCCGAAAGGCCGGAACCACAGAGCCGCTGGACCCAAGGACGTTGCCGAACCGCACCATCGAAAAGCAGGTTTGAGGCCGACGCTCGGCAAGCGCTTGAAGCTGCATCTCCGCCAGCCTTTTGCTGGCGCCCATGACATTGGTGGGTCGAACCGCCTTGTCTGTGCTGATCAGGACGAAGCTCTCGGCCTGGAACTCCTGGGCGAGGAGCGCACACGTCCTTGTGCCGACAACGTTGTTGCGCACACCTTCGACGAGATTGTGTTCGACCAGCGGCACATGTTTGTAAGCGGCGGCGTGATAGATGGTTTCCGGCCGCCATGCCGAGAAGATTCGCCGCATCCGCTCCTCGTCGCAGACCGAGGCGAGAAGCGGAACGATTTCAGTCTTGCATCCGGGAGTCCCCTCTCGCTTGCCGAGCAGTTCCTTATGGATGGCGTAAAGCGCGTACTCGCTCATGTCGGCGACCAGCAGCATTCTGGGTCGGGCCGAAAGAATCTGACGACAAAGTTCGCTCCCGATAGAGCCCCCTGCGCCGGTCACTAGCACGACCTTCCCGGCCGTGTTCCTTTCCACCAATCGCGTATCCGGCGCCACCGGATCGCGCCCGAGCAAATCCTCGATGTCCAATGGCCGCAACTGGCTGACAGCAACCTTGCCTTGGGCGATATCGAGCAGGCCGGGAAGCGTGCGGACACCAACTCCCGTCGGTCGGATCGCGTCCAGGATCTCGTTTCGCCGGGTCTGTCGCGCCGAAGGAATGGCAAGGAAGATTTCTTCGACGTCGAATCGATCGACCACTTCCTCAATTTGGCCCGGGCCATAGACGCCGACCTTGCGGATCACGCTCCCTCGCAGGTCTTGATTGTCGTCAATGAAGCCGACCAGACGCGTATCCAAAGAATCCGAGATCGCGTCCGCGAGCTGCCGGCCCGCGGTTCCCGCGCCGTAAATCAATACGTTCTTCGAGACACTCTGGCGGAAATGCCGCCGATAGCGTCCGCCGAGCCAATAGCGGACCGCGGCCCGCGCGCCTGCCAATGCCAGCAGAAGAAGGATCGGTTGTATGACGCCCACTGTTCTGGGGACACCCGGCACGGCAAAGGCCGTGAAAACCGCGGCATAAATGACGCCATAGACAAAGACCGCCTGGATGATCGAGGTCAGGGCGTCCCAGCTCGCATAGCGAAACACCGCACGATAGAGACCGAACGCGACGAATATCGGGAGGGCGATGATCACCGAACCGAGCGCGGCAGGCCATCCGTAACCCGACAATGAAATCCATTCGCCAAGCCGCAACCAGAATGCGAGCCAGACGGTCAGGACACAGAGCCCTGCGTCAAGCGCGAGCGCAATCGCTTTCTTCACCAAGCGGGGAAGGCCAAGAACGGGCTCGATCATACGCTCAAACATTATCGCCGTGCCTTCCGGCCTATTATTTAACTCGATAGATTCGAAGGAGAATCCTGGGAAACCTTCCCCTCGGGCCACTAATATGATGAATTGGGACTGGAAAGAAACCTACCCCAGCGAAATTCCGTCGGCCCACGCTGCGAACTCGCTAGCGCCCCCGCAGCGCGGCGTCCCCCCTGCCACGACCCAGAAAAGTACGAAATACGATCCCCAGATCGGTGATCGGAGTGGCGCGCGCGAAGTACTCTATTTCCACTTCGGCCAGGCGCACAGGCTCCGACATGTCCACGTTCAGCAGCTGCGCCGGCCCAGTCACCCCCGGGAGAAACTCGAACAGACCCCGCCTCTCCCGCGCTTCGACAAGCTCGTTCTGCGTAGGGAGACAGGGGCGTGGGCCCACGAGACTCATTGTCCCGGCCAGCACGTTCCACAGCTGCGGCAACTCGTCCAGCTTCAGTTGCCTCAGAATCGCCCCGAGGCGCGTGATTTTGAGGCTTTCGACTTCGTGCGACGGGACGTGAGCTGTATCCGCCGCCATGGTGCGCAATTTCAGGATTCGGAACGGACGACGATGCCGGCCCACTCGCCACTGCACGAAGAGCGGGCTGCCCGGGCTTTCGGCACGAATCAGGATGCACAGCAGAACGCAAAGAGGCACCGCAACGACCGCGAGGGGGATGACCACGCCGAGGTCAATTAATCGCTTCATAAGTGGCTGCTTTTCTTTCACGTGGAGTGCCCCGATCCCGTCGACAACACAGTTGCGATCAGGCAGAAATCACAGCTCGCCGCAGGCCCTCATCCAGCGAGACTGGTGGTTGCCACCCGAGACGGGTTCGCGTCTTCTCGATATCGATCTGGAGATTCCCCAGCAACCGGTCGGCCTCAACCGAGCGCCCGATCAACCCTGCCGCTGCGCGCAGAAGAATGCCGGGGACCGGTAACAAGCGTGGTGCCTTGCCCGTCACGCGACCGAGACGGCGCAGGAGGCTCGCTGTCGACACGTCTTCCCCGTCGCTCACCAGGAATGTCTCTCCCGCTGCTTTGGGATGGTCGATGCATGTGATTATGAGGTCCACGAGATTGTCGATGGACACCATGCTGCGCGCATTGTTGTCAATTCGCCCCAGAGGGAGCGGCACCCCCCGCCGCACCCAGCGGACCATCGACTGAAAGTTGCCGCGCGCGGCGCGCCCGTAGACAAGCGGCGGCCTGATGGTCACGACCTCCATCAATGACGCTGCCGCAACATCCCGGAGCGCACATTCGGCCTCGAACTTGCTCACCGCATAGGGGGCAATAGGCTGCGGCGGATCGTCCGCTTGGAACGGTCGCCCGGGCGACGTTGCCTCGCCATTGACCTTGATCGTGCTGATGAAGACGAACCGCCGAACGCCTTGTTCTGCCGCCCGGCGTGCCAGGTTGACGGTTCCGTCGCAGTTGATCGTGCGAAAGGCCTCGAGCGCATGATCAGGTCGCTCTCGCATCACATGTACACGAGCAGCGGCATGGACGAGCACATCGATCCCGTCGAGGAGGCCTGTCCAGTTAGTGGCGCCGTGAATATCCCCCGAGACACGTTCATTGAAAAGGCCAGCGGCGCTCCGCACGATCGGGACGACGCTCCTGCTTTCGGCCGCGAGCCGCTCGCACACGGCGCGGCCAACGAACCCGCTCGCCCCCACAACGCCGATTTTCATAGTTGCGAGCCACCCATCATTTCCACCTTTGGTTCGAAATCCTCCCCGATACCAATCTGCTGAGAGGCGCCGATCGCTGCCGAATCGTCGTACTGGTCGTTCGCGCAAGAGACAATCGCGCAACGCCCGCTTTCCTTGCCCGGACGATCGGACACGACATGCTCGGGAATCTCCTCAAGTCGCTGGGCTTCGCGACAAATGCGCGCTATCGGCTCTCGCCGGACTGCGAAGGAAGACCTCTTGGACAAAGCCCCCACTGCCCTGATCACTGGCGTAACCGGTCAGGATGGCGCATATCTTTCCGAGTTCCTGCTCCGCAAGGGCTATGTCGTCCATGGCGTAAAGCGGCGCTCTTCCTCGTTCAACACCGGTCGAATCGAGCATCTATACGAAGACCCGCATGTCGAGGGCGCCCGCTTTCACCTACACTATGGTGACATGACGGATTCGACCAACCTCATCCGCATCATCCAGGAGGTGCAGCCGGACGAGATCTACAATCTTGCAGCGCAGTCCCATGTGAAGGTGAGTTTCGAAACACCTGAATATACCGCAAATGCAGACGCGCTCGGGACGCTGCGCCTGCTTGAGGCGATCCGTATCCTGCGCCTTGACGACAAGTGCCGTTTCTATCAGGCATCAACGTCGGAACTCTACGGGCTCGTCCAGGAGGTGCCGCAGCGCGAGACCACTCCCTTCTATCCGCGTTCGCCTTATGCGGCCGCCAAGCTTTATGCCTACTGGATGGTGGTCAACTATCGCGAGGCATACGGCATGCACGCTTCGAACGGTATCTTGTTCAACCACGAAAGCCCGATACGTGGCGAGACTTTCGTGACCCGCAAGATTACCCGCGCCGCTGCAGCCATCGCTCTCGGCCGGCAGGACAAGCTCTTCCTGGGCAATCTGGACGCGAAGCGCGACTGGGGCCATGCTCGGGAATATGCCCGCGGCATGTGGATGATGCTCCAGCAGGACCAGCCGGACGATTATGTCCTTGCCACCGGCGTCACGACCTCGGTTCGCCAGTTCGCCGAATGGGCATTCGAAAACGCCGGGATCGAGATCGAATGGCAGGGCGCCGGCGTTGACGAAAGAGGGTTTGATGCCAAGACAGGTCGTTGCCTGGTTGAAATCGATCCGCGCTATTTCCGGCCGACTGAAGTCGAGCTGTTGCTGGGGGATCCAGGCAAGGCCTTTCAGAAGCTCGGCTGGCGTCACGAGACCAGCGTCCGCGAACTGGTGCGGGAGATGGTGCGCGCGGATTTGCGGGTGATGGAATCCGCCCCTATGTCCCAAGGCGACTGAAATGACCGATGTCGCTGGCAAACGCGTGTTTGTCGCGGGTCATCGCGGCATGGTCGGCAGCGCCATCCTCCGCCGGCTCGCCAGCGAGAATTGCGAAGTGATCACCATCGACCGGGCCGGACTGGATCTGCGCGACGGCGCCAAGGTAACCAGATGGATACGCCGGGAGAAGCCCGATCTGATTTTCGTCGCGGCCGCAAAGGTCGGCGGCATCCTCTCCAACCAGACCTATCCAGCCGAGTTCCTTTACGACAATCTTCTCATCGCGACCAACCTCGTCCATGCCGCCCATGTGGTCGGATCGGAAAAGCTGCTTTTTCTTGGATCGAGCTGCATCTACCCAAAGCTCGCGCGCCAACCGATAACCGAGGACGCGCTGCTGACCGGCGCGCTGGAACCCACGAACGAAGCTTATGCAGTCGCCAAGATCGCCGGCATCAAGCTCGCCCAGGCCTATCGCAGCCAATATGGCGCCGACTTCATTTCGGTGATGCCGACCAATCTCTACGGCCCGGGCGACAACTACGATACGCATACCAGCCACGTCTTGCCGGCGATGATCCGCAAGGCCCACATGCTCAAGACCGGAAGGGCGGAAAGCTTCGTGCTTTGGGGTACCGGCAAGCCACGCCGCGAGTTCTTGCACGCGGACGACTGCGCCGACGCGTGCGTGTTTCTGATGAAGAACTATTCGGAAGCGGGTCATGTGAATGTCGGGACGGGAGCGGACATCTCCATTGCCGACCTTGCGCACCTGGTTTGCGAGGTCGTCGGCGTGGAGCCTCGGATAGAACATGATCTCGGAAAGCCCGACGGGACCCCGCGCAAATTGCTCGACGTGTCGAAGCTGGAAACCCTGGGATGGACCGCGCGCATCCCTCTTCGCGAAGGAATTCGGCGAACCTATGCCGATCTGTTGACTGGAATGTTCTAGTCTAGGCATGAGAGGCAACATCGCGACGCCCTGAGCGAGCGGAGCGATGTCTCACCGCCGACTGGAGTGGCTGATCTTGCGCGTTATCTACTCGTTCAACAAGAAGGGTTTCGAGGAACAATATTGGCTCCGCGAACTCGCCTGTCGTCGCGGCGACGATGAGATCATCCCGTTCAATCACGGCCGATACTTCGACTGTGGCCGGGCGATGCGGGCCCAGCTCCTGGACAATCTCTACTTTGCCAGGGATGCAAGCCTCATGGCACTGTACGATCATGTCGAAAAACTGATCGCGGAAACAGGTGCCGATTGTCTCGTCGTCGACAACGCGCTGCCCTATCATCCTGAATTCCTGAGGAGGCTTGGCGTCTACAAGGTGATGCGCACGACGGATGGTCCGATCTCCGCCTACGATCGGGACTTTGCTTACTGCCACGGCTATGATCATGTCGTCTATCATAGCCCGGCCTACAGCCCCGAACTCAACATGGCCGAGAAGCTTGCGTATGTCGGTGCAAAGCGCGCGGATTTCTGGCCGCTGGCAGCGTTCGATGAGATGTTCCACCCCGAAAGAAGCGAGACGGAACTCTTTGATCGGGATCGCGACATCGATATTATCTTCGTGGGCGGAATGTTCCTGAACAAGATGCCCGTGCTGGCGGGAATCAAGAAGGCTTTCGGCCGTCGCGCGATGCTCCGCGGCCTCAGCAACTTCAAGGCGAATGCCTACTTCAACCTGAAATACGGCTTCCCCGGCTGGGTTCGCCCCATCCCGTTCGAGGAATATGTTACGCTCTATCAACGGGCCAAGATTGGCATCAACGTGCATAACCGGGGAAAGTACACCATCGGGAACTATCGCTTGTTCGACCTGCCCGCAAATGGTGTAATGCAGATTTGCGATGGCGACGAGTATTTAGCGGACTATTATCGCGTCGGCGAAGAGGTGGTGGGTTATTCGTCGACGGATGAGCTGATCGACAAGGTCCGTTACTATCTCGACAATGGAGAGGAACGCGAGCGCATCGCGCGCAACGGCTATCGGCGCGTTCTGGCCAGCCACCGTATCCGCACCCGCCTTCACGAGCTTCTCGATCTGCTCGGCCAGGCGATCGCGGCATCCTCGTCTCGAACGGAGACGGCCCAGCCAGCTGTCCGCTAGAGCATGATCAGCTTAGCCTGAAACATCTCGTCATTGCGAGGAGCGAAGCGACGAAGCAAACCAGCCTGACTCGAAGGCCGCACTGGATTGCTTCGCTGCGCTCGCAATGACGACGCAGCTTAAGATGATCGCGCTCTAGCGGGCCGACAGCACGAAATTGAAACTCATGATCCAGTCCGGGTTCCAGTACATCGATCTGATCCGGAAATGAGGTTCGAAGCGGGCCGCGACCTTGCGCCGGGAATAGCCTGGGCGGCCGATCTCCCAATAGTGCTCCCCCTCGCAGAAGCGCGGCTTGCCGGGATCGGGCCGGTAAAATGGGTTGCACAGGTGCATGGCGATGGTCCAGTCCCATCCAAGCAAGCCAGGCATGACCCTGAATCTCATGATCCTGCCGCCCACGGGCAAATAGACCAGGGCATGATGCGCGACTCTGGCCAGCTCGGCGATTGCGCGATCGAGATAGGCGGGCGGTAGATGTTCCAGAACGTGTGACGCGATCACGACATCGAACGACTTGTCTTCGAACATGGACAAATCGTGAGCGCTTCCGATGAAATCGGGATTCAGCCGGTCGTCGATGTCAAGCGTGGTCACTTGATATCCACGCCATCTGAAGACGGCGCAATCGAGACCCTGGCCGGGGCCGATCACCAGAATACGGGACACGTTTCCGAGACTGGCCACGTCCCGAAATTCTGCGTAGGCATTGGCGAAATTCGAGATATGGAGCTGCTGTGACCATTGCGCGATGTCGAGACTCATGGGCCCTGGCACCGGGCCACTTTCTGCCTGGGACGCGATTGGTGTGGTGACCGATGTCATACGGGCCTTCTAGCCGGACAGCCGCTCCCCCTGCAACCTGCGGTATCCGGTCGAAGGACGGTATCGGCTTGTCGAGGAGAGGCCTGTCCGGACACTGCTCATTCAGGAGACGATTCTGAACAGGGGCGCGTGACTGATCGGAGTCGTGACACGGGCATGTCGAAGTTCTGGCTTTGATTCGGACTCGCTGACCATAACCGGTATGAAGGACAGGACACCGTTTCGGATGGACATGTATCGAAAAACCCTGCCGCACGATATTGCGGCGATCGCTCGCCGCAGCTTTCTGGCGACGGTGCTGGCCGCGCCGGCTCTCTTGCTGGCCTCAAGTTGCCGCGGCGCGGCCACCACAATCGCGCAGGCGGATCGCCAGGCTGGCGCTCTCTATGTGGCCGACTTCCGGCGCCGCGGCCTGAGCGATCGTCAAGTTCTAGCGAATGCCTTCCAGGCCTGGGTTGAACATGGTGGCACCCTCCACCTGGAACCCAATCGTCGCTACAATCTCGGAATCCAGGCGACCACCGACCATGTGTTCCAACTGTTCTGGATGCAGGATGCGACTTTGGCCGGCAATGGCGCCACCCTCGTCATCCAGACCCGTGGTGAAGTCACCTACAACCTCTTCTATCTTGCTCACTATCGGAATCTCCGGATCGAAAACCTGAGCGCGGTCGACACCGGCTTTCGCGACACCTCCGACACCGGAGCCAAGTTCATCGTCGTTGATGCGGGGCAGCGTGACTCCGTCGACATCACGCTCGACAATGTAGCCGGGGAGCGTCTCGTCAGTTTCATTCAGCTGCAAGGCCGGCCGGGTGGCCCACGCGTGCGCGGTGTCCGCATCATGCCCAATTGCCGCGCGACGCGCGTGTTCTACGGACTTGCGTGCCTCAATCAGGGCGATGATGTGAGCGGCGGCTTTAGCACCCATAACAGCGGACGATCCTACTTCCCCTATGGTGTCCGTAACCACAGCCTCGACATTCGGGTGCATCATCAGGGCGCGGGCTACGGACCTGCGGCGGAAACTGCGATACTCATCAAATGCTATGGCCCAACCACCTCGCGCATCCGCCTTCACGCCGAATTCAGTGGCACGCTTGCGTCCGGCGGATCCTGCGTCACGCTCGAGCATCAGCATGATCCTGCGGGATCGCCGTCGATCATCGAGGACATCGATCTGCGGATCACGATCGCGCCAGGCACGACCGATCCGAACAATTCCCACCGGGTCGCGCTGCGTACGCTGACTCCTGCCGACCGTGAGGAAACTGGCCGCACCCGGAATATCTGGCGACGCATCCGGATCGCGGGCATCCTGCGGCCCGGACGGGCGCCGGCCATTTTCTCGCATGCGAACCCCGTCGCGCCGGCGGAGATAATGATTGCGCCCGGAACATCCGGGGCTGAACCGGACCGCATCGCGGCACCCGGTTTCCGGTTCCGCCGGGGCTGAAGGGAGCCGATGCCGGTCAGTTCACACGAACAACGTCCTTATAGAGACTCTCGTAGCGCGCTACAGCTGCGTTCATCGAGAATTCGGCGAGCACGCGCGCTCTGGCTTCGGCGGCGAGCCGGCGACGCTCCGCGCCCGCAAACGCCAGCCGCTCGAGGGCGGCAACAAGTGCATCGCCGTCGCGCGGCTGGATCACCACACCAGTATTCCCTACCAGAAGGGCTGCATCGCCGACATCGGTGACGACGCATGGAATGCCCACGCTCATCGCCTCGGCCACGACGTTCGGCATGCCCTCCCCGTTCGAGAAGAGCGCGAAGATGTCCATGGCGGCCTGCCATTCGATCAGGTCGTCCCGCTCGCCGAGAAGAGTGAGCCGGTCGCCGACACCCGCTCGCGCAATCCAGGCCGCCAGCTCCTCGTTCTCGCGGACAAGCCCCCTGCCGGCGAGCAGGAAGTGGAGGTTCGGATGACGCCGTGCGAGAGCTCCCGCTGCATCGACGAAGCCATGAAAGTTTTTCTGTGGAGAAAAGCGCCCGGCGGTGCCGATAAGGATGGTTTCGGGCAAGATTCCCAGTTCGGCGCGGCGCTGACGGCGCCAGGCCTGGATCTTCTCGTTTTCGTGAACGGCATAGCCATTGTGGATGACAACCGACTTCTCGGGATCGTAGCCAAGGCGCTCGTGAATCTGGCGCGCGGCTTCGGCCACATAGGCGATTCGTGCCGGAACGATACCTGAAATTCGAGCACACAGATGGCGTATCCCGGTCGTCAGGCGCGAGATGCCGAGGCTGGGCCCGAGATCCGCGAGGCGCACGCCCCATATGATTGCGCGCTTCCCGGCCCAGCGCGCCGCGAGGCCGCCGAAGAAGTCGGCATGATACATCCACGTCTGCACCACGTCGGGATCGATGACTCGGATCCGGTTGCGCAACTGGACGATCGCAACCGGCACGCGGAGCCAACGCTGCATTCCGAGCGCTTCGACATCGACCCCCAGCGACAAGAGATGTACGCCAACCGGTCCAACCGTCCGCAGCGAGATGACCTTGTGCACATAGTCGGATCGGTCGCGGTGCGCCGCGATCAGTCGCGCCATTTTCAGTTCGGCGCCGCCCTTGGTGAGGTCGGTGATGATGTGTAGGACCACCATTTCAGGCGAGACCTTTAATCCACGGCTCAGAGCCCAAGGAAGTCATTCCCCTCCCTCTCTGCGGAAGGCAGCATTCTGGCGATTCCCATCACGCGCAGCATTTCGGCATTGATTTCCGCAGCGTCGAAACGAGCTTCTGCCAGCTTGCGGCTTTCCAGTCCCATGCGTTCAATCAGCGAGGGGTCGTCGACGAAACGCGTCATCGCGGCCGCGAGCGCGGGAATATCCCGGATGGGAACCAAAAAGCCGTTGATGCCGTCCTGCACGGTGTCCCGGCACCCGATCCAGTCTGTGGTGATCACAGGTCGCCCCATGGCCATCGCTTCCTGCGTGCTGCGCGGAACACCTTCGCGGTAATAGGAAGGCAGGACATAAACGCTGCTCGCACGGATCTCTGGCATCACGTCATCGACATGACCGAGCCAGCGCACCGCGCCTTCTGCCGCCCACCCGCGCACCTCGGCTTCCGAAAGACCACCAGGATTGGGATCGAACCCTCCTAGCAGGACGAATTCAGCCTCCGGATGGGATTGACGAACGAGGCGCCCGGCCTCGACGAATTCTTCGATGCCCTTTTCGCGCAGTAGACGGGCCATAAGAAGAAATCGCACAGGCTGAGGTACGGCGGGAGCGCACGCAAACCGCTTCAGATCGACGCCGGTGCCATTGAGACGCACGGCCTTGTCCATCGGCAGCAACCCTACATCGACAAAATGCGCGACATCCTCCGCATTCTGGAAGAAGATTCGGTGACAGGTCCGAAATGCCAGCGCGTAGAAGCGCGAAACGAACACCTGCAACATCTTCCGCTTGAGGCGTCCCTGATGGGGCGCAAACACGTAGCCGAGGCCTGCGACCAGCGCGTATCTTCGCTTCACTCGTGCCGCCCAGGCGGCGAGGCTGCCGTAAATGACAGGCTTGATGAAATAGGACAGAACTATGTCCGGCTTCAGCCGGCGCAGCAGGAACGCGAGACGGACCGCATCACGGATGTCGCGAAAGGGCCGTATCGACGCGCGCTCGAGAGTGTAGTCCACTGGCTCCGCGCCAAGTTCGCGCGCGCGTGTCCGGGTCTTGTCATCAAAATCGGGAGCGAGCGCATAAACCCGCAGGCCCTGTTTCACCATGTCAGAGATCAGCGGTCCTCGGAAATTCGCCAATGAGTAGGCATTGTTCGTAATGATTGCGATTGATCCGGTCGGTTCCGCCGAGGAGCAGAACGCCCCGGCCTCCTGCGTCATGCCGATACCTCGCTTCGCGCGGGCACAACGAGCACGTCAATGTATTTGGTCAGCAAGTCGTCTTCGGGAAGGTCGCTGTACGGCATCGCCATCGCGCTGCGTGCGATCGGCAAGCGATCCCATTTGCCTGCCGACACTTCGAGAAGATCGAAACCAGCGTCGATCATCGCCCGCTGCATTTCCGCACTGCGGATCCGGTTCGTATAGAAACCGGAGCTTGCCATGAAGTCCGACTCCCAGACGCGCTGGGTAAAGCGCAGGTTGTTCAGTGATCCGCCCAGATGGTCCATGAAATCGATTCGATGGGAAAGGCGAGCATCGCGCGCGCAGATCCGCCGCAACTCCTGGAATGACGGCTCGACCTCCGCCAGACGCACATGTTCGAGTACAGCCTGAGACCAGACCAGGTCGACCGATCCGCTCGGAATGGTGCGCAGCGATGCGAGTCCGTCGGTCAGATAGTCGGCTCCGATCCGCTGAAGCATTTCTTCGATCGTCGCGATCTCCGAAAGATCTGCCACTGCAAGGCCAAAGGCGCGCAGCTGCTCCGCGATCTCACGATAGGCCACAATGTCATGCTCTGCGAACGCGCCGGCATCGACCAGATAGGTCTTTCGGGCGCCAAGAGCGTTTGCGATGAGTGCGGAAGCTAGCGAGTCACCAGGCCCGAGCTCCAGGCAGACCGCATCCCGAAAGCGGTCCGCGCCCAATTGGCGGGCGTGACCCATGACAACCTGGTAAGCGTATTCAGCTCGATTCATGTCGCCATGTCGAAACAGGCCGAACTTGTAGAAAGTCCGATATCCGATCGGCAATCTCGACAGCACGATCTTGGCCAGGATTTTCAGTCGCCAGTTCATTGTGCGCCGATCATAATCGGACGTTGGGCGCGCCGGCTATTTCTGTCATAGCGCATAAGCATGCGGTTCAGGCTTCTGGCCACCTAGGGGCAGGGCGTCCGCCCTCGCACGATTGTCCTGTAGCCAGGATTGGAACATGAGGACGATCCACAGATAGTAGTGCCAGCGCCGGCGTCCGGAGACATGCTCCTCCCAGAGACGCCGTATCGGCACGGGATCAAAAAAGCCCTCCGTGCGCAGGCGCTGCTCGTCAAGCAGCTCCTCGCCCCACTCTCGCAACGGACCACGCAGCCATTCGTCGATGGGTACGCCAAAACCCATTTTCGGGCGGTCGACCAAAGGCTTTGGAACGTATCGATAGAGCACTTCGCGAAGAATGTGCTTGCCTATTCCTCCACGCACTTTTGCCGAGAGCGGGATTTGCGCGGACAATTCAACGACACGATGATCGAGGAACGGCGCGCGACTCTCGAGGCCGACGGCCATGCTGGCGCGATCGACCTTCACCAGAATATCGTCCGGCAAATAGGTCAACATGTCCTTGTACATCATGGATTGGCAAAAATCGGCGAGCAGTGGATCAGCGCCGAAAGTGGCCGGCGGCTCCGTCGCTCCTAGGACGAGCTGTTCCGGATCCTTGAAGAGGGAGGTCAGTCGCTTGTAGAAGGATTCCGGCGAGCGTTCGGCAAGGACCTCGCCAACCTTGGGCAAGCGGTCCGCGAGATTGAGAGTGCGGTAACGCGGCACCAGGCCCGCGACCGCGCCGGCCAGCTTGCCGGTTGCTGGCGCGGCAAGCGCTCCGGCCAGCATTTGCCGGACGCCGAGGGGGACCTTGGACATGCGATTCCAGATACGCATGCCCATGAAATAGCGATAGTAGCCTGCAAACAGCTCATCCCCCGCATCGCCCGACAAGCTGACGGTCACATGCTGTCGGGTGAGCGCTGAAACCAGATAAGTGGGTATCTGAGACGGATCGGCGAAAGGCTCGTCCCAGATCTGCGAAAGGCGGGGTATTACGGCAAGCGCATCGTCTGACGTGACTTGAAGCTCGGTATGTTCGGTGCCCAGATGTCCAGCCACCACCTTTGCATGGGCGGCTTCGTTGTAGCCTTCCTCATGGAAGCCGATCGTGAAGGTGCGGACCGGACGCGACGATTGCGCCTGCATTAGCGCCACGATAGTCGATGAGTCGATCCCGCCGGAAAGGAATGCACCGAGCGGCACGTCGGCCTCCATGCGCCGCAGAACCGCGTCCTTGAGCAACGATTCGAGCCTGTCCACCAGCTCGGGACCGTCCGCGAGCGGCGCAGCGGCGCCGGCTTCCACAATCGCCCGCGCGCCCCAATATGCAGTCGGTTCGCCGACGCTTCGCCCGCCGTCGCCGATCTCGATGAAGTGGGCTGGCGGAAGCTTCGCAATACCGCGCCAGATGCTGAACGGGGCCGGAATATAGCTGTAGCGCAGGAGCAGCGTGAGTGCTCCGCGGTCAATGTCGCCCCGAAAAGCAGGGTGGGCTGTCAGCGCCTTCAATTCCGACCCGAACAGGAAGCTGCGCTCCATCCGGCCGTAGTAGAGCGGCTTCTCGCCGAGGCGGTCGCGCGCCAAGATCAAGACCCGCCGCAACCTGTCCCAGATCGCGATGGCGAACATGCCATTGAGGCGTTCGAGCGCACCGACTACACCCCAATGCTCTATCGCTGCCAGCATGACTTCGGTGTCGGAATGGCCCCGCCACTTGGGCGCTGCGCCACAGGATTCGAGTTCAGCCCTCAGATCGCGATAATTGTAGATTTCACCATTGTAGACCGTGACGTAACGACCGGACGCAGATTGCATCGGCTGTCGGCCCGCCACCGAAAGATCGATGATCGACAGGCGTCGATGCCCAAGGGCAACGCCGACATTCTCGTCGAGCCAAAGATCGCCATCGTCAGGCCCCCGATGTGCCAGTGCATCCGTCATCCGTCGCAGCGTCGACCGGGCGTCCCGCTCAGGCGGGCCCTCCTGCAGGAAGCCCGCTATGCCGCACATGGTAGCTTCGATGTCCTGATCGGCGGAAGAATGGTGCTGGTCATAACAGAATGCGGGCTCGACCTTTCCGGGACTGCCGCCAATAGCTGGCGCCGACAGTCTGTGGAAGCCCCAGCTTGCAGGTCGGGCGGGCAGCTTGGCGGCGGCGATCGAGCCATGCTATGCGTCCGCTTTCACCTTGTCGACGGCCCGCGATCGCGGCTTCCGTCAGTCCGGACAGCGCTGAGCTCGTATGCTTCGACGATCCATTATCCTGCCGACACTAGCCGCAGCGGCGTTCACCGCCCTCTTCATTCTTGTCGGCTGGCCGCGGATCAATCCTTTCGGATTTCCCGATCTCGATAACTACCGAGTCGGTTTTCAAAGCGGATGGTATTTATTCACGACCCTGGATCGCGAGCCGATTGATTTCGTTCTAAACGAAGGACTGTGGGTCTATTTATTCGACTTCATGTATGCTTTGATCGGAGACATCGACGACACCTTCACTTTTGTATCTATCGTCATTGTATTTTTAACGAGCCTCTATGTCGTACTCCGTGCACAAGCTCCGTGGTACCTGCTCTTCTTTTTCAACCCTGCATTCATCGAGATAGCTCTGGGCCAGATACGTTCTGGGCTGGCCGCAGGGCTGTTCTGGACGGCCGTCAACGTGAAAGGTCTTCCGTTTAAGCTGGCGCTCCTTCTCGCAGCGAGTGCCATACATACCTCTTTTGTGCTGTTTTCATTGATTTATCTTGTATTCCATTTCCTGCGCGACACGCGTTCCGCGGATGCGGCCCTCTCCAACTCCGCGTTAACGGTGCTCGTCATATCGGCCCTTGCGCTTGTCCCGACCGTGTTCCGGGAGGCGGCGCTGTCGACCATAGGCGACCAGCGCGCCTATCAGTTTCTGGAATATAGTTCCGGCATCTTCCTCGCGATCGGCTGGGCGAGCTTCTTCGTCACCTATCTTCTGCTTCGAAGCGATCGCCGCATCTCGTTCGAAGGTTTCTTCTACGGGTTCGGGGCAGCCGCCGCGCTGTTCTCCGCCATTGTCGGCGTCTACGGTGCCCGGCTCGTTTCGATCGCGATCCCTGCGCTGGCGGTGATGTGCTTCCAGATCGATCCGCGATATCGCGTTCTGTTCATCGGCCAGTTCATCGGCTTCAGCGGCCTCTATTTCGTCTATTGGCTCAGCTGATCGCCCAGGAGGCGTCATGCCTACAAGGACCTAGCCGAGCGCCAGATCGAGATAGCGTTGAACGGCAACCGACACGCTGAAATCCTCAACAGCCCGGCGCACATCGGGGTGCTCCTTTTCCCCGAGTGCCGAGATCATTGCGTCGGCCAACGCGGGGATATCTCCAACGGGTACGAGCTTGCCCCAGCGGCCGCCCTCGAGAATCTCTCTCGGCCCGGTTCGGCAATCGGTGCTGACCACCGGAGTGCCACAGGCCATTGCCTGGACGATCACACCGGGCATGCCCTCGAACCTGGAGGAAAGGACGAACAGCCCTGCCGCACGCATGAAGGCGAACGGATTGTCGACAAAGCCCGGCAGGGCGACGTGGCTTTCAAGCCCGAGCTGGCGGACCAGGGCCTCAAGCCGAGGACGATCCGGCCCTTCGCCGACGATGACCAGCGCGGCATCATGACGAAGACGGGTCAGGGCGAAGGCGCGTATGAGGCTGTCGAAATCCTTCTCGAAGGCAAGGCGCCCAGCCGCCAGGATGACCGGGCGCCCTTGTGCGAAGATGGGTTCTTCGGGATCCTGCGCTGCGGCATCCAGCAATCCCTGGTCGACGATCGGATTGCGGATTGCGACTATGCGAGACCGATCCAGGCCGAGGTCCTCGTGGAGCTCGTCGACGATCGCTTCAGCCACAACGGCGATCCGATATGCCCGACGATAGGTCACCCGCATCAGCAGTCGGACGAGTCGCTCGTTGAGTGATCGCAGATGTCGCTTTGCCTCACGAAAGCTGGTGCGTTCGCTGACGACATTTCGGGTAGGAGATCCCGCAAGCAAATTTGCGAGTAACGCCACCACGTTGGCGTGACTCAGCGCGGAATAGAGCGCATCCGGCCGCTCCCTCCTGAGATAGCGAACCAGATCCCCGAGGCTGCCGAACACGCCGTTCCTGCCAAAATCAACAATCCTTACTTCGGCAGGAATAGTTGCCCGATAGGGGCCTTCGCCCTGGGCGAGCAGCAGATCCACCTTGTGCCCTTGCTGTGAAAATTCACGTGCGAGCGTCGCCATTACGCGCTCGGTGCCGCCCCCTCGAAGGTTTGGCACAAAAATCGCCAGCCGCCTGGGCCGCATCTCAATGGGTCGGCTGGGCCGCAGATGCGCGGATCAGCGTAAATTCTGCGCAACCGGTGCCCAAGAGGCGCAGGCCCTTTTTGATCGGATAGACCGCCGCGATTTCGAAGCCCATCGCCTGCATACGGTCGCGCACCTCGTCTACGCTCGCGGACTCATATGGGTAGCCACCCATCCAGTCATGAACGTCGTTGTAAAAGTTCATTCCTCGCGCCGACTTGTAAGTCTGGACGTAGCGGACCGGATTTCGGCCCGTCATCAGCAGGCCGGCATAGAAGGCGGCCTTGTATAGTCCGCGCAGCAGCTTCCGGACGACTTCGGGTGCCTTCATGTAGAGCTTCTTTTCCCGGAACCAGAAGACGCAGCTCGGACGCCGCTCGTAGAGCGCGAGCGCGAAGAGGCCCTGCGGGGCGACCAGCCGGGCGGCGCGCTCCACAGCTTCCCACATCGCGCCGGTATGATGCAGCACACCCCAGGAATAGACGATGTCGAACTGGCCGAGATCGGCGGAATCCGCGTCAAAAATACTGAGCAGGCGCGTTGTGGTTTTCGCCTCGGGTGCCTGCCGGGACAGCAAGTCCTGCGTTGCCTGGACCGAGTTGGGATCGATATCGATTGCGACGACTTCGGCTGCGCCGAGGCGCAGCGCTGCCAGCGAATGCAGGCCCGAACCGCAACCAATATCGATGAACCGCGCCGACTTGATGAGCTCGGCCGGTATGAGCTTCCTGAGGCCCTTCTCGGCTTCAAGGATCGCCTCATCGTCAATGCGACGGGAATAGTCGAGCCAGTTCTCGCCAAACTCGAAATGCTCGTCGAGCGTCTTGAGGCTCGCACTGTTCATGCACTCGTTTCTCCGGTTGCGACGACGGGGCTATCGCCAAGGTCCTGGTTTCGGGAGCTCTTTATGAGCCGGCCAGCCGCATGTCGATGGTCGTCCGGCCGAATGTGCGTTAATGTTGAGATGACCGGCGCTGCAACTGGCGTTCCCGATCCGGCTTGTGTCCGCTCGATCGCATGCTATGCGGTTTTCCATGACATCATCCAACAAACTGAAGCGCTTGCTTGCTCCGGTTAGGCGATCGATCCGCTCAGGCCTGAAGCTCGTAAACCGCGAGCTGGAGTATGATTTCGAATCCGCCTCCTTCAAGCTGAAGCCGATCCTCGACCTCAGTCGGGATCAATGGTTTGCGGCGCGAACCATTCTCGGCCGGCCGCCCCAGATCGTGTTCGACGTTGGTGCCAACACCGGTGCCACCGCGCTCGAACTCTCCCGGCGCTTTCCGCGTGCGCAAATTCATTCATTTGAGCCGACTCCGGATGTTGCGCGGGTCTTACGCGCGAATGTCGCACACCTGCCCCAACGTCAGGGTTCACGAGATCGCGCTCGGCGATACCGATAAGACCGCGGAGCTTCACGTCAATCGCATGTCGGAAACCAATTCTCTCCTTTCGACGCATCCCGACAGCGCCACCTTCAACCAGTCCGCGAAGATGCAGGAAACGATCGATGTCATCCAGGTTCCGGTCCGGACGATCGCGGCCTTCTGCAAGGAGCAAGGCATAGCCCGGATCGACATTCTCAAGACCGATGCCCAGGGTTACGATCTCAAGGTGATCGAAGGTGCCGCGAACATGTTCGGCGTCATCCCGATCATCTATGCGGAAGCCACTTTCGTGCATTGCTACAATGGACAACCGACCTTCGGTGCCTTTCACGATCGGATGAATGACCTGGGCTATCGGCTTGTCGATCTTTATGAAACCGGATTCCGGACCCGCTACTACCAGCTTTCATGCAACGCGCTGTTCGTGCGCGAGGATGTGCCCGGCCCCAGACGCTGACCGGCGGCCTCGCCACATCGGAGATCACGCGCCCTGCTGATCCGGCTCCCTGGCCGCTTCAATCCGGAGCAGCGCGAGCAAAACCAAGCAGGTCAGTGCGTACATGGCGGCGGTCGCCAGCATCAGGCCGGGCAATCCAAACGAGTCGACGAGCAGCGCATTGAGCACGAGCTTCACCGCAAACCCCGCAGCTGCCATGATAGCGGCCAGCATGTAACGGCTGGCGCTGAACAGCGCTTGGGATGCCGCGATCATGGCAATATAGAAAGGCAGCTGCAGAAATCCCCATCGCAGTATCTCAGCCACGGCGGCCGTGTCGCCTGCGGTGAACGCACCGCGCTCAAAGAGCAGGCGAACCATCCATTCAGCCGAGAACCAGCCGAGAACCAGCACGACGAGGCCGGCAGCGAACAATAACAGCGTCCATTGCGTCGCCAGCCTCGCCAACGACTGAGGCTGATGCGTACGCACGCGCGAGTAGACAGGCAGCACGGCCCGGCCGATCGACGTTGCGCCCAGAGAAAGGAACAAGCTCAGAATGCGTCCGGCATAACCGAGAGTGGATATGGCGCCTGCGCCAAGGCGTGCCGCGAAGAACTGGTCAATGACTGCGGTAAGAGCGAACATGAGTTGCGCAACCAGCATGATGCTGACCCCGCTTCGGAAGAAGCGCCATTGTTCGGACCGAAATGAAAAGAGGGGACGGTGTGAAAACTCCCCGCCGAGCGTGAGCCGCGTCAGCAGGAGATGTGCCGCCGCGCCGCACATCGTCCCGAGCAGCAGGGCCTGCGGCGTGCCGCCCCAGACGAGTAGCACGACCAGCACCCCTAGGGCTGGTGCTCCTTCGAGCAAACTGTTCACATGGCGGCCGCGTGCCATCAGCAAAACCGATCCGTAGACGGTGACCAGCCCCAAGGGGATCATCAAAGCGAGATAGTCGGCCGCCTCGATCGCGAACGCCCGCGTTTCAGGCGGCAGTCCGACAGACGATAGGGTGAGGAGCAACTTCAGGCTCAGCCAGCCGGCCGCTCCCAGCCCCAGGCCGCACAGAATGGAGCCGCCCAACATCTCCCCGCGAAAGCGATGCTCGGCCGAAGGTGGCCCGCTGTGGAGCTTGATCAGCAAGGGGATCAGTACAGCGGTGAGAACGCTGTACGAAACCGCGATAGGCAGATTGTAGAGGTTGAAGACGAACAGGTATGCGTCGACCACCGGGCTGGTGCCGAAGCGCGAGGCAATGACCACCTCCTTTGCCGCCGCGGCGATCTTGGCCATCAGGATGAATCCTGCGATCACCGTCATATCGCGTAGAATGAGCTTGTGTTCGCTCCGGACCCCATTGGCCATTGCCCGCGCGCGGATCATCAGGCGCATGGGCACGCTCCCGATCGAAGCGGTACATCCGGGATCGCGATCACGGGAGCCCCAGGATCAAAGCTGGCGCAGCGAAAGCGCCGCAATCCAGGGCGGTTCCGCCAAGGCTTCGTCAAGACCGCCGCGCACGAAAATCGAGAGCCACTGGTAGGGACAGCTGCGCGGAACATCGAATCGGGCCACGATGATGCCGCCCTCACCATCACCGCGGGGAAAGTCGTGACGCATGATCACTCGCTGGCCGGCGCCGGCGCAACTCACTCGAACAAAGGGCCGACGAGCCGGATCCGACGGAACGTCGCCCGTTTCCGCGCGAAATTCATATGTGCCCGAAGACAGGCGCAGCAGCTGCTCCGCCACCTTGCCGTGGCTCGATGCTTCCATTGGCAGATAGAGCGCCGATCCTGGCCCTGCGTCGAGCTGGCGCCGCTCCGGGCTAAGCTCGCCAGTTTCCGCATAATGCCAATCCACGGGGGGGAAGCCACGATTGCCCTCGAAATTCCCGTCACGCAGAAGAGCCATGGGCGCAGCATCGGCCACGCCCAGCCGCTGATAGGTTGACCATAAGAGATCGTAACGTTCCGCTTGCGCGAGCAACTGCAGCTGGCGCAGGATGAGCGTCCGGTCCTCATCCACATCAGGGTCGAGCACCGCGCGGGGCAATAGCGCGATTGCCATGGGATTGCTGGAGGCGCCCAGAAACCAGGTCAAATACTCTCGCCACCAATTAGGCTTGCGGCGAAGCACAAGGTTGAGCTGCCGCGCTATCGCCGGATCAGCGCTTGCATTCGTGAGGATCGGAAACAGGATGGATTTGATCCGGTCCGAAGATCGTAGAATTGTGTCGTAATGCTCCAACGCGCCCACGATATTTCCGCCGGCGACCTGATGTTCGATCAATGCCAACTGGGTTTGCACGTCGCGGCGGGATAGCTCCTGGGAATAGCGAAAGGCGCGGAGCGACGCATCCTGCCGTCCCTGCAAGCCAAGTGCTATTGCGCTCGCGGTAACGGCTGAAACGACCGTAGGTCCGCGGGCAAACGCCGAGCGCGCATCGTCGAGTGCACGCCGTACCGTCGCGGGATTGCGGTCGGCGACCATGGACTGGGTCGCCTGCGCCGCGGTCGCACCGGCGTCAAATGGAACGACCTTGAGCACCATGCCCGGCCTCTTGTCCCTAAAGATACCAGCAAAGGTCACAGCAGTGACCGGTACTCCAATGAGGAGCGCAGCGACCACTATAGCGAGCAGGCGGAATATCGGTCCGCCGTTGTACATGCGCGAGGCCTCAGGCGCCATGGACGGTTGCCTCAAGCTGATGCCTCTGCGCTCCGTCCATAGCCGTAGCCATAGTCGTAGCCATAGCCGTAGGCGGCGCGCTTCGTATCGAACTTGGTAAGGACCGCGCCGACAAGATGGGCCTGCGCCGCGGAAAGCCTGCTGATCGCCAGCTTGGCCTGGCCAAGCTTCGTATTGTTCGATTCGACCACAAAAACGGTGCCCTCGCTCTGGCTGGCGAGCAGCGGCGCATCTGCCAGCCCCATGACCGGCGGCGAGTCGATCACAATATGATCGAAAGAGGGTTGCAGTCTGTCGAGCAGCGTCTTCATGCGATCGCCTGACAGCAGTTCGGCGGCATTGGGCGGCTGCGGCCCGGCCGGCATGATTGCCACCTCCGAACCGGCCGGCCGATGGAGCATTTCCTCCAGGTTGTTGTCGCCCGCGAGGAAGTTGCTCAGGCCGCGATGATTGCCGATGTCGGCGATATGGTGAGCCGTGGGCGCACGCATGTCGGCGTCGAGCAGGAGCACGTTCTTGCCCGTGCGCGCAAGGGAGAGTGCAATCGCATAAGCAGTCGTTGACTTGCCTTCGCCCGGCCGCGTGCTGGTGACAGCCAGGGTAAACGGAGCGCCATGGTCGGTGCAGAAGGCGAGGCTCGTTTGCACGGCGAGATAGGCTTCCGCAAGATCCGACTTGCGATCACCCAAGGCCAGATAGGTGTCCTCGTCGCGCGACTTGGGCACCGTGCCGAGCAACGGCGTTCCAAGCTCGTCCACGATCTGCGAGGGGTCCGACACCGCATCATCGACCTGCTCGAGGATCGCCGCGAGCATGAAGCCAGTTGTCAAGCCCAGACCGAGGGCCAGCAGCAAGTTTATCAGGACACGCGGACTCGAAGGACGCTCGGGTATCTGCCCCCGGTCCACGACCGAGATATTGTTGACTCCGACGCCGCCGGCTACGCCAATTTCCTTGTAGCGCTGCAGCAGGGCATCATAGAGTTGCCGGTTCGTATCCACCTCGCGCTGATAGATATTGTACTGGATGCTGCGCCGACGAAGGTCGAGCAGGTCGCCCTTCAGCCGATCGACGCGGCCCGACAGATTGGTCTCCCGCTCGGTGCTGGCCCTGTAAGTTTCACTCAGGGTGTCACGAACTCGCGCTTCTTCGCGCGCGATAGACTGATCAAGCTGCGCGATTTGCTCGCGCAGCGCGACCACCGGTGGATATTCCGGCTCGAATTGCACCATTAGCCGGGAATATTCCGCGGCCGCTTCAGCACGCCTCTGCCGAAGACCGGAAATTGCCTGATTGTTTAGAGCTTCGGTGACCGTCCCGCGCCCGCCCGGCAGGCGGCTTTCGGCTTTCACTCGATCAGAGGTCGCCTCGGCAAGCTCGCGATTGAGGGTGGTGAGATCGTCGACAACCATCGAACGTTCCGGCGCCCCGAGCTGCGGATTGGCAGGAAGATTGACGATCCCCTCTCGCGCCGCATAGCCGACCAGCTGACGCTCGGACGCATCGAGCCGGTCCCTCAATTGTTCGAGACGCTGCTCAAGGAAATTCCGCGCGTAGGACGTCGCCTCAAAGCGCCGCTCCAGCGTGATCCGGATAAACTGTTCGCCCCACGCATTGGCCACGCGAGCCGAAAAGGTCGCATCGGGACTGGTGTAGCCAACATGTACCAGGCGCGACAAACGAACCGGATTGACCGAGAGATTCAACAACAGCACGTCCGCGGCCTTGCGCACCCGCTGCTCCCGATTTGTGATTTCAGACCGTGGCCGTCCGTTCTCGAACCAGTCTTCTGCCTGGGGCAAGCCGTACATCGCGAAGAATTCGGGGTCGTCATAGAGCCGCAATTGTGTCGCCACCCTCTGCGCAAGCGCATGGGATTGGAGCAGGCCATATTGGGTCTGATAGAATTCCATGTCGCCGAGGCCGGTCTCTGGCTCGACGCCCTCAACCCGCATGATATTGTCGCTGTCGCGGCGAATCTCGACGGTAATGCGCGAGGTATACTCCGGTGTCATCAGCACCGTGACGATGACGGCCGTTATCAATGCCGTAACGACGGCACCGAAGATCAACCATCGGTGACGCAGAACGACAGCCAGATATTGACCGAGAATCGGAAACAGAGCTTTAGAAGCGCCCCTCGACCCGTCGGCCCCGGCAATCGGGCCGGGAACGGCAGCAGTACCGTCGCGACGGAAATTCATGTCATTCATCAACCAGAACCTACCGCTGAACAAGCGCAATGATGGGTGTTGTCAGGAGCGTTGAACCTTGGAGTATGTCGCGGAAAATGCGACGCGCCTGAGACTCTCCAACGAGAACGGTGTCCTGCGAATATATTTCTGGATCCGGATATAGGCCTGCGCGAATGGCCCGCAAATCATAAAGCGCGGCCATCCTCTGGCCCTCGACCGTTCGAAACAGCACCACATGGCTGAGCCGTGCGAACTCCGTCGTTCCCTGAGCCCGGGCAACCAGCTGCGACAGCGACATGCGTCCGCCGAGCGGAACCACGCCCGGGCGACGCACCTCGCCATCGATCGTCACGAACCGGTTGGCACTCTCTTCGATGTTTACCGTAACCTGAGGGTTGCGCACATAGCGACCCGAAAGCCGCTGCTCGATCTGGTGCGCCAGCTGCTGCGGCGTCAGTCCGGCCGCCGGGATTTCACCCGCAAGGGGCAAAGTAACGTTGCCTACATTGTCCGTCTGTACGGTCCGGCCGAGTTCGTCAATGCCGTACACTTCGATCGACAATCGATCGAGCGGTCCGATCAGCTGAGCCTGCGCCGGAGCAGTGAGGTCGGCAATGGTCGGCGGGGGCAGAGTCCCCGTATCGGAAACCGTAAGATATTGCGTGGTTTGCAGAGCTGGACCGGATGAGCAGCCAGCAATCGAGAAACTGACGCCGATTGCCAAGGCTGTCCACAACCTCATCGTCCGATAACCTTCCGTTTTTGCCAAGAATTCAGCGGCCAAGCTGGCGTGCAATAGGGCCCTATCCCGCATAGCGCAATGACGCCCCTGCAGAACGACAATCAGGATCTGGACTTCGACGCACTGCAGAGCCAGCCGCAGGCCACCGCGAACAATGCTGCCAGAACGGGAACGCGCAGCGGATAGTCGACCAGGCTTGCCAGCAGCAGGAAGGCGACGAGGATCGACCCCAGCATCCCGTAGGCGCGTCCGCCCCTGAATGCAGACCAGCTCGTCGTGCCCCACCACAGCAGGAATGCGAGCAGCAGGAGCGTTGCCGGCAGTCCCCCGGTAATCACGAACTCGAGAAAATCGTTATGCGCATGATTGAGATATCGCGTTGAAAGCAGGTCGAGCGGCTCGCGTATGCGATAGGCCGGATCGAAGGCCCCGAAGCCGGCACCGACAGGGAAGTAGTCCCGTGCCATTTGCGCCACATAGGGCAGCTGCCGAAGCCTCTCCTCTCCTTGCATGTCCACACCGATCAGGCGTTGGAGCGATTGAGCGCGTGCGAAGGAGAGAAAGACGAGGCCCGCACCCACCGCGGCCGTCGCGGTTAGCGCGAGAACAAGCGATCGCTGTCGCGCGACCCGCTCGCCGCGCAGGAAACGCCGCAACTCGATATAATGAAAGATCGACCAGACCGACGCAGCGCCGCCAAGCACCAGGCCGGCACGCGAGCCGGCCACAAGAAGGACGAGCAGCAGGACGATCGAAACCGCCGCCGCGCTACCGCGCTTGACAGCTCGGACGTGACGATCGCCCGTCGCATGGGCGGCGGCTATGGCCAGCATTGGCAGCGACAACGCCAGCATCACCGCTTGGTGATTGCGGTTCGCGAACAGTCCCACCGCGGATTGATTATTGGTGATCCGATAGGTGTAGAGCAGGCTGTCCGATCCGCCGGACAGTTGCATGATCCCGAGCAAGCCGCTGACAACACCGCCGCCGATGAAGATGATGGCCAGATTTTCGCGCTGGGTCGCGCCGAGCGCCGCAAATCCGATCAGGGCGGTCAAGGGAATGACCATGGCCGCGAGGCTGTTCTGGGTGAGATCCGGCGCGAGACTGATCGGGCGCCAGGGCTGGGCCATTTCCAGTACCTGCGCGCCCTCCGCCACAATGGCCCGCCCGGGGAGCGTCGTCCAAAGGCTGGGCGGGAGCGGAACGAGCTGGATTGTCATCAATGCCGTCAATCCCACAAGAAGCCAGAGCGGCACCCGGATCAGCTTCCAATCGACCCTGCCCGGCAGAGCCAGGATCACGGCGAGGCAGAGAATTGCCCCGGGCCGAAGATAGAGTAGCGAAAGTATGTCCTCGCGCGACCCGCCGCCCCCGGCGAAGCACAGGATCAGGAACAGAACAAAGACTGCGTAGCGCACTCTGGCCGCGATGTCGTCGTCGGAACGAATCATTGTCGATGAAGAAGGGTTCATGATCTCGATCATTCCGTCCTGGGCCGACCGGTGGAATAGGAGCGAAGCATCGTGTTCATAGCGACCAGCGTATGACCTGCTGCCCCAGATCAAGCCCGCGCCACATGCCCTTGAGGTCGGCCACGCATCCTCCGTTCTCGAGCAGGGCATGGATCTCCTGTTCGGAGAAGCTCCTGTAGACATCGTGCGGCACAGCGGCAAAGACGATGTCGTGCTTGCGCGGCGGCAACTCGGACTGCAGGGCGATATCATATTCGCGCTGCGCCTCTTCCGCGCTGGCCAGCGGATCATGAACTGTGACGGCGTGCCCCAGTTCCTGAAAGCGACGGATGACGTCGACGACACGGCTGTTGCGCAAGTCCGGCACATTTTCCTTGAATGTGAGGCCGAGCACCAGGATCGAACCGACGCGGGCGCCATTTGCGGCGTGGACCGCGTCCGCGACCCACACGCCCATGGCATCGTTGATTGCGCGTCCGGCGAGGATCACGTCCGGCTTGTGGCCGAGTTGCTGGGCGCGGAAGCTCAGATAATAGGGATCCACGCCGATGCAGTGGCCGCCGACCAGCCCAGGTTGAAAAGGCAGGAAATTCCATTTGGTCGATGCAGCGTCGAGCACGTCCCAGATTGACAGGTCGAGCCTGGCAAAAATCTGTGTGATCTCATTGATGAACGCAATGTTGATATCCCGTTGCGCATTCTCGATAACCTTCGCTGCCTCGGCGACCTTGATGGATGCCGCCGGGAACACGCCAGCTTCGGTCACCTTTTCATAAAGCGCGACCAACCGCGCGAGCGTTTCCGGGCCGTCACCGGCAACGACCTTCACAATATTGTCGACCCGGTGAGTCCGGTCGCCCGGATTGATCCGCTCGGGAGAGTAGCCGACGAAGAAATCGCGGCCGTGTTTCAAGCCCGATTCGGCCTCGATCAACGGCACGCAGACTTCCTCTGTCACGCCGGGATAGACAGTGCTTTCATAGACGATCACGGGGCGCTGGCCCGGATTCAGGAGCTTGGCCACGGCCCGTGTAGCGCCGAGGATCGGCGTCAGGTCAGGCCGATTCTTCGCGTCGACGGGTGTTGGGACCGTGACGATATAGATGTTGGCGGATCTGCACGCCCCAGCGTCGGCCGTGACGCTCAGCGTTGCCGACGCAAGATCGCCACTTTCGACCTCGCCGGTTCGGTCGTGGCCGGCACGCAACTCGGCGATACGGGCTTCATCGATATCGAAACCGGTGACGGGCGTCGTCCTGGCGAGCGCCACGGCCAGCGGAAGGCCCACATAGCCAAGTCCGACGACGACAACCTGTTCTACACTCATATTGACCTACCGTCCCGGCCGGTGCGCCGCATGTCATGCGTAAGAATGGGGAGAAGAGTCCACGCATCCTAGTGAGCGGAGGTTGGATCGCCAACCTTGCGGCTATGGCGAGCCGGCCTGTCCGCGCGACGGCCTCAGTCGCGATCCCGCCCCCGTTTGCTTTCCACGTGCCGCTTGGCGCGACGATGCGATAGCAAGCCTGGCAGAAACAGCACCGCAGCACCGTAGAGGCTGAGGGCAAATACCAATGCAACCAATAGCTTAAGCATATTTCTACTTTATCCTCACGATCATATTCGCGTCGCGCGACAGGTCCTATACGGCCAGGGCATGGTCAACAAGCGGTGCTTCGAGGCTTCCGAAAGAGAGATCGCCTACTCGCCGGAAAAATGGGGCGTGTAGGGACAAGTGCGGGCCGGCGTCACCATGCGGCTATATTGACGGCCAAGATAGCGATAATAGCAGATACGTCTGTCGCCGGTGATCCGCTGCCCGACAAGAGTCGCCATTGACGGTATCGGCCTTGCGTGCGGTGAGTCGTCGCCCGGATCCCGGTCCGGGCATCTCTCCGAAACATCGACCCTGCGAGTCGGCCTGCGCGGCACCTGCCCCGAAGGCTCCTCATCCGACTGCACGTCACCTTCCGCGCGCGCATCCTGATCAGGCGATTCATAGATGCAGAGCCGGCGGCCGCGCTCGAGACGCTGGTCGACCAGCGGTGATGTCGGACGAACGAGCCCACCGGATCTGGGTGGCCATGATGGCTCCGTCGTCTGGACATCCGCCTGCACGGCGAGCAAGCCCACGAAAGTCATGCCCGTCAGAATCATCGGCGTGCTAGTGCACGCGGGGGCCATCCCTGTCCAGTCGCTCCGCGCGGATACCAGCGGACCGGCGAATTTCGGATGGACCGAGGCTGCTAGCATGGTCGCCTGACAAGGATTTCCGCGCGTTCCCGGCGAGCGGATGGTCGGGATGCGAACGACGAGTAGGTCATAGGCCGCGGCCCGAGCGGCATCGAACTCCTGTTGGGTCGCGATGTGGCCGTCGCGGGGAGCGCCAAAGCCTCGATCCGCCTCCTCGTTCAAGCTGTCCACCTCCGATGGAGCTTCCCCCAGGGTCGAATCCTGGAGCCCTTTAGGATTGCCGGGCCCATGTGCCAAGCGAATAGGGCGGAAAGGCGGCGTCGGGGCGTCGCCTTGGATTTCAGATGACGATGAAGTCGCTGGCGGCGAGGGCCGGCGCGGTCTGGAGGGTGGCGACCTGGATGGCGGCGCCGTTGCCGTTGCCGTCGGCATCGAAGAAGAGGGCGCCGCTATTGGGGTTGTAGATCAGGCGGTCGTCGCCATCCAGGGCGGTGGTGCCGATGCGGAACGCGCCCGCCGGGAGGGTTCCGAGACCCAGGCCCGCGAAGACATCCGCGTCGAGCGCGATCCGGTCCTCGCCGGAGACGAAGTCGGCCAGCACATCCACATTGCCTGCGCCGGGCGCCGTGTCGAACACGAACGTGTCGTTGCCGCCGAGCCCGACCAGCACGTCCACGCCGCCGCCGCCCCTCAGCACATTGGCGCCCATATTGCCGATCACCGCCTGGCCGAACTCGTTGCCGGTGAGGTCGATCGCCGCCGTCCCGACATTGGCCGTCGTCGACAACAGCTCCACCTCCGCACCGGCGTTCAGCACATAATGCGCGCTCGCCAGCACATTGTCCCGGCCTTCGCCAGCCCCCTCGAACACCAGGTCGCCGCCGTCCACGTAAAGCAGGTCGTTGCCAAGCCCGCCAGCCAATTGGTCGCTGCCGTCACCCCCGTTCAAAACGTCGTCGCCGGCAAAGCCTCTAAGGATGTCGGAGAGCGCCGTGCCCGTCAGAACATCATCTCCCGTGCCGTCGATGAGCCGCACATTGCTGGGATTCAGCCCGCTGAGATTGTAGGGGGTCAGCGCGCTCGCGTTGACGTTCAGGAGCTGAACGTAGAGGGCCTCCGTGGCGATCTCCTGAATCCACGTATCGGCGCCGGCCTGGACGATCCTGAACCGGCCGCTCGCAAACGGATCCGCGCCGAAAAAGCCCAGGTCGATCCGGTCGCCGGAATCGCCGACGGCGAAA
>NZ_JAVIFV010000004.1 GCF_031157375.1 Sphingosinicella sp. LHD-64
TCGCCAGCCCCCTCGAACACCAGGTCGCCGCCGTCCACGTAAAGCAGGTCGTTGCCAAGCCCGCCAGCCAATTGGTCGCTGCCGTCACCCCCGTTCAAAACGTCGTCGCCGGCAAAGCCCAGCAGCGAGTCATGCAGCGCGGTGCCAACGAGAAAATCCGCTCCAGCCGTTCCGGCAATCGAAATCACGCCAGGAGCGAAGCCGAGATTGACCTGCGTCAAAGTGCTGGCGGTGACGCCGGACAGGCGGAGCAGCAGCGAATAGAACTCACCTTCTCCGCTCGCGTCGAACAGCAGCAGGGTATCTGCGCCGCTCTGCGCCAGGCGCAGGTAATTTGCCTCGAACGGGTTCACCGCGGGGTTCCACGGACCGCCGACCAGACTCCCGAGGAAAGACAGCAGATAAAGCTCGTCCCCGCCGCTTCCCGACTGGAAATCGGTGATGACGATGGTGCCGACCTGCAGGCCAGGCGTACCCGGAAGGTGCACGCGATCCGCACCCATGCCGAGCGTGATTGATGTGTTAACGGAGGCTGCGCCGAAGCTGACAATGTCTGAGCCTTCCCCGGCGTCGATCGTCACAGAGCCACCGCCAGAGACGGAGATGTGATCATCGCCATCACCACCCAGGATCGTGGCGTTGTCGGTTTCGGGTCTGAAGCTCCCCGACCGTCCGAAGAAGAAGAGGGTGTCGTTGCCCTCGCCGCCATCGATCAGCACATTCGAGCCGGGAGCCAGCAGCCACTGGCGGTCAATGAAGACCGAGTCTCGGCCTTCGCCACCGTAAATCCGGTCGTCTCCGTCGAGGAAATCGCTGATCTTGTCGTCGCCATTGCCGCCGTAGATCAGATCGCTGCCCAGCTCCCCGCTGATCTCGTCGTCCCCGTCCCCCCCGTCAATCAGGTCCGCACCAGCACCGCCGAGCAGCACGTCGTTGCCACCAAAGCCACGGATTATGTCGTCACCCCCCGTCGCGCTGCGTAAATCTTGCTCCGCAGTTCCGTTGATCTCAACCGCCGCCGGGGCGCCGTCGACGGCATAGCCCCCCAAATTCTGCGCTGTGAGCGAGAGTGCGTCGATACTCTGGAAAATAACCAGATCGGCAAAGGCATTGCCCGATCCCGCGCCGTCGCTGTCAAGTTGAAGCACCGCGTCAGCACCGCGCTGGATGAGACGAAGATGGCCTGTCAGAAACGGGTTGGCATCATAGGCCCACCCATTCGTCTTGAACGCGAGGAATTTCGCAAGGCTGATGGCGTCACCATTACCGCCTGCGGCGAAATCGGTAATGGTCACCGTGCCGGCTGGAGGCGAGTAGTTGGCAAAACTATCCACGACGAGCAGATCGATGCCCTGTCCAAGGGTCACGACAAAATCGGTCGGCCCCGAATGCGGCGGGCCGAATCCGTCACCGATCAGGTTGACTGTGACCAGGTCGCTGCCTTGACCCGCATCGATGACAACATCTCCTCCTCCGGAGGATCTGATACGATCAAATCCGTCTCCGCCGATCAGTACCGAGGTGGAAAGGGCGACGGTGAAGCAAGAATGATCGATTAAGTCGTCGCCCGAACCGCCATCCAAAAGCACATTTAACGGCGACGATGACGGGCCTGCAGAAAATCTAATCTCGTCATTTCCTGCTTCGCCATACATCCGGTCATTCGCGCCACCCGAAAACTCGGCCAAGAAGTCGTCTCCGGCACCGCCGAAAAACAAATCATCCCCTTCGCCTCCTTGCAGGGAGTCATTTCCATCGCCCCCCTGGAGCTCGTCATTCCCTGCCCCGCCGGTGAGAAAGTCACTGCCGCCAAGTCCGCGGATGAGGTCCGCCTCTGCGGTGCCATTCAAGGTGTCACTGCCACCCGTTCCAGTGATGACCGGCATCTATTCTTCTCCCCGCAAGCGCACGGCGCTGCCCCGATTTTCGATAGGCTAATAGACTATTGCGCGGAATCAAAGGGGATAGTGCCGCAACATCCCAGCGATAGCTTGCACTCCCGCTGCTCCCTTGCGCGTCGGGACAGTCCTGCCAACGCTTGGCAAGCTCTGCGCGCCGTTGCATGACAATTCGGGGATTTGAAACAGGGATGAGAGAGTGGCCGACGACAATCGGGCGGAGACGCCCACTTATCCTGTAAATGCCGTGCACATGATGCGCACCGCGCAGCTCGCGCAGCTGCAGCTCTCGGCGATGGCCGATACGAAGGCGAGCATCCTGATGGGCGCGACCTTCGTCATCTTCACCATCACGGTCAGCCAGGCGCGCGGCGGGGCGGCGCCGGTGCCGTTGCTCATCCTCGGCGCCGCGGCCTTCCTGTCGGCGATCTTCGCGATCCTCGCCGTCCTGCCGATGACCCGGAAGCGCAAGCCCGCGGGCGAGCCGAACCTCTTGTTCTTCGGCGTGTTCAGCCGGATGGACGAGGACGAGTTCATCGAGGCGATCACGGCGCGTCTGGCGAGCGACGACAGCATCTACCGGACGATGGCGCGCGACATCCACCAGGCCGGATCGGTGCTGCAGAACAAGAAGTACCGGATGCTGAGCTATGCCTACCGGATGCTGCTGCTCGGGCTGGTGGCGAGTTTCGTCAGCTATGTGGTGATCTATCTCACCTGATCATTTGAGCCAGCCCTGCTGGCGGTACCAGTCCGCGGTCGCCTTGAGGCCGGTGGGGGTGCGGATTTCCGGCGCCCAGAGCGTGGCGGGCGGCCGGGCCTCGGCGGTGACGACCCAGTCGGGGTGGCAGAAGTAACGGACGCGGTCGGGGGTGAGCTTGGCGCGGTCGCGGCGGACGAGGCGGTCGACCTGCGCGGCGCCGGCCATCACCATCTTCGGCACGGCGAGAGTCGCGGGCCGTTTTCCGAGAAGCCGGCCGAGCGTGCGGGCGAAATGGCGGTGCTCCCAGCCCTCTTCCCGGCCGTCGTCGGGTTCGTAGGTTTCGCCGACCGTCTCCGGCGCGTCGAGCAGGGCGAGGATCAGGCGGCAGAGGTCCTCGACATGGATGATCGAGAAATGGCCTGCAGGCGGCAGCGCGACGAAGCCGCGCCGGGCCATGCGGAACAGCTCGAACGTCTCGCGGTCGCCGGGGCCGTAGACGGCGGGCGGGCGCACGATCGTCCAGTCGAGCCCGGAGGCAGCAACGATCTGCTCGGACTTCGCCTTGGACCAGCCATAGTCGCTGAGTTCGGGCTCGCGCGCGGCAAGCGAGGAGATGTGGATGAAGCGCCGCACACCCGCGATCCGGGCAGCGTCGACCATGTGCGCGGTGCCGCCGGCGTTGACCGCGTCGAACGCGGCACGACTGGGACCGTTGATCAGGCCGGCGATGTGGACGACGACGTCGGCGCCTTCGCACAGGGCCGCGAGGGTTTCGGGCTGATCGAGCGTGCCTTCGATCCAGGTCACGCCCGTCTGCGCCGGCCGCGGACCGCGGGTGAGGGCGCGCACGTCGTGACCGGCGGACCGCGCGGCCTTCAGAAGATGCCCGCCGACGAAGCCGGTGGCGCCGGTGATCGCGAGAGTACGCGTCGCGCTCATAGCGGCGACCAGCCGCCTTCCTCCTCGTCGGCATTGGCGGCCGCGCGGTCGAGCTGGCCGATATGGGCGAGAAGGGCGTCGAGCACCTCCTCGACGCCATCGCCGGTCGCGCCGGAAACGGTGAACACCTGGGCGCCGGATTCCTCCGCGAGTTCGGCGGCCAGCGCCCCGGCCAGCTCGTCATCGATCGTGTCGCCCTTCGAGAGCGCGATCACCTCCGGCTTCTCGTCCAGTCCGGCGCCATAGGCTTCGAGCTCGTCGCGGACGGTGCGCCAGGCGGTGGCGACATCCTCATTGTTGGCATCGACGAGGTGCAGCAATACCCGGGTGCGCTCGACGTGACCCAGGAAGCGGTCGCCGATGCCGGCGCCTTCGGCCGCGCCCTCGATCAGGCCGGGAATGTCGGCGAGCACGAAATCGACTCCCTTGTGCCGCACCACGCCAAGCTTGGGGTGGAGTGTGGTGAAGGGATAGTCGCCGACCTTCGCCTTGGCGTTGGAGACGGCATTGAGGAAGGTCGACTTGCCGGCATTGGGCAGGCCGACGAGGCCCGCGTCGGCGATCAGCTTCAGGCGCAGCCAGACCCACAGCTCCTCGCCCGGCCAGCCGGTGCCGTGCTGGCGCGGCGCGCGATTGGTGGAGCTCTTGTAGCTGGCATTGCCGCGGCCGCCGTCGCCGCCCTTCAGGAGGACGATGCGCTGGCCCGCTTCGGTGAGATCGGCGAGGACATGCTCGCGATCGTCGTCGAGAATCTGGGTGCCGATCGGCACCTTGATGACGAGGTCCCGGCCGCCCGCGCCGGTCCGGTTCGAGCCGGCGCCGCCGGTGCCGCGCGGCGCCTTGAAATGCTGGGTGTAGCGAAAGTCGATCAGGGTGTTGAGGCCCTCGACCGCCTCGAACACGATGTCACCGCCCTTGCCGCCGTCGCCCCCGTCCGGCCCGCCATATTCGATGAACTTCTCGCGCCGGAAGCTGACCGCGCCGGGGCCGCCGGTGCCGGAGCGGACGTAGATCTTGGCCTGGTCGAGGAAATGCATCGGCGCGACTTAGTGTGCGACGGGCGGCGTGGGAAGGGCGTCAGCCCGCCGCCTTGCCCTCCTCGAACCGTTTCTGGGTCGCGATGAGCTGGCCGCGGGCCAGTTCGCGGGCCTTGCCGCGGGGAAGGCCGAGCGCGGTCGCCATCTCGTCGCCGAGCAGCGAGTCGCCGAGCGCGGCGAGGACCAGCCACAGCGTCATCTCGTGGACCGGCCTGTCCTCATGGCCCTCGCCCAGCTGGTCGACCAGGCCGTGGATCGCATCGAGCACCGGATTGAGCGCATCGCGGTTGCCGGACAGGATCATCCAGGCGGCGAGCGCGCCCGCACCCTCCCTGCCGAACGCGTCGAACGTGCGGTCGACGATCTCGATCGGATCGACCTCGCCCTGCCGGCTCTTGACCACCGCCTCGGCGATGCCGGCGCTGACACGCTTGCTGATCAGCGCGGCAAGCGCCGACTGAAGGCCTGCCGCCGAGCCGAAATGGTGGAGCAGGTTGGCGTGGGTCTTGCCGACCTCGGCCGCCACCGCCTTGAGGGTGACGGCCTGCGGGCCATGTTCGATCAGGAGGCGGCGGGCGGCTTCGAGTGCGGCGGCGCGACTCTCCTCAGGATTGAGTCGCTCGCGCTTTATTGACATCTGTGTAAGTATGAGGCATCTCCTTATCGAAGGAGATACAGGTATGAGTCGGCCCGGTACACCCGCAGACTTGACGATCACCCCGCGCGACCGCCGGTTCGGTCGGGGCACGACCCAGGCGCGCTGGTGGATGGGCGGCGATCCGGTCGCCACCGCCTTCTACAACGCGCTGTCGGCGACCTTCCCCAAGGGCGAGGGCTTCTTCGTCGAGAGCGTGCGGCTGTTCCGCGAAGGCGCGCCGCCCAAGCTCGCCGAGGAGATCAAGGCCTTCACGACGCAAGAGGTTATGCACAGCCGCGAGCATGTGCAGTTCAACAAGCGCGCGCTCGACGCCGGCTATGACCTGACCGCGCTCGAGGCCCAGGTCGACTATCGCCTCGCCGTCACCCGCGCAAAGCCGCCGATCGTCAGCCTCGCGGCGACGATGTGCCTGGAGCATTTCACCGCGATCCTCGCCCACGAACTGCTCAAGGATCCGCGCCATCTCGGGACGGCGGATGCCGAGAGCGCCGCAATGTGGCGCTGGCACGCGATCGAGGAGATCGAGCACAAGGGCGTCGCCTACGATACCTGGCTGCATGCGACGGCGCACTGGCCGCGCAAGACGCGCTGGAAGGTGAAGGCCAAGGTGATGCTGTTCGTCAGCCGCAACTTCATCGTCGATCGCACCCGGGGCGCGCTCGAGCTGCTGCGGCAGGACGGCATCACCGGACCCAAGGCCTGGGCGCGGATGTTCTGGTTCGCCTGGGTGCGGCCGGGCATGCTGCGCAAGATCTTCGGAGCCTGGCTTGCCTTCTTCCTGCCGGGCTTCCATCCCTGGAACCATGACGACCGCGCGCTGATCGTCCGCGAAGAGGCCGCCCCGGCGGCATCCGCTCCCGAAGCCTACGCCTGAACCTGCTTCCTCCCCGGCATCTGCCGGGGAGGAAACCGGACTAGGCCGCCATCATCTCGCGCGGTTGATCGGCCACCATCGTATCCGCGAGATCGAGCGCATATTCGCGGCTCGGCGTCTCGGCGCCGCGCCCGGCGCTGTAGCGTGGCCGGACGATGCCGGTCGGCCGGAAGCCGAGCTTGCACAGCACCCGGCCCGACGCCGGATTGTCGAGGAAATGGGCGGCGACCAGCCGCCTCACCCGCAGCGTGTGGCGGGCGTTGTCGAGCGCCGCACGGGCCGCCTCGGTCGCGAAGCCCAGGCCCCAATAGGGCCGGGCGATCCAGTAGCCGAACTCGGTCTCGCCTTCCGGAGTGGCGCCGAATCCGACGCCGCCGATCAGGCGCGGCGCGCCATGGGTGCGCAGGAAGACGAGGCTGGCAGGCTCACCGGCCGTGCGCTCGCGGGCGATGAACGCCTCGGCGTCGGCCGGCCGGTAGGGCCAGGGCGCCTGCGCGAGATTGCACACGATCTTCTCGTCGGCGATGGCCTTGAAGAGCGCCGAAGCGTCCTCTCCCCAGGCGGGCCGCAGCAGAAGTCTCGGGGTCCTCGCGAACATGTTCGTCTCCTCTCTTCCCCTGCCGCCGTCCCCTTGCCCAGAGCGGGTTACGGACCGGCGACATCGTCACGAGGGAGACAAGAAAAAAGGGAGAGGGGGCGGCCCTCTCCCTCGATTTTCGGGCATCTCGTCTCAAGAAGCCCCTGGGCCGTCCCTCGGTGGACAGCCCGTCATCGACTGTCCGTTTTATTCCGCCGCTTGCGCAATCATGTCCACACACACGTACTTGCGGCCGAGCTTGCCGTCGCGGAACGCCACGCGGCCGGCGGTGAGCGCGAAGAGGGTGTGGTCCTTGCCGATGCCCACGTTCGTGCCCGGATAATATTTGGTGCCGCGCTGGCGCACGATGATGTTGCCGCCGACGACCGTCTCGCCGCCGAACTTCTTCACGCCGAGGCGCTTGGACTGCGAATCGCGGCCGTTACGCGACGAGCCGCCTGCTTTCTTATGTGCCATGAGTCTTCTCTAGCCCAAATCTCGTTACCAAATCCGTTCATTCGCCCTTAGCAGCCGCGGGCTTCTTTGTCGAAGCCTTCTTCGCAGGCGCAGCATCGGTCGTCTTGTCCTCAGCCTTCGCCTTGGTCGCGGCCGCCTTCTTCGGCGGCTCCGCCTTGGCTTCCACCGCCGTGTCCGCGCCGCCCTTGGCCGGCGCCTCCGCCTTCGGGCCCTCGTCCTTCGCCGGAGCAGCCTTCTTGGCTTCCGCCTTCTTGCCGCCGATCGCGACGATCTTCAGGATCGTGTGCTGCTGACGATGGCCCTTCTTGCGGCGGTAATTGTGCCGGCGGCGCTTCTTGAAGACGATGACCTTCTCGCCCTTCGCCTGGGCGACGATCTCGGCCGAGACGGTGAGGCCGTCGGTCGACTTCAGCTCACCGCCGTCGCCGGCCAGCAGGACATCGTCCAGGGTCACGGTGTCGCCCGCCTCACCAGCGAGCTTCTCGACGACGATCTTGTCTCCGGCGGCGACGCGATACTGCTTGCCGCCCGTGCGCACGATAGCGAACATGGGCCTATCCAATAAGTTCAAATTGCTTGGCGCGCCGAGACACGTCTCCGCGCGGAAGGTGGGCTGCTACAGAGGGTGCGGGCGCCTGTCAACCGAGCGCGGCGCGCCGGTGGGGATTAATGCCGCCGTTCCGGGCGCAGGTTGTAGCGGCCGGCCTTGAAGCCGTCGAACAGGTCGGCGATCGCCGGATGGTCGATCGGCTCGCCGCCCTCATCGGCCAACAGGTTCTGCTGGCTCACATAGGCGATGTAGCTCGATTCCGTATTCTCGGCGAGCAGATGATAGAAGGGCTGGTCCTTGGGCGGGCGGATGTCCTCGGGAATGGCCTGATACCATTCCTCGCTGTTGGCGAAGACCGGATCGATATCGAAGACGACGCCGCGGAAGTCGAACAATCGGTGGCGGACGACATCGCCGATCGAGAAGGCAGCATGGGCGATCGGCGGCGCCGGCGGCGCGCCATCGCTCAAGGGAATGTGGTCGGTACGCGACATCAGACTCACTATGTAGGGCCTGGCGTGTCCGGCGGCAAGCGAGGCGGCGTTTCGACGTCGTTCGCGACCCCTCCGACAAATGCCCGGGACATGCCCTTCGACGTCGCTCAGGACAGACCCTTCGACGTCGCTCAGGACAGGCTTGGCAAGCCGGCCCGGGTAAGCTAGAGCGCGCGGCTCATTCGACCGGGCGAGCGCCCCACGGGGGCGGTTTCCTCACATGCGGAGAGGTGCCGGAGTGGTCGATCGGGGCGGTCTCGAAAACCGTTGTGCGGGTAACCGTACCGAGGGTTCGAATCCCTCCCTCTCCGCCATTCACGGGCGATCGTCCTCCGCGGTTCAGGTCGTGCCTCCGACACCCCCGTGCCCGGTCAGCCTCGCGAGCTCCCCCACTCCGATCGGTGGTGCGCACAGGAAGCCCTGATAGAGGGTGCAGCCTTCCTCGGCGAGGAGGCTCAGTTGGGTCTCGGTTTCCACGCCTTCGGCCACGACGTCGAGGCCCAGTGAGCGCGCCATGTCGATGACGCTGCGCACCACGATCCGGTCGCGCATCGAGCCGGCGATATCCTGGCTGAGGCGCTTGTCGATCTTGAGATAGTCGAGCGGCAGCGCCTTCAGATAGGCGAGATTCGAATAGCCCGTGCCGAAATCGTCGATCGCGACCCTGAGGCCGCCGCGGCGCAGCTCGGCCAGCAGTTCGGCGGCGCCGGGCAGATCCTCGATCAGGCCGCTCTCCGTCACCTCGACGGTGAGCCGGCGCGGATCGAAGCCGCTTTCTGCCACCGACGCCAGGAACTGCGCGGCGAAGCCGGGGCGCAATATGTCGGCCGCAGTGATGTTGACCGCAAGCCTGAGATTCGTCAGCGCCACCGGCCAGGCTGCGGCCATCCGGATCGCCTTGCGCTGCACATGATCGGACAGCTGGGCGAGATAGTCCGAGCGCTCGGCGACCCTGAGGAGCGTTCCGGCGCCAAGCTCGCCGTAGAGCGGATGATTCCAGCGGGCGAGCGCCTCCGCGCCGACGATCTCCCCGCTGGTCACCGCCACCTGCGGCTGGAAGAGGATTTCAATCTCGTCGCGGTCGAGGGCGCGCCTGAGGTCCACTTCCAACCGGTCCTCGCGCGCCGTCGCGCTTTCCGCGCCCTCCTCGAGGACGCGCACCGGCGCGCTGTCCGCGCCCTTGGCTTCGGCGAGTGCCGCGCTCGCGCGCCGCAGCAGCGCTGCCGCATCGTCACCGGACTGCGAAACGGCGACGCCCGCCCGGCTCGCGAGCGTGATGACGTGACCGCCCGACACGAAGGGCCGCCCGATCGCCTCGACCAGCTCGCCGGCGAGGAAGCGGCCGTCGCCGAGCGAGGCGGGGGCGGAGAGCAGCACGGCGAACTCTGCCCCCGCCATCCGTGCCACCACCCGGCGCCGGCCGTCATGATCGAGCACGCGCTGGATGCGACGCCCGACGGCCTGGAGCACGGCATCTCCCGTGTCGCGACCGAATGCCGCGTTGATCGCGTCGTAGCGGCTGACCGAGAGCAGCAGCGCCACCACCGGTCCGCCGCTATCCTCATCATCGAGGCGGCGCGCGAGCCAGGCGCGCGCACTGCGGCTGTCGGCGAGACCGGTCAGTGCGTCGCGGCTGCCCGAACTGCCACCCGGCGCGATCGTTTCGGCACGGCCTGCGATCTCGCCTTCGGGCAGCACCCGGACGTGATGGGCGATGCGCGTGTCCGCGCCGTCGGAATCGCGATGGGCAAACGCGGTCGCCTCACCGGTCGTGAGCACCCGGCTCACCGCCGATCGGGCGGCGCGACGGCCCTCGGGATCGAGCTTGCGGAACAGCTCCATCAGGCTGATCCGCCGCCCGCCATCCTCGCCGAGGCCTGCCTTGCGGGCGAGCGCGGCGCTAAGCTCGACGCTGCGCGAGCCCGGCCGCCAGCGCCAGGAGGCGGTTTCGCTGTCGTTCCGACGCGCCGCCTCCGACGACGGGCCGACGCGCTCGGCATGCCGCCGGGCGAATTGCAGCGCCTGGATCAGCGCGGCGTCGGTGAACGGGCTGACCAGGAAGTGGGTCGCACCAAACTGGTACATCTGCTCCAGCGCCTCGGCGTCGCCGCGCGACAACAGCACGAGCAGGGCGGCGGCGTTCGCCTCGGCGGCGTCGCCGATCGCCCGCATCGCCTCGACGCCCTCGCCGAGCGCGCCGCGGGCATCGACCACCGCCACCGCGGCGCCGGATGCCACGAAACGGGCCTCCGCATTGTCCGCCCGCCGGGCGGCGATCGGCTGCCATCCCGCATCCTCGGCAAGCCGGTTGAGCTCGTCGCGGTGGCGAAAGGAAAGGATGAACAACGGTGCGCCCATGGCGACGGTCTAGACAAGGTTGCGGACTCCGCCAATCGCCCGCCGCCGAACCAATCCCGTGCTGGTACATCCGTCACCCCGAATCCAGGCGTCCTCGCAAATAGGATTTGCCAAATAGGATTTCTGGTGTTCTCTATTTGTTCCTCATCGCGACTCGCGTCGAGTCGTATCGCAGGAGGAGCAAGATGACAGCACGAAGCAGATGGCTGGCCGCCGCCATGGCGGCCGCGCTGGCCGGGGCGGCCGCCTATGCCGCCGAGACGATCACCTACCGCTACGATGCGCGCGGCCGGCTGGTGAAGGTCGAGCATACCGGCTCGGTCAATCACAACGTCAACACGACCTATACCTACGACAAGGCCGACAACCGGACGAACCGGACGACGACCGGCGCCCCGTAGGCTTCGACGGAACGAACAGATCAAACGGGCGGCGCGGCGACGCCGCCTGAACAGGAGACACGACATGACACCCAACCTGCTTCGCGCGGGCGCCCTTGCCTGCGCGCTGATGACCAGCACGGCGCTGACCGCGCCGGCGCAGGCGCAAGGCCTGCCCTCGATCTACCAGCAGCCCGACGAGAACGGCGTCGACCTCACCGACGGGAGCTTCAACTTCGCCCTCGTCGAAGGCTCGATCGGCGCCGGGGAAGGCGCGATCGCGCTGACCCGCAGCTTCGGGTTCGGCGGCGAGCGCGACAACCTCTCGGTCCAGTTCCAGCGCAGCGTGTGGAGCGGCACCGCCACCCTCTCGCTGACCTTCGGCAACCGCACCGAAACCTTCACCGGCGCCTCGACGGCGACCAGCTTCGCCTCCGCGCAGGGCAACGGCGCGGTGCTGACCAAGGTCTCGGCGAGCGAATATACCTATACCGATGCCGACGGCACGGTGACTTACTACGCGCCCCCGCCGGGGCTCAGCAACGCCTCCAACCAGGGCTTCTGCGGCCCCGGCGCCGAGACGAGCTGCCGGCTGATCGCGACGCAGACCGTCCGCCCCAACGGCCACGCCACCTATTACGACTGGGACGTGCGCGAGACCTGCTGGATCAGCGACTACGACCCCAATGGCGAGCCGATCTATTCCTGCGTCCAGTACTGGCGCCAGCGCGGCCTCTCCAGCAGCTTCGGCTATCATGTGAGCTTCGGCTTCCAGCAGGAAGCCGATCCCACGTCCGGCCTGCCGCCGCTCGCCTGGCACACCCGCGCCAGCGCGACATTCTCCAACACCGCCCTCCCGGGCGCGCCGACGCGCACGGTGACCTACGCCTATCCTTCCGCCTCTGTGACCGAGGTCACCACCGACGGCGGGCGGACCTGGCGGTTCAGCCGCGACACGCAGCAGCGCCTGACCGGCATCCGCCGGCCCGGCTCGGCGTCGGACGATATCACGATCGGCTATGCCGCCCCGACCTCGCTGGTGGTCAGCCAGATCACCATCGATGGCGTCACCACCAGCTACAGCCGCTCGGTCAGCGGATCGACCGGCACGATCACCCGCACCAACGCGCTCAGCCAGACGCTGACCGCGGTGTCGAACCTCAATGTCGGCCGGCCGACCGCGATCACCGACGGGCTCGAGCGGACGACCTCGTTCAGCTACGACACGCAGGGACGGCTCAGCACCGTCACCCTCCCGGAGCTCAATGCGACCACCTACACCTATGACGGCCGCGGCAATGTCACGGCCACCTTGCGAAGCGCGAAGCTGGGCGCGCTGGCGCCGATCACGACGAGCGCGACCTTCCCGGCGACCTGCACCAACGTGGTGACCTGCAACCGGCCGACCTCGACGACGGACGCGCGCGGCAACGTCACCGACTATGCCTATGATGCCACCCATGGCGGCGTCACCAGCGTCACCCTGCCGGCGCCGGCGGGCGGGGCGGTGCGGCCGCAGACGCGCTATGCCTACACGCCGACCAACGGCGCGCATCTGCTGACCCAGGTCTCGGCCTGCCAGACGCTGGCGAGCTGCACCGGCACCGCGGACGAGGTGCGCGCGAGCTTCGGCTACGACGCGAACGGCAACGTCACCAGCACGTCGTCGGGCGCCGGCGACGGATCGCTGACTGCGACCAATACGATGACCTATGACGCCCACGGCAACCTCACCAGCGTCGACGGGCCGCTCGCCGGCAGCGCCGACACCAGCCGCCTGCGCTACAATGCGGCGCGCGAGGTGGTCGGCGCGATCGGGCCCGATCCCGACGGCGGCGGCGCGCTCAAACACCGCGCGGTGCGCACCACCTATGACGGCGCGGGCCGGGTGACCGCAGTGGAGCGCGGCACGGTCGCCAGCCAGTCCGACGGCGACTGGGCGGCGTTCACAAGCCTGGAACGGGTCGAGCAGGATTATGATCCCTATCACCGCCCTACGGTGCGCCGCCTGGTGGCGGGCGGCACGATCTATGCGCTGACCCAGACGGGCTATGACGCGCTGGGCCGGCCCGACTGCGTGGCGGTGCGGATGGACCCGGCGGCGTTCGCCCCGCCGCTGCCGGCGGCGTGCGTTCCGGGCGCGCCGGGGGGCTTTGGCCCGGACCGGATCACCCGCACGACCTATGATGAGGCGGGGCAGGTGACTTTGGCCCAGACCGGCTACGGCACCGCCGACCAGGCCGACGAGGTGGCGACCGGCTACGGGCCGAACGGGCAGGTCGAGACGGTGACGGACGGCAACGGCAACCGCACCACCTATGTCTGGGACGCGCACGACCGGCCGAGCCGGACGCGCATGCCTTCGCCGAGCGTGCCGGGGACGAGCTCGACCACCGACTATGAGGAGCTCGGCTACGATCCGGCCGGCAACGTCACCTCGCGGCGGCTCAGGGACGGCACGAGCATCGCGTTCGGCTATGACGGTCTCGACCGGCTGATCTCGAAGGATCCGCCGGGAAGCGCGCCGACGGTGACCTACGGCTACGACCTGCTGGGCCGGATGACCGCGGCCGCGACCCCGGCCGATCCGTCGATGGGCCTGTCGTTCGGCTACGACGCGCTGGGACGCAACCTGACGCAGACCGGCCCGCTGGGGACGGTGAGCCACCAGTACGATCTTGCCGGCCGGCGCACGCAGCTGACCGGGCCGGACGGCTATGCGCTGGGCTATACGCATCTGGTGACCGGCGAGGTGGCGACGCTTCTCAACGGCGCCGGCCTCCCGTTTGCCAATCTAAGCCATGACGATCTCGGCCGGCGCACGCGGCTGCAGATGTACAACGGGACGGTGACGGCCTACGGCTACGATCCGGTGTCGCGGCTGGCGAGCCGGGCGCTGGACGTTCCGGGCAGCGCGGGCGATCTGGTGCTGGGGTTCGGCTACAACCCGGCGTCGCAGATCGTCGGCACGACCCGCTCCAACGATGCCTATGCCTATACGGCGCATGCCAATGCGAACGTGACCGACGTCGTGAACGGCCTGAACCAGATCGTCACGACCGGCGCGACCGGGATCGGCCATGACGGGCGCGGCAATGTGAGCGCGATCGGGTCGGCGGGTTATGGCTATGACGGCGAGAACCGGCTGGTGTCGGCGCCGGGCGGGGTGACGCTGGTCTATGATCCGCTGGGGCGGCTCTACGAGGTGAGCGGTCCGTCGGGCACGCGGCGGCTGCTCCATGACGGGCACGATCTCATCGCCGAGTATGATGCCGGATCGCGGCTGGCGGCCTATGTCCATGGTCCCGGGGTGGACGAGCCGCTGCTGTGGTTCGACACGCCGGCGGGCACGCACGGCACCTATCATGCCGACGAGCGCGGCAGCATCGTCGCGCTGCGCGACAATGCGGGCAATGCGATCGCCGCCAACGCGTACGACGACTATGGCCGTGCGCAGGGCGGGGGCCCGCTCGCCGGCCGGTTCGGCTATACCGGCCAGCCCTGGGTCCCCGAGATCGGGCTCTATTACTACCGGGCCCGGATGTACAATCCGGGGGTCGGCGGGCCGAGGTTCATGCAGACCGATCCGCTGGGATGGGCGGCAGGGCCCAACAACTACATCTACCCCACCGATCCCATCAACCGCACCGACCCAAGCGGATTATGCCCTATTGAGCCTTGCGAGGGGATCACTGTAACTGGAGGCATCTCAACCATCGGTGGCAACTGGACCGAATGGTTCCAGCGCGCCTCTTCCTTGGGAGGATATTATCAGGAAGACCTCGGCCTCTTGCAGGACACCGGCCAGGATGTGGGCGGCGGACAGTCGCCGCGCGATGGCTTTAGGTGTCTTCAGGGTGTTGTGGATTTCGGTGCGGCACTGAAGAGGTCGGCTGAAAATGCCAATACATTAGGTCAGGCTGCAGGCCTTGCCGCGGGTGTCGCAGCTCTGACGCCAGGTGGGCAGCCTGCTGCCCCGCCGCTGGCCGGCTTGGCAGGCATATCCCTTGGGGTTGGAGGGTTACTAGACATTCTTGGATCGACAATTATAGCCGTCGAAACAGGGAATTATGGCGGATATGCTTACGACGCTACAGCAGCGATTCTAGGGCAAGTTGTGGGAACCGGAAGCGCTGGGGCTGATGCAGCCAGTAGTCGGATAATCGATACAATGAATCGCACGGCTCAAGGGGATAACTCCAGCCCAAGATGTCCAGGACAGTAATATGACGATGAATAACAATAATAGACCTATAGCTGTAGCTATATGTGGAATAATATTGGCTGCTGCAGCCAGCCTGCATTTGATCGACTTATGGATTGGTTGGATCGCCGTGCTTCTTGCCATCGGCGTTTCGGTCATAGTTTGGAAGAAGTTGTCTTAGAATGAGCTGGGGGAGCCGGCGCCTGTCGCCGGCTCCTTTGCAAAGCTATACGTGGGAGAACCGGCTCTATGCCGGCCCCGGCGACTATGCGATCTACGATCCGGTGTCGCGGCTGGCGAGCCTGACCAGCGATTTTCCAGGCAGCGCGGGCGATCTGGCGCTGACGTTCGGCTACAACCCGGCCTCGCAGATCGTCGGCCGCACGGCCTCGAACGATGCGTACAGCTTCACCGGTCATGCCAATGCGAACGTGACCGACGTCGTGAACGGCCTGAACCAGATCGTCACGACCGGCGCGACCGGGATCGGCCATGACGGGCGCGGCAATGTGAGCGCGATCGGGTCGGCGGGTTATGGCTATGACGGCGAGAACCGGCTGGTGTCGGCGCCGGGCGGGGTGACGCTGGCCTACGATCCGCTGGGGCGGCTCTACGAGGTGAGCGGTCCGTCGGGCACGCGGCGGCTGCTCCATGACGGGCACGATCTCATCGCCGAGTATGATGCCGGATCGCGGCTGGCGGCCTATGTCCATGGGCCCGGGGTGGACGAGCCGCTGCTGTGGTTCGACACGCCGGCGGGCACGCACGGCACCTATCATGCCGACGAGCGCGGCTCGATCATCGCGCTGCGCGACAATGCGGGCAATGCGATCGCCGTCAACGGCTATGACGACTATGGCCGTTCGCAAAGCGGCGGCGGCGGCCCGCTCGCCGGCCGGTTCGGCTATACCGGACAGCCCTGGGTCCCCGAGGTCGGCCTCTATTACTACCGGGCCAGGATGTACAATCCGGGGGTCGGCGGGCCACGGTTCATGCAGACCGACCCTGCCGGCTACCGCGACGGGCTGCACCTGTACAATTATGCGAGCGGCGATCCGGTGAACCTGATCGACCCGAGCGGCATGACCGCCTGCACCGGCTCGCGCATTGCCGATGCGTGCGAGAACGCCGATGGACAGGGCGGCGTCGCAGGCGGATATAGTGGCTACAGCTCGGCCGGATGGCGCGGCGACTACAGGAACGAGCAAGCGGGCGGCAACAGCGGCGACACTTCCACCGTCCCCGAACAGGTCATTAAACAAACGAGCGGCCAGCACATCACCTTTAGCGATGGGTCGACCAAGACTGTCGTCGAAGATGCGCGGCTGATATATCCGTCAATGGGTTTTGGAGTCGGGGACTTTGGCTTTTCCAGTGGAGGCGATGCTGAAGTCCAGCTAGCCTGTTGGGGCAGTCTGTCAGAGCGCTGTCGACAAGTTATTGGTACCGTTTTGAACCGCATTTTTCCCCCAGCTGCTGCTCCATATAAGGGGAGGAGGGTTCAAGAATTCGGCAGAGCAGTTGGCTTTGAGCAAGGTTTGGACCGAAGTAGAGCCGCATTGAATCGCCCTTTCGATGCACGTGCAGCCCTGCAACGTTTACAGGGAGGAGGATTCACTCGAGAGGAAACGGTGGCATGGCAAAGATTCTATAGTGACCAGTTTTGGAGAGTTAACAGAAACAATATAAGCGCTTTCCATAGATCTGAGATCATACGTGAGATTCTGAGGATATGGTGAAAAATATGGAGAAAGAATTTTCAATAGAGATGATGAACTCATCTGATAATGACAAGAATATAATAATTGAACCTTGGGCAGAAGAATTCCTTCTGAGAGGAAGGCAATCATATACGATAAATATCCACTCTGACCAAGATGGAGTACCATTGATATCGGTTAATGATGATCAAATTTCTGTTTATTTATGGTCTGGATGTACTTGTGATGTTATCATTGATGGAAGAAGTGTATTAGATGGTATGATGAGGACGCCATCTCCTTAATACGATTAGGGAATTAGAGCTATGGTTTCATTTTCCTAAATTTAAGGAGCCGGCGCGTATCGCCGGCTCCTTTGCATCCGCACACTGTGCGATAATCACATCCTCTCCAGTCACCTCGCCGGCCGGCTGACCCGGCTGACCCGGCCGGACGCGTTCTACGTCACCTACGATCACAATGTGGCGGGCGACCTGACCGCGATCCGGGAGAACGGCGCGGCCTCGGGGATCGGGGTGCTGGCCACGTTCGGCCATGACGATCTGGGCCGGCGCACGAGCCTGGTCCGCGGCAACGGGACGGTGACGAGCTATGCTTATGATCCGGTGTCGCGGCTGGCGTCGCTGGGCCACGACCTGCCGGGCGCGGGCTCGGACCTGACCCTGACGTTCGGCTACAATCCGGCCTCGCAGATCGCGAGCCGTACCGGCACCCATGGCGCCTATGCGTTCGCGTTCGCCAACCGGAACACAACCGACACGGTCAACGGGCTCAACCAGGTGGTGACCACCGGCGGTACCGGCGTCGTCCAGCCCTGCGACGGGATTACGATCACCGCACCAAGGGGAGGTGGTGACTGGACCTACCTGTTCCAGCGAGGGAACTCTTTGGGAGGGTATTTCCAGGAGGATACCGGCGTCCTGAACGATGACTGCGGAGGTTGGGGATGCGAGCCGATCGTCATTACCGCGAGGCGGTCGCAAAATGAGGAAAGCAGGCAGTGCCGGATTCTGCGCAACAACGCGGAAGCGAACTCACGTGTTCTGCCTCCTTATCTCACTGGAAATCGGAACTGGGGCAACCCCGGACTCTTGCGTGGATATGAAAATTACTATCAAAGCAATGCGGACCAATGGAAGCCCCTGAATACCCGTACTGGTCAAAGTGTTTTGGTTCTTGCCGGATGGACATTCTCGAACTCGCCTTGGGGAAGAGCGGCATCAATACCAGTTCGCATTGGGTCTGTGAGCGGCCGGTTTGGAGCTGGAGAAATTGCGGGGACCGCCCTTGCTATAATTGCATCTGAGCAGTTGGCTCTCAATGAAAATAGGGCTCGCGCCCTTGATGCGCGGGCGGATTATCTAGAGGCGGGATGTCAAGGGAGGTGATCTGTGAAAATTGTTGATAAAAAAAGCATAGTAGATAGCATAATTGTATCTACTATTGTAGTAATACTTAGCTTTACAGTAAAAAAGCTCCTAGATGACTCCGATAGCGTGCGCTCCTATCTGATAAGTATAATTCGTGAATTACATTGGATTGTAGCTATAGTGGTAATCTCCGTTTTGATTGTCTCTTTATTTAGAGGATGGATAAAGTTCAAATAGTTTTGAACTACGATGCCAGTTTACTAAATTGAGTTGAGGGGGAGCCGGCGCGTGTCGCCGGCTCCTCGCGTTTGTGCTCCGACTGCCTCGTTCGGCCATGACGATCTGGGCCGTCGCACGCGGCTGCAGATGTACAACGGGACGGTGACGGCCTACGGCTACGATCCGGTGTCGCGGCTGGCGAGCCGGGCGCTGGACGTTCCGGGCAGCGCGGGCGATCTGGTGCTGGGGTTCGGCTACAACCCGGCGTCGCAGATCGTCGGCACGACCCGCTCCAACGATGCCTATGCCTATACGGCGCATGCCAATGCGAACGTGACCGACGTCGTGAACGGCCTGAACCAGATCGTCGCGACCGGCGCGACCGGGATCGGCCATGACGGGCGCGGCAATGTGAGCGCGATCGGGTCGGCGGGCTATGGCTATGACGGCGAGAACCGGCTGGTGTCGGCGCCGGGCGGGGTGACGCTGGTCTATGATCCGCTGGGGCGGCTCTACGAGGTGAGCGGTCCGTCGGGCGTGCGGCGGCTGCTCCATGACGGGCACGATCTCATCGCCGAGTATGATGCCGGATCGCGGCTGGCGGCCTATGTCCATGGTCCCGGGGTGGACGAGCCGCTGCTGTGGTTCGACACGCCGGCGGGCACGCACGGCACCTATCATGCCGACGAGCGCGGCAGCATCGTCGCGCTGCGCGACAATGCGGGCAATGCGATCGTCCACAATGCGCACCCTTAACCGCGAGGGATTACGGTGACGGGATTAGGGTGACAGTGCACTGAATTATGCACTAAATTGGGGGAGCCGGCGCGTGTCGCCGGCTCCTTCGCATCCGTACATTGTGCGCCGGCCGCACCCTCCAACCACGCCAACCCCAGCTACCGCACCCCGCACCCCGCATGGCGACCGCTCCGCGCCACATCCATTGACGCCTTCGCCTTCGCCGCCCTAGCTTCGCGCGCGATGGGCGAGACAGGGGTGAGATCGATGGCGCTGGTCGCCTCCAACGCCGAGGCGGCGCTGGCGGCGGAGGGGATGCTGCGCGCGCGCTACGATTTCGTGCCGCCCGGAGAAGCGGAGCTGATCGTCGCGCTGGGCGGCGACGGCTTCATGCTGCAGACGCTGCACGACATGGTGGAGCGCGGGCGGGTCTGTCCGGTGTTCGGGATGAACCGCGGCACCGTCGGCTTCCTGATGAACGAGTGGCGGATCGAGGCGCTGGCCGACCGGCTGGCCCGGGCCCGCGCCTTCTCGATCGCGCCGCTGGAGATGACCGCGACGACGGTGAGCGGCGAGGTCTTCCGCCACAATGCGATCAACGAGGTGTCGCTGCTGCGCGAGACCCGCCAGACCGCCTGGGTCGAGGTGTCGGTGGGCGGCCGGGTGGTGCTGCCCGAGCTGATCTGCGACGGCGTGCTGGTCGCGACGCCGGCCGGATCGACCGCCTACAACCTGTCCGCCCAGGGGCCGATCCTGCCGCTGAACTCCAAGCTGGTGGCGCTGACGCCGATCAGCCCGTTCCGGCCGCGGCGCTGGCGTGGCGCGCTGGTGCCCGAGGATCTCAGAATCGCATTCCGGGTGCTCGATCCGGTCAAGCGGCCGGTCTCGGCCGTGGCCGACCAGTTCGAGGTGCGCGACGTCGCGACGGTCGAGGTCTGCGTCGATCGCGACGAGGCGCTCACCCTGCTGTTCGATCCCGAGCACGCCCTCGACGAGCGGATCGCGATGGAGCAGTTCGCGGTCTGAGGCGGCGTGTCCCGTTCGCCGGGGAGCCGGCGCTCAACGCCCCTTGCGCAAGCCAAAAAGGCGCTGCTATAGGCGCCGCTCGCCGAAAGGCTGCTCCCCGGTAGCTCAGCGGTAGAGCAACCGGCTGTTAACCGGTTGGTCGATGGTTCGAATCCGTCCCGGGGAGCCATTCGGCGCCAGGCCGCCGAAATCCCGACATCAGCGAAGCGACCGATCCTGCGCGCCCTCCGGCGGCGCGGGCGGTGGCGCGGCCGGCTGGCCGGTCGGCGCGGGCTGAACGGGCGCGGGTTGCGCGGGCGCCGGCTGGACCGGGAAGGGCGGCGGATTGACGATGATCGGGACGCTGTCGGCCTGGTTGGTCGCGGCGTCGACGCTGTCGGTCTGCGAGAGCGGGGTCGGCGGCGGGCGGCGGACCGGGCGGATGCCGAGCGCCTCCGACATGAAGGTCCGCCAGATCCTGGCCGGCGTGCCGCCGCCGCTGGTGCCGGGCAGCGGACTGTTGTCGTCATTGCCGATCCAGACGCCGACGACGAGATCGCCGGCGAACCCGACGAAGACGGCGTCGCGATAGTCCGAGGTGGTGCCGGTCTTGCCGAAGGTCGGGACGCCGAGATTGGCGGCGCGGCCGGTGCCGTGATCGACGACGGCGTACAGCACGTCGCGCAGCATCGGGAAGGCGCGGTCGCGGCTGAGGCGATCGGCGAGCGGACGATCGAGCCAGCCCGGCGCGGGCTCGGGCAGGCCGCGCGGGGTGATCGGGTAGCGGCCCGACGCGATCGCGGCATAGGCGGCGGTGAGCTCGATCAGGGTGACGCCGTTGGTGCCGAGCGCGAGGCTGGGATCGGGGCGCAGCGGCGTGGCGATGCCGAGATCGCGGGCGGCGCGGATCACCGCATTGCGGCCGACCCGCTCCTGGACCTGCACCGCGACCGAATTGCTCGACCAGGCGACGGCGTCGCGCAGCGTGATCTCGCCGCGATAGCTGTTGCCGTAATTGCGTGGCTGCCAGTCGCCGAGGCGGATCGGCGCGTCATTGACCGGCGTGTTGGGCGTCAGGCCGGCACGGAAGGCGGCGAGATAGACGAAGGGCTTGAACGCCGAGCCGGGCTGGCGGCGGGCCTGGGTGGCGCGGTTGAACACGCTCCGGGAATAATCGCGGCCGCCGACCATCGCGACGACGCGGCCGTCGAGGCGCATCGCGACGAGCGCCGCCTGGGCGCGGCCGAGGCCGGCGCGGCGCACGGTGCGGGCGGCGAGGCGCTGGAGGTCGCCGTCGAGGGTGGTGATGACCTGGCGCTCGCCATAGCTGCCTTCGGAAAGCTCGCCGGCCTGCGGCGCGACCCAGTCGGCGAAATAGGTGCCGGGGGGGACGCTGTCCTCGCGGCCGCGGCGGACGCGCGCCGGACGGGCGGCGTCCATCTGGGCCTGGGTGATGTAGCCGGCCTCGACCATCTCGCCCAGCACCAGCCGGGCGCGGCGGCGGGCGCCCTCGATATTGGTGGTGGGCGCGAGGCGGGAGGGATTGTTCACGACGCCGGCGAGCATCGCCGACTGGGCAAGGGTGAGGTCTTCCGGATCGACATTGAAATAGTGCCGGGCGGCGGCGCGCAGGCCGTAGATATTGTCGCCGAAATAGACGTTGGAGAGGTAGCGGCTGAGGATCTCCTCCTTCGAAAGCCGCGCTTCCAGCCAGAGCGTGATCAGCGCCTCCTGCGCCTTGCGTGAAGGCGTGCGGTCCTGGGTCAGGAAGCTGGTCTTGGCGAGCTGCTGGCTGATCGTCGAGCCGCCCTGGCGCAGGCGTCCGGCGGCGAGATTGCGGACCATCGCGCGGGCGACGCCCCAGGGATCGATGCCGATATGGCGGAAGAAGCGCTGATCCTCGATCGCGACGAAGGCCTGGCCGACATGGGGCGGGAGGGTCGTGACGTCGACCGGCTCCCCCATGATCGCGCCCCAGCGGGCGATCGGCTCGCCGTCGGCGGCGAGGATGGTGAGGCCGGGCGCGTTGGCGGGCTGGAGCGAGCGCGACAGCGGGGCGGTCAGGATCAGCCAGGCGAGAATGGCGAGGAAAAGACCGGCGGCGATCTTGAGCGCCAGCTTCACCAGTCGGGCCCGCGAGACCGGCGGCAGATCGGCCGTTTCGGCGGGTGCCGGGGCGTCCGCCATCAGCGCTCCTGGAGCTCCAGGGCGCGGATCATGAAGCTGCGCCACAGGCGCGCCGGCAGGCCGCCGCCGGCCACGCGCGGCATCGGCGTGTTGTCGTCATTGCCGACCCAGACACCCACCACCAGGTCTCCCGCAAAGCCGATGAACAAAGCATCGCGATAGTCCTGCGTAGTGCCGGTTTTGCCGTACGTCACCACCGGGAGGGCCGCAGCCCGGCCCGTGCCCTTGGTGGCGGCATAGGCGAGCATCTCGCGCATCGCATCGAACGCCGGGTCGCTTCGGCCATTGCCCTCTCCGGTCATGCTGCCGACGATGCGGCCGACGATGCCGCGGCCCTCGTCCCCGCCCGTGTCGCCATGCGCGACGACCGGGTAGCGGCCGGAGGCGATTGCGGCATAGGCTGCGGTCATCTCGGTGAGGCTGACGTCGACGGTGCCGAGCGCGATGCTGGGATCGTCGCTCGGAATGCGCGCGGTGACGCCGAGATCGCGGGCGGCGCGGATCACGTTGGCCAGGCCGACCCGTTCCGCGAGGCGGACCGCGGCCACGTTGCTGGAATAGGCGAAGGCGTCATGCAGCGGGATCTCGCCGCGATAGACGCCGTCGGAGTTGCGCGGACGGTAGGCGCCGGTGGTGATCGGCGAATCGTCGATCAGCGTGTCGGGAGTCATGCCGGCGCGCAGGGCGGCGAGATAGACGAAGAGCTTGAAGGTCGATCCCGGCTGGCGGCGCGCCTGCGTGGCGCGGTTGAAGGGGCTTCTCGCGTAGTCCCGTCCGCCGAGCATCGCGACGACCCGGCCGTCCGGGCGCATCGCGACCAGTGCCGCCTGGTGGCCGGCGAGCCGGGCGTCGCGGAAGGCGGCAATGGCGGCGCGCTGGAGATCGGGCTCGAGCGTGCTCTTGATCTGCTGCTCGCCATAATCGTCCTGGTCGCGCTCCTGCGCGCCGGCGAGCACCCAGTCGGCGAAATAAGTGCCGGTCGGCACGGTCGAGCGGCTTGCGAGACGGAGGCGCGCCGGTCGGATTTCATCACGTTCCTCCGCGGTGATGAAGCCCGATTCGTCCATCGTCTGGAGCACCAGCGCGGCGCGGCCGCGGGCGCCGTCGAGATTGCGGTTGGGCGCGAGGCGGTTGGGGGCATTGACGAGGCCGGCGAGCAAGGCGGCCTGCGAGAGGGTCAGCTCCTCCGGCTCGATGCTGAAATAGAAGCGGGCGGCGGCGCGCAGGCCGTAGACGTTGTTGCCGAAATAGACGTTGGAGAGATAGCGGCTGAGGATCTCCTCCTTGGAAAGCCACGCCTCCAGCCAGAGCGTGATCAGCGCTTCCTGCGCCTTGCGGGTTATGGTGCGGTCACCACCGGTGAAGCTGGTCTTGGCGAGCTGCTGGCTGATCGTCGAGCCGCCCTCGCGCAGACCCCCGGCGCTCCAGTTGCGGAACATGGCGCGGCTGACGCCGTAGAGATCGATGCCGGGGTGGCGGTAGAAGCGCCGGTCCTCGATCGCGACGAAGGCCTGGCTGACATGCGGCGGCAGCTCCAGCACGTCGACCGGCTCGGCGCGGACGGCGCCGCGGCGGGCGATCGGCTGGCCGTCGGCGGCGAGGACGACGCGGCTCGGGGCGGCGATCGGCTGGAGCGACTGGCTCAAGGGCGCGGTGACGGCGAGCCAGAGCAGCAGGACGGTGAGGCCGGCGAAGGCGAAGTAGAGGACATATTTGGTCGCCGTGCGGATGCGCTGGACGACGCGGGCGTAGCGGCGGCTGTGACCCTCCAGCGTCGCCTCGACGATCCGCGGCCGCTCGCGCTCGACGTCGGGCATGGCGACGTAGCGGGGCTTCAGCTCGTAGAGCGCGTCCTTGAGATAATAGTCGCGGACATGGGGCGGCGCGTTCTGCCAGGGCGGACAGCCGGCACCGGACCGGTCCATTTCCTCGTAATAGCGGGCGGTCGCATGGGCGCGGATCTGGGCATGCTCGCGCATCGTCTGGTCGATCCGCGCGCGATCGGCGTCGGACATCGTGTCCCAGGTGTCGGATGAGATGCCGGAATTGAGAGGCGGGCCGTACGACATCGAGCTTGGCCGGGTGATACAGGCTGCGGAGTGTCTTGTGTAGCTATCTCAGCCGCGCCGGATCGAGCTCCGCGGCGGTGACGCCGTCGGCCGCGAGCGCGCCGGGCCAGGGCGAGCCGGTCACCAGCGCCTCGACCGCCTCGGCCATCGCCGGCGCGGTCTGGAGGCCGAAGCCGCCCTGGCCGGCGAGCCAGAGGAAGCCCGGCGCCTCGGTGTCAAAGCCCGCTGCCGGAGTGCGGTCCGCCGTGAAGGTACGCAGGCCGGCCCAGCGATGGGCGATGCGGGCGACCGAGAGGGTCGTATATTCCTCGACCTTCGCGGCGGTCAGGGCGATGTCATATTCCTCGGGCTGGGCATCGCACGGATCGCTGGCGATCTCGTCGACCGGCGAAGCCATCAGCCGGCCCGATTCGGGAAGGATGTAGAAATCATCCATCACCGTCTTCACGAACGGCCAGCCGCGCACGTTGGCGCCGGCAGGCGGATCGACGACGATGATCGTGCGACGCTTGGGGGTGAGGCCAAGCGGGGCCACACCGGCGAGTTCCGCGATGCGATCCGCCCAGGCGCCGGCGGCGTTGATCAGGACTGGCGCGGTCCAGCGCTCGCCCGCTTCGGTCTCGGCCGTCCAGCCCTCGCCTATCCTGGCGATCCGCTGGCGGGTCAGCACGGCCCCTCCTGCGGTCCGGATGGTCCGGGCGAAATGCTGGAGCATCGCATCGGAATCGAGCCTGAGCCCGTCCGGATAGACAAGGCCGGCGACGATCGCGTCGCCGCCGGTGCGCAGCGGCGGGAACAGGTCCAGCATCTCGGCTTCGCGCGCCATGTGGCCGGTATCGGTGAAGGCGGCCATGGTTTCGGCCAGCGCGTCGAGCGTCGACCGCATCTCGGCAGTGGCGACATAGAGCGCGGTGCTGCTGCGGGCGAGGGCGCCGCCGTCGGTCTCGAGGAAGAAGCGGCGGCTGTGCTCGGTCAGCACCCGCACGACATGATTGCCGATGCCGTAATGCGAGAAGGTCGCACTGCGCCCGGACGAATGAAAGCCGAGCGCCTCCTCAGCCTCGAGCACGACGACGCGGCCATGGCGCGCCAGTCGGGCGCCGGCGGAAAGGCCCGCGACGCCGCCGCCAATGATCAGGAAATCGGCACTGTCCATAGCGGCGCGCTAGCCGATCGCGGCACTGGCGTCACCTGTCCGGGACTGAAAGGAGAGACCGGCAGGCCGCACAGAGCGTCGGCGATCCGACCGGCGGCGAGGCCATCACCGTACAGCGTCGAAGGCCGTAACGCCGGCGGGTCGTCGAGCCATATATTTGCAGCTTCCACGATCCGGTTTCGGTCGGTTCCGACAAGCCGGGCAACGCCGGCGGCGATCCCCTCCGGCCGCTCGGTGACCTCGCGCATGACCAGCACCGGGATACCGAGCGTCGCCGCCTCTTCCTGCACGCCGCCCGAATCGGTGAGGATCAGATCGGCGGCCCGCATCAGATCGACGAAGCTCGGCAGGTCGAGCGGGTCGATCAGGTGGATGGCGGGCCGGTCGCCCAGCGCTGCGGCGACCGGCCCGCGCACGGCCGGGTTGGGATGCACAGGATAGACGATCTCGACGTCCGGCCGTGTCGCGAGGTCCAGCAGCGCCGCGCAGATCGCTTCGAACGGCGCGCCGAAACTTTCCCGGCGATGACCCGTGACGAGGACGAGCTTGCGGCCGCAACCGACGCATCTTGAAGGTCCGATCCTGTCGAGGACGATATAGAGCGCGTCGACGCCGGTATTGCCGGTCACCAGCACTTCGCCGGGCACGCGTTCGGCCACGAGATTCGCAGCGGCACCCGGCGTGGGCGCGAAATGGAGGTCGGCCACGGTCGCGATCCCGCGCCGGTTCGATTCCTCCGGCCACGGGTGCGGGGCATAGGTCCTCAGCCCGGCTTCCACATGGGCGACACGGATCTGCCGATGGTGTGCCGCGAGGGTCGCGGCGAACGCCGTGGTGGTGTCGCCGTGCACGATGACCCAATCTGGTGCGACGATGGCGAGAACCTCATCGAATCGCTCGACGATCCGGGGCAGGAGCTGATTCAATGACTGTCCGGGTGTCATGAGATCGAGATCGAAGTCTGGCTTGATACCGAAGAAATCCAGCACGATATCAAGCATGTTTCGATGTTGTGCAGTAATACAGATATAGGTTTCAATATCAGGATTGTTGCAAAATTCATGGACCAGTGGTGCCATTTTAACGGCTTCCGGCCTCGTCCCGAATACCGGCAAGACTCGCACCGCCAAATATCCCCCTTTGACCAGGATAAGCACAGATGAGATCGGAACGGAAGCGTCACGCTTGTGTCGGCGCGCGCGCGCGCCCATCAGCAGGCCATGACCGACGAACAGCTTGCGGCGGAACTGGCGGAAGAGGCGGGCCGGCATTTGCTGGCGCTCAGGAGTACCGGAGGCGCGGAAGGCAAGGCCTTGGGCGCGCTCGCCGATCGGGCGGCGAACGACATCCTGCTCGCCGGGCTCGCGCGCTGGCGCCCGGACGATCCGGTCCTGTCGGAAGAGAGTGCAGACGCGCCGGCGCGGCTGACCCGCCAGCGGGTGTGGATCATCGATCCGCTCGACGGGACCCGCGAATATGTCGAAGGGCGAAGCGACTGGGGCGTCCATGTCGCGCTGGCAGTGGATGGACGTCCGGCGCTGGGTGTGGTGGCGCTGCCCGCGCAGGGGCGGCTGTTCCGATCGGACAAGGTGCAGCCGCCCGCGTCGCCACCGCGGGCGCGGCCGCTGATCCTGATGAGCCGTACCCGTCCGTGCGGGGAGGCGGCCGCCTGCGCCGAGCATCTTGGCGCCGATATCGCGGACATGGGCTCGGCTGGCGCGAAAGCGATGGCGGTGGTCGCAGGAGAGGCCGACCTCTACATCCATTCGGGTGGCCAGCATCAGTGGGACAATTGCGCGCCGGCTGCTGTCGCGCTGGCTGCGGGTCTGCATGCGACCCGCCTGGATGGGACCCCCTTGGTCTACAACCGGCCGGAGACACTCATCCCTGATCTCGTGATCGCCCGGCCGGAACTCGGATCGCGGGTTGTCGATTTCATCTCCTCGCGGACGGGCACTGACGGACATTTCGATGCTTGCTGAATATTCCAGCTTCAAGGACCGCCTCGGCGTGCTCACCGGCATGTCCGAGGATCTGATTCATGTTCATATCGGCCTGGCGATCTTCGTGCTGGTCGCGCTGGTCCTGCGGCGACGCATGCGCTCGCCGATTCCGCTCGCCGCGGTCGTCGCATTGGCGCTCATCAACGAGCTCGTCGATTACAGGGCGGGCACGGGCTGGGCGCCGGTCACGTCGGCGTTCGATTTTGTCAACACGGTGTTCTGGCCCCTGTTGCTTTTCCTCCTCGCGCGGCGCGGCAAGGGACCCGTCACCCTGCGCTAGAGGAAGGTGCGCAGGACCAGCCACGCTTCGCGCTTATGGTCGAACGGGATGGTATAAGCAGGGCTGCTGGACGGCAGGTCGATCAGCCTCAGTCCCGCCGGATCGCCAAGCTGCCGCCGACCGATTCGCGCCGAGGTGCCGCCATTGAAGGCCAGGGCGCGGAGCTTGGGCAGGTGCGCGACGAGCGATCCGAGATCGCTCGCTTCATGGCGGCGAATATCCGCATCGAGGCTGCCCTTGCGGACAGCGGCGGCAACGGTGTCCCAGAGGCCGACGCCGGCGTCGAGCAGCGCCTGGAGGCGTGCCTCATAGGGAAGCGGGACGAGATCGCGTCCGAGGACCGGACCGGTCAGGCGCCAGAACTGATTCTGCGGGTGGGCGTAATATTGCCCCCGCGCGAGGGAGATCGCGCCCGGAAGGCTGCCCAGGACGAGCAGGCGGGTGTCGGCGCGAACGACGGGCGGGAAGCAATGCTGGAGAGGCGGATCCGGATCGCTCAAGCAGCAGCGCCTGCCCAGCGCATGATCTTGTCATCCAGGATGGCCAGCGGCAGCGCCCCCGTGCCGATCACCTGGTCGTGGAAGGCGCGAATGTCGAAGCGTCCCCCGAGCCGGGCGTTGGCACGGCGTCGCAGATCGAGGATCTTGAGCTCGCCCATCTTGTAGGCGCACGCTTGGCCCGGAATCGAGATGTAGCGGTCGATCTCCACCTCCACGTCGCGCGGCGCCATCGAGGTGTTCGCGAGCATATAATCGATCGCCTGCTGGCGGCTCCATTCCTTGTCGTGAAGACCCGTGTCCACGACCAGGCGCACGGCGCGGAGCATCTCCATGTCGAGATGGCCGAACCATTGATAAGGATCTTCGAACAGGCCGAGCTCCCGTCCGAGGGACTCGGCATAGAGGCCCCAGCCCTCGCTGAACGCCGTGACCGAGCCGAAGCGGAGCAGATCCGGAAGGGCCGTGTCTTCCTGGACGAGGCTGATTTGATAGTGGTGGCCCGGAATGCCTTCGTGGAGCGTGAGCGTCTCCATCGTCGGGATCGGACGGGTGTCCAGCATCGCCATGTTGAAATAGAGAATCCCCGGTCCGGAACCGTCGGCCGGGCCGGCGCGATAGTAGCCGGTACCGCGCTGGCCGCCGAGCGCCGGTAGCGGTCGGACCTCGAACGGAGCGCGGGGGCGCCGGCCGAACAGGCGCGGCATGCCGTCCCAGATGCGCTCTTCGATCCGCTCGAAATGCGCGATCAGATCCTCCTGGCGCCTATGATAGAAGCGGGGATCGGTGCGGATATGGGCGAAGAAGGCGGGAAGATCGCCGGAAAAGCCGATCTCGGTCCGCGTGCGCTCCATCTCGCCGCGAATGCGTTCCACCTCGGCGCGGCCAAGCCGATGAATCTCGTCGGCGGAATCGCTCGTGGTCGTGTGCCGCACGAGTTCCGACGCATAGAGCGCGCGCCCGTCCTTCATCGCCCAGCGGCCGGGCGCGCGGGTCGTGCGCGGCAGATAGTCTTCGGCGAGATAGGCGCGCCATGCGGCGAGGCCCGGGCGAATCTCCCGCTCGATTGTCGCACGATATCGGGCATCGAGCTGCGGCCGTTCCTCGGCCAGGCCTTCGGGCAGCTGCCGGACCGGCGCCATGAACGGGCTTTGCTCGAGCGGAGTTTCGAGCATTGCATCGAGCTGGCGGAGCACGTTGGCGGCGACGACCTGCGATTCAACATAGCCGTCCGCCACGCCCTCGCGCAGGCGCATCGTGATCGAGCGGAGATGACCCGCGAATCCGGCCATCTGCGCGAGCATCAGCGCGTGATCGGCGGGCGTGGCGAGCTGCGGCGCGCGGGTGACGACATAGTCCGGAAAATCGAGGTGCAGCCCGAAGGACGCGTTGAGCGGCGCCCTGCGCTGGACATCGGCCAGCCCGGAGCGGGCGGCGTCCAGTGTCTGCACGGCCCGATAGCGCAGCACGTCATAGGCGATGGCATCGACATTGCTCAGCGCCGCGCGGTCGATGTCGTCGAGTGCTTCCTGATCGCTTGCTGCGCTGCGCGCAACCGCGTCGGCATAATCGTCACCGAGCGGGTCGACGAAGGCCGGTCCGGCCAGGGGCAGGCCCTGGCGCAACGTGCCCAGCGGATCCAGCGCGCGTCGTGCCCGGTCGCTCGCCGCGATCGCCGCGCGAAGTCGGGCGGACGGGTCGGCGACCTGCCCGGCCCATGCGGGCCCCGGCAGGGCTGCGGCGATCCCGGCGGCGCCGGCCGAGCGAAGCAGGTCGCGGCGCGTCCATCCCGTCATGCCACAAGTCCCTTTCGCTGCGGGCGAGAGCCGCTACATGCGGCGGCATGATCGATACGTCCAGCAGCCAGGTCAGCTTCGACCAGTTCCTCGCCGTCGACATTCGCGTCGGCACCGTGATCGCCGCCGAGCCCTTTCCCGAAGCGCGCAAGCCGGCGTTCAAGCTGCGCATCGATTTCGGCGACGAGATCGGCATTCGAAGATCGAGCGCCCAGATCACGACTCATTATGCGCCCGGGACGCTGGTCGGCCAGCAGGTCGCCGCGGTGGTGAACTTCCCGCCCCGCCAGATCGGGCCGTTCATGTCCGAGGTGCTGACGCTCGGCTTCGCCGATGCGGACGGCGCGATCGTGCTGGTTCAGCCGGAACGCGCCGTTCCGAACGGCAGCCGCCTGTTCTAGGCGGGAATCAGCGGCTGCCCGGCCACGGCCTGGGCGAAGACGGCGAGCGTGACGGCGGTGTAGGCGATCGTTCCTGCGACCAGCACCAGCCAGCGGGTCCGCGCCGGAGCGCCCGCAACGAGCGCCGCCAGCAGCGGCATCGCCTGCTCGGCATGGATACCGAGGAAATGCGCGACCCTGAGGTCGCCGCCGAGCCGGTTCCAGCCGAACAGCGCGACATGGCCGCCCTGTGCGCCAACGGCGTGTCCGGCCTGACTGCTCATATAGCCGCCGAGGCCGCCGCCGAGCAGGAAGGTGAGGACAAGGCCGATCACCACCGCCGCGACGAAGCTGCGCTGAAGGCCGGCGGCCGGTCGCCGGGCGATCTCCCAGGCCATCGGCAGGGTCGTTCCGACCAGCAACACGGCGCCGACCCCCATCAGCTGGTACATGCGGACATGGAACAGGGAATCGACGTTGAAGTGGGACTCGAGCCCTTGCGCGGCCTGAAAGCAGATATAGGCGAGCTCGAACGTGCCGGCGGCAATCAGCGTGGCCGCGGTGGCGCGCATCGCGATCGATCCCCGCCGCTCCGGCCGGACATAGCCGAAGAACCAGGCGGCGGTGAGCGCGAACACGCCGATGGAGATGAAGAACTTGGCCGGCTTCACCCAGATGCCGATGCCGCTGGCGAGCGTGCGTGGATCGAGCACCTGCAGGGCGATTGCCACGGCGCCGAGGGCCAGCATGGCGAGCCCGTAGACGGTGAGCGTCCGATGGCGTTCCAAGGCGATGCTCGGGATCGGCAGGCGAACGGGGTTCGATTGCAGGGCGAGGCCGTTCATTGCGCGGTCTCCGGCTGGTCCCGGCGGAAGGCGAGCCGCAGGACGAGGTAGAGGAGGAGCCCGGTCGGGCCGAACAGGAAGGTGAGCGGCAGGCAGGGCAGGAGGAGCAAGGCCGGCACGCGTCCGGCGCCGTCGCGGGCGATCCACGCGCCGACGAACAGGTCGAAGGCGAGATAGTGGAGCCAGCCCGCTGCGAGCGCGCTGTCGTTGGCGAAGAGGGCGCGGACCTGCGCGATGGAGCCGAATCCACCCTCCTCGAATCCGGCGCGGCCGCCGAGGATGAGCAGGATGTAGCCGACGGCGAGGATCGACGGGATGGCGAACTGGGCGACCGGCCAGACGAACGGCCGCGCTGCCTTCACGAACAGCGCGACAATGAGACCGAGCCAGCCGACCAGCACGAGCTGGCTGGCGATCGAGAAGGCCAGGGACGGATCAAGCATGTTGCGACTCCAATCTTGACGCTGTATAGATCGCGCTATGAGCAATGATCTTAACAGTGTCAATATCAAATCCGGCTATCATCATGGAGCATTGCGCGAGGCGCTGATCGCGGCGGCGGAAGAGGTCATCGCCGAACGCGGCGTCGACGGCTTCTCGCTCCGGGAAACGGCGCGCCGCGTGGGCGTGTCGCCGGCGGCGCCCGGTCATCATTTCAGGGACGCCCGCGGGCTGCTGACCGCGGTAGCGACCGGTGCGTTCCGCGCCTTCGGCGATGCGCTGGAAGCAGCGGACCGGGAGGCGGGGCGCGATCGGGTGGCGCGGGTTCGCGCCCAGGGGATGGCCTATGTCCGGTTCGCGCTGGCCAACCGGGCGAAGTTCGATCTGCTCTGGCGCAAGGTGCTGATCGACGGGACGGATCCGGACTATCAGGCGGCTGGGGACCGTGCCTTCGCCATCCTGGACGACGCGGTGCGCGGCGCCCTGGCGCCCATCGGCCAGAACTGGGAAGGGGATCTCGCGCCCTCGATGGCGGCCTGGTCGATGGTCCACGGTTTCGCCCGGCTGGCGATGGATGGCGTTTTCGGGGGCGAGGACGACGCGGCCGAGCGGGCGACGGAGGCGCTGTTGCCGCGGGTGCTCGATCACCTGCGGATCTAGACGAGCCCCGCGGGTGGTACGGGTTGCCGCCGTTTCGATACCGGCATAATCTCGGCCGCCTGACGGGGGGAGATGGACGCATGACCGACGCGGTCGCGGACAGGCTGGAAGCCGTGCCGGAGGGTGCGCACGTCGTCGATCCGAAGCGCGACCGGCTGGTCATCGTCGCCTCGTCGCTCGGCACCGTGTTCGAATGGTATGATTTCTTCATCTACGGGACGCTGGCCCCGGTCATCGCGGGGCTCTTCTTCCCGACGACCAATCCCACCGCCGCCTTCCTGCTGACCCTGGCGACCTTCGGCGCGGGCTTCGGCGTGCGGCCGGTCGGTGCGATCCTGTTCGGCTATCTCGGCGACCGGTGGGGGCGGAAATACACCTTCCTCATCACCATCACCCTGATGGGCGTGGCGACCGCAGCGGTCGGGCTGCTCCCGACCTACGCCTCGATCGGCATCGCCGCACCGATCCTGCTCGTCATCTGCCGGCTGCTGCAGGGGCTGGCGCTCGGCGGCGAATATGGCGGCGCGGCGATCTATGTCGCCGAGCATGCGCCGCGCAACCGGCGCGGCTTCTACACCAGCTTCGTCCAGGCAAGCGTGGCCGGCGGCTTCCTGCTGAGCGTGATCGTGGTGATCGCGAGCAACGCGACGTTCGGCGACGCGGCCCAGGCCGACTGGGCCTGGCGCATCCCGTTCCTGGTCTCCCTCGTGCTGCTCGCGATTTCGCTGTGGGTGCGCCTGAAGCTCAAGGAGAGCCCGGTCTTCCAGGCGATGAAGGAGGCGGGGCGCATCTCGGGCAATCCGTTGCGCGAGAGCTTCCGCACCTGGAACCAGGTAAAGATGATCCTGGTCGCCTTGTTCGGGGTTTCCGCGGGCCTCACCGTGATCTGGTACACGGCGCAGTTCCACGCCCTCTACTTCCTGCAGAATGCGCTCAGGATCGACGAGGATTCGGCGCGGCTGATGGTCGGCTTCTCGGCCCTGCTCAGCGTCGTCTGGTTCGTGCTGTTCGGCTGGCTCTCCGACAGGATCGGCCGCAAGACGCCGCTCGTCACCGGCTATGTGCTCACCCTGCTGCTGATCTTCCCGCTGTTCCACTGGATGGCGGCCGCGGCCAATCCCGAGCAGGCGGTCGCGCGCGATCGCAATCCGGTGACCGTCCAGGGCAATCATTGCGAATATGCGCCCTTCGCGTCCCGGCAGGCCAATCCGTGCGGCGCCGCGCTCGACGCGCTGACGCGGCGTGGCATCCACTACACGATCATCCCGGCGCCGGGCTGGGGCGGCGAGGCCTATCAGGTCCGCGTCGGCCCCGATCCGGTCGACATCGAGGACTCGGCTGCGCTCGACCGGGCGCTGGCCGAGGCTGGCTACCGGCTCGAGCGGACAGCGCCGCCCTTCTGGAGCGGGGTCCAGGTCGTGCTCGCCATCCTCCTCCTCGGCCTCCTCTCCGGCATGACCTACGGACCGGTGGCGGCGCTGCTCGTCGAGCTGTTCCCGGCGCGCGTGCGCTACACCTCGCTGTCCATCCCCTACCATTTCGGCACCGGCTATTTCGGCGGATTTCTGCCGTTCATCAGCCAGTATATCGTCGCCAAGACCGGCGATCCGTTCGCGGGCCTCTGGTACACGGTCGCCGTGGTCGCGGTGGGTCTGGTGATCACGATCATCTGGCTGCCCGAGACCTCCGGCAAGCGGTTGGACTAAGCGCCGCACCCGCGTTACGGCGCCGCCATGGTCCACCGCCCGCTTCGTCTCACCCTCGATTCCGACGCGCTCGTCTCCAACTGGCACTGGCTCGCCCACAAGGGTGGCGGCGCGGCCTGCGGCGCGGCGGTCAAGGCGAACGCCTACGGGCTCGGCGCGCGCGCGGTGGTGAAGCGGCTGCAGGATGCCGGCTGCCGCGACTTCTTCGTCTCCACCTGGGCGGAGGTCGAGGCGCTGGAGCCCTGGCCGGGCGACCTCGCCTTGTCGGTCCTGCACGGTGCCGGTCCGGACGACATGGCGGTCGCGGCGACCCGGATCGCCCGGCCGGTGCTGAACAGCCCGGAGCAGGTGCGGCGCTGGCGTGAAACGGGGCGGCCCTGCGACGTGATGGTCGACACCGGCATGAACCGGCTCGGCCTCGCGCCGGCGGACGTGGCGGCCGGCCTGCTCGACGGCCTCAGGATCGAGACGCTGATGAGCCACCTCGCCTGCGCCGAGGAGGACACAGACACGAACGAGGCGCAGCGCAAGGGCTTCCGCGAGGTCGCCGCCAAGGTGAAGGCGAAGCGGCTGAGCCTGTCGAACAGCGCCGGCGTCTGCCTCGGCCCGCGCTTCGCCTTCGATCTCACCCGGCCCGGCGTCGCGCTCTACGGCGGCATCCCGCGCCGCGAGGCCGCGCCGCACATCCGCCAGGTCGCCCGTGTCGAGGCGCAGATCATCCAGCGCCGCCGGATCGGGCGGGGCGATCGGGTCGGCTATGGCGGCACCTTCCTCGCCGAGCGGGACCACGAACTGGCCATTCTCAACATCGGCTATGCCGACGGCTACCTGCGCGGCTTCTCCAACGCGGGCCGGGCAAAGGCCGGCGACACCCCGCTGCCGGTCGTCGGCCGCGTCTCGATGGATCTCACCGCGATTTCGGTCGACGCGGCACCCGACCTGAAGGAGGGCGACTGGATCGAGCTCGACTACGACCTGCCGGAGGCCGCCGCCCAGTCGGGGCTCAGCCAGTACGAACTGCTCACCACATTGGGCAGCCGCTTCGCGCGGCGCTGGACCTAGGTCAGTCGCGCTCGACGCAGAGCGCGATGCCCATGCCGCCGCCGATGCAGAGCGTGGCGAGGCCCTTCTTGGCGTCGCGCTTCTGCATCTCGTAGATGAGGGTGGTCAGCACGCGCGCGCCGGATGCGCCGATCGGGTGGCCGATGGCGATCGCGCCGCCGTTGACGTTCACCTTGTCGGCGTCCCAGCCGAGCTCCTTGCCGACCGCCAGCGCCTGGGCGGCGAAGGCCTCGTTCGCCTCGATGAGGTCGAGGTCGGCGAGCGTCCAGCCGGCTTTCTCCAGCGCCTTCTTCGAGGCCGGCACCGGACCGATGCCCATGATCGAGGGATCGACACCAGCCGAGGCCCAGGAGGCGACGCGGGCGAGGATCGGCGCGCCCCGGCGTGTCGCTTCCTCGCGGCTCATCAGCACGAGCGCGGCGGCGCCGTCGTTGAGGCCCGAGGCGTTGGCGGCGGTGACGGTGCCATCCTTCTTGAAGGCGGGCTTGAGGCCGGCGAGGCCGGACTGCTCGACGCCGTCGCGGATATATTCGTCGGCGTCGACCACGGTCTCGCCCTTGCGGCTCTTGACCGTCACCGGCGCGATCTCGTCCTTGAACCGGCCGGCCGCGCGGGCGGCCGAGGCCTTGTTCTGGGAGGCCGCCGCGAAGCTGTCCTGCGCGTCGCGGGTGATCTGGTACTGTTCGGCCAGATTCTCGGCGGTGATGCCCATGTGATAGTTGTTGAAGACGTCGGTGAGACCGTCCTTGATCATCGTGTCGACGAGCTCGACCGACCCCATCTTGGTGCCGCCGCGCAAATTCTGGGCGTGGGTGGAAAGGCTCATGCTCTCCTGGCCGCCGGCGACGACGATGGTCGCGTCGCCGGTCTGGATGGCCTGGCTGGCGAGCGCAACGGCGCGCAGGCCCGAGCCGCACACCTGGTTGACGCCCCAGGCCGGAACCTCCTTCGGGATGCCCGCGCCCATCGAGGCCTGGCGGGCCGGGTTCTGGCCCTGGGCGGCGGTCAGCACCTGGCCGAGGATCACTTCGGAGACGTCTTCCGGCGCGACGCCGGCCTGCGCCAGCGCGGCCTCGATCGCGACGCGGCCGAGCTCATGGGCGGGGGTACCGCCGAAACTGCCGAGGAAGGAACCTACGGGGGTGCGCTTGGCGGCGGTGATGACGACGTCGGTCATGGGGACTCGGCCCTTTCGGAGGTGAAGAATTGACGCCGGCCTATCACTTTGCTGCGGTGCGGGAAAGCCAGGAGGCCAGCGGCTCCCACAGAGCGTCGCGGGCGCGCGATCCCACGACCATGCCGACATGGCCGAGCGCGAGGTCGATCCGCTCGCCGGCCTGCACGGCGCTGGCATAGGGCACGATGCGGTCGGTGGTCGAGACGATGTTGAGGATGGGCACCTCGAGTCTTGCCGGATCGATGATTTCGCCGCTGACGCGCCAGCCGCCGATGCCGGGCAGGTCCGCGGCGAAGAAGTCCTCCATCAGCTCGCGCGCCGCCGCGGCGGTGAGCGGCGGGCCGTCATTGGCCCAGTCCTCCAGCGCGACGAAGGCGTCGGCAGCGGGGCCGTCCATCTCGGCGAAGGCTTCGAACTTGGCGACGGTGCGGGCCGGATCGAGGCCCCAGAAGGCGCTCTGCAGCACCTCCATCGGCATCAGGCCGAGCGCATCGACGGTGGCGCGGGACTGGGCCCAGAGCCGGGCGAGCTGCGCCCGCGACTCGCCGAAGCCCGCAAAGTGCCAGGGCGTGGCGATGAGGGCGAGGCTGCGCACGGGGCCGAGTTGCGCGGCCGCCGCGGCCATGGTTCCGCCGAGACAATAGCCGGCGAGATCCACCGGCGCGCCGACCACCTCCATCAGCGGTAGCAGAACCTGCTCGACGTGGCCGGCGACCGACAGCGCCTTTCGCGTCTCGTCGGGCCAGCCCCAGTCGACGAGCAGAACGCGCCGGTCCTGCGTCGCCAGCCAGCGCAGCAGCGAGCGTTTCCCGAGGTCGAGCACGGTCGGCGGATTGATGAGGGATGGCACGATCAGCAGCGGCGGCCCGTCCCCGCCATAGTCGCGCAGGCTGGCACCCTCCACGGCGGCGATCGCCGGCATCGGTGACGGCGCAGGCGGGCGCGGTGCCTCCTGATATTTGCGCAGGCCCGCGAGCGCGCGCTCCATCCGTGCCGGATTTGCTGCGGTTTCGCTGTGCAACAAAGAGAGGAACAGCGGCAGCGGGCGGGGTCTGTGTTGCAGCGCCGCAAAAGATGGTGCTACAGCAGTAGCCCCAGCTTTAGAGGAGTCCGGCATGGCGGCGCCCCGGTCCGAAGACGATCCAGTCATCATCAAGAAATATGCGAACCGGCGGCTCTACGATACCGAAAGCTCGACCTATATCACGCTCGAGCGGCTCGCGCAGATGGTCCGGCAGAAGCGCGACTTCAAGGTGCTCGATGCCAAGAGCGGCGAGGACATCACCCGCTCGGTCCTCACCCAGATCATCATGGAGGAGGAAGCGCATGGCTCGACCATGCTGCCGGTCAATTTCCTGCGCCAGCTGATCGGCATGTATGGCGGCCAGATGCAGGCGGTCGTCCCGCAATATCTGGAGGCGAGCCTGGAGGCGCTGCAGCGCAACCAGAGTCAGCTGCATGAGGCGATGGCCGGTGCGTTCGCCTCCAATCCCTTCGCCGAGCTTGCCCGTCGCAACATGGAGATGTTCACCGCGGCGGCGGCCGGGCGCGGCAAGGCCAATGCGGCGGCGCCGGCGCCGGCGGAGGGCGACACCAAGGCCGAGCTGGCCGAGCTCAAGGCCCAGCTCGCCGCGCTCCAGACCAAGCTCGACAAGCTGAGCGACTGATTCCGTCACCCCAGCGAAGGCTGGGGTCTCAGGGAGCATCTCGCCGCGACGTCCGGTCCTCAGATCCCGGCCGGAGTTTGTCCTGAGCGACGCCGCGGGCGGGGTCGAAGGGCCGGGATGACGCGGTTATTCCGGCTTCACGAACCGGAGCGTCATCCGGTCGCTCTCGCCGATCGCGGCATAGCGTTCGCGGTCCTGGTCGCCGAGCCGGTAGGTGGGCGGCAGCGTCCAGACGCCGCGCGGCCAGTCGGCCGTGTCGCGCGGATTGGCGTTGACCTCGGAGGCGCCGACGAAGCGGAAGCCGGCGGCCTCGGCGAGACGGCGGACGGTCGAGACCTTGATGTAGCCGCTGTCCTCCTCGCGCGCCGAATCGACGCTTTCCGGCAGGCGGTGGTCGACGACGCCGAGCGTGCCGCCGGGCTTCAGCATCGCGAACATCTGGCGGAAGGCGTCCTCGGCATAGGGTTCGTCGTTGCGCTGGTAGCCGCTCGCCCAGTTGTGGACGTTGCGGAAGGTCAGCACGACATCGGCGGTGCCGTCGGGCACGCGGGTGTCGGCGCTGTTGAAGGCGGGGAAGGTCGCCAGCCGGATCTGGCCGTAGAGCGACGGATTGGCGGTCATCAACCGGCGCACGCCAGTGTGGCCGTTGTCGCTCATCGCGACCGCATAATAGCTGCCGCCGCCCTGGGCGAGATAGGGGGCGAGGATCTCCGTATACCAGCCGCCCGACGGCCAGATCTCGACCACCGTATCGCCGGGCTCGACGCCGAAGAAGGCGAGCGTCTCGCGCGGATGGCGGTAGCGGTCGCGCGCGACGTTGGCGGGGGTGCGGGTCTGGGCGGCGATCGCGGCGGCAAGCGCCCGGTCGTGCGCGGGCGAGAGCGCCGCGGCCTGCTGGCCCGCCATGGCGGCGGCACCGGCTGCCAGGGTGGAGGCGGCAAAAGCGAGCGCGGCAATCTGGCGGATCATGAAGCTCTCCCTAGATATGTTGTGAGACGAGCCCATGACGGAGCGGCGGCGAGGATTCAAGGGGAACGATGGATCAGCACCTGATGTGGGCGGCCGACGGCGTCGCGATCGGGATCGTATTGGTCGCCGGCCTCGCCGACTGGAAGCGGAGCCGCCGCACCGATCTGGACGACAGCGGCTGGATGCCGTGGCGCGGCATCCAGATCGTCGCCATCTTCGCCGCGATCGCCTTCGCGATCCTGGCGATGCATGGGTGAGCGAGGGCTAGAGGCACGCCTCCAGATAGGGCTGGTCGAAGCCGAACATCTTGGCCTTCTCCAGCGTGTACGGCCTGAGTCCCATGCAGCGATATTCGCCGATGATCTTGCCGTCCGGCGTCTCGTCCAGATATTCGAACTTGAACAATTCCTGGGTGACGATGACGTCGCCCTCCATGCCGATCACCTCGGTGATGTTGGTGGTGCGGCGCGAGCCGTCGCGCAGGCGCTTCACCTGGACGATGAGATCGACCGAGTCGGCGATCTGACGGCTGATCGCCTCCTTCGGCACCTTGATGTCGCTCATCATCACCATGTTCTCCATACGCGCGAGGCATTCGCGCGGGGAGTTGGAGTGGAGCGTCGCCATCGAGCCGTCATGGCCGGTGTTCATGGCGGCGAGCAGGTCGAAGCACTCGCTGCCGCGGATCTCGCCGAGGATGATGCGGTCGGGGCGCATACGCAGCGCGTTGATGACGAGGTCGCGGATGGTGATCGCGCCCTGACCCTCGAGGTTCGGCGGGCGGGTTTCAAGCGGCAGCCAATGCGGCTGCTGCAGCCTCAGCTCGGCCGCGTCCTCGATCGTGATGACGCGCTCGCCCGGGTCGATCAGCTTGGAGAGGGCGTTCAGCATCGTCGTCTTGCCCGAGCCGGTGCCGCCCGAAATGATGACGTTCATGCGGCTCGCGCCGGCGATCTTCAGCACCGTCGCCATCTTCTCCGACATCGAGCCGAAGCCGCGCATCATGTCGACGGTGATCGGCTTTTCCGAGAATTTGCGGATCGAGATGGCGGTGCCGCGCAGGGAGAGCGGCGGGATGATGACGTTGACGCGGCTGCCGTCCTGCAGGCGGGCGTCGGCGAGCGGCGTCGTCTGGTCGACGCGGCGGCCGACCTTGTTGACGATGCGCTGGGCGATCTGGAGCAAATGCTCCTCGTCGCGGAACTGGATGGTGGCGAGGGCGAGCTTGCCCTTCTTTTCGATGAAGGTCTGCAGCGGCCCGTTGACCATGATGTCGCTGACCTCGGGGTCGTTGAGCAGCTCCTCCAAGGGCCCGAGCCCGAGCAGCTCGTCGACCAGCACCTTCTCCAGCGCGAACTGCTCGCGCCGGTTGAGGTTGATCTTCAGTTCGGCGAGCACCTCGCCGATGATCGGGCGGAACTCCTCGGCGAGCTCGTCCTTGCTGAGCGTCGCGGCCGCCTCGGGGTCGACGCGCTCGAGGAGGCGCGGCAGCACCTGCTCCTTGATCCGGTGGATCGAGGCCTCGAAGCCTTCGTTGCGCTGGGTGTTGTGGTCGACCACCTGCGCCTGGCGATCGTCGAGGCGCGCCATCGCGCCGCTCGCGCTGCGGTCGATCGGGGTCGCCTCGACCTCCTCGACCGCCTCGGGAAGCGATTCGACCGGCGGGAACTGGCTGCCGCCGGCCGGGCGCGGGGCCGGGCCCTTCATCGGCGCGGCCGTTCCGAAGCTCGGGCGCCCGCCCGTGCCACCCACGCCGCCACGTCGTCCAAAAGCGCTCATATCGACAGCAAACCCCGCCCTGCTGTGTGGTTCTTCAAGGTCGAAGTGGTGAATAAGGCGGAAACTTTGACAAACACCTAACCGCGCCCGATGGCGAGGCGATGAGCGCCGCCCAGACCCGCACCGCCATCCTGATCGCACTCGCGGGTTTCATCTCGCTCTCCTGCGGCGACGCGATCGTCAAATCGATGGCCGGGGCATGGCCCGGGAGCGCGGTCTCGGCGCTGCGCTACGCGTTCGGCGCTCTGGGCCTGCTGGCTTATGTCGCCGTGCGGCATGGGGGCGGGGGGTTCGTCCTGCCGCGCGCCGGGCTGCAGTTCGGGCGCGGACTGGCGGTGAGCGTTGCAACCCTGTGCTTTTTCATGGGCGTGATGGCGATGCCGCTGGCGGACGCGACCGCGATCCAGTTCACTAGCCCGATCCTGACCGCCTTGCTGGCGCCGTTCGTGCTGGGGGAGAAGACGCCGCGGGCCGTATGGCTGGCGCTGGTGCTGGCCTTTTCGGGCGTGCTCGTCGTGCTGCGGCCGAACGTGGTCGAGCTCGGCATCGTGGCGCTCTATCCGGTGGGCGCGGCGTTCGGCATGTCCTGGCTGATGATGCTGAACCGCAAGACCGCGGGCGATGCGCCGGTGGCCGTGATGCAGTTCCTGCTCGCGGCGATCGCGGCGCCGATCCTGATCGCGGCGGCCTGGGCGCTGCACAGCTTCGGCGGGCCGCCGTTCCGGATTTCAGCGCCGGACGCGGTCATCGTGGCGAAATGCGCGGCGGTCGCGGTGTTCGCGACCTTGGGCCATGCGCTGATCTTCACCGCGGTGGGTAGGGCGACGGCGCAGGTTGTGGCGCCGATGACCTATGTGCAACTGCTCGTCGCGGCCGGGCTCGGTTGGGCCTGGTTCGGCAACGCGCCGGACGCGGCGACATTTGGCGGCGCGGCGCTGATCATCCTCGGCGGATTGTGGCTCTGGCGGGCGCAGAAGGCACCGGCCGTGGCCGAGACACCGGATTGATATGACAAAGCGGGGCTAGCGCTCTCTTGGAATCACATATAAAGACTTCTTTATATCTTTATATTTGATTCGAGAGATAAGCCCTGGCCCCGTTCATCGCCTTCCTCCTGGCTGCCGTCGCTCTGCTCGGTTCACCGGGGCCAGGGATCGCGGCGCTGGTCGCCATTGGACGCAGCGGCGGCGTTCGAAGCGGCCTTCCGTTCTATGCAGGGCTTCAGCTTGGACTGGCGCTGGTCGTGCTGGTTTGCGGCCTGGGATTGTTTTCCGCTCTGGCGGCGGTTCCGGGCCTGCTCCTGATGATGAGCGTGGGCGGAGCCGCCTATCTCGCCTATCTGGCCTGGCAGATCGCGAGCGCGCCGATCGCCGGCGCGGGCGATGCGCCGCCACCGGCCCGGGCGACCGCCTTGGGCGGTTTCCTGCTGGGGGTGCTGAACCCCAAGGCCTATCTTGCGCTGATGGCGCTCCTGTCTGCTTCCGTGCTGATCCCCGACAGCCGCGAGCTCGACATGCTGCTCAAGATGGCGCTGTGCATGGCTGTCATTCTGGCCGTCGACATCGCCTGGCTGGCGGCCGGCGCCGGCCTCGGCACGCTGCGGCTGACGCCGCTTCAGGAGCGGGCGATGAATGTCACGATGGGGGTCACGGTCGTGCTGGCGGCGCTGGCCGGTTTCTCGGCCAGCGCACCCGCCTAAGCGTCGGCCTTTTCGACGAGGACGGTCAGGCCCTTGTCGTTGACCTCGGCGAAGCCGCCCTCGACGCGGATGCGCTCGGGCTCGCCGCCCTGGGTGCGGTAGACCGCCAGCTCGGCGTCGGCGCGGATCGTCGACATGACCGGTGCGTGGCCGGCGAGTACGCCGAAATCGCCCTCCGTGCCGGGAACGACCACCATGTGGACGTCCTCGGAGCGGACCAGCTTTTCCGGCGTGACGAGTTCGAAGTGGAGGTCTGCCATGTGAATCAATCCCGTGAAAAATAGATGGTGGCGATGGTGACCGGATCCCGATCCGTGTCGGGGCCGTGCGCAATGGTCAAGCGGTGGCTCAGTTCACTTCCGAGTCGAAACCGATAACTGTCGATGGCCAACGGTCCCGCCGGCATCGGGGCGGACGTATCCGGCGCCAGTCCGGGGAGGCCCGCAAGGTGCGTTCGAATCGCCTGAAGCGTGTCGTGCCGACGACTGCCCCCGAACATGACCGCGCACGCGCTCAGGCTCGGATAGTGGAGAACCGTGATCATCTCGGCCCCTTCGCCTCGGCGGACAATGACCGGGGCCTGATCGGCAGTTCCCCTGAGTCGCTCCTCGAGTGCCCGCGGTGTGCGGCGGAAACCGAGCCCGCCAAGCTCGGGGTGATTCCATAGTTCGGCGTTGCGGACGATGATCTCTTCGCAAACGCCGAACAGCACCCGCACGACGATCCCGGCCTGCCTGTTCTCCGTGGCTCCCGCGGGCGCGCACATGACAGCCAGCATCGTCCAGGCTATCAGTGCGCGTCCCTTGCGCACTGGGGCTCAGGCTTCCTGCGCCAGCTTCTCGGCCTTGGCGACCGCTTCCTCGATGCCGCCGACCATGTAGAAGGCCGCCTCGGGGAGGTGGTCGTATTCGCCGTTCACCACCGCCTTGAAGCTCGCGACCGTGTCCTCGATCGACACGAACTTGCCGCTGATGCCGGTGAAGACCTCGGCGACGTGGAACGGCTGCGACAGGAAGCGCTGGATCTTGCGGGCGCGCTGGACCGTCAGCTTATCTTCTTCCGACAGCTCGTCCATGCCGAGGATCGCGATGATGTCCTGCAGCGACTTGTACTTCTGCAGCGTCTCCTGGACCTTGCGGGCGGTCTCGTAATGCTCCTGGCCGACGGTGCGCGGCTCCAGCACGCGACTGGTCGAGTCGAGCGGGTCGACGGCCGGGTAGATGCCGAGCTCCGAGATCGCGCGCGACAGCACGGTCGTCGCGTCGAGGTGGGCGAAGGAGGTGGCCGGGGCCGGGTCGGTGAGGTCGTCCGCGGGGACGTAGATCGCCTGCACCGAGGTGATCGAGCCCTTGTTGGTCGAGGTGATCCGCTCCTGCAGCGCGCCCATGTCGGTCGCGAGGGTCGGCTGGTAGCCCACCGCCGAGGGGATGCGGCCCAGGAGCGCCGACACTTCCGAGCCCGCCTGGGTGAAGCGGAAGATGTTGTCGACGAAGAAGAGCACGTCCTGGCCCTCGACGTCGCGGAAATATTCGGCCTGGGTGAGGCCCGACAGCGCGACGCGGGCGCGGGCGCCCGGCGGCTCGTTCATCTGGCCGAAGACGAGGGCGACCTTGGAACCCTCAGGGGTCGGATTGCCGTCCTTGTCCTTGGCGATGACGCCCGCGTCGAGGAACTCGTGATAGAGATCGTTGCCTTCGCGGGTGCGCTCGCCGACGCCGGCGAACACCGAGGTGCCGCCATGGCCCTTGGCGATGTTGTTGATGAGCTCCTGGATGAGCACGGTCTTGCCGACGCCGGCGCCGCCGAACAGGCCGATCTTGCCGCCCTTCGCGTACGGGGCGAGCAGATCGATCACCTTGATGCCGGTGACGAGGATCGCGGTCTCCGTCGACTGGTCGACGAATTCCGGGGCCGGGGCGTGGATCGGGGCGGTGAGGTCGCTGCCGATCGGGCCGCGCTCGTCGATCGGCTCGCCGACCACGTTCATGATGCGGCCGAGCGTCTTCGGGCCGACCGGCACGCGGATCTGCGAGCCGGTGTCCTGGACTTCCTGACCGCGGGTCAGGCCCTCGGTCGAGTCCATCGCGATCGTACGGACGGTGTTCTCGCCGAGGTGCTGGGCGACCTCGAGGACGAGGCGCTGACCGCCGTTCGTGGTCTCGAGCGCCGAAAGGATCGCCGGCAGCTCGCCGTCGAAAGTGACGTCGACGACGGCGCCGATCACCTGGCTGATGCGGCCGGTGACGTTGGTGCCGGTGCGCGCGGTCGCGACGGGCGCGTCGGCCTTGGCGGTCTTCGCCCGGCTGGCCCGGGGCTTGGCGGGAGTCTTAGCGGCGGTGGCCATGTTCGTTCCTTCTTGCCTTCCTTGGTCGTCATGCCGGCGAAGGCCGGCATCCAGTCCTGGTCTGGACCCCGGCCTTCGCCGGGGTGACGGTGAGAGTTCTGCTTCAGTTCAATTCGGGGTTTTCGTCGTCGCAGCGCGTCGGGCCGTCGATCCAGACCCACTGGCCCTCGGCGCGCTGGAGGATGGCGGTCTGCGAGGCCCAGCGCTGGTCGGCGCCCTGCGCCTCGTAGGTGCAGCGATACTGGATGGAGCCCTGCTCCTCGACCGCGCAGCGGATGTTGCGGGTCTGCTGGCGCGGGGCCGGACAGGCCTCGGCGAGCGCCTGCTGGAACTGCGCCGCGGTCGGCGAAGCAGCCTGCGCGAACGCAGCGGTGGAAACGAGGGCGAGGGTGAGGATGGAATAACGGGTCATAGGGCCTCCGCGCCGGAGATGATCTCGATCAGCTCCTTGGTGATGGCCGCCTGACGGGTGCGGTTATATTCGATGCTCAGCCGGTTGATCATGTCGCCGGCATTGCGCGTCGCATTGTCCATGGCGGTCATCCGGCTACCCTGCTCAGAAGCGGCGTTCTCGAGCAAGGCGCGGAAGATCTGGACCGCGATGTTGCGTGGCAAAAGCTCGGCGAGGATTTCCTCCTCGTCCGGTTCATACTCGACCGCCGCGGCCGCAACGCCCGACTCGGCCTTCGCCGCGGTCTCGACCGGCGGGACCGGAATGATCTGCTGCGCGACCGGCTCCTGCACCAGCGCCGACTGGAACCTGGCGTAGAACAGGTGGACGACGTCGATGCCGTCGGTCGTGTAGCGATCGACGATGTCGTTCGCGATCTCCTGCGCGTCGGCGAAGCTCACCTGCTTGATCGCGCTGGTGTCGTGCTGGTGGATGATCTGCTTCGGGAAGAAGCGCTGGATCACCGCGCGGCCCTTGCGGCCGACCAGATAGAAATAGACGGTCTTGCCCTGGGCCTTGAGCTCGTCGGCCTTGCGACGGGCGGCGCGCACGATGTTCGAGTTGAACGCGCCGGCGAGGCCGCGGTCCGAGGTCGCGACGATGAGAAGGTGGGTGTCGTCCTTGCCCGTGCCGGCGAGGAGCTTCGGGCTTTGCGGGCCCGGCTGGATGGTCGAGGCGAGGCTCGCCATCACGTTCGCCATGCGCTCGGAATAGGGGCGCGCGGCCTCGGCCGCCTGCTGCGCGCGGCGCAGCTTGGCGGCGGCGACCATCTTCATCGCCTTGGTGATCTTCTGCGTTGACTTGACCGACGCGATCCGGTTCTTGAGCGCCTTGAGACTTGCCATTGTACCTATACGTTCCGAGCAAGGGCCAGGCGGCCCGCCAAACCAAAGAATGCCACGCCGAGCAGGCCTTCGACCCAGCGCATCGCGTTGCTTGTCTTCACCGCGCGGCCCGCGCGGGCGGCAACGATCGCGAGGCCGGAGAGCCAGAAGGCGCCCATCACATAGGGCACCGCGATCAGCAGCGCGCCCTTGAGCGGGGCGTCAGGGCCGACGCCGACGAACTGCGGCAGGATCGCGAGGAAGAACAACGCGACCTTGGGATTGAGCGCGGTGGTGAGCAGCCCCTGCCAGAAGGGCTTGCCGAGCGCGGGTGCCTCTGCCGCCGCCGGCGCCGGGCGGATCGCGCCGCTGAGCAGCCGGAAGCCGAGCCAGGCGAGATAGATCGCGCCGGCGATCTTCACGACCGTGAACAGGGCCGGGAAGGCGGTCAGGACGCTGAGGAAGCCGAAGCCGCACAACGCCATGTACCAGAGGCCGCCGATCACCACGCCTGCCGTCGCCGCAAGGCCGGCCCGCGCGCCTCCGCGCGCAGCGTGACCCGCGACGAGCATCATGTCCGGGCCCGGCGTCAGCACGAGGCCGATGCTGAGCAGCGTCCATGCGAGGAGAGAGTGGTCGGCCATCGGCGTCAGCTCAGGCAAACGTCTTCGCGAAATCGCCGATGATCGACTTGAGCTTGCCGGCCGTGTCGTCATCGAGCGTCTTGGTGTCGCGGATCGTGGCGAGCACGTCGGCATGATCGGCGCGGACGTGGCTCAGGAGCGCGCTCTCGAAGCGGGTGACCTGATCGGTCGGCACGCTGTCGAGAAAGCCCTGCACGCCCGAGAAGATCGAGACGACCTGCTCTTCGACCGGCATCGGGCTGTACTGCGGCTGCTTGAGCAGCTCGGTGAGGCGCGCGCCGCGGTTCAGCAGGCGCTGGGTCGAGGCGTCGAGGTCGGAGCCGAACTGGGCGAAGGCGGCCATCTCGCGATACTGCGCCAGCTCCAGCTTGATCGAGCCGGCGACCTTCTTCATCGCCTTGGTCTGCGCCGAGGAGCCGACGCGGCTGACCGAGAGGCCGACGTTGATCGCCGGGCGGATGCCTTGGAAGAACAGTTCCGTCTCGAGGAAGATCTGGCCGTCGGTGATCGAGATCACGTTGGTCGGAATGTAGGCCGACACGTCGCCGGCCTGGGTCTCGATGATCGGCAGCGCGGTCAGCGAGCCGTTGCCGTTGGCGTCGTTGAGCTTCGCGGCGCGCTCCAGCAGGCGGCTGTGGAGATAGAAGACGTCGCCCGGATAGGCTTCGCGACCCGGCGGACGGCGCAGCAGCAGCGACATCTGGCGATAGGCGACGGCCTGCTTGGAAAGGTCGTCATAGACGATGACGGCGTGCATGCCGTTGTCGCGGAAATATTCGCCCATCGTGCAGCCGGTGTAGGGCGCGAGGAACTGGAGCGGGGCGGGCTCCGACGCGGTGGCGGCGACGACGATGGAATACTCCATCGCGCCATTCTCCTCGAGCGCGCGGACGATCTGCGCGACCGTCGAGCGCTTCTGGCCGACGGCGACATAGATACAGTAGAGCTTCTGGCTCTCGTCGTTGCCGGCGTTCGCCTGCTTCTGGTTGATGAAGGTGTCGAGCGCGACGGCGGTCTTGCCGGTCTGGCGGTCGCCGATGATCAGCTCGCGCTGGCCGCGGCCGACGGGGACGAGGGCGTCGAGCGCCTTGAGGCCGGTCTGCACCGGCTCGTGCACCGACTTGCGCGGGATGATGCCGGGCGCCTTGACCTCGACGCGCATGCGCTTCTCCGCGACGATCGGGCCCTTGCCGTCGATCGGGTTGCCAAGGCCGTCGACGACGCGGCCGAGCAGGCCCTTGCCGACCGGCACGTCGACGATCGTCTGGGTGCGCTTGACGGTCGAGCCCTCGCTGATCTCGGCATCCGAGCCGAAGATCACGATGCCGACATTGTCGGCCTCGAGGTTGAGCGCCATGCCCTTGGTGCCGTTCTCGAACTCGACCATCTCGCCGGCCTGGACGCTGTCCAGCCCGTGGACGCGGGCGATGCCGTCGCCCACCGACAGCACGGTGCCGACTTCCGAGACCTGGGCCTCGGTGCCGAAATTGGCGATCTGGTCGCGGATGACCTTGGAGATTTCAGCGGCGCGGATGTCCATGTTTAGCCTTTCATCGAAGCCTTAGAGGGCCTTCAGCCCTTCATGGCTTGGGCGAGGGAGTTGAGCTTGGTGCGGATCGAGCCGTCGATCATCTGGCTGCCGATCTTCACGACGAGACCGCCGAGGATGGCGGGATCGACGGTCGTTTCGACGGCGATGTCGCGGCCCATGCGGGTGCGGAGATTCTGCTTGATCGCGTCAACCTGCTTGCCATCGAGCGGATGGGCCGAGGTGACCTCGGCGGTGATCTCGCCGCGGTGACGGGCGGCGAGACTGTTGAAGGCGCGGACGATGTTGCCGATCTGCGAGAGCCGCCGGTTGCGGGCGAGCACGCCGGTGAAGTTGCGGGTCAGCGGATCGAGCTTCATCGTCTCGACGATCGCCGCGACGCTCTGCGCGCTCTCGTTGCGGCCGATCAGCGGACTGGTGACGAGGGTCCGGAAATCGTCCGATTCGTCGATCGCGCGCTTCAGTGCGGCGAGACTGGCCGAAACCTCGTCGAGCTTCTTCTCGTCACGGGCAAGCTCGAACAGTGCGAGGGCGTAACGGCCCGCGAGGCTTGCCTGAATGCCGCCGGAAATATCCACGCGCGTTAGAACTCCTGAATCGGATTTGGCCCCATGCGCGACTGCGGGCGCGAAGCCGCGCCTCCCATGGGTCGCGGGCGCCGTAGCAGGGGCTTTGCTGCGATGCAAGGTGGCCTGTCAGGGCCTCGGATCAAGTTGCTGTGTGCCTCTAAGCCTTTTAACAAGTGGTGAGTTGGGGGTGGGAGGAATAGATGAGATTGCTTGCCGTCGCGGTGGCATTTTTGATCACACCGATTGACGCGGTGGGGGCGCAGCGGGCGTCATTCCGCATGCCCGGGATTGAGTTCGAATTGCCGATTCCCGCAGGCTACTGCCTGCCGCAAGGTGCGCAAGCCGATGCGGCTCAGCTTCTGGCCGCGGCAGACTCTTTAAATGTTACGCATTTGACTTTGGTGCGCTGTGAGGAATCGCCGGAAGCCGCAACCGACTACAATCTTATAAAGACCCCCAGGCAGGCCTTGCTTACAACTATTGAGCGGCGAGCTTTTTTGGATTCAGTCGGAGAGGCTTTCGCGACAACTGAGCTGACCCAACTCATGGAATCGGGTAGCCTAAATAGTCAATCTGAAGAAGGGATTTCTCAAGTCATCGGCCGCCAAATTGATATTTCCGGCTCGATCCGACCGTTGGGTAGAGACCAAGTTTGCGCCTATGTTGGTGGGACAGTGCAAATGCAGTCTAACGAAGTTTCATATGATATTTCGATGGGTGCATGCATGACAATAGTGTCTTCAAGGCTGCTTTTTATCTATGCATATGGTCCTGCATCGGGGTCTGCAGGTGTAGCGCGGCTAATGGTGCGTGCGAGACGATTGGCCGAGTCAATTTCCGAGACGTCTAGTCGATAGACGCATCGTCCAGGTTTGATCGCAAGGGCCGGGACGCACCCGTTCCTCGCCTGCGGCACAAGGGCTGCACGGACGAGGAGAGATCAATGACCTACCGAATCGAAGGGCTGGCGCCGGCGGCGTTCGAGAGCCTGTTCAGCATGACCGAGGGCGAACTCGCCGCGCGCAACGCGGTGCGGGTGACGGCCAAGAGCGCCCGCGGTTATCCCTGCCGGGTGACGCTGGAGGATGCAGGCGAGGGCGAAAGCCTGATCCTGCTCCATCATGTCTCGCACGACGTGGCGACCCCGTACCGCTCGGCCTATGCCATCTATGTGCGCGAGAGTGCGACCGAGGCGGCGTCCTATACGGACGAACTGCCGCCGGTGTTCGAAGGCCGCCCGCTCGGGCCGCGTGCCTTCGACGCGGAGGGGATGCTGCGCGACGCGCTGCTCGCCCTTCCCGGCGAGGCCGACGCGAAGATCCGGGCGCTGTTCGAGCGGCCGGAGATCGCCACCATCCACGCCCACAATGCCGCGCATGGCTGTTTCGCCGCGCGGATCGAAAGGAACTGAATCATGGCGACCCTTGCAACCAATGTGATCGAGTTTAGATCGAAGGCCGTGAACGATCCTGTGACTGTAACCGACGACGAGGCCTGGGCGGCGTTCGAGCGCCGCGACCGGACCTGGGACGGCCGCCTCGTCGGCGGCGTCAAGACGACCGGCATCTATTGTCGGCCGAGCTGCCCGGCGCGGCGCCCGAAGCGGGAGAATGTCGAATTCTTCCCGGACGGCGCGGCGGCACGGGCGGCGGGCTATCGGGCGTGCCTGCGCTGCGAGCCCGACGACGTGAACCGGGAGGAGGTGGCGCTCGAGAAGGCGTACAAGCTCCTCAATGCGGCGGAAGAGGCACCTTCGCTGGAGGAACTGGCACAGGCGGCGGGTTATTCGCCGCATCATTTCCACCGCCTGTTCAAGCGCGCGACCGGGGTGACGCCGGCTGCCTACTACCGGACCCTCCGGGCCAGGCGGGCCGAGGCGGCGCTCGACGAGAACGACCGGATCACCGACGCGATCTACGATGCGGGCTATTCGGGGCCGGCGCGCTTCTATGCCGATGCGAAGGGCCGGCTGGGCATGACGCCCTCGGCCTGGCGCAACGGCGGGCGCGGCGAGACGATCCGCTGGGCGACGGCCGAGACCGATCTCGGCACGATGCTGGTCGCGGCGACCGACAAGGGCATCTGCCGCCTGTCGTTCGACGAGGACGAGGCGGCGCTGCACCGGCGCTTCCCCAATGCGGTGATCAAGCCGGGCGGCGAGAAGATGGCCGATCTGGTGCGCCGCACCGTCGCGGCGGTGAACGCGCCGGAGAAGCCCAACGATCTGCCGCTCGACGTGCGCGGCACCGCTTTCCAGGAAGCGGTGTGGCGCGAGCTGACCCGGATTCCGGCCGGCGAGACGCGCACCTACTCCCAGATCGCCGCGGCGGTCGGGCGGCCCAGGGCGGTGCGCGCGGCGGGCACGGCGAACGGCGACAACAATGTCGCCGTGCTGATCCCCTGCCACCGCGTCATCCGTACCGATGGCACGCTCGGCGGCTACGCCTACGGGCTGGATCGCAAGACGAAGCTGCTCGAGAAGGAAGCCCGCAAGGGCTGATCCCAAGCAGTCGTCATTCCAGCGCAGGCTGGAATCTCCCTTCCTTTTGAAGGCGGTGGGATTCCAGCTTGCGCTGGAATGACGTGTTTCAGCTGGCCGCCGGCCGCCCCTGATTCTGGCAGGCGAAGACCAGCCGCTCGTTGGGCTGGCGGGGCAGCGCCTCCTGAATCTCGCGCTGCTGATCGGCGAGGATCGTGCGGGCCTCCTGCGAGGCGCCGCACGTCTTCACGTCGACACCCCGGCGCAGGCCGCGGATCTGGGCCATCGACTGGTCGCCGAGCTGGTAGCGGGTGACGACATACTCGCCGTCGCTGGGATCGAACTCCAGCACCGAGACGGCCGACTGGTCTTCCGGCACCAGGATGCGCGACCAGACGAGGCCGTTCTGCGCATATTGGGTGCGGCCGTTGACGCAGCCCGCCTCGTTCCAGTCGAGCGGCACGTCCTGCGTCGAGGAGACCGTGACCCGGCTGCGCTCCGGCACCAGCCGGCAGATGTTGCGCCCGGCGAAACGGCCAGGCCCGGCGGCGGTGCCGTTGCTGGCTTCGCCTTGCTGCCCATCGACATCGGCGAGGCTCGGCCGGGTCAGGAACGTGATGATGGCGGCAATGATCAGCAGCGTGCCCACCCCGGCGAGGATCGCGGCCGGGCGGTTGCGGTTCTTGATGACGAGCAGACCCGCGCCGCCGAACGCGATCAGCGCGAGCGCGAGCAGCAGGGCGGCGACGGCAAGGCCGTTCTCGCGCGATTCGGTGGTCTGGACGAACGCCCGCTCGCGCGCGTCACGGGCGCGCTCGGCGGCCTCGTCGCGGCGCCGCTCCTCCGCCTCGGCCCGGTCGCGGTCCTGGCTGATCCGCTCGGCCATGCTGATGCAGGGCGTTGTGATCGTCGGATAGGGCTGCCGGGCGGCGCGCAGGAAGGTTTCGACCTCGCGGTTGGCGACCGCGAAGGCGAAGGAAGCATCGCCCTCCTGGTTACGGGTGATGAGCGTGTTGACGCCGAGCACCCGGCCGCACGGATCGAGGAGCGGCCCGCCACTGTTGCCGCGCGCGATATTGGCGGTGTGGAGCAGGGTGGTGATGCCGTTGATCGGCCGGACGTTCGAGAAGATGCCGACCGAGCGGGTCGGCGGCAGCGGCGTGATATAGTCCTGCGACGACTGGGCGGTGGCGAGGTCGACATTCCCGGGATAGCCGAGGGCGGCGACCTGCGATCCGTCGTCGAGCGTGCCGGTATAGAGCGGGATCGGCGTGAAGCGCGCCCCCTCGCCGACCTCGACGAGGGCGAGGTCGCGCGCCTGATCGACCGCCACGACGCGGGCGCGGAAGGCCTGGCTGCCCTCCGACGGGACGACGCCGACCGCGACATTCTCGACCCCCTGCGCCGCCTGCGCGACGACGTGGGCGTTGGTGACGATCCGGTTCGGGCCGACCGCAAAGCCACTGCCATGGCCGAAGCCGACCACCTCGCCATCCTCGAACGCGACGACGACGACGCGGACGACGGAGCGACCGGCCGCCGAGATGTCGTCGGCATGGGCCGGCACGGCGAAGGCCAGCAGCATCGCCGCCCATACGATCAGCCCGGTCGCAAACCTCATCATCGCCGGGCCTTCTAGGGAGGCAGGCGAGACCGTGGCAAGCGCGCTATTGCACCCGACGCCCGCCCGGGCGCGCCACCGCGTACATCGCCTGGGCGATGTCGCGCATCAGATCGGTGCCGTCGGGGCGAGGGCGGTAGAGACTGAAATGGGTGCCGCCGTCGACATAGGTGAAGCTGGCGCGTGCGCCGAGCCGGTCGAGCACTGCCTGCAGCCGCCGCGCCGACCCGTCGAGATAGAAGGTGTCGGCGGTGCCGACGATCACATGGATCTTGCCGTCGAGGTGCGGGCGTAGCCGTGCCCAGTCCCGCGCGAGCATGTGGGCGATGTCGTAATTGTCCCGCCAGTAAGCCGCGACTGCCGGATCGATGACGCCGGTCGCACGATCGAACAATTGCAGCGGCCGGCCATCGGGTCCTTTGGGCGAGAACACCCAGTCGAACGAGGCGAACTGGCCACCATAGGCGCCGAGCACCGATTCGAGCCTGGCGAACTGCTCCAGCGTCGCCGCCACCCGGCCTTCGTTGCGGACCAGCGGAAGCGCGGTGCCGTCCGCGCCGCGATAGGCGTTCGCATTGGGCGCGTAGATGTCGATATTGGTGAAATCGTGGAAGTCGCTGGCGTCCGGCGCGGTCGGCCAGGTGCCGCCGAACAGCTCGGGATAGCGAACCTGAAGCCAGAGCGTCGCCCAGCCGCCCGAGCTGTGGCCGGTGAGGAAGCGGCCATTCGGCCGCGCGTCCATCCGGTAGCGGCTTTCGAGCCAGGGGATGAGCTCGGTGGTCAGCGCCTCGCCCCAGGGGCCGTTGTTCACGGAATCGGCGAATTCATGCGTGCCGGTCGCCGAACTCTGGTCGAGGAACACCCAGATCATCGGCGGCCATTCGCCGGCCGCCATCCGCCGGATCGCCTGTGCGGCGTTGACGCGCTGCGACCTCAGGCTGCCGCCGAAGCCGTGGGTCGAGTAGGCGACCGGGAAGGTCGGGCCGTCGGCGCGATAGCCGGGCGGCAGCGCGATCCAGCCGCGCATGTGGACGGGGCGGCCCCAGAAGGCCGACAGCTTCGGGCTGGCGAAATCGACTTCGACGGTCTGGCCCCAGGCCGTCCGTGTGGCTTCGCGCTCCGCCTCGGGCACATTGGCGAGGAAGGCGTCCGGCGCCCGCTCGGGAAGTGTCTCGCCCAGCGTCAGCTGCGGGACGGCGCCCGGCAGCCGGGCCTCGACCACCGGCGAGACGATGTCGCCGGCGCCGCGCCCGCCATAATTGTAGTCGTGGTTGCGATCGAGCACGGCCTGGAAGCGGTAGGTGCCCGCCGGCAGCTCCGAGAAGCGCGACGGGAAGGCGTCGACCTCGCCGTCGACCAAAGCCGTCTGGCCGCTCGCGAGGGCATGGACTTCGCGCGCGGCGACCGCCGTGTTGGTCGGCGCGAAGGGCGAGCTGTCGATCTCGGTCTGCGGAGCAGCCCCTGGCTCGACCCGTTGCGCGAAGACGATCAGCCGTCCGGAGAGCGGCGCAGGTGCGGCGGCGGGCGCGATTGTGACCGGAATTGCGACCGGATCGGCGAGCGCCCAGGCCGGCGCGGCGAGGGACAGCAGGGCAGCGGCAAAAGCGGCGAATGGTCTCACGGGAACCCCCTTGGAATGGCGACGGATGCCTAGCGGAAGAGCAGCGGCGCTGTCACAGCGCAATACCGGGATACCAGCCGCTGGCGGCGAAAAAGGCCTGATGGTCGGTCATCTGGAGCATTTCGCGCACCGCGCGTCGTTTGTCCGGGGCGTTGCGGTAATAGGCCTTGGCGATCCGGTAGCCGACCCAGTAGCCGAGGTCGCCGGGCCGCTCGAACGTGCCGTTGTCGATCCACGCGCTCATATCCGTGTTGTCCTTGTCGGCGAGGAAGGCCCGCTCGACCTCCGTCTCGCGACCCGCCACGGACCTGCGCAAATGCGCGGAGCTCATGTCGCCGGTGATCAGCTCGGTGACGAATTCGGCAATGCCCTCTTCGAGCGAGCGCTGGAGCACGGTCTGGTTGGTCGCGTTGGCGAGCGTCGGCGATTGCTGGGAATGGACGAACTCGTGCGCGAGGACGCGAACGAAGCGGTCTTCGAGATTCGGGTCGAAATAGGGGATCGAGCACAGCACCTCGAGCCCGACCTGCACGCCGGAGGCATCGGCGATGCCCATCGGCCGGCTGCGCCCGATCGCCACCGTGATCGGCGGGAAGCGCGCCTCGGGATAGAGCCGGCCGAGCTCGCGCAAGGCGGCGTCGAGCCGGGGCCGCATGCGCGGCAGCACGGCGACGCAGCGCCGCGCATCCTCATAGACCTGGGGACGCGCGGCGATCGCTTCGGCGATGCGGACGCCGGTGGTGCGCCGCGCCGCGGCGAAATGGCGCAGGCCCGGCGAGCCGGTGTCGATATAGGCCTGGAGCTGCTCGGCCGTCGGCCGTCCGCCGGCGCCGTCGTAGAGCTCGTAGAAGCGATAGACGTCGTCCACGACGATCGTCGGGCCCGCTGCAACCTCTCCGCCTTGTCCCGCGGAGGCACCGGGAAGAGTCGACAAGGCCAGAGCGCAGAGGGCAGCCGCGACGGCGCGGATCGAGGTGTCGAAAGCCACGTTCCTCCCCTGTAGCTCAGGCGTGCGAACCTTGGCGCCAGCAGGTCGGGCCGTCCACTACTTCCTGGATTGGCGTCGGGATTCGTCGCCCGATCGCACATCTTCGTCGCGTCGCGCTTCGCCGGTGCAGCGGCGCACCCCATCCTGCTCGCGGTCATAAGAGAGATGGGACGAAGATGTCGAATCGCCTTGCGTGCCTGGGCCTTGCCGCCCTGCTTGTCGCCGGTTGCGGCGGCGGCGATGTCGATGGGAACGCGACCGGTAATGCGGGAGCGACCGGCGCCGGCGCTCAGGCGACATTCAGCGGGACGCTGCGGCCGGGCCGCTGGGCGGTGGCCGCCACCGGCGACGTCGACGGCACCGAGGATTTGTGCATCACTGCCGAGCAGGTGCAGCGCGCATCCTTCATCGGCGATGCGCTGGCCGAGGAGCCCCGGTGCAGTGTCGTGCGCGACCGGATGGCCGGCGGCACGATCGACGTCGAGGTCGCCTGCGGCGAGGGCCGTCACCCGATGCGGATGCGTGGCACCTACACTGCGGAGCGCTTCACGATCGACAGCGCGCTCGAAATGCCGGTCGGGCAGGGGACCGAGACGATCCGCTCGCAGCGCACCGGCCGCTGGGTTGCAGACCGGTGCGCGCCCGTCGCCGACGCGGCCGAAGGCTAGAGGAAGCTGTAGGGATCGACGTCGACGGCGACGCGCACGCTGCGCGGGAAGGTCAGCGCGTCGAGCCAGGTGCGGATGATCTCCTGCACCGGCACGGCGCGGGCGGCGTGGACGAGCAGGCGGAGGCGGTGGCGGCCGCGCAGCATGGCGAGCGGCGCCGGCGCCGGGCCGAAGACCGCCATGTTGTCGTGACGCGGCGCGGTGCGGCCGATCAGCCGCGCGACCTCGGTCGCCTCGGCCTGGTCCTCCGACGATACGATGATCGCCGCCAGCCGGCCAAAGGGCGGCATGCCGGCCAGGCGCCGCGCCTCGGTCTCGGCGGCGTAGAAGCCTTCGGCGTCGCCGCCGATCAACGCCTGCATCACCGGGGCATTGGGATCGTGGGTCTGGACGAGGACGCGGCCGTGCTTGTCGCCGCGGCCGGCGCGGCCGGACACCTGCTGGATCTGCTGGAAGGTGCGCTCGGCGGCGCGCAGGTCCCCACCCGAGAGACCGAGGTCGGCGTCGACCACGCCGACCAGGGTGAGATTGGGGAAATGATAGCCCTTCGTCACCAGCTGGGTGCCGATGACGATATCGATCTCGCCTGCTTCCATCCGGGCGACGAATTCGGCCGCCTTGGCCGGCGACCAGATCGTGTCGGAGGTGACGATCGCGGCGCGCGCGTCGGGGAAGAGCGTGGCGACTTCGTCGGCGATCCGCTCGACGCCGGGGCCGCAGGCGACGAGACTGTCCTCCTCCTTGCATTTCGGGCAGGCGTGCGGCGTCGGCATGATATGGCCGCAATGGTGGCAGGCGAGGCGCCGGGTGAAGCGGTGCTCGACCATCCAGGCGGTGCAGTTCGGGCACTGGAAGCGGTAGCCGCAATGACGGCAGAGGGTGAGCGGGGCATAGCCGCGGCGATTGAGGAAGAGCAGGGACTGCTCCTCGGCGTCGAGATTCTCTTCCAGCGCCCGGACGAGCTCCGGTGCCAGCCAGCGGCCGCGATCCGGGGGGCTGGCGAGGAGGTCGACCGCGGCCATATCGGGCAGACGCGCGCCGCCATAGCGGTCGGGCAGCTTCAATTCGGTGTAGACGCCGGTCTCGGCCATGTGCCGCGTCTCGATCGCCGGCGTCGCCGAGGCGAGAACGATGGGGATCTCCTCCAGCTTGGCGCGCATCACCGCGACGTCGCGGGCGTGATATTGGACGCCGTCCTCCTGCTTGAAGCTCGCCTCGTGCGCCTCGTCGACGACGATCAGGCCGAGATTCGCGTAGGGCAGGAACAGGGCGGAGCGGGCACCGACGACGACGCGGGCCTCGCCGCTCTGAATCGCCCGCCAGGCGCGGCGGCGCTGGGACTGGCGGAGGCCCGAATGCCAGGCGACCGGTTCCGCGCCGAAGCGCGCGGCGAAGCGCTTCAGGAACGGCTCGGTGAGCGCGATCTCGGGGAGGAGGACGAGGGTCTGGCGGCTATGGCGCAAGGACTCGGCGATCGCCTCGAAATAGACCTCGGTCTTGCCCGAGCCGGTGACGCCGTCGAGGAGGAAGGGAGCGAACCTACCCGCATCGACCGCTTCGTGAAGTCTTGCGGCGACATCCGTCTGCGCCGGCTCCAGCGCCGGCGGATCATGATCGGGATCGGGCACGGGATAGGGATCGTCGATCGCGACCTCGACCGCCTCGATCGCGCCGGTCTTGACGAGGCCGCGGATCACGCCGTCGGAAACGCCGCCGATGATCGCGAGCTCGCGGACCAGCCCCATCCGGTCGCCGATCCGCTCCAGCGCCTGGGCGCGCTGCGGGGTCAGGCGGCCGGGGACGTGACCGGTGGCGCGATATTCCGTGATCGACCGCGCGCCGTCGAGCGCGCCCGAGGACGGGAGCGCCATGCGCAGCACGGACGCGATCGGCGAGAGATAATAGTCCGACGTCCATTCGATCAGGCGCCGGAGCGGTGCAGCCAGCGGCGGCAGGTCGTAGGCGTGAAGCAGCGGGCGCAGCCGATTGTCGCCGACCTCCTCGGTCGGCAGCCGCTCCGGCTCCCAGACGACGCCGATCAGCTGGCGTGGTCCGAGCGGCGCGACGACGATCGAGCCCGGCGCGACCGTCATGCCCTGCGGCACGCGATAGTCGAGCGGGCCGAGCGCTGAGTTGAGGACGATGAGGCGGGCGCGGGACATGGATGCCCTAGATCGAGTCCCCGCGGCGAAAAGACAACGGTTCTTGCGATCCGGCATTGACGCGCGCGGTTCGCACTTATAATCGCTACTGCGAATTAATCTCAATAAGAGGCTTGTGATGAGCAACCGCAACGCGATTCCGCTCGCGCCCTCGGCCGCGCTGACTGCGGAGGAGGTGCTGTCGGTCCACCATTGGAACCAGCACCTGTTCAGTTTCTCGATCACCCGGCCGCGGAGCTTCCGCTTCCGGTCGGGCGAGTTCGTGATGATCGGATTGCCGGCGGACGGCAAGCCGCTGCTCCGCGCCTATTCGATCGCCAGCCCGGCCTGGTCCGAGACGCTCGATTTCCTGTCGATCAAGGTGCCGGACGGTCCGCTCACCTCGCGGCTCCAGCAGATCGGGCCCGGCGACCACATCTTCCTCGGCCGCAAGCCGACCGGCACCTTGGTCACCGATGCGCTGCGCCCGGGACGCCGCCTGTTCCTGCTCGCCACCGGCACCGGCCTCGCGCCGTTCCTGAGCCTGATCCGGGATCCCGACGTGTACGAGCGCTTCGCCGAGGTGGTCGTCGTCCATTGCGTGCGGCAGGTGAGCGATCTCGCCTGGCGCACCGAGCTCGAGGCGCTGCTCGCCGCCGACCCGCTGGTGCGCGACCAGGCGCTGGTCCAGCTCGATTATGTGCCGACCGTCACCCGCGAGCCGTTCCGGACCACCGGCCGGATCGACGCGCTGCACGACAGCGGTGCGCTGTTCACGCCGCGCGTCACCGGCCCCCGCCACTTCGATCCGGCAGGCGACCGGGTGATGCTGTGCGGCAGCATGACGATGATCCGCGACTTCGCGGCGAAGCTCGACGCGATGGGTTTCGTCGAGGGCTCCAACGCCCAGCCCGGCGACTATGTGATCGAGCGCGCCTTCGTTTCCTAGAGAAGGCCGGGACGTCGGGCCATTTCCGCGGCCTCTTCGGCAGCCCGCTTGCCTACCGTCGATGACAAGTGTATTATTCATACAATACACATGGAGTCGGCCATGAGCTATCGCACCGCGCGGCGCGTCCACGTCCTCCTGATGAGCTGGCTCACGCTCGGCTTCGTCCTCGGCTGGCTGCCGCTCGTCCGCAGCGTCATGGACGGGCCGAGCTATCAATGGGGCACGACCTTCTTCGGTCTCGGCTTCGGCGGCGCCGGACTAAGCGGGGATTTCTGGTTTGCCGCGCTGATGGCGGCGCTCGGCGTCGCCTTCCTCTGTATCGGCTGGCGCCGGCCCAACGGACCGTTCCGGATCGTGCTGGTCGCCTGGCTGGCGCTGATGCTCGCCGACACGCTCTACAGTGTCGTGACCGCGCCGGAGAGCTACCGCTTCCAGGGCGATACGCTCGGCATCGACATCTCGCTCGCCGTCGCCGTGCCGGCCCTCAAGGCGGTGGCGCTCGGGCTCGCCCTCTGGTGGTTCCAATGGGCGCCCGCGCTGCCGGTGCCGCCGCTCGGCCGCGCCAATTTCACGCTGATGGCGATGGCCGCGGCGCTCCTCCCCGTCCAGTTCGCGTTGCTGAGCCGCGGTCAGGGGCAGGAAGCGGCGGACGTGGTCGGCGTGCTGCTGACCATGACGGGCTGGGCCCTGTTCAGCGCCGGCCTGGGTCTCTGGCGCAACCCCGGGCCGGCGCCGAGACCGATCCAGGCGATCTAGGGTCCAGACCCTGGCTCATTCCGCCGTCATGATGCCGGCGATGGTGACGATCCCGTTCATCAGGCTGTCGATGCGGACATTCTCGTCCTCGGCATGCTGGTTGTTGTCGTGGTTCCACAGCGCCACGGTCACGCTCGGCGCGCCGAGCTCCTGCCGGATGAGATAGAGCGGGAGGCTGCCGCCGAGGCTCGGCAGCAGCACGAAGGGGCCGTTGGCGCGCATTGCCCGGGACAGCGACTGGGCGAGCGGGTGATCGAGCGGGGTGCGTTCGGCCGGATAGCCGGGCTCGCGCGTCACCGTCGCGATGCGGGGGAAGCGGCGGCGTTCCGCGATGGTCGGCGCGCGGTCGAGCACCTCATAGCCCTGGGCGCGGATATGATCGACGACGCGCTGGACCTGCCGGTCCGGCGTGTTGCCCAGGACGAGGCGCAGGTCGAGCGCGGCGGTGGCCTGGGTCGGGATGACGTTGCGCCCGTTGGCGCCGACATCGGCGCTGCGCATGCCGTTGATGTTGAGCGAGGGCCGGTTGATGAGCTCGGTCAGCGTCGCGCCGTCGCCCTCGGTCCAGCCGAGGCCGAGCTCGTTTCGCAGCGACGCATCCGGCGCCGGGACCGCGGCGATCGCCGCGCGCTCGGCATCGGTCAGCGGGATCACGTCGTCGTAGAAGCCGGAAATCGTGACCCGGCCGGTCTCGTCCTTCATCGAGGCGAGCAGCTCGGCGAGCATCAATGCCGGATTGGGTGCCCAGTTGCCGTAATGGCCGCTGTGGAGCGGCCGGGCGGGGCCGTGGACCGTCACCTCCATGTTGACGTCGCCGCGCACGCCCAGGGTGAGCTGCGGCGGGCCGGACTGATGGGCGGGGCCGTCGACGATCACCCAGCCGTCCGAGGCGAGCGTCTCGCGATGACGGCGGAGCAGGGCGGCGAGATGGGGCGAGCCCGCCTCCTCCTCGCCCTCGAACACGATCTTGAGGTTGAAGGCGGGCCGGCGGTTCTCGGCGCGCAGCGCATCGACGGCGGCGAGGATCGCCATCACCCCGGCCTTGTCGTCCGATGCGCTGCGGGCGTAGATGCGGGCCTCGCGTCCTTCGCCGACCAGGCGGGGTTCGAACGGCGGGGTGACGGTCCAGTCCTCGGGCGTGACCGGCTGGCCGTCATAATGGGCGTAGAGGATGTAGGTGCGCGTCGCGCCGGGGACGCGCCATTCCCCGTAGATGAGCGGTGGGGCGGTGCCGTCCTCGCTTTCCAGGAGCCGTGGCGCGAGATCCCGGCGCGCCATCATCGCGACGATATGATCGGCGTTGCGGCGGATGTCCGCGCGGTTCGCCGCGACGTTGGGGATGGCGAGCAGCGGGAGATACTCGTCGAGGATCTGTTGACGGTGCCCGTCCACCCACTCGCGCGGCGCCGCCGCCGCGCCCGTCGCCAGGAAAAGCAAAAGGAGAACGAACCACCGCATCCGGGGTGGCTCTCACGCCCGATGCCAAAGGTCAATCGGGCCGCACGCCGCCTGCTTTTGCTTGCCGGCTTCCCGATCGGGTCACGGACCTGGCGCCGATAGGGCTGGAGTCCTTGACTTTTGCGGCCCGATCCGCTCTAGGCGCAGCGCGCGGCGGGGCAGAAGCTCCGCCTTTGCTTTTGGGGTCTGGGCCGTCCCCCGTTCGATGGCCTGGCCGGAGCTACCTCACACGGGCCCCGGACGAACGAAGGAAGAAGACATGCGCCATCGCGTCGGCGGCCGCAAGCTCGGCCGCACCGGTTCCCACCGTATCGCCATGTTCCGCAACATGGCTGCCGCGCTCATCAAGCACGAGCAGATCACGACCACGCTCCCGAAGGCGAAGGAGCTGCGTCCCTATGTCGAGAAGCTGATCACGCTGGCCAAGAAGGGCGGTCTTTCCAACCGCCGTCTCGCCCACGCCCGGCTGCTCGACGACGCCCAGCTGGTGAAGCTGTTCGATGTGCTGGCGACGCGCTACGCCGACCGCAACGGCGGCTACACCCGCGTGCTGAAGGCCGGCCTTCGCGCCTCGGACGCGGCGCCGATGGCGATCATCGAGCTGGTCGACCGCGATCCCGACGCCAAGGGCCAGGATTCGGGCCCGGTGATGGGCGCCGACGAGGACGCGCTGCAGGCCGCCTAAATCGTCCGAAAGTGGTACTTTCGGCCGGATAGACAGATTAAGAGGAAGGGTCGCTGCGGCGGCCCTTTTTCGTTGGGGGATATGACATGGCGGAGCGGTTCGAGCGGCACAGGCAGCCCTGGACTCAGGACGAGATCCAGAAGCTGCATCTGCTTGCCGGGAAGGGCATGGCGCTGAAGGCCATTTCCAGGGCGATGACCCGCAGCGAGGAATCGATCAGGGATCGCGCCAAGGCGGACGGGCTCAAGATCTCGAAGCTGCGCTGAAGCTTAGGCGTCGGGCTCCCAGACGAGCAGGTCGCCGGGCTGGCAGTCGAGATACTGGCAGATTTTCTCCAGCGTCTCGAAACGGATGCCCTTGACCCGGCCGGACTTGAGCAGGCTCAGGTTGGTCTCGGTGATGCCGACATAAGCGGCGAGATCCTTCGACCGCGCTTTCCGGAGCGCCAGCATGACATCGAGGCGGACGGTGATCGCCATGGCGCGCCTCAGACGATCTGGCTGGCGTCGTCGGCGACGCGCTGGGCCTCGTCGAGCAGCTTCGCGACGAAGAACAGGAGGCCGGTGACGAACAGCATCAGCGCGTCGCCGCCGCTGACCGCGAGAACGAGCCGGCGCCCGCCGAAGGCGAGGTCGAGCAGCGGCGCGAGCAGGATCGAGGCGAGCACGGCAAGGAAGAGGAAGAGGGCGAAGCCGCGGAGCGGCGCGGCCGCGAACGAGGCGCCGGCTTCGACCTGGCGCAGCATCCGCACGAGCTGGAGCAGAGCGGCGGCGAGCAGGATGCCGACCGCCAGCAGCGACAGCGCGGCCGGCCACGGTGTCAGACCTTCGGTCTCGATTCGCAGAACGCCGAGGCCATCGGCGCGGCCGGCAGCCAGAGCCCCTGCCGCCGCGATGCTGCCCCCGATAACGAGGGCGATTCCAGCCTGCGTCACATAGCGCAGGCGGCGGGCAGCCAGACGGATGTCATTCGTCATTTGACAACCTTTTCTTATCGTAATACGATAATTTATATTCGCTTGACGAGGCTAGCGTTTCGCGCGGCCCCGGGCAAGCGTCTTGACGAGAGAAAGGAACGGGAATGGCCCGATGTGTGCGTATTGGGATGGTCTTGCTGGGCGCGCTTGCGCTCGCCGACGTGGCGCGGGCGCAGAATGCGGCCGCGCTGGATGACCTGTTCGAAGCGGCCGACCGGGGCGAGATCGCGGCGGTCGCCGCAGCGGCCCGGACCGCGCCGGACGACGACGTGCGGACGCTGCTCGCGGCACGGCTGGCGGCGGCGCGGGACGATCTTGGCCCGGCCCGCCCGGACGCGCTGCGACGGCTCGCCGCCGAGGGGAACGATCCGGCGTTGCGGCGGGCGGCGCTGTCGGTGCTCAGCACCGACGCTTTCGCCCGCGGCGACTATGCCGAGGCCGAGCGCGTCACGCTTCTGCTCGAGCCGCTGGTCGCCGCGACCGGCGACACCGAGGAGCTGGCCGAGCTGCAGCGGCTGCGCGGCGTCGCCGCCCTGTTGGCCGGGCAGCCGGCGACGCGGGTCGAGGGGACGATCGCCGCCGGCAGCGCGGCGGCGCGCTACGACCGGGTCGGCCTGCCGCGCATCGACCTGGCGGTGAACGGCCAGACGCAGGAAGCCGTGTTCGACACCGGTGCGGCGCTGTCGGTCCTGTCGGCGGAGACGGCCCGGCGGCTGGGCGTCACCGTCCTCGATGCTGAAACCGAAGTGGGCAACGGCGTGCAAGGCACGGTGCCGGTGCGGGTCGGTATCGCCGACCGGCTCGACATCGCCGGCACGACGCTGCGCAACGTCGCCTTCCTGGTCATCGACGATGCCCAGCTCAGCTTCCCGCAGGTGCCGGGCGGCTATGACATCAAGGCGATCCTCGGCCTGCCGGAGATGCGCATGCTGGGGCGGCTGAGAATGGAGGAAGCAGGAAGGCTGGCGGTGCTGCCTGGCCCCGGCGCGGGCGGCGATGCCAACATGACCATCGCCGGCAACGCGATGTATGTGGACACCGAGATGGGCGGCCGGCCGGTGCCGCTACTGCTCGACACCGGCGCCAACCGCAGCGGCCTTTCCGCCCTGTTCGCCGAGGCCAATCCGGCGGTGATCGCGTCGCTCGCCACGGCGCAGACCCGTCAGGCCAGCGCGGGCGGATCGCGCGAACAGCAGGTCGCGACCTGGCGCGACGTGCCGGTCGCGGTCGGCGGGCGGACCCTCACTCTGGCTGAAGTGTCGATCGCGCTCCCGGGGCAGGGGCCGCGGCCGCGATCCTATGGCCAGCTCGGCTCCAGTCTGCTGCGGCGGTTCGCCAGTTACACGCTCGACTTCACCGCGATGCGGTTGGAGCTGGGCGCGCCGCTGAACTGAATCGGACGAAACAGGCGGGTGCGAAGGTGGCGCTCGCCGTCCGCCTGCGCGGGTTGCACGGCGACGTCGTCCCAATCGACCGCCCTGTTCTGGCTCCGGGCAGGCAGGCCGGTCAGGCTGAGCAGGTAGCCGACGATCGCGCTGCCGCCATAGCCGACGAGCGGAGTCGGATAATTGCCGAGCGCCGCCGCGGCGATCACCGCGAGCCAGACCGCGCCGAACACCGCATAGGCGGCGCGGTTCTCCGGATCGGCGACGAGGCCGGCGATCGCGGGCACCAGCATCAGAACGGCGCCGCCGAGCACGGCCAGGCCGGCCAGCGGATGGACCTCGAACGACGTGTAGAAGATCTGGTCGACGAACGGCATGGCCGGCGACGGGTCGGCGCGCAGCAACGTCGCCGCCAGTCCGGCAAGGATCATGGTGAGCGCGAGCAGCACGTTTCGCTCCGGGCGCATGATGGCGAGGGCGGCAACGCCGGCGGCAAGGGCGCCTGCCATCGCCCGATCCGGCTGAAGCGCCAGCGCCAGGGCGGCGACCGCGATCGCCAGCGTCGAGAGCCCGTCGCGCCGGCGCGCGAATTCGAGCGTCAGGACGGGCAGAAGGATCAGGCTTGGCTGGAGCGACAGCCCGCCGACCGAGACCCAGCGCGCGCCTCCGTCAGCGGATATGCCGAAGAGGGCGGTGAGCAACAGCACCGCACCAAGCGCAACGCTGATCCCGCCCCGTGCGAGTCGTCCGGGCGACCGGGTTCCGGAAATACCGGCCGCCAGCAACAGTCCAAGCGCCAGCGCGCCGCCGTTCATCGCGAGGTGGCGGAGCGATGCGCCGGCCGCCCACAAATAGACGAGGCCGAGCCCGATTGCGCCGATCGCGCAGAGGACCGCCAGGCGACGGGGATCCGGGCGACCGGGTGCGGGCATAGGGTCTTTCTCCAATCCGGATGATGAGTCGGGGTGAACGAGTGCTTCGCGGAGTGCGCCTCCGAGGCAGCCGAGCGCGTATCCCAGGGCGGCGTGATCCTGATCGATGCGATCGACTTCGACTGCCATCGCGCGGCCCCAGTCGGCGAGCTGCGGCGGCAGCAATCTGACCGCAAGCCGGACGGCCAGCCGGGCGCTCCGGCGGATCATGCCGGCCTCCGCGACAGGCGGAGCGCACTGCTGTCCGGATGCAGCGGCGGGTTCTCGCGCGCGAGCTGCTGCCCCGCTGCGGTCAGCCGGTAGGCGTGGCGCGGCGGCCGTCCCGGCTCCCGCGCATCCTGCCACTCGGCCTGGAGATAGCCCTGCGCTTCCAGCCGGATGAGCAGCGGATAGAGCGTGCCGGACTTGATCCCCGCCTGCTGGCACAGCTCGTAGCCGTGGCTCCAGCCGCTCCCCGCCGCCGCCATCAGGGCGAGGACGTCGCGGGCAGGGCGGGAGAGGGGACGGTTTCGCATCATGGCAGTAAATCTACCTAGGTAGACTTATAGTCAATCGGAAAGTTGCGATGATACCGTCGCCGGCCCGAACCGGGTCAGATCAGCAGCGGGAACGCATTGCCGAAATTGTGAAGCAGGATCGGGAGCAGCAGGCTGCCGGTCCTGAGCCGCAGCCAGACGGCGAGGAAGGACGGGATCGCGGTCAGCGCCATGGTCAGCCAGTCGAAGCTGAACTGGCCGTCCGAGAAGCCGAAGGCATGGGCCATGCCGAATAGCGCGCAGGAGAGGACCGCGCCCCAGCCCCAGTCGACGCCGAGGAACCTGACCCGGCCGGCAAAGGCACGGTCGAGCGCGAGCAGCAGGATGCCGCGGTAGAAGGGCTCTTCCTCCAATCCGGGCATGGTGAGCTGGAACGCGATCGTCTCGCCCGACGCGTCCTCGACCGGGAAGGCATAGCCGATGCCGGCGAAGAACAGGCAATAGGCGAGCGCGACGGGCACGCAGCGGACGAGGCTGCCGGGCGCCTGCGCGAGGGTAAGGCCGGACGCCCGCCAGCCGAAGACCGGCAGCGCCGCGATCGCCAGCGTCGCGGCGAGGGCGAGGAGCTTGCCCTGCCAGTTCCAGTCGCTGGCAGGGAGCAGGTCGGGTAGTAACCCGTAGCCCCGCGTCAGCAGCGCATCGTTCAGCACGACGAGCGCGGCGGCGGCGAGCAGCCAGCGGAAGGAGAAGTTGTGTCGCTGCAGGAGGCCGAGCGCGGTGCCGGCCAACAGGAGCAGCGCGAGCGTTCCGATCAATCCGATGAAACCGTTCACCTGATGCCTTCCGAGAGAGTACCGATAGCCGTAGCGCGATAGGGCCGCCAGGCGGAACCGGCTCCTCAGAAGGCGGCGGATCGTTCCTCAGAACCCGCTTTCGCCGCGCGATAGGCGCTGGGCGCGCAGCCTTCCTGCCGGCGGAAGACCCGGTTGAAGCTGGCGAGGGAGGCGAAGCCGCTGTCCTGCGCGATCGCGATCAGCTTGTCGCCGGCATGGGCGGGATCGGCGAGCAAGCGGCGCGCCTCCGCCGTGCGGCAGGCATTCAGGAAGGACCGGAAATGATCGTGGCCGAGCTCGTGGTTGATGAGGCGCCGCACAATCCGCTCGGACGTCCCCATCTTCCGCACGAAGCCGGCGAAGTCGAGCTCGGGATCGAGGTGGACCTTTTCGACCTCGACGAGATCGCGCAGCCGGGCGACGAGGCCGGCATCGGCATCCGGGGCGGTTGCCGGAACCGGCGCAACCTCCGCCGGGCCGACGAAGCTCAGCCGGGCGACGTCGGCGTGGAGCAGCCGCCCGGCCAGCCAGAGGGTGAAGCCGAGGATCGCGGCATTCTGCGCCATCGCGAACCAGCGCGGGCGCCAGTCGAAGCCGAGCAGCAGATCGACCGCGAGATCGAGCAGGAGCTGCCCGCCGAGCAGCACGACAACGAGGATGCGCGCATGGCGCCGGCTCTCGACCAGGTCGCCGGCGCGGTCGCGCAGCAGCCGCCAGGCGAGATGCGCGACCATGCCGAAGCCGATGAGGACGAGCAGGCGGGAAAGGTCGAGGCCGGCGAGCGCCGGCCCGAGCAGGCCCCGGTCGGCGCTGGCAATGATGATCCAGCCGAGCCCGACCGCAAGCACAGGCCCACGGAGTCGAAAATTGCTGTCGAAGCAGGCAAGGCAGAACCACCACAGGACTGCGGCAGCATAGCCGCTGAGGATGTGCGCGACCTCGCCCGCCGTGCCCGATATGCGCAGCGCCGGATCGGGCGTGTTGCCGGCGAGGAAGCCGGCGAGGGCGATCGCCAGTGGCACGAAGAGCAGGCCGGGGCCCCGCCACCCGCCATCGCGCACGAGCAGGGTGGCGAGGCACAGCAAAGCCGTCGCGCCGGCGGCGCGGAACAAGATGTCGAGTTGCGACAGGTCCATCCCCGCATTGTATCGGGAGATCAGCCCTGCGCGGCAATCAGCTCCTTGCGCAGCACCACGAAAGCAAGGTCGTCGCGAAGCGGCGTGCCGAGATGGTCGGCGCCATAGGGGAAGGGGTCGACCTCGCCGGTCAGGACATAGCCGCGCCGCTCGTACCAGGCGGTGAGCGTGTCGCGCTGGTTCAGCACCTTGATCCGGATCGTGTGGCCGCCGCGCAGCACCGCCCAATGCTCGGCGGCGGCGAGCAGCTTGCGGCCCAGCCGGCCATTCTGCGCCCCGGGATCGATGGTCAGCGAGCCCAGATACCAGATCCCGTCGCTCTCCGGCTGCATCCAGACGCAGCCGCGCACCCCTCCGTCCTCCGACGGCCAGACCAGCAGCCGCGCGTCGGGATTTTCGGCGAGATCGCGGCGCAGCCAGGCGTCGGTCGTGCGGTCGCCCGCGATCAGGCCATCCTCGGTGGACCAGCCCGCCTCCGGCCCCTGCCCGCGATAGGCGCGGTTCATGAGCGCGACGACGGCCGGTACGTCGGCGTCGGTGGCGATCCGGAGCCAGGGGGCGTGCGCGAGGGCGCGTGCGCTGAGCGAACGTTCGGCGAGGCGGCGCTCGATCATGGCGAGCTCGGCGAGGAAGGAGTCCGAAACGCCCTCGACGACCTCCCGCACCGCATCGCCGACGACCGGCCAGATCACCTCCTGCGAATAATCGACGACATGGGCCCCGGCCGGCGACAGGCGGACCAGCCGCTCGCGGCGATCGGCGACGCCGGGCGTGATCTCGACCATGCCCGCGTCGCGTAGCCGCTTGACGCTGTTCGTCACCACCGGCTGGCTGATCGCCAGCGCCTCGGCGATCTGCCCGATTGTCCGCGCCCCCTCGCGCGCCAGCACCGCGAGCACCGGATACTGTCCGGGCTGGGTGGCGACACCGAGACGGTGGCCGAGCCCGGCGACGTCGGCCTGCATCTGCTCCGCCAGCCGCTTCAGCCGCGAGCCGAGGAAATGATAGGAATATTCGATGATGACGTCCGTAGCGGGGATCGGAGTCGCACTTTCCATATTGAGATATATATGCCAATATGGAAATGGCCGGCAAGCCTGGTGTTACGTCGGAGCGTCCCTACCAGAGGTTCCTGCCGTCCAGCACCTCGACCGGGAGACCATGGATGTCGATCTCGTCGAGAAGGTGGGCGCTGATGGCGATGCGGCGCCGGCCGGGCTCGGACCAGTCCGGCGTCTCGGAAAATGTCGCGCAGCCGCAGGTCGAGCAGAAATAGTGACGATTCTCCGGATTGGTCGGGGAATAGAGCCGGCCGGCAGCGACCGGCGTCAGCAGGCGGAACTGGTCCGGGCGCGCATAGATCCAGAGGGCGCCGCGCTTGGCGCAGAAGCTGCAGGTGCAGCGGGTCACGATTTCCGGGCGCAGGTCCGTTTCGAACTTGGTCGCGCCGCAGTGGCAGCTGCCGGTCAGGGGCATGGGAGAGTCTCCTTCATGGGAAAGAAGCCTCTTAGCGGCGACGCCGACCCGCTTTTGTCAGCAGCCTGACGTCAGGTCGCTGCCTCGGCCGCGTTCGCCCCGCCGCCGGCATAGGCGGCCGACAACTGTCGATAGTAGCGCGAGTTGAACGCCACGATCGTTGCAAGCACGCCGATGAGGCCGGCGAGGGTGAAGACCAATGCGATGCCGCGCTCCGGGCCCCGGCCGTACCAGTCGCCGATCGCGTCGGCGCCCGCGCCGGTCGTCATCAACGGGATGAAGACGAACTGGGTCAACGGCGCGATCAGGAAGGCGGTGAGCGGCGAGGCGGCCTGCTCGATCGACTGGGCGAAGCCGAAGACCCGGCCCTGCCGCTCGAACGGCACGACCTTCTGCAGCGTCGTCTGCTCCGCCGCCTCGGCATAGGGGCCGAGGAACATCCAGATGAACGCGCCGGCCGCGACCAGGACGATCGACGACTGGATGGTGAAGACCATCGCCACTGCCCAGACGGCGAGATTGACCAGCAGCAGCGTGCGCAGCGGATTGGCACCGAGGCCGGTCTTCGCGATCACGATGCCGCTCAGGATGAAGGCGCAGGAGACGAAGGCCCAGAGCAGGCCCCATGCCTCGACCGCCATCAGCGACAGGCCGTAGGCGTCCATCAGCGCCATGAACACGCCACCCAGGAAATTGTTGAAGGTCGCGAACAGAATGAGCGCGAACAGGCCGGGCACTGCGCCGACGACGCGGATCGTGCCGGCGATGTCGACGCGCTTTGGCGCATCGTGCGTCGCCTCGGGGCGCGGCTCGTCGACGTGGACGAACAGCAGCTGGAAGAAGGCGAGCACGGAAAAGACGATCGCGAAGCCGAGCGTCGCGACCATGCCGCCCCAGGCGACGAGGAAGCCGCTGATCGCCGAGGTGGTGAGGAAGCCGATCCCGCTCACCATGCCGACGAGGCCGTTCGCCTTGTCGCGCCGGTCCTCGGGGACGAGCAGGGTGACGAGGGTCGGCAGCGCGATGCCGCGCAGGTTGCCGGCGATCACCCCGAACATCACCACCAGCACGAACAGCCAGAGCGGCACGCCCGTGACTTCGGTCAGGCGCTCTTCCGGCACCCGCCAGCAGCCGGCCAGCGACACGGCGTAGAGGGCGAGCGAGGCGAGGCTCGATCCCATCATCACCGCCTTCTTGCGGTGGTGGTCGACCAGGCTGCCGAACCAGATGCCGAGCGCCGCGGTGAGCACGAGGTAGATGCCGGCGATCATGCCGGTCGCGAACACCGATCGGGTCTCGAGGAACGTCCAGAAGGTGAGCGCGAACCAGACGGTGAAGTTGGTGATGTTGGCGACGAGATTGTTGACGAGCAGGTGATGGAACGGGGTCATGGGATGGGGCCTCGACACGCTGCCGTCCGTCCTCCTTGCGGCCGGGGCGGGCCGAAAAGCAAGGCCTTCGCTGCGGGCCGTCTCGCCAGTGCAACCGCGCTGCGCCATAAGCGCGGGCCATGTGTATCCTCGCCTTCGCCTGGCGCGCGCATCCGCGCTGGCCGCTGATCATGTTCGGCAACCGCGACGAACTGCACGCGCGGCCGACCGCGCCGCTTGTCCGCTGGACCGACCGGCCGGTGATCGCCGGGCGGGACCTCCTGTCAGGCGGCACCTGGCTCGGCGTGGCGGAGGCGGGGCGGTTCGCGGTGGTGACCAATTTGCGCGGCTTCGGAATGCCTGCGCCCGACCGCGCCTCGCGCGGCGCGCAGGCAACTATCGACGAGGGCAGCTCGGCCCATAGCCTCATAGGAAATCGGCGGCGTGATCCGATGCCCAGCGATCAAAGGTCAGCGGCGGCCGGCCGGTTATCTGATCGACGGTCGGCAGCGGCTGGCGCGGAGTGTCGACGCCCGAGGCCAGGATCTCCAGAAGCCAATCGGCGAGTTCCTCGAACTCTTCATGCGCCATACTCGAGGACCAATCCCCGCTGCGCCATTCTTCGCGGGCTTGGCCCGGACTGAGCTCCTCAAAGCGAATCTCGCGTTCGATCGCCCTCCCGATGGCGCGTACCTGCTCGATCTGGGAGATCGGCTCGGGGCCGGTCAGATTGTACTTGCTGCCCGCGTGTCCGTCCTTGAGAAGCGCTTCGACGCCAACGGCGGCGATGTCGGCCTCGTGAATATAGGGGTGCGCCGATCGTCCGTACGGCGCCCGCACGATCCCATGAGCCTTGATCGACTCAGCCCAGTCGAGCGCGTTGGCCATGAAGCCGCACGGACGCAGATGCGTCCAGTCGAAGCCGCTGCGCTCGACCGCGCGCTCGACGGTCTGTTGGAAATCGCTGCCGTCATCCTCGGCCTGGTCGTCGACTTCCATCGAGGAGAGGACGACCACGCGGCAGATGCCGGCATCGCGCATGATTTCCATGACCCGCTCGACCTCTCCCTCGAACGGGAAGAGGAAGACGCGATCGACGCCCGCGAAGGCTGTCCCGAGCGTATCGGGGTCGCGCAAGTGGCCCTTGACCATCTCGATGCCGCTCGGCAGGGCCGCCTTGGCCGGGTTGCGGGTCATCGCACGCACGCGGGCGTCCCGCGCAATAAGCTGATGAACCACTTGGCGGCCAACATTTCCTGTAGCTCCAGTCACCAGTATCGTCACCCGCCATTCTCCTAATGCGCCGCCTCATATAACTACTCAAGCTTGAGTAGTATGGACATTAACGACGGTCAGGCCTCTAGTCAATGCTGACTAGGCCGCCGGAAGCAGAGAAGGAGAACGCCATGTCTGCGGTCAGATTGCTCGTTCTCGGCATGGTACGCATGCTGGGCAGGGCCCACGGCTACGCCGTGCACCGCGAGCTGACCTCGTGGCAGATCGATACGTGGACAAGTGTAAAGCCGGCGTCGCTCTACCACGCTCTCAAGCAACTGGCGAAGGAGGGCAAGCTCCGCACGGCTGGCATGGAAAGCAGCCCGGAAGGACCCGGCAGAACTGTCTACGAGATCACGGCAGCAGGTGACGTGGAGTTCTTCGGCTATCTCGAAGGGGCGCTGCGGAGCATCGACATCGAGGAACTGGGAGCCGGCTTCGCCTTCATGCAGGCTCTGCCGCGCGCGCGCGTTCTCGCGTTGCTGCGCGAGCAACTGCGGCAGACGGAAGCCGTGCGGGATGATCTCAAGACCATGATGTCCGATCATCCGGTTCGGGACAAGCCGCCCTACAGCCAGGACCTGCTCGGGCTCTGGAGCCGCAGTTTCGGCGCGAACGCCGAGTGGTCGCGCAGTCTGATCGAACGCCTGGAACGGGGCGAGTATTCTTTCACCCGGGATTGACAGCGAAGAGTGAAGCGCATGGGCGCATCCGCCGATGTCTGCCATGAGCTTGAAGCCGCCATCTCCGGTTGTTGGATACAAATAGGTTTTCGTCTGACACCATCACCCGACTCGGGTTTTGAACCCGCCCCGCCGGCTCTTTGACAAGTTCGCTTCGCCGCCCTTCGTCGCCCGAAAAGCCGGGATGCCAGCCCCCTATGGCCACTGCGAACATTGGGACATTCGCGGTCCGTCGGCCACATCGACACGCCCTTCGCGCCCGACAAACTCATCAGCTTCACGCCCCGGTTGGCGTGTCGCCGGATCTGCGCTCTGTCCCCGCCGCACGCTCCACCCACGTCGCCAGCGCCTTGTGCTCGGCGGCGGTGAGCTTCAGGCCGAGCTTGGTGCGGCGCCACAGGATGTCCTCGGCGGTGCGGGCCCATTCATGGGTCATGAGGTAATGGACCTCGGCCTCGTAGAGGTCGGCGCCGAAATAGCGACCCATGTCTCTGAGGCTCTCGACGCGGTCGAGCACGCGGTCGAGGCGGGTGCCGTAGGCGCGGGCGAGGCGGTCGAGCATCGGCGCGGGCATCCATGCGGCCAGCTCGTCCAGCCAGGCGTTGAAGCCCGGCATGATGTGGCCGCCGGGCAGCGCCGAGGTGGCGGTGAACTTGAGGCCGCCGACGCCCAATTTGTCGAGCGCCTCGATGGCGAGGTGGCGGGCGGTGGTGAGCTTGCCGCCGAACACGGAGAGCAGTTTCGCGCCGGGCGCGGGGTCCAGCTCCAGCCGGTACTCGCGCGTCACCTGGCTCGCCTCCGCGGCGCCGTCGTCATGGAGGGCGCGGATTCCGGCATAGGACCAGACGACGTCGGCGGGCGTGGTTTCTTGGGCAAAATAGCCGTTCGCGGCGACGCAGAGATAGGCGATCTCCTCCGCCGTGATCGCGGTGTCCTCCGGCGCGGCGACGGGCGTGTCGGTGGTGCCGATCAGGGTGAGCTCGCCAAAAGGCAGCGCGAAGACGATGCGGCCGTCGGGCTGCTGCAGGATATAGGCCTGGTCGCCGTCGTGAAGGCGCGGGACGGCGATGTGGCTGCCCTTGACCAGCCGCACCTCCGCCGCCGCGTCGCCGGCGAGCCGCTGGTTCAGCACTTCGGCGACCCAGGGCCCGGCCGCGTTGACGATCATCCCGGCGCGGACCTGACGGCCGCCGGAGAGGCCGGCGATCCACGCGTCGCCCTCGCGTCGGGCGGCGAGGAATTCGGTTCGCGTGGCGATTTCCGCACCCCGCTCATGGGCGTCGATGGCGTTGAGGATGACGAGCCGGGCGTCGTCGACCCAGGCGTCCCAGTAGGACATCAGCCGGAAGCCGGGCTTCAGCGGCCGGGCGGCGGGATCGTCGCGCCTCAGCCCGCGCGAGCCGGGCAGGCTCTTGCGGCCGGCGAGCAGGTCGTAGAGCAGCAGCCCGGCGCGAACCATCCACCACGGGCGGCCGGTCCTCGGGTGCGGCAGCACGAAGCGCAGGGGCCGGACGAGATGCGGTGCGGTGCGCAGCATCACCTCGCGCTCGTGGAGGGATTCGCGGACCAGCCTGAAATCGTACTGTTCGAGATAGCGGAGGCCGCCATGGATCAACTTGGACGAGGCAGAGCTGGTGTGGCTGGCGAGATCGTCCTTCTCGACCAGCAGCACGGAAAGGCCGCGCCCCGCCGCGTCACGCGCGATCGCCGCCCCGTTGATGCCGCCGCCGACGACGAGGAGATCGAAGGAGTCCATGGGCCAGCGTTCAGTCCTCGTCGGCCGCGTCCATCATGTCCATGAAGTCGCGGGCGGCCTCGCGGTCCTCCTCGTCGGTGAAGGCGACATCGAGGTCGGGGGCGGCGCCGAGCATGTGGAGCAGGGTCCAGAGCGCGAAGCGGCGGCTGCGGTCCTTCTCGAGGCCGAATTCGACCCGCATCCGCTCGACCCCGGCCGAGATCGCGTCGGGCGAGAGGGTCTCGAGGTCGGTCGTGCCGAAGTGGCGGCGGAGCTGGTCGTCGAAGTCCATATGACTCCGATAACGTCATTCCAGCGAAAGCTGGAATCTCATTTCACCTTATCCAGAAAAAGGGAGATTCCAGCTTGCGCTGGAATGACGGTAAGAGGAGTGGGAGGGCCGATGTCCGGAGAGCAGATCCTCGTCATCGACGAAGGGACGACGAGCACGCGGGCGATGCTGTTCGCGCCCGGCGGGGCGTGCCTGGGGAGCGCGGGGCGGGAGCTCGCGCAGCATTATCCGCGCGACGGCTGGGTCGAGCATGATCCGGAGGAGATCTGGCGCTCGACCCTGGCCTGCGCGCGGGAGATGGTCGCGAAGGCCGGCGGCGCGGGCCGGGTCGCGGCGATCGGCATCACCAACCAGCGCGAGACGATCGTGTTCTGGCGGCGCAGCACCGGCGAGGCGCTGGGCCGTGCGATCGTCTGGCAGGACCGGCGGACGGCGGAGGACTGCGCGGCGCTGAAGGCGGCCGGGCACGAGGCAGCGGTGCAGGCGAAGACCGGACTGCTGCTCGATCCCTATTTCAGCGCATCGAAGATCGCCTGGGCGCTGGCGCACTGGCCGGAGCTGCGCGCGGCGGGCGAAGACCTGTGCGTCGGCACGGTCGAGAGCTGGCTGGTGTTCCGCCTGACCGGCGGACTGCACGTCACCGATGCCACAAATGCCTCGCGCACCCTGCTCATGGACATCCATGCGGGCCGCTGGGACGAAGGGCTTGCCGATCTGTTCGGTGTGCCCCGCGCGGCGCTCGCCGAGATCGTCGACTGCGCGGGCGCGATCGGGACGACGGACCTGTTCGGCGCGCCGATCCCGATCTCAGGCATGGCGGGCGACCAGCAGGCGGCGGCGATCGGCCAGGCCTGCCTCGCGCCGGGCGACACCAAGGCGACCTACGGCACCGGCGCGTTCGTGCTGACCAATACCGGCGCGGAGGCGCGGGTGTCGCGGCACCGGCTGTTGAGCACGGTGGCGTGGCAGCTCGGTGGCGCGCGCACCTACGCGCTGGAGGGTTCGGTGTTCGTCGCCGGCAGCGTGGTCAAATGGCTGCGCGACGCGCTCGGCCTGATCGCGACTTCGGCGGAGACGGAAGGCATCGCCCGCGCAGTCGAGAGCAATGGCGGCGTCTACCTGGTCCCGGCCCATGTCGGGCTCGGCGCACCCTACTGGGCGCCGGACGCGCGCGGGGCGGTGATGGGTCTCTCCTTCGGCGCCGGGCGGGCCGAGATCGTGCGCGCGGCGCTGGAGGCGATGGCGCACCAGACGCACGACCTGATGACCGCCTTCGCGGCCGACGGCGCGACATGGTCGCGCCTTCGCATCGACGGCGGCATGGCGGCGAACGGCTGGGTGGCGCAGGACCTCGCCGACATGTTGGACGTCGAGGCCGAGCGGCCGGACTTCGTCGAGACCACCGCGCTTGGCGCGGCGATGCTGGCGGGTATGGGCGCGGGCCTCTTCGCGTCACTCGAGGAAGCGGCGACGATGCGCGGCGCGGTCCAGCGCTTCCAGCCGGCAATGGCGGCCGACGCACGCGCCGACCGGCTGACCGGCTGGCGGAAAGCCGTCGCGGCGGTGCTCGCCTAGACCTTCGCACCGATCGGCGGGGCGGGGGCGTGTGCGCCTTCGGGCGGCACCCAGCTGTCGTCGATCATCTTGATGATGCCGGAGAAGTCCTTGCCGGCGCCGCCCAGTGCTTCGGCGAAGCGGGTGTAGAGCTCCTCAGCGCGGGCGCCCATCGGCGTGTAGGCATCAGCGGCCTGGGCCGCCTCCATCGCGAGGCGCAGGTCCTTGAGCATCAGCGCGGCCGCGAAACCCCCCTCATAATCGCGGTCGGCGGGCGTCTCGGGACCGACGCCGGGGACGGGGCAATAGCTCGTCATCGACCAGCTCTGGCCCGAGGCCTTGGAGGAGATATCGAAGAAGGTCTGCAGGTCGAGGTCCAGCTTCTTCGCCATCGCGAAGGCCTCGCAGGTCGCGATCATCGTCGCGCCCAAGAGCATGTTGTTGCAGATCTTGGCGGCCTGCCCGGCGCCGGCGCTGCCGGCGTGGATCACCGCCTTGCCCATGCTCTCGAGCAGCGGTTGGGCGCGCTTGAACGCCTCCTCGGTGCCGCCGACCATGAAGGTGAGCGTCCCGCCCTCGGCCGCGGCGATGCCGCCGGACACGGGCGCGTCGACCATCAGGTAGGTGGCGGCGCGCGCCTTCTCGATCTCCTCCCGAGCGGTGGCGACGTCGATCGTCGAGCAGTCGATCAGGATGGCGCTCGCCGGCGCCTTGCCGATCACGCTGGTCTCGTAGACCTCGCGGACATGCTTGCCGGCCGGGAGCATGGTGATCACCGCCTCGGCCTCGGCGACCGCTTCCTCGGCCGTCGCGACGCGCTTCGCGCCGCGGCTTTCGGCGCGAGCCAGCGCGTCCTCGGAAAGATCGAAGGCGCGCACGTCATGCCCCGCCCTGGCGAGATTCGCGGCCATGCCGCCGCCCATGTTGCCGAGCCCGATGAACGCAATCCTCATGACGTCTTTCCTTGCTTGCTGAGCGCCGCCTCGCAGAGCCGCGCGATGACCCGGGCCCCGTCGCGCGCATCGGCGTCGGTGGCGGGGGAGAATTCGGTGATGGTGAGGCCGACGAGGTCGGCGCTTTGCGCGATACGGCCGACCAGGGCGACCGCCTCGTCAACGCCAAGCTTGCCGTCGGTATAGGCGAGGTGCGGGAATTCGGCGGGGTCGAGCACGTCGAGATCGAAATGGATGTGGACGGGTCCGGTCGGCAGCGCCTCGGGATCGAGTGTGCCGAGAGCGAAGTCGCGCTGCAGCGCCCAGTCGCCCTCGTCGCCGACCTGGATACCGAAATAGTGGAAGCGCGCCGGATCCACCGGCACGCCGAGAAGCGGGCGCATCGGCTCCGGCGCGCGGCCGAGGATCGCGGCGACCGGCATGCCGTGGAAGCTGCCGCTCGGCGAGGTCTCCGGCGTGTTGCCGTCGATATGGGCGTCGATCCAGACGATGGAGAGGCCGGGATGGGTGCGGCCCAGATGGTCGATCACGGCGATGTCCACGGCGCAGTCGCCGCCGGCGGTCAGCACCCGCTGCGCGCCGGAGCGGGCGAGGATGTCCTGCGCGCTCCGGAACTGGTCGAAGAGCGCACCCCAGCGGCGGACGCCATGCGCGTCCCCGGTCCTGTCGCTCAGCGGCACATCGGCGCGCGGGGCGTAGCGGCCGCACACCTCCGCTGCCGCCGCCGCGCCACGCGGCAGATTCTGGTGCCGTCCCGACCCCTGCCATTGGGGGAAGGCGAGCGCGAGATCGAATGTTGCCAACGTCTTCCGTTCCTCCTCGTCACCCCAGCGAAGGCTGGGGTCTCAATGGGGTTGTACGCCGAGCTTTTCGCCCGTCGGGATCCCGGCCTTCGCCGGGATGACGCTACTTCCCCGTCCACTCCGCCGGGCGCTTCTCGACGAACGCTGCCATGCCTTCCTTCTGGTCCGCGGTGCCGAACAGGCCGTGGAACAGGCGGCGCTCGAAGAGGATGCCCTGCGCCAGATTGTTCTCGTAGGCGGCGTTGACCATCTCCTTGTTGGCGATGGCCGCGAGCGGGCCCATCGCGGCGATCGTCTCGGCGGTCTTCAGCGCCTCGGCGATGAGGTCGGCGGCGGGGACGACGCGGGCGACGAGGCCGGAACGCTCCGCCTCCTCCGCGCCCATCATCCGGCCGGTGAGGCACATCTCCATCGCCTTGGCCTTGCCGATCGCGTGGGTCAGGCGCTGCGAGCCGCCCATGCCGGGCGTGACGCCGAGCTTGATCTCGGGCTGGCCGAACTTGGCATTGTCGCCGGCGATGATGAAGTCCGCCATCATCGCGACCTCGCAGCCGCCACCCAGCGCGAAGCCGGAGACCGCGGCGATCCAGGGCTTGCGGGTGGCGGTCACCTTCTCCCAGCCGGAGAAGAAGTTGCTGCCGTACATGGCGGCGAAGCCCTGCGCCTGCATCTCCTTGATGTCGGCGCCGGCGGCGAAGGCCTTTTCCGAGCCGGTGAGGACGAGGCAGCGCTGGCTCGCGTCCGCGTCATAGGCGGCGAAGGCATGGATCAGTTCGGCGAGCACCTGGGAGTTGAGCGCGTTCAGCGCCTGCGGGCGATTCAGGGTGACGAGCGTCACCGCGCCGCGCTGTTCGACCAGGATCGTTTCGTAGGCCATCATTCTTTCCCATCGTCATTCCAGCGAAAGCTGGAATCTCCCTTGTTCTTTTCCCGCCTTCCGAAGGGAAGTGAGATCCCAGCCTTCGCTGGGATGACGGGAGTGGTTAGCGCATCCGCACGTAGCTGCCGGGCGCCGGTTCGATTTCCTTCTTCGGCTTGCGGGCCTTCACCTTCGCGGCGGCGCCGACCCCGGACCCCGATCCGGGGTCACGGACCAGCCAGGCCTGCCATTCCGGCCACCAGGAGCCATCGTGACGGATGGCGCCTTCCAGCCAGGCTTCGGCGTCCGCGGGCATCTCGGCATTGGTCCAGTAGCCGTGCTTGTTGGCGGCGGGCGGGTTGATGACGCCGGCATTGTGGCCGGAGCCGCCGAGCAGGAAACGGGTCTCGCCACCCAGCAGCTTCGCGCCATCATAGGTCGCCTGCCAGGCGGAGACGTGGTCGTCCTTCAAGGAAATCACCATCGCGGGCGTGTCGAACGCCAGCGCGCCGGGCGCGGTCAGCTCGTTGCCGACCAGGATGCGCTTCGCCCAGTCGAGCAGGAAGGCCTTGGGGATATGGGCGCCGTCGGCGAACCAGTGGAGGATGTCGGAGGGTGGTGCCTGCTTGTCGAGCAGGTAATGGCTCACGACGGACGACCAGATGAGATCGTTGGCGCGGACCACCGAGAAGAGCGCCTGCATCTCGTGCGCGGCCATCACGCCTTTGGCGTCGAGATGGCGTTCCATCGCTTCCAGCTGGGCGGATTCGCGGAAGGTCGCCCACTGGCCCATGTTCGAGAAGTCGAACATCGATCCGATCGTGGTCAGCGACGCGATCCGGCCGGGCGCGGCGCGCTTCGCCGCCATCGCCGCGAGCGTGCCGCCCATGCAGAAGCCGAACAGGTCGACTTCGGTCTCGCCGGTCGCGGCCTCGATCGCGTCCAGCGCGGCGAGCGGACCTTCGTCGAGATAGGCATCGAGGCCCTTGTCGGCGAGCTCCGGGCCAGGATTGACCCAGGAGATGACGAAGAGCGTGTGGCCCTGCTCCACCAGCCAACGGACCAGGCTCGACCGCGGCTGGAGGTCGAGCAGGTAGTATTTGTTGACCAGCGGCGGAACGTAGAGGAGCGGGCGCCTGTACACCTCGTCCGTCGCCGGCGCGTACTGGATGAGCTGCATCAACTCGTTCTGGAAAACGACGCTGCCGGGTGTGGCGGCGATGTCCTTGCCGAGCTCGAACTCCGCCGAGGCGCGGCGGACCGGCAGCTTCGCCTCGGTCGCGGCGTCGGCGAGCAGGTTGGCGAGGCCGGAGAGCAGGCTGATCGAGCCGGTGTCGATTGCCCGGCGGATCGCCTCGGGATTTGTGAAGGCGAAATTGGCCGGTGACAGCGCGGCGAGATAGGCCTGCGTGTAGAATTCCGCGCGGGTCCGGGTGGCCTCGTCGACGCCCTGGGCCTTGTTCACCAGATCGGCGGCCTGTCGCGACGCGAGAAGATAGGCCTGCTTGAGGTAATCGAAGACCGGCTCCTCGCTCCAGGCCGGGTCCATGAAGCGACGGTCGCCGCGTTCCGGTGCGATGACCGGCTCGACCGCCTGACCGGTGGCGCGCCGCGCGGCGGCGGTCCAGAATTCCATCCATTCCGCCGCCGCCGCCTGGCTCGCCTGAAGAAGGGCAGCGGGATTCTGCCAGAGCTGGGCGGTGAAATCGGCCATCGCCCGGCCCGGCGCGGTGGGATCGAAGGCGAAGGTGCCACCCGGCTGCGCGCCGGCGGTGAGCGCGGCGAGGCCGTTCTCGATCACCCGCGTCCAGGCGGCGGCGAGCGCGGCCGGATCGGGGGCGTTCTCGGGGAGCTTCCAGACGCGGTTGTCGGTCATTGGTTGCGCACCAGCGGCAGCGGCGACCAGGCCTCGCCCGGCGGCATCGGGGCGAACAGTGCGTCGACCATGTCGTTCGTCACCTCTTCGGGCGTGGCGGGCTGCCACTTCGGCTGGTTGTCCTTGTCGATCAGCAGCGCCCGCACGCCCTCGGCGAGGTCGGGCTGGGCCGCGACATGGGCGACGAGGGCATATTCCATGCCCATCTCGCCGGCGAAGTCGCGCATCTTCGCGCCTTCCTCAAGCAGGCGCAGCGAGACCTTGCACGACATCGGCGATTTGACGCGCAGCGTCGCCAGCTCCTTCAGCGCCCAGTCCGATCCGTCGGCCTCGAGATCGGCGAGAATGCCCTCCAGCGTGTCGGCGGCGAAGAGACGGCAGATCTTGTCGCGATTCTCCTTGATCCGCGCCGGCGGCGGCGGTGCCTGGGCGAGAGCGAGATAGGCCTCGATCCGGTCGGGGTCGCGGGCGATGTCGGCCTTGAGCTGGTCGACATCCTCGTGGGCCACATAATGGGTGGCGAGGCCGAGCGCGAAGCATTCGGCGCCGTCCAGCCGCGCCCCGGTCAATGCCAGGAACTGCGGCAGCCGGCCGATCAGGCGGGAGAGATGCCAGCCGCCGCCGACGTCCGGGAACAGGCCGATCGAGGTCTCCGGCATGGCGAACATCGTGCGGTCGGTCGCGACCCGGAAGCGGCACGGGCGCGAGATGCCGACGCCGCCGCCCATCGTGACCCCGTCCATGAACACCGCGGTGGGCTTGGGATAGGTGAAGAGCAGGTGGTTGAGGCGGTATTCGTTGAAGAAGAAGTCGCGCGCCGCTTCGCCCGTGCCCTTGGCGCTCTTCGCGATGGTGACGACGTCGCCACCCGCGCAGAAGCCGCGCCCCTCTGCATGGTCGATCAGCACCGCCTCGATGTCCGGCCGGTGCAGCCATTCGATCAGCGAGGCGGTCATCTTGAGGATCATGTCGAGGTCGAGCGCGTGGAGCGCCTTCGGCCGGTTGAGGCTCAGGCGGCTGACATGGCCTTCGACCCGGTCGACGACCTTCTGTTCGGCGGGCGGCGACAAGGTCGGCCCGGCCTCGGCCTGCGCGGCACCGCTCACTGGCGGGTGAGCTCGCGGCCGACGATCATGCGCATCACCTGGTTGGTCCCTTCAAGGATGGAGTGGACACGAAGATCGCGCCAGAAGCGCTCGATCGGATAGTCCATCAGATAGCCGTAGCCGCCGTGGAGCTGCAGCGCGCGGTCGACGATCGACGAGCCCGAATCGGTGGCGAGGCGCTTGGCCATGGCAGCGAACCTAGTCTTGTCCGGCGCATTCTCGGTGACCTTCACCGCGGCGGCATAGAGCAGCATCCGCGCCGCCTGCAGCTCGGTCTCCATGTCGGCGAGCATGAACTGGGTGTTCTGGAAATCGGCGATCGCCGCGCCGAACTGCTTGCGCTCCTTGGTGTACTTCACCGCCTCGTCGAGGCAGCGCTGGGCGCCGCCGAGGCTGCAGGCGCCGATGTTGAGGCGGCCGCCGTCGAGACCCATCATCGCGATGCGGAAGCCTTCGCCCTCGCCGCCGACGAGATTCTCCGCCGGCACGCGGACCGAGTCGAAATTGACCTGCGCGGTCGGCTGCGAATGCCAGCCCAGTTTGCGCTCCTGCGCACCGAAGCTGACGCCCGGCATGTCCTTCTCGATCACCAGACAGCTGATGCCCTTGGGCCCGTCGACGCCGGTGCGGACCATGCAGACATAGACCTCGTTCTCGCCGCCGCCGGAGATGAACTGCTTGGTGCCGGTGACGACATAGTGGTCGCCCTCCTTCACCGCGCGCGTCTTGAGGGCGGCGGCGTCGGAGCCCGAGCCGGGCTCGGTGAGGCAATAGGAGCCGATCCGCTCCATCGTCACCATCGAGGGCAGATACTTGTCCTTGACCGCCTGCGTGCCGAAGCGGTCGATCATCCAGGACGCCATATTGTGGATGGAAATGAAGGCGCTGGTCGAGGGACAGCCATAGGCCATCGCCTCCATGATCAGCGCCGCCTCCAGCCGGCCGAGGCCGATGCCGCCCGACTCCTCGGCGACATAGATGCTGCCGAAGCCGAGCTCCGCAGCGGCGCGGATCGTGTCGCGCGGGAAGATGTGCTTCTCGTCCCATTCGGCGGCATGGGGCGTAATCGCATCGGCGGTGAACTGCTGCGCCATTTCCTGAATCTGGCGCTGCTCGTCGGTGAGGTCGAACTGGCTCATGGCGATACCCTTTGGCGAAGGACGCGTTCGTTGAACAGGGCCGAGATGACGCTTTCCTCGTTCCAGCGCGGCACGAGCCCGGCGCGGGGACGGCCGCGGGCATTGGCGAGGGCGGCGATGCGGCCGCCGCCGAGGAACATCGAATCAGGCTCTTCCGTAGCGATCGGGTCGGCAAAGGCGGTGTCGGCGCTGACGATCTCCCAGCCACGGGCGCGCAGCGCCGCGACCGCATCGGCGATGTAGAGCGCGGCGAGATCGGTTTCGTGGAGGAGCATCACATGGGCCGGCGACCGGCCGAGCGTCTCGCGGGCGATGCCTTCGTTGAACTCCGCCGCGCCGACGATCATCTCGACATAGAGATCGCGCAGCGCATTGCGGTCGATCGCCGCGCCAGCCGCGGCGGCGCGGTCGACGAGCTGGTCGAGATACCAGTCGTAGCTGTCGACGGTGACATAACCGCTCTGAAGACCACGCTCGCGGAGGCCCCCGCGCAGGGCATCGCGGCGCTCCGGCGTGTCGCGGCCCTCGTCGAGGAAGGGGAAACGGTACCAGGGCCGGTAGCCGGGGCGCCCCTCCAGCCAGCGGTCGGCGCGGTCGAGATCGGCGAGATAGTCGGCGACCGGGGTGCGGGTCGCCCAGAGGTGGCTGTGCGAATGGTTGGCGATGACATGGCCGGCGGCGACATAGGCGGCGATGTGCGCTTCACCGCCGGCGCCATCGGCGCCGTCGAGATTGCCGGTCGTGACGAAGAAGGCCGCCTGCGGCACACGCGCCTCGCGCAGCGCGGTGATCAGCCGCTCGGTGCGCTCGTCCGGGGTCAGGAAGGAATCGCGGGCGCGGGGGACGTCGTCGAAGGTGAGCGCGATGCGCTTCTGGGCCGCGGCGGGGTAAGCGACGAGCAGGCATGTCGCGAGGAAGGTGAGAAGGATGCACGAAAAGCTCACGCTTGGCCTCTACCGTCATGCTGAACTTGATTCAGCATCCATGAACGCTGTGTTGTCATGCTCGACCAATCCGTGTTCATAGATCCTGACTTTCGTCAGGATGACGGAGTGGGGGATGTCCCGAGAACCTTGCGTCTATATACTCGCCAGCCGGCGGCATGGGACGATCTACATTGGCGTGACTTCGGACTTGATGGGGCGGTTGCACCGGCATCGGACCGGATCGACGCCCGGCTTTACGTCGCAGTACGTGGTTCACCGGCTCGTCCATTTCGAGATGTTCGGCGACATGGGCGCGGCTATTGCTCGCGAGAAGCAACTCAAGGCGTGGCGGCGTGCCTGGAAGGTCGCGCTGATCGAGGAGGGTAATCCGTTCTGGGAAGATCGGGCTGTGGAACTCGGCTTCGATCCGGTGAAACCACATCCGTCGACGCTGAAGCCGTCATCCCGAACTTGATTCGGGATCCATGAACACGGATTGTGCGAACTCGCGGGCTCTGTGTTCATGGGTCCTGACTTTCGTCAGGATGACGTAGCGAACTTACCAGCACCTACGCCTCATCCCATGGTCGGGATGACGAACGCATTCTCACCCGTCGCGCTGCCGTCGGGCCAGCGCTGGGTGATCTTCTTGTTCTTGGTCCAGAAGCGCACGCCCTCCGGGCCGTGCTGGTCGATGTCGCCGAAGCCCGAGCGCTTCCAGCCGCCGAACGTGTGGTAGGCGACCGGCACCGGGATCGGCACGTTGATGCCGACCATGCCGACATTCACGCGCGCCGCGAACTCGCGCGCCGCATGGCCATTGCGGGTGAAGATGGCGACGCCGTTGCCGTAATCGTGCTCGCTCGGGAGCTTCAGCGCGCTCTCGAAATCCGGCGCGCGGACCATCTGGAGGACGGGGCCGAAAATCTCTTCCCGATAGGAGCGGAAGGTCGGCTTCACATGGTCGAAGAAGGTCGGGCCGATGAAGAAGCCCTCCTCATGGCCCTGCAATGAGAAGCCGCGGCCGTCGATCACCAGCTCGCCGCCCTCATCGGCGCACATCTGGATATAGCTTTCGATCTTCGCCTTGTGGGCGGCGTTGACCACCGGGCCGTAATGGGCATCGGGATCGGTCGAGACGCCGACGCGCAGGCCCTCGATCGCGGGAATGAGCTTGGCGCGCAGGGCATTGGCGGTCTTGTCGCCGACCGGCACGACCACCGGGAGCGCCATGCAGCGCTCGCCCGCCGAGCCGAAGGCCGCGCCGGCGAGGTCGTTGACCACCTGGTCGAGGTCCGCGTCCGGCATCACGATGCCGTGATTCTTGGCGCCGCCGAAGGCCTGCACGCGCTTGTTGTTCGCGGTGCCGCGCGAATAGATGTACTGCGCGATGTCGGAGGAGCCGACGAAGCTGATCGCCCTGATGTCGTCATGGTCGAGGATCGCGTCGACCATCTCCTTGTCGCCATGGACGACGTTGAGGACGCCGTCCGGCAGGCCGGCTTCCTTCATCAGCTCGGCGAGGCGCACCGGCACCGAGGGGTCGCGCTCCGACGGCTTCAGGATGAAGGTGTTGCCGCAGGCGATGGCGACGCCGAACATCCACATCGGGATCATCGCCGGGAAGTTGAACGGGGTGATGCCCGCGACGACGCCGAGCGGCTGGCGCATCGAATAGACGTCGATGCCGGGGCCGGCGCCGATCGTATATTCGCCCTTCAGCGCGTGCGGGATGCCGCAGGCATATTCGATGACCTCGAGCCCGCGCTGCACGTCGCCCTTGGCGTCGGCGACGACCTTGCCATGCTCGGAGGCGAGCAGCAGCGCGAGATCGTCGATATTGGCTTCGACCAGCGCCTTGAAGTTGAACATCACCCGGGCGCGGCGCTGCGGATTGGTCGCGGCCCAGCCGGGAAAGGCCTCGCGGGCGGCGGCGACCGCCTTTTCGAGATCGGCGGCGCTGCCGAAGCGGACCTGCGCCTGGACGGCGCCCTCGCTCGGATTGAACACGTCGCCCTGACGCTCGCCCGAGGCGAAGGGCAGGCCGGCGATGAAATGGTCGATGTTGCGCATGGGGGAGTCTCCTGATCGCGCGCCGCTATGCGCCCGCGCATGCGTGCAGGCAACAGGTAGACCTGCAGGCCGAAGCTGCATATTTGCAGGCGGATGCAGTGGGACGATCTCAGGCACTTTCTGGCCGTCGCGCGGGCGGGGCAACTCGCCCGGGCGGCGGCGCAGCTCGGCGTCGATGCCACCACGGTGGGGCGGCGCCTCAGGCGGCTGGAGACGGCGCTCGGCCAGACCCTGTTCGAGCAGACCAAGGACGGCCAGGCGCTGACCGAGGCCGGCGAGCGCCTCGCCGAACGGGCCGAGGCGATGGAGCGGCAGATCCGCGAGATCGAGGTCGGTGAGGAGGGCGGTCCGGACCTTTCCGGCTCCGTCCGGGTCAGCGTCTCCGAAGGCTTCGGCAGCTGGTTCGTCGCCCGGCACCTGCCCGGCTTCGCCGCCGCGCATCCGCGGCTCACCGTCGATCTCGTCGCCTCGTCGGGCTTCCTCAACCCCTCGCGGCGCGAGGCGGACGTGGCGATCCTGCTCGATCGGCCGCGTAAGGGGCCGCTCTTCACCCGCAAGCTCACAGACTATCGCCTGCGCCTCTATGCCGCGCGCGACTGGCTGGCGGCGCACGGGCCGGTCGCCAGCCGTGCCGACCTGAAGCGTCACCGACTGATCGGCTACGTCCCCGACCTGCTTTACGCGCCGGAACTGCGTTATCTCGCCGAGATCGCGCCCGGGCTGGAGCCGCGCCTGCGCAGCACCAGCATCAATGCCCAGCACAATCTGGTCGCAGCCGGGGCGGGGATTGCGGTGCTGCCCTGCTTCATCGGCGACGCCGATCGGGCGCTGGTGCGCCTGCTCGACGATGTCGCGGTGACGCGCTCCTTCTGGCTGGTCACCCATGCCGACACGCGGCGATCGGCGCGGGTCGGGGCGTTCGTCGACTGGCTGGCCGGTGTCGTCGCGGCGGGGCAAGGTCAATTGCTGGGCGGGGATTGATCTTCGGCCGCCCAGCGCGGATGAGGCTTTCATGAAGCTCGCATCGATGAAGCAGGGCCGCGACGGGCGGCTGGTGGTGGTGTCTGACGATCTCGCCTGGTGCGCGGACGCCACCCACATCGCGCCGACCCTCCAGGCCGCGCTCGACAACTGGGGCTGGGCGGAGGCGCAGCTGAGGCTGCTCGCCACCGATCTCGCCCATGATGTCATCCCCAAGGAGCGGTTCCACGAACGCGACGCCGATGCGCCGCTGCCGCGCGCCTACCAATGGGCGGACGGCTCGGCCTATGTGAACCATGTCGAGCTGGTGCGGAAGGCGCGCGGCGCCGAGATGCCGGAGAGCTTCTGGACCGACCCGCTCATGTATCAGGGCGGCTCGGACGAGATGCTGGCCGCGCGCGATCCGATCCCGCTCGCCGACGAAAGCTGGGGCTGCGACCTCGAGGCGGAGATCGTGGTGGTGACCGACGATGTGCCGCGCGGCGTGTCGCGCGAGGAGGCACTGGCGCACATCAAGCTCGTCGGCCTCGTCAACGACGTGTCCCTGCGCAATCTGATCCCGGCTGAACTCGCCAAGGGTTTTGGATTCCTCCAGTCCAAGCCCGCCTCGGCGCTGTCGCCGGTGTTCGTGACCCCCGATGCGCTGGCCGAAGCCTGGGCGGACGGCAAGCTCTCGGGCGTGCTGAAGGTCGATCTCAACGGCCGGCCCTTCGGACGGGCCGATGCGGGCGTGGACATGACCTTCGATTTCGGCACGCTCGTCGCCCACCTCGCCAAGACCCGGAATCTGGGCGCTGGCACAGTCGTCGGCTCGGGCACTGTCTCCAACCGCGACGCGGACGGCGGCCCCGGCAAGCCCGTCGACCGCGGCGGCAAGGGCTATTCCTGCCTGGCCGAGGTCCGCACCGTGGAGACGATCCTCGACGGCAAGCCGGCGACGCCCTTCCTCAAGGCCGGCGACACCGTCCGCATCTGGATGGACGACGCGCGCGGGCATCCGATCTTCGGCGTGATCGAGCAGACGGTCGCAGCGGGCTAGGCGCCCGCTTCCGCCAGAATCCAGTCGCCGAAGCTCAAGAGGGCTGGCCGGTCGTCGCCGGCGCGACGCAGCAGATAATAATGATCCGGGCCGTCGAGGGTCAGCGGGAACGGCTGAACGAGACGGCCCTCGCTAATCAGCGCACCATACAGGTTCGGCGGCAGCAGCGCCGCGCCCGCACCAGCCAGCGCCGCGGCGGCGTCGATTTCGTAGGTGGGATAGCCGTCAGCGTCGCTCTGCCCTGGTGGCGGGTCGATACCCGCTGCGGCGAACCAGCGCGGCCAGTCCGGATGCGGGATGAGCGGCATCCGGGTGAGATCCGCCGGCGTCGCAATCTCCGCCGCCAGCGCCGGGCACAGCATCGCTGTCGCCTGGACGGGCAGGAGCGGGATGGCGTCGAAACCGGGCCAGCCGCCGCGGCCGGTCCGGATCGCCAGATCGAACGTCGCGGGATCGCGCAGGTCGGTCGCGACGTCGAGGACGATCTCCGCCGCACCCGGCAGCGCCCGATAGCGCGCGAGGCGGGGCGCCAGCCAGCGCTGGGCGAAGGAGGGCGGGGCGGTGACCCGCAAGACAGGCGTTGCGCGGCTCCTGCCGACCGCCGCGTGCATCAGTCGCAATGCGTCGGCAACCTCTGCCGCCAGCGCGGCGGCCGTCCCGGTGGGGACGATCCTCGGCCCGTGGCGCGCGAACAACGCGGTCCCGAGATCGGCTTCGAGGTTGCGCATCCGCGCACTCACTGCGGCCGGCGTCACGCCCAGCTCCGTCGCCGCCCTCGTGAAGCTGGCATGGCGCACGCAGGCTTCCAGAACGCGCAGCGATTCGACGGGCGGGTGACGGGGCACAGGTCATTTCAAACACAGGTTGAAATGAGGCGAAAGACGTTTCGTTTTCCGGCCGGGGCGCTTGCCCGTAATTGCCCGCCCGGAAGGAGCAAAAATCCATGACGATACTGCCCTCGCGCCACCTCTTCACCCTGTCGATCGACCTCCACCCGACGATCGAGCTTGGCGCCACGCCGGCAGGTGAACGGCGGGTCTTTCCGGTTTCGGGCGGCGCATTCCATGGCGAGCGGATTGCCGGCGAGGTCCTGCCGCTGGGCGGGGCGGATTATCTGTTGGCGCGGGCGGACGGCTCGGCCCAGCAGGACGTGCGGTTGCTGCTGCGCGCCGCGGACGGTGATCTGATCGCGATGACCTATCGCGGCGTTCGAACCTGCACCGCCGAGGTCGCTGCTCGGCTCGCCGCCGGCGATGCGGTGGCGCCGGACGAATATTATCTGCGCACCGCGCCCTTCTTCGAGACGGCGTCGCTGACCTACGCCTGGCTCAACGGCATCGTCTCGGTCGGAATGGGCGCGCGGCGGCCGGGCGGGGTCACCTACGAGCTGTTCGAGGTCCTATAGCCGCGCCGCGACTTGCCGTTTGTCGCGCCCGGGTTCATGCGCGGGGAATGAGTCACCTCCCGGCCCGCGATCTGCCTCTCGCTTTCGGAACGCCGGTCGGCCTGCGGGTTTCGGCCTAGATGGCCAGACGAATCGTCAAAGGCGGCCTGCCGACCCGCGACGAGGTGCTCGACTTCATCCAGTCGTCGGACGCGCCGGCGGGGAAGCGGGAGATCGCGAAGGCGTTCGGGCTGAAAGGCGCGGACAAGATCGCGCTGAAGGCGCTGCTCAAGGACATGGGCGACGAGGGGCTGATCGACGCCGGGCCGGGTCGGGCCTTCCACAAGATGGGCGGCATTCCCAAGGTGACGGTGCTGCGCGTCGTCGACGTGGACGATGGCGGGCGTGCGTTTGCGGTCCCGGAGCGCTGGGAGGCGGAGGGAAATCCGCCGCGCCTCAGGGTGATGGAGCGCAAGGGACGCGGGGCGCCCGCTCTGGGCGTCGGCGACCGCATCCTGTCCCGGACGGAAGAGGGCCGGGACGGCTGGATCGCCCATCCGATGAAGAAGCTGCTGAAGGACAGCGAGCTGGTCCTTGGCGTGGTCCATAAGGAGGGCGAGCGGCACTGGCTGCGGCCGGTCGAGAAGAAGGAGCGGCGCGAGCTCGCCATCTCCGATCTCGGCGAGGCGCGGGTCGGCGATCTGGTGCTGGCCGAGAAGACCGGGCGGCCGCCGCGCCTGTCCGCGCGGGTCGACACGATCCTCGGCGACCCCTTCGCGCCGCGCAGCTTCAGCCTGATTGCGATCCACAAGCACGAGATTCCGCACGTCTTCCCCGACGCGGTGCTGGCCGAGGCCGAGCGGATGGCGAAGCAGCCGCTGGGCGAGCGCGAGGACCTGACGCACATTCCGATCGTCGCGATCGACCCGGCCGACGCGCGCGACCATGACGACGCGGTCTGGGCGGCGGCGGACGACGATCCGGGCAATGAAGGCGGCTGGAAGGCGATCGTCGCGATCGCCGATGTCAGCTTCTACGTCCGGCCCGGTTCGGCGCTGGACAAGGAGGCACGGAGGCGCGGCAACAGCGTCTACTTCCCGGACCGGGTCGTGCCGATGCTGCCCGAGACGCTCAGCGCCGACGTCTGCTCGCTCAAGGAAGGCGAAGATCGGGCGGCGCTCGCCTGCCATCTGCAGGTGAGCAAGGCGGGGGCGCTCAAATCCTGGCGCTTCACCCGGGCGCGGGTCCGCATCGCCGCCAATATCGCCTATGAAGATGCGCAGGCGGCGATCGATGCGGAGAAGGGGCAGGACCGGATCGAGGTCAGTTCGCCGACCTGTTCGATGCCGGAAATCGAAAGCGACGGCCCGGTGCCGCGGGCGCTGGTTCAGGCCACGCTGAAGCCGCTCTGGGCGTGCTGGCAGGCGCTCTATAAGGCGCGGGATAAAAGGGCGCCGCTGGAGCTGGATCTTCCGGAACGGCGGGTGATGCTCGACGAGAAGGGACGCATCCTCTCGGTCGCCCCGCGCGAGCGGCTCGACGCGCACAAGCTGATCGAGGATTACATGATCGCCGCGAATGTCGCGGCCGCCAAGGCGCTGGAGGCGAGGCGCGGACCGGTCATGTATCGCGTCCACGAGCCGCCGGCGCGCGAGAAGCTGGTCGCGCTCAAGGACTATCTCAAGACCTTCGGCATCGAGTTCGCGCTGGGCCAGGTGATCCGTCCGGAGACGTTCAACCGGATCATCGACCGCCTCGGCGAGGCCGAGTTCCGGCCGCAGGTAATGGAGCAGATCCTGCGCACCCAGACCCAGGCCTATTACGCCCCGCGCAACCAGGGCCATTTCGGTCTCGCGCTCGGCTCCTACGCCCATTTCACCTCGCCGATCCGCCGCTATGCGGACCTCCTCGTCCATCGCTCGCTGGTCGCGAGCTACCGGCTCGGTGAAGGCGGCCTCGCCGCCGACGAGGAGGCATCGATGGAGGTGACCGGCGAACTCATCTCGAACCTCGAGCGCCGCGCCATGGTCGCCGAGCGCGAGACGCTGGACCGTTATGTCGCCGCCTATCTCTCCGATCATGTCGGGCAGGTGATGGACTGCCGGATCACCGGCGTGCAGCCGTTCGGCTTCTTCGCCACGGTCGAGGCGCTGGGCGGTGACGGACTGGTGCCGGCGGCGATCCTCGGCAGCGAATATTTCCGCTACGACGAGTCCAGCCTCAGCCTCACCGGCGAGGAGAGCGGCGAGCGCTATACCCTCGGCCAGCGGCTGAAGCTGCGCCTCGTCGAAGCCGATCCGGTGAGCGGCAACCTGCGGTTCGAGCTGCCGGAAGGTGCAAAAGGTGGCGAACGGCCGTCGCGTCCCCGTGGTCCGCGTCGCGACGGGGCCGGGCATATGGTCGGCCGCCGGGGACGGCCGGGGAATATCCGCCACCGGTCCCGTTAATCTTTTTGCACTCGCGCGTCACAAAAGCGCAATTTCTGGCAAAGTCCGCATTAACCATTCGCCCCTAGAGCCCGCCGCGACAGGGAGCGACGGGCAATGGCATTCAGTCTGGCGGAAGAGGCGAAACGGGCCGGGACGGAGCGGCACGAAGCCGCCCGCGACGTCGCCGCATTCGCCATGGCGGCCGATGCGATCCCGTCCGATCTGCCGCTCGCGAAGGCGATGGAGATGTTCCGCCGCTTCCCGAAGGCGCGCTTCCTCGCCGTGGTCGACGCGCAGGGCCGCCCGGTGGGCGCGCTGCACGAGCAGGTGGTGCGCGATCTGCTGTTCAGCCCGTTCGGCCACGCGCTGCTCGCCAATCCCGGCTGCCGCTGGACCCTGGCCGAGATGGTCCGGCCCTGTCCGGTCGCCGAGATCGATGCGAGTGTCGAGTCCCTGATCGCCGCGCATGGCGACGGCGACGGGATCGAGGGAATGATCCTGACCCGACGCGGTCGTTATGCCGCGCTGCTGCCGAGCCAGGCGCTGGTCCGTCTCGCGGCGCGGCGCGAGCTGGACGAGGCCGAGGCGGCGATCGCGCGCAGCCAGGCATTGAAGCGGTCGTTCGATCGGTTCCGGGCCGATGCGGCGGAGTTCGTTGCCGCGCTCGGAGTAGCGGCCGAGGAGATTCGCGGCACCGCCACCGGTGTCGCCGAGCGCGCGGCGCAGAACGGCGCCCAAGCGACCGCCGTCGCGGCCGCGTCCAGCCAGGGCGCCGACGGGATCGCCGAGGTCGCCAGCTCGAGTGCCGAGCTGGCCCGTCAGGGCGGGATGATCGAGCGGCGCGTGATCGAGGCCGAGCAGGCGGTGGCGGCGGCGGTCGGCCATGTCGCGGCGGGTGCCGAAAAGGCGACGCGGCTGGCCGAGGCGGCTGATGCGATCGGCAGCATCGTCCACCTGATCACCGAGATTTCGGGCAAGGTGAACATGCTCGCGATCAACGCGACGATCGAGGCGGCGCGCGCCGGCGTGGCGGGCCGCTCGTTCGCGGTTGTCGCAGGCGAGGTGAAGAACCTCGCGAACCAGGCGGGCGCCGCGGCGCGCGGCATCGAGGCGCAGGTCGCCGCCGTGCGCGCCGCCGTGACCGACAGCACCGGCGTCAATCTCGCGATCGCCGAGATCGTCGCCCAGGTTGAGAGCGCGACCGCCCAGATCCGCGAATCGGTGCTGGAGCAATCCATGGCGACGACGATGATCGCCGCGACGGTTGAGCAATGCGCGGTCGCCAGTGCCCAGATTTCGAGCCATGTCGGCGAAATGGGAAGCCGCGCCGCGACCGCCGGCGACATGGCGCTGCGCCTCGGCGGCGTCGCCGAAGGGCTCGGCGTCCGCGCCGAGGCGTTGCGCGATCGCGTCGATGGCTTCCTCGCGGAGATCAGGGCCGCCTGATCGCCGCCTTCGTCGCGCCCATCGTCACGCCCGTCGATGCCTGCGGGCGATCGTGAACGGACCGCGCCATCGGCGCTCCTCCGGAATCGGGGGAAGAGATGACACGGATGTTTCGTTGGATCGGTTATGGTCTCGCCATTATGGCAGTGCTGGCACTGGGGTTCGCAGCTTGGGTGTGGTTGGCCTCGGCGCGGGTGCTCGGCCGGACGCATGAGGCGGCGCCAGAGCGGCTGGTGCAACCGAGCGCGGCGCAGCTCGCCGACGCGCCGCGGCAGGCGCGCATCCTCGGCTGCCTCAGCTGCCATGCCGAGGGGCTGCGCGGTCGGATGATGTTCGAGGCGCCCAATGTCGTGAAGGTCTGGGCGCCCAACCTCACCGAACTCGCCGCGCGCGCCACCGACCAGCAGCTCGCCCAGGCGATCCGCCAGGGTATCGGCCAGGATGGCCGGCCGCTCTTCGTCATGCCCTCGCCGATGTATTCGCATCTGAGCGACCAGGAGGTCGCCGCGCTGATCGTCTTCATGCGCAGCCTGCCGCGCGCCGGAGCGCAAACGCCGAGGATCGAATGGGGACCGATCGGCCGCTTCGCGCTGGCGACCGGCCGGTTCCCGGACGCGGTCGGGCGGGTCGAGGAGTTCCGCGTGCGCCAGCCGTTCGATCTCGGCCCGGCCACCGCGGCCGGCCGGCGGATCGCGATGACGGGTTGCACCGAATGCCATGGCGCCGACCTGTCGGGCGGCCGGCCGACGCCGGACATCACCGCGCCCGATCTCGCCATCGCCGGCGCCTATGACCGGGAGCAGTTTCGCCGGATGCTCCGGACCGGCCGCCCGCCCAGCGGGCGCGACCTCGGCCTGATGGGCAAGATCGCGCGCGACGACACGCGCCATCTCACCGATACGGAGATCGACCAGCTCCACGCCTATCTGCAGGAAAGGGCGCAGCGCATCGCGCGGTAGCAAGGCCCGGATATCCGCTGACCCGAATCGGGGCGTTGGCGCTATGGCGGGAGCGGACACAGTACAGGAGCCCGCTCATGCCCCAGCCCCGCACCGTCGCCGTGATCGTCGGCAGCCTTCGCCGCGACTCGCTCAATCGCAAGGTGGCGCTGGAGCTGGCGCGGCTGGCGCCACCGCATCTTACTCTTGAGATCGTCGAGATCGGCGATCTGCCGCTCTACAATCAGGATCTCGAGACGGAGTCGCCGCCGCCCGCCTGGACGGCATTTCGCGGGAAGGTCGCCCCGGCGGACGGCGTGCTGTTCGTGACGCCCGAATATAACCGGTCGATGCCCGCGCCGATCAAGAATGCGATTGACGTGGGCTCGCGGCCCTACGGCCGTTCGGTCTGGCCGAAAAAGCCCGGCGCGGTGATCAGCGCCTCGCCCGGCGCCTATGGCGGGTTCGGCGCCAACCACCATCTGCGCCAGTGCACGGTGTTCCTCGACATCCCGCTGATGCAGCAGCCGGAGGCCTATCTGGCAAAGGTTGGCGACTGGTTCGGCGCGGACGGGCAGGTCGCCGACGAGAAGCACCGCACCTACCTCGCCGATTTCGTCGCGGCCTATGCCGACTGGATCGAGAAGATCCTGCGCGGGCCGGGCGAGCTCGCCGACGACGCGGCGAAGGGCTAGCTATTCGTCATTCCAGCGAAAGCTGGAATCTCATTGCCTTAAGAAGGGAGATCCCAGCTTTCGCTGGGATGACGGGAGAACGTGCGGCCCGTCAGAGCTTCGGCAGCGTCACGCCGCGCTGGCCCATATATTTGCCGGCGCGGTCGGCGTAGCTCACCTCGCAGGGCTCGTTGCCCTGCAGGAAGAGGAACTGGCAGGCGCCCTCGTTCGCGTAGACCTTGGCCGGGAGCGGCGTGGTGTTGCTGAATTCCAGCGTCACATGGCCTTCCCAGCCGGGCTCCAGCGGCGTCACGTTCACGATGATGCCGCAGCGCGCATAGGTCGATTTGCCGAGGCAGATCACCAGCACGTCGCGGGGAATGCGGAAATATTCGACCGTCCGGGCGAGCGCGAAGCTGTTCGGCGGGATGATGCAGCAATCGGTCTTGCGGTCGACGAAGCTGTTGGCGGCGAAATCCTTGGGATCGACCACCGCATTGTCGACATTGGTGAAAATCTTGAACTCGTCGGCGACCCGCGCGTCATAGCCATAGGAGGAAAGGCCGTAGCTGATGCAGTTCTCGCGCCGCTGCCCCTCGACGAACGGCTCGATCATGCCTTCGCCCAGCGCCTTCTCGCGAATCCAGCGGTCGGAGAGTATCGCCATCTAGTTTCGCTCCCCGAGCAGCCGCCCGCCGCAACCGATGAGTCCGTGGCCGCTGAGACGGACCGTCACCCGATCCTCGAACCGCCGCTCCCGGGCATTGATGCACGGGCCGGGCCGGGCCTCGACCGTGATGACGCCCGTGCCATCGCCCGACTGCCAGGTGCGCACGCCGTCGACGGTGCGTGGGAGGGTGCGTGGCCAGACTGCGTCCTGCCCGGCGTCGGCCATGCGCAGGACGATCCGGTCGTCGCCGATGTTGAGCAGCCAGAACGGCTCCTCGCCAACCGCTGAGTAACGGACATTGTCGACCGGGGCATAGGGCTGCTGCGTCGTCTCGCAGCCGGCCAGCAGCAGGAGCGGCAGGAAAAGAGCGATCCTCATGCCGCGTGGGATGCGTGTCCGCCCCCATGCGAGTCAACTGCCGTCGTCGAGGCCTTGATGTGGAGCACGCAGATCAGGGTGAACAGGCGCCGGGCGGTGTCGAAATCCATGTCGACCTTGCCGGCGAGGCATTCCTTGAGCAGCTCCGCCGCCTCGTTGTGGAGGCCGCGGCGGGCCATGTCGATCGCCTCGATGCCGTGCGGCCGGTCCGATCGGACCGCCTTGAAATAGGATTCGCAGATCTGGAAATAGTCGCGGATCGGGCGACGCAGGCGCGCCAGGCCCATGCGGATCGTGTCGAGCGGGGCGTCGGCCTCGTCCTTGACGTCGATGGCGAGGCGGCCTTCCTCGACGTGGAGCGTGACCCGGAACGGCCCCTCATGGCCGGCGACGTCGAAATGATTGCCCTCGAGCAGGTCGAAAATGGCGATTCGACGCTCCTGCTCGATGTCCGCGTTGCGGCGCAGGATCGATCGCTCGTCCAGGTCGATGGCGATGATGCGCGGCGTGCCCATGCGTACCTGTTAGCGGGTGCAGCATTTCGGCGCCAGCCTTTAGCCATTTCTCGTCACCCCCGCGAAAGCGGGGGGTCCAGCTTTCCTGGAGCGTCAGAAAGAAGCTGGATACCCGCTTTCGCGGGAATGACGCGATGGGGTCTAAACCACAGCCTGTCCACAGATCGCTCCCCTGGAGAATTCCGCAGACTTCCGGAGACTTCCAGAGAAGTCTTGGGAGCATCGAATGTTCGGCGTAGGGTCGCGCCATGGCCCATCCGCTGACCGTTATCGAGAATTCCGAACCCGCGACCCAGACGCTGCCGCACAATGTCGAGGCCGAGGCGGCCTTGCTCGGCGCGCTGATGATCGACAACCGGCTCGCCGAGGACGTGCAGCTGAAGCTCCGTTCCGAGCATTTCTTCGAGCCGCTGCACGGGCGGATCTACGACCAGATCCTGCGCCTGCTCGACAAGAACATGATCGCGAGTCCGGTGACCTTGAGGCCCCTGTTCGAGGCGGACGAGGACATGAAGGAGGTCGGCGGTCCGGCCTATCTCGCCCAGCTCACCGGCTCCGGAGCCGCGATCATCGGTGCCCGCGATTTCGCCGGGCAAATCTACGATCTCGCCTTGCTGCGGGCGCTGGTCGGGGTCGGGCGCGAGATGGTCGAGCAGGCGCTCGACACGTCGGACGAGGTCGATCCCAAGGGCCAGATCGAGAGCGCCGAGGCGGCACTCTACCGGGTCGCGGAAGAGGGCGGCGGCGAGGGCTCGGTCAAGAGCTTCGGCGTCGCGACCCGCATGGCCGTGCAGATGGCGGAAAAGGCGCTGAACTCGGGCGGAGGCCTCTCCGGCCTCACCACGGGCCTCGAGACGATCAACGCCAAGACCGGCGGCCTGCACAACAGCGACCTCGTCATCCTCGCCGGCCGCCCCGGCATGGGCAAGACGGCGCTCGCGACCAACATCGCGTTCAACACGGCGCGCCGCTTCCTGCAGGACATCGAGGACGGGATCGCGCCGGAGAAGTCGGCCGGCGCTGGTGTCGCCTTCTTCAGCCTCGAAATGTCGGCCGACCAGCTCGCGACGCGTATCCTCGCCGAGAACAGCGGGATCAGCTCGGAAGCGCTGCGCATGGGCAAGATCAGCCAGCACGACTTCCGCAACCTTGCCCGCGCGGCGGCCGAGCTGGAGACGCTGCCGCTCTATATCGACGACACGCCCGGCCTCACCATCGCGGCGCTCAGGACTCGGGCGCGGCGCTTGAAGCGGCAGAAGGGGATCGGCTTCGTCGTGGTCGACTATCTCCAGTTGCTCCAGGGCGCCGGCAAGAACAGCAACGACAACCGCGTCCAGGAGATTTCGGAAATCTCGCGAGGTTTGAAGACGCTCGCCAAGGAATTGAGCGTGCCGGTGCTCGCGCTCTCCCAGCTCAGCCGCGCCGTCGAGCAGCGCGAGGACAAGCGGCCGCAGCTGTCGGACCTGCGCGAATCCGGCTCGATCGAGCAGGACGCCGACATGGTCTGGTTCGTCTATCGCGAGGAATATTACGTCCAGTCGCGCGAGCCGAAGCGGCCGATCGAAGGCGACGACGCCAAGGTCTGGGAAGACCATGAGAAGTGGAAGCTCGACATGGAACGGGTCTACGGCCTCGCCGAATGCATCGTCGCCAAGCAGCGCCACGGCGCGACCGGCAAGGTGCGCATGAAGTTCGACGCCAAGATCACCAAGTTCAGCGACCATATCGACGCCGATCATCTGCCGGAGATGCGGGGGTAAACTTTTCCTCCCCGGCATTTGCCGGGGAGGGGGACCGCCCGAAGGGCGGTGGAGGGGCTCTTCAGCCCTGAAAAGCGCCCCTCCACCATGCTGTGCATGGTCCCCCTCCCCGCGAAATCGCGTGGAGGAAGTTCAGGCCAGCCCGATGCCGATCGTCGCGCGCGCTGTCTCGGCCTCCGAGCTGGTGACCGGATAGGCGCAATAATCCGCCGCATACCACGCGCTCGGGCGGTGATTGCCGGAAAGGCCGATCCCGCCGAACGGCGCGGTCGAGGGGGCGCCGTTGGTCGGGTTGTTCCAGTTGATCACGCCGGCGCGGGCATTGGCCCAGAAGCGATCGTAAAGCTCCGGGCTGCCGCCGACGAGGCTGGCCGAGAGGCCGTAGCGCGTCGCATTCGCCTCGGTGATGGCGGCGTCGAAATCGTCGACGCGGACCATCTGGAGGAGCGGCCCGAACAATTCGGCATCGGTACGCCGCTCGACCTCGGTGACGTCGATGAGGGCGGGGGTCAGGAAGGGCTTGTCGGGGTCGCGCCGGTCCATCCGGCGGATCGGCTTGGCGCCGCGGCCGAGCAGTTCGAGGAAGCCGGCCTGCAACTGGTCGGCCGCGTCATTGTCGATCACCGGGCCCATGAACGGCGCGGGGTCGGCATGCGGGTGATCGAGGATCAGCCGGTCCATCAGCCTGGTGATCGACTCGACCAGCGGCTCGTGGTCGCCGTCGCGCACGATCAGGCGGCGGGCGCAGGTGCAGCGCTGGCCGGCGCTGAGGAAGGCGGACTGGACCGCGATGGTCGCGGCCGTCTGGACGTCCCTGGCATCCCAGATGACGAGCGGGTTGTTGCCGCCCATTTCGAGCGCGAGCATCTTGCCCGGCGTCTCGGCGAACTGGCGGCTCAGGGCCGCGCCGGCGCGGGCCGAGCCGGTGAAGAGCAGGCCGTCGAGACCGGGGTGGGCGGCGAGTGCCTTGCCGATGTCGGGCCCGCCCTGAACGCAGCGGATCACGTCCTCGGGCACGCCGGCCTCGTGATAGAGCGCGGTCAGGAAGGCGCCGACCGCCGGCGTCTTCTCGCTCGGCTTGAACACGATCGCATTGCCGGCGATCAGCGCGGGCACGATGTGGCCGTTGGGCAGGTGCGCCGGGAAATTGTACGGGCCCAGGACGGCGAGCACGCCGTGCGGCTTGTGGCGGACCGAGACGCGCGCTCCCATCGCGCCCTCCAGCCGGCGCTGCGAGGTGCGCTCGGCATAGGCCGAGACCGAGATGTCGACCTTCTTGATGACGATCTCGACTTCGCTGCGCGCCTCCCAGAGCGGCTTGCCGGTCTCGCGCGCGATCAGGTCGGCGAACGGCTCGAGCTTGGCGCGCGCGACATTGGCGAAGCGGCGCAGCGTCTCGACGCGGAAGGCGAAGGGCCTGGCGGCCCAGCCGGCCCAGGCGCCGCGGGCGGTTGCCACCTCGGCGTCGACGTCGCCGATCGCGCCGGTCCAGAGGGTGGCGCCGGTGGCGGGCTCGAAGGATGTGAGGGTCATGCCGTTCTCTTGGGGAGTTCCGGCGATTTTTCAAGCGCAGGCTGGCCAACTTCCCCGTCATTCCAGCGAAAGCTGGAATCTCCTTTCCTAAACTGCGGCGCCAGAAAGGCAGGGAGATTCCAGCTTTCGCTGGAATGACGATCAGGGCGGGCGTCGCAGCGCCTCGCCCATGCGGCGGACGGCGGCGACCTTGTCGTGGAGCGCCGACCAGTCGTCGTCCGCGTCGATCCGCGCCCAAATCGCTTCGACCTCGTCGATGTGCATCGCGCACGGTTCCGGGTCGGACCAATAGGGATGGTCGAGCGCCCCCGGCACCGCCTCGTGGCGGGCGAGGAGGGCGGCAAGGTCGGCGAAGCCGTCATAGGCGTCGGACGGATTACGCAAGGCGCCGCCGCGCCAGTCGAAGAAGAAGCGGTCGATGGTGATGGTCTTGCGGCCCAGCGCCTCCTCGATCGCGACGACGACGGCCATGTCGCCTTCGAGGTCGCCGGGCACGATGCCGAACCGCGCGAACAGGGCGTCGCGCAGCGCCTCGCGGAAGAGATAGGGGAATTTCTCCAGCTCGGGCGTCAGCACGTCCGCCGCGGCCACCTGCCGCAGCGACAGCGCGAGCTGGACGAGATCCCAGTGGATCGCCTCGGGCTGGCGGGCGAAGGCGTAGAGCCCTGCATGATCGAAATAAGCCGCGGTGAACGCGCCGTCCCAATAAGGCGTCCAGCGCCACGGGCCGTAGTCGAAGCTCTCGGCCGTCACGTTGATATTGTCGGAATTGAGCACGCCATGGACGAACCCGGCGGCAATGTAGGATGCCGCCAGTCGCGCGGTGCCGGCTGTGACGCGGCGCAGCAGCCGCACTGGCGCATCCTCGCCGCCGCCTTCGTTGAAGAAGTGGGCGAGGCAATGATCGGCGAGCTTCAGGATGTTCGCCGTCTCGCCCAGCGCGGCGAGCCGCTGGAAGGTGCCGATGCGGATATGGCCGTGGCTGAGGCGGACGAGCACCGCCGAGCGGGTGGGGGAGGGCTCGTCGCCGCGCTCCAGCGCCTCGCCGGTCTCGATCAGCGAGAAGGTCCGGCTGGTCTCGACGCCCAGCGCCTCCAGCATCTCGGTGGCGAGGATCTCGCGCACGCCGCCCTTCAAGGTGAGGCGGCCGTCGCCGAAGCGGCTGTACGGGGTCTGGCCGGAGCCCTTGGTGCCGAGATCGAGCAGCCGGCCATGGCCGTCACGCAGCTGCGCGAACAGGAAGCCGCGCCCGTCGCCGATGTCCGGATTGTACACCCGGAACTGATGGCCGTGATAGCGCAGCGCCAGCGGCTCGCGCAGATTGTCGGGCAGCGGCGCGAAACAACCGAAATGACGGATCCAGTCCGCGTCGGTCAGGCTGTCGAGGCCGACCGCCGCCGCCGCGCGGTCGTTGCGGAAGCGCAGGATCGTCTGCGGGAAATCGGCCGCCTCGACGACGACGTAGAAGTCGTCGCCGAGGGCGAGGATCGCGGGGTCGGGCCGGTACGCCCCGGGTTGCGGAAGGACCGTCATCGGACGATAGGGAGGGAAGGTTGCAAGGGGCACGGCATGGCGGATTGGTCCGATGGCTATTGGTGGTCGAACGATGGCCTCAGGCTCCACTATCGCGACTATGCCGGCGATGCGAGCCGTCCGCCGATCCTGTGCATTCCCGGCCTGACCCGCAACGCGCGCGACTTCGAAGGGGTTGCAGCCCGGCTCGCCGGCGACTGGCGGCTGATCTGCGTCGATCTCCGCGGTCGTGGCGAGAGCGCCTATGCCAAGGACCCGATGACCTATGTGCCGCTCACCTATCTCCAGGATCTCGAGGCGCTGATCGCGGAGTTGAAGCTGGAGCGGTTCATCCTATTCGGTACGTCGCTCGGCGGGATCATGACGATGCTGCTCACCATGGCCGGCAATGCGCGGATCGTCGCGGCCCTGCTCAACGACATCGGGCCGGAGCTGGAGCCGCGCGGCATCGAGCATATCCGCTCCTATGTCGGCCGGCCGCAGAACTGGCCGACCTGGCTCCATGCCGCCCGTGCCATCGCCGAGGCGCAGGCGGACCGCTATCCCGACTGGAAGCTCGACGAGTGGCTCGTCTATGCCAAGCGCCTCGGCAAGCTGACCCAGAGCGGACGGATCGCGTTCGACTATGATATGCGCATCGCCGAGCCGTTCAAGCTGCCGGGCGGCGAGGCGGGGTTCGACATGTGGCCGGCCTTCCGGGCGCTGAAGGGCCGGCCGACGCTGCTGCTGCGCGGCGAACTCTCCGACCTGCTCAGCGCCGAGAGCGCCGGGCGGATGCGGGCCGAGCATCCGGAGCTGACGCTGGTCACGGTGCCGCGCATTGGCCATGCGCCGACGCTCGACGAGCCGGAAGCCGCGGCGGCGATCGACGCGCTGCTCAAGAAGGCGCGGGCGCCCCGCAAGCCGTCGGCGGCGCCCGCCGCTTCCTAGAGGCTCAGCCGCAGCGCCAGGAAACCGTACAGGTCGTTGCCCTCGTCCTGGGCGATCGATGTCGAGCCCTGGAGCTGGAGGCTGGCCGCGTCGCCGAGGCTGAGGTTCACGCCGGCGGCGATCCGGCCATAGATGTCGTCCGAGCGCTCGGGAATGACCCAGCGGTTGACGATCTCCGGCGCGGCGGTGAGCGCATAGAGCACCGTGCGCCCGTCGCCGTCGAACTCGCGCTCCAGTGTCGCGGCGGCGTAGGGCCGCACGGCGAGCCCGCCGACGTCCAGCTCGCCGCGCGCCTCGATGCCGGCGCTGCCGATCAGGCTCTGCAGCTCCTGGTCGCCGACATCGAGGGTCAGCGCCGGATCGCCGGTTTCGGTATAGGCATCGATCTCGGCCTTGGCATATCTGAGGCCGACCACCGGACCGACGCGCATTCCGCCGACGCCGAACAGATAGCCCGCCTGTGCGCCGGCGGTGATTGCCGTGCCGCCCGGATCGGCGGCGATCGAATCGATCACGGCGTCGCGGTCGATCTCGTAGTCGAGCCAGCCGTAGCTCGCCTGACCCTGGATGAAGAGCCCGCCGCTGGCCCAGCCGCCATAGAGGCCGACCTGCCAGGCTTTGGTCTTCGCCCGGCCGGTGGCGGTGTCCATGTCCGCCTCGCCGCGGGTGTAGTTGACCGCGGCGCCGAACACCGCCCCCGCGCCGGTGTCATATTCGGCGCCGAGCGTACCGCCGAACGTGTTCATGTCATAGCCCAGGCTGGCCGGCGCGGCGTCCCGGCCGAGGCTGCTCGTATTGCCGCTGGCGAAGAGGTTGAAGCCGCGCTCCGAGCCGGCGCCGAAACGGCTGTTCGACAGGTCGAGGCGGCCCGAGAGGGTGTTGCCGAACGAGGTGGCGGTGAGCAGGCCGATGTCGGCCTGCGCCTGGAGATGGAGCGGCGCCTCGAGCTGGCGCACCGCATAGCGGCCGACGATCGCGAAACCGGCCGAGCTCAGATGGACATTGTCGGCATAGAAGAGGAAATTGTCGGCCCGACCGGCCGCAACGTCGGCCGAGGTCGATGCTCCGGCGCTCTGCAGGCCGAACGCGGCGAGATTGGCCTGGACCCGATCACCCACCAGGTTGAGATCGAGATAGTTCACGATCACGCCCTGATTGGCATAGCCGGCGAGCGTCGTGCGTATTCCCTGGTTGAATGCACCGGAGAAGGCGGTGCCGGCCGGCGCGCTGGGCTGGCCGATTGCCTCCGGAAGGCGGCCGACGTCGCCGGCGAGGAAGGTGATGTTGCGGGCGCCGGCACCCACGAGCGCGTTCAGCCCCGTCGTGGCCTGGGTGACGCTGACAGCGGCCGCGGCCGGCGCACCGGCCACCGTGCCGCCGCCGATCCGATAGGCGCGGGCATCGTTGCCCCCGATCGAGACGACCAGCAGATCATTTGGAGCGAAGCGCCCGTCGGTGCGCGGAAAGGCCGCCGGGCCACCGCCGGCGAGAAAGGATTGCCATTCGGTCGCGAAACCCGGGAGGCCGGGATTGACGTTGCCGTTGCCGGCCTGCGCACCGCCGATGCCGAAATTCTGGATGGGCACGTTCAGAATCTGGCCCATCGTGTCGACGAAATTGGTGCCGTTGCTGAAACGGCCGTTGGGGTAGGCGGCCGGCGGCGTGATCCCTGCGAGCTGGAAGGCGTTGCCGTCGTCGACATAGGAATCGCCGAACGCGACGATCCGGTCGACGCGCTGGGCCGAGGCCGGGGCCGCGATGGCGAGGGCCGAGGCGGCCGCCAGATAGACCGCGTGACGCATGGACTTCATTTTCCTCTCCTGACCGTCATCATTATGTCACGGGAGGTGCCCGCGATCCGCGTTGCTGACAAGAGTGAAGGTTAAAGGGGCGCTCCGAATGCCAACGGCTTGTCACTGAAAAGCCTCACCTTTCCCCTTTTCGTCGCGGCTCCGGAACACTCCGGCTCCGCCCTCTTGCGGGGTGTCACCAACTTGACCCCAATCACTCGCGACGGCTGGGAGGGCCTCATCGTGCTGCGTGAAGAGGTGCGGGGATTACCCGATGTCGAAACCGGCAGGGACGGCGCGACCGCGGCCGACCTCGTCCGCGGCCTCACCTTCCTGCGCGCCAGCAACATGCAGGTGATGCGCCTCCACCTCGCCCAGGAGCAGGATGACCGGCGCGGCATGATGGCGGCGCTCGACGAGCTGGTCGGGCTCGACCGCGAGCTCGCGCGCTTCGTCGAGACCATGCCCGATCCGGCGCTCGCCGACGTCGGCGAGGCGATCGACGCGCAGCGGCAGGACCTGCTGGAGCAGCGGATGGTACTGGCGCGCGGCAAGCTCGGCCCGGCGCTGACTCCCGTCCCCGCCTACGAGCCGGAGCCCGAGGCGATCGCGGCGGACGCGCCGATGCTCCGCGAAGACGTTTACGAGGAGGAGGCACCCCGCCGCCGCTGGCCCTGGGTCATGCTCGGCCTGCTGATCCTCGCCGCTGCCGCCGTTGCCGCCTGGCTCTATCTCGACGCCGCCGCCCTTCCGACCCTCATCTCCTGGTGGGAGAGACTTGCATGAATGCCCACGCCCCGGTCCTTGACGCCGACACGAAGGAGCATCTGGCGCGCGCCGACGCGCTCGCCGCGTTCGAGGCGATCCCCTCGCTCGACGATCATGGCGAGATCGCCCGGCTGATCCTCGCCGAGGTGTCGCTCCTGACCCGCAAATACCGATGCATCCGCCGCCACGACGTGCCGCACATCGCCGAGCTTACCGGCCTGCTCGACGCTTTCTGGCAGGAGGTGAAGGAAGTGGAGATCCAGTCCGCGCGGATGCCGCACGAGGTTTAGGACGGATACACACGCCCACGCCATTTGTCTGCAACGCTGATCTGATTCCCCTTCCCTGCAAGGGAGGGGAGGATGAGACGGCCGCGATATCGCTAAATGACCGCCATGGGTGGAAATCGGGAATTGCGGGTTCGACCGAAGACTGACCTTCGCGCGTCCCGCAGGCAGCGCTAAGTCTTCGTAAATACCTAGCGATGGAATGTGGCGCGATGAAGATAGCGCGCCTCCAGCTGCTTGCTGCCCTCGCCGCCGTGGGCATTGCCGCCGCGGCGCCAGCGCCAGCCCAGCGAAGAGATTCGCAGGTGATAACTGCAGCTAGCGTCGCGGGCGGAACTCGCGATTTCGCGCTGCGTCTCTATCGAGAACTGGCGCGAGAAGAACGAGATAATATCTTCTTTTCGCCCGTCAGCATCGCGCTGGCGATCACGCCACTCGCGTCGGGAGCGGACGGCGAAACGCGTACAGGCATCCAACGCGCGTTGTCGTTACCTGAGGTGGGGCCGGAGCTGTCGTCTGCCTTGGGCTCGCTACAAAGGGCGCTGGAGCGGGACCGCGATAGGACCCAGGTCAGTATTGCCAACGCAATCTGGCTGAATCGCGAAAACCGGTTGCGACCGGAGTTTCTGGAAACCGCGCGGACGCATTTCGAAGCGACTGCCGAAATGCTCGACTTCGGGGGCGATCCCCGAGGCGCGGCGGCGCGCATCAATCGCTGGGCCGATACCGAGACACGCGGGCGCATCCCATCTGTGGTGGCTCCGGGCCAGTTCAATGAGCACACACGGCTTGTCATTACCAATGCCGTATACTTCCTGGCCGACTGGCAAACGCCTTTCGAGCCGGAAAGTCGCGCCGCGCCGTTCACGCTGGCGGATGGGCGACGGATCGATGTTCCAACGATGGAGCAACTCGGCGAGTTTCGCCATCATCGGAGGCGCGGATTTGCCGCGCTCGACCTCCCATATCGTGACGAGCGGCTGGTGATGACCGTGCTTTTGCCCGATTCCCCGACCGGGCTGGCGGCGCTGGAGCGATCCCTTACACCCAGCCTGCTTAACCGTACGCTGCGATCGCTCGACCGGAGCGAGCCTGTGCGCGTCGATTTGACGCTGCCACGATTCACATTGCAGGACAGCTATCTGCTCAACATACCGCTGGCGCAGCTCGGCATGGGCACCGCGTTTGCCCTGGAGGCCGATTTCCGGGGCGTCAGCGCGGAGCCCCTGCGAATCAGCCGGGTCACTCACTCCACCTTCCTTCGCGTTGACGAGCAGGGCACCGAAGCGGCGGCGGTTACGGTGGTGGATTCCGTCATCATCACCGGCTCGCGCCCGATGCCTCCGCCGATCCCGTTCCACGCCGACCGGGCATTCATGTTCATGCTGCGCGACCGAGACAGCGGGGCGATTCTGTTCTTCGGCCGGATAATGCGCCCGAGTGAAGTAGAATGAGTAGCCGCCGGCGCGCCGGAACGAGGTTGAGTACCGGATCGTGAATGTCCGCATGGGTCGAAGGCAGATATTACCGATTGTTGGATACAAATAGGATTTCTTCTGATCCAAACTGACGGATGGAACAGCATCCTGGCCCTTTATTTCGGATACCCGCACATTTCATTCCGCTCCCGGCCTTTCGCCGGATGCTGGCCGCTGCCTCGAACATCGTTGGAGGGGAAGATCACGGAGCTACGCGAGATCGTGAACTTCGTGAACTTCACCAGAGGGAAGGTCCGAAGCGGGTCCAAGGCGCGCAGCCTCTCGAACCGGCCGCTGGCCCTCGCAGCGCCGGTGCGCGATAAGCGCGCATGGCCGGGGCGGCGCGCATTCTTCATTGCCATTCCACCTTCTCGCTGGGGGGCAAGGAGGCGCGCGCCGTCCGGCTGATGAATGCGTTCGGCGACGCGGCGGTCCACACGGTGCTGAGCGCGATGCCGGACCGGCTCAGGGCGCGGGCGGCGATCGACCGGGGCATCGCGGTCGATTTCCCCGCTGACGCCCCGTCGCTGACCGGGCGGCCGACGCCGGGCCGGCTGCGGCGGCTGGCCCGCTACATGCGCGGCTTCGATCTCGTCCTCACCTACAATTGGGGTGCGTTCGATGCGGTGATGGCGCGGCGGTTATTTGGCGGTCCTCCACTCATTCACCACGAGGACGGGTTTAACGAGGACGAGGCGAAGAAGCTGAAGCCTGCCCGCAACCTCTATCGCCGGCTGGGGCTGCCGGCTGTCTACCGACTCGTCGTGCCCTCGGAGCGGCTCGAGGACGTCGCGGTCTGGGACTGGGTGCAGCCGCACGCACGGGTGCTGCGCATCCCGAACGGGATCCCGGTCGATCGTTTCCGCAAGGCACCGGAACCGGGCGCGATCCCCGGCTTCGAGCGGCGGTCGGGGGAGGTCGTGATCGGCACGGTGGCCGGCCTGCGCGCGGTCAAGAATCTGCCCCGTCTCGTCCGCGCCTTCGCCGGCATGACCCACAAGGCGGCGCGGCTCGTCATCGTCGGCGAGGGGCCGGAGAGTGAGGCGATCGCCGCCGAAGCGCGGGCCGAGGGCGTCGCCGATCGCGTGCTGATGCCGGGCTTCCTTGCCGATCCCGCCCGCTGGATCGGTCATTTCGACATCTTCGCCTTGTCGTCGGACAGCGAGCAGTTCCCGATTTCGCTGGTCGAGGCGATGGCGGCGGCGCGGCCCGCGGTCGCGACCCTGGTGGGCGACGTGCCGCACATGGTGGCGGAGGACAACAAGCCGTTGATCGTCGATCCCGCCGACGAGGACGCCTTCTCGGCCGCGCTCGACACGCTCGCCGACCGCCACGACCTTCGCCGCGCGATCGGTCTCGCCAATGCCGAAAAGGCCCGGTCCCGATATGACGAGGCGGCGATGATTTCGGCCTATGCGCAGCTCTATGGCGCCGCTATCGGGCGCCCCGGGGCATTTACCATTCCCGCATGACCTTTTGCCTGAGGCGCGCAAAGCGCCTATAGGCGGGGCTGGGGTTTATCCGGAGGTTTGATGTTCAAGGGTGTCAAGCCGATCCTCTATGCGGGGCGCGAGGTGCTCCCGCTGATCGAGGGCGGCAAGGGTGTGTCGGCGACCAACCATATGAGTTCGGGCGCCTGGGCCGCCGCCGGGGGGATTGGCACCGTGTCGGCCGTCAATGCCGACAGCTACGACGCCGAAGGGCGCATCATCCCCCAGATCTATCACGCGCTGACCCGCCGCGAGCGGCACGACGAGCTGATCCGCTACGCGATCGACGGCGCCGTCCAGCAGGTCCAGAAGGCCTATGACATCGCCTCGGGCCGGGGCGCGATCAACATCAACGTGCTCTGGGAAATGGGTGGCGCGCAGAGCGTGCTGCACGGCGTGCTCGAGAAGACCAAGGGGCTGGTCGCGGGCGTCACCTGCGGCGCGGGCATGCCCTACAAGCTCTCCGAGATCGCTTCTTCCTATGGCGTGAGCTACCTGCCGATCGTCAGCTCGGCGCGCGCCTTCTCGGCGCTGTGGAAGCGGGCCTATTCCAAGGCGGCGGAGTGGCTGGGCGCGGTGGTCTACGAGGATCCCTGGCTCGCCGGCGGCCATAACGGCCTCTCCAATGCCGAGGACCCGCTCCAGCCGCAGGACCCCTATCCGCGCGTCAAGGCGCTCCGGGAGACGATGCGCAGCGGCGGCATTGCGGACAGCGTGCCGATCGTGATGGCCGGCGGCGTCTGGAATCTCAAGGAATGGGAGCACTGGATCGACAATGAGGAGCTGGGGCAGATCGCCTTCCAGTTCGGCACCCGTCCGCTGCTCACCAAGGAGAGCCCGATCCCGGACGGGTGGAAGCAGCGCCTGATGACGCTGGAGGAGGGCGATGTCCTTCTGCACCGCTTCTCGCCGACCGGCTTCTACAGCTCGGCGGTGCGCAATCCGTTCCTGCGCAATCTCGAGGCCCGCTCGCACCGCCAGATCGCCTTCACCAAGGAGGAGATCGGCGACCACAAGTTCCAGCTCGACGTCGGCGTGCTCGGCAAGAAGAATTACTGGGTGACCAAGGGCGATCTGCTCCACGCCCGCGGATGGTATGCGCAGGGCTTTACCGAGGCGCTGAAGACGCCGGACGAGACGCTGGTCTTCGTGACGCCCGAGGAGAAGAAGGTCATCCGCAAGGACCAGGCCGACTGCATGGGCTGCCTCAGCCAGTGCCAGTTCTCGTCCTGGGCGGACACTGAGAAGAACACGACCGGCCGGCTCGCCGACCCGCGCAGCTTCTGCATCCAGAAGACCCTGCAGGATATCGCCCATGGCGGCCCGACCGAGGAGAACCTCATGTTCGCCGGCCACGCGGCGTTCCGGTTCAAGCGCGACCCGTTCTATTCGAACGGCTTCGTGCCGACGGTCAAGCAGCTCATGGAGCGGATCCAGGCGGGGGACTGAAGATGAAGCGCATTGCCGCGCTGCTGCTGGTCGTCTTCGGGATCGCTTCGCTGAGCGCCGCCGCACAGCCGCGCCGCGAGACGCCCTACTGGGCGTCGATCGCTTCGGGCGAGGCGATGATGCGACGGGGACCGGGGCGCAACTATCCGGGCGAATGGCTCTATGTGCGCCGCGACCTGCCGATCCGCGTCGTCGAAGTCTATCAGGAATGGCGCAAGATCGAGGATCCGGGCGGGACGCAGGGATGGATGCTCTCCAGCCTGCTGAGCGACACCCGCACCGCGATCGTCCGCGGCAACGGCCCGCAGCCGCTGCACGAGCGGGCGGACGCCGCTTCGCCGGCTCGCTTCCGCGCTGAGCCCGGCGTGGTCGGGCGGATCTCGCGCTGCGCTGGCGGCTGGTGCCGGCTCGACGTCGGCAACCGCGGCGGCTTCATCCGCGCCGACCAGATCTGGGGGGTGAACCCCGGCGAGACCATGGACTGAAGGGTCCACTCCTCCATCATTCCAGCGAAAGCTGGAATCTCACTTCTTGAAGGCAAAGGGATTCCAGCTTTCGCTGGAATGACGGGCCTGGCTTGGCATAACGGCGCGCATGACGCTCCTGCCGCCTCCGGACAGCCTGCTCGACAACGCCGCATTGTTCCTCGATTTCGACGGGACTCTGGTCGAGCTCGCCGACACGCCCCATGCGATCCGGGTGTCGCCGGCACTGGCGCCGATGCTGGAGCGGCTGCGGCTGCGGCTGGAGGGGCGGCTCGCCATCGTCAGCGGGCGCTCGCTCGAGGATCTGAAGCGACACGTGCCGCTCCACGACATCGCCTTTTCGGGCTCGCACGGGCTGGAGCTGCAGCTCGCCGACGGCACGCATCTGCCGCTCAGCATCCCGATCGGGCTGGACGACACGCGCGCCGCAATCGAGGCGTTCGCCGCGGCGACCGACGGCCTGCTTGTCGAGGAGAAGCCGGCGAGCATCGCGCTCCACTATCGCGGCGCGCCGGACGCGGCGGCGCGGGTGGAGGCGTTCATGACCGCGCTTGCCAAGGCGCGGGGGTTCACCTTGCAGGCCGGACAGATGGTGATCGAATTGAGGCCCGACGGCGCCAACAAGGGCGACGCGGTGAAGGCCTTCATGACCGACCCGGCCTTTGCCGGCGCGACGCCGGTCTTCATCGGCGACGACCTCACCGACGAGCACGCCTTTGCCGCCGTCGCGGCGCTGGGCGGGGCAGGCGTGCTCGTCGGTCCGGCCCGTGCCACCGCCGCGACCTACCGGCTGGAGTCGGTCGCGGCGGTGGCGGCCTGGCTTGGCGCGATCCGCTAGGCGTCGATGAACACCGGTTCTTCGTCCACGATCGCCCCGGACTGCCGGTCGAACAGCCGGCGATAGTGCCCGTCCGGGTTCGCGAGCAGCGCCTCGTGGTTCCCGTCCTCGACCACCCGGCCCTGTTCGAACACGAGGATGCGGTCGAGGGTGCGGACCGTCGACAGCCGGTGCGCGATGACGATCGCGGTGCGGCCGCGCATCAGCCGGTCCATCGCCTGCTGGATCGACGCCTCGCTCTCCGAATCCAGGCTCGACGTCGCCTCGTCGAGGATCAGGATCGGCGCGTCCGCCAGGAAGGCCCGCGCCAGCGCGACGCGTTGCCGCTCGCCGCCCGACAGCTTGACGCCGCGTTCGCCGACCAAGGTCGCATAGCCGCGCGGCAGCTTCGCGATGAAGTCGTGCGCGTTGGCGAGCCGCGCCGCGTTCTCGATCTCCTGCTGATTCGCACCCGGACGGGCATAAGCGATGTTGTCGGCGAGGCTGCGGTGGAACAGGATCGGCTCCTGCTGCACGATCGCGATCTGCGAGCGCAGCGACTGCTGCGTCGCATGCGCGACGTCCTGCCCGTCGATCGTCACCCGGCCGTCGGTCACGTCATAGAGGCGCTGGATGAGCTTGACGAAGGTCGTCTTGCCCGATCCCGAATGGCCGACCAGGCCGATCCGCTCGCCGCCTTGGATCGTGACGTCGAGATGATCGTAGAGCGGCGTCTCGTGCCCGCCATAGCGGAAGGTGACGTCCTCGAAGCGCACCGCGCCGAGCTCGATCCGGATCGGCACCGCATCCGCGCGGTCGTCGATGCCGAGGGGTTGATCGTGAAGTTCGACCAGTTCCTCCATTTCGTTCACCGCGCGCTGGAAGTGGTGGATGTGGAAGCCGACGTCGAACAGATAGCCGTGGACGACGAAATAGCTCGCCAGAACAAACGTGACGTCGCCCGGGGTTGCGCGGCCGGTCCACCAGAGCCAGATCGCCGTGCCGGTGATCGCGCTGCGCACCATCCAGAGCAAAGCGACCTGGATGGTGCCCGCCCAGGTGTAGCGCCGCCAGGTGCGGCTGGTGCGCTTGGCCCATTTGGCGAGCAGCCAATCGAGCTTCTGCTCCTCGCGTTCCTCGGCGCCGAACGCCTTGACCACTGCGTTGGAGCCGATCGCGTCCGCGAGCAGCCCGCCCATCTTCGTGTCCCAGGCGTTGGACAGCGTCGCCGCCGGCGCCGCCCAGCGCGAGGCGAGGATGACGGTCAACGCCACATAGGCGATCGTGCCGATCGCCATGACCAGGCCCAGCACCGGCCAGTGCCAGCCGAGCAGCAGCATCGTGCCGATCAGCACCACCAGTGACGGAAGGAGCTGGAGCAGCAGCACGTCATTGAGCGTGTCGAACGCCCACATGCCGCGGGTGATCTTGCGCACGATCGAGCCGGCGAAGCTGTTGGCGTGCCAGTCGGTCGAGAAGCGCTGCACGCGGTGGAAGGCGTCGTGGGTCACGTCCTGCATCGTGCGCAGCGTGAACGGCACGATGCCGTGCCAGGCGAAATGGCGCAGCACCACCATGACGAGGCCGAGCGCGGCCATCGCGGCGAACAGCATGAGGGCGGTGTCGCGCGCGCCGGCGGCGAGCGCGTCGATCAGCCGGCCGGCGAAGACCGGCACGAACACCTCGACGGCGGTGGCCGCCGTGATCGACAGGGCGATGGCGAGCGCAAGGGGGCGCTGCGCACGCCAGTGGGCGAACGTGAAGGCGAGGACGGCGCGGATCGAGTCCGCGCGGCGTTTGCCGCGTGAGTGAGTCATGTAACTGAACGGCGCCAAGGCGCCGCCTCCAAAGCGATATCGATGTCGGGTGAAGCGGGCGTCAGGCCCGGATCACGGTGGCTTCAGGACCTAGTGGCGGTGACGCCCGATGGTCCGGAACCTGCCGATGAGGGGGAATGTGGACACTGCTGTCATCAAAGACCCTCCCGGCTTCGCGTTGGAACAGGACGGCGCCAATAGCATCGCGAAACGGACCGCACAACCCGGCGATTCATGACGGAACCGGAGCGGACCTGACGAGTCCTGTTCCTTATGCGAGATCAGGGATTGACGGGCGCGCCGCCGGCCGGTGTGGCGCGGAAGGGCGGCAGATGAGCGGGCTCGATCTGTGGCCAATCGGCAATTGCCAGGTGAGCGCGCTGGTCGACGATGCGGCCGGATTCATCTGGGGCTGCCAGCCGCGCGTCGACGGCGATCCTTTGTTTTGCGCATTGCTCGAGCCGAAGGACCAGGACACGGCACCGCGCGGCCTGTGGCGCATCTCGCTGGAGACTCAGAACTCCGCCAGCGCCCGCTACATCAAGAACACGCCGATCCTCGTCACGCGGCTGACCGATGCTGACGGTGCCGCCATCGACGTCTACGACTTCTGCCCGCGCTTCGAACGCTCGGGGCGAATGTATCGCCCGGTCGCGTTCGTGCGGGTCGTCCGGCCGGTGTCCGGTGCGCCGCGCCTCAAGGTCGATCTCGACCCTGCCACCGACTGGGGGGCGGCAGCCGCCGAGCGGACCAGCGGCACCAACCATATCCGTTACCTGCTGAAGCCCCAGCCGCTCAGGCTCACCACCGACGCGCCCATCATCCACCTGCTCGAAGGGCGCAGCTTCCGGATCGAGAAGGACCTGCATTTCTTCCTCGGGCCGGACGAGCCCTTCGTCGGCAATGTGACGCAGGTGCTGGCGACGATGCTGCACCAGACCGCGGACCATTGGCGCGACTGGGTGCGCGGCCTCGCCATCCCGCTGGAATGGCAGCGCACCGTGATCCGAGCCGCGATCACGCTGAAGCTGTGCCAGCACGAGGAGACCGGCGCGATCGTCGCCGCGCTCACCACCTCGATCCCCGAGGCGGCCAATTCGGGGCGCAACTGGGACTATCGCTACTGCTGGATCCGCGACGCCTATTATACCGTGCAGGCGCTGAACCGGCTCGGCGCGCTCGACGTGCTGGAGGGCTATCTCTCGTACCTGCGCAACATCGTCGACGAGGCGCGGGGCGGGCACATCCAGCCGCTCTATGCCGTATCCGGCGAGCCGAAGCTGGAAGAGAGGATTGCCGAGCGGCTGACCGGCTATCGCGGCATGGGGCCAGTCCGGATCGGCAACGCCGCCTACACCCAGGTCCAGCACGACGCCTACGGCCAGATCGTCCTTTCCAACACCCACGCCTTCTTCGACGAGCGGCTGCTGCGCAAGGCGACGGCGGAGGATTTCGTCTCGCTGGAGCGGGTCGGCGAGCGGGCATGGGAAACCTATGACCAGCCCGATGCCGGCCTGTGGGAGTTCCGTACGCGTACCTCGGTCCATACCTATTCCTCGGTGATGAGCTGGGCCGCGTGCGACCGGCTCGCCAACATTGCTCGGGAGCTGGGCATCGGCGAGCGCGAGGCGGTCTGGCGCGAACGCGCCGACGCGGTCCGCGCGTCGATCGAGGAGAAGGCCTGGCTGCCCGACGCGCAGCGCTTTGCCGCGACCTTCGGCGGTGGTGAGCTCGATGCGAGTCTGCTGCAACTTCTCGACATGCGTTTCCTCGCCGCCGACGATCCCCGGTTCGTCGCCACGTTCGAAGCGGTCGAGAACGGCCTGAGGCGCGGCGAGCATATGCTGCGCTACGCCAGCGAAGACGATTTCGGCCTGCCGGAGACCGCGTTCAACTTCTGCACCTTCTGGCTGATCGAGGCGCTGCATCTCGTCGGGCGGGGCGACGAGGCGCGCGCCCTTTACGGCAAGATGCTGGAACGGCTGACGCCCGCAGGCCTCCTTTCGGAGGACACCGACTTCGAAACCGGCGAGCTTTGGGGGAACTACCCGCAGACCTATTCGCTTGTTGGCATCATCAATTGCGCGGGGCTTCTGTCCCGTCCCTGGACTGCTGTCAGATGAGCCGCCTGATCGTCATCTCCAACCGCGTCTCGACGCCCAAGCCGCGCAGCGCGGGTGCGCAGGGCGGGCTCGCCGTCGCGCTGTCGGCCGCCTTGCGCGAATATCGCGGCATCTGGTTCGGCTGGTCGGGCGGGAAGACCGACGAATTCACCGGCCAGATCAACCTCCACCGCGAGGACGGCGTCACCACCGCGACGATCGACCTCGAGGAGCAGGACGTCGACGAATATTATAACGGCTACGCCAACCGGACGCTCTGGCCGCTCTTCCATTACCGGATCGACCTCGCCGAATATGATCGCAGCTTCGGCAGCGGCTACGAGCGGGTCAACGAGCGGTTCGCGGAGACCGTCACGCCGCTGGTCGAGCCCGACGACCTCGTCTGGGTGCACGACTATCACCTGATCCCCCTCGGCCAGCAGCTCCGCCAGCGCGGGCTCAGGAACCGGATCGGCTTCTTCCTCCACATCCCCTGGCCGCCGCACCGGTTGATGGTGTCGCTGCCCTTCCATCAGCGGCTGGTCCGCTCGATGCTCGCCTACGATCTGATCGGCTTCCAGTGTGCCGAATGGCTGGAGAGCTTCCACCATTATATCACCCGCGAACTGGGCGGGACGGTCTTCGACGACGGCATGATCGAGGTCGACGGGCGCCGCGTTCAGACGGCCGCCTTCCCGATCGGCGTCGACGTGGCCGAGTTCGAGGCCGCGATGGAGACGCAGGACGCGCGCAACGCGTTCGAGACGCTGAAGCGCAGCCTCGAAGACAAGAAGGTCGTGATCGGGGTCGACCGGCTCGATTATTCGAAGGGGATCGAGGAGCGGTTCCTCGGCTATCGCCGCTTCCTCGAGGAGAATCCCGACTGGCACGGCAAGGTGTCGCTGCTCCAGATCGCGCCGCCGTCGCGCGGGGAGGTCCACACCTACGAGACGATCCGCGACACGCTCGACGGCCTGTCGGGGCGGATCAACGGCGAGTTCGCCCATGTCGACTGGGTGCCGATCCGCTACGTCAACCAGGGCTATCCGCGCGAGGGCCTCGCCGGTTTCTATCGCGCCTCGGACGTGGCGCTGGTGACGCCGCTCAGGGACGGAATGAACCTCGTCGCCAAGGAATATGTTGCGGCGCAGGATCCCGCCGATCCCGGCGTCCTCATCCTCTCGCGCTTCGCCGGGGCTGCGCACCAGCTGGGCGAGGCGATCCTGATCAACCCCTACAGCAAGGACGAGGTCTCGGACGCGATCCGCAGCGCGCTCACCATGCCCAAGGCCGAGCGGCGGCGGCGCTGGGAGGCGTTGATCGACAATGTCCGGCGCGAGGATGTGCTGTCGTGGCGCCACGCCTTCGTTGCTGCGCTGGCGGGCGACCAGGTCGAGACGCCGGAGCCCGAGCCGGAGACGGGAGAAGTGGCGGTTTAGCCGAAGGGCTCGTCGATCGAGGGCGAAGGCCGGGTGAACCAGGCGGCGCCGTCCTCGGTCACGTGGAGATGGTCCTCGAGGCGGATGCCGAAGCGATCGGGGACTACGATCATCGGCTCGTTCGAGAAGCACATGCCGGGCGCGAGCGGCGTCCTGTCGCCGCGCACCAGGTAGGCGGGCTCGTGGATCGAGAGGCCGATGCCGTGGCCGGTGCGGTGCGGCAGGCCCGGCAGCTGATAGTCGGGGCCGAGGCCGGCGCGTTCCAGAACGCGGCGGGCGGCGGCGTCGACCGCCTCGCACGGAAGGCCCGGCTCGACCGCGTCGAAGGCGGCCTGCTGCGCTTCCTGCTCCAGGGACCAGATCGACCGCTGCTCGTCGCTCGCCCGGCCGAAGACATAGGTGCGGGTGATGTCGCTGTGATAGCCCTCGATCGTGCAGCCGGTGTCGATCAGCACGACATCGCCCGCGGCCAGCGCGGCATCGCCGGGGAGGCCGTGCGGGAAAGCGGTGGAGCGGCCAAACTGCACGATGCAGAAGCTGGAGCCGGCGGCGCCGAGCGCGCGATGCGCCTCGTCGATGAAGCGACGCACCTCGCTCTGGCGGATGCCCTCGTGGAGGATGCGCGCGGCACGGCGTTGCACCTCCAGCGTCATCGCCTTGGCCTGGCGCATAAGGGCGAGCTCGGCCGGCGATTTCGTCATCCGGCAGCCGTCGATCACGGCGGATCCCTCGATGATCTCCACGTGCGGCGCGGCGCGGCGGATGCGGTCGACGAAGAGGAAGGCCAGCGCGGGGTCGACCGCAAGGCGGGTCGCGCCGAGATCGCGCAGGGCGCCCGCGACCAGCCCGGACGGGCTCTCGTCCTCCTGCCAGAGACGGATGTCGGCGTCGATGTGAAGATCGGCCTCGAGGCTGCCGAGCTCGAAATGCGGGCAGACGAGGATGGGTTCGCCCGTCACCGGGAGCAGCAGCGCGACAAGGCGCTCGCTCGCGCCCCAAGGTACGCCGGCGAAGTAGCGCAGGCTCATGCCCGCCCCGACGAGGAGTGCCTCGGCGCCCGTGTCGCGCGTGAGGCGGCGGGCTTTTTCGAGCCGCGCCAGCCGCTCTTCGCGGCCGATGGACTGGGCGGGCTCCGTCCAGGGTCGGAGACCGGCGAGCTGTTCCCTTGCGGTCGAGCCGCCGATCCCCTTCGTCATTGATCTACCTCAAGCGTCAGCGGCAGCGGACCTGGCTCTGCTGCTGCTCGACGGTGCGGCCGAGCAGCGCGCCGAGCACGCCGCCGACGATCGTTCCGCCGGCCCGGCTGCGGCCGCCGTCGATCGCGCGGCCGATCAGCGCGCCGGCGCCGGCGCCGATGACGAGGCCGGTCGTGCCGTCGCTGCGGCGGCAATAATAGCGCCCGTCCGAACCGCGATAGACATGGTCGTTCTCGCTCAGCACCCGCTCCTGATAGCGCGGATCGTCGCGATAATAGCGGGACGCGTCATAGTCGCGGACATAGGCGTCGTCGCCATAGCGGTCGTTGTAGCGATAGTCGTCGCGATACTGGCCCCGGCGGACCGCGTCGTCATAGCGCTGGCGCTCGCGCTCGTAGAGATCCTGCTCGGCGTCGAAGCGGCGCTGCGCCTGATCCCAGCGGGCCTGCTCCGCCCGGGTCTGGGCCAGAGCGGGGGTGGAAAGCGCGGAAGCCGAAATGGCCAGCGCCAGTGCAATCTTGGTGATCTTCATCCCCGTGTCTCCTTACGCTACCGTCACATCATTCTCGCATGCCGGCGGTGCAAAGCCAAGCTGCGAGGCCCTCTTATACCCTAGCGCGCGACCGGCCGGGCGGTTCCGGGCGCGCGCTTCACGAAGCCCCTAGCCGCAATGCTGAAAGAAGCGGGCGATCCGGTCGCGCTGCGGCTGCGTGGCGTTCATCCGCTCGACCGCGCCATCAGCGGTCAGCGCCAGCTCTCCGGTCGCGAGGAAGCGCTTCAGCACCCGATCCTGCGAGGACACGATGGTGCTGAGATAGGGAAGCTCGTCCGTCCGCAGGGTTCCGGAATAGGTGGCGTCGATCGGTCCCGACGACAGGCGGAATTCGGGCCGGGCATCGGCGGGCGGAATGCGCCAGAGGGTGATCCGGCCCGATCCGCGATCGCAGGTCATGCCGAGATGCACGGCGTCGGTGTCCGGAAGTTCGAAGGCGAGGGTCATCGACTCGTCATCGCCGCGAATATTCCATTCGAGTCCGTCGCCGTTCTGGGCAGCCAGCGGTGCCGCGAGGCCGAAGGCGGCCGTGATGAGCAGAGGGGACCAACAACGCATCACAAATTCTCCGCCGCGCCGCCGCTCTCTAGGCCGGACCCTGCTTTCGCGGGGCTGAACGATGTGCGCGCCCGGCAGTGTCATCGTGGCGCGCCCGGCAGGATTCGAACCTGCGACCCCAAGCTTAGAAGTGGCGACGGTTTACTTTCGCCTACTTTCGGCTAGTTTCAATGAGCTTCGGAAATCAAAGCCTTAGCCATTTTGAACTTTCAGGTATATTCGGTGAGTTTCGGGTAGATGTATCTAAGCTGCTTACTTTCTGATTACTCAGCCGACAGGTTTGTCTCGATGGTATCGCCCCGGACTAACACCGGATGCGACTCGGATCTGATGATCCAAATATGCCAAGCCTCATCACGATTCGACCAGGCCGGGAAACTCGATCACACGGACCCATCTTTCGCCTACGTTCGGCTAGCTTCACCTAGCGTCAGGTAGGTTCCAAAATAATTGTTATCTATCAATGCCTTGGGTGGCATAAACATTGTCTCCATTGTCTGAGTCGCTCAGAATGAACGTTAGCCGATATGCCAACCATCAAGGTCTCTAAGCGGACTGTCGAAGCGGCGCCGATCCCGGTTGGGAAAGACGCCTTCTACTGGGACAGCAAAATCTCTGGCTTTGGCATCCGCGTGACGCCCCGTGGGGTCCGAAGCTACGTCGTCCAGTATCGACTTCCCGGCCAGAATTCTCGCCGGCTGACGCTGGGAAGGCACAACAGTCCTTGGACACCAGATCAGGCCCGCACCTACGCCATCGATCTGCTCACGGAGGTTCGCAAGGGGGTCGATCCCCTTCAGGTGCGGCGCGACCGTGCCCGCGCGGCCAAGGAGATGCGCTTCGACCGCTATGTCGAGGATTTCTGCGACAAGTATCTCAAGGCGGGGTGGCCCGATTCCTGGAGCCTCGCGAAGCGTCGCCTCGACATGTACGCGGTGCCGGTTTTGAGATCGAAGCCATTGCCCGAGATCTCCAAGCGCGACATCGTGGCAATCATAGATGCCATCCGTGAGCAGCGAGCGTTGGCACGCAACACCCACGCGGTGCTGCGGATGCTGTTCAACTGGGCGGTCGACCGCGATGACCTCGACCGGTCGCCGATGCATGGTTTGAAGGCGCCGCCGGCGCCGAAAGCGCGACGTCGAGTGTTGAGCCCCGACGAGATTTTGGCGCTCTGGCTGGCCTCCTACGAACTCAACCCACCGTTCGACACGTTCATTCGGCTTCTCATCTGCACGTTGCAGCGTCGTCAGGAGGTTGCGGCCTTGCCGTGGCTTGAGCTCAATCAGGATCGGCATTTGTGGCAGCTGGATGGAAGTCGCGCCAAGAATGGAACCTCCCATCTCGTGCCGCTCAACGGCCTGGCGATGGCAGAGCTCAAACGGCTGGGCTGGAAGAATCATGGGCTGGTTCTGACCACCACGGGCGAAACGCCGATCAGCGGCTTCAGCAAGCAGAAGGCCAGGCTGGACAAGCTCTTCGCCAGCCATCTCCAGCGAATTGCCGATGCGCGCGCATCGCTTGAGGACGAAGAGCCGCGCCCGGTCGAGATTGCCCCCTGGGTGCTGCACGACATTCGTCGCACCGGAACGACGCAATTGCAGGCGCTGGGCATCCCGATCGAAGTCACCGAGCGCTGCATCAACCATGTCGGCACCGAGGTTGCGGGCATCCGCGGCGTCTACAATCGCTACGATTATCTGGCCGAGAAAAGCCAGGCCTTTCGGGCCTGCGGTGGATTTCTTCAGCGTCTGCTCAACGATAATCCGCTTATCGCCTTGGCCGAACGGGAGAGACAGGGCCGGGCCACCCAAAAGAATGGCAACGTGGTCTATCTGTCCGAAATGAGGTCCGCAGAACGAAGAGCATGATCGTGATCAGCCCGTTCAGGGAGTCCGATTTGCGCCCATTGCTGACGCCTTGACCATGATGCCAATTCCTCAAAAGCGGACATGACAAAGGTGATGCGCCGCGACCAGGCAGTTCGGTCCCTCCTGAGGCATCGCACGCGCGAACTCGGGATCGGTAGCAGCTCGGAGGTGGATAGCTTGCCTGGCACTGCTTGGTGGCTTTCTGATAGCGGCCATCGCGAGCGATCTTTGATCCGGCTCCGATGCCCGCCGTCCGGCATTCCCTCAATCGCCCACGGCAGCAACGAAATATCTCGCCGCGCGCGATGCCTGGGGCCGGCGGATGAGTCACGACCTGGCGACCGCCATCCGGCTTTCGAGGAGGTGATGGCGGAGGAACCGGACTTTGCTCCGGCGAGAGTCGGCTTGGCAGATCATTCGCGAATATCGCGACATCTGGGCGCATTGCTGCCGAACGCCTAGCGAGCGGTCCCACCCGCACGCCCTACCGTTGAAGAAGCCTAGCCAACATCGATACGAGCTCCACTTCCCGGCCAACACCCAGCTTGGCGAAGGCGATTTTGAGCTGCGTGCGCACGGTATCCAGACTTACCCGCCGTTGTGCAGCGATGGTTGCGCGGTCTTCGCCATTGGCGAGACGAAGCGCAACGTCGGCTTCGGCGGTAGACAGGCCGTAGAGTTGTTGAAGTATCGGCCCTGCCTGGCCATGCCAACGCTGAACCGAGCGAGCGATGACCAGAAGCTGCGGCTCGAAGCGGAAGTGCCATGAGCCACGTGGTGCCGGGCAGATGTCGAGGATCAACGGCAGCGATCCCAACTCGCCGTGAATCACTACGGTCTCCAGCAGGCGGTTGCCATGGCCATGCTGGACCAGTGCAGCGCGCAGCAGGGCTGCGTCGCGCGGATGGGGAACGTCAAGCCGGCCATTGATCAGGCGGAGTTGCCCGTTCGTCAGCAACGCCGTTGCCGCGCCAGTCATGGCCGCCACCCTGGCGCCGGCGTCACAGACGAAAACCGCCGCTCCCACCGCCTCGAGCGCACCGCTAACAAGCTGGGCGCCGGCATTCTCCAGCGCGATCTGGGTGCGCACCGCGCTGCGTACGAACGGCGCGATGGTGGAGAACAGAGCACGATCGGCGGCACTGGTGTGCCCGTCGCGCTCCCCGCGCAAGACGGCCAAGCCGACGATTCCGCCGGCATTCTCCCAAAGCTTGGCCTGACAGCCATGCCGGATATCATTGTCTCGCGCGAAATCGGCGTAGACATCGTCGGTTATCATGGGGGCAGCCGCCAGATAGTGGGCTTCGCTGCGTAACGCCAGCACCGGGGCATGCACGGACACTGCGACACGCGGATTGATTTCGGGGCTTCCGCCGTTGATCGCGACGAAATCACGCAGCGCCTTCTCCGAGAGGCCGGTGACCAGATTGAACGGCACGGTCGATGTCGCGCCGATACCGATCAACTGACCATGCGAGGATCGGGTGGCGTCGGCAAGCGCCGCCAATGCCGGTTGCCATTGCGCGCTGTCGACAGCGGCCGAGGCAAAGCGATCGGCTAGATCCAGCAGCGTCGCGTCCACCTCGAGCCGTTTCCCCCATCGCTGGCAGTCCCGCTGGCCGAGCCCGCATGTGCTTGCGCGCGGGAGGCAGCAACTACGTAGCAAAACGCACCGAACCAATCGCCATACCCTAATTGCGGGATGCGGGGCGTTCGACCCCCGGATAGCCGATGACCCATTGATGGGGAATGGAAATTGGGGGGTGAGATGATCGGCACGTTTTCGACACGCGCGGCGTTGCGTCGCAGCTTGGGCCTGGGCGCAAGCGCGTTCGCGATGTCCATTGCCGGCCCGGCGATGGCACAGACCGAATGCACCGACAGCGTCTCGGCGACCCTGTGCGAGATCGTCAATGAGGGGGACAGCGGCCAGCTGACGATCGCCTCGCGCGTCCGAGTGATCAACACCGGCAGCATCACCGGCGCGCCGGCGATCATCGGCACGATCCCTGTCCCTCCGACCGGGGTTCCCACCCTGATCACGCTGATCATCGAGAATCGTGCGGGAGCAACCATTATCGGCACCGGCGGGGTGTCGGTGAACTCGCCCGGCGCGCTGATCAACGCGGGCACGATCACCGGCAATGTGACCGGCCTCACCCAATATGTCGCGGACGGCGGCACGCTGAACGGCAATCTCACGCTCGGCACCGGCGCGCCGACGGATTTCAACCCCCAGATCTTCGTCCAACGCGGCGCGACCCCCGGGGTAACGGGGACGATCTCGGCCGGATCGGGTATCGACTATTACGTGCAGTCCTATGCCGCATCGGAGACCTTGCCCATCCTCCTGGGCGGCGGCCTGCCGGCGACCTTCGAGGTGGAGGGGGTCGAGGTGCGCGGCGCGGCCACGACCGTGACGCTGGCGTCGCTGCCCGGCGAGACCATCGGCGGCCTGGGTCTGATGGGCGACGGCCACATCGTCAGCACCGCGACCATCGGCGTGTCTAACACCGTCGGCGCGGGCTTTCCGCCGGGCTTCCCGCTCTTCACCACCGCAGTCAGCTATCTCGGATCGCCCGAGGCGACGTCCTTTCTCACGCTGCGCATCCAGACGAGCCCGCCGGGCGCGCCGCTCCAGTTCGCGACCTATCAGACGGGCATCGGCGCGGCGCTGGGTAGCCTCACAAATGAGGGCACGATCAACGGCGATCTGCGCCTGACCACCGCCGGCTTCGCCAACAACGGCACGATCAACCTCGTGACCCGGGCGACCGGCACGCTCATCGCCAATGCGGAGGCCGCCGACTTCAGCTTCTCGAACAGCGGCACGATCTCCTATGTCGACAACGGCGCGCGTGCCGGCCTCGCGGCGATCGAGGGGCAGTATCTGGGGGATGGGGATGCCGGCTATGCGGTCCGCCTCCGGTCCATCGAGGGGGTCGGCGCGCAGGGCGTGACCATCGCCAACAGCGGCACGCTCGAGGGCGGGCTCGGCGGCGCGCTCATCGCCGACACCTTGTCGTTCGAGAACAGCGGCGACATCTCGGGAATCGAGAGCGCCAACGCCCTCGCCCACGGCGTCAACCTCACCATCGGCAGCGTGCGCCGGCTCGACGGTTCCGAAGCGGGTCGCATCGCCGACAATGTGACGATCGCCAACACCGCCACCGGCACCATCAACGACGGCCTTCGCGTCTCCGCGGCCACGACCAGCCTCAGCTTCACCAACGCCGGCGCGATCACCGGCCGCAGCGACGACAATCGCGCGGTCAGCATCGATCACGAAGGCGGTGAGGGCCTCTCGTTCGGCAACAGCGGTACGATCGCGGGCGATCTGTTGGTGGGCACCGATGCCGCACAGATCGATGTGGTCAACAGCGGCAGCATCGTCATGCCGGTCGTGGCCGGCTTCGACCCCAATAGCGGGAGCCGGGAAGCGGTGGAGATCGGCCTCTCCGCGACAGGCAACCAGGACGTCGAATTCACCAATTCCGGCGGGATCGAGCAGCGCAATCGCGGCGGCGCCGCAGTCTCGATCGAGCTTGAGGAAAATCAGACGGCGACGATCGATATCGCCAACAGTGGCGCGATACGTTCCGATGCCGGCGCCTCGGTCATCGACGGGACGCTGGTCGGCCTGGAGGAGGGCACGCAGGCGGTGAATGTCAGCGTCGGGCTGGCGGTATCGGCGGGCGAAGGCGGGCGGGCCGATATCACGATCGACAACCGCGCGGGCGGGACAATCTCGGCATCGGGCGCATATGCCTTCGCCTCGGCGGACGGGGAGACCCCGGCGCCGGGCGGCAGCACCGCCTACTCCACCGCGCTGCTGGTGGACGCGGATTCGCTCACCCTGACCAACGCCGGCACGATCAGCGGCGGGGAGGGGGCGACGCTTCCCGACGGCTATGTCCTGACCAGAGACTTCGCCCTGCCCGACAATTATCTCGCCGGCGCGATCCAGACCGGCGCATCGGTCGATCGTGTGACCAACACCGAAACCGGGGAGATCACCGGATCGGTCGACCTCGGCGCGGGGGACGACAGCTTCGCCAACTATGGCACGATCACCGGCGACATCTTCCTGCGCAACGGCAACGACAGCTACATCCATCTGCTCGCCGCGAGCTTCACCGGCACCGCCGATGGCGGCGCGGGCGAGGATTCGCTGGCGATCGACCTGACCGGCAGCGACGGCGTGGTCAGCAACGCGCTCTACGAACAGTTCATCAATTTCGAGCTCTTCTCGCTGATCAGCAACGGCACGGGCATCGTCCTCGAAGACGGCGGCACGCTCGATCTGGGCGAGGACTCGCGCATCGACACGCCGGGGGAGACCGCCATCCAGGGCGGCGACCAAGGCGACACGGTCAGCAACAGCGGCACGATCAACGGCAATGTCGATCTGGGCGGCGGGGGCAACACATTCACCAACAACGGCACGATCACCGGCAACATCGCGACCGGCGCGGGCAACGACAGGTTCAGCAACACCGCCGGCGGCACTATCACCGGCAATGTCGATCTGGGCGATGGCGACGACAGCTTCGCCAACGCGGGCGAGATCATCGGCGATGTCGCACTGGGCGGCGGCGCCGATACCTACGAGCTCGGCGCGGGGAGCGTCAGCGGCGTGGTCGACCTCGGCCAGGGCGACGATCGCCTGACGCTCGGTTCCGGCGCGAGCTTTGGGGGGGCGGTGAGTGGAGGGGCGGGCACCGATGTGCTCGGCCTCGCCACCGCTGGCACGGCCGCAGCGCCCTATGAGTTCAATGCCGCCGGATTCACAGATTTCGAACGCCTGACCAATGTGTCCGGGACTGCGGCGATCTCCGGCACGGTGAGTTTTGGTCAGATCGAAGTCGCCGCCGGCCGGCTGATCGGCCGCGCGGGATCGGTGCTGACCGGCAATGTCGCGGTCGCGAACGGCGCGACCTTCGGCAGCGCGGGTACCGTCAACGGCAACGTCACGGTCGCCTCGGGCGGCACCTTGTCGCCGGGCGCCTCGCCGGGGGTGATGACGGTGAACGGCAATGTCTCGCTCGCCGGCGGAACGACGACGATATTCGAATTCCAGCCGTCGCCGCTGCAGAGCGATCAACTGCTGATTTCCGGCACGCTTACCATCGCCGGCGGCACCACGCTCCGCCTGACCGGCGACCGCCCGCTCACCCCGGGCGTGGCCTATGACCTGATCGTCGCGACCGGCGGGATCACCGGGACCTTCACCACGGTCGACCAGGCGGCGACAGTGCTCGGTTTCCTGCGCTATTCGGCCGATCGCCTGCAGCTGCTCGGCACCTTCCAGGCGGGCGCGGGCGTCTCGCCGCAGGTGGCCGCGTCGATCGACTATGTCAACGCGGTGCTGGTCGCCGGCGCCAGCACGGACCTGCTCGCCGCGGTGCCCGCGCTGCTGGCGAGCGACGGCACGGCCAATGCCGCGGCTTTCGCGCTGATCGGACCCGAAGCTTATGCGAGCGCGTCCGAGCTGGGATCGGAGCGCGGGCTGGGCCTGGTCAAGGCTGCCCGCGCCGGGCTGGGCAGCACCGGCCGCGCCGCGCCCGGTCCGTTCGCCTTCGGACAGGCGCAAGGCGGCTGGCGCGACCTCGAGGGCGAGGCTCAACTGGGCATTTCGGGCGCCGACATCGAAAGCTACGGCGTGTTCGGCGGCATGGGCTACGGCAGCCGGAACGGGTCGATTGCCGCCTTCGTCGGCACCGTCGACAGCGAGCAGCGCCTTCCCGGGATCGCGGCGCGAACCGACGCGAATGGCATCGTCGTCGGCTTGGTCGGCCGCTTCGCCAGCGGCGGTTTCGATCTGTCGGCCATGGCCGCCTATGACTGGGGCGACGCCGAGACCGAGCGGGCCGTCCCCGCCAATGGCAGCGTCTCCGCCAGCTACCGCCTGCGCAGCCTGGTTCTGGACGCCGCCATGGGCTATGCGTTGCCGATCTCGAACGGCTGGGCCCTGCGTCCCGAAATCGGCATCACTCATGTCGCCACCGAACGCGGCGCGACCGGCGAGACGGGCAGCCCCGCCTTCGCCCTTGCGGTAGAAGGGGATGACCGCAATGCGACCTTTGTCGACGGCAGCATCGGGCTGAAGGGCGGCCTGGAGGCCGACGCGGCGTCCCGCCCGTGGATTCAGGCCGGAGTCCGGCACCAGGTGAGCGGCGGCCGCGCATCGGCGACCGGTGGATTCGCCGGCAATCCGCTGACATTCGCGCTGCCCGGAGCCGCGCGCGCCGAAACTCTGGCGCTGTTCGGCGCGGGAGCAAGTTTCGATATCGGCTCCGGCACCAGCCTATACGCAGCTTATCAGGGTGAGCTCGGCGAAGGGGGCAGCCACAATGTCAACCTGGGGATCCGCATTGCCTTCTGAATCGACACGGCGATCGATCCAGCCAAAAGTGGACGTGAAACAGCTATTCACGAGGCCAAGAATGGCCGCTTTTTCGTGACCGCGCCCAGAAGCGGACGGTCGGCTTTCGGCCATGCACGTTCGTTGCGCTCCATAGTTTTCTTCGCGGTCAATCCTGGCCGGATGGAGAAATCCTAATGGGACACTCAATTCATGACCCTGTCGAGCGCCCACCGTGGAACGTAGGGCGCACACCCGGTGCGAAGCGCGCCCTCAAGCCGCAGCAGATCTGGGCGATCCGATTTTGGTTGGACCGCGAGAAGCGCATGCGAGACCGGGCGCTCTTCGATCTCGCGATCGACAGCAAGCTCCGCGGCTGCGACCTAGTGAAAGTCCGCATCGGCGATCTTGCCAGCGGCGGCCGGGTCCGGAACCGCGCGATTGTCGTCCAGCAAAAGACCGGTCGGCCGGTCCAGTTCGAATTGCTCGAGCCGGCCCGCGGAAGCCTTCTGGCGTGGCTGGGACGTCGAGGCGGTTCACTGGAAGACTATGTTTTTCCCAGCCGGATCAATCACTCGGATCATCTCAGCACGCGGCAATATGCACGGCTCGTTGATGAGTGGGTGACCGGCATCGGATTGCGATGCGACGATACGGCACGCACTCCCTAGGCCCTCCCCTGATCTGGCCGTGCGCCAGACTGTCATTCGCGACCGTAGCGAGCGATCACTTCGGCGAGTTTGATGTGACCGACACAAGCTCCAGTCGCGCGCGGACGCGCCGCCGGCTCAATCGTGCCGCGCCGTGTTGCGCGTTGCCCAGAGCAGAAGGCGGCCGAACAATGCCCAGCCGCCACGTTCCGATCGGGAAACGAGACGCAGGAACGGCGGGCCGGGAACGTCCTCCGGCTCTTGCCGGCGTTCGCCATAAATTCCTGGTTCTTCCCCGCACATCTCAGGCCGCCCGACGATGCGCGGTGGCCAGCTGCCGGTAATGGGCGAAGAGCTCGCTGAAATGGTGGGCCATGGTTCGCACAGCCCGCGCCCCGGGCCGGATCCTCTGGCTTCGGACGAAGGCGCGTATGACGCGCGCGGCGTCGGTGGGATCGGCGGAGGCGAAGCAGAGGCCGCCGCCAGCGCGGGCATGATCGGAGGCGCCGCCGCGATCCGGGACGATGAGCGGCAGGCCCGAGGCTGCCGCTTCTGCTGCGACCATCGAGAACGTCTCTGCCTCGCAGCCGTGGATGAGCGCATCGGCGCTGGCGAGCAGACGCGCAAGCTCGACGCGGTCGGCGATCGGTGACAGGAGGTGGATGTGCGGGTTGCCGTCGATCTCGCGGACGATGCGCAACCGATCGCGCCCGTCGCCGACAAGGACGAGGCCAATGGGATGATCGAAGCTCACCGCCATCACGGCCTTCACGATCATCGGCCAGCGCTTCTCCGGCGCGTGCCGGCCGACGCCGACGAGAAGGGTCGCATCCGCCGGCAGCGCGCAGCGCGCGAGCAGGCGCGCGCGCAGGGCCGAATCGCGCAGATCGGGCGAGAACAGGCCCGCCTCGACGCCCATCGGGTGGGTGGCGATGCGGCGAAGACCCGCCTCGGCGAGGCGCCCCGACAGGCTTGCGCTGGCGCTCACGACCAGATCGAAAGTAGGGTTGATGCGGCGCAGGTGACGCCAGATCCAGTCGAGGTTGCGGTCGATGGTGGCGGAGCTCGCCAGCCCCTCGAACCAGCGATAGGCATAGGCCGCCATCGGATCGGCATGCATGACGAGCGCGCGCGGCGCATCGCCCGGCCAGCTCGCCACCGCCGAAGCGCTGCGCCAGGGCGAGGAGGCCTCGACGAAGTCCGGCCGTTCCCGGTCGAGATGACGGTGGATCGTCGCGGCGTCGGCGAAGTAGCGATATTTCCGGTCGAACGGGAAACGCGGCGAGGCCACCCACTCGATCCGCGCGCCGGAGCCGCGCACTTCGCTATGGTCCTCTGCGCCCGGCGCAAGGATCACGATCTCGTGACCGAGCGCGGGCTCGGCAACGAGCTTCTGGTCGACATAGGTGCGTACGCCGCCGCCCTCGGGCGCGTAGAAGGCCGAAACATCCACGATCTTCATCGCGTCACCTTTCCAATGGGCCGAAGGAGAACATGCCCCGGCGGTAGTTCATCACGATCCGGATCCGGGTGATCCCCTGTCCCGCCACCACCCGGGTCGCCGCCGCGCGCGGCCGCGAGAGGCCAAGCCGCGGATTGTTCGGAAAGCCCGCGCCATCCACCGACAGGCCGAACCGGCGGTTGGAATCGCGGTCGTGGAGAAGGGAGAGGCTGTAGGCGCCGGGCGCGGGCACGCGGATGCAGAGCTGCACATTGCCGCGGGCCGGGACAGGGCCCGCGACCCGGCGGAAGACCTTGCCGGCCATGATGAGGACATTGTCGTCGGCGAGGAAATCCTGATCGTTGGAGGGGTAGGCCTCCAGCTTCAGCAGTCCCTGGCGGTCCTTGAGCCCGGCGACATCGACCAGGATGGCCGGCCCGGACTCGTTGGCGCGGCAGCGCCCTTCGGCCACGCCTAGCGACGGGCTGGACGGGAGCTGGGCTGCGGTGGCCGCGAGCAGAAGGGCGAGAGTCATGAACGCTCCTTGAGGCCCGCGAGCTCGCTGCCCGTCAGCAGGGCCCCGAGAATGACGTGGGTTGCGAGCAGCAAGGCCGCGATCATGCCGAGCAAGGCCGCGATCTGGCTGTCATGGCCGATCGCGACCACCGCCAAGGCGACGAAGGCGAGGTCCTTGTTCGGCAGGAAGGGCAGGCGCGAGAGCAGCAGGCGGAGCGCGGCGAGGATGAGCCACCAGCCGATCGGCACCTGCGGAAGGACGAGGTGCCACATCAGCGCGGCCAGCGCCGTCTTGACGACGATTCGCGCGGCATGCGCGCCGATCACGAAGCGCAGGTCGGCGGCGGGAAGGCTGAACAGCCGACGCCGGAAGAGCAAGGCGGCGAGCGAGGTCGCGACCAGCACGAAAGTGGAAAGATAGAAAGCCCTGCCCCCCAGGCCGAACTGCAACTCCCCCAGGAGCGGGAAGGCGATGGCCATCAGGACCAGAGTGGCGACATTGCCGACGACCGCCGACAGGATGGTGACGTCCTTGATCGCGCCGAACGGCGCCCCGGTCATCCGCGATCGCTTGCGCGCCCAGGTGTAGAAATAGACCTCGCCGATATATCCGAAGAGAATCTCGTTCCCGATATATTTGCGGGTGAGTGCGACGAGCCCCGAAGCGGAGATTTTCCAGAGGCGCCGGTAGATCGCCCATTCGCTGACGACCTGGACGAAATAGTAAGCGGTGAAGGTGAGCCAGAAGACGGCCGAAGCCGGCAGGAGCGCGACCAGCTCGGCCGGCCGGATGTCGCGCAGCTGAACGAGGATGGCGGCGAGAACCGCGCCGGAAATCGCGAGCCCGAGCCAATGCAGCCAGCCCTGCCGCGACGCGTCGAGCGGCGCGGGATCGGGCCGCGCCGGATCGGGCGCCCGATATGTGCCTCCGGCCAGCTCGCTTGCCGCGGCGTCAGTCCGATACACGGGGGGCTCCGGAGGTGCTCATACCCGTAGACGGAGTGCCTTCGGGATTTCCCCACATCGCCGCCGCCGGGTCCGCATCCGCGGCTCGTCGCAGGAGGTGGAGATAGGCGGGCGCCGCCCGCTCGACGCGGAACCGGCGGGCGTGGGCGCGAAGGGCGCCGACGTCTGGCGCCCCACCCGGTGCCGCCATCGCGGCTGCAAGGGCATCGACGTCGCCGCGTGCGACGAGCCGGCCGAAGCGGCCGTGGCCGAGCAGCTCGTCCATGCCGGCGCTGCTGCGCATTGCGACGATGGAGACACCCGCCGCCATCGCCTCGACGACGACGCCGGGCATGCCTTCATAGTCGGACGAGAGGACGAACATGTCGGCGCGCGCGAACCAGATCGCCGGGTCGCCGCTGTGCCCCGGCAGCGCCAGGCGCGCGGCGATGCCGAGGCGGTGCGCCAGCGTCTCGAGGGCGCGCCGGCAGGGCCCTTCGCCCAGAATGACCAGCCGGTCGTCGGGGCCGCTGGCGCGCGCGAAGGCGGCAAGGAGAAGATCGAACCGTTTCTGCGGCGCGAGGCGGCCGACGGAAAGGAACAGGCGGCCCTTCGTGCCGTCGCGGACGGCCCGGTCGCGTGTGTCGGCGAGGCGCCGGGCGGCCGCTTCGTCGAGCACGGGATTGTCGATGACGGTGACCCGCGCGGGCGCAATGGCGAGCGCGTCCGCAATACTCTCGCGCATCGATTCCGCCATCGCCACCCAATGGGGGATCAGCCGGCCCTGGACCTTGAGCCAGCGCCGGTAGGCGTGACGGGCGAGGGCGTTCATGTCGGGTCGGCCGAGGTCGTTGCTGACCTTGGCCACGACCGGTGGGCAGACGCGCCCCAACAGCAGGCGCAGCGCCACCGCGACCACCGTATAGCTGTTGCCCGCGCAGAAGATCACATCCGGGCGGACCGCGCGGATCCGGCGCCAGGCGCAGACGATCATCCAGAGCGTTTCGAAACGGGCAGTCGAGATGGGGCCGGACGAATGGCGGTCATAGTTCAGCGCCGGCGCCTCATCGCGCATCGCACCGTCGGGCCGCCCGAGAAGCACGGTCACGTCGGCGCCGGCCGCCTGCCAGGACTTGCAGAGGCGCAATGCGACCCGCTCGACGCCGCCGGGCTCGAAGCTGTGAAGGCAGACGAGGATGCGCAGCGGCGGCGGCAATCTTGGGCTCCGTTCGGACGTTCAATCCGAGACGGAGCCGTCCGCTCAGTTCCCCATCAGGTCGCCATAACGGCCAGGCGCCCGGCCGGTGAGGAAGGCCGCGAGCGTCCGGTCGATATCGGCCAGCAGGGCCGGCGACCTCGTGTCGCCGGGATGCACCGCCAGCCGGACGACCGGCAGCGGCCGAAGCGCGCGCCTGGCGAGCGCGGCAAAAGCGAACGAGCTTGCCTTGCGCGCAGGGCTGCGGCTGGCCCAGGTGACGACCGGCCCACGTGCCAGCACCTCGCCGTTTGCGGGCCGCCAGACCTTCATATGGTCCTCGGCCAGCGCGAAGCCCTCATCGGCGAGCGCCCGCATGGCGCCCTCGCCATAAAGCCAGGCGGGGGCGATGAAGCCCGCGACCGGGCGGCCGATCGCGTCCTCGACCAGCGCGCGGCCGTCCCGCATGCGCCGGGCGGCCTCGGCGCGGTCGAGGCCCAGGAACTCGCCCTCGCCGGCGGTCATGCGCTTGGCCTTGAAGACGGCAAGGGCGCTCTCATGATGCTGGTCGTCGCGGTGGCTCCAGCCGTGGAGGAACATCTCCACGCCCCGATCGGCCCAACCGCGCAGCCGCGCCTTGAAGGCGCCGTCGCGCTTAAGCGGCGCCGCGTTCCAGTGATCGGGAACGACCAGCATCGCGAAATGCGGACCGCCGAGCCGGCGCTCGAACCGTTCGGCGAGCATGTCGACCTCGGCTTCGAAGCGTGGGCCCACATCATGGATCGAGGCCAGCAGTCGTTTGGCCGGCTCAGTAGCGGACATCGAGGCCGATCCTGAAAGTGCGGGGCCGCAGCGGCGTGATCTGGTTGCCCTGGGCCAGGGTGAAAGGGTTGCCGAAGGAGAAGCGGTTCCCGCGCACGTCCCCGACATTGTCGACGTCGAGCGTCATCCCGACCCCGCCGAAATCGATCCGCGCGCCGATCCGGCCGTTGACGAAGCCGCCCTGGTTGAAATCGGCCGGACCGACAGCAACGAGGCGGGAGCGGCCGACATAGCGCGCCGAGCCGTCGATGGTGAGCGAGGCTGTGGACGTGAGCTGCGTCCGATAGCGCGCGGCGACGCGGGCGCCGGCACGGGCGATATTGGGAAGATCGGGGCTGTCGTCGTCATCGATCGCCTCGCCCGCCGGCGCGGACAGCTCGCTGTCGTTGAGGAACCCGGCCATTTCCAGGCTGAGCGACGGCGTCACGCGCCACGTGAGATCCAGTTCCAGACTGAGGATGCTGCCGTTGCCGATATTGGTCGTATAGAGCAGGCCGCTCGCATCGACGAGGTCGGCCTGGATGTTCTTCCAGGTCGCATAGGAGGCCGCAGCGGCGAGCGAAAACCGGTCGACCCCGCGCCGGCCGTAGCGCAGGCCGATATCGAACGACCCGAGATTGTCGGAGAGGAAACGCTGCGCCGCGGACGGCGCGCCGGTTGGCGACAAGGCGAGCCCGCCGGCGCGGAAGCCCTCTTGATAGCGTGCATAGACGGTGAGCCGCGGCCCCGCTCGCCAGGTCATTTCTCCCATCGGGGCGGCCCAGACGTCCATCCGGCTGGCCTCCCCTTCATCATCCGGATCGTCGATCGGCGCGCCGGTCAACGAGGCGAAGGTGAGGCGCCCGCCGAGCGTGAGGTTCAATCGAGAGGTCAGGCGAAGGCCATATTGGCCGAACAGGGCGGCCTCCCCGGTCTCGTTGCGTATACCGGTGATGGCGACCTGCGCCCCTGGCGGACCGAGATCGCGTGAGATGCGGTTCTCGCTGAGAAGGAGGCTCCATCCGATCAACCAGCCGAGGCCGTCCCGATCGGGCCGCGACAATCGAGTCTCGTTCGACACGAGCGTGATGCCGACCGTCTCGTCATAGACTTGCGGCCCCGTCGTGCCCGGAAAGCCGGTCGCGTCGAACCGGTTCTCGAGGCTGTGATTGACGAAGCCGATGGCCGAGATGAGCTCGGTCCGGTTCCACCGCTTGCGGACCGTAAGTTCGCCCATCGTATAGTCGTTGTTGTAGGGCTGCGCGAAATTGGTCCACCGCGTCAGCGGCGGTGCATCGCGCAACGCATATTGGCCGTCGCGCCCGACAATCGTCTGGGCGAGGGCACCGACCTCGATCCGCCAAGCGTCCCCGGCCTCCCAGAGCAAGCGGGCCCGGCCGCCATAGGTGCGCGTCCGGTTGACGTCGCGAAGGCTGCGCTGGAGATCGTCGATATAGCCGGCATCGTTCGATCCGTAGCCGACCAGGCGCAGCCCGATCCGGTCGCGGGCCAGCGGCACATTGACCATGGCCGCCAGGTCATTTCCCCAGCCGCCACCCTGTGTGACGAGAAGCCCGGTTGCGGCCGAAGCGGCATGGCCCGACGGATCGGGTGCGTTGGGGATGAGACGCAGGATACCGCCGAGCGAGCCCGAGCCGTAGAGCGTGTCCTGCGGCCCTTCGAGCACCTCGACCCGGTTCATATCGTAGAGGTTGATGTTGGGATCGGGGGCATTGAAGATGAGCCGCGCCTCGCCGAGATACTGGCCGACGATCGACTGGCTGGGACCATTGAAGCTGCTGTCCGCAAGACCACGGATATAGATCTTGTCGCGCCCGGGACCGAGGCTGGTCGAGGCGAGCATCGGCAACCGCTCGAGGATCGCGTCGGTGCCGCGCGCGCCGAAGCGGCCGGCGTTCCCCTCGTCGAGATCGACGGCATGAGCGGTCCCGCCGAAGCGGTCGAGCGCGATCCCCCTCTTGCTGGCGGTGATCACGATGTCCGGCTCCGGGGGAGATGGCGGCGGCAGGGCGGGTAAGGGGATCGCAGACGGGGGCGGGCGGCGCCGCGCCGCGCGGGCTGGACGGGGCGCGCGCGTGATGCGGACGATGCGGGGGCCGGCGAAACCGTAGCGATAGCCGGTCCCGGCCAGCAACCGGTCGAGCGCGGCACGCAGCGTCATGCGGCCGCGCAGCGGCGACGTTCGGATCGCGGCAAGGCCGGTGTCGCTCGTGCCGATGCTCGCCCCTGTTTGTTCGGCAAGGGCGATGAGCGCGTCGCTGAGGCGTCCGCCGGGAAGGTTGACCTGCACGGTCTCCTGCGCCGCCACTGGCGTGGCTGCGGCGCAAAAGAGGATGGGGGCTAGAAGCAGGTCAGCGCGGCGCACCGGGGCCCGGCTCGATCCGCCACCCGTCGCCGGTGCGCCGCGCCCTGAGGTCCAGCGTCGCGGCCAGCGTGTCGACACTCTCCCGGGCGCCGCGATCGACGCGGAGCGAGCCGGTGAACGGCAGCGCGGCGACCGCGGGATCGACCATCACCCGCGTACCGAGCGTGCGCGACAGATCGCGCGCCACCTGCTCGAGCGGCGCGGCGCTGTAACTGAGGCGTCCGCGCCGCCAGCCCGCCATCTCGGCGGGCGTTCGCCGGCCGGTCCGGACGCGTGCGCCCGGATCGTCGCCGGTCTCCAGCGTCTGGCCGGCCGCGAGGGCGACGGCGGTGCCGGCCCGTTCATAGGACACCGCGCCCTCGATCACCTCGACGGCAAAGCGCCGGTCGTCGCGCGCGATGTTGAAGGCGGTGCCGACATCGACGACGCGGTGGCTGCCGGCGGTGACGACGAAGGGACGGGCCTCGTCGTGGCGGATGACGAACGTGGCCTCGCCCGCCGCGATCTCCGCCGAACGCGGATCGTTCCGATCGAGGATCAGGCGCGTACCGCCATTGAGCACGGCCGTGTCGCCGTCGCCGATCGCGATCGTGCGCTGCTCGCCAGGGCGGGTCACGACCTCATATCTGTTCGCACCTTGCGTGAACAACGGGATGGCGATGGAGCCGATCAGAAAAATGGCGGCGATGGTCGCAAGCGCAGTCGCCCAGCGTCGCAGGCCGCGCCTCGGTTCCTCAGTGGGTTCGGTCGCATCATTGGCGGCGAGCGGGGCGGTGGCGGCCGGGACCATCTGGGGCGTGATCGCGGCGTCGGCGAACTTCACCTGGTCATAGGCCTCCGACCGGGCCGGATCGGCCTCCAGCCAGGCCATGAATGCGTCCCAATCCTCGGCGCTGCCTTCTTTCAGGCGCAGATGCCAGGCAATTGCCTCTTCCCGGATCGCCAGCAGCTTCTGCTCAGTCATTGTCGCCCCCTCTCGCTTGAGAACGGAGCAGATGCGGAGTCTCCGCATCCAGGCTGGACTGGGCCGCGACGACCGCCTGATAGGCTTTGTGCAGATGCTTCTCGACCGCGCTGACGCTGATCTCGAGCTCGTCAGCGATCTGGCGCTGCGGCGCGCCTTCAATTCGATAGCGCCGGAAGATATGGATCGTGCGCTCCGGCAGCTCCGCCAGCGCGCGGGTCATCGCCGCCAGCGCCTCGCGACCGATCAGATGCCGCTCCGGCGAGGGGCTGTCATCCACCTCCGATCCGAACTGCGTATCGACCCAGGCCTCTTCCCGGACCGTGCGGGCCGCGGCCGAACGACGGTGGTCGACCAGCAAATTGTCTGCCATCCGGCAGAGATAGGGAATGGGTTGTGCGACCGGGCCGACCGCATGCGTCTCGAGCCTCACGAACAGGTCCTGAAGCACGTCCTCCGCTTCATCCGGCGTCGCCCGCCGCGCGGCAAGAAACCGCAGCAGGATCGGACGGTTCTCGAAGAACAGCGCCTTCAGACCCCCATCCGCTGGTTCCACCTTGCGATGAATGAGACGAATCCTTGATGATCCAGGGTCGGGAGCGGCGTCGAAGAAAACTAGCATCGCCGGGCCTGTCCAGCAACATGTGCGGACTGTGCCTTTGCACCGCAAATGTCAGGTTCACGCAACGAATCTGCCTCCACTCACGTCTGGAGACGGAGACGTTCTCAAAACGCCACACCGCGCCCAAGCGGTTCGATCCTCCGCGCGTCGCCAATGACATCCGGCGCATGGCCGCGCCCGCTTTGTCGCGATCGCGCATTTCCTGCAAAGCCCGGCGAAACTAGTCTCGGACGTTTGCTGCCGGCCCCAAAATGGCGGCTTTCGCGAGTTTTGAACCAGAAGCAGACAGACTGCTTCCGGCCAAAGGCGCCTTGAGGAGAGCCTAGATTTGGCCCAAGGTCTCTAAGCTTGGGGCCGATCTAGATTTCACAAATAATTACAATGGTTTGAGGAAACATCAGTGTCGCTCGGAGTAAGACAGAGCTTCTAGAGATTACACTGAGAATTCCCCCGCCTAAATCAATGGAGAAAAACACAAATTAAAACAGTAGTTTAATGGCGCGCCCGGCAGGATTCGAACCTGCGACCCCAAGCTTAGAAGAAAAAAACGTTAATGTTCATGTAGGTTCGAGTAGTTTCAATAACATTCTCAAATCAATAACTTCACGTCAAGTGGATTTTCCGCTATATTCGCCCAAATGCCCCTGATTTCGACTCAAATGATTACGTGGCGATTACGTGGGAGAGTGGCGTGACGTCGACTAGGATCACCAAAACAGCCGTTGAATCCGCCGAGCGCGATCCAGAAAGAGACACCTTCTATTGGGATGACAAGCTGGCCGGCTTCGGCATTCGTGTGACGCCCAAGGGCATACGCAGCTATGTTGTCCAGTACAGGCTGGCAGGTCATCCCGCGCGCCGCGTCACTATCGGCCGGCACGGCAATCCCTGGACGGCCGAGCTCGCGCGGCGTGAAGCGACCAACATTCTCGTCGGGATCCGGCAGGGGATCGACCCTATCGATGCGAAGCGAGAGGAGGCGCGCGTCGCCAAGACGATGCGCTTCGACGATTATGTCACGTTCTTCGTTGAGAACCATCTCAAGCTTGCATGGCCGAGTTCGTGGGAACTGGCAAAACGGCGGCTCGAACTCTACGCCGTGCCACACCTCAAGGCGCGGCCGCTGCCCAAGGTGCGCAAAGCCGATATCGCAACAATTCTCGATCCTGTCCGCGCGCAGCGCGGCACAGCCCGTAATCTCCATGCCGTGCTTCGGTTGCTGTTCAACTGGGCGGTCGATCGCGACGATCTTGCCATCTCCCCAATGCATGGGCTCAAGGCGCCGCCGGCGCCAAAGGCAAGAAAGCGTGTGCTCTCACCGGACGAGATCCTCGCCCTGTGGTGGGCCACGTTCGAAGTTCCGGTACCCTACAGCCATTTCGTCCGCTTGCTGATCTGCACGCTTCAGCGGCGCAATGAAGTAGCCGGGCTGCCTTGGGAGGAGCTTAACCGCGGCGCCGCGCAGTGGCATCTGGAGGGCGAACGCGCCAAGAACGGCGTGGAGCATATCATCCCGCTCAACGCGCTCGCGAGGATCGAATTCGACCAGCTCGGGTGGCGGCAGGTAGGCCTCGTTTTCAGCACTACCGGGGAGACGCCGATCAGCGGCTTCAGCAAATGGAAGACGAAGATCGATGAACATATGCGGCAGACCCTGCAGCACTTGGCGGATCTGCGCGCAATCGCGGCTGGTGAACGCCCTCATCCGGTGGTCCTGAGGCACTGGGTGATTCATGATATCCGCCGCTCGGGCACGACGCAGATGCAGGCGCTGGGCATCCCGATCGAAGTGACCGAGAAATGTCTCAACCACATCAGCGGCGAGACCAGCGGCATTCGCGGCGTCTACAATCTCTACCAGTACCTGCCGGAGAAGAAGGCCGCTTTCGACGCGTGGGGGAATTTCCTTGAGCGGCTGATTGCCGATGGCGAGCGCCTTCTCGTCGAACGACTCGGGGCACGAGTCGATCCGGTCATTCCTGACAGGCCGGCGAGGTGGGCTGCTTAGGACGGGGGCCGGCCCCCTGCGGATCGACGGCTGGCCGCGGTCCTGAGCCCTCACTGGTGCGATGGCGAGAAATCGTGATCATCATCGTCGCCAAACAGACGCCCCTCGCGGAAGCGGGTTTCCAGGCCCTCGGCCGTTAGCTTGGCTTCGCGGGCCGCAAGGCGTTCAACCGACCACCGGAGAAACTCCGACAGGCGTCCATCGTCGACCGCGCCCTGACTTTGCAAATTGCCTACGAACTGACGCAGCCTTTCGACCTGTTCGAGTTCGCGCAAGATTTCCTGCAATGCGGCGTCGCGTCGCTCCTCGACATGCCTCGTCCGTCGCAACAGCTCGCGCCGCTCCTCCTCCTCTTTCCGTCGCTGCTGCTGCGCCTCGCGCAGCAACCGCTGCTCGGTCTTCGCGGCGGCAAGCACGGCCAGGCCGACCGCGATGTCGTCCGCCATATTCTCGAGACGCTGGATCTTGGCGTCGCGAAATGCGCGGCGCGGCGACGGTCCTCTCGGCACGTAGAAATTTTGGAGTTCAAACGAGAACTGGCCCGTCGGCAGGTAATCCCAGTCCGGGAAGCGAGGCCGAGGGACGAACAAGGTGTCCCATTCGTTCGCAAAGTGGCGGCGCGCGATCTTGCGGTGCCATTTCTCTTCCTCGGCCTGCTCGCTCGCGCTGAGCTCGTGCTTGATCCGTCGGACTGTCTCGGCCACCGAAAAGCCGACATTTTCGATATCGCTTTGGAATTTCGCAGCTCCGGAATCCGCAACGAGGCGAAAGCCCTGAAGCGCACATGCGGCGACAACCGCATTCAGGATGGCCTCCAAGCGGTCGACGGATGTCGGCGCGACCTCGCACTTGACGAGGCCGGGTTCGTTCAGGGCTATCAGCCCGTTCGGTGCAGCTTTCCTTTTCCGCAAGAGAGCGATCGTTCGCGCAACGAGCGGGTGAGTTGGCGTATCTTTTTCGGCCCCCGCCGAGGCAAGCACGCGCGCCCGTTCCCTCACCTTGGCCAGTGCTTCCGGTTCCCGCAGCAGCTCGGCACCGGCAATGACGATCTTCTCGGAGATTCCCTCCCTGGCTTTGGGCAATGCCGTCTGGCGGACTTTACGGCCCGCCGTCTTCTTGGCCCACCAGCCGACCGGTGGCTTCGGGATGTCATGCTTCCGGCAAACCTTGTGGAGCGCCACGTCAGAGAGCGCGAACTCTTTCGCGAGGTGCGTCATGGGCTTTGACCACACCAAGTCGTAGAATTCCTGCCGCGAGAATATTCTCGACATGCCGCGAGCCCTCGATTCCGACGTGAAACGACAATTTTGCGCGCTATTTTCCCAACGATCGATTTGAGACACAAGAGTCCAGCGCCGACCTAACAAGGCTTGCGATCAGGCAGACCTGCCGTGTCGCGTTGCAGGCGCGACCAGGATCAGTGCGGGCGCGCGGTACGAAGCTGCGACAATCCTGCGCGACTCAGGGAACACGACGTCCTCGCCCGAGGGCCGCACATGGGCTCGACCAGCGTCGCTATGTCCTCAATGCGCGTGATGCTGGTGCACCACTGCATGGCCTTTGCCGCGCGAGATCAGCCAGCGGTTGATCGGAAACGCGGCGGCACCCGCGATCAGCAGGGCGACCACCAGGCTTCCCCAGAACAATGGGCTCGCGAGGCCGGCATCCATCGCGCCCGGAATGACGAGCATGATCCCATTGTCCACGGTCTCCATGATCGCGATCGAGATCGTGTCGGCGGCAAGCGCGAGCTTGAGCACCGCTCCAAAGGCAAGGCCGGCCTTGAGCAGCGGAATCATCGTGAAGGCGTAGCCGAACAGGAACGCCAGCACGACGGCGAGGGCGATCGTCGCGCCCATCGCCAGCCCGAGCGCCGTGCCGATCACCAGGCCGAGGACTTCGCCGGTCGCGCATCCCGAGAGGCAATGCGCGGTGGCGGTAAAGGCGAGCCGGTTGAGCGAAGTGTCGTGCGCATGCGCCTGAGCGCGGGCTTCGTCGTGATGAACATGCTGAGGGGCTGAATGGTCGTGATCCATCATTCGTCTCCGCCTGGAGCGTGCTCGCGGCGCTCGGCCGCCCGCGCCTCACCGCCGCTCAGACCATCTCGGGGTCGACCTTGTAGCCAGCCTCGTCGATCGCGGCCTTGATGCGGTCAAGATTCCCAACGGAATCGATTGCCACCAATTTGGTTCCAAGATCGACCTTCACCTCCGCGTCCGGATCGACGCTTCGCACCGCCTCGGTGACGGCCTTGGCGCAGGGGCCGCAATTCATGCCGCGAACGGTCAGTACCACCATGTCATTCCTCCAATTCGGACTGTCGGGAATCGCGGAGGTCGGGCTTCACACCGTGACAAGGTCAAGAGGTGGGCGAGAATTTCGCCGCCCCTTGACCCTGACATCATGTCAGACTCCATATGAGGCGTCGACTCTGGTTACGAGGAGACGAGCCATGGACGCGCAAGTGCTGCGCCGACCCGAAGAAGGCGACACGCTCATCCTGCCCATCGAGGGCATGAGCTGCGCCTCCTGCGTGGGTCGAATCGAAAATGCGATCCGCCAGGTGCCGGGCGTTGCCGACGTCTCGGTCAATCTCGCCACCGAGCGTGCAAAGGTCACGTTCGAGGAAGGCCGAGCGCAGACCGCAGCGGTGGCCGAAGCCGTCCGCAAGGCGGGCTACACGCCGAAATCGGAAGCGGTCGACCTTTCGATCGAGGGCATGACCTGCGCCTCGTGCATCGGCCGGGTCGAAAAGGCGCTGCGGTCCGTGCCGGGCGTCCTCGACGCGCAGGTCAACCTCGCGACCGAGACCGCGCGCGTAGAGGCGCCGTCGGGCGTGAGCCGCGCTTCGCTCATCGAGGCGGTCGCCGGCGCCGGGTACCAGGCGACGGTCCGCGCCGCGCCGCAGCCGAACCAGCTCGAAGCCGACGAGGCCCGCTATGCCAAGGCGAGCGAGAAGGAGCTGCGCCATGTGATTGTCGCGGCGGCGCTGTCGCTGCCGCTCGTCGTGCCGATGCTGCTTGAACCGTTCGGAATCGCCTTTGCGCTGCCCGGCTGGCTGCAGCTGTTGCTCGCGACGCCGGTGCAGTTCTGGTTCGGTGCGCGTTTCTATCGCGCCGGCTGGAAGGCCCTGCGTGCGCGGGCCGGCAACATGGACCTGCTCGTCGCGATCGGCACCAGCGCCGCCTTCGGCCTCAGCCTGTATCAGCTCCTGGTCCCGCCAATGAGCCACGGCGCCGGCGCCCCGCATTATTATTTCGAAGCGGCGGCGGTGGTCATCACCCTCGTGCTGCTCGGCAAATGGCTCGAAGGGCGGGCCAAGCGGCAGACCGGCGCCGCGATCCGCGCGCTGATGGCGCTCCGGCCCGACACGGCGCGGGTCGTCGAACCCGGCGGCGCCGAGGTCGAGATGTCGGTCGAGCAGGTTCGGGTCGGCGACGTCGTCCGTGTCCGCCCGGGCGAGCGCATCCCTGTCGACGGCCGTCTCGCCCAGGGACTGACCAGCGTCGATGAATCCATGCTCACCGGCGAAAGCCTGCCCGTCGCCAAGGTCGAGGGCGACAAGGTGACCGGGGGCTCGATCAACGGCGAAGGCCTGATCGAGATCGAGACCACCGCGATCGGCGCCGAGACGACGCTCGCGCGCATCGTCCGTCTGGTCGAAAGCGCCCAGGGCGCCAAGGCGCCGATCCAGCGGCTCGTCGACAAGGTGAGCGCCGTGTTCGTGCCGATCGTGCTTGGGGTGGCGGCGCTGACCTTCGCCGGCTGGCTCGCTGCGGGCGCCGGCGTCGAAGTCGCCATTCTCAACGCCGTGGCCGTCCTGGTCATCGCCTGCCCGTGCGCGCTCGGCCTTGCCACGCCGACGGCGATCATGGCGGGGACCGGCGTTGCCGCCCGTGCCGGCGTGCTGATCAAGGACGCCGAGGCGCTCGAGACTGCCCACCGGATCGACACCGTGGCCTTCGACAAGACCGGCACGCTGACCGAGGGCAAGCCCTCGCTGGTTGCCGCGGTCGCGCTGACCGATGCCGGCGAGCCTGAGCTCCTGGAACTCGCCGCCAGCCTGCAGCAGGGCAGCGAGCATCCGCTGGCGCGCGCGGTCATGTCTGCCGCAGCGGAGCAGGGCATTCGACCGCGCGACACGCGCTTCATCCGCGCCCTGCCCGGGCGGGGCATCGCCGGCCAGGTCGGCAGCCGGAGGATCATCCTCGGCAACGCCCGGCTGCTGGGCGAGGAAGGCATCGACCTCGCGCCCGTCGCGCCGCGCGCCGGGCCGTTCGAAGAGGAGGGACGGTCGGTCTCGTGGCTGGCCGAAACCGCGCCGACGAGGCAGGTGCTGGGGCTGCTTGCCTTCGGCGATGCGACCAAGGCCTCGGCGCGCGAGGCGGTCGCGACGCTGCATGCCCAGGGCATCCGCAGCGTGATGATCACCGGGGACAATCGCGGCAGCGCGATGGCCGCCGCGCGCCAACTCGGCATCGACGAGGTGATCGCCAACGTGCTGCCGGAAGGGAAGGCCGACGCCGTGGCGAAGCTCAGGGGCGACGCGGCGACCGTCGCGATGGTGGGCGACGGCGTCAACGACGCGCCGGCGCTCGCCGCCGCCGATGTCGGCATCGCCATGTCGACCGGGACCGATGTCGCCATGCATGCCGCCGGAATCACCCTGATGCGCGGCGACCCGCGCCTGGTGGCGGACGCGATCGACATCTCGCGGCGGACCTATGCCAAGATAAGGCAGGGGCTGTTCTGGGCGTTCATCTACAATATCATCGGCATCCCGCTCGCGGCGCTCGGTTTCCTCAGCCCGGTCATCGCCGGCGGCGCCATGGCGCTGTCCAGCCTCAGCGTCATTGCCAATGCGCTGACGCTCCGCCGCTGGCGCCCCAGCGCTTCGTGAGGAGGATCGGGACAATGAAGATCGGTGAGGCCTCGAAGCGCTCCGGCGTCAGCCAGCGGATGATCCGTCACTATGAGGGCCTGGGTCTCATCCCCAAGGCGGCACGGCGGGAGTCCGGCTATCGCGACTATGACGTGCAGGACATTCATACATTGCGCTTCATCCGGCGCGCCCGCGATCTCGGCTTTCCGATCGAGGAGATCCGGCAGCTGGTGGCGCTTTGGCAGGATCGCAGCCGGTCGAGCGCCGACGTGAGGGCGCTGGCGCTCGCCCGCGCCGCCGAACTCGATCGAAAGGCGCGCGAGCTCGACGAGATGCGGCGGTCGCTCGAGCATCTCGCCGCGACCTGCCATGGCGACGACCGGCCCGACTGCCCGATCATCGAGCGCCTCGAAGGGCAGGACGCGTAGGGCCTGCTCCGGCCGGCGGGCGGATCGTACGCCGCGACGGGATCGCCTCGCCGGTCGTTCGACAGGCCCGGGCTTCCGCCATGACGTCATCGGTCAGTGCAGGATCTGGCCCAAAAAGGCCTTTGCGCGCGGGTGGTGCGGATCTGCGAAGAAGTCGGCGGGCGCGCGGTCCTCGACGATCCGGCCCGCGTCCATGAACAAGATCCGGTCCGCCGCCTCGCGTGCAAAGCCCATTTCGTGGGTCACGCACAGCATCGTCCGTCCCTCGCCGGCGAGGCCCGCCATGACGTCGAGCACTTCCTTGATCATCTCCGGATCGAGCGCGGACGTCGGCTCGTCGAACAGCAGGATCGTCGGCTCCATGCTGAGCGCGCGCGCGATGGCGGCGCGCTGCTGCTGGCCTCCGGAAAGCTGGCCCGGATATTTGTCCGCCTGATCGGCGATCCGCACCCGTTCCAGATAGCTCGCCGCCCGCGCCTCGGCCTGGGCGCGCGGCTCCTTGCGCACCAGTCGCGGCGCCAGCGTGCAGTTTTCGAGAATGGTCATGTGGGGAAAGAGGTTGAAATGCTGGAAGACCATGCCCGTCTCGCGGCGCGCGGCGGCGGCGCCGGCCGCGCCGCCGGCGACCGAGACGCCATTGATCCGCACGCTTCCCTGGTCGACCGACTCCAATTGGTTGACGCAGCGGATCAGCGTCGACTTGCCCGACCCGGAAGGCCCGCAAATGACCACCCGTTCGCTTGGCGCGATCGTCAAATTGATGTCATGCAGCGCCTGATAGGCGCCATACCATTTGCTGACGCCGGCAAATTCGATCGCGCATGGGTGAGGCTGCGGGCCCATCTCAACCCCCACCATGTCCGGCGCGCGCGTCGCGGCCGTGGCGCAGGCGGCCGAATGCGGCCTCGAGATCGGCGACGAGATCCTCGGTCGCCTCCAGCCCGGCATGAACCCGGATCAGCGCCCCTTCGGGGACCGGGATGCAACTGCGCACCGGCGCCGGCCAGGCCGGGACCATGAGGCTTTCGAACCCACCCCAGCTCGCGCCCAGCTTGAAGTGAGACAGGTGGTTGAAGAAGGCCGAGCTTTCCGGCCCGGACATCCCGTCCAGCAGCACGCCGAACAGGCCCGAGGCACCGTCGAAATCCCGTTTCCAGATCGCATGACCGGGATCGGAGGGAAGGGCGGGATAAAGGATGTGGTCAACTTCGGGCTGCTCCTGAAACCATTCGATCAGGGTCATCGCATTTTGCTGATGGCGTTCGAGGCGGACGTCCAGCGTGCGCAGACCTCGGTGGACGAGATAGCAATCGTCGGCGCTGACGCAATTGCCCCACCGCGCGGCCGCGTCCTTGAGCTTCTTGAACACCTCTTCATTGGACGCCGCCATCGTGCCCAGCATGACGTCGGAATGGCCCGACAGATATTTGGTCGCCGCGGAGATCGAGACGTCCACGCCGTGCTCGATCGGCCGAAAGAAGAGTGGCGTCGCCCAGGTGTTGTCGAGCATGGTGACGATGCCGTTCGCCCGCGCGACCGCGGTGATCGCCGGGATATCCGCCATCTCGAAGGTGAGAGACCCCGGCGACTCGAGGAAGATGACGCGCGTATTCGGACGGATAAGGTCGGCGATGCCGCCGCCGATCTCCGGCTCGAAATAGGAAATCTCGATGCCGTAGCCGGCCAGCACCTCGTCGCAAAACCGGCGAGTCGAGCGGTACACGGTATCGATGATCAGGGCGTGATCGCCGGCCTTGAGGAACGCCGAGAAGCTGAGCGAGATCGCGGCCGTCCCCGATGACGTGACGACGGTGTCGTATCCCCGCTCGAGCTCGGTGATCGCTCCGGCCAAGGCGAATGCGGTCTCCGTCCCGTAGAGCCCGTAGATGACGCCGTCATAAAGGCGGCTGTGCCGTCCGATATAGTCTTCGACGGTTTCATAGACGATCGTCGAGGCGCGATGCACCGGGGGATTGAGAAGCCCCGCCGCCTTGGCCGAGGACGAACCGGAATGGATGAGCCTCGTCCTTGCCGACAAGGCGTCCTCATCCTGTCCGGGGCCGGTTACGCGGGAACGATGGTCATTCATTCGTCAGATCCTCTTGGGGTGGATTGCAGTCATGTGTTCTGGCCGCGCCCGAAATGGCGCTCGACCCGCAGGCTGAGGCGCGACAGCGCGAGGCACAGCGCAAAGAAAATGGCACCGGTGAAGGTGTAGGCTTCGACATAATAAGGGCGCCATTGGACCTCCACGAACGCCATTCGGGTGGTCTGCAGCAGGTCGTAGATGCCGACGATCAGCACGAGCGTCGTGTTCTTGACCTCGCTGATCGCGGTGCTGACGATGCCTGGAATGCTGGCCTTGAGCGCCTGCGGGAGCCGCACGTGCCGCAGGCTCTGCCAGCGCGTGAGGCCGAGCGCCGCGGCGGCCTCGTTCTGGCCCGGCGGGACAGCGAGCAACCCGCCGCGCACCGCCTCCGCCATATAGGCGGCCGTGAACAGCACGAGCGCGATCTGGACACGCATGAAGCTGTCGATGTTGAGCCAGTCCGGCACGAACAGCGGAAACATGACCGCCGCCATGAACAGCACCCCGATCAGGGGCACGCCGCGCATGACTTCGATGAAGCCGATGCAGAGCGCGCGCGGCAACGGCAGGTGCGACTGGCGCCCCAATGCCAGCAGCACGGCCAGCGGGAAGGCGCCGACGACCGCAATCGTGGCGAGCAGGAACGTGACCGGAAGGCCGCTCCATTTGTCGGGGGGGACAACGGCCAGACCGGGAAGACCCCCGCTCATCAGGATCAGCGAGAGGACCAGCACGCCGAGCCAGATGAAGAGGAGGGCGCGCGACCAGAGGACCTTGACGAAGGACGCCGCGAGCGCGGCCGGAAAGAGCAGGCAGACGAGCGCCGGCCGCCACTGCTCCGCCTGCGGATAGGTGCCGAACAGGATCAGGCGATGCGTTTCCCCGATGAACAGCCAGCACGCGCCGTCGCGCTGCCGGCAACGCTCGGCGCCGCCCACGAACGTGCTGTCGAGGATCGCCCAGTTGACCAGCGACGAGAGGGCAGTTCCGAGCGCCGCCAGGAGAACCACCGTTGCCAGCACTTGGGGCCAGGTGCCGAAGAGGCTCCGCCGCGCCCAGGCGACGAACGCCGGGACGGAGGTCAAATCCGGAGTTTCGGCCCGCGGCGGCGCGCGTCCGGCGACGCTGGCTGTGCCCGGCGCCCACGGCCGGCGCGCGCCATAGAGGTTGAGCGCGGCGGACAGCAGCAGGGAGAGGGCGAGGAAGGTTGCGACGATGATCGCGACCCCCTCGATCGCCTGGCCGGTCTGATTGATGATCGTGTCGACCACCGAGACGAGCTCGGGAAAGCCGATGGCGACGGCGAGCGAGGAGTTCTTGATCGTATTGACGTGCCAACTGGTCATTGGCGGAATGATGATGCGAAGCGCCTGCGGAAGGACGACATGTCGCAGGCGCTGCCAGGAGGACAGCCCGAGCGCGGCCGCCGCTTCGCTCTGGCCCTGCGCCGTCGCGGCGATGCCGCCGCGCACGATCTCGCCGATATAGGCCGACGTGTAGACGGTGAGCCCGACCAGAAGGGTGACGAACTCGGTCGAAAGGGCGCCGCCGGCCTCGAAGTTGAAGCCCGCCAGCCGGGGCGGCACCAGCCGGGGCGACCCGCTCAGCAGGATCGCGGCAGCAGCGCCGATGACGATCGCGACCATGATCGGCACGGCGCGCGCGCCGGCGACGCCCTGCCGCGCCGCTGGGCGCAGCCACCAGGCCGTGGCGAGACCGGTCGCTGCCGCTCCGGCGGCCGCCAGGATCAAAGCGGCGGGATGGTCGAGACCGGGAAGATAGATCGCGCGGTTGGTGACGGTGATGCCGAACAGGCCGGGTTGGGCCGTCTCGACGGAGGGCAAGCCGAAGAGGAACACCGCATACCAGACGAACAGCTGCAGGAGCAGCGGCAGGTTGCGGACGATCTCGACATAGGCCGACGCCACGCTGGCCAGCAGCCAGTTGGTCGACAGCCGCGCGAGCCCGATCGCAAAGCCGAGCACAGTGGAGCACAGGATCGCGAGCGCCGACACGAGCAGGGTGTTGAGCAGACCGACCAGAATCGCCCGGCCGAAACTGTCCGTCGCCGCATAGGCGATCAGCTTGTCGCCGATCGCAAAGCCCGCCCTGTCGTCGAGGAAACCGAAGCCGGTCTGGATGTTGCGCGCTGCGAGATTGGCGCGGGTCAGCTCGACGAGGGCGAAGATGGCGAGCGCGAGCGCGGCAAGGAGGATGGCCTGCCCGCCCCAGCGCGCCCACGGCCGCGCAACGCTGCGCGACGCGGACGAACTGTGTGCCGCTGGCAGGAGATGCGCGCCGGACCCGGGCGCCGCCGCATCCATCTACTGCATCGGCAGCGGATAGAGGAGCCCGCCGTCCCTGTAGAGCCTGTTGTAGCCGCGCGGTACGCCGAGCGGTCCGATATGGCGGGACCAGATCTCGCCATAATTGCCGGTGGCGCGGATCGCCCGATAGGCCCAGTCCTCGTCGAGCCCGAGCGCGCGGCCATAGCCGGGCACGGAGCCAAGCAGGCGCTGGATTTCGGGATCGCGCGACGTTGCGCGCAACGCGGTCACATTGTCGCGATCGATCCCGTACTCCTCTGCCGCGAGCAGCGCGTTCAGGACCCATCGATTGATGTCCTGCCATTGCGGGTCGTCGCTGCGCACCACGATCCCCTGGGGCGCTTTCGATATGAATTCGTCGAGAACGACATAGTCGTCCGGCCGCTCCGCGTCGGCGAGACGGTAGGTCGTCAGCGTATAGGCGTCGGTGGTCATGGCATCGCAGCGGCCGGCGAAGAAGGCGAGCTTGGCCTCGTCGGGGTGCTCGTAGACGACCGCCCGGTAGCGCAGCCGGTTGCGGGCAAAATAATCCGCCGTGGCCAGTTCCGCGGTCGTCCCCTTGCTGATGCAGATCGTCGCGCCGTCGAGGTCGCGGGTGCGCCGCACCCCGCTCGCCCGCCTGACGAGGAAGCTCTGGCCGTCGAAATAGAAGATGCCGGCATAGTCGACGCCAAGACCCGCATCGCGCATGAGCGTCCAGGTCGTCGTTCGCGAGAGCAGATCGGCCTCGCCGGTCTGGACGATCGTGAAGCGCCGGTTCGAGGCGACGGGAAGAAAGCGGACCTTGGCAGGATCGCCCAGCACCGCCGCCGCCAGCGCGCGGCAATAGTCCACGAACAGCCCCTGCCAGACGCCGCGCTGGTCGAGATAGGACATGCCCACCTGTCCGGTATGAATCGCGCAATGGATCACCCCGCGCGCGCGAACGCGCCGCAAGGTCTCGCCGGCGCTCGCCGCGATCGCCTCGGACTTTGCGGACGTCGTCTGGCCCGCCGGCTGGCAGGCGGCGAGCAGGCCTGCCAGGCCGATGGCGAGGAATCGATCGAGCCTATTCCAAAACCCTCTCTTTCGGCGGTAAGTCATAGATAAATGTAATTGAGGGGACGCCGCGTCATGAACCTGCGACAGCTCGACGCCTTCCGCGCCGTCATGATGTCCGGGTCGATCACCCAGGCCGCCCAGGCGATGCATCTGTCCCAACCGGCGGTGAGCAAGCTGATCGCCGATCTCGAACATGCCCTGGGCTTCAGGCTGTTCGTTCGGGCGCGCGGCAGCGCCCTGACCGTCACGCCGGAGGCCGAATTCTTCTTCCACGAGGTGGAGCGCAGCTTCATCGGCGTCGAGAATTTGAAGCGGGCGGCGAACGACATCCGCAATCTGTCCGCGGGCAACCTTCACATCGCCGCGCTGCCGGCCTTGTCCTACAGTTTCCTGCCCCGGGTGATCCGCGAATTCCGCCAGCGTCACCCGGGCATCTTCATCCGCTTCTACACGCACAGTTCGTCGACGGTTCGCCAGTGGGTCGCCAACCAGCAGTTCGACATCGGCCTTGCGACGCGCGCCCACGAAATCCCGGGCGTGGCCTCCAGCAGCTTCCTGCGCTCGGTCGGCGCCTGCGTGCTGCCCCCCGGCCACCGCCTCGCCGGCCGCGACGTGATCGAGCCCGCCGATCTCGCCGGCGAGCCGTTCATTTCCCTGATGTCGGGCGATCCCACCCGCCGCCGCATCGACCGGATCTTCGAGGATGCCGGCATCGCGCGCGACCTGGTCGTCGAAACCCAGTATGCGATGACGGTCTGCAGCCTGGTCATGCAGGGCGTCGGCTGCTCGATCGTCAACCCGGCGACGACCAGCGACTTCCTCGCCCACGGCATCGTCGTGCGGCCGTTCAGACCGCGGATCGAATTCGAGTATCTGCTTCACACGCCCTCGCTCAGACCGCTGTCCCAAACCGCCATCCGCTTCATCGCGCTCATGTCCGAGGTTCGCGACGAGATGATCGCCGAAGGCGCATTCGGCGAGCTGGCGCCCGAGGGCGGCGCTGCCGGCTCGCCCCGGCGTCGACCGCCTTCGGCCTGACGCTCGCCACGATAGCCGCGATCTCAGAACCGCGCCGTGCCGCGAAGATACCAGAAGCCGCCATTGAAACCGATCGGCGAGAAACGCAGATATTTGAAGCCGTTCACGAGCTGGCCGGGGCGAACCTCGCGGTCCGGATAATTGTCGAAGATGTTGCTCCCTCCCACCGCCAGGGTGAAGGTGTCGTTCAACCGATAGGAGATCTCCGCATCGACGAGGATTTCCGCGCTTCCGGTCTGGTCGTTGGCCGGATCGGGCCCATAATCGGTCCACTGCCCATAATAGCTCGCCGTCGTCGAAAAGCCGATCCGGTCGCCCTGGTAGTTGAACGCCAGGCTGCCGCGCCAGTCCGGCACGAAATTCTCGAGCTCGAGCAGCCGTTCGCGATCGCCGGTGATGAGCGGGCCGGCGCGCGTCACTTCGTTCTTGGTGTAGTTGAGATTGGCGGCCAGCGTCCCGTTGCCGCCGAGCAGCGGGAACCCCCAGGTGAGGACGGCGTCGAAGCCTTGCGTGCGGCTGTCGAAGGCGTTGCCGAAGAAGAGGATGGTGCGAAAGTCGCCGCCGCCGGGGACGCCGGCCGCGACGAGCTGGTCGCGCTGCGCCTGGGTCAGCGTGAAGTTGCCGGACAGCCCGATCCGGTCCTCGATCTTGATGTTGAAATAGTCGATCGTGAAGGTGAGCCGGTTGGCCGGCGTCAGCACCAGGCCGGCGGTGACGTTGAACGACTTTTCCGGCTCGAGCGGGCGAGCGCCGAAGAGCTGGGCCACCGGATTGAGCGGCGAGACGATCCCCGTGATGAAGCTCTGTCCGGTGAGCGCGTCGATATTGGCAAAGGCCTGGGAGACGTTGGACTGGCCCGGCGTCGGCGCGCGAAAGCCGGTGTTGACGCCGCCGCGCACGGCGATCGCGTCCGAAAACTCGATGCGGCTGTTGATCCGCCAGGTGAAGGTCGACCCGAAGTCGGAGAAATCCTCGTAGCGGGCGGCGATGCCGCCGCTCAGCCATTGCGTGAGATCGCCCTCGATCGCCGCATAGGCGGCCCAATTGTCGCGCGCGAACGTACCGGCCTGAAGCGGACCGAAGCCCGGAAAGCCGCTCGCCCCCGCCGGGAGACCGATCCGGTCGTTGGGATTGGGGGTGTCGGGATCGGGCACCGAGGCAAAGGGTCCGACCTGATAGGAAGCGAGATCGCCGGGGGTCACCTCCCAGGTCTCACGCCGATATTCGAGGCCGCCGGCCAGGTTGAGCGGACCGGCGAGCCCGACCTCCAACGGATAGGTGAGGTCGAAATTGGCGTTGAGCTCACGCTGTTCGAGCGCGCCGGCCCGGAACTCGGTCGGCGACTGCGGACCGAGCGACGGGTTGACCGTGTTGGTGATCCGGTAGGATGCCTTGTTGCGCCCGAAGCTGCCGCTCAGGTCATAGGCCAGATCGCCGATCAGGTTGCCGCGCACGCCGCTCACCAGCGACATGTCGCGGATCGTCGCGGAGAAGTCCGGCGAGAAGCCGCCGGGAAACCAGGTCCGGAACGTGAAGCGCGGCCCGCCGGGCGTGTTGGTGAGCGGGACGCTGGCGAACAGGGGATTGGTGACCGGGTTGCGGTAAAAGAAGGCGGTCGTTCCGGCGCTCCAGCTATAATTGCCGAACGTGTAGAACTCCATCGTGTCGCCGAGGTCGACCCCGGCGTTGAAGAACATGCGCGCCGCCTCGGTATCGGGATTGCCGGTCCGCTGTGCCGGAACGGGGACCCCGGGGACGCCCGCGTCGATCAGCGCCTGGGCGTCGGGCCGCTGGTTCTGACGAGAGGTGATACTGGCGTTGGTATATTCGCCGCTGATATTGACGAAGCCGTTCGCCGTGAACGGCAGGCCGACATTGCCCTGCAGCAGCACGTCCTCGCCGTCGCCGGCATAATATTGACCATAGCGGGCGATCACTGTGGCGCCGTGATTGTCATCGCGCAGCCGGAAGTTGAGCACGCCGGCAATGGCGTCCGAGCCGTAATTGGCGGACGCGCCGTCGCGCAGCACTTCGAGCTGGCCGATCGCAATGGAAGGAATGGTCGACAGGTCCGGACCCTGCGACCCTCTGATATAGGGAATGTTGGAGAGCTGGACGGTCGCGCCGCGATGCCGACGCTTGCCGTTGACCAGCACCAGCGTCTGATCCGGCGGCAGGCCGCGCATGCTGTACGGCCGGGTGAACACCGCGCCGTCGTTGCTGGTGAAGCGCTGGATGTTGAGCGCCGGCACCTGCTGGCGCAGGATGTCATTGACGTCCGACGAGCCCTGGCTGAGCAGTTCGGCGGAACTGATGATGTCGATGGGGGTCGGCGACTCGGCGGCGGTAAGGTCGGCCCGCCGGGTGCCGGTGATGATGATCTCGCCGCCGTCGGCGGGACGGGCCTCCTGCGGCGCGGCGGACGGCACAGGGACCGCCGCATTCTCCTGCGCCGCGGCGGCGTTCGCAAGGTTGAGACTGAAACCCGAGACCGTTGCCCATAAGGTCAAGCTGAGCGCGCGACGCCTCTCCATCTTTCTCCCCTCTCCGTTTGGCCCTCGGCGACTTGCGCGCCGATGAGGCGGATCCGTTGCCGGCAGGGGTAATGCGATTGCGCCGCGATCCCCAAGAATAAATCGAACCGCATCGCATGTTTCGAGAAGGCAATAAGAAAAGGTTATTAATTCCGCCGATGCGGGCCATGCCAGATCGCGGACGGATGCGGGGAGAGCCGCAGGCCGCCACCCGCGAAATGCCGTGAGGGGCTGGCGGGCCCGCCGCGTATCCATGACGAGCGCCATCAGAAACGGAAAGTCATGCGCGTCTGACGTCGCCGGGTGGAATGGAGACTGAAGTGGGACCAACTCATCGGCTCTCCAGGCGCGGCCTGCTTGCCGGTGCCGGGGCCTTGGGAGCCTATGCTCTGATCGGCTGCTCGGCCGAAGAGGGGCGTCGCACCGCCGCCGGCGAAAATGCCGTTGCGCCGTCTTCCGCCGCGCGACGGGCCGCGATGGTGGTTTACCGCGAGCCGAGCTGCGGATGCTGCGAAGCCTGGGCCCGAATGGCGCGCGCGCACGGCTATGCGGCGGAACTGGTCGATCGAACCGACATCGCTGCCCTGAAGCAGCGCCTGGGCGTTCCCGCGCCGCTGACCTCCTGCCACACGGCTGTCGTGTCGTCTCTCGTGGTCGAAGGTCATGTCCCGCTGGAGCATGTCGACCGGCTCCTGCGCGATCGACCGACGGGCATATTGGGAATCGCCGTTCCCGGCATGCCGAGAGGGTCCCCGGGGATGGAGATGCCGGATGGCGCTCGGGACGACTTTCAAGTCATCGCCTTTGGCGCATCGGGCAGACGCTTTGTCTTCGCCTGAGCAATTCGATGAGGGGGAAAAGCATGACCTGCACTGGCTTACGAACCGCACTGGCTTTCGCCGCAGGCCTCACCGCCACAACCGCCTACGCGCACGATTTCTTCCTGCTGCCAGAGCGCTTCACGTCGCCGGCGCCCGGTGAGACGGCGATCCGCGCAACCGTTTCGGCGAACTTTCCGCGCTCGAAACTGTCGTGCCGGCGGATCGGGTGGGCCAGGTCGTGGCGAACGGGCCCGCCGACCCGCGCCTGCGCATTGTCGGACCGGGCGCCAACGCGCTCGACCTGAGCCTCTCCGTCCCGGCATCCGGGATCGTTGTCGCCGGGGTCGGTGCACGCCCGCGCGACGTGGACTATGGCGAAGACCGGATCGGCGCCATCCTGGAAGAATATCGCATCCCCGCCTCCGCCCTGGCCGCGCGCGAGGCCATGCCGCGACCGGGGACGCTGCGCGTTTCCTCGAGGCGTTTTGCCAAGACGATCCTCTGCGCGGCCGCATGTACGGATCGGTCGGCGGCGAGCCGGCCTTTGGGCGCCGACCTGGAATTTGTCGGCGTCGATGGCGGCCCGGACCATTTCGTGCTGTTCAGCCAGGGTCGACCGCTGCTCCAGCATCCGGTGGACATCGTGACGTCGGACGGCAATCGCCGCCACGTCAGCAGCGACGCGCAAGGGCGCGTCCGCTTGCCCGACGAGGTGCGCGGAGCCGTGATGCTGTTCGCGGCGCTGATGGCGCCGCCGGCCCAGGGGACCGGTTCATTCTGAACCTGACCTCCCTCACCCTCTCGCGATGACATCGAAGGTTCTATCGGGGCGGCGGCGCGATTCAGCGAGGATCCGGCTCCGTCTGCGCGCGGGCGGCGCATGGCTAGAGATCGCGCGCATGCCAGAAGGCATCCAGCATCGAGGCGATTCCCAGGAGCGCCAGAACGATCGCATCGTTGAACAGGTGCGGCTGGGACAGGCCCGCCACCGCGCCGTCCGTGGCGTCCGCCAGCCACGCGCCGAGCAGGGCGAGGAAGGCCAGGACCAGCAACACCCGCCCGATCGCCACCATCGCGGCCGCGCCGCGACGCGAGTTCGGGCCATTCGATGCAGCGTTCATTGCGACCTCCCTGGTCAGCCGCTGTCCCTTCGGCACCCTTTCGGGATCCGATGCAGCGGATCAGTGGTGGCGATGGCGTCGCCAATTCCGGTTGTGGTGCCGCGCGTGACGGCGATAGGGCCGATAATGCCGGTCATAGCCGTCATAGGCGTAGCGATCGTAATAGCGCGATCGGTCGCGATAGCCGTATCCATAGCCATAGCCGGCATAATAAGGGTCGCCATATCTATAGGGGGCGCCGTATCCGAAGCCGCCGATATGGATGGACGTATGGCCGCGATTGTGACCGCCACCATGATGGCCCTGCGCAAGTGCCGAAGCGGGCGCCGCCAGGAACAAGGCCGCGACGCCGATTCCGATAAGCCGTTTCACCGAGGTTCTCCTACTGGCCCGCGCGAGGCGGGCGATCACCCCTGTCTGTCCAGTTATACGCGCCAGGACGCTCCAGCCCTCGGATTCAAGCCCCCTGACCGAGGCTCGCGCGCCTCCAGCCGGCGCACCTGGACGCTCTTGATATTTGTGAACGGCAGGCGACCGGCGGTCCGGCTGATCGTTGACAGATGCGTGGAGAGGTCTAGGTGGGAAGCGTGATCAGGGCCGTCCTCATGGCCGTGCTGGCTTTGTCCCTGGCGAGCGCCACCAGCTCCGCTCTTGCCGGCATTTCGGCCGATTGTCCGATGGCGGCGGCCGGCATGGTCGCTCATGAGAAAATGGACTGCTGCGCACCGCACTGTGCGCCGGATTGCGCGATCGTCTGCCCGGGCGCGATATTGCCTCCCGCCATCGGCGCACTGACTCCCGCGCCACGTGCCGCGCCGACCTTGGTCCGCCTCGCGGATTGGCCTTCGTCCGCGGGACCCGAGTCCACGGATCCGCCGCCCCGAACCACCCTCAGCTGAAGCTGTAGCGCCTGCCGGCGCCAAGCCGGCGCGCGCCGCAATAGTCTGACCTGGACCAGACCGCCTGCCGATTTGCCGGCAGACGGTGACAGGCCGGAGCCCCGCGCCCGCGCGGCCCCGGGGCTGCTGACGAGGTGAAACACACATGAGAGCATTTTCGATTGCCGGCGCGTTCGCGCTGCCGCTTGCCCTTGCCGCCTGCACAGAGCCCGCGGCGACCGTCCAGAACCAGCAGGGCGCGATCGGCGCCAACAGCCCGGCGGAGGCCGCCCGACCCGTCCATGCCGGGCAAGGCAATGTGACCGCGATCGCCGGCGACCAGGTGTCGATCGCGCACCGCCCGATCGAGAGTCTCGGCTGGCCGGCCATGACCATGGCGTTCCGCGCGCCCGCGACACGAATGATCGAGGGGATCGCGGTGGGCGATGCGGTCGCGTTCCAGTTCCGCGAAAGCGACGGCGGCTACGAGCTGACGTCGATATCCAGGCGATAGGACGCAAGGAAGAGCGTGATGGACGGCAAGCTTCGCACAATCTGCTTCGTCCTGTCATGGACGGCATTGATGGGACTGGCGGGGTGCGCGACCGCGCCCGGTGAAGCGGGGTCACGATACCTATTGGTGTCGACGCCAGGGCCGCGCGGGACCACCCGCGTCGTGGCGGCCGCTCCCGACCCGGTTGCCGCCGCCCTGCGGGATCGGACCTGCGGATCTCCCTCGGCGCGACCGGAGCGACCCGCATACCGGCTGGTGACGACACCAGGCCCTCGCGGCACGACCCGCGCGGTGCGCGTCAATGGGACCGACCCCTCATGTCGCTGATCGGCCCGAGCATCGAGAGGCGCGCACGCCTTGCGCGCGTCGCCACCGGCCGGTGGGCATGCCGCCTGGCCGCCATCGCATTGCTGGCGGTCGCGGCGGTGCCGGCCGCCGCCCAAGCCGTGCCTGGCGAGGGCGGTGCGGTCCTGACCATGAACGACGCCGTTGCCCTGGCGCGCGGCGACCAGCTGGCCGTCGCCGCCTTCGCGCGCGAGGCGGCCGCGTCCGAGGACGCGGCGGTGGCGGCGGGCACCTTGCCCGATCCGCAGATCATCGGGGGCGTGCAGAACTATCCGGTCACCGGCGATGTCGCCTTCCATCCCACGCGCGACGACATGACCATGTACACGATCGGGGTGATGCGCGAGCAGGTCCGCCGCGCGCGGCGCGAGGCTGCCGCGGCGCAGCTGCAGGCGCAGGCGGTCGTCAGCCGCGCCGAAGGCACGGCCCAGGAGCGCCGGATCCAGCGCGAGGTGATGATCGCCTGGATAAATGCGGTCGAAGCCGCGGCCCGGCAGCGGCTGCTGGCGCGCGTGATCAATGACCTCGATGCCGGCCGTCGGATCATGGAGGCCGGCATTCCGACCGGCGCTTCGACCCCTGCGCTTGCGCTCCAGGCGCAGGCGGAGGTTGCGCTGGCGCAGTCGCAGCTCGCCGAGGCGCGTGGCCAGGAGGCGCGGGCGCGGGCCGAGCTTGCCCGCTGGATCGGCCCCGCCGCACATCAGGCCCTGCCAAACGATGTTCCGGACCTCACGCTTCCCGCGATGCCGGCGGAGGTGCCCTCCCTGGAGACGCATCCGAATGTCCGTCTCGCCGAGGCGCAGGCGCAGGCCGCGCGGCGGCAGGTCGATGCGGCGCGCACCGAACGGCGGCCCAACCTCAGCTGGTCGGTCATCTATGGCTGGCGGCCGGACTATGGCGACATGGTGAGCGCGCAGGTCACGATTCCGCTCCAGATCAACCGGGGCCGACTGCAGAACCGGCGCATCGCCGAGGCCGAGGCGCGCGCCGATGCCGCGCGGCTTCGCGCCGAAGACGCGCGGCGCGAGCTGGACGGCGCCTATGGCGCCGCGCTCGCCGATTATCGAGCCGCGGACGCGCAGCTGACGCTCCTGCGCGCACAGGCGATCCCTGCGCTCGAGGCGTCCTTCGAAACCGCCGAAGCCCGCTATGCGGGCGGGCAGGGGAGCCTCGAACTGCCACTCGCGATCGTGCGCCGCTACGTCGAGGCAAACATCCAGGCGGTCGAGCAGCAGGGACGGCGCGCACGCGCGGCGGCCGAGCTCATCTATCTGACGGGGGAGGCGGGCCAATGACTCGCGACACACTGTTCTTGCGCCTGCGCGACACCAACCGGCGGACGATCATAACGGCCGCGGTCGCCGTCGCGATCGCTTTGGCCTCCGGGACGGCGGGCTATCTGATCGCGGCCGGCGGCGGCGCGGCGAGCCCGTCCGGCCGGCCCATCCTCTACTGGTACGATCCGATGATCCCGCAGGAGCGCTATCCCGGTCCCGGCAAGTCGTCGATGAACATGGACCTCATTCCCAAATATGCCGACGAGGCGGACGAAGCCGGGGTGCGGGTCTCGCCGGCAATGCAGCAGAATCTCGGCGTCCGGCTGGCGATGGCCCGGATGCAGGACATTGCGCCGAGCCTGCGCGCGGTCGGCCGGGTCGAGCTGGACGAGCGGCTGATCGCGGAGGTGCAGACGCTGACGGCAGGGTTCGTCGAGAGCCTGGCGGTGCGGGCGGTGGGCGAGCCGGTCGCGCAGGGGCGCCGGATCGCGAGCGTCTATTCGCCGGAGCTCCTGACGGCGCAGAACGAATATCAGGCGGTGCTTGCTGCGCCGCGCGGCGCCGGATCGCCTGGCCTCAGGCAAGCCGCCCGCAGCCGGCTGCGCCTGCTCGGGCTGCCGCCGGCGATGATCGCGGCTCTCGAGCGCGGCGCACCGCCCCAACGTACTTATCCGATCACCGCGCCGGCGTCCGGCATCGTCACCCAGATCGGCGTCCGGCCCGGCGGCCAGGTCGCTCCCGGCCAGTCCCTCCTGACGATCGCGGGCTTCGCGCGCGTGCTGGTGATCGCCGAGGTGCCGGAAACGATGCTCGCCGATATGCGGGTCGGCCTTCCCGTCGAGGTCAGCTTTCCCGCTTATCCGGATGAGGTCCGCACGGGGCGGATCGACTATATCTACCCGCGCCTCAACCCCGAGGCGCGCACGGCGCGCCTGCGCGTGACGCTCGCCAATCCGGGCGGGCGGCTGCGCGAGGGCATGTTCGCCAACCTCGATATTCAGGGCACCGGGGCAAGCGCCCTCGTCGTCCCGAGCGAAGCGGTGATCGACACCGGCCGGCGCAAGGTGGTGGTGGTCCGGCGCGGCACGGTCTTCCGCCCGGCGGAAGTGCGCACAGGCCGGGACGCCGGCGCGTGGACGCAAATCCTGGCCGGCCTCCAGCCCGGCGACCAGGTGGTCGCCTCCGGCCAGTTCCTGATCGATTCCGAGGCGTCGCTTTCGGGGTTCCTCGATCGGCTGCAGTCACCCGCCGCGCGGCCCGGGCGATGATCGCGCGGATCATCCGCTGGTCGGCGGCCAACCGCTTCCTGATCCTGCTCGGCGCCCTGTTCCTGGCCGCGAGCGGCACCTATGCGGTGATGCGCACGCCGCTCGACGCCATACCGGATCTGTCCGACGTCCAGGTGATCATCCGCACCCCCTATGCGGGTCAGGCGCCGGACGTCGTCGAAAGCCAGGTCACTTATCCGCTGGCGACGACGATGCTCTCCGCTCCGCGGGTGCGGGCGGTGCGCGCCTTCTCCTCGTTCGGCGACAGTTTCGTGACCGTCCTGTTCGAGGACGGGACCGACCTCTACTGGGCGCGCTCGCGCACCCTCGAATATCTGAGCCAGGCGTCAGGCCGGCTGCCGGCGGGCGTGACGCCGACGCTCGGGCCGGATGCCACCGGCGTCGGCTGGGCCTATCAATATGCGCTGGTCGACCGCAGCGGGCGGCACGATCTCGGGCAGCTTCGCGCGCTCCAGGACTGGTTCCTCAGATTCCAGCTCAAGGAGATCGACGGCGTCGCCGAGGTTGCCAGCATCGGCGGCATGGTGCGCGCCTATCAGGTCCAGATCGATCCGCAGCGGCTGCAGCTCTACCGCATCCCGGTCGGCCAGGTGATCGATGCGATCCGCGACGCGAACCAGGCGGCCGGCGGCTCGGCGATCGAACGCGCCGGGGCCGAATATATGGTGCGGGTCGGCGGCTATCTTCAGACGCTGGACGAATTTCGCAGCATCCCCCTGACCGCGAGCGGCGGCACGCCGGTGACGGTGGGCGATGTGGCGCGGGTGCAGATGGCGCCCGACTTCCGGCGCGGGATCGCCGAGCTCAATGGCGAGGGCGAGGTCGCGGGCGGGGTCATCGTCGTCCGGCAGGGCGCGGATACGCTCGCGGTGATCGACGCGGTCAAGGCGCGGTTGGCGGATTTGCGGGCCAGCCTGCCGCCCGGCGTCGAGGTGGTGACCGTCTACGACCGCTCGAGCCTGATCGAGCGGGCGGTCGCCAATCTGTGGGAGAAGCTCGCGGAGGAGTTTGTCGTCGTGGCACTGGTCGTGGCGCTGTTCCTCCTCCATGTCCGATCGTCGCTGGTGGTGATCGTCACCCTTCCGCTCGGCGTTCTGGCAGCCTTCATCGTCATGGACCTCCAGGGCGTGAACGCCAACATCATGTCCCTGGGCGGCATCGCGATCGCGATCGGCGCGATGGTCGACGCCGCCATCGTCATGGTGGAGAACGCGCACAAGAAGCTGGAGCAGGCGCGCGCAGGCGGCGAGATCAGCGAAGCGCAGCGCCGGCAGGTGATCGTCGCGGCCGCCGTCGAGGTCGGGCCGGCCCTGTTCTTCTCGCTCTTGATCATCACCTTGTCGTTCCTGCCGATCTTCACCCTGGAGGCACAGGAAGGCCGGCTGTTCCGCCCGCTCGCCCTCACCAAGACCTATGCGATGGCCGCGGCGGCCGGACTGTCGATCACCATCGTGCCCGTGCTGATGGTGATGTTCATCAAGGGGCGAATCCGGCCGGAGCTGGACAACCCGGTCAACCGCGCCCTGATCGCCGCCTATCGGCCGGCTTTGCGTCGAATCCTGAAATGGCCCCGGCTAACGCTCGTCGTCGCCGCGCTCGCGCTCGCGCTCACCGCGCTCCCGCTGACGCGGCTCGGCGCGGAGTTCATGCCGCCCATGGCGGAAGGCGACCTCCTCTACATGCCGACGGCGCTGCCGGGCCTGTCCACTTCGGACGCGGCGCGCCTTCTCCAGGTCAGCGACCGTATCATCATGACGGTGCCGGAGGTCCTGACCGTGTTCGGCAAGGCCGGCCGGGCCGATACGGCGACCGACCCGGCGCCGCTCGAAATGTTCGAAACCACCATCCAGCTCCGACCGCGCAGCGAGTGGCGGCCCGGGATGACGATGGACGGGATCATCGCCGAGCTCGATTCCCGGCTGCGGATTCCTGGCCTGTCCAACGTCTTCGTGCAGCCGATCCGCAACCGGATCGACATGCTGGCCACCGGCATCAAGAGCCCGGTCGGGGTGAAGATCTCAGGGCCGGACCTCGCCACGCTCCAGCGCCTCGGCGAGGAGGTCGAACGCGCGGTGCGACCAGTGCCGGGGACCGTGTCGGCGGTCTCGGATCGCATTTCCGGCGGGCGCTATGTCGACGTCCAGGTCGACCGGCTGGCCGCCGCGCGCTACGGCCTGTCCGTCGCGCAGGTGCAGCAGACCGCGGCCGCCGCCGTCGGCGGAATGCCGATCGGGGAGAAGATCGAGGGCCTTGCCCGTTTCCCGATCAACCTGCGCTTCGCGCGCGAGACCCGCGACAGCGTCGAGGCGCTGGGTCAGTTGCCGATGGTCGCGCCGAACGGCGCGATCGTGCCGCTCTCCGCGGTCGCCGACATCCGCATCGCCAGCGGGCCTTCGATGATCAAGAGCGAGAATGGGCGGCCCGCGGTCTGGGTCTATGTCGACGTGCGCGACCGCGACCTGGTGGGCTTCGTCAACGAGGCCCGCCAGCGGGTCGCGCAGTCGGTGCGACTGCCGCCCGGCTATTCGATCTCCTGGTCCGGACAGTTTGAATATGCCCAGCGCGCCGGCGCGCGCCTGAGATGGGTCGTGCCCGCGACGGTCGCGATCATCTTTCTCCTGCTGTTCCTCGCCTTCCGGCGCGTGCGCCAGCCATTGATCATCCTGCTGACCTTGCCGTTCGCCCTGGTCGGCGGGGTCTGGCTGATCTTCCTCCTCGGCCACAATGTGTCGATTGCCACAGCGGTCGGCTTCATCGCGCTCGCGGGCCTGGCGGCCGAGTTCGGTGTGGTCATGCTCGTCTATCTCGACCATGCGATCGAGGACCGGATCCGCGCGCGCCGGTTCGCCGGGTCGGGAGATCTCGACGCCGCCCTGGTCGAGGGCGCCGTCCTGCGTGTCCGCCCCAAGGCCATGACGGTGGCGGTCATCCTCGCCGGCCTGTTCCCGCTCCTGGTCGGCCAGGGCGCCGGCTCGGAGGTGATGCAGCGCCTCGCCGCACCGATGGTCGGCGGCATGATCACGGCGCCGTTGCTGTCGCTGTTCGTTCTGCCGGCTCTCTACAAGCTGCTCGGCCGAAAGCGGTTCCTGCCGGACCGGGATGCCGAGGGGCCGCTGACGGCCATGCCCGCGGCCGGCGTCTAGGGAAAAGTCCAGCGAATGAGCGATGCGCGTACCCGACACGGTGCGGTTTTCCTGAACGATCCAAGCCCTATGTTGGGCGAGACAGTCCGCTGCTTTTTTCGTAGAAAAAGGGGCAAGGGCAGGCCGCGAGGTCGGCATGCCGGATCGAAGGTCCTGGAGGCAGAGGAATGGCGGAAATAGACACGCTGCTGGCGCGACTGCGCGAAAGCCCGGTCCATCCGGGGCTGGACGGGCTTGATGCGGCGGTCATGGCGGAGCTGGCGGGGCGGCGGGCCGGACCGCAGCTGGGCGGCGGGGCGTTCATCCTTGCCGCGACCTTGGCGCTCGCGATCGGTATTGTCGGGTCGGCCGTCCCCGGCGCCCCGGCCAGGGCCGCGCCGGTCGCGCCATTCGGCACCGCCCCGATGCTGGCGCCCTCGACGCTGCTGGGCACCGGGGAGTGAGGGACTATAAGCGCCTGACCCTCTTCGCGGTCATCGCCTTCGCGGCGGCGATCGCCGGCGTGGTCGTCGGCCGTACCTTCGTCGTCCCCGACAGGCCGGTCGAGAATGAACTGCATGACCTGCTGCACAGCCAGCTCGACCTCGACCCGCAGCAGCGCGCGCGGATCGAGGTGATCGAACGGGACTTCGCGACCCGGCGGCACGCGCTCGAGCGCGAACTCAGGGACGACAATGTCCGCCTTGCCGCCGCGATCCAGGCCGAGCGAGGCTACGGACCCAGGGTCGCCGCCGCCGTCGACCGCTCGCACGCGGCGATGGGGCAGCTTCAGAAGGAAACGCTCGAGCATATTTTCGCTATGCGCGGCGTCCTGCGCGCCGATCAGGCCACGCGGTTCGACGAGGCGGTGGTGAAAGCGCTGACCGCCGGCGACAGGTGACGTTCGACCTTGCCGGCTGCACCGATGGCGAGCTCGCGACCCGCGCCCTGGCCGCAGAGCAGACGGCCTATCGCGAGCTGGTCCGGCGCCATCGCGACTGGATCTACCGTCTCATCCGCCATCATGTCGGAGATCCCGACGAGGCGCTCGACGTCACCCAGAATTGCTTCGTCGCCGCCTTCTCGGCGCTCGGGCGGTACGATCCCGGGCGGCCCTTTCGCCTGTGGATCGCCCGGATCGCGATCAACAAATGCAATGACTGGGCAAGACGGCGTGCGGTTCGAAAGTTCCTGACCTTCGGGGCGCAGCGCGGCGACGTCGAACAGATGGCCGACGATGCGGTGCCGGTCGATGAGACGCTCGGCGGCAAGCAGGAGCTTGACCGCGCGATGCGCGCCATCGCGAACCTGCCCGCCGCGCTCAAGGAACCGCTGATCCTCAGAACCCTGGAGGGCCTCGGCCAGGCCGAGACGGCACGGGTCCTGCGGATCAGCGAAAAAGCCGTCGAAACCCGGCTCTATCGGGCGCGCAGAAAGCTGGGCGAGATGCTGGCGGATTGAGAAAGGCTTGCGCGGGCCGGCGACGCGCACAGTCGAATCGCAGTTTTCAGAGCAACGCGGCAAGTAGAATCGGATGGAAATACGTGGCGCAAGGCAGATCGAGACAATATAGACGGACGATGAGAAATCTCGATGCCGGGCTCGCGTCCTTCGCTTCTTCCCCGTCGGCCGAAAACGGCCGCAAGGCCGGGGACGAGGACAGGCAAGGTCCGCCCTCGCCACGTTATGCCGCGATCAAGCAGTTCCTCACCGATGCGGTGCGCGACGGGACGCTGAAACCGGGCGATCGCGTCCCGTCCGAAGCCGAGCTCGTCGCCCGCTTCAGCGTCTCGCGCATGACCGCCAACCGGGCGCTGCGCGAACTCCAGGGGACCGGCCTGCTGGTTCGCCGCGCCGGGATCGGGTCCTTCATCGCCGAGCCCAAGCCGATCGGCCAGATGATCGAGATCCGCAACATCGCCGACGAGATACGCGCGCGCGGGCACGCCTATCGGGCGACGGTGGTGCACAATGCCGGCGAGAAGGCGACCGCCGAGACCGCGGCGCTGCTCGAGGTGTCCGTCGGCACCCACCTGTTCCACTCGGTCATCGTGCACCACGAGGCCGACCTGCCGATCCAATTGGAAGAGCGTTTCGTCCTGGCCTCGATCGCGCCCGACTATGGCGAGATGGATTTCACGCAGACCACGCCCAACGAATATCTGACCCGCATGGCGCCGCTGGAGCGCTTCGAGCACCGCGTGACGGCCGCGATGCCGGACGCAAGGGTCCGCGCCATGCTCGGCCTTGGACATGCCGAGCCGGTCCTGGTCATGACGCGCCGGACATGGAGCCGCGCCAGGCTCGTCTCCCATGCCTGGCTGACCCATCCGGCCAGCCGGTTCGAACTCTCCGCCGCCTTCTCGGTCGATCGATAGCCGCCGCGTCAGGGCGCGAGCGCCGGCCCCTTCTTGGGCGCCGGCCGGCGCCGGCGCAGCCAGCGAAAGTCCGCCCGCCCGAAGCTCTTGAACAAGAGGTAGAAGCCGGTTCCCGACAGCCAGAGCGCGCTCAATCCGACGAAGATGATCAGCGGATGGTTGAAGCTCGTGCGGCCGACATAGTCCATATTGTGGAGCATCCAGAAAAAGTCCCAGGTGCGCCACGTATCGCCCCGCATCACCAGGAAACGGCCCGTCTCGGCGGAGACATAGGCGCTGCTGTTGGCCTCATCGGCGAAATTCACGCGCCACATGCGCCCCGCATGCTCGCGCGCCTCGAGATTGGGCCGCGCGAGCGCCTCGACGCTGCGGATGGGCGCGCCGTTCATGCCATTGGCGACCGCGCGTGCGATCCGTTCATCGACCGTCACCGGCGCGCCATTGGTGGCGTCGGCAAGGCGCAGACCGCGGGCGGTGTGCAGTTCGTAGACCGGCCGGCCGGCGAGATTGCGCAGGGTCACCCCCGACACCGGCCCCGTGCCCGGGATCGCCGCCGGATCGATGAAGGCGGCATTGGCCGGAAGCGGCGGCGCCGCCGCCATGGCCATGTCATGACCGCCGACCTCGTCCATGTCGAGCAACGCCATCATCGAGCCGCTGAACGCCCAGAGCACGAACTGGAGGCCGAGGATCAGTCCGACCCATTTGTGGATGCGGCGGAACAGGAGCGGGGACAAGCGAATGCGTTTCATGCGGCCGCCTTCTTTTTCTTCTTGCGTCGGGGGAAGGACCACAAGAGCAGCCAGGCGCCGCTCAGCGCCATCGCCAGCGCGCTCCAGGTTGCGATCCTGAGGAGCGGGTTGTTGACGTTGGTGCGGTCCTCATAGTCCATGATGTGGAGCATCCAGGCAAAGTCGAAGACGCGCCACAATGCGTGCCGGCGCGAGATCAGCTCGCCCGTCATCGGTGACAGGTACAAGGTTGGGCGGTTCCAGCCTTCGAACTCGACCTGCCAGTAAGGCGGGGCGCGCGATTGCATCTCGAGCGGCGCTTCGGTCAGCAGGCGGACCGCCACGATATCGCCGCGACCCGCATAGATGCGTCGCGCGAGCGTCCGGATGGCCCGCTCGGCGAGCGGCGCGAGGCGCGCACCCGATGCCGCGTCGTAGAGCGCGGCGCCATCGGGCGTCTCGACCCGCCAGACCGGGCGATCCAGCAGCCGCTGGAGACGCAGTTCCGAGGCCCCTGGCGCCGCCGCCGCGATCCGCGCCGGCGGCGTCACGGCGGCGAGGTCGAATGGCTCGGCGATGGGCGCGCGCACGAGATGGTCGCCATGGATCGTGTCGATATGGACGACCACCATGTAGACCCCCGTCACCGTCCACAAGACGACCTGGACGCCGACGATGAGGGCCAGCCATTTGTGGAACCGTCTGACGACGAGCGGCCATCGAACCTTTGCCATGATCCCGCCTCCCCGATCAGAACGCGGTGCGGAAGCCGACATAGAACCGGCGACGGAGCAGGTCGTAGGTCATCGTGTCGGTGTTGGCGTCGGTGAAGCTCTGGATATAGGGCGCCCGCCTGTCGAACAGGTTGTCGACGCCGATCTGGAAGCGGGTCCGCTCGTCGAGTTCGAAGGCGACCTGGAGGTTGTGATAGAAGACGTTCGGCGTGCGATAGCCGATGTCGCCCGGCGCCGCGTTGAAGTCGGTCGCCCGGCCGATCCACTGGGTCGACCAGGTCAGGCTCATGCCGTTGCGCTCGGCCGTCAGCACGCCATAGCCGCGCCATTTCGGATAGCCGCCATTGCCCCCGCCGATGAAGCCGTCGAAATCGATCGGGTCGCCGCCGGGGAAGGGAAGGACGACATATTTGTTGAGCCAGGTGACGTTGAGATCGAGGCTGATCGCGACGTCGCCGATCGTCCGGTTGTAGACCAGGCCGAGGTCGAGCCCGTTCATCTGCTCGCGGCCGGTGTTGATCGGCTGGGCGGACAGATAGGTGACCTCGCCGGTCAGCGCGCTGCGCGTGAAATCGTCGCAGAACTCGCTCGAAAGGTTGGTGCTGGCATAGCAGACCGCGAGCTTGGTCGAACCGGGGATCGCCCGGATGGCGTCGCGGATATCGATGTCGAACCAGTCGGCGGTCAGCGACAGGCCGGGCACCAGGCCGCGCGGCTGGATCACCGTCCCGATCGTCCAGGTCTGCGAGCTTTCCGGCCGCAGATTCTCGTTGCCGCCGGCCGTGGTCAGGATCGTCGTGCCGAGCTGGACATAGTTGGTGGGAACGCCGGACGCCTGGCAGTTGGCGATCAGCGTCGCATTGCCGCTCGTGGCATAGCGGCTGCACGGGTCGGTGGTCGTGAGATTGCCTTCCGACACCCCGCCGAACAGCTCCGGCACATTGGGAATGCGAAAGCCGGTCCCGTAGGTGCCGCGCAGCCGGATGGCGTCGTTGATCACCCAGTTGGCGCTGAGCTTGTAGTTCCAGTCGCCGCCGAACAGATCATAGTCCGAATAGCGGATCGCGCCGCCGAGCGTCAGCGCCCGGACGAAGGGCATGTCGGCGAGCACCGGCACCGACAGTTCGAGATAGCCCTCCTTGGCCGTGCTCGAGCCCGAGATCGGATCCTGCTGGTTGGTGTTGGCGATGCCGAGCACGGTTAGTGGATCGGGGTCGCGCCAGCCTTTCTCCCGTCGATAGACCGCGCCCGCGGCGAACGAGACCGGCCCGGCGGGCAATCGGAAGAGGTCGCCGGTGAGGTCCGCGGTGACGCTCGCCAGCTCGTTGCCGCCCCGGTCGCGCGACGTGAACAGGATATAGTCGAGCACCTGCGGCGTCAGGTCGCCAAAGCCGAGATAGTCGCCGCACGGAATGGCCGCGCCCGCCGCCAGGCTGCACTGGCTGGTGTCCAGCGTGTTGCGCACCCGCTCGAGATTGGCGATGTTGGTCGAGCCGTCGACCGCGGTGTTGCGCCCGAAGCTGCCCGCGACCTCCCACGACCAGCCATTCTCCAGCCGGCCGCGCAGCCCGAGCGTGCCCTGCCAGGTGTCGGTGTCCTGAAAGAATTGACGCGGCCCCGGCTCGGCGAGCCGGCGCTGGATGAGGACGATGTCCTGGCCCGTCGGGTTGGTCGGATTGCTCGCCGGGATGGCGAGGTTGCGCAGCACCCCCGGCGTCGCGATCTGCCGCGACTTGCGGAAGGTGTAGAGGAACTCGCCGAACGCCTCGATATCGTCGGTGACGTCGTAATTGGCGAAGAAGGCGGTGCTGACGCGCTCGACCGGGCTCACCGCATTGAGGAACGGGTTCGAATTGAAATTGTGCTTGGCGGCGCTGTAGGGCTCGTAGAAATCCCCGTCGCCGCCGGCGACCTGGTTGAAGTTGATCTGCTGCCCGTTCGGCAGCACGGCGCGGCCGCCGATCGTCGCGGCGCTGTTGACGCAGGCGAGCGTGCCGGGGGTGGTCTCGGCGAGCGAGCAGGGTGCGCGGCTTGCCATGTTGACCGCGCGGGTCCGCTGATAGGTGACGGCGGCCAGGAACCCGCCGCGATCGTTGCGCAGGCCCCACAGGAGATCGACCGTGAGGTCGGAGCCGTCGCCGCGCTCGGTGAGCCCGTAGCGCGCGCTGATGCCCAGGCCCTCATAGTCGGTGCGCGTCACCAGATTGACCACGCCCGCCATCGCGTCCGCACCATAGATCGCCGAGGCCCCGTCCTTGAGCACGTCGGTGCGCGCGAGGGCGACGACCGGGATCATGTTGAGGTCGGGAGACGAGTTGGCGCCGGTGCCGCCCGCGACGAGGCGGCGCCCGTTCAGCAGGACCAGGGTGCGCTTGATGCCGAGGCCGCGCAGATTGACCTGCGCCGTGCCATAGCCGTTATTGGCCCAATAAGCCGAGGTCTGGTTGCCGGCGAAGCCGGCATTGGCGGGCAGGCGCTGCAATACGGTCTCGATATTGACGAGACCGGTATTCTCGATCTGCTCGGCGGAGATGACCGTGGCCGGACCGACGCCGGCAAGGTCCTGCCGGCGGATGCGCGAGCCGGTGATGACGATGTCGCCCGCCGCGGCGTCCGCGCCTTCGGCCGGCGCGGGCGTCGCCGGGGGGTCCGCTTGCGCCATAGCCGGCGCGGCCACGCCGGCCGCCAAAGCCGTTCCAAGCAAAAGAGCCGTCCTTGCCTTCATATCCATTCTCCCTGTCTGTCCATTCTGTTTTCGGGCAAAGAGCATCAGTTGTATATACAGGTCAAGTCAGATTCTTGCTTTTATTTCAATAGCTTAGGCGGGCTGCGGGAGGCGCAAAAAGCACTGGTAATACGCGCCGCCAAGCCGAACCCCTCACGCGCCGCGACGTTTATTTTGTAGGGAATCGACCAAAGGTGGCCGCGACGGGCCGACCGGCCGCGATGCGACGCAGCGGGCAGGGCGAGGTCGAAGGTGCGCCTGGCCTCGCGGCAGGAACTCCGCCGCGCGGACGATCGTCGGTCAACGCGCGCGATATTGGGCGAGCTTGTTGCGGGCCCGATAGAGTCGGGTTTCGACCGCCTTCTCGCTGATCTTGAGCACCTGCGCGGTTTCCGCCTGCGAGAGCCCCTCGATGGTGCGCAGGATGAGCGGCTCCTTGAGCGCCTGGGGCAAGTCGGCGATGGCCCGCCACAGCCGCTCCAGTTCCTCCTTGTCGGCCGCGCGCTCGCTGACCGAGGGGGCCGGATCGGGCACTTCGGCAGCGGCCTGCGTCAGCGCGCTCGCGCCGAACAGCAGCCTGCGGACCGTGCGGCGGCGCGCCCAGTCGCGGCATTTGTTGATGGCGATGCGCGACAGCCAGGCCCGCAGCGGCCGGGCCTGGTCGTACCGGTCGAGATGGAGATAGGCGGACGTGAAACACTCCTGCACCAGGTCGAGCGCGTCGTCGGGATTGCCGACATAGCCGCGGATCAGCCTGAAGATCGGTTCGCGGTGGCGCCGCATGAGCTCGGCGAAGGCGGTCTGCCGGCCGGCAAGCGCGAGTGCAGCAAGTTCGCCATCGGTAAATTGCTCGCGATCCACGTCATTCCGGGTCCGCATTGGCGGTGAGCGCCTGGACCACCGCGCGATCGAACCGTTCCGCCTGGTCGGGTCGCAGGACCGCGCGCATCGCGAAAATATGGGCGAGCGTCTCCTTTTGCAGGTCCCCCATCACCGCATGCGACCGGTCGACTTCGGCCGTCACCTGCGGGCCATAGCCATGCTCCGCCTGGATGGCGGCCGCGAGCCGCGCATTGTCGGCGCGGATCTCCAGCTCCAGCGCCTGGTGCCGGACCGCGAAACGCTCCTCCAGCGCCGCGATCCGGACGCGTTGCTGGGGATCGAGATCGAGCTGGTCGTGGAGCAGCTTGTGCAAGGCGGTGGCCTGCTCGGCCCGTGGATCGGGCAGGCTTCGACCGACCAGCACGCCGGCCAAAGCGGCGAGAAACGCCACGGCGGCGAGGATGACGAGGGTGCGGCCGAACCTGCCGGTCGTCCTCATTCGGACAGCAGGCTCGACGGCGTCAGATGTGCCGACGTCAGCGGATAGAGCGCCGGCTCAGGGGCGGTCGCGCGGCCGGGCAGGGCGCCGCCGACGATCCCCATGGCGAGCGCGGCGACGGCCATCCCGGCAGCATAGCGCGTCGGGATCTCGCGAAGCCGCGGGCCCAGCTCGGCGATCCGCTCGAGCACCGTCGCGTCGATCCGGGCCAGGGCTTGCGGCACGGGCTGTCTGGAAAGCACGTCCAGGGCGCGGTTGATATCGTCGTTCATCTTCACCTCCGCCCCGCAGGGCATTGATAATACGCGCCCGGGTCGCCGCGCCCTCGCCCTCGCGGCCGCCAGCACCGTTCGGGTGAGGTCAGGGAAGGCCCGTCCGGCTGCGTATAGAGGCGTGGGACCGGTGTCGGCATGATGGCCGCATCGCCGGATCGCGCCTGCGCGTTGTCAAACGGGTGCGATCGACCAACCGCGGCGCCGCGTGCGCTGCTACAACAAGGGGAACGCTTTGATGCATATGTTCATCGCCGGGGCCATGGCCGCGGTCAGCCTGGTGGCCGCGCAATCGGCCAACGCCCATGAAACGTCCCGCGCCGCCGACGTGGCCGCGGTGACGGCCGTGCTTGGCGAATATCGATCCGCCATCGAGCGGCTCGATGCCAGTGGCACGGAGCGCCTGTTCGTCGCCGATTCGCAGATCTTCGAAAATGGCGGCGTCGAAGGCTCCTACACCAATTATCTCAGCCATCATCTGGGCCCGGAGCTTCGCGCCTTTCGCAGCTTCCGCTTCTCGGAGGTCAATGTCGACATTCGCTTCGAAGGGCCGGTCGCGCTGGCGACGGAGAGCTACGGCTTTCGGATCGAGCCCGCGCAAGGCGATCCGGTCGAGCGCCGCGGCGTGACCACCAGCGTGCTGCGCAAGGACGGCAATGTCTGGCGCATCGTCTCCCTGCATGGCTCGTCCCGGGCGCCGCGACGGCCCGCCGCAAGCAACTAGTCGATCGGCCGGGGCTCCGGCTGCAGAGCCCCGGCCGATCCTCAATGCGACATGTTGGCCATGTTGCCCATGTCGTGACCGGCATGCGGGTCGGTGGGCGGCGGCGCAGGCCGCGCCTTGGCGGGCGGCGCGGGCCGCTCGCGCGGCGGCGTCGCGCTCTTCTCCGCAGTCCGCGGTTCGGCGGCCGCCTCATGGTCCGGCTCGGCCGGCATGTTGGTCTCCGCGGGCATGGCCGGTTCGGCGGGGGCGAAATCGGTCGTCAAATTCTCGTTCGATGTCGCCAGTCGATTGATGTCGTCCTGCGACGCCTGATTGGCCTCATCTGCTCCGCCGCAGGCCGAAAGGGCCGGCAGAGCCGCCAGGGCCAGCGCCGCGATGATCCGTTTCATTGTTCGTCTCCCGTCTGATGTGCGATTCTGAAATGTTGCTGGGTGCGTGCGCGGGGCTCAGATCATCATATGCTCGAGCCCGTGCGTGAGTGCCCCGCCCAGCCAGCCCTGGACGAGCAAAGCGAGGGTGACGAGGCCGAGCGTCCAGACCATGGCGCGGCTGTTCACCACCGACGCCTTGCGCCAGGCCAGAAGGGCGATGGCGGCGCCGATCACGCCAAGGCCGGTTCCCGCCCAGCGATGGGACTCCAGCAGCGGTCGCGCCGACAGCGAAAAGCCGGCATTCAGCCATCCGAGCAAGGCCGCGCCGAAGGCGGCGACGCCGGCAAAGATGAGGATGCCCCGAATGAGGTCGACCGTATCGCCGCGCCGTCGTGCGATGATCAGCGCAAGCCAACTGACCGGAATGAGGGCAATGGGGAAATGGACGGCAAACGGGTGCATGCGCCCGGCCCAGTCGAGGATCCGTCCCGGCCAGGTCTTGGGCGCCTCCTCGGCCATGTCGTGCCCGGGCGACATCGTGCCGTCCATGGTCATGCCCGGCATCGCATTCGCCGGAGCGTCGGCGGCCTTGGCTTCGGCCTGCTCGTTGTGATTCTTGTGCGCGACGGCCGGTATGGTCGCCGCCGCGAAGCCGGCGAAAAGCAGCAACATCAGCAGCGCAAGACGCGCGGTCAGGCGTTTCAAAACCATGTTCTTACCCCCATGAGAAAGCTCCAGCCGCCGACGTCGTCGCCGGCGAGACGTCTGAACCGCGCCGTGTCGCCAAAGGCGCGCTCATATTGGACGCCCACATAGGGCGCGAATTCCGGCACGAACTCGTAGCGCAGGCGAAGCCCCGCCTCGGCCGTCGACAGACCGGAGCCGATGTTAAGCTCGGGCACGTCCTGGAAGGAAAGGTCGAACTCGGCGGTGGGCTGGAGGATCAGCCGCTGCGTGATCCGCAGGTCATATTCCCCCTCGAAACGCGCGGACAGGTCGCCCTTCTGCGACACGAAGACGGCGCCGTCGACCTCGAACCAATAGGGCGCCAGTCCCTGGATGCCGAGCACGAGATAGCTCCGGTTCGGCTCCGGGCGGATGTCGTAGCGAACGCCCGCCTGCAGGTTGAACCAGGGATCCAGCGCCCGGCTCCACAATGCCTGGACCTCGACCTGTTCGGGTGTCTCCCCGAAGGTCCCTTCGCCCTCGGTCTTGAGCCAGAGGCGGTTGATCGCGCCGCCATACCAGGCCTGGGCATCCCAGGCGTAGCCGTCGCGACCGTTCTGGATGCGCGCTTCGAGCTGATCGACGAGGACACGGTAGGAGCGGATCGAGCCGTGCTCGGTCAGGAAAATGTCGCGCGCGACAACCATCTCCCCGCCCGGATAGACGGTGTCGGCGGCGTGGGCCGGGCCGGCGAGCGCGGCCGGGGACGGCGGCGCGACGGGCGGATCGGCCGCGTCCATCGCGCCCATGTCGTGCCCCGGCATCTGGCCGGCCGGCGCCGACGGCTGGGCTGGCATATTGCCCATGTCATGTCCCGGCATCTGCGCGGGCGGGCGCTGGGCGCCACTCATGTCGTGCCCGGCATGCGGATCGGCGGCCGGCGGCGAAGGCGGGTTCGCGCCCCCCATCCGGCTCATGTCATGGCCGGACATGGGTGGGGTAGGCGGCGGCGTCCCCGGCATGGCGTGGCCCGCATGCGGGTCCGTGGCGGGCGGCGTCCCGGTCCGGCCCGTCGGCATCGCGCCCATGTCATGGCCTTGCGGCATCTGGCCGCCCGTGCCGGCCGGCATGGCATGGCCGGCATGCGGGTTGGCCGCCGGCGCGGGCGGGCATTGCGCCGGGGCAGCCTGGGCGCCGTGGCCGGCATGACCCGGTTGTCCGGCCGGACCGGCCTGCGGGCAGGGCGCCGCCTGTGCACCGCCCGCCTGGGGCCGCGCCTCAGCGGCCGGGGAGGCCGGCATGGCATGGCCGCTATGCTGCGCGATCGCCGGCGCCGACACGGAGGCGGCGAGAAGAACTAGAAAGCGCGTCATGCGGCGTCTCCATCGAGCGGACGGACCGACACGACACGCATCATCCCGGCATGCATGTGGAACAGCAGATGGCAATGGAACGCCCAGTCGCCGGGCGCGTCGGCGGTGAGATCGAACCGGACGAACCCGCCCGGAAGGACGTTCACCGTATGCTTGAGCGGCTGCGCGCCATCATGCCCGTTCACGATCTCGAAAAAATGGCCGTGAAGATGGATGGGATGCGCCATCATGCTGTCGTTGACGAGCTTCACCCGCACCCGCTCGTTGCGCTCGAAGCGGATCGGCTCGGCGCCCTCGCTCATGCGCACGCCGTCGAACGACCACATGAACCGCTCCATGTTGCCGGTCAGGTGAATCTCGACGGTGCGTGCGGGCGGCCGCTGGTCGGGGCCGGGCGTCAAAGCGACGAGGTCGCGATAGGTCAGAACCTTGTGGCCGACATCGTCCAGCCCGAGGCCGGGATCGCCGGTCCGGTCCTGCGGCATCGGCGCGATCATGTCGACGCCGGGTCCGAGCCGGACCTGCGGCGCGTTGGCCGGGTCGCGCATGCTGTGGCCGCCCATCGCGGCCATCGCGCCGTCCGGTGCGGCGCCGGCCGGGGCCGCGGCGGGCGCGGCGCCATGATCCATGCCCTGCATCGATCCATGGTTCATTCCGGGCATCGATCCGCCCTGCGCCCCGGGCGGCGCGCCATGGTCCATGCCGCCCATGTCCATGCCCATGTCGCGCATGGTCAGGACCGGCCGCTCGCGCAGCGGCGGCACCGGTGCGGTCATGCCCAGGCGCGGCGCCAGGGTGGCCCGGCCGAGCCCCGAGCGGTCCATCGCCTCGGCAACGAACGTATAGGCGCGGTCTTCGCCGGGCTGCACGACGACGTCATAGGTCTCGGCGACCGAGATCTGGAACTCGTCGACGGTGACCGGCCTCACATTCTGCCCGTCGGCGTTGACCACCGACATCGGGAGGCCGGGGATGCGGACGTTGAAGATGGTCATCGCCGCGGCGTTGATGATCCTGAGACGAACGCGCTCGCCGGGCCGGAACAGTCCGGTCCAGTTCTCGTCCGGGCCGTGGCCGTTGATCAGGAACGTGTAGGTCGTGCCGTTGACGTCGAGGATGTCGGTCGGGTCCATCCGCATCTGCGCGAACATCGCGCGGTCGGCGGCGGGCATCTGCTGGTCGCGACGGCCCGAGGCGCGGCCGGCCAGCGTCATCCGGTTGCGGTTGAAATAGCCGCCCTGCTGCCGCAGCTTGGTGATGATCTGGTGCGGGTGGAGGAAGCTCCAGTCGCTGAGCACGATCACATGCTCGCGATCATAGGCCACCGGGTCGGGACCGGCGGGATCGATCACCAGCGGGCCGTAATGGCCCTGTTGCTCCTGCAGGCCGGAATGGCTGTGAAACCAGTAGGTGCCGGACTGGCGGACCGGGAACTCGTAGGTGAAGGTCTCGCGCGGGCGGATGCCGGGAAAGCTGACCCCCGGCACCCCGTCCATCTGGAACGGCAGGATGAGGCCGTGCCAGTGGATCGAGGTGTCCTCGTCGAGCGTGTTGGTGACGCGGAGGCGGACGTTCTGGCCCTCGCGCAGGCGAATGAGCGGCGCCGGCACGGTGCCGTTGATGGTCACGGCGTGACCGGTGCGCCCGCCGGTGGTGAACGGCGCATGGCCGATGGTGAGGCGGATGTCCTCGCCCGACAGCGTCGGCATGTCCGCCGCGATCCCGGCCGTGCCGCTCTGCGCCCAGGCCGGAAACAGGCCGCCAAGGCCGAGGCTGGCCGCGCTGAGCGCTCCGGCGCGAAGCAGCGTCCGGCGATCCATCATGTCGTTCATTCAACTCCATCCCACAGATGTCGCGGCATGCACGCGACACACGATCCGATTTTGCCGGCCATGCGACCCGCCTTGGCGGGCGCGCCCGGCCGGCGGCGCAATATCCGGTGGCGCCAAAGCGTCGCCCAAAACGGCTATTGCAGACCTATACGCGGCTCGGGACGCTGGCCCTTGCCTCGAACGGGGAGAAAGATGCTTTGTTTCATGGACCGGCACCCGCGGAGTCACGGATGCGATCCGCCCGCGGCGCCGTCGTGCATCGCCCCGCCGGCGAGCGCCTCATGGTCCGGCATGCCGAGCAGCGAATTGCCTTCGGTATAGAGCAGGAACTGGAAGCCGAGCAGCAGCACGATGAGCGGCGTCGCCAGGTTCTGCAGGCGCGCGCCGCCGGTCGGCGCGAGCGCGACGGCCAGCGCCAGAACGAGAAGGGTCGCGGCGATGAACCGGTGCTGGGTGACGAGCAGCACCATCGGCGCGGCGGCGTCGTGCTGGGCATGGAGGGCGAAGATCAGGCTCGCGCCGATCAAGGCCAGGATGAGGGGCAGGCGCCACGCGAAGGCCTGGCGCCCGCTGGCGGCGCGATAGAGTTCGAGCGCCGATGCGACGAGAAGCGCGAGACCCAGCAGCAGATGCTGCGCCGTCTCCGCGCCATAATCGCCGGGCGCGGCTTCGCCATGGAGCCAGGGATCGAACACCAGCGCCAGGCCAAAGACGAGCAACGCTCCGCCGACGAGAAAATCGGGCCAGGGTCGCCTGACGATGTCGCCGGCCCGCAGCAGCAGGACGGCCGCGACGAAGATCAAAGCGGCACCATAAAGCCAATGCACCTGTTCAGACGTCAGTCCCATGATCCATCCCCTTGTCTGCGGCCGCGCGCGGCCGGGTTAGATGACGAAGCGGTCCCAGCCGGCATAATGCTCCCGGCTCCGGTTGCCGCGCGGCGGGCTGAGCCAGATCACCAGCAGGCCCAAGATCTCGCAGGCGATGGTGGCGGTCGTCCCGCCGCCGTCCAGCCAGAAGGGCGCCGCGATCAGCCAGAAGCCCAGGAGGGTGTTGACGAAGCGCAAGGCGCGAACCGCCTCGCAGGTCGCGATGATCGACACGGTCACCAGCAGCGCGCCGACGACATGGTCGCTATTGGCCATCGCCCCGGTCGTGCCGAAGATCGGGCGGGTCAGCATCAGGAAGAGGCCGATGAGAATGGTGAGGAACAAGGTTCGCGGCAGGGTCATGCCCCGGATCGCATCCGCCCACCAGATGGCCGGGCTCGCCATCATGTCGGTATCGTCCGGCGCGCCGGCCTCGACCGCGTCGCCCTTGAAGAAGGTCCGCACCAGCGGCTTGCCGCGGCAGCGGGCCCAATAGAGGAACTGGCCCATCGCGATCACCTCGTCGATGGCGAAGGGCACCATGATCAGCATCGCGAGCGCCGCGATCAGCGCCAGCGTGCTCCAGGTCCCGATCATGATCGGCTGGATGATGATGAAATAGATGCTGATGACGCCGAGCGGGATCACGAGGATGCCGAAAAAGGTCACCATCCAGGGCATGGTGCGCCAGCGATCGCGCGTGCCCATCACCGCCATCAGGATTTCGAGCAGGTAGCTGATTGCGCCGAGGCCGGCGTCGGGGATCGGCCAGGCCTGCGACACCGAGGAGGTGATGATCTCCTCCGTGCCGTTGCGCGGATCGGCCGCCGCGCCGGCGAAGAACGGCTCCCACACGCCGTCGATATGCCCGAGCTGGTAGGCGGTGAGATAGCGCGAGATGACGAGGCCGACGAGACCCATCGCCACGATCGGCAGCCGCTGCGCGTCGGTCGACGGCGAATAGGTCCAGCCGGGCGGGATGGTCTTGGGATCCATCATCCCGGCCATGCTCATCCCGGGCATCATCGGCACCACCACCGCAAAGGCGATGGCGAGCGCGCCGACGATGAGGTCGGTATTGTACTGCGCCGCCGACGGGCTCCACAGCAGCAGCGGCGCGAACAGGAGCCAGATGCCGACAAAGGCCGCGCCCCACTGCCCCCACCAGCGGGTGCGCTTCGACAGGGAGGCCGCGCCGAGCAGGGCGAGCGCGAGGCCGCTCACCATATCGCTCATCGCGAGCATGTCCGCCCGCCATTCGATCGGCGCGAGCCCACGCTCGATCGTCACCGCCCGGACCGTCTCGGCAACGTCCTGGGTTGAGAAGGCGTCATAGATGAACGGGCTCGACGCCAGCCACAGGCCGAGCCCGATATTGGCGAAATGGGCCCAGCGCGAGCGCCGCTCGTCGCGCGCCATCATCGCCATATGGCCGTCATGCGGGTCCGGCCCGTCGGCGCCATGGGCCGTCGGGCTGGCGCCCGGGGCGGTCTTGCCGGCCCCCTCCGAATGACCGTCATGGGAGACCGGCTTCTTGTACCAGGCGACGAGATTGGCGTTGAGCTTGTTCGCCTTGTACCACCCTTGCGGATCGCGCTTCAGCGCCTCGATCATGTCGGGAAGCGTGGCGCGCAGGCGATGCGCCGGCGCCCAGTCGAGCAGTGCCTTGGCGCGCGAAATGTCGAGAATATAATGGTCGTTGCTGGCCTCGATCATCCACGGCCGGATGAAGCTTTCGCTGCCCAGTGCCTGGTCCTGGAGCATGACGCCCGCTTTGGCGAGCGGCTGCGGAATGCGCAGCGTCGCCCAGTCCTCGCCGTGCAGCTGGCGCCCGACGATGTCCTGGATTTCGGCATAGCCGGGCGCCTCGGGCTCGCCGAGGAGCAGGGGCAGCTCCGAAGGCAGCGCCTTGCGGCGCTCGACCAGCCGGGAGATCGCGTCGGTGAGATCGTCGCGGTGGAGGAAGGACTGCGCCGCGCACAGCATGCCCGGATAAAAATGCGAGGTCAGCCGATGCTCGTAGATCCGGGCGATCTGCTCGGCAAGAAACGGCGCCCGGCCCTCGTCCTCGTAGACACCGGCGATGCGCAGGAACACGACCGGGACCTTGCCGCGCCGCGCATGCAGCAGCGCTTCCGCCTTCGCCTTGGATTGCGGATAGGGCCAGCGCGGATCGAGGGGGGAATCCTCGTCGATCCGCGCCTCGGGCCTGCCGGTCGGGCGGTGGACGAGCATCGTGCTCGCATAGATGAACTGCTCGACCTCGAACGACTGCAGCGCGTCGATCAGCCGGCCCGTCCCGGCCACCGTGATCTCGTCGTAGAGCGGATTGGGTTCGCCCGAGACGTCGTAATAGGCGGCCAGGTGGACCACCGAGGCGATGCGCCCGCCGAAACGCGCGCGAACCTGCTCGAGCGCGGCGTGGACGCTGGCGTCGGAGCTCAGGTCGATATCCACCGCGATCGCCGGCTCGGGCGGCGCCGGCGGGCCGGCCCGGTCGAGGCCGACGATCTCATAAGCGCCGGCCAGGCGAGCGATGACCGCCGATCCGATGAAGCCGCTCGCGCCGGTGACGAGGACGACGCCGTGCGGCTGTTGCGGGCCGCTCGTCCGATCGGTGCGGTCGGATTGTGCCATCAATCTTCCTCCGTGCGGCCGGCGAACCGCGACGGGGGCTTTGCGCCGCCGTTCGCGGCCGCGACCCGCGCCAGATAGAGCTCGGAAAGGGCATAGTGGACGGCAACGGCATGCCGGTTGCTCGAGCGCCGGGCGCACTCGATCTCCTGCTCCGCCCTGCGCTCGAAATAGACCCGATCGTCATCGGACATGAAGAGGTCCTCCCGGACCGTTGCCTTGAGGATTACGCGCGGGCGCCGCCAACCCCTCAGGGCGCCGCCCGTCAGGCTGGCAGGGACGGAGCGAGGGCTCGGCCGCGCCGGCGCGTATCGGTTGGCGAGGGACCGCGGTCGAAGGGCGTGAGGCGGTCCGGCCCCGCCCACGCAAAAGCGGCTTTCGGCCCCAATTTCCGTTTCGGCGCGCCCCGGCGGCCGGGTGGCCGCCGCACATGTCCAGGCCCAACGGCTAAAGGCGGCGGCACATGTCCAAGCATGGTCTCGACACCCGGCCTCGCCGTCGGCCGGCGACCCCGTGCCCGGCGGACCCGGCCGACGCCGCGCCCCTCGCTCCCGAGCACGCAGGCGAAGCGATTATTTGGCGATTATACTCCCCTTATAGCCTGGGGAGGCGCAGCTTGGCGGGGTCATGGCCATGACGATTCATGTGAAGGAGCAAGCCATGAACCGCGAACATCACAACGAGAGCCTGATCGAGCTCGGCGCCGTCAGCGTCGAGACCAAGGGCGGCTTCGTGACCAAGGAGGATCAGGAGGGCGCCAAGCGGGCGTTCCCCGGCCTCACCGACGACTGAAACGCGCTGGCGCGCGTTCGCTTCCGCGGGCGCGCGCCCGTTTCCCGGCAGGCCCGTCATGCCCTTCAAAATCCGCCGCGGCCTCTCCTGGTGCCGCTGCGCCGGCCGCATCGTCTTCCTCGACCTGGCGGCGGACCGCTATTTCTGCCTGTCGCCGTGCGTGCAGCCGGCCTTCGAGCGGATGCTGGCCGGCGACGACCGGCCGGACCGGGCGGTCCAAGCCCTCATCGACCAACGCGTGCTGGTTCCCGCCGGATCCGGTAGCGGTGATCCGCGGCCGGCGCCCCGGCCGGCGCGCGGCGATCTGCTCGCCGGATCGCCGCTTGCCGCGCCCCCGGCCGCGCTCGTCGCGGCCTTCGCTGCGCATTACAAGGCGATGGCGCTGCTGCGCTGCTATCGCCTGGCCGACATCGTGGGGCGGATCGAGGCGGATCGCCGGCGCCCCGGCCTGCACGGCGAAGCGGCGCGGGAGAAAGCGCGCCGCATTGCCGCCGCCTTCGCGATCGCCGGTGCCTGGCTGCGCGTCGACGGCCGCTGCCTGCCGCGCGCTTTGGCCCTCCTTTCGGTCTGCCGCCGCCACGGCGTGCGCGCCGATCTCGTCTTCGGGGTGCGTCTCGACCCGTTCACCGCCCATTGCTGGGTCCAGCTCGGCGACGAGGTGCTGGTCGGCGACTATGAGCAGGTCCGCGTCTACACGCCGATCCTGGCGGTCCGGTGAAGCCCTCCTATCTCATTGCGCTGCGGCCGGAGGGGCCCGGTGGCGCCGGCCTGACCGAGGATTTGCACGTGCGCACCGGCCTTCCAGTCCGGTTCAACCATCCCCGCGCCGCCGTCCTGGCAAGCCCCGACTGCCCGGTCCTGCCGCTCGCCGGCGAGGGCGCGATCCTGGGCGCGCTCTTCCATCGCCATGGCCCGGCCCGGAGAATCGACGCGCTCGCTCCGGACGAGGCGGCGGGCCTGCTCGAGGGTCGCGGCGCGCGCCTGCTCAAATCCTGCTGGGGCGGCTATGTGGCGCTGCTGTGCGGCCCGGGTCCGCCGCGCGTGCTGCGCGACCCGTCCGGCGCGCTGCCTTGCTATGTCGCGCGCCTGGGGCCGGCCCCGCTATTCGCGTCCGACGCCGCGCTCCTGTGCACGGCCGCGCGGCTTCGCCCCGTCGTGGACTGGCCCGCGCTCGCCCGCCACCTCCATGCGAACGGCCTGCCGGTTGCCGAGACGGCGCTCGAAGGCGTGGGCGAGCTGTTGGCCGGCTTCGCCCGCGACGGCGACGAGACCGCGCCCTGCTGGTCGCCCTGGAACCATGTCGCGAGCGCGCTGCCGCCCGATCCGGTGCAGCTTGCCGAGCGGCTGGCCCGCTGCGTCACGGCCTGCGTCGGCGCCTGGACGGCGCCTTTTCCCCGCCTGCTGCTCAGCGTCTCCGGCGGGCTCGACAGCTCGATCGTCGCCGCCTGCCTTGCCGGCACGACCCACGAGATCCGGTGCCTCACCATGTATTCGGACGATCCGCGCGGCGACGAGCGGCCTTATGCCCGCGCCTTGTGCGCCGCGCTCGGCCTGTCCTTGCGCGAGACGCGTTATGACCGAGGCGACGTCGACATCGCCGAACCCCTGAACGCGCACCTGCCGCGTCCGGTCGGCCGGACCCAGGCGCTCGCTTATGAGCGGGCCCATCTCGTCGCCGCGCGCGCCTATGGCATCGATGCCTTCGTGACCGGTCATGGCGGCGACAATGTCTTCGCCCATTCCCAGTCGGCCTCGCCGATCGTCGATCGCTATCTGCGCGAGGGCCTCGGCACGGGCCTGTTCCACACGCTCGTCGACACCTGCCGCCTGACCGGCTGCGGACCGCTTGATGCGGCGCGGCGCGCGCTGCACCTGCGGCGGCGCTGGCCGCGGCCCTATCGCTGGCATGTCAGCCCCGACCTCCTCCATCCCGACCTCCTCGCCGGGCTCGGCGCAACCCGTCCCGGCCATCCCTGGCTCGCACCGCCGCCCGGCGCGCTGCCCGGCCAGCTCGCCCATATTGCCGGCCTGCTGCGCAGCCAGCAGAGCCTGGAGCCGATGCGCGCCGCGCGCGCGCCGGTGCTCCATCCGCTGCTCTCCCAGCCGGTCGTCGAACTGTGCCTCGCCATTCCGAGCTGGGCCTGGCGAGCGGGCGGCATCGACCGCGCCGTCGCGCGGCGCGCCTTCGCGGGCAGGCTGCCGGACGCCATCGTCTCCCGCCGGGTCAAGGGCGGTCCCGACGGGTTCAGCGCCGCCTTGATCCACGCCTGCCGCGCCCCGATCCGCGAACGCCTGCTCGGCGGTCGGCTGGCCGCCCAGAGTCTCGTCGATCGCGCCGCGCTCGAAGCCGTGCTCGCCGAGGAGCGGCCGATGCCCGAGGATGCACCAGTGCGCCTCCAGGAACTGTTGGTCGCCGAGGCCTGGCTCGATCACTGGCTGTCGCGCGACCTGGCCTCCTGAGCTTGCGTCCGCCGGTCGTTTTCCTGCCGCAGCCGGTCCCAATGGCGGAGCTCGGCCTGGTGCGCGGGCGACGCCGGGCGGAGGCCGCGCAGCCAATAGTCGAACCAGTCGAGCGCCCGGCGATAGACGGCGAGCCGGTGCGCCGGCTGCCATTTGACATGATGCTCGTCCGGAAAGACGTACATGTCGATCGGCGCGCCGACCTCGCGCAAAGCGGTGTAGCTCTCCAGCGTGCTCAGGAACTCGTCGTCTGAGACCTGGAGCAGGATCGGCGTCGCGATGCGCCGGGCATTGCGCGACAGCGAGAGCGCCGCCCAGAAGGCGGCGCCGTCGTCGGTCAGTCGCGGATAGCCCACCGCGTGGAAATAGCGCGCCGCGGCCGGCCCGACCCGGAGCGGCAGGGTCGTATCGAGACAGCAATTGCTCATCGCCGCGGCCGCGAACAGCGAGCCGTGGAGCAGCGCGAAGGTCGCGGTCGTCGCGCCGTCGCTCATGCCCGTGATGCCGATCTGCTCCGGATCGGCGATGCCGCGCGCGATCAGCATCCTGACCCCGGTCTCGACCGAGGAGAGCGCACTGCGCCGGTCGGCGAAGCCGGCGAGGTTGGCGCGGCCGATCGCGATCTCGTCGTGGCCCTCGCGCTCGCCGATCGATTCGGGCCGGCTGACGCTCAGCACCGCATAGCCGCGGGCCGCGAAGGCCTGGATCGGATATTCATCGCCGGTGCCGCCGCGCAGGAAGCCGCGCGTGTCATACTGGACGACGATGAGCGGATAGCGCCGGCCCGGCCGGTAGCCGGCCGGCAGGACGAGATCGCCGATCGTCTCGAGGCCCGACGCATTGGTCCATTCGAGGCGCTCCACCTGGCCGAGCCGCAGGCGGGCGAATTCCGGATTGGGATCGAACAGGATGTCGCGCCGGCCGCTCGCCGGATCGAGCCATTCGAGGCGTCGGGGCACGAGCGCGCCTTCGCGCAGGCACAGGAGCCGCGTGTCCGCGGGCACGCAGTCGGCGAGCTTGTCGCGGGTGAGATGGAGCCGGCGCGGCGGTCCGGCGCCCGGCGTCCATTCGTAGATCGCCGTGGCGCCCCGCGCCCAGCCTTCGCGCCGCAGGAAGCGCAGCCGCTCGCCCGCCACCCACCAGGGCCGCTCGGCGTCGCGGCAGGCCGGCGCGGTGCAGACCAGGCGGCGGCCGGTGGCGTCCTCGACGACCGGCCGCGACGCCGGGTCGATCCAGGCCTGCGCACCATGCGGCGCGCGGACGGGATCGCGCGCGCCGTCGGGATCGTCGGGCGCCCCGAGCAGCCCGGCCTCGGCCTGGCGCGCCGGCCGCACGGCGCCGGTCGCGATGTCGACGACCTGGGTCTCGGTCGGCACCGGCGCGGCGGGGAAGGGGCGGGAGCCGGCCGTCGGCGCATAGCGTTCGTCATAATGAAAGCCGGAGCGGCCCTCGCGCGCGATCGCGGCGTAGGCGGCGGCGAGCGCCGGCCGGGACGCATAGACGATTCCCCGCCCGTCCGGCGCGATCCGGAAATCCTCGACGTCGACCGGGCTGCGGGTGAGAGGCGCGCTGCCGCTGCCGTCGGCAAAGGCCCGCCACACCTGGACGGTGCCGTCGGTCCGCTTGAGGAAGGCGATCCAGCGTCCGTCCGGCGACCAGTGCGGCGTGATCACCGCCGCGATGCCGGTCGGAAAGGCCGCCTTGCCGCGAAAGTCGTAGCGGACCTGGATGCGCGCGCCGCCCTGGTCGACGACTCGCGGCGGGCCGCCCCGCAGGTCCTGGACCAGCATGGCGAGGCAATGGCCGTTCGCGTCGGGATCGGCCCGGGCGAGCTGGAACGCGACCCGGGTGCCGTCGGGCGACACAGCGAGCAGCCGCGCGCCGGGAGGTGCCACGTCGGGCGGGCCGATGTCGCGCAGGCGCACGAGGTCCTCAGCCGTCGGCGGCCGCGGCGCCATCGCCGCGATATCGGCAGGCGGCAGGAGTAGCGCACACATGCCGGGCGATGCCGGCGGACCGGCGGCGGCATTCGCCGGCGTCGCGGCGAGCGCCGCGATCGTGAACAGCGATGGCCCTACCATTGCCGCGACACCGCGATCCCGACGAACCGGCCGACCGCCGACTGGTTGGTCGAATCGAAGGGCGGTGCGGCCGGGTCGGCGTTGCGGATGCGGTCGGGCTGTTCGTTGAGCAGATTGAGCGCGGTGAGCCGGATCTCCAGACCCTCGAGCGGCCCGCGTGCGGCCGTCAGCCGGATCCGGGCCACCGCGTCGAGGGTCACGAAGGCGCCGACCTCTTCGAACGGCCGGGAGCGGTCGTCGCGCGTGCCGCCGACATAGCTCAGGGCCCCGCTGAGGCTGACATTGGCATGCTGCCAGCTTGCCCCGGCGCGCGCCCGCACATGGGGCGGGTTGAAGATGCGCCCGGCCCGTTCGACGATCGGCTGGCCGGCGCTGAGCTGCCGGTCGCTGGCGAGATAGCTCCCCGCCAGGCTGAGCGTCAGGCTGTCTTCCGGGCCGAAGTCGCGGCGATAGTCGGCCAGGACGTCCACCCCGCGGGCCCGCTCGCGCGCGGCGTTGCGCAGCGAGGCGTCGACGATCGCGACCACCCGGGCCGGGTCGAACGGCGCGCTGGTCAGGTTCTCGAGCGGCAGCGGCAACGATGCCACCAGTGCCGCCACCTCGGCGGATGGCGGGTTGAAGCGGATCAGCTCGCGGTAGATCGGGTTGGCCAGGGCGCTGAACAGGCCGGAAAGCGGCTCGGCGACCCGGTCGCGATAGCGGATGTCGAACCAGCTGGCCTGGAGCCGCAGCCCTGCCAGGACGCGCGGCCGCAGCTCGAGGGTCGCCGTCCAGGTCGTCGCGCGCTCGGAGGTGAGGTCGGGATTGCCGCCGTCCAGCACCAGCACGGTCGCGCCCGGCGGCAGCGCCGGCACCGGCGACGGCGTGAACTGGCTGCCGTCGAACAGCGAGGCGCCGCGCAGCTGGTTCACCTGGAACAAGGTCGGGACCTTGAACGCGCGGCCCCAGCTCGCCCGGATGGTGACGTCGCGGTGCGGGTCGTAGACGAGCCCCAATTTGGGAGTCGTGACCGCGTCGATCCCCTGATAGCGCTCGTAGCGCAGTGCCGCGCTCAGCCGCAGCCGCTCGACCAGCGGCAGCCTGTTTGCTTCGCCGACCAGCGGCACCGAGAGCTCGCCATAGGCGAAGCGGATGTCGCGCGCCTCGGTGAAGCTGCGCGTCGCGGTGGTGACGTCGAGCGAGACCCGCCGCGCCCCGCCGCCGATCGCCAGCCGGGCGGCGCCGCCGGGCGCGCGGAACAGCGGTCCCTCGGCCGCGACCTCGGCCGTCTGGAGCGTATTTTCATAGATGACGCGGCCGGGCGTCTCGACCCCGCCGAAGAAGAAGCGCGTGCGCAGCTCCGACCGGCTGGTGCCCTGGGTCGCGCTGACCCGCCCCTCCCAGCGCGACGGCAGGGCGACGCGCAGGCTCGGGGTGATCGAATAGGTGGCGACGCGGGGCCGGTTGATCAGGCCGTTTTCGAACACGTCGGTGTCGGTGAAGAACACGTTGGTCTTCCTGGACCGGCGCAAGCTCGCCTGCGCGTCGAACTCGAACGTGATCCTCTCGGTCAGCCGCAGATGGCCGGCCAGCGCCGCGCTCGCCTGACTTTGGCGCGGCAGGATCGTCGCCGAATCGTCGAGCCCCCTTGTGTAGGTGCGCTGCGGTGCGAGGATCGCGCTCGACCGGTTATAGTCCACCGCCGCCATCACGCCGCCGGACGACCAGCGCGTGCCGGCGACCGCGCTATATTGCTGCTGGACGTTGCCGCCGTCGGTCGCGGCGCCGAACCGGGCGCTGGTAAGGACGCCGTCGAAATCGCGCCGCAGGATGATGTTGGCGACCCCGGCCACCGCGTCCGAGCCATAGAGGGCCGACGCGCTGTCGGCGATCACCTCGATCCGCTCGACCGCGGCCAGCGGTATCGCCGAAATGTCCATGCCCTGGTTCGCCGCATCATAAGCGACGCGGTGCCCGTTGATCAGGGTGAGCGTCGCGTCGGGGCCGAGGCCGCGCAGGTTCAGCGTCGTCGAATTGTTGACATTGCTCTGGCCGCCCTGGCCGGAGCCGACCACGCCGGGATTCTGGCCGCCGGTGAAATTCTGCGGCAGCATCCGCGCGAAGCCGCCGAGGTCGGCGACGCCGGCCTCCGCCAGCGCCTCGCGCGTCGAGACGATCACCGGCGAGGCGCTCGCGCCGCCGCGAATACGCGTGCCGGTGATGGTGATGGCGCCGTCGGGGGCGCTGGCGGGGGCGGGGTCGCGCGCCGCATCGGCGCCGACGCGGATCAATGTCGCGCCGCCCCGCTGCTCGGCGACGAGGCCGCTGCCGGCGAGGACGGCGCGCAGCGCCTGGGCGAGCGTGAACCGGCCGGTCAGGGCCGGCGCCCGGCGCCCGGCCACCGCCTCGGCCGGAAACAGGATGTCCGGGCCGGTGCGGCGCGCGATTGCGCGCAGCGTATCGCCGAGGTCCTGCGCCGGCAGGTCGTAGGCGAGCACCGTCTCGCGCTGCGCCGCGACCGGCGGCGCGGCGATGCCCGTCGCGACCGCGGCGGCGGCCAGGCAGGTGGCGCGCAGCGCCCCTTTGGAAAATGTCATGATCACCCCTCCTCGCCGGCGCGGATGTGGCCGGCTTGCGGAAGGGCTTGACGGCGCAAATGCCGAACTACGGGGTGCGCGCCGCGAAAATTTTCGCCTCAGCGCCGGCGCAGCACCAGCACCTGTGGATCGCCGCGATCGACGGCGAGGTCGAACAGGGACGCGAGCCGGTCGGCGAGGAGCGCGCTGTCGTCGATGCGAAACCGGCCCGAGACGCGCCTCTGGCCGATCGCCGCGTCCGTGAGCCGGATCGGCCGCGCCGCGCTGCGATTGGCCTCGGCCACGAGTTCGGCGAGGGTCACCGCGTCATAGTCGCGGGTGGCCGGTCCGCTCGATGCTTCCGGGGTCGGCGGCGTCGCGCGCGGGGGATCTGACGCGGTCGCCGGGTCCGCCGCGAACGCGACCGCTTCGCCCGGCGCCAGCCGCCGGACCGCCCGACCCTGGCCAGGATCGGGTGCGGGGAGGGCGACGTCGATCGCCCCTTCGAACAGGCGGACCTCGACGCGCCGGCCGCGCAGCGCGACCTCGAAGACCGTGCCGCGCGCCGTCACCCAGCCGGTGCCGGCGCGCACGACGAAGGGCTGCGGCCCGCGCGCGACCTCGAACCGCGCGGCGCCGCGCGCGAGGCGCAGCCGGCGACGCTGGGCCTCCATGTCGACCTCGAGGAGGGTGTCGCCATCGAGCCGGACCCGCGAGCCGTCGGGCAATCGCATCGTGCGCGTCTCGCCGGCCCTTGTGGCGAGCTGCCGCGTGCCGCTCGCGGCGATCGTCCCGCCGGGCGCGATCGTGCGCGCCGCGAACCAGCCCAGCGCGAGGGTCAGGCCGAGCGCGCACAGCACGGCCGCGGCGACCAGCGCCCGGTGTCGTTGCGGGGCCGCCGCCGGCGCGGGCGCGTCGGCGAGCAGCTTGCCCAGGGCGAAAATCTCGGCGGCGCGGTTATAGGCGCGCCGGTGCGCCGCGCCGCGCGCCAGCCAGGCCTCGAACGCGGCGCGATTGGCCTCGGCCTTGGGCCCGCGCATCCGGGCGAACCAGTCGGCCGCTTCGCGGGTCAGCGGGTCGTCCGGCATGGTCGGCGATGCGGTGGGTTCGTTCATGCCTCGTCCAACCCCTTGCCGATCCGCACGATCGCCTCGGCGACATGCCATTCGACCGTGCGCACGCTGATCCCGAGCCGCTGCGCGATCGCCTTGTAGCTCAGCTCCTCGACCCGGTGGAGGGTGAACACCTCGCGCGTGCGCGGCGGCAGCGCGGCCACCGCCGCGCGATAGCGCGTCCGCATCTGGTCGAGCTCGATCCCGTCCGCCTGGGTCGGCCGCACCGCGATCTCGGCCTCCACGTCGATCGGCAGGTGGGGCGCGCTGCGCCCGCGCTGCCGGGCGCGGTCGATGAGCAGGTTGCGCACGATCCGGTTGAGAAAGGCCTCGGGCGCGCGCAGCGTCCCGAGCGCGCGCGCGCCGAGCAGGCGGGCGAACGCCTCCTGCACCAGGTCGCTCGCCTCCTCGGTCGAGCGCAGCCGCGCGACCAGGCGGCGACGAAGCTGCGGCGCCTGGTCGCGATAGAGCAGGTCGAGGCGCTGGCGCGCGTCCTCGGGCCCGGGCGCGGCGCCGCCGCCGGCATCGTCCGGTGCGTCCATCGCGTCACGGCGCGTGGGATGCGCGCCCGCCGGACGGGCGGACGGGTTCAGGAAGGCGCACGAGAATATATCCCGCGCCGGGCCGTGCCTGGGGACTGTCGCCCGGCCATGAGGGACGGGCGCGCGTGATGCCTGGCGGGCTATTCCGCAGCCGGCCGCCGGCCTGGCCGGGCTGCGCCGCCCTTGTGCGTCAGATCGGCGTTCTGTTCAACTTGCGCCCCGCCGGCGTCCGGGCGCCCTCTGGCGAGGGGCATCGGCGGTGGGACCGTGGCGTCGCGGCGCCGGCCGCATCGCGGGCATTGCCGCGATCCGGCGGCTGGCCGTCCGGCAGGGGGGCGGGGTGGGCGCCGCTCCCCGCTAGGCGCGCCGCGGCGGGCCGCAACCCTGGCGCTCGCGCGCCAGGGTCCTTCGCTGCGCTGCGGCCTTGTCAGGTGCGGCCCGCCTCGTCCCGGCGCGCCTGTCCGCCCGCGCCTTGAGCCCACCCCGCCCTCCGGCCGGGGTGTGGCGCGAGGAAGGAGCTGGGCATATGGCGGTGGATCACGAGAGGCGCGCGGCGATGCAGCGGGCGGTGGCGGCGCTGCCCCTGTGGCCGCGCGAGGTGTTTATCCTCCATGCGGTGGACGGGCTCGATTATGCCGCCATCGCCGCGCGGCTCGGGATCGGCATCGACGAGGTCGAGGCGCGGTTCGCCGAGGCCATCTGCCGGATCGCGCGTATTCTTCCCAGCGACGAGGCGTGAGGCGGGGAGGGGAGGCGTCCCTGCGTTTGGCTTCGGCGGCGCCCGCGTCTAGGAAAGCATGAACCATGCGCACCGACCTCGATCACCTGCCGCCGGCCAAGCAGCGCGAGCTCGCCCGCGTCGTCCAGATCCTGTTCGAGGAGTTCGGCGAGGCGACCGCGCTCGCCACCCAGGACTGGAAGAAACAGGGCCGCATCCTGAAAGTGATCCTCTACGGCTCCTATGCGCGCGGCGGCTGGGTCGACGAGCCGCACACCGCCAAGGGCTATCAGTCGGATTTCGACCTGCTCGTCATCGTCAACGACAAGCGCCTCGTCGACCGGGTCGAATATTGGGAGAAGGCCGAAGAACGGCTGATCCGCGAGCTGTCGATCACCAAGGCCCTGCGCACCCCGGTCAACTTCATCGTCCACACCCTGCAGGAGGTGAATGACGGGCTGGCCCATGGCCGCTATTTCTTCATGGACGTCGCCCGCGACGGCATCGCCCTCTACGAGAGCGACGCGCGCGAACTGCACGCGCCCAAGCCCAAGACGCCCCAACAGGCGCTTGCCATGGCGAAGGAATACTTCGAGGAGTGGTATCCAAGCGCGATTGTTTACCTGAACACTGCAAACGGACTACGTGGGCAAGGGCGCCCCAAAGAAGCCGCGTTCATTCTCCATCAGGCGACCGAACGGTTCTACCACTGCGTCCTGCTGGTGGTGACCTTCTACACCCCGCACGTGCACAATCTTGCGTTCCTGCGCACCCAGGCCGAACGGATCGACCGTCGGCTGTTCGACGTCTGGCCGCGCGGCAGCCGGCGCGAGCGGGCGATGTTCGCCAAGTTGAAGGACGCCTATGTGAAGGCACGCTACTCGAAACACTATCGCATCAGCGAAGAGGAGCTGACTTGGCTCGGCGCGCAGGTCGAGGAGCTGAGCCGCGTCGTGCATGCCATCTGCTCGGAGCGGATCGCAGAGCTGGAGGCCAGCCAGGCGTCTCAGAGTTGACCGCCTCAATCTCTGAGATCGAATGGCGCGGACACACGCGCCACAGAAGCTAGGCGGGCATCTCACATCGGTGCGCCGTCATCGTTCGACCCATTCGCTAAAGCAACGATCTTTCAGCCTGCAGAAGGCCCATCGTCTCCGCACAATACGGAACCGGCGACCATCTCGAGCACGGCCGGATGAAGCGGGCGTTTGAATGCGCAGCCTATCACATAGCCATCTGTCCAGGCTACCTGGGCATGGCAGACCTCAAGGCCTGGAAGACGGAGCCAGACGTCCGAGCCGACGCGGAGATCCATATCACTCTCGACACGGAAACCGTGGATAGAGAGATCGATCACACGTACACGCAGAGGGGAGACGCCCCCTCGGGGCCGCAGCCCGGCTTGAAAGTCGACCAGGAGGCGCGACACCGCGCGCCCTCCTTCATCACTGGCGAGCACCCATCCAGCGCTGTGCGTTTTATTCCCCATCATGGCTCTAAGGATAGATGCGCGCCCCCAAAAATTCGGTAAATTGACCGGACTTGTCTTGGTTCGGAGACTGCCGGCGCGGTAAGCGGGGGCTGGTGGACGACCTTTGATCGCTTCCGCCCCTCGCTAGAATTACCGCTTCTGCTAGAGAATCCTCGGAAAGGGGAGCGCAACCGATTCAGGAGACGCGTATGTCCGAAGAAGATCTCAGATACGACGAGGCGCGTGCGGCCCAGGAAACGGAAGCCCTTGCCTTTGCGATCATTGGCGTCAGTTATGAACCACAAAACCACAGCGCCGTTGGGCGAATTGTTGCTCGCGCCAGACTAATGGGAGTTTACCAACCGATGGCCGTCACCAGAATCGTTGCCAATCTCACCGCGCCGGATCCAATTGCGCTCGCGAAATTTTATCAAGAGGTCTTCGGCCTCGACCTGCCCTTCGAAATGGGTTGGATCGCGTTCCTGAGCAAAAATGCGACCCAGAAGATCGAGCTGCACACAGCATCTGAAGGAGGCTCGGGCACAGATTTGCCTGTGATTTCGATCGGCGTGGACGACCTCGACGCCACCGAAGCGGCCGTTCGCGAGGCAGGGGCGGACGTGGTTTACGGCCCCGTCGCAGAAGCCTGGGGACTTCGCCGCTTCTTTTTCCGCGATCCAGCCGGCAATCTTGTGAATGTTGTCGACAGCTGAAGTACGCTGCCCGCCGTCGGCGCGCTTGATCTCGATGCGAACCTACGGCGGCTTGCAGCACGAATGACCTCATCACTGAACGGCGAAGTTGGGTCGCGAGCCGAACGGCAGCTTTGCCCACGTGCGTGGTCGGAAGCCGCCGTTCTGCTATCGGCCACATTCGGCTGTTCAGCTATACGGACCACACCAGTCGATCGCGATCATGGGATGCCGCTGGGTCAGTCGTGACCTTTGCCGTGCACGTCATGCGGCTTAGCGAGGACCGCGCTCATTCCTTCGAAGGCAAGGGATTGGAATAGCTGGTCGACAGCTGCGGGAGAGAGCTGTGTCTCTTCGTCAAGCCACCAGTGCATGACTTCCAGGAAAGCGCCGACGACAAAGTGCGTGGCAGCATCAAGCCTGATTGCGCCCTGCCTGGCCATATCCGCCAGTTCATGGCGAACCTGCCGGTCGATCCAGCCTCGAACCTCCTCCGGTATCTCGTGCTTCTTCCCGCCCAGCATCGCTAGGTGCATCGTTCGCGTCGCGTCCGCGTGGGCGAATGCAGGCCCGCTAAAGACGAAACCGCCAGCGCTCGGCTGCGAGTCCCTGGCACCGGCCATGGCACGCATGACATCAAGATGTTCCTCGATCGCTGTCTTTCTCAGGGAGTCCTTATCGGGGTAATGCGTGTAGAAGGTCGAGCGTCCGACATCGGCCCGCGCGCAAATGTCCGCGACCGTAACCGCCGCATACCCGTTTTCCGTGGTCAGTTCGAACAGCGCCGCCTGCAAGAGCCTACGAGTTCGCGCAACACGACGATCGATCGATCCGGCAGCCACGGCTGCATCCTTTCTGGGTCATGAGATATGCAGTTGTCCGGTATTGGGCGTTGCCGCACTTGGCGGCCAACAAAACCGATACTGGACATCATGTCTAGTATCTTATGCTCCCTTCGACGGTCCGCGTCGAGACCATCAGGAGGGATACGATGTGCCAGAGGCTTTTCACGATATTGCACACGAAGCTCGGCTGGCCTGCGCTCATCGCGGCCAAGTTAGCCTTGGTGCTTGTGGTACTGGTCCTGTTCGGAACTGCCGAGGCCTTCTTCTCTATGGGCGTTCCAATGGCACTGGTTCATCTCGGGGCGTTGGCCGCCATTGTGGGCCTGCTGATATGGCAGGGCGCGCATCGTTCGATGACGGCCGAAACAGAAGAATCCACATCGGATCTGCCGAAGACGCCGCATATCGGCATCTTGCTCCATTCGGCCGCCATGTACGACACACTGGCCTGGATCCTGACCTATGGTCGCGAGCGCGCCTTTCGCGAGAAGATGCTGCGTTTCGCCGAATTGCAGTCGGGAGAAGCTGTCCTCGATGTTGGCTGCGGCACCGGAACCGTAGCGCTGCTCGCCAAGAAGCAAGTCGGACCGAAGGGGCGCGTGGACGGCGTCGATGCCTCACCCGATATGGTCGCCCGAGCCACGGCGAAAGCGCGAGGGAAAGGGATCGATGTCCGCTTCTCGAACGCCATCGCTCAGAATTTGCCTTACAAAAGTGGCGAGTTCGACATCGTCCTTAGCACATTGATGTTCCATCACCTTCCGAAGGCGGGCCGCGCGGCGTTCAGCCGGGAGGTCTTCCGCGTGCTGAAGCCGGGCGGGCGTTGGCTTATCGTAGATTTTCCCAAACCGTTGCGCCAATCGCGTTTCTTCCAGCTCCATCGGCATGGTCATGTTGATTTGGACAAAATCGCAGTCGATCTCGGCGGAGGCGGATTCAGCGTTGCCGAGCAAGGTGACGTCGGAACCAGGGGACTCCGCTACCTGATTGCCCGCCGTTGCCCCGGCGTCACCCTTGAACCACGATAGATCAGGTCTGGTCGAGAAACTCTCTTGGGGAGCAATATGACAAGACCATCTACAAGACCCGCCGCCATGACTGATCAACCGCCTCCCATGCCGCGTTGGGGATGGCCTGCCGCAATTTCTCGCCGGCATTCGCCTCGACGAATCTCGCAGAGCGTGTGGCGGTCTGCAGGTCGGCCTGATGGAACTCGAATGCGATATCTCTGAGCGTGACGATGAGATCAGCGTCGTATCCAATGGATAGAGAGGACCGCCTAGTCCTCAGGCGCGACTTGGACTTCTAGCCCCGCCAGCCTTTCCTCAAAACGTATCTGACACGACAGCCGCGATGTTTTCGTGCGATGGGATGAACCGTCGAGGAGATCATCTTCATCTTCGCTCATGGGCTCGAGCCGGTCAAACCAATCGGGCGATACGATAACGTGGCACGTCGCGCAGGAACAGCAGCCGCCACATAGCGCCAGGATCTCATCACAGCCCTGATCGCGCAAAATTCCCATCACGGAGAGACCGGTTTGCGCGGGAAGCGTCTGCCGATCACCGGCCCTCGTCGTTACGGTCACTGATGACACGGATGTCTCCTCGTTCTCGCGGACAAGCCGCCGAAATACCGCCATTGACGCTGGTGGCTTTGCCGGTGAGCCGCTGTGCAGCGTCAGGGGCACCCGCTTTGATGTTGTGGGTCGGTTTGATCTACGTCCGATATCTTCCTTCGGGACGGCGCGGCCATACGCTCCCGCCGTGCGCGCCGACTGGTGACTTCGCAGCCTCTCGCTGAAAGCGCGGACCGTGACAGGTTTTCTGAAACAGGGGGTGGCTGCTCCCGTCGTCGGGTCGAGACTTCATGCATCCCGCTCCTCGGGCCAGTAGAGCGCCATCGGATTGATGACGAGAAGCTTCCGTCTGAGCGCGTCGGTCGGCGCGATACGCGGGATGACATCGACGAGGCGCCCGTCGTCGGGGACTGCGTCCTGCATGTTGGGGTGGGGCCAGTCGGTTCCCCAAAGGACGCGATTCGGATAGTCCGCGACCAGCGGGCCCACCGCCCGAATGAAATCCTTCCAAGGGTAACCGGCGGCATCGAGCCGGTCGGGGCAGGTCGTCTTCACGTAGATGTCGGGACGAGAATCGATCAACCGCCGCAACGCGCGCATGTCGGGACCGTCCGGACCCTGCGCGACATCGGGCCGACCCATGTGGTCGATAACCAGCGGAACGGGGATCGCGTCCATGAACGAGCGCAATTCCTCCAATATGTTCGCCTCGAAATAGATGACGACGTGCCAGCCCTGGGGTAGACGCTTCGAGACTTCGAGGAACTTGTCCTTGGGCGCGTCGTCGATCAGACGTTTCAGGAAGTTGAAGCGGATACCGCGAATGCCACCATTGTGCAGCGCGGCCAGTCCCTGTTCCGAAATCGCCGGATCGACGACCGCAATGCCACGCGCCCTGCCACCTGATTTGGCGATGGCGTTCAACGTGGCTGAATTGTCGGTGCCGTGACAGCTCGCTTGGACGATGACGTTGCGCGCGAAGCCCAGACGGTCACGGAGCGCGAACAGCATGTCCGGCCCGGCGTCCTGGGGCAGGTACTTGGCCTTGGCGCTAAACGGAAATCGCACCTGCGGCCCGAAGACATGGCAATGCGCATCGACCGCCCCCGGCGATGGTACGTAGCGCGGGCGAGACGGGTCGGGATGCCATGAGACGATGCGCTCGCTCATCCGAACACCAGCCCGTCCATCAATTTGCGCGCGGTGCGCAACAATGCTGCCGACTTGACTGCGCCGCCTTCGTCCAGTTCGAGTAGGCAGCTCATTTCTCCGGCGGGGTGTTCGATCGAAAGCGGCCTGTGCTGCCCGTCGGGAATATCGGCGACCTCGGCCGCAGGCGAACCGCGGATCAGGCAAGCGGTCGCCACACTGACCGCGCCGAATACGCCGATGCCGGCATGCGCGCGGTGCGGGATGAAACTGCGCACCGACACCGCGCCGCCATTTCGGGGAGGCGCGACAAGCATCATCTTCGGCACCGATTTTTCGGTGACATCGCCCAGGTTCATCCGCTCGCCGACAGCGAGGCGGATCGCCTCGATCTTGGCCTTGAGCTCAATATTGGCGTCGAGGCTGCCGCGATCCTCATAACCAGTGACGCCGACGTCTTCTGCCTTCATCACCACGCAAGGCATGCCATTGTCGATCAGCGTAACCGGCATGCCGTTGATGATGTCGACCGCATTGCCGGTCGGCAGCAGAGCGCCGCAGGAAGAGCCCGCAATATCCCGGAATTCGAGCGGGACCGGCGCATGCCGGCCCGGTACGCCGTCGATGGTCGCATCGCCGTCATAGGTCACGATACCGCTCGGCGTCTGCACGGTCGCCACCGCGATCTGGCCGGTATTTTCCAGCAAGATGGTGACGCGGGTCTCGTCTCCGTGTGCCGCGACAAGCCCGCGCTCGATCGCGAGGGGTCCGATCCCGGCGAGGATATTGCCGCAATTCTGCGTGTCGGTGACGACGGCTCGATCGACGAAGACCTGCAGGAAGAGGTAGTCAACATCGACGCCCCGTCGCGTCGATTTCGATACGATCGCGACCTTGCTGGTCAGCGGGTCGGCGCCGCCCATGCCATCAATCTGGCGGGAATCGGGCGATCCCATGACGCGGAGCAGAAAGGCATCGCGCTTCGCGACCTCGAGAGGCAGGTCTTCCTTCAGGAAATAGCCGCCCTTCGACGTGCCCCCGCGCATCCACATGCAGCGAACGCCGGCTTCAGACATATTTGAGACCCATCTCGGCGAGCTTTTCGCGCATCTTGTACATGTCGAGCCCCAGTTCGCCCGCCGCGAGCCGCGCGCGCTTGTCGGCCTCCTTCGCTTCACGCGCCTGCGCAGCCTTAAGTACATTCTCCGCATCTGCCCGTCTGACAACGCAAACGCCGTCATCATCCGCAACGATCACATCGCCCGCATCAATCACCGCGCCCGCACAGGTCACCGACACATTGACCGAGCCGAGTGACGCCTTGATCGTGCCCTGCGCGTAAACGACCTTCGACCAGGTAGGGAACCGCATATCCGTCAAATCGCGCACGTCGCGGATACCGGCATTGATGATGAGCCCGCGGCACCCACGCGCCCGCGCCGAGGTCGCAAGCAGGTCGCCAAAATAGCCGTCTTCGCAAGGGGAAGTCGGCGCGACGACCAGGATGTCGCCCTCTTTCAACTGCTCGATCGCGACATGCACCATCCAGTTGTCGCCTGGAGGCGCGGAGATTGTGACGGCACTGCCTGCAATCCGCGCGCCGGGATAGATCGGGCGTATGCCGCTGGCGAGCAAACCGGTGCGGCCCTGCGCCTCGTGCACCGTAGCGACACCGCAAAGGCCCAGGCCGTCAATGGCTTCCGGTGCGGCGCGGTCGATATGCTGAACGACGATTCCGGTCACGGGATCCTCCTGCATGTTCGCTATGACGATGCGCGGTGCAATGCCATTCGGAATGACTGGTCTTAATATAAGTTTTAGCTAAGGTTGCTGCCATGGATCTATGGCAGCTCAATCTCCGGCACCTGGGCGCGGCGGCTGCGATCTACCGGCTGGGCAGTGTCAGTGCTGCGGCCGACGCGGTAAGCTTGAGCCAGCCGGCGATCACACAGGCGCTCGGCAAGTTGGAGGCGCAACTGGGCCTGCCGCTGTTCGAACGGCGACCCGGCGGCATGGAACCGACCGAGGCCGCGCGCCTGATAACGCAGCGCGTCGAGGCGGCGCTCGCGCATATCGCCAGCCCGCGCGTCACCATGGCGCAGTTGCGCGCGCTGATCGCCTTTGCCGACGCGGGCAAATATTCGGGCGCGAGCGCGGCGACGGGCCTCGCTCCGCCGTCGCTGCACCGCTCGGTCAAGGATCTGTCCGTGGCGCTGCGGCGGCCGATGACCGAACGGCGCGGCAAAGGGCTGGCGCTGACCGAACAGGGCCGCCGCACCGTCCGCGCCTTCCGCCTCGCCCGTGCGGAATTGCAAGCCGGTCTGGCAGAAATCTGGACGTTGAAAGGCCGCGAGATCGGACGGATCGCGATCGGCGCGATGCCGCTGTCGCGGGCCAGGCTGCTGCCTGCTGCGGTCGTCGCCTTCCACCGCGTGCATCCCGAAATCGTCATTTCGATCGCCGAGGGGAGTCGGGCCGAACTGCTCGAGCCGTTACGTGACGGCGATCTCGACCTCCTGATCGGCGCGCTGCGTGATCCATTGCCCGGCGAGGATATCGAAGAGGAGCCGATGTTCGAGGACCGCCCGGTCATATTGGGCCGCAAGGGGCATCCACTCGCGGGCAGCAATCCAGGCGTGCGTGACCTCGCCCGCTATCCTTGGACCGTCGCCGCCAAAGGCGTGCCATTGCGTGCGCAGTGGGAGCGGATGTTTACCGATGCGCAAGTACCGGTGCCGGAGGTGCCGGTCGAATGCGGGTCGGTGATCACCATCCGACAGATATTGCTCGACAGCGATTTCCTCACACTGCTGTCGCCCGACCAGGTCGCGGTCGAACTCGAGGCGAACTGGCTCGACATCATATGCGACGCTCCCGAAGGATTGGTGCGCAGCATCGGCGTGATCACGCGTGCGAACTGGCGACCGACCGCATTGCAGGCGGCCTTCGTCGCGCAGCTAAAGGCAATCGCCGGTATCTGAATTTGCCAAAACTTATACCCCGTCCGCCGATTCGATTGGAGGCGTGAAGCTAGGGTCGCTAGCCGACAGTCGTGAGAGAGTTTGCGCTCATTGGCTTCGGGGAGGCCGGGAAAAGCTTCGCTTCGGCTGGCTGCTGGGGTGGGCAGGCGCGTGTCTTCGACACGCAAGACCGAGCCGCGGACTATGCCGAAGTAGGTGTTTCGGGTTGCGCGAGCAACGCCGATGCGGTGTGCGAGGTGGCCTATATCCAGAGCCTCGTCACGGCTGACCAGGCTTTGACGGCGGCGCAAACATCGGCGGCGTCGATCGCGCCCGGCACGTTCTATTTCGATATGAACTCGGTCGCGCCCGATACCAAGCGCGCGGCGGCTGAGGCCATCGAGGCAGCGGGCGGCTATTATTTCGATGTCGCGATCATGGCGCCGGTCAATCCCGCACGCCTCGCGGTGCCACTTCTGTTGTCGGGGGGGAGGGCGGAAGCCGGGGTGAGCTCTCTGGCTGAACTCGGCTTCAGCAATGTCCGCGCGGTCGGCAATGCGGTCGGGCAGGCCTCGGCAATCAAGATGATCCGCTCGGTCATGGTCAAAGGCATCGAGGCGCTGACCGCCGAGATGATGCTCGGCGCCGATGCCGCCGGGGTCACGGACGACGTGCTCGCTTCGCTCGGCGAGGGCTGGGCAGCGAAGGCCGAATATGATCTCGAACGTATGCGCAGCCATGGCCGCCGCCGCGCCGCCGAGATGGAGGAAGTCGCCAGGACGCTGTCTGCGCTTGGCGTAGAGCCGCTGATGACGCGCAGCACGATCCTGCGCCAGCGGGGGATAGCTGCATGAGCCTGATCATCGACTGCCATGGTCACTACACCGTGCCGCCGAAGAGCCACGACGCTTGGCGTGAGGCGCAGAAGGCGGCGTTCAGGACCGGCACCATATCGCCGCGCTATCCGGAAATCGGCGACGATGAGATTCGTGGGACCATCGAGGCCAACCAGCTGCGCCTGATCACGGAGCGCGGCGCGGACCTCACCATCTTCTCGCCGCGGGCCTCGGCAATGGCGCCGCATGTCGGCGACGAAGCTGTCGCCAAGGAATGGGCGATGCGCTGCAATGACCTGATCGCGCGCGTGGTCGGGCTGTTCCCGAGAACCTTCGTCGGCGTCTGCATGCTGCCCCAGTCGCCAAGCTCCGACATGAGCAATTCGATTGCCGAGCTGGAGCGCTGCGTGACCGAACTCGGCTTTGTCGGGTGCAACCTCAATCCCGATCCGGGCGGCGGGCATTTCACCCATCCGCCACTGACCGACCGCTACTGGTATCCCTTTTACGAGAAGATGGTCGCGCTGGACGTGCCGGCGATGATCCATGTCTCGGGCAGCTGCAATCCCGCGATGCACGCGACGGGCGGTTATTATCTCGCCGCGGACACCGTCGCCTTCATGCAGCTCTTGGAAGGCGACCTGTTCGCGGACTTCCCGACACTGCGCTTTGTCATCCCGCATGGCGGCGGCGCGGTGCCGTACCATTGGGGGCGTTATCGCGGTCTTGCCGACATGCTGAAGAAGCCGGTGCTCGACACGCATCTGATGAACAACATCTTCTTCGACACCTGCGTCTATCACCAGCCGGGTATCGACCTGCTCGCCGATGTGATCGACAACAAGAATATATTGTTCGGCTCCGAAATGGTCGGCGCGGTTCGCGGCATCGACCCCATCACCGGCCATTATTTCGACGACACCAGGCGCTACATCGACGCGCTCTACATCAGCGATGCCGAGCGCCACGCGATTTTCGAAGGTAATGCCCGTCGCGTCTTCCCGCGTCTCGACGCGCTGCTGAAGGAGCAGGGGCGTTGAGCAAGGACATCCACGAATATCTCGCCGAGTTCGACGACATTCCCGGTACTCGCATCTTCACTGCGGCCCGGGCGCGGCAAGGCTATCATCTCAACCAGTTCTGCATGTCGTTGATGAAGCCCGAGAATCGCGAGCGGTGGAAGGCCGGCGAAGCCAGCTATCTGGCCGATTGGCCGCTGACCGATGAGCAGCAGCAAGCGCTGCGCGCGCGCGACTATAACCGGCTGCTCGACCTGGGCGGCAATATCTATTTCCTGTCGAAGGTCTTTTCGACCGATGGCCTCTCATTCGTGCAGGCGGTCAGCACCATGACTGGCATGCTGGTCGAGGACTACCAGGCGATGATGCTTGCCGGCGGCCGTTCGCCCAACGGCGTGCGTTCCAAGAAGGACAAGCGGTAGTGGCTCGGATCACCGCAGGCGTGGCCTCGAGCCATATCCCGCTGCTCGGTCTCGCTTCGGATCTCAACAAAACGGGCGAAGATTATTGGCGCGCCTGTTTCGCCGGTTACGACTGGACCAAGCGGTGGGAGGCCGAGCAGAGGCCCGACGTCGTCATCCTGGTCTATAACGACCATGCCAGCGCGTTTGACATGAAGATCATCCCGACCTTCGCGATCGGCTGCGGCGAACGCTACAAGCCGGCGGACGAAGGCTGGGGGCCGCGGCACGTGCCCGATGTGATTGGCCATCCGGATCTTGCCTGGCATGTCGCGCAATGCCTTATCCTCGACGAATTCGACATGACGATCATCAACGAGATGGATGTCGACCACGGCCTGACCGTGCCGCTGTCGATGATGTTCGGAAAACCTGCCGAATGGCCGGTCAGGGTCGTCCCGCTTGCGGTCAATGTCGTCACCTATCCGCCGCCCACCGGCAATCGCTGCTGGAAACTGGGCGAGGCTATCGCGCGCGCGGTCGAGAGCTTTCCCGAGGATCTGAACGTGCAAATCTGGGGCACGGGCGGGATGAGCCACCAGCTGCAGGGGCCTCGTGCTGGCCTGATCAACAAGGAATGGGACAACCGCTTTCTCGAGGATTTGACCGCAAATCCCGAACGACTGCGTCAGATCCCGCATATCGAATATCTGCGCGAGACGGGCAGTGAAGGCATCGAGATGGTCATGTGGCTGATCATGCGCGGCGCGCTCGGTGCGAACGTCAAGGAATTGCACCGTCACTATCATGTCCCGGCCAGCAACACGGCGGTCGGACATATCATATTGGAGAAACGGCCATGAGAATTGCGCTCGCAGGCGCCGGCGCGTTCGGGGAAAAGCACCTCGACGGCCTCGAGATTATCGACGGCGTAGAAATCGTCTCGGTGATCAGCCGCCGCGCCGAACAGGCCGCCGATGTCGCCGCCAAATATGGTGCGCGGCACAGCGGTACCGAGCTCGAAGAAGCGCTGGCGCTGGACGATGTCGATGCGGTTATCCTCTGCACCCCGACACAGATGCATGCAGCCCAGGCCATTGCGTGCATGAATGCCGGCAAGCATGTGCAGGTGGAAATCCCGCTCGCGGATAGCTGGGCGGACAGCGAAGCCGTGCTCGCCAAGCAGAGGGAAACCGGTCTTGTCTGCATGGTCGGCCACACCCGCCGGTTCAATCCGAGCCACCAATATGTCCACAACAAGATCGTCGCGGGCGACTTCAACATCCAGCAGATGGACGTGCAGACCTATTTCTTCCGCCGCAAAAATATGAATGCCAAGGGCGAAGCGCGTTCATGGACCGACCATTTGCTCTGGCATCATGCCGCGCACACGGTTGACCTGTTCGCCTATCAGGCAGGCAGAATCGTCCAGGCCAACGCGATCGAAGGGCCGATCCATCCCGAGCTCGGCATCGCGATGGACATGTCGATCCAGTTGAAGAGCGAAAGCGGCGCGATCTGCACATTGTCGCTGTCGTTCAACAATGACGGCCCGCTGGGCACTTTCTTCCGTTATATCGGCGACAGTGCCACATATATCGCGCGCTACGATGACCTGGTTACAGCGAAGGAAGAGCCGATCGACGTCAGCCATGTCGATGTCTCGATGAACGGCATCGAGCTGCAGGACCGCGAATTCATCGCGGCCATCCGTGAGGGGCGCGAACCGAACAGCTCGGTGGGGCAAGTGCTCGATTGCTACCGCGTGCTTGATGCGCTGGAAAAGCAACTGGCTGGCGGATAGACCCGTCCACGCTGGCCGCTGGCTATATCTTGAACTCGGCGAAGGTTTCGGGCGCGAACATTTCCTCAACCGTGAGCCGCCTCGGCGACAGACCCTGCTCGTGGTGATAGCGGGTGAAGGTCTCGATCACATGACGGTTGCGATCCACGCCATAGGGCCACCATTCGTCGCCCATCGTCGCAGTCACATCCTCGACCATCGCGATCTGCCAGGGCAGCATCGTCTTGAGCGATGCGGACACCCGCAGCTCCTCATAGGTTCGACACTGTGCCTGGGTAAACGCCTTGAACAGCGCCTGCGCGACCCAGCGGTGCCGCTCATAGACATCGCGCCTGATCGCGACGACATGCATGATCGGGAAAATGCCGGTCTTGGCGAAATAGGCTTTCTCGACCGCGACGGAATCGGGAAACAGGCGGCGCACCCTGTCCGGTTCCGAATAGAATGTGCTCGGCGTGCGCGCGGTATGTAGCGCATCGATCTCCCCGTCGGCGAGCATCCGGGAAAGCGTCTGCGTCGGTCCGATCGGCTCCACCCTGAACCTGCCCGGAAGATTCAGCTTCAATTTCTCTTCGCGCCCCGGCTCTTCTTCGCCGCCGGTCACATAAATGACGCTCGCCGGGTCGACGCCATATTCGTCCTGCAGAATGCCGCGGATCCATACCGGCGCGGTCATCTGATATTCGGGCACGCCGATACGCTTGCCAACCAGGTCCTCGGGCCTTTGGATCCCGCTCTTGGTGGAAACGAAAATGCAGGAATGACGGAAAAAACGCGACGGAAACACCGGGATGGCGATGAAAGGTGGATCGTCGCGTCCCAGGGTCACGCAATAGGATGACATCGATAACTCGGCGGCATCGAATTCGCGGTTGCGCAGCATGCGGAAGAACGTCTCTTCGACATCCAGCGTCTGGAAGTTGAGATCGATGCCATCGGGCCGAATGCTGCCGTCGGCCAGAGCCGTCGTCCGATCATAGCCCCAGCAGGCAAGCGAAAGAGAGAGACGTGTCATGCTGTTCCTTCACATCAGGATTTCACGGCGTTCGGCACTGGAGCGGTGGATCGCCTCGCAACAGGCGACGGTTGCCGCACCCCAATGGCCGTCATGAATCGGCGGCCGCTCACCCCGTACAGCTGCGACAAACTCCCCGATTACAGCCTCGCGCGGAATGACCGGAGGGGGTAGTGCCTCGAAGCGACGCCCGGTATCGGAATAGACCCATACGCCATCCGGCATCAGCCTGAGATCGCCCCGTTCGCAGCTCACCAGGACGAAACCAAAATGCTCGTGGTGCGGCGCCGGCGCGGGAATTCCGGCCGCGCCACCAACGCCGAATGCGCGCGCCAGCTTCGCAGCCGCTTCGCCGCCATCTGCGATCGCCGCCAAAGCGCGCCGTGCCGCACCATAGGCCGCAGGATCCTTCGGCCGGCCAAGTTCGGATATCCAGCCCATAAGCTCGTCGCTGTCGTAGCGGCCATAGCCGCCATAGGTGAGGGTCGCCGTTGCGCCGTCTTCGAAGTTCAGCAGAGCATTATAAGCACCCTCGCACGGGCGCGCTGGATCCCACTGGCCGATCGTCGCGCGCACCGACCGGACAGCGGTGCCCGCCAGGCGGCGCACCACGTCGATCTGATGCGCGGCCTGACTGTAGACCACGCCGCCGCCCTTTGCGCCATCCAGTTCCTCCGGTCGGCGCGGGCGATAGAGGAAATCGGTATAGTTGAGCGCCGTGATCATTCGCACGCGGCCGAGCGTCCGGCTCGCAATGATCGATGCAGCATGATGCACCGGCGCGTCGAAACCATGGCTGGGTCCAACGATCAGGGCAACGCCCGCGCACTCGGCTGATTCTGCCATGGCCAGACAATCGGCATGGCTGGTTGCCATCGGTTTCTCCACGAGGACATGTTTCCCGGCGCGGGCTGCGGCAATGGCCTGTTCGGCATGAAACTGGTGCGGTGAGGCGATGTAGACAGCGTCGATCGCATCATCGGCGAGCAACGCTGTATGATCGCCATATGTGCGGGCCCCATAATCGCGCCCGAACGCCTCGAGCGCCTCGGCGCGCGGATCGGCCGCGCCGGCCAGGCGTACCGCTGGATGCGCGGCGAGTGCCGGAAGAGTCAGCATGAAGCCACGCCCCAGTCCGATGATCCCCAGCCTCAATTCACTTGTCCTAATCCTGCCGGTCGCCGACTTAGCGCTTGATACGAAAAATACTTCGATATAGAGGTAACTGCAAGCAGAAAACGGCAATCGAAAGTTACACCCATGACTCCTGAGCAGAATGACGTGCTGTGCCGTGTCGAATGTGACGCGCCGATGGGCCAGCTGATGCGCCGCCATTGGTTGCCCGCCTGCATGATCGAGGAAGTGACCGAGCCCGATTGCGCGCCGCTCAAGGTTCGCCTGCTGGGTGAGGATATCGTGATCTTCCGCGATTCGAACGGGCGTGTCGGCGCGCTGGATGAAAAATGCCCGCATCGCCGCGCTTCGCTGGTCTATGGGCGCAATGAAGAATGCGGGCTGCGCTGCCTCTATCATGGCTGGAAGTTCGACGTGGACGGAAACGCGGTCGATATGTCGTCCGAACCCGTCGACGCCGCGCTACGCAAGACGATGAGGACCAAAGCCTATCCGGTGCAGGAGGCCGGCGGCTTCATATGGCTGTGGATGGGGGATGCCGAAGATATATTGCCGTTCCTACCCCCCACTTGGGCCCCTACCGCAGAGACCCGGATCAGCATTGTGAAGATGCACGGTGCGTGCAACTGGGCACAGGTGCTTGAGGGGTCGATCGATTCAGCGCACAGTTCCAGCCTGCATTCCTCGAACATGCCGACGGCGGCCAACGTTAGCGGTTCGACCGCGACCGAGAGCGCCTGGCTGCGGCCTTCCGCGGACAAGTCGCCGCGCATCGAGGTGCAGAAAACACCCTTCGGTTTCCGCTATGCCGCTATCCGCAGGCCAATCGTGGACGCCGACAAGCAGGACTATGTCCGCATGACGTTGTTCGTGGCGCCGTTCACCGTTCATATCCCTCCCAACGACCAGTATAATCTCAGTCAGATGCTTGTTCCAATCGATGACGAGAACACGATGTTCTACTGGGTCGCGTGGCATCCAGACCCCGCCAAAGGCATTGATCAGGACGCTTGGCGCAAATTCTGCGGCGCGGAGATCGGCAAGGATGTCGAACCGATCACCTTCCGGAAGAAGCGCAACGTGGAAAACCGCTATCTGCAGGACCGCGCGGCGATGAAAGCGGGTGACTTTACCGGCATCTACGGCATTCCGGCACAGGATATGGCGATGTGGGAATCGATGGGCGTCATTGCCGATCGCCGCGACGACCGGCTGGGATCGAGCGACAAGGCGATCTTCACCTTCCGCGCCCAGATGTATCGCGCCGCGCAGGCCGTTGCGCAGGGCCAGCCGGCGATCGGCGCTACGGAACCGCGTATCCCGCATGTCGATCTCGCGTCCTTTGAAGGCATGGTGCCGAAGGGTGACGATTGGCGCACGATCGGCGTGTCCGAGGCGGAGCGCCGGATCGGCCCAGACAATGCAGACTGATCAGGCGCAACTGGACCTGCTTTCCGAGGCGGATGTCGCTGGCTTCGTGGCGGGGACGCTGGCTGAGGATCTGGGTGCCGGTGGCGACATTACCTCGCGCGCTACCATCCCCGCCGGCGCGCGGTTGAGCGCCGTGATCGCATGTCGCGATGCGGTGACAATCGCCGGCCTTGAGATCGCCGAGGCCTTTTTTCGTCACCTCGACGATCAGGTCCTTGTCGAACGTTTCGTGGAGGACGGCGCCGCTGTTGCGGCCGGTACGGTTTTGCTGCGGCTTACCGGCGATGCCCACGCGCTGCTGGCGGCGGAACGCTCGGCGCTCAACACGCTGCAGCATCTATCGGGCATCGCTACTCTGACACGCCGCTATGTCGAGACAATCGCGGAAACGGACTGCACCCTGCTCGATACGCGCAAGACGCTGCCGGGACTTCGGTTGCTGGAAAAATATGCAGCTCGCATGGGTGGCGCGTGCAACCACCGCCTCCGCCTCGACGATGGACTGCTTATCAAAGACAACCATATCGCCATTGCCGGGGGGGTGACGGCAGCGGTATGCGCGGCCAAGGTGGCGGCGACAGGCCTTGCCGTCCAGGTCGAGGTCGACCGGCTCGATCAGATCGAGCCCGCGCTGGCGGCGGGCGCGGACCGCCTGCTGTGCGACAATATGACGACGGATACGCTCAGCGCGGCGGTCGCGCTCGTCGCGGGACGCGTACCAATCGAAGCCTCGGGCGGCGTTCGGCTCGATACCATCCGGGCTATCGCTGAAACCGGCGTAACCTACGTCTCGGTCGGTCGCATTACCCAAAGCGCACCCGCCGCCGATATCGGACTGGACTACGCACCTGCCTGACAGGCCAATGCTCAATCGCCGTTTCGGACGCGAAGAACACCGAGGCGGTGGTCAATGCGTACTAGCGTTCGCTCGGATGTACGCCGTAGGCGCCGGTTTCCATGAGTTTGGCCTGGGCGAGCGCCTCGGGCGTGAAGCGCATCGTCGCGCGCGTTTCCAGCAGCCAGGCAAGATAGCCCTCTGGCACGTCCTCGGTCGGCCCGTGGTGCGTGACCCCCTTCGGGACGTGCGAGAGAGAGCCCGGCTGATCGAGCTCGCCATAGCTTCCCGGCCCACGGAAAAAGAGAATGAACTCGTCATAATCGGCGTTGTGATGCACCGGCGGACGGAGCTTCGACTGGCGCGAACTGAGCGTATATAGGAGGGTTTCAGCCCTCGGGGTCGTCAGGAACTGCGCCGGTGGGCCGCCCAGCCCGCCGTAACTGACCGGCTGCACGGCGGCGATGTTCAGCGCCCATACGGGCGTTTCGCCGCCCACCCGGACGATCGCTGGCAACGGATCCACAGGCTTCACGAAGCGGGTCAGTCCGTCCAGGGCCTTGAGCACCAGGACATGGTGGCCGGCGGCCGACGGCTCCATCTGTGGCGGCATCGGCGAAATCGCGGCGCGGCGCAGATCCATGCCGAAATTGATCATGCCGAACGGGGCGGGCGTGTCGAACCGATAGGCGCCCGCGCTCTCCAGGATCACATCGACCAGCTCCCCCGACAGCGGGGTCATGCGATAAGCGCAGGAACGGGGAATACAGACGAAATCGCCTTCCCCGCCTTCGATCGAACCGAACTCGGTATCGAAGCGCGCGCCGCCGCGCTGCATGAAATGCAGCTCGTCCGCCTCGACGTTGCGCAGAGTGAACGCCATGGGTTCGCGCCGCCGGCTCACACTGATCGTCACCTCGTGCGTCCGGCACATCAGGATCGGCGTGGGCAGCGCGTCGGGATCGGACATGTCGGCGGTAACGAACGCCTCCATCGCCAGACGGCGCGGTGCGTGCAACCCTTCGACGCTTTCATAGTCGGGAGTATATCCCGGCTGCAGTCCGATGGCGTTTGCCCCCAGAAAGCCTTCGCGCGACCAGAGGTGAACGTTCGGCGGCGGGCCATCGGCCAATGAAGATTTCCCGGTCATCGGATCACCTCGGCGTTCATGTGGCTCTCCCTTGCTCCTCGCCTCGCTCGTGCGATTAATTCATCGATATAAAAGTATATGTGACACTTACGCTTGAAATGCCATATGCTAACTCACAATCTGCTGCCGAATTGAGCCGCCGCCGTGGGGCGGCGAGGTTGGAGCCATGGCCGTGAATCACGCCGATCCCCAAAAGAGCTTCGGCCATCAGGTGCGACGCTGTCACCGGCGGTTCGACAGGCTGCTCAGTGCGCGCCTCGCGCCGCACGGCCTGAAGACCGGATTCTGGTACTATCTGCGCGCGCTGTGGATAGCGGACGACGTTACCCAGAAACAGCTCAGCGATCTCACCAATGTGACCGAGACGACCACCGTCAGCATGATCAACGGCATGATCCGCCATGGCCTGGTCGACCGCAGCCGGGATCTCGCCGACAAGCGCAAGATGCGGGTCAAGCTGACGCCAGAGGGGCGGGCACTCGAAAAGGAGCTGATCGGCTATGCGCTGGAAATAAACGCGATCGCCATGGCGGGCATTGCGCCGAAGGAACTTGCTACCTGCCTCTCGGTGCTTTCGCGTATGTCGGCCAACCTGCAAATCGCGCTCGATGAGACGACGAACGCGGACGACGGCTGACGCGCAATCGGCTCGCCTCCCCAAGGTCAAGCGCCCCTAGACTCAAGTCCGATCAGCCCGCGATACTCATCTGCCGTCGCCGGACGGCGTCCGTGCAGCGCGGCGATATCCTTGGCCATGTTGAACATTTCCAGATTGCTGGCCAGACGGGCATCGCTGTTGGGATATTTCCACGGCGTATCCTCGACACCGACGCGGATATGCAGCCCCATCATGGTCGCCAGGGTCGTCATGTACATGGTGGCGCGGCCGGCAGCGCAAACAGTGATCGCAGCAGTGGGATCGATCTTTCGAATTTGATCGACCATCATGAACAAATGCAGCGCCATCTGCTGCGTGTCGTTGACAGCTGTGCCCGAAATCAGCGAGCGGCCGGTTCCGAACGGCAGACCGTAGAGGATCAGCCAATAGGGTTTGTCCTTCAGCACGCCGGTGTCGAGCAGACGGCGTTTCGCCAAGTCGATCTCACCGGTGCTATGGACGGCGAGTTCGGGCTTGACCCCGCAGTCCGTCATCGCCTGCATGGCGGGCAGTACGAACGCTTCGGGATGGCCGGGCGCGCAGGGCGCCACTTCGCACAATCCCGCGCGCGCCGGTGACATGCATTCCTCGAACGTCTTGCCGTTGAGCACGTTCAGGTTCGACACGAAACTGTAGCCGAACCGTTTGCGCAACGGCTCAAGCACCTGACCATAGGCTTCGACGGGCGGTAGATCGAGATCGAGCCGGCGCCCCTTGTTATCGATCACCCAGGTGAAATCGACATGAATGCCGCAGGCTCCTGCCTCAATCACCTCCGATGCGGCATCAACATAATCTTCGATCGAGGTAGGATGGCCGGCGCCACTTTGCCCCTCATCGAACCGCCCGGAAACCGCGACGTTGATCGCGATTGTCTGAGGAATATCCCATTTTGGCTGACTGTCGGCCCCGGCCACGAAATGGTAAGTCTCCATTTCACGACGGGCTGCTTCCCAAAGGGGCAGCGGCTCAATGTTCACTGACATGCTTGCTTTCCTTAGAAATTGAAGGTCGCGCGGATACCATAGGTCCGCGGCGCTTCCAGAAACGCCGTCGCACCCAAGGGTTGAGCAGGGATATTGGCGCCGGCAGCGGTCGCAGCGATCACCGCGACATCCTCGATGTTTTTCATCCAAACACCCAGGCTCCAGCGCTCGTTCGCCGCATAATATGTTAGCGAGGCGTCCGTTTTCGTATAGGCTTCCTGCTGGCCGCCCGGTGTTTGCGCGAAATCGGCGAAGAACGAGCTCTCGAAGCGGGAATTGACCGCCGCACGAACATAACCGGAGGAGAGCTGGAAATCATGATGATAGCCGAGTGAGATCGTCCAATCCGGGGCGTATTGCAACTGCAACCCGTTGAAGTTCGCGGTACCGTCCGGAAGCACAAAATCCTTGTTTCTGGCATGAGTATAACCCACCGATGCCGTAAATCTATCGTCCGGGCTTAAATTGACGGCTGCGTCGATCTGGACGCCATAGACTTCAACCTGATCCGCATTGAACGTCTGCGTCAAGTTAAGAACCGTATTGTATGCCGATGCGAAAAGGTCGCGATAGTCATAGTAAAAAAGCTCTGCGTTGAGCGTCATTCTCCCGCCGGCGAACCGACTCCTTATGCCGCCTGCATAACTTGTCAGCTTGGCCGCATCCACCGCATTGCTGGCGGCCGCGGTGTTGGCATAGGGATTGAACGTTCCAGGCTGAAAACCGCTCTGCGAGCCAACATAGACCATTACGTCATCGGTGATGTCATAGTCCAGGACGACCCGATAGTCGAACCGCTCGAACTCTGCGTCATAGGTGAATGGCGCCAGCCCCGTTCCATTGAAGAAACGCCCACGCCCCACGCGATTGTCGATACCATAGCGCCCGCCAAGCGTGAGCCGCGCGTCGTCGCCGAGGTTCACAGTCACTTGTCCAAAGGCCGCTGCGCCTTTCAGGCGATTGCGGTCCACGACGCTGACCGGAAACCCGCTGAGCGGATTGGCGAAACCTCCCAGGTCGAAGAAATCGCCCGGCCGGCGGGTCACGGGGTCGAAACCGCCGAAGGTGAAGACACCGCTACTCACCAGCCGATAACCATATAGCCCGACGAGCCAGCTGCCCCAATCGCCTTCGCCCGACAAGCGAAGCTCATGCGTCATCTGTTCATAATTATCTCGCTTGTTCGCCGGAAACGCGGCCAGCCAATAGGCTCCGTCAACACTGAAGTCCAAATAGCTGGGAACATAGACGAGCTGCACATCGTCGGTCAGGTCGAACGATATCTCTCCACCAACCATATTGTTTCTGTACGCATATTCACCCTGATTCGGTTGGCCGAACGGCAGGCCCGCGGCATAGGGCGGCGGCAATTGATCGTTCCAGGGGTTCTCCTGCAGAAAGGCATTGCGGCGCAGTGCCCCTGTTTGCGGATCCACACCCTTCACGACCAGATTGGCTGGCACCCCGTCGAGCTCGGCAATCGACCCCCAAAGATAAGCCGAAAACCGGTCGGTCGGTTGCCAAAGCAACGAAAGCCGCACGCCGTAATTGTCGGCGGAATCGGCGCCCGATTCCATATAGCCGTCACGGCGCAGATAGTCCCCCGCGAGCCGGACTGACAGTGTGTCGCCCAGGGGAACATTGATCGATGCACTGCCGTGCAACATGTCATAGTTCCCATATTCGACCAGCCCCCTGACTTCGAAGTCTCGCGTCGGACGGGCAAAGTTCACGTTGACGATGCCGCCAAGGGAGCCCCGCCCGTAAAGCGTCCCTTGAGGTCCCGGGAGAACTTCGATCTGCGCAACGTCGTAGAGGCCGATGCTGGTCGCTTCGCGCGGCATGTAGATGCCGTTGAAATGAATGGCCGTGGGAGGCTCAAGCTGAGGGAAGTCGAGGGTCGAGCCGACCCCTCGCATATAGACCTGTGTAGAGGTGGATTCGGCCTGGAACCGGACCGAGGGAACAAGGTTCTGCACGCCGCGGATGTCCGTGACGCCAGAGGCCACCAACTGCTCGGATGCGATGGCGGTGATCGCCATGGGCGTGTCCTGCAGATTCTGGGTCCTCTTGTTCGCCGTAATGACGATCTCCCCAACAGCCGCGTCTGCCCCGGCCTCCTGCGCATGCGCTTCGTGCACCGGCACGGACATCGCCGCCGCGCACGCCAAAATGCTCACCGCTGACAGATAACCTGGTTTTTTCATCTCGCTCCCCACGCTCATTGCCCGACTCAGATGGGCAAAATTGCTTTGCTATCGAAGCTTTCCTAGCTTGCGTTCGGGGAATATGCAATATACTACGATATCGTAGGTTTCGAAGAGTGCGAGAGAAAGGCGATGACGATGGATATCGAGCGGGTGAAATCGATCTTTGCGGCCGCGGACAGCCGGTCACCGCAAGCGTTCAGCACGCTCATGACCGATGACATCTTCTTCCGCTACGCCAACAATCCGGGGACCGTCGGCAAAGCCCCGCTCGAACAGGCGCTGGCCGAGCTCTATGCCTATGTCATCGAGATGCACCACGATATCGTCGGCGTCCATCAGGCCGGCGACATATGGACCGTCGAAACCGTCGCCCACTATGTCGATATCCACGGGCGTTCCTGGTCGTTTCCGGGATGCAGCCTGCTGAAAGCGCGCGGCGAAAAAATATGCGATTACCGCATCTTCGTCGACAACGGCATCATGTTCCAGCCTCCGACGGCCTGAGCCGTACCACTTGTCGCAAAGTAGCTGAAAGGATCGCGCATGGCAGGACGACTACAAGATCAAGTGTGCATTATCACGGGGACCGGCGGCAGCATGGGCCGTGCGGCGGCGCATCTGTTCGCGCGCGAAGGAGCCAAGCTGGTCGGCTGCGACATCAACCCGCAATCGGCGCAAGCCGTGGTCGATGAGGTAAGTGCGGCGGGCGGGACGATGCTTTCGCTGCACCCGTGTGATCTCACGGATCCCGCACAGGCACAGGCGCTGATCGATCGTGCGATCGACGCGTTCGGTCGCATCGACGTGCTCTACAATAATGCGGCAATGGCCTATTTCGGCTGGATCGACGAGATGCCGATCGATGATTGGTACAAGACGATCAACGAAGAAGTGCACATCGTCTACCTGCTTACCCGCGCAGCATGGCCGCACCTAAAGGCGAGCAAGGGTGCGATCGTCAATACCGCTTCCGTATCGGCGCACACCACCTTCAAGACCTTACCCGGCATCGCCCATAGCACGGCGAAGGGCGGTATCGTCGCGATGACGCGCCACTTGGCGATGGAAGGCGCGCCCTTCGGCGTCCGGGCCAATTCGCTGTCGCCCGGCGTCATAGAGACAAATCAGACACGACCTCTGCTCGAGGACAAGAACTGGGCCGATTACATGCTCGGGCGAACGCTGATGCACCGCCTGGGCCAACCCGAAGAGATCGCCAATGTTGCCCTGTTTCTCGCCTCGGATGAGAGCTCGTTCATCACTGGCGTCGATATCGTGGCCGACGGCGGCACATTGGCTTGGTAGGGGGTTTGACAATGGCCGAGGGCTTTTTGCAGGGTAAGATCATCATCGTCACAGGGGCCGCCGGCGGTATCGGCGAAGCGAGCGCACAGGTTCTGGCGCGTCACGGCGCACATTTGGTGTTGACCGACATTATCGGCATCGGCGTCGAGCAGGCCGAGCGGATATGCGCAGCGGGTGGCGAAGCGCGCTTCATCGCCGCAGATGTCGGCAACGAGGAGTCTGTGGCGGCGCTGGTCGCGAAGACGATCGAAATCTATGGCCGGATCGATGGCGCGTTCAATAATGCTGGCGTCGAGCAGAGCGGACAGTTGCTCGCCGATTTGAGCACGGAGCAATGGGATCGCGCAATCCGCATCGACCTCACCGGCGTGTTCCTTTGCATGAAACACCAGATTCGCGCGATGCTGCAAACGGGTGGCGGCGCGATCGTCAACACCGCCTCCGCGCTCGGCGCGGTGGCGCTGGTACGCGCCAGCGACTATGTCGCCGCCAAGCATGGGGTGATCGGGCTGACCAAGGCGGCGGCTGCCGATTACAGCGCGCAAGGAATCCGCGTGAACGCAATTCTTCCCGGCGTCGTCAGAACGCCGATGATAGAGCGGCTATGGAACGATCCCGCCCATGCCGCCGCGTTCGAGCAGCTCAAACTGCACCATCCAATCGGCCGTTTCGGAGAGCCCGCGGAGATCGGCGAAACCGCCGCATGGCTGTTGTCCGATGCGGCATCCTTCGTGACGGGAGCGTCTATCTCGGTGGACGGCGGCTATCTGACGATCTGATCCGCAGAGTTCCCCGGAAGGCGCGTCAGACAAACAATAGGCCCAGCCATGATGAAGTTTATGATCGCTTTCGCGCCGCCCGATGGCATGTCGCGACAAGCGTGTATTCATCACTATCGGCATCGTCATGGCGCGCTTGTTGGGAGTGTGCCGGAATTCCGTGCAGAGGTGATGGCTTACTGCCAGAACGAAGTGCTCCAGGACGGTTCAGTGAGCGGTCCGCGAAATGATATCGCAGGTGTCTCGGAACTCTGGTTCAGCGATTGGGCACGGTATGGCGCCGCGTTCAGTCATCCGCGTTATCTAGAACGGATCAGACCGGATGAGGCGCGTTTTGCCGATCTTTCTTCGGTGCTCGTCGCTTTCGCAACTGAGCAAGTCGTTTTCAAGAAGTGCGCTACGCCGGTCTACAAGCTGTTCCTGTACCGAGAGAAATCGATCGGCCTGGCGCACGGCGAATGCACAAGGCTCTGGGATGCATATGGGCGGGCCGCCGCTGCGGATCCTCGTGTTGCGGGCTTGGCTGACGCCTATATCCGAAACAATTCCGTGCCTCCCCACGAGAACCCGTTCCCGCTGGCGCGGGTCTTTGATTGTATAGACGAGTTCTGGCTTCGTCGTCCGGAGGACGCGGAGTCGATAGCCTCACTCTTGGTCGAGCATGCCTCCGTGGCCGGCCTAGGCACCGACAGCGTTTCGTTGCGGTTTGTAGCGCAAGTATTCCCGGTTCCCGGATTTGGCGGAGCGAAGCTTCGAGGTGACAGCGCAGGAGAATAGCAGGTGACGAAGATCAAGATGTTCTGCATGCTTCCACGGCGCCGGGATGTAAGTTCGCAATGGTTTCATGACCATTGGCGCCACCCGCATGGCACCTTGGGAAGGACGATCAGCACTGTCAGGAACTACGTCCAGAGTCACCAGATAGGGTCGGCGCTGCTCGGCGAAGACCAGAGGTTCTACGAAGGCGTGGTCGAGGTCTGGTTCGACAGCGAAGCCGACGCGCGCGATCTGCCCAGTCACCCCGACTATCTCCGCTACCTGGTGCCCGACGAGCCCGCGTTCATCGATATGGACGGGATCAGGTTCGTATTCACCGAAGAAGACATCCTGGTTTCGGGCCCGGATCCTCGTGACCCGCTAGACGCGGGGACTCTCCAGTGGCGCGAAGCTGGCCGCGCGACCTCCATCAAGCTGATTCAGCTGGTTCTCGCCAATGGAGGCTCTCCGTGGGAATGCGAAGACGATCTTGATCTGGGACGCCAGATCGGAGCGCTGCGTCATGCGCGTTGCACGCCTTCTCTGACGCTTCACGCGACCGGATGCGATTTTGTCGGTATTCGCGAACTTTGGTGGCCGACTGTGACCGCTTTCGAGGAAGGGGTGACAGGGGCCCCGGATGCGTTTGCAAATCTGCTGCTACGCCCCGCCCAAGCAATTACGCTGCTCGCGCAAGCAGAGCGCTTCAAATAGGTCGCGCACCGCGCCAGAGAAAGCGGGTCTAGCGTTCCTCTGCGCTTGTCGCTCTTGCCGCCGCAATAGAACCCTTTCGAGTGAGATAGGGCGCGCCCGTGACCAGTGTCCATTTCTCGGGTTTCGATCCCAAAGCGGCCGGACCGCGTGCAGCCAGATCTGGGCGATCTCGACTTATAAATCGGGATCAGTGAACGTTCCGCCGCCAGTTTTGGCGCCGCGTCCAACCTGATGAAGAACGCTGGTTCCTCCGTCGATCCTGCGTCGGATTGCGCTTCCACCAGGCCCCGTGAGAATAGACCGCGGATCGACGTGGGGCGAGGGATTGCGGAACGGCGCACGTATCAGGGCAGGGCGGCGGAGCAAATAAACCGACGTCTGTTTATTAGCCCGGACTGCCTGCGCGGCCGGCAACGATGTCGCGCAAGTCAAATCTTCCTATTTCTGCGGATGAAATCAATATTACGGAATATCATTCGCTTAATGTGGGTGATTCGCCAAAAATTGATCAAATCATTCCAGTTCCTGGAACTGGATGTTGCCGATGGTGACTTGGAAGATGCTGAGTTAGCTCGATAAACATTCAGACGTCTGATTGTTATTGACAGCTCATTGTTTTTTCAATGCTCTGACGCTCGCATGAAACGGGCGGGTGGTTGCCGAATGGCGGCGCGAAATCTTGCCCGAAGCAAAAGGGGGAGAAACCATGCCCAATCGTCGATGCCTTTGCCGGACCGCGGCCGCCTGGGTGCTGGCCGCCGCGTCGGCCACGCCGCTGCTCGCGCAGCCGCCCGCGAGCGGCGTTGCCGCCAACGCCGTCCCGCCCCAGGCCGAGCCCGGCACGATCGTCATCACCGGCAGCCGGGTGGTGCGCGACGGGTTCGATGCGCCAACCCCGACCACCGTCCTGTCCGCCGCCGAGCTGCAGGCGCGCGGCACCGCCCAGATCGGCGAGTTCCTGAACGAGGTGCCGGCCTTCCGGGCCAGCGCCAGCCCCCAGGCCAATCCGTCCGCGCCGCGCAATGCCGGCCAGTATTTCGCGGACCTGCGCGGCCTCGGCAACGTCCGCACGCTCGTGCTGGTCAATGGCCGGCGCTTCACGCCGAGCTCGCCCGAAGGCCAGGTCGACCTCAACATGATCCCGTCGGTCCTGGTCGAGCGGATCGACGTGGTGACCGGCGGCGCCTCGGCCCAATGGGGCTCGGACGCGGTCGCGGGCGTCGTCAACATCCTCCTCGACACCCGCCTCGGCGGGTTCAGGAGCGACGTCTCCTTCGCCATCACCACCTATGGTGACAATGAGGAATATCGCGCCTCGCTCGCCTACGGGTCCGATTTCGCCGGCGGGCACGGCCATTTCGTCGTCGGCGGCGAATATGTGACGAGCGCCGGCGTCGCCAATCACTATGTGCGCCCGTTCGGCCGTGACCAGCAGGAGCTCGTCTCCTATCCGGGCACCCGGCCGGCGGGCGCGCCGTCGCGCTTCTATGCGAGCGGCGTGACGCCGATCACCATGACGCGCGGCGGCCTCATCATCGGCCCCAATACCGGGCTGGGCCAGCCGCTGCGCGGCATCCAGTTCGGCCCCGGCGGCGTGACCCAGCCGTTCAATTACGGCACCGCGGTCGGCACCTCGGCGATCGACTTCACCGGCGGCGAGCCGGGCTTCTCGATCCGCTCGGGACATCCGCTCGTCCGCCCGGTCGAGCGCGCGATCGCGCTCGTCCATGCCGACTATGAGGTCAGCGACGCGCTGCGCCTGTTCGGCGAGCTCAATTACGGCCGCAGCGGCTCGGACTCCACCACGCCTTATCCGCGCGATCCGGCGCCGGGCGGCATCGTCATCCAGCGCGACAACCCGTTCCTGCCGGCCAGCGTCGGCGCGATCATGGACGCGAACAACATCGCCTCCTTCTCGCTCGGCCGCGAATATCGCGACTTCGGGCCGGTCCGCTCGCGCAGCTTCAACACCACCGTGCGCGCCCTGCTCGGCGGCGCGGGAGCGCTCGGCGGCGGCTGGACCTGGGACGCCTATTATGCCTATGGCCGCAACGAGTTCCGCTCGACCCTGGCCAATCTCAAGGTCAACCGCAACCTGCGGTTCGCCGCCGACGCGGTGCGCGACGGGAGCGGCGCTACCGTCTGCCGCGACGCCGCCGGCTGCGTGCCGATCAACCTGTTCGGCGAGGGGTCGCCCGGCGCCGCCGCCATCGACTATGTGACCGCGACGGCGATCTACGACGTTGATTCCACTCAGCAGGTGGCCGCGGCCAACCTCCAGGGCGAACCCGTCTCGACCTGGGCGGGACCGGTCTCGCTGGCCGCGGGCGCGGAATGGCGCTCGGAGCGGTCGGTCGCGCTCTCCGACCCGTTGTCCCAGGCCGACGCCTTCGCCTATGGCAATCCCAAGGCCTTTCGCGGCGCCTATGAGGTCGTCGAAGGCTATGCCGAGGCGGTCGTACCACTCGCGCGCGACCTGCCGTTCGCCCGCCGCCTCGATCTCAATGGCGCCGTCCGCTACGCGGACTACAGCACCAGCGGCGGCGTCTGGACCTGGAAGCTCGGCGGCACCTGGGAGGTCACCGACTTCCTCACCTTGCGCGCCACCCGCTCGCGCGACATCCGCGCGCCCAACAACAGCGACCTCTATGCCGAGACCACCGCCTTCTTCACCCTGCGCAATCCGCTGACCGGGGTGAGCAGCCAGGTCAGCACGCGCAGCGGCGGCAATCCGCAGCTGCGCCCGGAGGCCGCCGACACGCTGACCCTGGGCCTGGTGCTGAGCCCGCCCGTCCTTCCCGGCCTCAGGCTCTCGGTCGATTATTGGGACATCAGGATCGACGGGGCGATCTCGTCCTACGACGCCCAGACGGTGCTCGACAGCTGCGGCGCCGAAATCGGCGTCGGACGACCGGGCTTCTTCTGCGGCTTCGTCAGCCTCGCCGGCACCACCGTCACCGAAGTGCGCACGCCGCTCCTCAACATCGCGGGCTTTCGCGCGCGCGGCGTGGATTTCGAGGCATCTTACCGCTTCGATCTTGCGGGCGGCACGATGAATGCCCGCCTGTTCGGCACCTATACCCGCAATCTCATCTTCGACGACGGTCTGGGCAATGCGCGCCGCTACAATGCGGCCGGCGTGATCCAGAGCGTGGGCAGCATCGTCGAGCGGGCCGGCTCCGTGGGTGGGTTCACGGGCGGGGTCAACAATGGCGCCACCAACGCGCCCACCTGGATGCTCAACGCCAGCCTCAGCTATCGTCGCGACAATTGGAGCGCGATGGTGCAGGGCCGCTATGTCGGCGGCGGCCTGATCGACCCCACCCTGGTCGGCCCCGACGATCCCGACTACGATCCGGCCTCGCCGATCTCGATCGGCGACAACACCGTGCCCGGCCGGTTCTACACCAGCGTGGCGGTGACCTACCGGCCAAGCCGCCAGGTCGAGCTCTACGGGGTCGTCGACAATCTCACCAATGCCGGCCCGCCTTTCCCCTACAATGCCCTGGTCGGGCTCTACGACAAGCTCGGCCGCAACTTCCGGATCGGCGCGCGCCTGCAGTTCTGAGCGCCCGTCGGGCAGGTGCCTATTCCAAGCTACACGATCCGCTGTTGGCGAGAGGCCACCGCGCGCATCGCTACGACACCGCCTTGATCAGGATTGATCTCCATTCCAGCAGATGGACATGACTTTGCAAAGCTCGTCCGACCCCGAAACATAGGCGTGCCCCATTTCGCTGTCGAAGAATATGGAATCTCCCGCATTCAGGATCACCGGCGAATAGACCTCCGTGTGTAGTTCCAGCACGCCCTGGATGACGTAGACGAACTCTTCTCCGGGGTGATGGATGAAGGGACCGAACTCCGCGACCGACCTCGCTTTGATTTCTCCGATCATCGGCGTGAAATTCTTGTTCAGGATATCAGTCGCCAGGTGCAGATAATTGTACGTGCCGGAATCGACGCTGAATCCCTCGCCGGCTCGCGAGATGCTCCTGCGCCCCAGCAACTTTGCGGGCGATGACATGGCGGGGGAAGCGGGCTCGTCGGCGAGAAGGTGGCTGATGTCGATCTCGAGTGCGGTCGTCAGTTGCACCATCTTGTCATAGGTGAAGGACGCCTTGCCGTTCTCAAGTTTCGACAATGTTGAAACGGGCAGCCCGGCCAGCTTCCCCAGCTCAGCCAGCGTCATGTTGCGACCGATACGGATCGCCTTCAGGCGGGCGGCGGGATCGGCGGAAGGGATCGATTGCTGCTGTGCCGCTTCGTCAGTCTTGTTCGTCATGACTTTTCTATAATCGAAATTTCGGAAAGTTCGAGAGGTGATCCGCACCGGCCGCCGCCGGTTTTCGGCCCGAGGCCATGATGGCTAGTGCGGCGCGTCCAGCGTCAGCCGCCGCGCCTCGCCGGAGAGTGGCGCGTTGCCGAACCGCACGAAGAGCCTGCGCCCGCCCGCCGCCCGGAGGTCTTGCGTGTCGGACACAAGGATCGCCGGCCGCGTGCGCCCGTTGGCGTCCGACACCATGGCCGAAACCGTGGCCCAGCCCGGCGCGGTCTGCAAAATGCCGAAGGCCGATGCGCTCCAGTCGCCATCCGGTCCCCGCAAGCGCAGCGATCCCGATGCGCGTGAATCGCCGGATGCCTGGCGGACATCGAACGATATCGCCCATGACTCCTGCGTTCCGATCACCCCTTCGCCCGCCATGTGACCAATGCCGATCGGCCGCATCGGCCGGCTTGGCATATAGGCGCGCCGCAGCAGGATCTGCCCGCCTTGCGCGCCGGTGGGGGCGCCATCGCGAAGCGCGAGGACGCCGTTGACGAGCACCGTTCTGATGCCGGTGGAGGGAAGGGTGGGCTGTTCGAATGTGGCATGATCCGTGACGGTGGCGGGATCGAACACGACGATGTCGGCCGCCATGCCCGGCGCAAGAAGGCCGCGGTCAATGATGCCGGTAATCTGGGCGGGGAGGCCGGTCATGCGGCGAACGGCGTCCTCCAGCGTCAGCACGCCCGTCTCGCGGACATAATGGCCGAGCACGCGGGGGAAGCTGCCGAAATATCGCGGATGGCCGAAGCGCGAAATCGCTGCGCCGCAATCACAGGCGATCGCGCTGGCGGGGTAGCGCAGGAAGGCGACGAGATCCGCTTCCGCGCCGAAGCGCAGGATGGCCGACCGGTCGCTCTGTTCCAATAGCCTGATCAGCGCCTCGCCGGCGGAGACGTTCCACTCCTCCATCCAGCTGACAAGCGTGCGGCGGGAGTTGACGTCGAAAACGCCGTCGGCGCCGCCGAAGCGCAGGCGCAGCGGCGCCTCGACTTCGACAGAGGCTCTGGCGCGGAGCGTGGGGTCGCGGAAGCGGGCAAGCATGGCGTCCCGGCCACCTTCCAGCGCCCAGGCCGGGAGCAGCAGCGCGCCCAGCCCGGATTGACCGGCAAGATAGGGGTAGACATCGGTCGTGGTGGTGTTCCCGCGCCCGGTCGCCGCATCCATCAGCGCGATCAACCGGGAGGCCTGTCGCTGCTCGGCGCCCTGGCTTTTCACATGGGTGACGACAGGCAGCAGGCCGGCGGCCTGCGATATCCCGATCGTTTCGGCGACGCCCCGATAGGAGCTGAAATTCTCCTCCGGGCGCAGGCGGTCGTGATTGGTGAAATGGGTGCGCCAGGGCCGTGCCGCGGAAATCACGCGCGCGACTTCGGACGCGGAGGCATAATAGCCCGGCTTGTAATCGAGCCCGCCCGAAACGCCCCAGGCGCCACGCTCGAGATTGGCGATGATGACGCCGCGCATCCGGTCGGTCTGGATTGCGGACGGGCGCCGGTCGTCCAGGCCCACGATTTCGGCCCAGACGGCATTGAAGCCGACATATCCGCCGATGTTCAGGGCAAGGCCGTCGGTGGCGAACTGCGCCAGCGACGCGGTCAGATCGGTGGTCCCGCCGCCATCCGCATTGACGAACTCGCTCGTCACGCCCTGCGTCAGCATATTCTCCGCCGTCGCGACGCCGTCCGGACGCGCATGGCTGTGGATGTTCAGGAAGCCCGGGGCCACGACCTGTCCGGTCGCGTCGACGACCTCATGCGCGGTCGCATCCGGCAGTGTGCCGATCCGAACGATCACGCCCTGGTCGATCGCAACGTCCGCGCGAATGCCGGCGCGGCCGGTGCCGTCGATGACCGTTCCGCCCCGGATCACGATGTCATAGAGGGGTTGGGCGAGGGCAGGCGTCGCGACAAGCAGGACCGTAAACGACAGAAGGCTGCGAAGGGCATTCATGAGCAGCTCCTTGTTTCCAGGGCTAAGGTGCGGAGATGGCCAGGCTGGCAAGCTCATGTCCCGCCAGCTCGTGTCGCCCGTGCATGACCAGGTCCGATATGATGCGGCCCGAGCCGGCGGCAAAAGTCCATCCGAGCGGACCATGGCCGGCATTGAGGAAGAGATTCCGGCCCCGTCGTCCCAGGAGGGGAAAGCCGGTCGGCGTCACCGGTCTGAGGCCGGCCCAGCTCGTGATCCGGTCCGGGGCCAGGCCCTCGAGCCCCGGAACGATCTCCGCCGCATCGCGCAACAGCATCGCGACACGCGCGGCGTCGATGCTCTCGTCCATGCCGGTGAACTCGGCCGTCCCGGCAATTCTCAATGCGTCGCCCAACGGCGTGATCGCAACCTTGCGGTGCATGTCCACCAGAGGAATGCGCAGGTCCGTGACGTCCCCGAACCCGCGGATCGTCGCCGAATAGCCCTTTACCGGGTAGATTGCGCTCTTGATGCCGAGCTGGTGCAGCAGGGTGGATGAGCGGGACGCCGCGGCGATGACGAACACATCCGCGGCGATGGGGCCATTGTCGCTCCGTGCGGCGCGAATACGGCGCCCCCGCATTTCGAGACTGTTGACCGAGGTCCGATATGAAAAGATCACGCCCGCGCGGACCAGATAGTCGGCCATGCCAACGCAGAAGCGATAGGCATCGCCGCTGTCGTCCTCCGGGAAGAAGAGGCCGCCGACATGTTCCGATCGGCCCAATGCCAGCGCGGGTTCGCGTGCAAGCAGGCCAGCCCGGTCGAGACGCTGATAGACGAGCCCGTCCCGGCTGAGAAAATCGGCGATCGCGAAGGCGTTTTCCAGCGCCGGCAGATCCCGGAACACCTGGAGCGTCCCCGATCTTGCCTGCCCGCATTCGATCTCGGTCGCCGCCAGAATCTCCCGATGGCGGGCAAGGCTGTAACTGCCCAGCGCGAAATTTCGTCGGGCGTTTCGGCGGTAGGAGGACTGCCGCGAGTTCATGAGGAAGTCGATCCCCCAGCGCAGCAATCTGGGAAAGGCCGCCCACCTGATCAGGAACGGCGAATCCTCGGCGCCGATGCTGCGTAAGGCATAGTTGGCGATACCCGGCGCATTCCAGGGATTGGCCTGGCTGGGGGTCAGCATACCGCCATTGGCGAAGCTGACGCCCAGTCCGGGACCGGGAGCCGAGTCCACGACATGCACCGAGGCGCCCGCGGCATTCAGCCAATAGGCGGTCGTCAGTCCCATCAGGCCCGCGCCGATGATCACGACGTTGGTTGACACCGGCGTCTCCGTTCATTTCGTAATTTCTAAATTAGAAACTAGCCCTCAATAGAGGGGAGATCGTCGAACAATCAAGCTAAATGCGCCGTTTCTCCCGAAAAAATATATAGTTTAGAAAATATCGTTGACGTTTGGAAATTTTTGCATCTAATCCGAGACGAGCTGATTCTCGGAGACGAATATGAAGCGCAGGATCGCCTCACTCCTCCGGGCACCGGATCAGGATTCCGTCTATGGATTCTAGATCGTTCCAGCTCTTCGGGACGATGAGCGACCCGTTCGACTGCAATCCTCCGTGAGCCCTGGGCGCACGCTGTCCGCACAGCTGATGGCCCATGATCTGATCGCGCGAAATTTCGTCATCGGCGCACGCGCCCGCTTCCGCACCTCCACCGGCCCGCTTGCCTCAGGCACGTGGCCAGATCGCATTGGGCTCAATCATGCGCGCCAGCTTTTTCCAGCGGATCATCCTGCCGGGATTCGCCTTCAAGGCGGTCGTCATCGGCGGCGGCTATGCGACGGGTCGCGAACTCGTCGAATTCTTCTTCGACGCGGGGCCGCTGGGCGGCCTGTACGGACTGCTCACGACCATGATCATCTGGTCGCTGGTCTGCGCGGCCACCTTTCTGGTGGCGCGGGCGTTCGGCGCCTATGACTACCGGACCTTCTTCCGCGCCCTGCTCGGACGCGGCTGGCCGTTGTTCGAGATCGCCTATGTGGCGCTCATGCTCCTCATCCTGTCCGTGTTCGCAGCGGCCGCGGGGGAGATCGCACGGGCCGGCCTGGGGATCCCGGCCGTTTTCGGAACCCTGGGCCTGACGGCCGCGATCATCGCCGTCACGGCCGCCGGCCGGCACGCGATGGAGACGATGTTCAAATATGTCTCGATCTTTCTCTATCTCGTCTATGCGACCTTCATCATTCTCACCCTGAGCCGCTTCGGGGGACGAATTTCCGAGACGCTCGCCGCCGGCGCTCCGACGACCGGATGGTTCTCGAGCGGGCTCACCTATGCCGGCTACAACCTGGTCGGGGCCATCGTGATCCTCCCCATGGCGCGCCATATCGCGAGCAATCGCGATGCCGTGGTCGCCGGCCTGCTGTGCGGTCCGATGGCGGCCTTGCCCGCCTTCCTGTTCTTCGTCTGCCTGATCGGCTTCTATCCGGACATCCAGGATGCGCCGCTGCCGTCCGACGTCATGCTGACGGCGCTTGATCTCCCGATCTTCCATCTCGTCTTTCAGACGATGATCCTTGCCGCGCTGCTGGAAAGCGGCGCCGGCCTCGTCCACGCACTGAACGAACGGGTGGCCGGCGTCCTGGCCGGCAAAGGGCGCGATATGCCCGCAACCTGGCGCTTCGCACTGGCCGCCTTCATCCTGTTCGGCGCCGTTGTGGTGGCGACCCGGGTCGGCCTCGTCGATCTCATCGCGCGGGGCTATGCCTTCTCGGCCTACGTCTTCCTCCTCATCTACGTGCTGCCCGTGATGACCATCGGCCTGCTGCGCGTGGCGACGCGTGAGCGACGGCAGGATGGACCGTGCCTGGCCGAGGCATCACCAGGTCAGGGACGGAGCGAGCAAGGGCGATCATGAAGGTCATCGACGCACAGATGGTCTATCGGCTCCTGGGCTTCGAAAGCTGCATCGGCCTCGTTCGCGAAGCCATGATCGCGCTGTCGAGCGGCAAGACGCAGGATATTCCTCGACAGATCATCCCGGGCGGCAGCGGGCTGTTCGGCATCATGGCGGGTGCGATCCCGGAGACGTTCGGAGCGAAGCTGATCAGCGTCCGGCCGCCGGCGCCGGGGCACTCGATGCCGTCACATCAGGGGCTGGTGATCCTGTTCGATCCGCATAGCGGCGCGCCGATGTCCGCCGTCGACGCGGGCGCGATCACCGCCATCCGCACCGCGGCGGCCAGTGCCGTCGCTACCGCTGCCCTCGCCCGCCCGGATGCCCGCACCCTCGCCATATTGGGATCCGGCGAACAGGCGCGCGCCCACGCCGCCGCGATACCGCTCGTCCGTTCGGTCGCGACGATCAGGCTGTGGGGCCGGGACTTTGCCAAAGTGAGCCGATTGGCGGCGGACGTCGAACGTGAACATGGAATAGCGTGCCGGGCTCTGGAAGCGATCGGGGACGCCGTTCGCGGAGCGGACATCATCTGCACCACGACGGCGGCGCCCGACCCCATCCTGTTTCATGATCAGGTGGCGCCAGGTGCGCACATCAATGTGGTGGGCTCGAGCCGGGCCGGGCCGGCCGAGATCGACAGCGACCTGGTTGCGCGTTCCCGGTACTTCGCGGACTGCCGGGCCAACGTGCTGCAGCAAGGCGCGGAGTTCATCAGGGCGCGAGAAGAAGGCCTGGTGACGGATGCGCATATTCTCGCGGAAATCGGCGAGGTGCTTTCCGGAGCGCATGAGGGTCGTGTGTCCCGAGGCGAACTAACCCTGTATAAGTCGCTCGGCCACATTGTTCAGGATCTCGTTTCCGCGCGCTACGTGAGCCTTGGAGCTCAGCGCCAACAAGAGTCGGATATTTCGTAGGCAGTGAATGCTCCCCACATTTTCGGCGCAGATGCGTTCGCTATGATGCTCCGATGCGGTCGGGGTGTAGTTAGCGATGAACGATGTAGCGAGTTTCGAAAGTAGCTTCGAAGCTTCGCCACTCGTTACGGGCGCGCCAAGGTAGGCGGAGGCATAGGCAAAGGAGACTATATGAGCTTCAACCCCCCTAGCGTCGACGCCGATACGATAATCGTCGGCGCAGGCATTGTCGGTTGCTCGATTGCCTATCATCTAGCTGAGTTGGGGCACACGGATGTCTTGGTAGTGGATCGGGGCTCCGTAGCGAACCCCCTGGGCTCGACAGGGCATGCTCCAGGGCTCCTGGGCCGCAACTCAGGAACGCCTGCGATGGCGGCGCTCGCAATGTATTCGGCGGAGTTATATGCTCGTGTGCTGAGCGACCCTCCGGCATTTCAGCGAACTGGCAGCGTCGAGGTCACCCGCAGTGCCGACACACTGCGACTACTCGCCCGCAAGCGTGAGGTTGCGCTAGCCGGCGGTATCGATGCCGAGCTCGTGTCGCCAGAGCGGCTCACTAAACTCGTGCCGTACCTGGACTCGGACGGACTGGCAGGCGGCCTCTTCATTCCTGATGATGGCGTGCTAGACGTGCGCCGCCTTCTCCAAGCGCTGCATGAAGCGGCGCAGGATCACGGCCTCGCATTTCGTGAAGGTGTTCAAGTCATCGATTTCGCCCGAGACGGCGACCGCATCACAGGTGTCATCACGGACCAAGGCACGATCTTCGCATCGCGCGTCATCGTCGCCGTAGGGATATGGGGGCGCGAGCTCGCCGGAAAGGCAGGTCTCGACCTTGCACTCTACCCGGTTCAGCATCCCTACTTGCAAACAAAACCTCTGCCGCGGGTAGTGACTGGAGAGATGCGTCCCTTTGTGCGTGATCTCGACAATCTGTTTTACCTCCGCGAGCATGGAGATCGCTTGGGATATGGCTGGTACAACCACTCTCCGTTGGCCGCCGAAGTCGACACCACCATCAAAGCCGACCTCGCTTACGAAGACCGGAAATTCGACGCGGCCTTGAGCTACGACCTGTTTCCTATCCTTGAGCAAACTGGAAGCTGTAGGAAGTTGAACGGTATCTTCTCAATGACGCCCGATGGCGCTCCATTGTTGGGGCAAGTTGACGGAGCGAAGGGCTTGTGGGTCGCTGAGGCGGTGTGGGTGACCCATGCAGGGGCGGTGGGCAAGGCGATGGCCGAATGTATACTCGATCGATCGCCGAGTTTTGATATCACCCAGTTCCACCTGGACCGTTTTGCATCCATGGACGAACAAAGCCGACGGCATGCGTCCATGAGTTTGTACAATGACATCTACGCGTGGCCCGCGGAAACTGGCGATCCTGCTCAGGTGCAGATCAAGGGGTCGAAGGCCGTCAATCATGACCGGCTCTCGCTCCTTTGATCAAATCGGGGCGCTGGTTAGAGCTTCAGCTTTGATAATATTTCGAACGTTGTTTCGCAGCGTAGCGTCCACGGCGACGAGGAAGCGTGAGGATAAATTACCGCTTACGATATTTCGAATCGATCGGAGAGTCGCAGCCAAAGTCCCTTCCGGCTTCTACTGTCGTTCGGCGATGCCGATCATCTCCGCGTCGCCGCGCGAGTGACGCGCACGATCTTCTCCTGATCAGGAGCGAACCGAGGTCAAGGGAACCGAAAGCCGGTGACGGACACCCTCTGACGGTCTCGGGACAAGGGCGCGCCTTGCGCGCCGGGGCTCTGTCCGGTGCGGGGCAGGCTCGCCCTGGTCAACCTACTCAGCCGGCGTTCTGGCGCGCCGTGAGCAGGATTTCGCGGGCGCGCTCGGCCACGATCATGTCCTCGCCGTCGTTGAGATAGCCGGCAAACAGCGCCGGCCCGTTCACGTCTGCCACGAAATAGGCGCTCGGACCCGCTGCGATGTGGATCGCGATCGGCCGTTCCCCTGCGCGCATCCGTTCGACGAAGGCCGGGTAGCTGAGGGGGATGTCGGCCTCGTCCCACATCAGAACCAGGCCAGGGCCGAAGAAGGCCTCTTCGTAGCCGACCCGCAACCCCGGGACATCGCGCATCCGCTCGCGCATCGCGTCGACGCGCGCGCGGTCTCGCCGGTACAGCGGACGCGAGTCGCGGGCGAGGAACCGCTCGACCGCCACGAGAAGGCCTATCACCTCCTCCTTGTCGACCTTCATGCCGCGACCGAGCGCGGAGGGGATCGGGGAGGCCTGCCTGCGTGCCGACGCGACGAGATCCGCGCGCCCGGCCAGGATGCCGGTCGACTGCGGCCCGTGCAGGCCCTTGCCGCCGCTGATGCCGACAAGATCGAAACCCATCCCGGTGTAGCGTGACAGGCTGGATGCGTCCGAAAGATATGTGATGGAGAACGAGGCATCGAGGTAGACCGGCACACCGGTGCGCCGGCCTAGGGCGACCAGCCGCTCGAGGGGAATGATGCCGGGCTGAGCCATCTTCTCGATGTTCATCAGTCCGGCGATCATGGCGGTGCGATCGCCGATGGCGGCGAGCATCTCCTCCTCGGTGTCGACGTAGACGATCATCGCCCCCGCGTCGCGATAGGCCCGGTCATAGGCCGTGGAATGGGCCCGCTGGAGCACGGTTTCCCGGCGCGGCCATGTCGGCTGCGGCAGTGCGGCGATCCTCTGTTCGTCGTCCCGGGCCAGGCAGGCGGCCGCCGCCAGGACCATCGCCGCGAAGGCGCCGGAGGTCACCATTGCGGCCTCCGCCCCGGTGACCTCGGCCAGCCGCGCGCCGGCGGCCTGGTACAGCGCGTTGAGATCGACGAAGCTGCGCGAGGCCGCGGCCATGGCGTCGGTCACCTCCTGCGACAGCACGGTTCCGCCGAACGCCGTCACGGCACCGGCGGCATTGATGACCGTTCGCACGCCAAGCATGCGCTCATAGATGCTGGCGGGTGCCGCTCCGTCTAGCCCGGGGTTCAGCGCGCCGCCGGCCGCCGACGCATGGAGCCTGTCCGGCCAGGTCAGCAACGGCGCGGCGCTGGCAAGGCCGGCCATCCCGAGCAGTTCGCGGCGACCCAGGTTCGTCGTTTCCGCGCCGGGCCTTCGGGTCCAGGACTCTGGCATCTTCAGTCCCTCCATGTCCGAATGAGAGGATGCCGGCAGTTCGGCTGCGCGGCGACGTCAGCGACGTATGCCGAGCCCCGGATTGACACCCGTCTGGAGCTGGCCGTCCCTGACCACCGCAATGCCGTTCACCAGCACATGGTCGATCCCTGCCGAAGGAATGGTCGGCTCCGCGAACGTCGCGCGGTCGAGGACCGTATCGGGATCGAACACGACGATGTCGGCGTCGGCACCAACCCGGATGCGCCCCTTGGCTCTCATGGCGGGCACCGACGCTTCCAGTCGTCTGGCCGGCAGGTAGCTGATCTTGGCGAGGGCCTCCATCAGGGTCAGGACCCTTTGCTCCCTGACGTAGCGGCCGAGCACCCGGGCATATGTGCCCGCGCCCCGGGGATGGCCCTTGCCGTTCGCCAGCTTCTCGCCATCGCTGCCGATCATGACCCCGGGATGAGCGATCGCCATGGCCACATTCTCCTCCCTCATGGCATGGCCGATCACCATCCGTTCGGGCGTTTCCCCGCGCAATTGCTCGAAGCGTTCCCGGGTCAGGCGCTCGCCCGTCTCCGGCAGTTCGATGTCGCTGTACTGGATTCCCTGTGCCCTGGTGAAATCCCCGTCGAAGATCGCCGAGCCCAGGAAGGTGGAATAGGCGGTATAGGGATACACTTCCGTCGTGACGTCCACGCCGTTCTCCCGGGCCTCGTCGATCATCTGCAGCAACAGGGGCACCCTGCCGCCGCCACTGCTGCCGATATGGACGATGTGGAGCGCCGCGCCGGTAATCGCCGCATCCGCGATCACCTCCTGCACCGCATCGACGCTTCCGCCGAGCTCATTCTGGTTCATGAAGCGTGCGTGGACGAAGTTGATGACGCCGTTCCGCCGGGCGACGCGGAACATCCTGTAGATTTCCTCGCGGGTGGCGCCGGCGGTGTAGTTGATCCCGTAGCCGACGCCCAATCCGCCCTCGTCCAATCCTTGCTGGACGCGTTGCTCCATTGCGGCGAGCTGATTGGCGCTGGCGGCATTGTCCACCCAGTTGCGTTGCGTGAATATGCGGTCCCGGATGTCCTGGTTCGTCATGTCCTCTTCGGTGAGACCGGAAAGGATCATCTGCCGGATCGGCAGATGGCCGACGCTGGCACCGAAATTGATCGGCGCACTGCCGCGTCTGGCTTCGTACCAGGCCGTCACCGGATAGACGCCGATCTCGAGCTCCAGCTGCGTCGTCACCCCGTCGAGCGCCTGCAAGCCGGCTTCGAACGCGCGCTGCCCGTGCGCGTGGAGATCGATGAAACCGGGGGCCACGACCCGCCCGGAGGCATCGATTTCCTGCCTGCCTGAAATCCGTTCCTGCGAGATGGCGGCGATCTTGCCGTCGCGGATGCCGACATACCGTATGGCATCCAGGCCGGATTCCGGATCCATGACCCGGCCGTTCGACAACACGAGGTCATAATCCGCCGCCGCCGGGGTCGCTGAGAGGGAGGTCGCGAGCATCGTCACCATCCCCAGGAATGCCAGGGCAAAGAAGAGCGTCGATTCCAACCGGTTCATCGCCGATTTCCTCGCGATTTCGGGCAGCGCGAGAGCCGTCGCGCGGGACGCAGCGATTTTGCGCTGTCTGATGCGGCGCGCCCGGAAAAGCGTCGGCCCCCATTCGCTGATCATCGCCCATCGTGCCGGCTGCATCAGAAGCTCGCGCGCACGCCGAAGGTGAAATAACGCCCGACAAAGTCGTGATAGGGCGAGGCCGCGCCAAGCTCCGGGGCGCGATCGAACAGGTTCTGGACGTTGCCGTAGATGGTGATGCGCTGGTCACCGCCGAGGCCGACATAGCCGCGCAGCCCCAGATCGACATAGATGCGGCTGTCGACGTGCAGGTCGGGAGCCTGGTTGGGAAGGACGCTGGCCGGCGCGAACCCGCCGCCGCCGACATAGCGGGTGCGGATGTCGGCGCCGATGCTGCTGCTTTCGTAGGTCGCGGAGACAAGACCGCGCCATCTCGGCACCAGGAAAACCGCTTGCGAGCCCAGATAGCCGGCGCCGTCGATCGCGACGACGCCATTGTCCACGATGAGCTTGTCGACATAGTTGACCAGCGCGCGGACGGACAATTGTCCCCCGAGCCCGATCGCGTCCAGTCGGGTTCGATACGACGCTTCGAAATCCACGCCGTTGTTGCGGAAGTCAGCGATGTTGATGAACGAGGCGTTGATCGAGCTGATGGCGCCGTTGCCGTCTCGGGTGATCTGGGAGCAAGCGCCCTGATTGCTCTGCAGATAGCAGCCGTTGACGATCTGCTGGGCGGTGAGCGTGGTGATCACGTCCCGGATCTTGATGTCGTAATAGTCGACCGAGAGGTTGAGCCCGGGCAGGGCCCTGGGCGAGATCACCACGCCGAAGGTCAGCGTGTCGGCAATCTCGGGCCGCAGATCGGGATTGCCGCCCTGATACAGGATCACCTGGGTGGAGGGATTGCCGGGACGGCCGAGATCGTTGACCGGACCGAAGATGGCCGCACGCTGGCTGAACAGCTCGGTCAGGGATGCGGCGCGGATATCGCGTGACCGGGTCGCGCGCAGCTTGAGGCCGTCGACGATGTCCCAGATTCCGCCGATCTTCCATGACCAGATCGCTCCGCTGGTGCTGTAGTCGGAGACACGGACGGCGCCGTTGAGGTTCAGTTCGCGGATGGCGGGAAGATCGGCCAGGACCGGGATGTTCACTTCCGCAAAGGCTTCCGTGACGCTGTTGCCGGTTTTCGGGATGTTGGTGCCATTGATCATGGAAAAGCGGCGGGCGAGCGCGTTCTCGTCGAACAGGTTCTCGTACGCTTCCTCGCGATATTCGACGCCCGCGGCGACGGAGACCGGCCTGCCCCAGAACGACAGCGGCTCGCCGCTGATGCTGGCGCCCGCATTGTCGAGCCAGGTGTTGATCACGGAATTCCAGTCCGCGGTCGCATAGGCGATGGCGGCTGGATCGGCATTGCCGCTGCCGAACAGATTGAGGGGACGGCACGGCGTGGTCGGATCGGTCAGCGCCACGCGGCAGACGATCGAACCGTTCGGCGCACGAACCGCATCGATCGCATTCGCGAAATTGGTGCGCAGCGTGATATTCCTGAGGAACTGGTCCTGTTTCTGCTCGCCATGTGCGTAATAGGCGTTGTAGCGCCACCGGCCACCACCGAAGGAGCCGTCGAGGCCGATCGTGCCCTGCACAGCCTCGCGGTCATAGTCGTAGCGGGCGAGCGCCATGTCACTGAGCGCCCGGCCCATCACGAAGGAAGGCTCTCCCGCTGCGGCGAGCCGGTCCCTGATCGATTGTGACAGAAAGGGGTTGGTGGCGGAGAGGGTGATCTGGCCGACCCCGAGATCCGGCCAGTAGAAGCGGCTGTCCGAAACCCGGTTGTAGCTTCCTTCCACCCAGAAGGTGAGATTGTCGGCCACGTCGAAACTGGCGCGGGCGAAGCCGTTCAATCGACTGATCGGTGCCGAAACCGAGCGATATTTGTTGGTGGTGAAGCCATCGCCGCCGATCATCGAAGTCGGCGCGCCGGGTCGGCGGATGCCATACCGGAACGGACTCAAACTGCCGTCGGCGTTGAAGGTCTGCCCGGCGAGCACGCCGGAGTTGATCAGGCCGCCTTCGCTGCGGTTGGATTCCCGAATGCCGAGCGTCGGATAGAGCCGGCCGTCCTCGCCGGGGAAGAAGCCGGCGTCACCGACCAGCGGTCGTGCCGAGGCGGGAGCGATGCCTTCGTCCTCGAGATAATCGGCGCCGATGACGACATGACCGCGCCCATCGGCGAAGGACAGTCCCATCGACCCTTCGAGCAGGTACTGCGCCCGATCGTCGCGGCTGGAAATGCCGGTTTGCGCGCCGAGCTTGAACCCTTCGAACCGGTCATCGAGGATGATGTTGACGACCCCGGCGACCGCGCCCGACCCATAGGCGGCGGAGGCGCCGCCGGTCACGACGTCGACCCGCCTCACCATCGTATAGGGAACGGTCTGGAGGTCGTTCGAGCTGATGTGCCGACGATTGTTGATCAGCACGAGCGTACGGGCAATGCCGAGGCCGCGAAGGTCCGCCGGCGCCTGGCCCGAAGTTGTCGTGGTGTTGGTCTGTTGCGAACCCTGCGTCTGGCGGAATTGCGGGAGGTCGGCGAGCGCCGCGCCAATGTCGGTGCTGCCCGCCTGACGCAATTCGGCCACTCCCACGACCGTGGTCGGAGTCGGTGCGCCGAAGCCGGCGGTATTGATGCGCGAACCGGTGATGACGATTTCAGTGCCGGGTTCTTCCACCCGGCTGTCGACGGCCCTGTCCGTCGCCTCGGGCGTGGCCGTGGTCGAGCGATCCTGAGCGGCGGCGGGAAACGCGAAGGCCAGCGCGGTGGCAAGAGTCGCGAGGCTGCTGCTCCGGACCAGAGTCGCGCCGTGAAAATTCGCGATTCGCACCATATATTTCCTCCCTTGGCTCGACAGACGAGGTTGATTTCCTTGTCATTTTCGTAGCGTCGACACACCGCACGCTGGCGTTCCGTCTCGGCTTTTTTGCAGATTAGCAACAGATTTCCAATTCGTAAACTGTCTAGCAGTCGAGCGGCTAGGGAGTGGAGCCTGGATGGGAGAGGGGTTTTCGCAGATATCGCGATAAAATGCGTAAAATCAGTCTATTGTCTGAAATTTCGTTCGGAGGGCGAATTCGCGCTATTGCCAAATCAGTTTCTGTATGCGCAAATTGTGAAATGGTCGCGAGGCGGCCGCGCTTCCGCGCGGATCGACAAGGGAAAGCGAGAGCGATGAAGAGGGGGCTATTGGGTTTCGCATTGTTGCTGGGGGCCGGCTTCGCAGTGCCAGTCGCCGCCGCTCCGGCGCCCGGCGCTGCGGCTCAGGCTCCGGCACTATCTCCGGCAGCCGTGGCTGCGATCGACGCGATCGCCAGGGAGACGGTCCAAACCGGGCAAACAGCGGGGCTGGTGGTCGGCGTCTCCGTCAACGGGTCGCCGGTCTTCGTTCGCAGCTATGGAGTTGCCGACATCGAGCACAATGTGCCGGTGACCGACCGCAGCGTGTTCAGGATCGGTTCCCTCACCAAGCAGTTCACCGCCGCGGCCATTCTCCTGCTGGCGGAAGACGGCCGGCTGTCGCTCGATGACCCCCTCTCGACATTCTTTCCCGATTTCCCGCGTGGGAGCGAGGTTACGGTGCGCGAGTTGCTCAGGCATACCGGGGGCATCCGCAGTTATACCGAAGTCAGCGATTATTTTCCGACTCTTGGCCGCCAGAATATGACGACTGAGCAGATGGTTTCCTACATCTCCAATCTCGACAACCTGTACGATTTTGAGCCTGGAACCAGCTATCATTACAGCAATTCGGGCTATTATCTGCTCGGTGCGATCATCGAAAAGGTGTCCGGGCAGTCTTATCCCGCGTTCCTGAAGGCGCGCATCTTCGATCCGCTCGGGCTCCGCAACACGGCGGTCGATGACACCGTCGAGATCGTTGCCGACCGCGCCAACGGTTATGCCCCGGTCAGGGACCGGCCGGGCGCGTTTACGAATGCATCCTATATTGCAATGAGCGCCGCCGGAGCGGCGGGGGCGATGCGCTCGACCGCCGAAGACCTTCTGACCTGGGCGAACGCCCTGCTCGGCGGCAGGGTGCTGAGACCGGAAAGCCTGGCGGCGATGGTTGAGCCGGGCCGCCTCAGGAGCGGACAATTGTCCAGCACCGCAATGGCAGCCGGCCCTTCCTGGCAAACCGTATTCGACTACGGCTTTGGTCTCGCGCTACGGCGGGACGAGGCAGGCCGACAGATGATCGGCCACAATGGCGCGATCAACGGCTTTCATACCTACTCGCAGAATTTTCCGGACCAGCATGTCTCGATCGTGCTGCTCGCGAATGCGGACGGCATATCGGCCTTTGAGGCCGGACCAAGGGTCGCCAGGGCTTTCTTCGACAACCAGGGCAGGTGAGGGCAATCGCAACCTGCTGGAATGCGCGCAACGTGTCGAAACCATGCGATTCTGCAGCGCCATTTGCGCGATGCCCGTAGCTGCTTAGCGTTTGCGCTGAACAGCGCCAACGATCGTCGAACCAGTCCTGGCGGATCGATCGGCGCCGGCGCAGTCGTCACTCGCCACAAGGCTCTCCGCGACAGGACGCCTCGCGGCCTTCTGCGCTCGCCTCCTGAATCGGCGGACATGGAACGTCGCCATAGGAGCAGAAGACGCAGCAGTCGCCTGGAAGTGGTTTCAGCAGTGCCCCGCAGTGCGGGCAGTCGTAGAAGAACTGGCACGCGTTCGTGGGCATCGTCTCGGTCGACGCCTTGCCGCACGTTCGGGTACATCGGCGCGGTTGGATTGCCCTGCTGCGTGGGCCCGAGCGGCAGGCTATGATCGGGCAAAGGGCAAACCGCGAAGAGGGCATCATGGGTGAATCCATCGCCGCCAGCCACTGGGACGCGGTCTACGCCAGCAAGGCGGCCAACGAGGTGAGCTGGTTCGAGGCGACGCCGTCACTCTCGCTCGACCTGATCGCGCGCTTTGGACAACCTTCCGGCTCGGTGATCGACATTGGCGGGGGAGAATCGCTTTTGGTCGACGCCCTGCTCGCCGGCGCCAGGAGCGACGTCACGGTGCTGGATATTTCCGAAAACGCGCTCGCGGCAGTGCGACGGCGCCTCGGCGATCGCGCGGATGCGGTAGACTGGATCGTTGCGGACATCGCCAGTTGGACGCCTGAGCGGCGCTACGACGTCTGGCACGATCGCGCCGTGCTTCACTTCCTCAATGATCCTGCCGATCAAGCCTCCTACGCCCGCGCCCTGGATGCCGCGCTGAGCCCATCAGGCGTGGCGATCGTCGGCACCTTTGCCCCCGATGGGCCCGAGCACTGCAGCGGGCTGCCGGTCACGCGCCATGACGCCGAGAGCCTCGCCCGGCTTCTCGGCAAGCGCTTTCGACTCCTGTTCACGACGCGGGCCGATCACCGGACCCCCTGGGACACGGTCCAGCATTTCCAGTTCAGCCTGTTCGGCCGCGAGGCCGGGTGCAGCGACATCGGTGGCCGCTAGACCCCTTGCCATCAGCGCGCATGTCCGGGCGCAAGGGTCCGCACGCCCGATCGTGGCAAGTGATGCCGGTGCATCCCAATCCGAGGTGCCCGTCGGGCCGCGCCGTCAGGCCTGGCGGGCCATGAGGTCCGCGAACCGCTGCAGGTAAAGCGGCCAGCCGCGATCCCCATCGACACCTTCGCGCACGCTGTCCCAGCCGTCGCCGTGCCGCTCGAGATTGCGGTGTTCGATCTCGACGCGGGTCCGATGCGCCGTCTCGGCGGTGAACCGCACCTCCCACTCGCTGGTCTTGTCCGGATCGGTCTCGATCTGCCATTGCGGACTGATGTTCCAGCTCAGCAGCACCCGGTTGGGCGGCTCGTAGGCCAGCACGCGCGCCCAGCGGCACTCGCTGCCGTCGATGCCACGATCATAAAGATAGCCGCCGACCCGCGGCTCGAATATCGTCTCCGCGATCTGGACGCCGAGCAGGTTGTGCTCGGCGGGCTTGAAGCGGCCGAAGTCCTCGGTGAAGACCTTGAAGGCGTGCGCGATCGGGGCTTCGACCATGATGGCGTGCTTCACGGCTGTGCCGGCTGCCTGAGTGCTCATCACAACTCCTCCGATGGTTGCTCGGCGGCCACCTTGTAGGCCGCCAGCGTCTTGCTCCAGAATAGGTCGAGTTCCGCGCGAAGGGCCGTCAGCCCGGCAGGATCGACGCGGTAGATGCGCTGCTTGCCGGCCGGCCTGTCGACCACGAGCCCGGCGTCCTTCAGCACCTTGAGATGCTGCGAAACCGCCGGCCGGCTGACCGGAAGGCGATGGGCCAGTTCGCCAACCGACCAGGGACGCTCGACCAGCAGGTCGAAGATCGTGCGCCGGGTCGAGTCGGCCAGGGCGGTCCAACCACTCTTCGCGTAAGTCATGACTTACGCGTAAGTAGCAACTTACGCGTTGTCAATATCGACTTTGCCCCGAGTCCGGCCACCCGGGCCGGCGCGACTTCAACTCCGTCTCGGACAAAGCGGACGTCGATCAGCCGAGGACACCGGTTGCGAGCCCGCCATCGGACGAGGGCTTGGCCGTGCGGTCCGACCTGGACGGTCGGTCCACCTTCGGCCATCGTCGCTCCTCGTCCGGGCCGGCTTCATTCATGCGGCGCGAGCCCCCGGTCGGCGAGGGCGAGAAGGATGCGGCAATCGGCCATTTGCCCGCCGCGGCATTGCCTGAGCATCCTGACGAGTTCCTGCTGGAGCTGCCCGAGCTGTCGGATCTTGCTCTCGACCGATGCGAGGTGGCTGGTGGCAATCTGATCGACCTCGCAGCAATCCCGTTCCGGGTGCTCGCTGAGGTCGAGCAGGGACCGGATGTCGGAAATGTCGAACCCGAGCCCACGCGCATGGCGGATGAACCTGAGCCGGTCCACCTCCTGCGGCGCATAGTCGCGATAATTTCCCCCGGTGCGGTTTGGCTTCGGGAGGAGGCCGATTCGCTCATAATAACGGACCGTTTCCACATTCGTGCCGGTGGCCTTCGAGAGCTCTCCAATTTTCATCGCCGATGCCTTGACCCTGTAGTCCCTACAGGCACCATAAGGTCGTCACACCGATTCGGTCGAGGTGACATATGGCCTGCTCCAATTGCGCATCCGGAACGCCCGCCGGCGCCCCCGACCGGGGCTGGCGCCGGGCGCTATGGATCGCGCTCGCCATCAATGCCCTGATGTTCGGCGTGGAACTCTATGCCGGCGCCGCTGCGGACAGCCGCGCGCTCCAGGCCGACGCGCTCGACTTCTTCGGCGATGCCGCCAATTATGCCATTTCCCTTGCGGTGGCCGGCATGGCGCTCGCATGGCGCGCACGCGCCGCGTTGCTCAAGGGCGCGACGCTCGTCTTGCTGGGCGTCTATGTCCTCCTCGGCGCAACCGGGGCCGCGCTGCACGGCGCGTCTCCCGAGCCGCAGGTGATGGGCCTCATCGGCCTCCTGGCCCTGGCGGCCAATATCGGCGTCGCGATCATGCTCTATCGGTTCCGCGGCGGCGACGCGAACCGGCGCTCCGTCTGGATCTGCTCGCGCAATGACGCGATCGGCAACCTGGCCGTGGTCGCCGCGGCCGCCGGTGTCTTCGGCACCGGAACGGCATGGCCCGACCTCGTCGTCGCGACGATCCTTGCCGCCTTGGCCCTATCTGGCGGATGGCAGATCATCGTGCAGGCGCGCGGCGAACTGCGCCGGTCGCGCCCGGAACAACTCCAACCAGCAGAGTGAGCATGTTTTCCAGAAAGGTTTCCCTGGCCGCTGCGCCAGCCGCCACCGTGCTGTTTTTCTTGCCAGGGGCGGCATGGGCGCAAGAGCCTCGCGAGGCGCCGTCCGCAGCCCAGGCGGAAGATGAGGATGACGAGGAGGTCGTGATCCAGGCGACGCGTTCGCGCCGCCGCGTGCAGGACGAGCCGATCCGTGTCGACGTCCTCAACCGCGAGGAGATCGAAGAGAAGCTGCTGATGCGGCCCGGCAACATCGCGATGATGCTGAGCGAGACGGGCGGCGTGCGGGTCCAGGTGACCTCGCCGGCGCTGGGCGCGTCCAATGTGCGCGTGCAGGGCATGAACGGCCGCTACACCCAATTGCTCGCCGACGGCCTGCCGCTCTATGGCGGCCAGGCGTCGTCGCTCGGCCTCCTGCAGATCCCGCCGACCGACCTTGGCCAGGTCGAGGTCATCAAGGGCGCGGCCTCGGCGCTCTATGGCCCTTCGGCGCTCGGCGGCGTCATCAATCTGGTCTCGCGGCGACCGGGCGACGCGGCGGAAGCCGAAGCTTTGCTCAACGTCACCAGCCGCGACGGCCAGGACCTCACCGCCTACGCCGCATCGCCGCTCGGTGGGGGCTGGAGCGCCTCCCTGACCGGCGGCCTGCACCGTCAGGGCCGGCAGGACATCGACGATGACGGCTGGATCGATCTTCCCGGCTATGACCGCTGGACCGCCCGGCCGCGCCTGTTCTGGGAAGGCGCCGACGGGGCGTCGATCTTCGCGACGGTCGGCGCGATGGGCGAGGATCGCGTCGGCGGAACCCTGCCCGGCCGGACCACGCCCGATGGTCGGCCCTTCCCCCAGACCCAGGACACGGATCGCCTCGACGCCGGTCTGGTCGCGGAGTTGCCGCTGGAGGGGATCGGCACCGCGCAAATTCGGGCGTCGGGGATGCGGCAGGATCACCGCCATGTCTTCGGCGACGTGACCGAGGATGACCGGCATGACACGCTCTTCGCCGAGCTGTCGCTGGCCGGGGAGGCGGGCGGCACGTCGTGGGTCGCCGGGGCAGCCTATCAAGCGGACGGCTATCGGTCCGAGACTTTCCCCGCGTTCGACTATGATTTCACCGTGCCGGGGTTCTTCGTTCAGGCCGAGCATGAGCTGAACGATCACCTGACCTTGGCCGGCAGCGCCCGGATCGACGCCCACAGCGAATATGGCACCAAGCTCAGTCCGCGCCTGTCGATGCTCTACCGGCCCGGCTTCTGGACGGTGCGGGCCTCGGTCGGCCGCGGTTTCTACGCGCCGACCCCATTCGTCGACGAGACCGAGGCGGCCGGCCTCTCACGGCTGGAGCCGCTGAGCGGCCTGCGGGCGGAAACGGCGGAAAGCGCCTCGCTCGACATCGGCTATGCGCGTGGGGGCATCGAGGCGAACGTCACCCTGTTCGGATCGGACATGCGCAACACGACCCGGCTTGATGTGATCGATCCATCGCCGGAAACGGGGCGGGTGCGGCTGGTCAGCGTCGCGGAGACAACGCGCATTCGTGGCGCCGAGCTGCTGCTGCGCTATCGCTGGCAGGCGTTCACCGTCACCGGCAGCTACGTGTTCGTCGATTCTTCGGAACCGGACCCGGACGGCACCGGCCGCCGGCAGGTGCCGCTGACCCCGCGCCACACCGCCGGCATGGTCGCCATGTGGGAACGGCACGGGGTCGGCCGGATCGGTTTCGAGGCTTATTATACCGGCCGGCAGTCGCTGGAGGACAATCCGTATCGCGCGACCGGCCGGCCCTATGTCGAGCTCGGCCTGATGGGCGAGATCGTGCTCGGCAGCATCCGCCTGTTCGTGAATGCCGAGAATCTGCTGAACGTCCGGCAGACGAAATATGACCCGCTGCTGCGGCTGACGCGAGCGCCGGACGGCCGCTGGACGGTCGACGCCTGGGCGCCGACCGACGGATTCACCGTGAACGGCGGCATCCGCCTGACCCTTGGTGGTTGAATATCCGCTTGTCGCCGCAGGGCAAAGGCGGACTGTCTGCATGGTCCCGCGTCCAGGCGTCCGCGCCCAAAAAGCAATGCCCAGCGACACGATCAGGCCCGCCACCGCGCGATCGCCATCCGGCATGGGCAAGGCCGATTGGCATCAGGGCCAGCAGCGGCCGAGCATGACGGTTGCAGCGTTGCAGGTGATCATCACACCCGATCGAGCGTGCGAACCTCCACCGTCAGGTGCGCGAGCTCGTGCACCGGCGCGAGGCGGGTTCGAACGGCCGCCGGGGTGAGGTCGCCGCAGACGTCGACGATCGCGGCATGGGCGTCGGGGCCGATCTGCCAGACATGGAGATCGGCAAGACGCGCATCGCCGGGACCTTCGATGCAGGTCCGGATCTCGTCGACCAGCTGCGTGTCGGACGCATCGAGCAGGATGGCGGATGTGTCGCGCATCAGCGTCCAGGCCCAGCGCGCGATGACCAGCGCGCCGACGAGGCCCATGACCGGATCGAGCCAGATCCATCCGAGATAGCGGCCCGCCAGCAGCGCGACGATGGCCAGGACCGAGGTCAGCGCGTCGGCGAGCACATGGACATAGGCGGCGCGCAGATTGTTGTCGGGACCGGTCGGCTGCCCGCGAGGATGGCCGTGATCGTGAAGATGATCATGAGGATGGCCATGACGATGTCCGTGGCCATGCGCGCCGCCGGCGAGCAGCACGGCGCTCACGAGATTCACGCCCAGGCCAAGGATCGCAACGATCGTCGCTTCGCCGAACGCGACATCGGCCGGATTGGCGATGCGGATCGCCGACTCGACGCCGATGCCGAGCGCGACGATGCCGAGGACGAGGGCGGAGGCGAAGCCGGCGAGGTCGCCGACCTTTCCCGTGCCGAAACTGAAGCGCGGGCTGGTGACATGTCGTTTCGCATAGCCATAAGCGAGCGCCGCGATGCCGAGCGCGCCGGCATGGGTCGCCATGTGGAACCCGTCGGCCAGCAACGCCATCGATCCGGTCATGTAGCCGGCGATGATCTCGCCGACCATCATCACGGCGGTGAGCACCACCACCCAGCGCGTACGGCGCGCATTGTCGTCATGGGCCGCGCCCAGATAGTCGTGATCGTGCATATAGGCTTCGATTTCGAGGCGGCTCGCCATCGACAAACTCCTATCGGAAATGGCGTCCAAGGACGGTCAGCAGCTCGTCGGCGCCCGCGGCGCGTTCCGCCGGGCTCAGCTCGGGCGCGGCGACATGGGCGAGCAGGTGCTCCTCGAACAGCTCGTCCATCAACCCGCCCACGGCGCCGCGGATGGCGGCGGCCAGATGCAGGGTCTCGCTGCAGGGCGCATTGGCGAGCACCGAACGCTCGATGGCCGCGACCTGACCCGCGATGCGCCGGATCCGGGCGACGAGCTTTTGCGAATCGTTGCTGAGATGGCTCATAGAGTAGGGGGGTATCCTATAGAGACGCGATTTGCAACCGGGCGACCGACCGATCGTCCGCCCTGGGAGCGGCGGGATATTGGGATGCCGCAGCCGGAGATCAGCGCCGGGTCTGGATCATCGCCAGAATCTCCGGAACCCGCCCGATCCGGCGCCGATGATAGCGCACGAGCGCGCGGCGCAGCCGGGCGCGGTCGTCCAGCGCGGCGTCGATCTCCCCATGTTCCCGGCCGAGATCCGCCAGCAGCCGGGGTTCCACGCGGCGATAGGGGGCGAGCCGGTGGTTGAGCGAAGCGACCGCTTGCGCATGCTCGGCATTGCCGGTCGCATTGGCGATGCGCAGGAACAGATCGGCCATGGCGATTTCATGTTCCGCGCGGGCTTCGATCGGGTCGTCGCTCGTGCCGGGACGCAGCCGCCCGGCCGCCAGCGCGAGCAGCAGGCCGTTCCATTCGTAGAGGCTGCGCAGCGCCGCTTCGGTCAGCAGCGGAACCCGGAACCCGTCATGCTCCGGCGCCTCGACCAGCCGCTCGCCGACCAGGCGATGCAGCGCGTCGCGCACCGGCGTGATGCTGGCATGGAGCTGCGTGCCCAGGATCGCCGGCTCGATCCGCGCGCCCGGCCCCAGCCGGCCATCGGCCAGCCGGCCCTTGAGCGCGCGATAGACGCGTTCGAACGTCGCGCCCGGGCTCATCGCGCCCTTCCGTCCCGGCAGGTGCCCGTCATCGGCGAACGCGCCGCCCGGCACGCTGCCGTTCGACATGGTCCTCGACCAGCGCCTGCTGGTCGGGCCGCAGCGCATCGATCGCGGCCAGATGGTCGGGCACCGGCCCGCGCAGCAGCACCGAGGGGCACTGGCCCTCATAATTGCCGAGATTGGGGCGATGCTGCCGATAGCCGACGAGCGCCGCCAGCTCCGGCGCAAAGCGGCGCGCGACCGGCGGCGGATAGGCGAGCCACTGGTTCTCGTAGGGCTTGAGCCAGCCCAGGCAGTAGCTGACGATCATGCCGCGCCGGATGCCGGTGGTCCGGTTGCCACCGGCGCCGTGCAGGGTCGAGCCGAGGAAGAGGAGCGCCGCGCCGGGATCGAGCTCGACCGCGACCGGCGCTGTCGAAGGCATGGGGTCGAGGGCCCGCCGGCCATGGCTGCGCGGCCAGACCAGGGTCGCGCCGTTCGCGCGGCGATAGGTCGTGAAGGGCCACATCACGTTGACCAGATATTCGATCTCGCCCTGCGGCCCGCGCCACATGTCCTGGTCGCGGTGCGGGAGTTGCGGCAGAGCGCCGGGATGAAGCGCGATGGCCTGGGTGAGGTTGAGCTGGAGCGTGTCGCACCAGGGCGACAGGATTCGCGCGGCGATCGCCTGGACGAGCGGATGGGCGACGAACGCGGCGGCGTGGCGCGAGCGCGCCAGCAGTCGCCCGAACCGCTTGGTCCGCTCGCCATAGAAGCCGCCTTGGGCGAAGGGGGTCTTCGCGAAATCCTCCGCAAGGTCCGCATCGAGCGCCGCGACCGCCGCGCGCGCGACCAAATCGGGGAGGACGCAATAGCCCTCCTCGACCAGGCGGGCGGTCCACAGGTCGATCGCGTCGGACCCGGTCTCGGGCGTGCGCACGTCGGTCGCTGCGGTCATCACGCCGCCATCCGTCGGGCCGCATCCGGCGCGCCGATGCCGGCGCGCGCGAGCCGCGCGGGCGTGTCGGGCGTGATGTCGATCCGGAGCGCCCCCAGCATCGTGCCGTCGACCGGCCGCGGCAGGCCGAGCGGCCGGCAGCGCCAGCCGAAGGCGAGGATCTGCTGCAGCCAGCCCATTTCGGCGACGCCGGTATAAGCGGTGACCTGATTGGCGAGCGCGTCGTCGACCAGCGCGGTGACCAGGGCGTCGCGCACCTCGCGGCGCCGGGTCGCGCCCAGGCTGCGGCCCAGGCAGAAGCGGCTGATCTCGTAAATGTCCTCGCCCCGCGGCGGCGCGTCCTCGCACAGCTCGGCGAACAAGGTGTCGAGGATGTGCGGGCGCATCGTCGGCAGCAGCCGCGCCGATCCCAGATGCCGATGCGCGGCATCGGCGACGATCAGATAGCGGGCATGCGCATCGTCGAACTGGTCGATCTCGTAGCGCCCGGCGAGCACGGGCAGATCCCATCCGAGCAGGTCGACGAACACCTGCTTGCGCGCCGCGAACATCGCCCGCAGGACCGGTGCCGCGGCGGCGCGCGAACCGGACGGGACGGTGAGGATCATGGCCTCTGCTCCCTCGACTTGGCGAAAGCCCGATCATCCCCGCCGCGCCGCCCGGGGGCCAGTCCCCAGAAATGGGGATTTCAGCGTCGCAGCACATCGACGAAGGTGAGGGTTCCGTCGAACAGGGCATGCACCAGGAGCTGCGTTCGCTTGCCGACGCCGTAGCGCTCACGGGCCTGCTTGAGATGCTGGATCACCGTGTCATGGCTGATGCCGAGAATCCGCGCGATCTCCCAGTCGGACTTGCCGCGCGCCGCCCAATAGAGGCAGTCGCGCTGCCGGTCGGTGAGCTTGGGCCGCTGGTCCGGCCCAAGCTCGCGCAGGCCCCACAGCCGCCGCGCGCCTTCGAAGGCGATCGCGCCGACGAGCTGGGCGAGCGGCAGCCACTCCTCGCGCACCGGCCGGCCGTCGGCGGTCGCGAACGAGCAGGAGCCCGCCGATTCGCCGGGGACATGGGCGGGAACGGTGAAACCGTCGCCGATGCCGGCACGCCGCGCGCCATGCAGGATATCGCGATCGCGGGTGGTCAAATCGAGCATGGCGGCGAGCCGCGTCCAGCGAAAGCCGACGCTGGTCAGATGGCTGGCGCGATGGACCGGATCGCACGGCCCGAGCCGGTGCTCGTCGAAATAGTCGACCCAGCCCAGCGGGTAGTTGTGCAATCGCACCGCGGGCTGCGGCGCGCGCGGCAGGTCGACATGATGGGTGAGCGCGAAGAAGCGAAAGTCCATCGCGCGCGCCGCCGCATCGAGCAGGGCGGCGAGCTCGTCCGGGCTCGAGGCCGCATCCACCTGTTGCGCGAACTCTTCTGCAATCTGGACCAGGCCCATGACGCGCGCCAGCGCCGCGAGGCGCGTTCCAAGCCTTGTCCTCGCGTCGCCTCCTCAGGTCCCGCCGACGCCGATTCTCAGCCGTCGCGGTGGGCGCTCCACCAAGGCGATCATCTTACGAAGTTCGCGCCGGTTGCGCAAACCGGCCGCCTGATCGGTGCGGTCCCGACGATCCTTCGCGGCTTTCGACCGGCGCCCGGCCGGCGATGAGAGCGGGTAGGGACGCGCGCCCGGACTGGCGTCTCGACGCTGCGTACCGGTCCCTTCTCGGCATCGACCGCGCGGGCCTCGCTTGGGAATGGCTGCGCCGCGATCCTCGCTATGTCGCACTCTGGCGGGACCCTGGCGGGGAGGTTCGCACAAGGCATGGCATGGCCGTCGTCCCCGCCAGCGCATGCGCCTCGGCCTGGGGGCTCGCCTTTCGCCGAGCGGCCGGATCGTCCCGCCCCCGAGGCGCGTCTCCTGTGGCGTGCCGAGTTCGACCGCGGCGTCCTGGCGGTCCGCGCCGCGCCGGCCGGTCGGAACGATTCCGGCGGCTTCGAGCTGGCCCGGCTCCAGCGCTGGGCGACCCTCGCCGTCGGCGAGGACGGACGCGAGCATCTCGTCCTCTCCAATGGCTGGCGCCGTATCCGCCTCGACGTGATCGAAGGCCGGCTGCTCGGTTCCGGCCGCGTGCGGCTTCACTATGAGCTGTCGGGTGTCTCGGGCCTCGAACAACGCCTGTTGACCCTGCGCCGGCTGCTGGCGCTGTGGCAGCGCGGCCGGTTCGTGCACGCCCTGTTTCCGCCGCTGCGCGGCCTGCCGCGCCGGCTCGAGGCGCTGCGCGTCGCCGACGCGGTCGCGGACGGAGCCTCCTATCGCGAGATCGCCACCGCCTTGTTCGGCGAACCGGTCGTGCGCGCCCAATGGAACGGGCCGTCGGACTTCCTGTTGTCGCGCGTGCGCCGCCGCGCCGCCGAAGCGCGGCGCATGGCCGCCGGCGGCTACCAGGCCTTGTTGCGCGCCTGACCGCGCGGCCCGGGCGCAGGGATGGGCGCCGCGCGGGGAGGCTTCGCCCCCCGGCGCGGCGGCGTCATTGGTGGGGCCTTCCCCTCTCGCGCGGGTGGCCGGCGCGCCCTTCTGGGCTCGCCCCGGCGACCCGCAACCCCTCGCTGGCCGCTCGGGGTCCTGCGCTGTCGCTCCGGCCTGGCGGTGCGGGCCGCCTCCCCGGGCGAGCCCGTCGGTCGCTCGTCGCCGTCCACCCCCGCTTCGGGGGAGGCCCGGCAGGTTTTTGGACGGCGCGGGAGACGAGCCATGATCCTTCTGACCCAAGCCCTGCGCGCGCGGCTGCGCGCCCATGCCGACGCGGCGCGGCGGCCCGGCCATGATCCGGCGCCGGTGGTCAAATTCTTCAACCCCGTCGGGGCCGCCACCTGGCTCGCGACCGAGCTGGACGCCGATGGCGACACCCTGTTCGGGCTGGCCGATCTCGGGTTCGGCTGTCCTGAACTCGGCAGCTTCTCGCTCGCCGAGATCGCCGGCCTGCGCCTCGCTTTCGGCCTTCGCATCGAGCGCGACCTGCATTTCACCGGCCTGTTCCCGCTCTCGGTCTATGCCGAAGCCGCACGCCGCGCCGGCCGCATCGTCGAGGAGACGAGCGCGCTGCGCGCGGCCGCCGCCTCCCGCCACCGCCATTTCGGACTTCCGCCGACCCCCGATGGGGGCGCCGGATGACGTGGCGGCCGTCCGCCGCCGTTCAACGGCCGGTCCTGCTCCATCGCCAACCGCAACGGGACCGGCCCGCCCTCGAAAGGAGCGCATCCATGCAACTCGGCCATATCGAACCCGCCAAGCTGGTTCCGTCCCGGCTCAACATGCGGCACGGCCGCAAGCCCCCGGACCTCGCCAATATCCTGCCGTCCGTGCGCAAGCGCGGCGTCATCGTCCCGCTGATCGTCCGCCCCGTGGCGGACGGCGAACTCGATCGCTTCGAGATCGTCGCGGGGCTTCGCCGCTGGCACGCCAACGGCGTCGCGCTCGCCGAAGGGATCGACCACGGCCCGCTGCCGGTGGCGTTCCTCGAGGCCGGCGACGACGCCGATGCGATCGAAGCCTCGCTGATCGAGAACAGCGCCCGGCTCGATCCCGACGAGGTCACCCGATGGGAGAGCTTCGTCCGGCTGGTGAAGGAAGGGCGCTCGCTCGAGGACATTGCGGCGACTTTCGGCATCGCCGAACTTGGCGTGAAGCGCATCCTCGCGCTCGGCAACCTGCTGCCGCGCGTGCGCGACCTCTACCGCAAAAGCGAGATCGACGCCGCGACCGTCCGCCACCTGACGCTCGCCAGCAAGAGCCAGCAAAGGGCATGGCTCGCGCTGCGCGACGATCCCGACGCCTATCTGCCGACCGGGCATCAGCTCAAGGCGTGGCTGTTCGGCGGCCAGTCGATTCCCGGGCGCCATGCCCTGTTCGACCTCGACAGCTATGCCGGCGCGCTCATCGCCGACCTGTTCGGCGAGGACCGCTATTTCGCCGACGCCGACCAGTTCTGGGCGGCGCAGGAAGAGGTGATCGCGGCCCGGCGCGCCGACTATCTGGCGGCCGGATGGAGCGACGTGACCGTCGTTCCGGCGGGCCAGCATTTCGAGACATGGGCCCATGAAAAGGCGCCCAAGCGCAAGGGCGGGCGCGTCTATATCGACGTGTGCGCCAGCGGCGAGGTCGTCTTCCACGAAGGCTATCTGACCCGCAAGGAGGCGCAGCGGCTGCGTGGCGCCGAGACGGGCGAGGCGGCTTCGGCCGGGTTCCGGCCGGCCCGTCCCGAGGTCACGAGCACGCTCCAGACCTATATCGACCTCCATCGCCATGCCGCCGCGCGCGCCGCGCTCACCGGCCATCCCGATGTCGCGCTCAGGTTGCTGGTGGCCCATGCAATCACCGGCTCGTATCTGTGGAACGTGAAGGCGGAGCCGCAGACCTGCCGGAACGAGGCGGCCCGCGAGAGCGTCGAAACCTGCAAGGCCGAGGCCGAGTTCGATCAGGTCCGCCGCGCCGTGCTGGACCTGCTCGGCTTCTCGCCCGAGGAACCGACTGTGGTCGGCGGCAATGGCGATCCTTATGGTCTGGTCGGCCTGTTCCTGCGCCTGCTCGACCTGCCCGACCGCGCGGTCATGGACGTGATCGCGGTGGTGATGGGCGAGACGCTGGCGAGCGGCAGCGCCGCCGTCGAGGCGGTCGGAAGCCAGATCGGCCTCGACATGGCGCGCTACTGGCAGGCCGACGACGCCCTTTTCGCGCTCATCCGCGACAAGGAGGTGCTCACCCGCATCGTCGCGGAGGTGGCGGGAGAATCGGTCGCGGCCGCCAATGCCGGCGAGACGGGCAAGACCTTGAAAGGCATCGTGCGCGACCATCTCGGTGGCGCGAACGGCCGGCGCAGGGTCGAGTCGTGGGTGCCCAGATGGATGGCGTTCCCGCCCGCCGCCTATACGGTGCGCGGCGGCGTCGGCACGGTCGATGCGGCCGCCCTGCTGGCGGCGGCGCGCACCGCCGGTGACGAGCCCGCGCCGGCCGGCCCCGGCGTCGCGCTGGCCTTGCCGGTGCCGCAGCCCGAGACGGCGCCGCAGCCGCTCGCCGCCTGAGTCAAAGGGGAGGGGCGGCGCCGCGCGCCGCCCCGCCTTCGCTTCGGCAGGTTCCGGCCATGTGCACGTTCGCCCCCGGTTCGGGGCGGCGGCGGCCGTGGTCGCGACCCTTTTTCCGAAACCCTCTTCTCCGGACCCTCACGCCTCCCGGCAGGGACGCACCCCGCACGGGCGCGAATGGCGGGCGGCCCCGCACGGGGCGCCCGGCGCGGTGGGGCGTGACCGGGCCGATGCGCCATCTCCCGGCCGCAGGCGGCGACCAGACGGGCGGTGGGCCGGGACTTGGGCGGCCCGACGTCCCCCGCGAAACCATCGCGGCGGGACTGATTTCCCCGCCGGCCTGGCGCCGGCTCCTCGCGGCCGCTGTCGCTGCAAATCAGTCCCGCCGCTCCGGTCCTGCGCTGGCGCTTCGGCCCCATGGGTTCGCGAAGGACGCGCTTCCGGCCGCCCCTGGCGTCGGCCCGTCGCCCGCAAATGGTCGCCGGCGACTTTCGACAAGGAGATGCACCATGTCTGCAATCGGTCACGTCACCCGCGAGGGCGCAGGCTTCAAGGGCCAGCTTCGGACCCTGACGATCCGCGCCCCGATCGAGATCGTCCCCAACGGCCGCAAGGCGAGCGAGAACCAGCCCGACTACCGGGTGTTCTCGGACGGCGCCGAGGTCGGTGCGGGCTGGATCCGCCGCAGCGAAACCTCGGGCAACGACTATGTGTCGCTGAGCCTCGCCGCGCCCGAATTCGGGCCGCGCCGGCTCTACGCCAATCTCGGCCGCGCCGCCGGCCAGGACGATGACGACGCTTTCGCCATCATCTGGAACCCGGCCGACTGAGCCGCCTCGCCCCGCGCCCGCCACCGGGCGCGGGGCCCTTTCCCCGTCGAAATCGCAGCCGGCGCGTTTCGACTCTGCCGCCCACGCCGCTCGCGGCCGATGATCCGGCGCACCGGGCCGCATGCCGCCGCCCGCGAAGGACAAGCATCATGGGCGACGAGGATATCGTGCGCGCGGCCCGCGCGCGGCACAGCCACCCGTTTCTCAACACCCGCCAGGCGGGCCATTATCTGGGCCTGTCGGTCAGGTTCCTGGAGCGCATGCGCAGCCGTGGCCAGGGCCCGGTCTTTCGCCGCCACGGCCGCTACGTCCTCTATCATATCGACGACCTCGACAGCTGGTCGCGCGCGACGGACGGCCCGCGGGTGCGCCATGACTGAGCGCGCCCGCAGGCTTTGCCAGATGGGCGCGGCCGGCCTTCTTGCGCTGGGCCTGGCGGCGACCATCATGGCGCCACCACGGCCGCGGCTGGTGTGGAACGCCTCGCCCAGTGCTCCGATCGGTCTTTATGCCGTGGTCGAGGGCGCGCCGGCCGCCGGCGACATCGTGATTGCCTGGCCGCCCGCATCTGTTCGGCAGCTCGCCGCGCGGCGGCACTATCTGCCCGCCAACGTGCCGCTGGTGAAGCGCGTCGCCGCCGGGCCCGGCGACAGGCTTTGCGCGCTGGGCTCCGGCATCTTGGTCAACGGCCGCCGCGTCGCCCGGCGCCTGGCGCGGGACGGCGCCGGCCGGCCGATGCCATGGTGGCGCGGCTGCACGAGATTGCGCGCCGGCAGCTGGTTCCTGCTCGTGGCGGACAGCCCGGCCTCGTTCGACGGGCGCTATTTCGGGCCGACCGGCGGGCGCGACATGATCGGCAAGGCGAGGCTGCTATGGGCGCGCTGAAGGCCGCCGGCACCGCGCTGGCGCTCCTCGCCGCGACGCCGGCGCTGGCCGATCCGGTCGCAACATGGCGGCCTTATATCGCCGAAGCCTCGGCCCGGTTCGCCCTTCCCGCGACCTGGATCGAGCGGGTGATGCTGGCCGAAAGCGGCGGGCGCACCCGCTTGCATGGCCGCCCGATCACCAGCCGCGCCGGCGCCATGGGGCTGATGCAGCTCATGCCGGGAACCTGGGAAGAGATACGTGTCCGGTACGGTCTGGGCGCCGATCCGCACGACCCGCGCGCCAATATCCTCGCCGGGACGGCCTATCTGAGGCTCATGTACGACCGCTTCGGCTATCCCGGCCTGTTCGCCGCCTACAATGCCGGGCCGGGCCGTTATGCCGCGCACCTTGCCGGCGGCCGGCCGCTCCCGGGCGAGACACGTGCCTATCTGGCCGGCATGGTCGGGGCGACGACCTCGCCTGCGCAGGCCGGGATCGTGCCACCCGCACATCCGATTTTCTTCGCGCTGCGGCCGCGATCGCCCCCGGCGACCGCCGCTCCCGCCCGGATGATGGCCGCAGATATCTTCCTTATCTATCGAGGCGGGACGGCGGCGCCGTGGCCCTGAGGCGGTCCGGCGCCGGCTGCCAATCCGGACCGTTCTTGCTATGCTGACAGGACGTGACGACTCGATTCCGGTCGCCGTCATGTCCAGAGGGCCGGGGGGCTGGAGAAATGGAAACCGACCGCGAGTTCTATGTCCGCCGCGCGGCCGAGGAACGCCGCGCTGCGGCGCGCGCCTTGTCCCCCGAAGCGCGGGCCCGGCATCAGGACCTGGCCGACACCTATGCCGCGAAGCTGCGCGCGATGGCGGGCGCCGGCGACGACGAAGCGGGCAGGCCGGCAGGGGCACGGCCGGCCTGCTGAGCGATCGACCGGCCGCCCCCTTCCGCCACATCCGGTGGGGGGCTCGTCTCGGCAAGACCCAGCATGACGGCCGCCGGCCCGGCTGTGCAAGGCCGGCGGCCCCTCCAATTTGCTCGCGCAAATCGGTTCCTCCGCCGCCGCTGCGCGGCGCCTGCGCTCGCGCTCCGGCGGCCCTGACAGCCAGGCCGGCGGCCGTCGGCGAGGCGGCGTTCTCGATTGGAGGACGCCAGCGAGGGAGGTTCCCATGACCCTGATATCGATCGTCCAGGCGCCGTCGCGCGACGCCTATCCGGCGCTGCTGGCCGGGCTGGAAGCGCAATATGGATGCGCCGGCAGCATCGAAATCGCAGCGCATTATCTGGCCGCGGAGCTCGCCGATTTCCACTGGGACAGCCGGGTCGCGGAGCGCTGGCTCGGCGCCTATGAGAGCCTCGAGGAGGAGCCGTCCGAGCTCGATCGCGTCGCGATCCTGGGCCGGTTGCAGGGCGTCTGGTTCGTCGCAACCTGCCTCGTGGACGGCAATGGCGCGGTCCATGCGCTGCACGATTTGCGGCTCATGCCCGGCGAACGGGAGGCCGAAACCGCGTTCGTCGACCTGCGCTGAACCAGGCGGATGCGCCTGTCCGGGAGCGGCGCCCGCCGGGCGTCGCTCCCTTTTCCTGGCCTCGACTCGCTCGGCCCCGGCGTGTCGGGGGCGGATTCTTCCGGGCCTGCGAAAGGGAGGGGCGGACAGGTGGTCGAAGCGGCGTGAGGGCAAGATAGAGGCACTGTCTCGCGACAGGGCCATCTCCTTGTCTGCACATCCTTTTTCAGGAATTTTCGCGAGACCGCGCGAAGGGACGCGAGACAGGCCGGCAAGAACTGGCGGTTTTCCGCCGATTTTCGGCTGCGTTCGCGAGACGGGTTGAAGGGCGGCGCGGGCATGTCATTGTGAGATGCGGGGCGTGACGCGAAACGCCGGAAAATGCCTGCGGATGGACGACGACGACTTCCTGCCCCGGCTCGGCCGGATGCGCGCCAAAGGCGCGAAGCGCGAAAAGACCTATCTGGGCCGGATCGTCGCCGCGACCCGGCGCGCCGGCGCGCGCCCCGGCATGCGCTATCGCCGCTTCGACGGCAGCCGGATCGGGCGCGGCGCCAGCATCGCGCGCGTGCTTGGCCATGGCGACCGGCATGCCGCCTTCCGGTCGCGCCGCGTCGTCGTCAAAGCCCGGCTTGCACTGATGGCAGGCAAGGGGCGTGCCGGCGCGAAGGCGCATCTGCGCTACATCCAGCGCGACGGCGTGACCCGCGACGGCCAGCCCGGCGCGCTCTATGGCGCCGAACGCGACGTCGCCGACGGCAAGGCATTCATGGAACGCTGCGACGGCGACCGACACCAGTTCCGGTTCATCGTCTCGGCCGAGGACGCCGACCAATATCCCGACCTGAAGCCGTTCGTGCGCCGGCTGATGAGCCAGATGGAAGCGGATCTGGGCACCAGGCTGGACTGGGTGGCGGTCGACCATTTCAACACCGGCCACCCGCACAGCCACATCCTGCTGCGGGGCAGGGACGAGCGCGGCGAGAATCTGGTCATCGCGCGCGAATATATTTCGCATGGATTTCGCGAGCGCGCGATGCGCCTGGCGACGCTTGACCTGGGACCGCGCACCGATCTCGAAATCGAACAGCGGTTGCGCAGCGACACGGGCGAGGCGCGGCTGACCGCGATCGACCGGCGCCTGATCCGCGATATGGACGCCGCGCGCATCGTCGGCGCTGGCGACCGTGACCCGTTTCAGCAAGCGCTGCGCGCGGGGCGGCTGCAGAAGCTCGCCAGCATGGGCCTCGCCGACCATCTCGGCGGCGACCGCTGGCGGCTGGCCGACGGCATTGAGGCCACGCTGCGACGGATGGGCGAGCGCGGCGACATCATCCGCACCCTGCAGCGCGCGCTCACGCTCGGGAACCTGGACCGCGCCCCCGTCGACCGGGCGATCTTCGATTCCGCAGCCGAGGGCGCGGCGCCGATCCTCGGCCGGGTCGTCCTGCGCGGGCTCGCCGACGAGCTCCACGACCGCCACTATCTGATCGTCGACGCCATCGATGGGCGCACCCATTATGCCGAGATCGGCAAAGGCGAGGCCGTGGAGCCGATTCCCGAAAGCGCCATCGTGCGGATCGCGCCGCGAACGGGCGGCGCGCGGCAGGCCGATCGCACGATTGCCGAGGTCGCCGCCGCCAATGACGGCCGGTACACGATCGATGCCCACCTGCGGCACGATGCGACGGCCAGCGAGGCGTTCGCCGAAACGCATGTGCGCCGGCTGGAGGCGATGCGCCGCGTCCTGCGCAATGTCGAGCGCGAACCGGACGGCGCCTGGATCATCGCGCCCGACCATCTCGACAAGGCGGCGGAGTTCGCGGCGCGGCAGCGTCGCGACCGGCCGGTGACGGTCCAGATCCTCTCGCCGATGCCGCTCGACAAGCTTCTGCAGGCCGAGGGCGCGACCTGGCTCGACCGCGAACTGGTGGCCGACGCGCCGGCGCTGGTCCGTGATGCCGGATTCGGGCACGACGTGCTTGTCGCGCAAGCGGCGCGGCGGCGATGGCTGATCGCGGAACGGCTCGCCGAAGAGCGGGAGGGCCAGACGGTCTACCGGCCAGGCATGCTTGCCGCGCTGCAGCGGCGCGAGCTGCTGCGCATCGCCGGCCGGCTCTCGGATGAGCTGGGCCTGCCATTCGTGGAAACGAAGGCCGGCGAGCGGATCGACGGCAAGTTCATCCGCGTCGTCGAAATGGCGAGCGGTCGCTACGCGCTGATCAGGCGGTCGCGCGACTTCACGCTGGTGCCGTGGCGACCGGTGCTGGAGCACCATGCCGGCAAGTCGGTGTCCGGCATCCTGCGCGGCGATGGAATCAACTGGACGATCGGACGCAGCCGGAGCGCGCCGTCAATCTCATGAGCGGCGCAGGAATGTCATGCGGGCCAGCCCGGCCATGTCACGGCTGCGGCGAATGTTGGTTGCGAGTGGTTGGCGCAGGTTCGAAATTGCCCGGCGGGATGCGCTAATAGAGAATCCCGCAACGCCTCCATCCCGAAACCCACCGCCATGCGCCGCGCTCGTCCCGTTCGCCGGGAGGGTTCCGCTCGACGATTGTGACACGGCCCGTTTCGCCGTCGCCCGAATAAGAACACCGAAAGCGGCCTTGCCCGCGAGCGGGAACACATTGGAGATCCCTTGGCATCGTGCAGACATAGCCCCCCTCGGAGAGCATCGGCATCGAGGATCCCATGGCTTCATTTATGTCTTGTGCAGTCGGAGAGGGGCCATCGGCCGACCGTGTGCCAGGCGGTTCATCTGTCGCGCAGCCAAATAACAGCAGAAAGATCCAAAGCCTGCCATGATGACGGTGCACGGCCATATGAGGACTTTGGCTGACCTCGCGAATGTCTGCAACAGGTCGTAGCGGGCCTGCGGGCTGGTCTTTTTCGACGGTTTCGACAGGTATCCGCTCCCATAGCTAAACCATGGGAGCTTCGTGGATCGACGTGGGAGGCATCTCCCCTAAGTCGTCGTCTGCTGCTATGGGTAGGAGGCAGATGATGATACGTCGATAGCGGGGACCGATGATCGTACCCAATCGCCTGCAAGCCGCCATGGACCGGATGGTGGTCATCCGCGATCAATGGCGCATACAGGTGGACTTGCTGTCCGACGAGGATGTCGCGTTGCGGAATGACGCGAATGGGGAAGTGACCGGCTACTTTCTTGACTATGCGCGCCGGCAGCTCGCCGGGATCGAGGACGTGATTGCAACGGGACGTACCAAGTACGGGCTCATCGTGCCCGACTGAATCGGGCCCGCCTGACGGGGAAGGCCGGAGCCTCTGTGGGAAACAGAACGGCTTCGCCCGCAGTGCGTTGCGCGAGGCGAGGTTGCGACGATCTCCTAGCCTGCAATAAGATCATCCGATGGGCGAGCCGGCCTTGCGCAGAGCGTCGTCGTCCGTTCGCCTGGCTCTTGCTCGTGCTCAGCCTTCGGGCCGCATCGGGTTGATATAGTCCAGGTCGGCGAAGTGCTTTTCATTGTCGGTCACGATGACGCAGCCATTTGCGTCCGCAACGGCAGCAATGATCATGTCGAGCGCACTGCGCGGTCGACCTGCTGCACGGCCCTCCGCCATGATCCGCGCCCACGCCAGGGCTGCCTTCTCGTCAAAGGGCAGAACGCGGCCGGCAAATAGCATTTGCGGCCCGTCCGGCCCGGCGAACCAGCTTTCGAGGTCGCGCTTCCTTCGTCCGTCGGGCAATTCCAGCACGCCCCGCCTGATTTCGGCGATGGTCAGCGTCGCGACGAACAGATCGGTATCGATCCGCTCGGCCATCCAGGTCAGCAGCTCCGGCGAAGGTGCCGGCTTTGTGACGTTGCTGATGATGTTCGTGTCGAGAAGGTAGCGCGTCACAGATCCACCGCGCGGCCTTCCGTCACCTCACGCGACAGGTCCAGATCGACGTCGACCAACGATGATCGACGCAGCGCAGCCAGGATGCCACCCTTTTCGGGTTTTCCGCCAACCGTTCGCGCCACCGAAGCGCGGATTTGCTTCGCCTCCGGTCCGCCTTCGGCGAGACGCTTGGCGAGGGAACGGATAAGCTCGCGGTCGGCATCGAGTCCAAGCACTTCAAAGCGCGCCATGCCGCGCGCCTGGAGCCGGCTCCGATAATTCTTTAGCGCCTTTTGCTGCGATGCGTTGGCCACGATCCTGTCTCCGGCATATATCCAGCAATATAGCCGGTAACTTGTCGGCCGCAAGGGGCGAAGACCGATACCATGCCCCGTCGCTTTCAGGCGAAGAGGGACGGATGTTCCCGATGCGCGACCCCCGTGTCGTCACTGCGAATATCGAAACAGCGAAGACGTTCGGTCAAATGCTGCGCGATGCGGGTCGCGGCAGTCCGGCGTCGATGCCGGTCAGGATCGGCCAGGCCGTCGAGCAGGGAAGGTGCGACACCGCACAGCGCCACTTCGAGGTGCAGCGAGAGGGTGTCATCGTCGATTCGGGTCATCTGATGATAAGAACAAAAACGGAACACTGAGTCAATCGCCCGCGGTGTGGCGGCAAGGGTCGGTGAAAAGGCGGTTGAGGGCGGCGGCGAGACGCTAACGCCCGCCCGCCCGCCGATGCGATTTTTCCCGGGTCAGGACGAACCGTCCTTCCCGGAGAGACACGTGACCCCGACCAAGCTGCTGATCGGCCAGATATTCGTGGTGTTCGCGATCGTCGTCGCGGGCGTCTGGGCGGCCACGCAATGGTGCGCGGCGATGTTCGGCTATCAGCCGCAGCTCGGGCTTCCCTGGTTCGTGCTCGGCGAATTCCCAATCTATCGGCCGTGGGCGCTCTTTGGGTGGTGGTACGCCTATGAAGCCTATGCGCCCGAGGTGTTCGACAAGGCGGGCGCGCTGGCGGGCGCGAGCGGCTTTCTCGGGTGCGGCACGGCGATCGCAGGCTCGCTTTGGCGGGCCCGGCAGCGCAGGTTCGTCACCACCTACGGCTCGGCGCGCTGGGCGACGCATCGCGAGATCGCGGGTGCCGGCCTGCATCGCGATGGCGGCGTGTTCCTGGGCAAGTTCAAAGGCCGCTACCTTCGTCATGACGGGCCGGAGCATGTCATGGCGTTCGCGCCGACCCGCTCCGGCAAGGGCGTGGGCCTCGTCGTCCCGACCCTGCTGAGCTGGACCGGCTCGGCCGTCATTCACGACATCAAGGGCGAGAACTGGCAGCTCACCGCCGGCTGGCGTTCGCTCTTCTCCCACGCTTTGCTGTTCAATCCGACCGACCCGTTGTCCGCCCACTACAATCCGCTGCTGGAGGTGCGCCGCGGCGAGCACGAGGTGCGCGACGTCCAGAACATCGCGGACATTCTCGTCGATCCCGAGGGCGCGCTGGAGCGGCGCAACCACTGGGAGAAGACCAGCCACAGCCTGCTGGTCGGCGCGATCCTGCACGTCCTCTATGCCGAGGAGGAGAAGACCCTGGCGCGCGTCGCCACGTTCCTCTCCGATCCGCAGCGGCCGTTCACAGCCACCTTGCGCCGGATGATGACCATCAACCATCTCGGCAGCGACGATGCCCCGATCGTTCATCCGGTGATCGCCTCGGCCGCGCGCGAGGTGCTGAACAAGTCGGACAATGAGCGCAGCGGCGTGCTCAGCACGGCCATGTCGTTCCTGGGATTGTACCGCGATCCCACCGTCGCCGAGGTCACATCGCGCTGCGACTGGCGGATCGCCGATCTCGTCGAGGCGGCCCGGCCCGTCTCGCTCTACCTGGTCATCCCGCCATCAGACATCAGCCGCACCAAGCCGCTGGTGCGCCTGGTGCTCAACCAGATCGGTCGGCGCCTCACCGAGCGCCTGGACCGCGGCCCGAGCGGCGAGCGCAAGCGCCAGCTCCTGATGATGCTGGACGAGTTTCCCGCGCTCGGCCGTCTCGATTTCTTCGAGACCGCGCTCGCGTTCATGGCCGGCTATGGCGTGCGCGCCTTCCTCATCGCCCAAAGCCTCAACCAGATCGAGAAGGCCTATGGCGAGCACAACGCGATCCTCGACAACTGCCATGTGCGTGTCGCCTTCGCCACCAATGACGAGCGCACCGCGCGGCGGATTTCGGATGCGCTCGGCATCGCCACCGAGCAGCGTGCGATGCGCAACTATGCCGGGCACCGGCTCGCCCCCTGGCTCGCCCATGTCATGGTCAGCCGCCAGGAAACCGCCCGGCCGCTTCTGACCCAGGGCGAGGTGATGCAGTTGCCGCCCTTGGACGAGCTCGTGCTGGTCTCCGGCATGGCGCCGATCCGGGCGAAGAAGCTGCGCTATTATGACGACCGCAACTTCCGGGGCCGCCTCTACCCCGCCCCGAAACTGCTCCCGGGACCCTATGCGGATCGGCCCGACCCGCGCGCGGACGATTGGGAACGGCTGTCTCGCGCGCCCGACATCCGGCTCGCCGCGACTGGCGACAACGCAAAGACGGGCGAGGATGAGGGTGGCCTCCAGCAGCAGCGCCATCCCGGGCTTGCCGAGGAAACCGCGCCGAAGGCCGAGCCGCCCAGGCAGCTCGACCTGCTCGGGCTCGAGGACGACGCCGATCCCGTCGCCGACAAGCGCGCGATGGACCCGGTCGCTCGCGCCCACGCCATGAACGAGGGCGTCGGTCGCGACCGCGACGCGCTGCCGAGCTTCTGAGGCGGCCGCGGTGAAGGCGAAACGCGTCCGCTACCAGCTCTTCCTCCCCGAGGATTTGAGCCAGCGGCTTGAGGCCCTGGCGGCGAAGCCCGGTGCCTCCAAATCGGGCATCCTCGCCGACGCGCTGGCCGCCTGGCTCAATCGGCAGGCCGCGAGCGAACTCGAGAACAGGTTCGCCCAACGCCTCGACCGTCTGTCGATGGCATTGGGCCGGGTCGAGCGCGACGGCCATGTCCTGCTCGAATCCCTCGCCTTGTTCATTCGCTACGAGCTGATGGTGCAGGCGCCGCTGCCGGAGGCGGACGACGCCGCGCGCGCGGTCGGGCGGGACCGGTTCAACGCTTTCGTCGCGCGGGTGGGCGAGGCGCTGGCGCGCGGTCACCGCACCTTCGAGCCCCCCGCTCCGCAGCCGATCGGACGCCGGTCGTGAGCGCTACCGTCTCCCATGAGCGGCGCCGCGCCATGCTGCGCACCGCGATGGGGGCAACCATCGCCGAAGCACTCGCCGACCCGGTGGTCATCGAAATCATGATCAATCCCGATGGCGTCTTGCGCCTGGACCGGCTGGGCGAGGGCCGGGTGGACACCGGCACCATCTATGACCCGGCTCAGGTCGAACGGATCATCCGCCTGGTGGCGAGCCACGCCCGCACCGAGGTGCATGCGGCGTCGCCGATCGTCTCGGCCGAGCTGCCACCGCATGGCGAAGGGGCAGGGGAGCGGTTCGAGGGCGTGCTGCCGCCGGTCAGTCTTGCGCCCTGCTTCTCGATCCGCAAGCCTGCGGCGAAGATCTACACCCTCACCGACTATGTAAGCGACGGGATCATGTCGGCGGACGCCGCGCGGCTTCTGTCGCTGGCCGTGGTCGGGCGGAAGAACATCCTGGTCGCCGGCGGCACCTCTTCCGGCAAGACCACCCTCGCCAACGCGCTGCTCGCCGAAATGGCCGGCCGGGACGAGCGGGTCATCATCATCGAGGACACGCGCGAGTTGCAATGCGCCGCGCCCGACACGGTGGCGCTGCGCACCCGCGCCGGGAGCGTGACGATGGCGGACCTGGTCCGCTCGACCCTGCGGCTGCGGCCGGACCGGATCATCGTCGGCGAGGTGCGCGGGCGCGAAGCCCTCGACATGCTCAAGGCCTGGAACACCGGCCATCCTGGCGGCATCGCCACCGTCCACGCCAACAGCGCGCTCGCCGCGCTCTATCGGCTCGAGCAGCTCGTCCAGGAGAGCGTCGTCACCGTTCCGCGCCGGCTGATCGCCGAAGCCATCGACATGATCGTGTTCCTCGCCGGGCGCGGCCTCGGCCGCCGCGTCGAGACGATCGCCAGCGTCGCCGGCCTCGATCGCGACGGCAACTACGCGATCGTCGACCTCACCCCCGATCCGCCAACCCGCCCCCGAGGAGACTGACATGCGCGCCCTGACATATCTTGATCGCCGGACCGCGTTCCGTATCAGCCTGGCCATCGGCCTGGCACTGGTCATTGCCGTCAGTGCGCAGGCCGCAGGCTCCGGCATGCCATGGGAAGAGCCGCTCCAGAGGGTGCTGGAGTCGGTGCAGGGGCCGGTCGCCAAGATCGTCGCGGTGATCATCATCATCGTCACCGGCCTCACGCTCGCGTTCGGCGAGACCGCGGGCGGGTTCCGGCGCCTCATCCAGATCGTCTTCGGCCTGTCGATCGCATTTGCCGCCTCGAGCTTCTTCCTCAGCTTCTTCAGCTTCGGCGGCGGGGCGCTCATCGCATGATCGGCGCCGGCACCCATATCGAAGGCTTCGAGGCGCCGATGCACCGGTCGCTCGCCGAGCCGATCCTCTTGGGCGGCGCGCCGCGCGCCATCGCGATCGTCAACGGCACGGTCGCGGCCGCGCTCGGACTTGGCCTCCAGCAATGGATCGCTGGCCTGGCGCTTTGGGCGATCGGGCACACGCTCGCCGTGTTCGCCGCCAAGCGCGATCCCGATTTCGCGCCGGTGCTCGCCCGTCACCTTCGCCAGAAGGGGCATTTCGCATGCTAGCCTTGCGCGAATATCGCAGCCGCGCCGACCGGCTGGCCGATCATCTGCCCTGGGCGGCGCTGGTCGCCCCGGGCGTCATCCTCAACAAGGACGGCAGCTTCCAGCGCACGGCGCGGTTCCGCGGACCTGATCTGGACAGCGCCACGGAAGCCGAGCTGATCGGCGCCTGCGCGCGCGCCAACAATGTGCTGAAGCGGTTCGGATCCGGCTGGGCGCTCCATTTCGAGGCGGAGCGCCGCGAGGCGCGGGGCTATCCGGCGAGCCGCTTCCCGGAGGCCGCCTCCTGGTTGGTCGACGAGGAGCGCCGCGCCGCGTTCGAGAGCGCGGCCCATCATTTCGAGAGCCGCTACTATCTGACACTGACTTTCCTCCCGACGCCGGACCAGGCGGACACGGCCGGGCGCGCGCTGGTCGAGCGCAGCGATGACGTGAAAGGCCGCGACTGGCGCCAAGCGCTCGCCGGATTTGTCGTCGAGACCGATCGGGCGCTCGACCTGTTCTCGGGATTCATGCCCGAGGTTCGCGCGCTCGACGATGGCGCGACCCTGACCTTCCTGCATGGCACGATTTCCGAGCGCCGCCATGCGGTCGGCGTCCCCGAGACCCCGATGTATCTCGACGGCCTGCTGGCGGATACGCCGCTGACCGGCGGGCTGGAGCCGATGGTGGGGGAGGCGCATCTGCGCACCCTCACTGTCCTGGGCTTTCCCAACCTCAGCCGGCCCGGGATCCTCGACGCGCTCAATCATCAGGATTTCGGCTATCGCTGGGTGACCCGCTTCATCGCGCTCGACAAGGCCGACGCCACGAAAGCGCTGACGCGGCTTCGGCGCCAGTGGTTCAACAAGCGCAAATCGGTGACCGCGCTGCTGCGCGAGGTCATCTACAACCAGCCCGTCCAGCTCCTCGATTCCGACGCCGACAACAAGGTGGTCGATGCCGATCTCGCCCTGCAGGCGCTCGGCGGCGACCATGTCGCCTTCGGCCATCTGACCACCACGATCACAGTGGCGGACAGCGACAAGGCGAGGGTCGAGGAGAAGGTTCGCGGCGTTGAACGGGTCGTCAACGGCCTTGGCTTCAACTGCATCCGCGAGAGCGTGAACGCCGTCGAGGCGTGGCTCGGCTCCTTGCCGGGGCATGTTTACGCCAATGTCCGCCAACCGCTGGTCCATACGCTGAACCTCGCGCATTTGATGCCGCTGTCGTCGGTCTGGGCGGGGCCGGCCAGGAACGTCCATCTGGATGGCCCTCCGCTCCTTTATGCGGAGACCAGCGGGTCGACGCCGTTCCGCCTCAGCACGCACATTGGCGATGTCGGACATATGCTTGTCATTGGCCCGACCGGTGCCGGCAAGTCGGTCCTGCTCGCGTTGCTGGCGCTCCAGTTCCGCCGCTATCCGGACAGCCAGGTCTACATCTTCGACAAGGGCTTCTCGGCGCGCGCGGCGGTGCTGGCGATGGGCGGCGCCCATCATGCGCTGGGCCTCGGCGGGGAGGACGACGACGGCCAGGCGATCGCGTTCCAGCCGCTGCGCCGTATCGACAATGCCCGTGAACGCGCTTGGGCGGCCGAATGGATCGGCGCGCTGCTCGCCCACGAGAAGGTGCTGATCACCCCCGAGATCAAGGAGGCGGTCTGGTCGGCGCTCACAAATCTCGCCACGGCCCCGGTCGCCGAGCGGACGCTGACAGGCTTGTCGCTGCTCCTCCAGTCGATCGCACTCCGCTCCGCGCTCGCGCCCTACACCTTGGAAGGGCCGTTCGGCCGACTGCTCGATGCGGCCGAGGACGATCTGGCTTTCGCCGACATCCAGTGTTTCGAGACCGAGGCGCTGATGGGGCAGGCGGGCGTGGTCGCACCGGTCCTGACCTACCTGTTCCATCGGTTGGAGCAACGGTTCACCGGCCGGCCGACTTTGCTCATTCTCGACGAAGCCTGGGTGTTCCTCGACCACCCGCTCTTCGCGACGCGCATCCGCGAGTGGCTCAAGGTCCTGCGCAAGAAGAATGTCGCCGTCCTGTTCGCAACGCAAAGCCTCGCCGACATCGCGGATTCGACGATCGCGCCCGCCATCATCGAGAGCTGCCCGCAGCGGATCCTGCTCCCCAATGATCGGGCGATCGAACCGCAGAGCCGGGCCGCCTATGTGCGGTTCGGCCTGAACGAGCGGCAGATCGAACTGGTCAGCCGCGCCACGCCCAAACGGCATTATTACCTCCAGTCCGCACGCGGTAACCGGCTGTTCGAGCTCGGGCTCGGCCCCGTGGCGCTGGCGCTGTGCGGGGCTTCCGACCCCGACACCCAGAAGCGCATCGACGCGCTCCTCGCCGAGCATGGCGCGGCCGGGTTCGCCCGCAATTTCCTGATCGACGCCGGCCTGACCTGGGCCGCCGCGCTCGTCGGTCGCTTTCCCGTTCAACCCCTGGAAGGAGAATGATGATGCGTAAGTACCATGTCGCAGGACTGATCGGCCTTGCTGTCGCAGACTCGATCGGCGCCGGCATGATGGCAACAAGCTCGCCGGCCTCGGCGCAGATGAACGTGTACGATCCGGCCAACTATGCGCAGAACCTGCTGACGGCAGCGCGGACGCTCACCCAGATCAGCAACCAGATCCAGTCGCTGCAGAATGAAGCGCAGATGCTGGCCAATATGGGGCGCAACCTGTCGCGGATCGACTTCCCCCAGTTCCGGCAGCTCCAGCAGCGGCTCGGCCAGATCGACCGGCTGATGGGCCAGGCGCAGGGCATCGACTTCCGGGTGGGCCAGCTCGACGACCAGTTCCGCCAGCTCTATCCGGAGAATCTCGACCAGCTCCTGCGCCGGGACCAGCGGACAGCTTCCGCCCGTGCGCGCCTCGCCGCCGCGATGTCGGCGTTCCGCCAGACGATGGGCGTCCAGAGCCAGATCGTCGCCAATGTCCGCGACGACGCCCAGGCGCTGGCCGAGATCGTTGCCCGCAGCCAGGACGCCGAGGGAAGCCTGCAGGTCAGCCAGGCGACCAACCAGCTCCTGGCGCTCACCGCCAAGCAGCAGCTCCAGATCCAGAACCTGATGGCCTCGCAGTTCCGCGCGCAGGCGATCGAGCAGGCGGAGCGGGCACAGATCGAGCGGGAGTCGCGCGAAAGCGTGCGCCGCTTCCTCGGCGACGGCCACGCCTACACGCCGCGCCCGCGCCAATGAGCTGAGAGGGATGGCGGCTGCGCCCCGGCCGCCGCCGTCCTCGTCGCGGGGCCTGCAGGACCGCACCCCCCAACGGCCGTCGGGCCCCGCGACACTTTTGGATTCAGGAACGAAAGCCGCGCCAAGTGGACGACCTCAACGTCATCGACCAGTTCATGGAGACCTTCATCCGCTACATCGACAGCGGGTTTGGGCTGCTCGGCCCCGACGTGGGGTTCCTGACCACCGTCCTCATCGGCATCGACATCACCCTGGCCGGCCTGTTCTGGGCGCTGGGGGGCGAGGACGACGTCATCGGCCGGTTCCTCAAGAAGATCCTGTTCGTCGGGGTGTTCGCGCTCATTCTCAACAGCTTCTCGACGCTCGCCGATATCATCTTCCGCTCGTTCGCGGGCCTTGGCCTCACTGCCGGAGGCGGCACGATCACCGCCGACGACCTGCTTCGGCCCGGCCGCCTCGCCGGAACCGGATTCGAGGCCGCCAAGCCCCTGCTGGATCAGGCAGCCGAACTCGTGGGCCCGATCGCCTTCTTTGAAAACTTCGTCGAGATCGCCGTGCTCATGGTCGCCTGGATGATCGTCATCGCTGCCTTCTTCATCCTCGCCGTGCAGATGTTCGTGACCATCCTCGAGTTCAAGCTCACGTCCCTTGCCGGCTTCGTCCTGGTGCCGTTCGCGCTGTGGAACCGGACCAGCTTCCTCGCCGAGCGCGTGCTGGGGAACGTCATCTCGTCGGGCATCAAGGTGATGGTGCTCGCCGTCATCGTCGGCATCGGCTCCAACTACTTCTCGGAGTTCACCAGCTCGCTGCAGGGACAAGAGGCCAGCCTCGAGCAGGCCGTGTCGCTGATGCTGGCGAGCCTCGCATTGTTCGGGCTCGGCATTTTCGGCCCTTCCATCGCCTCCGGCCTGGTCGCGGGCGCGCCGCAGCTTGGTGCCGGCGCAGCCATCGGCACTGTCGTTGGCGCCGGAGCAACGTTGGCCGTTGGTGGCGCGGCGGCGGTGGGCGGGGCTCGCGCCATCGGCGGCGCTGGCCTCGGCGCCATCCGCGCCGGCACCTCGATGGGCGCGGCGGCTTCGACCTCCTACAGGCTCGGGCAGGAGACGTCTGGTTCCAGCACGGTCGGTGCGGGCCTGCGCGGCATGGCAAGCGCCGCCAAGGGCGCGGTCTCGGATCGGACGAGCAACGCCTTCGGTCTCGGTGATGCCGCCGAACGCGGACGACAGGCCGCATGGCGGGCTGGTGGCGGTGCGCCGCAAGCCTCTCCCGCTGCCGACGCGACCCCGGCTTGGGCCCAGCAGCTCAGCGCCCGGCAATCCTCGCGTCATCGCCGCCAGCTCGCGGTCCATGCCCTGCGGGACGGCGAAAAGGGCGGCGCCGGCATTACTCCAGATATTCGCGAAAGGGACTGAGCCATGCGATTCAAGCGGGCCCTGCAACGCTACGGAAATACGCCCGAACCGGAGACGCCCTATCAGCGCGCGGGCCAACTCTGGGACGAGCGGATCGGCTCCGCGCGTGTCCAGGCGAGGAACTGGCGGCTGATGGCGTTCGGCGGATTGTTACTGACCATGGGCCTCTCCGGCGCCCTGGTCTGGCAGTCCATGCAAAGCCGGGTCGTGCCTTATGTGGTCGAGGTCGACCGGCTCGGCGAGGCGCGCGCCGTCATCCCGGCCGATGCCGACTTTCGTCCGACCGACCCGCAGATCGCCTGGCATCTCAGCCGGTTCATCTCGAACATCCGGTCCAAATCGCTCGATGCGGTGCTGATGCGCGAGAACTGGCTGTCGGCCTACGACTTCGTGACCGATCGGGGGGCCTTGTTTCTCGGCGAACATGCCCGCGCCGCCAATCCGTTCGCCGAGGTCGGCACGCGGACCGTATCGGTGCAGGTCACCAGCGTTGTCCGCGCGTCCGATACGTCGTTCCAGGTCAAATGGACCGAGAGCCGCTATGAGCGCGGTAGCCTGGCCGGCACCTCGCGCTGGACCGCCATCCTGACCCTGGTCATCCGCCCGCCGCGCAATGCGGACGTGCTGCGGAAGAACCCGCTCGGTCTCTATGTCGAGGCGGTCGACTGGAGCCAGGAGCTCGAGGAACCCCCGCGCGACGACAGGCCGACGGCCGACAGCGGATCGGCTTTCGACCCGCCGGCCGATCTGCCGCTCGGATCGCCGCTCGATCCCGGTCTCGCCAGCCAACCTCCCGAAAGGAATGTCCGATGATCCGACCGATCACGCTCGCCGGCACCGTCGCGCTGTGCCTGATGCCTGCCAGCGCGCCGAGCAACCCGCCCGCCGAACTCGCCTCTCCCGCGGCCCGCGTGGCGGCCGCCAACCGAGCAGCGCTGCGCGAGCCTTCGCTCGCCGGCTATCTGAACGCCGTCCAAGTCTATCCCTATTCTGCTGGCGCGCTCTATCGGGTCTATGCCGCGCCGGAGCGTCTCACCGACATTGCCCTGCAAGCCGGTGAAACGCTGATCGCGGTCGCGGCCGGCGACACGGTGCGGTGGACCGTTGGCGACACCAGCAGCGGCAGCGGGGAAGGGCGGCGCACGCATGTCCTCGTGAAGCCGTTCGCCGCGGGCCTGCGCACCAATCTCGTCATCACGACGGACCGGCGCGCCTACCATCTCCAGCTCGAGAGCAGCGCGGCCGCCGCGATGACGGCAATTGCCTGGAGCTATCCCGAGGACGCGCTACTGGCCGTCGCAAGAGACCACGCCGCCGCCAGCGCCGCTCCGGTCGGCTCAGGGATCGCGGTCGAACAGCTCAATTTCGCCTACCGCATCAGCGGCGACCGGCCGGGATGGCGACCGCTGCGGGCATTCGACGACGGGCGCCAGACCTATGTCGAGTTTCCGGCGAGCATCGCGATGGGCGAGGTTCCGCCCTTCTTCGTGATCGGCGCGGAGGGGGAGGCGCAGCTCGTCAACTATCGGATGGCCGGCCGCTATTATGTGGTCGACCGAGTCTTCAGCGTCGCCGAATTGCGGCTCGGGACGCGCCGCCAGCAAATCGTGCGCATCGAACGGCGAGATCGCCCGCGCGCAGGGACCGGGTCGTGACGGAGTCATCGCCGCCGCCGGGCGCGCCTGCCAAAGCCGACCCCGAAGCCCTGGTGCTGCGTGCACCGCGGAGCCGCATTGTCCGGTTCAGGCGCGGCGTGATCGTCGCACTGACGGCATCGGCCGCCATCGCCGTCGCCGGCATTTCCTGGCTCGCCTTGCAGCCGCCAAGCTGGCGTCTGGTCGCCGACGGTGACGACGGCCCGCGAGCCGTGGCGGCGCCGCCTGATGCCCTTGCCGGGGCGCCGAAATCCTATGGCGAGGTGCCCAGGCTGGGGCCCCCTCTTCCGGGTGACCTCGGCCGACCGATCCTCGCGCGCCAGCGCGAGATCGCGGCCGCAACAGAAGACCCGTCCGCCGCAGCTCAGGCGCAGCAAGCAGAGACCGAACGCCAGCGGGTTCTCGCCGAGCGGCTGGCCGCGCGCCAATCGGGCGTCATGATGCCGATCAGCGGATCTTCGGCGCAATTGCCTTCGCCCCTTGGTGGACGACCCGAAGCGGCGCCTCGATCACCACCGGATGACCCGCCGGACGAGCAAATGTCCCCGAGAGGGGAGCGCGCGAGTGCGGCGGTGGGTCGCTCGAACACCGACGGCACCGTCAATCCGCATCGCCTCACCGCAGCGCCTTCCCCTTATGCCCTGCTGGCAGGCAGCGTGATCGCGGCCAGCCTGATCACGGGCCTGAATTCCGATTTGCCCGGCTTCATCACCGCGCAGGTCACCGAGAATGCCTACGATACCGTGACCGGCCAGATCCTGCTCGTTCCGCAGGGTTCCCGACTGGTCGGGAGCTACGACAACGTCGTGGCGTTCGGCCAGAGCCGCGCCCTGGTGGTATGGCAGCGGATCATCCTTCCCGACGGCTCGTCGATCCAGATCGACAATGTGCCGGCAACCGACATGTCCGGTTTTGCCGGACTTTCCGACCGGGTCGACCGACATACATGGCAGTTGCTCAAGGGCGTGGTGCTCTCGACCTTGCTCGGCGTCGGCTCGGAACTGAGCTTCGGGAACACGGAGAGCGATCTGGTCCGCGCGATCCGGCAATCCGCCCAGCAAAGCGGTGCCCGGGCAGGTGAGCAGCTTGTGACCAGGAACCTGAATGTCCAGCCAACGCTTCGGGTGCGATCCGGCTGGCCGCTTCGCGTCGTCGTCCATCGAGATATCGTGCTGGAACCATGGAGAGGCGGACGTGGCTGACTTGAAGCTGGCGAAGCTGCCCGATCGCACGCCGGTGAAGCTGACGATCAGCCTCACGCCGGATCTGCATGGCGCACTTGCCGACTATGCCGCGCTGTATGCCAGCACTTATGGCGAGACGGAGCCGATCGCCGAGCTCGTGCCGGCGATGCTGGGCACTTTTCTCGAAAGCGATCGCAGCTTCGCCAGGAACCGCAAACAGGCTCTAGCCGGGCCGGCGCAGAAATAGGGCATGCCATGGACGACAATGACGACCTGATCACGACCGAGCAGCTGGCTGCGGAACTCAGCGTTCCTCCGAGTCGCCTGCACAAGGCGCGCGTCTCGGGAATCGACTCCCCGCCATTCATCAAACTCGGGCGGCTGGTTCGCTATCGGCGGGGCGACATCCGCAACTGGATCGCGTCGAAGCCCCGAGCGAATTCCACCAGCGAGCGCGGCTGAGCGGGTCCATCACCTGTCGCGCGATCGGGAGCCGGCCGGATCTGATCTCGCGTCCATTCGACAGTCGCGATTTTGGTCCCGCACCAGATTTTTGCAAATGTCTCGGTCTGCTCGCCTACATGACGCCTGAGAGGACATTCAAAGGAACCGCGCACCCTGATATTCCGTTTCTCCGGCCATCGTCCATTCTTCGATGGAAGGCAAAGACATGGGCTCGCATTACAAGATGCTCGGCCTCAACATCGTGCTCAGCGCGATCATCATGTATTTCGTGATGTTTGCAATGATCGACGGCCTCGCCGACTTCTACAACAATCTCAACATGTTCTACATGGCACTGATGATGGCCGCGCCAATGGGTATCCTCATGCTGCTGCTCATGGGCTCGATGTACGACAACAAGACGCTGAATCTCCTGCTCCATGCGGGGTTCGCGCTTGTGTTCGTGCTCGCGTTCCTGGGCATCAGGGCTCAAGCGCCAATCGGCGACGCGCAGTTCCTGCGCTCAATGATCCCGCACCATTCGGGCGCCATTTTGATGTGTCGGGAGGCCTCGATCACCGATCCGGAGATCGTCGCGCTCTGCAGCAACATCGAGCGTTCGCAACGCGCTGAGATCGCGCAGATGAACCGGATCCTGGCGCGATACTGAGACGGACCCGCGCGATCGGCCGCGGCCGGGCGCGACTACGAGCGACGCCACCGTCTCGGCCTTGCATTGCAGCCGAACCGACTCTGGTTGCGTCTACAATGATTACGTGGCGATTACGTGGCGTGAAATCACAGCTCGCGGCGCAAAAAATATGCCCATAAGTTATTGATTTAATTGGCGCGCCCGACAGGATTCGAACCTGTGACCCCAAGCTTAGAAGGCTCGTGCTCTATCCAACTGAGCTACGGGCGCGTGGAGAGCGCTCTAGCGTGCTTTGGTGAAGATCGGAACCGCGCTATGCGGGGTGGATGAGCGGGGGTGAGGACATCCGGGCGGTCGAGGCCACGGCGCTGAGCGGGTGGCCGCTGCGCTATTTCGATTTCGTGATGGCGGCGTTCGTCACGATCCTGCTTCTTTCCAACGTGCTCGGCGCCGGCAAGGTGGCGGTGATCGATCTGCCGGGGGTCGGGACGTGGCCGTTCGGCGCCGGCATTCTCTTCTTCCCCGTTTCCTATGTGATCGGCGACGTGCTGACCGAGGTCTATGGTTTTGCCCGGGCGCGGCGCTGCATCTGGGTCGGCTTCGGCGCGCTGCTGTTCATGGCCTTCATGTCCTTCGTGGTGGTCGCGCTGCCGCCGTCGCCGGAATGGGACGGGCAGGCGGCCTACGAGCAGGTGTTCGGGCAGGTGCCGCGGATCGTGCTCGCCTCGATGATCGCCTTCTGGGCCGGCGAGTTGGTCAATTCCTATGTGCTGGCGAAGATGAAGCTCTGGACGAAGGGTCGGCACCTGTGGACCCGGACGATCGGCTCGACCGTGGCGGGGCAGGGTGTCGACAGCCTGATTTTCTACCCGCTCGCCTTCTGGGGTGCGGCGGGCTGGACCGACGCCTTGGTCATCAAGGTGCTGTTGACGCAATGGGCGCTGAAGGTCGGCTGGGAGGTGCTGCTGACCCCGTTCACCTATGCCGTGGTCGGCTGGCTCAAGCGCCGCGAGGGCGTCGACGTCTATGACGAGGGGACCGATTTCACCCCGTTCCGGGCGCGGGTCTGACCTTGCCGAGCGTCAGAAGGGCGATCGCCGCGGAGGCCAGCGCGAGCGCCGCGCCGATCCAGGCGGCGTCGTGGAGGCCGGCGATCAGATTGGCGCCCTGAAGCGACAGCACCGCGCCGAGCAGGGCGACGACGATCAGGCCGCCGGCGCGCGAGACGGCGCTGTTGAGGCCGGAGGCGGTGCCGACATGATGCGCGTCGACCGCGCTCAGCACCGCTGTCGTGAGCGGCGCGACCGCGATCGCCATGCCGGCGGAAACGAGGAGGATCGGTGGCAGCACATGGGTCAGGTAGCTGCCTGATTCGTCGATCCTGGCGCCGAGCGCATAGCCGACCGCGACCAGCGCCGGTCCGATCGTCAGCGGCCAGCGCGGGCCGATCCGCCCGGCGAGCTTGCCCATCAGCGGCGAGCCGGCGGCGACGAGGATGGGGAAGGGGAGGACCGCCAGCCCCGCCTCGACCGGCGTGTAGCCGGCCCCGTCGATCAGCGTATAGGGCAGGAGCAGCATCAAGCCGGCGAGTGCGCCGTAGAGCAGGAAGGTGAAGACGGTGAGGCCGACGAACGCCCTGGAGCCGAAAAGGTCCAGTGGCACCATCGCCTGCGGCCCGCGCCGTCGTTCGGCCCAGAGGAAGAGCAGCAGGAACAGGATGCCGCCGCCGATGGTGGCGATCTCGGCCGCCCCGAAAAGCCCGCCCGCCGACCATTGGGTGAGGCCCCAGGTCAGTGCGCCGAGGCCGAGCGTGGCCAGCAACGCGCCGGGCCAGTCCGGTGCCGGCCGCGCCTCGTTCTGGCTTTCCGGCACATAGGACCAACCCAGCAGGATCGCTGCGGCGCCGATCGGCAGGTTGATGAGGAAGATGAGCGGCCAGCCGGAAAGCTCGATCAGCCAGCCGCCGAGCAACGGCGCCACCGCGCCGGCGGCGGCGCCGACAGCCGCCCAGGTGCCGACCGCCTTGCCCCGCGTCTCGCCCTCGAACGCGGCGCCGAGGATCGCGAGACTGTTGGGCATCAGCATCGCCGCACCGATCCCCTGCAGCGCCCGGCCGATGAGGAAAATTTCAAGGCTGGGCGCAAAGCCGCAGAGCAGCGAGGCGGCCGTGAACAGCACGATGCCCCACAGCATGGTCCTTCGCCGCCCGTAGAGGTCGCCGGCCGCGCCGCCGATCAGCAGCAGCGCGCTCAAGGGCAGGGTGAAGGCGTTCATCACCCATTGCACCTCGGCGGTGGTCGCGCCGAAGCTCTCCCGGATCGCGGGCAGCGCGATATTGAGCACCGAGCCGTCGATGAAGGCGAGGCTCGAGGCCAGAACGCAGGTTGCGAGAACAAGCCGTGGATGCGCTGCCCCACCCCCGTCGCGCCCGGCTTCGGCCAGACCGCGGTCGCAAGGGGCGGGGAGGGCACCGCTCATGGCATGCTCGCCGCTACAGGACCTCGAACAGCCCCGCTGCGCCCATGCCGCCGCCGATGCACATGGTGACGACGACGTACTTCGCGCCCCGCCGCTTACCCTCGATCAGGGCATGGCCGGTGAGGCGCGCGCCCGACATGCCATAGGGGTGGCCGATCGAGATCGCACCGCCGTTCACGTTCAGCTTGTCGTTCGGGATGCCCAGCGTGTCGCGGCAGTAGATGACCTGGACGGCGAACGCCTCGTTCAGTTCCCACAGGCCGATATCGTCCGTCTTGAGCCCGAACCGGTCGAGCAGCTTCGGCACCGCGAAGACCGGGCCGATGCCCATCTCGTCGGGCTCGGTGCCGGCGACCGCCATGCCGTGATATTTGCCGAGCGGCTGGAGACCGCGCGAGGCGGCGAGGCCCGCCTCCATCACGACGCAGGCCGAGGCGCCGTCGGAGAGCTGCGAGGCATTGCCGGCGGTGATGAAGGCGTCCGGACCCATCACCGGCTGGAGCGCGGCGAGGCCCTCGAGCGTCGTGTCCGGTCGATTGCCTTCGTCCTTGCTGATCGTGACCTGCTGCTTGCTGACCTCGCCGGTCGCCTTGTCCTTGACCACCATCGTGGCATCGCAGGCGACGATCTCGTCGTCGAACTTGCCGGCCGCCTGCGCGGCGGCGGTGCGCTGCTGAGACTGGAGCGCATATTCGTCCTGTCGTTCGCGGCTGATGTCGTAACGGCGCGAAACGACCTCGGCCGTGCCGATCATCGGCATGTAGACGTCCTTGTGCATCGCCAGCAGCTCGGGATCCGGGCCGAGGCGGATTTCCGGCGTCTGCACCAGGCTGATCGATTCGACGCCGCCGGCGACGACCACGTCCATCCGGTCGACGATCACCTGCTTGGCGGCGGTCGCGATGGTCATCAGGCCCGACGCGCACTGCCGGTCGATGGTCATGCCGGCGACGGTGACGGGGAGGCCCGCACGCAAAGCCGCAGTGCGGCCGATCGTCGCCTGCACGCCCTGCGGCAGCGCCGCGCCGATGATGCAGTCCTCGATCTCGACCGGATCCACGCCCGAGCGCTCGACCGCGGCGCGGATCGCGTGGGCGGCGAGGGTGGGCGAGGGGGTCGCGTTGAACGCGCCCTTGTAGGCGCGGCCGATCGGCGTGCGGGCGGTGGAAACGATGACGGCTTCGCGAGTGGACATGTCAATCTCCCTTTTCGGACAAGGTGGGCATGCCGGGTTCCGGCGCAAGATCGAGCGCACCGCAGATCAACGCCACGCCATGGTAAAAGGCAACCAGCTGGACGGTCTCCAGGATCTGGTCCTCGTCGAAATGGACGCGCAGCCCGGCGAACTCATCGTCGGTGAGGCGCTTGCGGTCCAGCAGGGCATCGACCGCAGCGATCAGGGCAAGCTCGGATTCGTCCCACAGGTCCGGGTTGGACGCGTCGGCTGCCGTGTCCGCGATCTGCTCCGGCGTGAGGCCCGCGCGACCGGCGAAAAGGGCGACATGCACGCCCCACTCGTAGTCGCAGCCGCAGCGCGCCGTCGTCCGGTCGATCACGATCTCGCGTGCCCTGAGCGGCAGTGGGCCCTTGTCGAGCAGCGTGCCGGCGGAGAATTTGGCCCAGGCGCGCGGCGACGTCGCCAGCGCCCTGAACAGCATCAGCGGTTCCATGCCGGGCGGCATCGTCCGCGCCATCGCCTCTGCGAACGCGTCCGGCCAGGGCCGTTCGAGCGGGGCGATCCGGCTCATGTGAAGATCTGGCCGATCCAGTCGGCGATCAACGCGGGCTTGTCCTCGCCCTCGATCTCGACCGTGACAATGTGCGTGAACTGGTACTGGCCCGGGCGCTTCTCGTCGAACGCGGCAAGGACGAAGCGGCCGCGGACACGCCTGCCGGAGCGGACAGGAGCGAGGAAGCGGACCTTCTCGAAACCATAGTTGACGCCCATCCGGATCGTTTCCGGGCGCAGCATCGCGTCCGCCGCCATGCGGCTCAGCAGCGACAGGGTGAGGAAGCCGTGCGCGATCGTGCCGCCGAACGGCGTCTTCGCCGCCGCCTCGGGATCGACATGGATGAACTGGTGGTCTTCGGTATCGTCGGCGAACGCGTTGATCCGCGCCTGATCGACCAGGATCCAGTCCGACACGCCGATCTCGGTGCCGATCCTCTCCTTGATCTCGTCGATGCTGGCGACCGGCATTGAGCCTACCCGTTTCTCTCGCTATCGGGCCCGGCATAGGGCCGCGCGGCGGCGAGACTCAAGCCCTCGGGAGACACGGACATGGCGGACGCTACGGCAACCGCGCGCAAAGACATTCGCACGCTGCTGCGTGCGCCCGAACCGGATGTGCTGGCGCCGCTGCTGAGGGACGCCGCGCTCGACGCCGAGTCGCGCCGCCGCGTGGAGCACCGCGCGCTCGCCATGCTCGCCGAGCTGCGCGCCGCCCAGTCCAAGGGCTGGGTCAACCAGTTCCTGCAGGAATATCGGCTGAACACCTCGGAGGGCGTGGCCCTGCTCAGCCTCGCCGAGGCGTTCCTGCGCGTGCCCGATCCCGAGACGGCGGACAGCCTGATCGCCGACAAGCTCGGCGAAGGCGACTGGCGCTCGCACAAGGGCAAGGCCAATTCGACCCTGGTCAACACCGCGACCTGGGGGCTCGTGATCGGGCGGGCGCTGACCAGCGATTCCGAGCAGGCGAGCGCGCTCAAGAAGCTGATCGCCCGCGCCGGCGAGCCGTTCGTCCGGCAGGGCGTCGGCGCGGCGATGCGGATGATGGGCGAGATCTTCGTGATGGGCCGCACCATCGGCGAGGCGACCGAGCGGATGAGGAAGCGCGAGAACAAGGGCTTCACCGCCAGCTTCGACATGCTGGGCGAGGCGGCCCGGACCTTCCCGGACGCGGACCGCTATTTCAAGTCCTACGAGGATGCGATCAAGGCGGTGGGCGCGACAGCTGCAGAGGGCCACAGCATCTCGGTCAAGCTCTCCGCGCTCCATCCGCGGTACGAGGCCGCGCAATATGACCGCTGCGTGCCGGCGCTGATCGAGAAGGTCGAGGCGCTGGCCGTGCTGGCGGCCGGCTACGGCATCCCCTTCACCGTCGACGCCGAAGAGACCGAGCGGCTCGAAATGAGCCTCGACATCATCGAGGCCGTCGCGGGCCTGCCCACGCTCAAGGGCTGGGACGGACTCGGCATGGCGATCCAGGCCTATGGCAAGCGCGCCCGGCCGACCGTCGCCTGGGCCGATGCGGTCGGCGCGAAAACCGGCCGGCGGATCGCCGCGCGGCTGGTCAAGGGCGCCTATTGGGACACCGAGATAAAGCGCACCCAGGAGCAGGGCCTCTCAGACTATCCGCTCTTCACCCGTAAGGCCGCGACCGACGTCTCGTATCTCGCCTGTGCGAAGGACATGCTGGCGGCGAAGAACATCTATCCGGCCTTCGCGACCCACAATGCGCTCACTGTTGCGACCCTGCTCGAATGGGCCGGCGACAGCCGCGACTTCGAGTTCCAGCGCCTCCACGGCATGGGCGAGGGGCTGTACGAGGATCTGGTCCGCGAGCAGGGCTATCACTGCCGTATCTACGCACCGGTCGGCGGCCACCGCGACCTACTCGCCTATCTCGTCCGGCGCCTGCTCGAGAATGGCGCCAATTCCTCCTTCGTCCATCAGCTTGCCGACGAGACGCTGACAGACGACCAGCTCCTCGCCGATCCGGTTGCGAAGATTTCGGCGGTGGGCGGCACGCGCCACCCCTCGATTCCGCTGCCCAAGGACCTGTTCATGCCCTCGCGCGGCAACAGCGAAGGCATCGACTTCAACGACGCGCCTGAACTGGCGCGTGTGGCGAAGGAGGTCGCGCAGCCGCTCACCTTCCACGCCACGGGAGGTCCGAGCCCCAAGGAGGCCGTGGATCGCGCTTTGGCCGGCTTCGAAAGCTGGAGCCTGCGCAGCGTCGACGAGCGCGCCGCCTGCCTCGACCGGCTCGCCGACAGCCTGGAGCGCAACCGCGACATGCTGATGCGGATCTGCGTGCAGGAGGCGAAGAAGACCATTCCCGACGCCCTTGCCGAGGTGCGCGAGGCGGCGGACTTTTGCCGCTACTACGCCCAGCAGGCCCGCACCGGCCTCCAGCCGATCGAGCTGCCCGGGCCGACCGGCGAGCGCAACGTGCTGCGCATGGAGGGTCGCGGTGTCTTCGTCTGCGTCGCGCCGTGGAACTTCCCGCTCGCCATCTTCCTGGGCCAGGTGACGGCGGCGCTCGTCACCGGCAACACCGTGGTCGCCAAGCCGGCGCCGCAAACGCCGGACATTGCCGCCTTCGCCGTCGGCCTCGCCCATGCGGCCGGCATCCCCGAAGATGCGCTGGTCTTCGCTCCGGGCGGGCCGGAGATGGGCCAGGCGCTGATGGAGGACGTGCGGATCGCCGGCGTCGCCTTCACCGGCTCGACCGCCACCGCCAAGCGCATCGCCCGCACTCTCCTCGCCGACGATGACCGCCCGATCATCCCGCTCATCGCCGAGACCGGCGGCATCAATGCGATGATCGTCGATTCAACTGCGCTGCCCGAGCAGGTGGTGCAGGACGTCGTCACCTCCGCCTTCCGTTCGGCCGGCCAGCGCTGCTCGGCGCTGCGCGTGCTGCTGCTGCAGGAGGATGTCGCCGACCGGACGCTCGAGATGCTGACGGGAGCGATGGACACCTTGATCGTCGGCGATCCCGCCGACCCGCACACAGATGTCGGTCCGGTGATCGACGATGCCGCGTACAACAAGCTGATGGGCCACCGCGCCGCCAAGCAGAACCGCTGGCTGAAGACGATTCCCGTGCCGGAAACCGGCCTGTTCGTGCCACCGACGCTGATCGGGGTCGACCGGATCCAGGATGTCGACCGCGAATGGTTCGGGCCGCTGCTCCACGTCACCACCTGGAAGGCCGGCCAGCTCGTCGAGACGGTTCGCCGCGTGAACGCCAGCGGCTTCGGCCTGACCATGGGCCTGCACAGCCGCATCGCCCGTGCCGCGGAGACGGTCGAGGAGGCGTCCGAGGCCGGCAATCTCTACGTCAACCGCTCGATGATCGGCGCCATCGTCGGCTCGCAGCCATTCGGCGGCGAGAGCCTCAGCGGTACGGGCCCCAAGGCCGGCGGCCCGCACTATCTGCCGCGCTTCTGCGCCGAGCGGGTCACGTCGACCGACACGACCAGCGCCGGCGGCAACGCCACGTTGCTCAGTCTGGAGGATGTCGGCTTCTAGGCGGGACTATTCGCCCTCGCGCAGGTCGACCCGCTTCACCGGCTGCACCTCCGGATAGGGCATGATCGCCTTGCCGTCCGGCCCGGCGGTGAAGCTGGTCTGGGTCGGATAGGCGAACTCGACGCCGAGCTCCTCGAACTTGCGCATCATGCCGAGCATGATCGCCTGCCGCACCGACATGAAGTCCGCCATGTCGGCGCTCTCGGTGTGGAAGACGAGCTCGAAGTCGATCGACGAGGCGGCGAACGTCGTGGCGTGGCAGCGGTCGAAGGTGCCCAGCGGCTGCGCCTCGACGATCTCCTTGATCTCCAGCGGGATGCGCGCGAGCATGTCCGGCGGGGTCTGATAGGTGACGCCGAAGGTCATCACGTTGCGCCGCCGCTCCAGCAGCGCCCAGTTCTGCAGCTGCTGATCGAGCAGCTTGGCGTTCGACATCACCACCTCCTCGCCGGTGAGAGAGCGGATGCGGGTCGTCTTGAGCCCGATCTGCTCGACGGTCCCGGTCATCGTGCCGAAGGTGATCGTGTCGCCGCGGCGGAACGGCTTGTCGAAGATGATCGAGAGCGCCGCGAACAGGTCGGAGAAGATGCCCTGCGCGGCGAGGCCGATCGCGATGCCGCCGATGCCGAGGCCGGCGACCAGGCCGGTGACGTTGACGCCGAGATTGTCGAGCACGACCACCAGGGCGATCGCGAAGATCGCGACGGTGACGAGCAGCCGGATGATGCCGATCGCGCTGCCCAGGCTGCTGCTCTGGTCGAGCTCGCCGGCGCGGAACTCGATCACGCCGATGACGAGCTCGCGGGCCCAGAGCGCCGCCTGCAGCGTCGCCGCGACGATGAAGAGCACGCCGATCGTCATCGCCACGACCTGCGGCGGCTGGGCGTAGCCGACCACCAGCCGGGCCGCGAGCGCGACCATGAACCACAGCTTGGTGCGGGTCAGGACCCGGCCGACCACCGTGCGCCAATGGGTGTGGGTCGGATCGGTGCGGCAGATGCGCCTGCCCAGCCATTTGATGCCGAGCAGCACGACGACGATGACCGCCGCGGCGGCCGTGCCGATTGCGATCTGCAGGCTGTGGCTCGACAGCCAGGCAAGGGTTTCCGTCCAGAGCCTCGAGGCCTGAATGTCGAGGGGAGAGACTGTGTTCATGATTTCGCTGTTCCGGCTTTCGTCGGTTTGGTCTTGTCGAGGAATGTGATCAGCCCCCGCTCCGCGGCGGAGAGATATTTCGTCGCACGTGGCCAGGGCAAGCGGTGCGGGCGCTTTCCGTTCATTTTGGCGACCTCGATCAGCGCGGGATGGACATAGGACTTGCGGCTGATCGCGACGGTGTTGCCGAGCGCTTCGGCCACCGGGCCGATCATGCCGGCAATGCCTTTCGCATCGTCGCTGGCAATCGCCTCGTAGGCGATGGCGCTGGCGCCCCAGGTGCGGAAGTCCTTGGCGGAGAAATCGTCGCCCATGGTGTCGCGGAGATAGGCGTTGACGTCCGACGAGCCGACCGGCTGCGGGTCGCCCTCGTCGTCCAGATATTCGAACAGATGCTGCCCAGGCAGGTCCTGGGTCCTGCGGGCGATCCGGGTGAGGTGCCGGTCGCTGATCGTGACGGTGCGCTTGATGCCGTGTTTGCCGGGATAGCAGATGCGCAGGCGGCCCCGTCCGATCTTCGCATGACGATTGCGCAGGGTGGTGGCGCCGAAGCTCTTGTTGATCCGCGCGTAATCCTCGTTGCCGACCCGCATGTGGGTCTCATCGATCAGCCGGACGACGGCGGCGACCACGGCATCGAACGTCGTCGCCTTGCCCTTGATGTCCGCCTCCACCTGCTTGCGCAGCTTCGGCAGCGCCCGGCCGAAGGCGGCGAGGCGCGCATATTTGCTCTTGTCCTGACGGGCGCGGAAATCGGGGTGGTAGCGATACTGACGGCGGCCGCGCGCGTCGTAGCCGATCGCCTGGATATGGCCGTCGGGATCGGGGCAGAACCAGCAATTCTCGTAGGCGGGGGGCATGCCGATCGCGTTCAGCCGGCCGATCTCATTCCGGTCGGTGATCCGCTTTCCCCTGGCGTCGAGATATTGCCAGTAGCGGCCGTGCCGCTTGCGGATGATGCCGGGCGCGGAATCGTCGACATAGCGAAGCATGGAAGGCGAAGCGTTCCTTTCGAGACGGCATTCCAATGCCTCGCCCCGCCGCTTCGTTCCGGAACCGGTGCGTGGAAATCCCCGTTGCCCGCTCATCAGCGCATGAACGGAGGAAAATCATGCCCGCCATTGCCGATGCCAGGATCCTGATCCTCGCCACCGACGGGTTCGAGGATTCCGAGCTGCTCGAGCCGCGCAAGCGGCTGATCGAAGCGGGCGCGGACGTGGTGCTCGCTGCGCCGAAGTCGGACGAGATCGTCGGCGACAAGGGCGTGCGGATCGCGCCCGATGCGACGCTCGCCGCGGTCGACGAAAGCGGGTTCGACGCCCTGCTGCTGCCGGGCGGCACGAAGAATCCGGACAAGCTCCGGATCATCCCCGACGCGGTTGCGCTGGTGCGGGCCTTTGCGGCGGCCGGCAAGCCGATCGGCGCGATCTGCCACGCCCCCTGGCTGCTTGCCGAAGCCGATCTGATCCGCGGCCGCACCGTCACGGGCTGGCCGTCCGTCCGCACCGATCTCAGCAACGCCGGCGCCGAGGTGGTCGATCAGCCGGCGGTCACCGACGGCAATCTCGTCACCAGCCGCAAGCCCGAGGACATTCCGGCCTTCACCGACGCCTTCATCGACCTCGTCGAGAAGGCCGAGGCACTTCAACCCGCCTGAGCAGCGACCGGAACCGGCGATTGTGCCCAGCCTTGCGTGCCACGCGCCTCGCGCTCGCGGCGTGCTACCCAGAGGTCGAAGCCGATCTGGGCGCCGATCATCATCCAGGCGAAGGGCTGCCAGGCGGTCTGCACGAAGGCGGAGCCGACCAGGTAGACGATCTGGAAATGCTGGAGCGCCGTCGCCAGCGGCGCGATCCAGGGCACGTCCTCGCGCCTGGCATAGCGCCTTCGGATCATCTCCATCCGGACGAGGCCGATCACATGGATGAGGAGAAACAGGAAGAGGCCCGGCCAGCCCTGCTCGCCCAGCATCTCGAAATAGGAGCTGTGCCAGGCCCGGCCGGCATCGGCCTGGGTGCTGGTGTTCACCATCTGCACGTCGCCGGTGCTGCGTTCGTTGGTGACCTCGACCTGGATGCGGTTCTGCAGATAGGCCTCGAAGCCGCCGCCAAGCGGGCGATCCTGCACATAGTTCAGGGTCCATCCCCAGACGGCAAGGCGCGTGCCGGCCGATTGGTCGGCCTGATAGCCCTGGATCGTCTGCATCCGGTCGGTGAACGAACTCGGCAGGAACGGGACGGCGGCAAGGCCGAGGGTGCCGATCGCGCAGAGATAAAGGAACCGGCGCTTGACGTCGCGCAACATCAGGACCGCGACCACGGCGATACAGACGAGGCCGGTGCGCGCCTCGGTACCCACCGGGATGAGCAGGCAGGCGAAGATCAGGGCGCCGCAGAACAACCGGGTGCGCCAGTCGGGCGGAAAGATCGTGCCGTAGCGGGCGAACCAGAAGATGACCGGGATGAGGGCGATCGCGAAGGTCGAGATGATGCTGCTCTCGTAGAGGCCACTGTTGTTGTCGACCATGAGGTTGAGCACGCCGTAGCCACCGCCGCTCACCGCGGTCTTGATGCCGCCGACGATGATGATCGCCGCGGCCGACAGGGTCATGAACAGCAGGATCGCCTCGATCCGGACGCGGGTTCGAAGCGTGAACGGCAGGAATATGCCGAAGGCGAGCGCCTTCCATGCCCAGTCCCATTTCTCCCAGGCGGGGATGGGCATGTCGGCGTGCATCGTCGTGAAGCCCGCATAGCCGAGCAGGATCAGCATCAGCATCTGTCGCGGCGCGACGCGGGCGCCGTGCTTGGGATCGAACAGGAGCCAGGCGCCGACGGCGAGCGCCGCGAAAATCATCGAAACCGGAATGCTGTTCAGCAGGTAATAAGACAGCCGCTGCGGCGAGACGATGTCGACATAGGCATAGGCCAGCACGAAGAAGAAGGGCCGCCACAGCGCGAGCCCGCCGAAGGCCGCAAGGAAGGCGATGAAGACAAGGTCACGCATCGTCGCGCGTCCCGAAGCCCGGCCAGCGCGGCGTCCCGCCGCCGGCGGACGCATTGTCGTCATTAAGATCGGGGCGCGACAGCAGCCGCCACAGCGCGAGCAGCATCAGGGCGTGCGTCAGGCCAAGCGCGAAATTGTCGATCATGCCGGGCTCATCTTCGCTCCATCGCCCGGCTGATACCTCCACGCGGTTGACGCGGCGTTAAGCCTGTCGTGGCAGGAAGCGTCGCGATGCGGATTCTCCACGTTCTCGACCACAGCCTGCCGCTGCACAGCGGCTACACCTTCCGCACCCGCGCCATCGTCAAGGCGCAGCAGGGGCAGGGGTGGGAGGTCGCCTGCCTGACCGGCGCCCGCCACACGCGCGACGGCCCCGATCCCGAGATCGTCGACGGTATCACCTTTCACCGCACCCCTGCGCCACGCCCGGCCCGCGCTCCGATCGGCGAATGGCGGGAGATCGCCGCGCTGCGCGACCGGCTCGACGCGCTGGTCGCGGAATGGCGGCCGGACGTGCTCCATGCCCATTCGCCGGTGCTGACCGCGCTCGGCGCACTCCCGGTAGCCCGGCGGCAGGGCATTCCGCTCGTCTACGAAATCCGCGCCTTCTGGGAGGATGCAGCGGTCGGCAACGGCACGGGCCGCGAGGGCTCCGTGCGCTACCGGCTGACCAGGATGCTGGAAACCCATGTCGTTCGCCGCGCGGACGCCGTGGCGGTGATCTGCGAGGGTCTGCGCGCCGATCTCATCACGCGCGGCATCGCGCCGGACAAGATCGTCGTCTCGCCCAACGGGGTCGATATGGCCCTGTTCGGCAACCCACCCGCGCCCGATCCCGATTTCGCGCGCCGCCTCGGCCTCGCCGGAGCCGATGTGATCGGCTTCATCGGCTCTTTCTACGACTATGAGGGTCTCGACGATCTGATCGCCGCCATGCCGCGCCTGCTCGAACGCCGGCCCGAGGCGCGGCTGCTGCTGGTCGGCGGCGGCCCGATGGAGGCCGCGCTGAAGGCCCAGGCCGAAATCTCGCCCGCCGCCTCGCGGATCCATTTCGTCGGCCGCGTGCCGCACGAGAAGGTCGAGCGCTATTACGCCCTGATTGACGTGCTCGCCTACCCGCGCAAGGCGATGCGCCTCACCGAGCTGGTGACGCCGCTTAAGCCGCTGGAGGCCATGGCGCAGAGGAAGCTGGTCGCCGCGTCCAGTGTCGGCGGCCACCGCGAGCTGATCGAGGACGGCGTCACCGGCACGCTCTTTCCGCCCGACGACCCGGCCGCGCTCGCGGACGCGCTCGCCGATCTGTTCGGCCGCCGCGCAGAGTGGGACGCGCGGCGCGCCACGGCCCGCGCTTTCGTCGAGCGCGAGCGTAACTGGGCGTCAAACATTTCGCGTTACGCTCCGGTTTACCAACGACTGACGGGTAAGGCTTCATGACTGCTCAGCGCGCCTTCGCGGCCTTTCACAATCTGCTGGACCTCGTCGTGGCGACGCTGGCCGGCCTTGCCGTCGCGTTCCTCGCTTTCGCCGCACCGGCCGAGATGCTGGACGATCTGGTTGCGATGACAGGTCTGCCGTCGCTGCTGCCCGCGGCCGCGCCACCGCTCGGCGGCACCGCACGGATCGCGATCGGCGCTTTGGGCGGTCTCGCCGCCTTCGGAATCGCCTTTGCTGCGCTGCGCTGGCTGGACCGGTTCGCCCGCGTGCCCGCCCGCCCGATCCTTCGCGTGGCGCCGGACGAAGGCGCGCCGCGCCTGCGCCGTCGCGACCTGCATCCCGACGCGCCGGCCGTGCGCCCGATCCAGGCCACCCGCGATTTCGGCGATCCCGCCGCGGCCTTGCCCGCCTGGATCGCGCCCGAGGCGGATTTCGATGAAGAGGTTGCTGCCGAAGTGCCCGCCGCCGCAGCGTCCGCGCCGACGCAGCCCGAGCCGGCAACGCTCGCCGAACTCATGGCGCGGCTGGAGGACGGGCTCGCCCGCCGCCATGTGCCGACGCAGCGCCGCGAGGCACCGGCAGCGCCGGAACGGCGTGCTCCCTCCGATGATCGCCTGCAAAGCGCGATCGAAAGCCTCCAGCGTCTCGCCACGCGCCAGGCCTGAGGGCATGGATCTTAGTCGGCCGCGACCGTTAGCGCCTCCAGCGTGATGCCGGCGATGCCGGAGTCGAACCGCGCATCGATGACGGCGATGTCGACGAGGATGTGATCGCCGAGATCGAACTCGCGGTCTTCCAGGCCATCGCGAAAGCGCGCCATCGCATCTCCCGCACCGCTCCCCTCCAGGCGCAGCGCGAGCAGATGACGTTCGCCGGTGAAGGTCACGCTCGCCCATTCCCGCACATCCCGCGCGTCGATTTCGATCAGGCCGGCGAATCCCCCGAACGCCGCCCTGATCGCGCGCCTCAGCGCCCCTGCCGCCGACGCACTCATGACCGTTCCCTTTCCCGCCGGTCGAGCCAGGCGTGGACGCGCGCACGCGTCGGCGGCCTCGGTTCGCGGCCGTTGCGCAAGTCGAAGACGAAGCGCGGATCGCCGACCGCATCGCGGCCGAAGCGGGTCGGCGGCATCGATGTGCGCTTCATGTAGGTCTCGATCCGCCTCAGCAGATGCATGTCCCGACTCTCCCGACTCGAATGTTCCTGATATGTTCACATTCGAAGGAGATTTCCTATTTGTCTAGGAAAAATCCTATGCTATGCGCAGGTAATGGCAGAAGAAGAGGCCCGGCTCGCGCTGCAGCGCCTGATCGAGGAAAGAGGCGAGGATTATGCCGGCCTCTCGCGCCTGCTCGGCCGCAATCCCGCCTACGTCCAGCAATATATCAAGCGCGGCAGCCCGCGCCGGCTCGCCGAGGAGGACCGGCGCCGGCTCGCCCGTTACTTCGGAGTGGAGGAGGCGCTGCTCGGCGCGTTGCCGGCCGAGCCGGCCACCCATGCTCTGGTCCCGGTGCCGCGGCTGGATGTCGGCGCCGCGGCGGGCGCGGGCGCCTTCGGGGGTGACGAGCGCGCGCGGGGCCATATCGCCTTCGACGGCAGCTGGCTGCGGCGGGTCGCCCGCGGCGCGCCGGAGCAGCTCTCGATCATTCGCGTCGCCGGCGATTCCATGGCGCCGACGCTGAGTGACGGCGACGACATCCTCGTCGATCGTGGCGACGCCGGCGAGCGGCTGCGCGACGGCATCTATGTGCTGAGGATCGACGATGTCCTCGTCGTGAAGCGCCTAGCACTCAATCCGGCTGCACGCACCGTCTCGATCCGCAGCGACAATCCCGCCTATCCGGGCTGGCCCGATTGCCCGCTGGACGCGATCGACGTGGTTGGCCGCGTGGTCTGGACGGGGCGACGGATCGGTTAGCGGCGGCGGCGATCCAGTGCCCAGACCAGCCCGAGCAGCGCCAGCCCGACGCCGAGCCCGGCCAGGAAGCCGATGCTCGCCTGCCGCTCGACGACGCCGACGACAACGCCGACAAGGATCGAGAGGGCGAGCAGGAAGCCGCCGGCCATCGGGGTTCTGGAGGGTCTGTCCATGGCGGCGCTCATGACATCCCCGTGCGCGCGCCGCCAGTCCCGATGTCGTGGTTTACGCCTCGTTGACGATAGGCGTCGGTCTTTTCGCAACATGATGGTGCTATGACCCTCATCAGAAACGTAAAAAGCGTTCGAGGAAAAGCGTGCATCATCATGTCCACCTGCCCGATCGGTCGGCGGCGACCGAGGCGGCCGAGCTGATCTCGCGTTTCGGCATCCATGCCGCGAGCGAGGCGGCCGCGCGTGCCGACAAGAGCCGGGAGCTCGGCAATGTCGTGCTGTTCTGCCGGTGGCGGCAGATCGAGCGCATGGTCGTTCTGCTCGCGTCGGGCCGTGGCGCGTCCACGCTCCACTGAGAAATCCCTGACCGGCAAGGCAAAATCCTCTCTGGCGCGGCTCTCGGGCGGCGGCTAGTTTCGCCTTATGGTGCAAGTCGTTGCGGGGCGGCATGCAGCGGCCTCGCTGGCCGCACTGGCCCTCATTCTTTGGCATGATCCCGCGGCCGCGCAGGTCGATCCGCTCGACGAGGTAAGCCGGCCGCTCGATCCCTCGGCCCCCTTGGAGCCGTGGCCGGACATCGACCTGCCCTGGCCGGACATGGGCGGGACGCCGGCCGAAGCCCCGGCGGAGCCGGCCGCGCCCGGTCCGGACCCGCAAGCCGCTCCGACTGCCGACGCAAATGTTGCCGATGCCGCCAGCGCCCGTCGCTACAGCTACCGGATCGAGGGACTCGACGCGAACCAATCGGCCGGGCTGCTTGCCCAGTTCCGCGAGCTTTCGACGTTGGAGGAATATCGCGGCGAGCCCGCCAACGCCGCCCAGATCGACCGGCGCGCCCGTGCCGATGGCGAGCTGATCGCCGAGCTGCTGCGCGCCTACGGTTATTATGACGCTATGGTCCGCACCGATGTCGTCGCTGGCACGGACGGCGCCTTCCTCGTCACGCTGAACGTCGAGCCGGGCCCCATCTACCATTTCGCCGAGGTCCGCCTTCCAGGCCTCGAGGAAGCAGTCGGCGCCGATGCCGAGGCGCTCCGGCAATCCTTTGCCGTCGCCCGGCAGGACCCGGTCAATGCCGAGAAGGTGACCGGTGCCGAGGCCGCGCTGCGCGCCGAGCTCGGCCGGCGGGGCTACGCCTTCGCCGAGGTCGGCGACCCCGACATCGTCGTCGATCACGACACCCGCACCGCGACGCTTGTCCTGCCGGTCCAGCCGGCCGGCGCCCGCCGCTTCGGCAGCGTAATCGTCGAAGGCCGCCCGCTGTTCAGCGCCCGCCATATCGAAACGATCGCCCGGTTCGACGAAGGCGATCCCTATCGGGCGGACAGAATTGATGACCTCCGCCAGGCGCTCGTCCAGACCGGCCTCGTCTCCTCGGTCACAATCCGCCCGGTAGCGCGCGAAGGCACCGATCTCGTCGATCTCGCGGTCGCGCTGGTGCCGGCGCCGATGCGCACGATCGCCGGCGAGGCCGGCTACGGCACCGGCGAGGGCATCCGGCTCGAAGGCAGCTGGCAGCATCGCAACTTCCTGCCGCCGGAGGGCGCGGTCACCGTCCGCGGCGTCGCCGGCACCCGCGAGCAATCGCTGTCGGTGAGCCTCAGGCGCAACAATTTCATGCGCCGCGACCAGATCCTGACCGCACAGATCGCCGCCGCCAACATCAACCGGCCAGCGTTCGACGCGCGCACCTTCACGATCGCTGGCGGTATCGAACGACAGACCAACATCATCTGGCAGAAGAAATGGACCTGGTCGATCGGCGGGGAGCTCATCACCAGCGACGAGCGCGACTTCGACATCGATACCGGCACCAACCGGCGCCGCACCTTCTTCATCGGCGCGGTGCCGCTGTTCCTGGGCTATGACGGCTCGAACGACCTGCTCGACCCGACCAGCGGCTTCCGCCTCGCCGCGCGCCTCTCGCCCGAGGCTTCCTTCCAGAGCGGCACCTTCTTCTACGGCCGGCTCCAGCTGGACGGCAGCTACTATCAGCCCGTGTCCGATCGGGTGACGCTCGCGGGCCGGGTGCGGCTCGGCACCATCGTCGGCGCCCGCCGCGACCGGATCGCACCGTCGCGGCGCTTCTACGCCGGCGGCGGCGGCTCGGTGCGTGGCTACGGCTTCCAGCGGATCGGTCCGCGCGATCCGGTGTTCGACGATCCGATCGGCGGGCGCAGCCTGGCCGAGTTCGCGATCGAGGCGCGCGTGCGGGTCGGCAATTTCGGCATCGTGCCCTTCTTCGACGGCGGCAACATCTCGACCTCGTCGCTGCCGCAGTTCGACAATCTGCGCTTCGGCGCCGGCATCGGCGTGCGCTACCACACCCGCTTCGGCCCGATCCGCGTCGATGTCGCGACGCCGATCAACCCCGCGGCCGGCGATCCGCGCGTCGCCGTCTACGTGTCGCTCGGGCAGGCGTTCTGAGCGTGGCCGAGACGGTCCTCGAACCCGACGCGCTTCCCGTCGAGCCTTCACCGCGCCGCGGCCTGCGCTTCTGGCTTGCCGCGCTCGCCAAGTTCCTCATCGGCGTCGCGATCGCGCTGCTGCTCGCCGCAGGCGCGCTGGTCGCCTTCCTCGACACCGGGCCGGGCCATCGCTTCATCGTCGACCGGATCGCGGCGATGACGCCGTCGTCGGGCCTACGCATCCGCATCGGCCGGATCGAAGGGTCGATCTGGCGACGCACGCAATTGAAGGACGTGCGCGTCTACGATCCCGACGGGCTGTTCGCCGAATCGCCGGCGATCGATCTCGACTGGCGGCCGATCGACTTCCTCTGGGGGCGTCTCCAGATCCACGAGGCACGCTCGGATCTCGTCATCCTCCACCGCGCGCCGCAGCTCATCCCGTCGCGCGAGCCCCGGCCGATCCTGCCCGACTACGACATCCATGTCGGCCGGCTCGACGTGCGCCAGCTGCGCATCGGCTCTGCGGTGACGGGCCGCGAGCGGTCCGGCAGCCTGACCGGCGAGGCGGAAATCCGTGAGGGCAGGGCGCTGATCGGTCTCGCTGCCGAGATCCGCGACGGCGGCGATCGGGTGCGCCTGCGCATTGATGCCGAACCGGATCGCGACCGGTTCGACATGGAAGCGCGGATCGAGGCGCCGGCGAACAGCGTCGTCGGCGCCATGGTGGGCACACAGCGTCCGCTGCGCCTCCTCGTCGGTGGTGACGGCGTCTGGACGCGCTGGGCCGGCGCGGCGCAGCTCGACGTCTCCGGCCGGCGTACCGCGGACCTCCGGCTCACCATGGACCGGGGCGCGCTTCGCATGAACGGCTGGGCGGCGCCGGGGCCGTTCCTGCGTGGCAAGCTCCAGCGGCTGACCATCCCGCGCGTGCTCGTCGACGGCACGGGGACGCTGCGCGAGCAGCGCCTGAACGGCCGGCTTTCGCTGCGTTCGGCGGCATTGCGCATCGATACCCGCGGAACGCTCGATCTCGCGCGGAGCCGGTACGATAACCTGGAGATCGCAGCCGATCTGCTCCGCCCGCCGGCGATGTTCCCGAACATGACCGGGCGGCAGATCCGCCTGACCGCCCTCGTCGATGGCCGGTTCGGCGAGGCGGGTTTCGTCTACCGCCTGACCGCCCCGCGCATGGCCTTCGACCAGACGGGGTTCGAGGACGTGCGCGCCACCGGGCGCGGAGCGATGTCGCCCTGGCCGGTGCGCGTGCCGATCCTGGCGACGGCGCGCCGGGTGACCGGTGTCGGCGAGGTGGCGGGCGGCATTCTCGCCAACATGCGCCTGCAGGGCATGCTCCTGGTAACGCCGCAACGCCTGTCCGGCGACCGCCTCGTCCTGACCTCGGACAAGCTGCGCGGCCTCGTCAGCCTCGGCGTGGATCTGCGCACCGGCGTCTATGCGGTGACGCTGACCGGTGGCCTCAGGACCTATGTCATCCCCGGATTCGGTGTCGTCGACGTGCTGAGCGAGCTGCGCGCCGTGCCCGGGCCGGGCGGGCGCGGTACGGTCGTGGCGGGCCGTGCGCGCGCCTGGGTGCGGCGGCTCGACAACCGCTTCCTCGCGACCATCGCCGGCGGCCTGCCACAGCTCGACACCAATCTGGTTCGCGGCCCGGACGGGATCATCCGCTTCTCGAACCTCCGCCTGACCGCGCCCAGCCTGACGCTGGCGGGCAGCGGGATGCGCCGCCGCGACGGCACCTTCCTGTTCGAAGGCGGCGGTCGGCACGCCGAGTACGGGCCATTGCGCCTTACCCTCGACGGCCAGATCGATCGGCCTCGGCTCGCGATCCGGCTGGACCGGCCGATCGACGCGCTTGGTCTTTCAGACGTGCTCTTAAATTTGGAGCCCAATGCGATCGGCTATGCTTGGCGCGCCGAGGGCGGCTCGACGCTCGGCCCGTTCACCGGCAACGGCGCGATCCTCCTCCCCGCCGGCCAGGCCGCTGCGTTCCAGATTGCCACCCTCAACGTATCCGGCACCCGCGCCAGCGGCGCGCTTCGGTCCGATCCCGGCGGCTTTACGGGCCGGCTCGACGTCGATGGCGGCGGGTTGACGGGACGGCTGCTGTTCAACCCGGTCAACGGAATCCAGCGGATCGGCGTCAACCTCACCGCCAACGACGCCAGCTTCACCGGTCCGCCGCCGATCGCGATCCGCCGCGGCGTGATCGAAGGCGTCGTCCTGCTCGGTCCCGCCGGCACCTCGATCGACGGCCGCATCCAGGCGCGGGGGCTGAGCCGCGGCGGGGTGTTCATCGCCAGTCTCGACGCTCAGGCGCGGCTGCGCGGCGGCGCGGGCAGGGTGGAGGGGCGTATCGCCGGCTCGCGCGGTCGCGACTTCAACCTCAACTTCGCCGCCGACGTCTCGCCCAACCGATACAGCATCACGGGCAGCGGCACGCTGGACCGGCGTCCGCTCGAGCTGACCAGTCCGGCGATCCTGGTGAGCACGCCGGAGGGCTGGCGGCTGGAGCGCAGCGAGTTTCGCTTCAACGGCGGCAGCGCCAGCCTGTCCGGACTGTTCGGCGCGCGGACCGAGGTTGATGCCCGTCTCCAGGCGATGCCGCTCACCGTGATGGACATGTTCTATCCGGAGCTCGGGCTGGGCGGCGTTGCCTCCGGCCTGCTCCGCTACCGCGCCGCCTCGGCCGATGCGCCGCCGAACGGCGAAGCGAACCTGCGCATCCGCGGCCTCACCCGCGCCGGCCTGGTCCTCTCGTCACGGCCGGTGGATATCGGCATCAATGCCCGCCTCGATGGCGTTAACGCGGCGATGCGGGCGGTGGCGGTGAGCGACGGCCAGACGATCGGACGGGCGCAAGCGCGCATTTCCCCGATCGGCGGGGCCGGCAGCCTGTTCGACCGGCTGGCCCGTGCGCCGATGCGCGCGCAGGTCCGTTACAACGGTGCCGCCGACACGCTCTGGCGGCTGACCGGGATCGAACTGCTGGACCTCTCCGGCCCGGCCGCGATCGGTGCTGACGTGGGTGGCACCTTGAGCGATCCGGTGATCACAGGCTCGGTCGCGACCCGGGGGGCGCGGCTGGAGAGCGCGGTCACCGGCATGGTGATCGACAATCTGGAATCGGTCGGCCGGTTCGGCGGCTCCCAGCTCCAGATCCAGCGTTTCACCGGCCGCACCGAGAGCGGCGGGACGGTTTCCGGCTCCGGCATGCTCGATTTCTCCGCCGACCGCGGCGTCGGCATGCGCTTCGACGTGCGCGCCGAGAATGCCCGCCTGCTCGACCGGGACGACATCCGTGCTTCGGTGACCGGCGATCTCGCCATCCGCTCGGACGGCGAGGGCGGCAGCATCTCGGGTGCGGTCGCGGTCACGGAAGGACGCTTTCGCCTCGGCAGCGCCACCGCCGCCGCGCAGGTGCCGCGGCTCAACGTGCGCGAGATCAACCGGTTCGACGTCGCGCCGACGGCGCGCCGCCTGTCGCCCTGGCGCCTGGCGCTCGACGTCAATGCCCGGCGCGGCATGCGGGTGACCGGCCTCGGCATGAACAGCGAGTGGCGGGCCGAAGTGCGCGTCGCCGGCACGGTCACCGAGCCGCGCATCACCGGCGATGCGGTGCTGATCCGCGGCACCTACGATTTCGCCGGCCGGCGCTTCGACCTGATCCGCGGCAACATCCGCTTCCAGGGCGAATCGCCGATCAACCCGGACCTCGACATCGCCGCCGAGGCGCGGGTGAGCGGGCTCAACGCCCAGATCCGCGTCACCGGCGAGAGCGAGCGGCCGGAAATCGCCTTCACCTCGATCCCCGCCATGCCCCAGGACGAGCTGCTCTCGCGCATCCTGTTCGGCACTTCGATCACCAACCTCTCCGCGCCCGAGGCGGTGCAGCTCGCCTCGGCGGTCGCCAGCCTCAACGACCCGCGCGGGCTCGATCCGATCAATGTCGTGCGCCGCTCGATCGGCCTCGATCGCCTGCGCATCCTCCCGGCCGACGTGACCCAGGGCATCGGCACCCAGATCGCGGCGGGCAAATATTTCGGCCGGCGCGTCTATGTGGAAGTGGTGACGGACGGCCGCGGCTATTCGGCGACGACGGTCGAATATCAGATCACCCGCTGGCTCTCGCTCCTCTCCAGCATCTCCACCATCGGCCGGGAGAGCGTGAACGTGCGCGTCTCGCGGGATTATTAGTCCCGCTTGTGACCCTCCCGCCGCTTTCGATTGGCGGAGGTTGCGGCGGCATGGTCTGTTTCAGCCATGATCGCAAGACGCTGGCATGGCCGGATCCGGACCGCCGACGCCGAGGCCTATCTCGCCCTGATGCGGGACGTGGGCCTGGCCGACTATCGCTCGACCGAGGGCAATCTCAGTGCCTGGTGCCTGCACCGCGCCAATGGCCCGGTCACCGACGTCGAGATGCTCACCTTGTGGCGCGACTGGGAGGCGATCGAGCGATTCGCCGGCCGGCCGATCGACCGTGCCAAATATTACGACTTCGATCCCGACTATCTGCTGGAGCTCGAGCCGCTGGTCACCCATTTCGAGGTGATCGACGCCGAAGACGCTTGAGTTCGCCGCGACATCGCCCCACCGTGGCGCGATGCCGTCCAGCTCAGCCGCCCTGCCAGCCGAAGCAACCGCTGCGCCGGGCGGTAACCGTATCCGCAACATCATCGGCGGCTCGGCGGGCAACCTGGTCGAATGGTACGACTGGTATGTCTATGCCGCCTTCGCCCTCTATTTCGCACCGGTCTTCTTTCCGGAAGGCGACCGTACTGCACAGCTTCTGAATACGGCGGCGATTTTCGCCGTCGGCTTCGTGATGCGCCCGATCGGGGCGTGGGTCATGGGCATCTATGCCGACAGCCGCGGCCGCAAGGCGGGGCTCAGCCTCAGCGTCACGCTGATGTGCCTGGGCTCCCTGCTGATCGCGGTGACGCCGACCTATGCCGCGATCGGCGCGGCTGCACCCATCATCCTCGTCATTGCACGAATGATGCAGGGCCTCAGCGTCGGCGGCGAATATGGCGCGAGCGCGACCTATCTCAGCGAAATGGCCGGGCGGAAGCGGCGCGGTTTCTATTCGAGCTTCCAGTATGTCACGCTGATCTCGGGCCAGCTCATCGCGCTCGCCGTGCTGCTGGTGCTCCAGTTCACCATGTCCGAGGCCGACCTGGAGGCCTGGGGTTGGCGCATCCCATTCGCGATCGGCGCGGTGCTGGCGGTGGTCGTCTTCTACATCCGCCGCCGTCTCGCCGAGACGGACAGCTTCACGAACGCGAAGGCGAGCGACGCCCCGCGCTCGAGCGGCCTCAACCTGTTCCGCGACCATCCCAGGGAAGCCTTCCTCGTGATGGCGCTGACCGCCGGCGGCACGCTCGCCTTCTACGCCTACACCACCTTCATGCAGAAGTTCCTGGTCAACACCTCCGGCTTCAGCCGCGAGACGGCGAGCCAGATCATGACCCTGGCCCTGTTCCTGTTCATGTGCCTGCAGCCGCTGTCCGGCGCGCTTTCGGACCGCGTCGGGCGCAAGCCGGTGATGGTAACCTTCGGCATCTTTGGCCTGGTGCTCACCGTGCCGATCTTCACCGCGCTCGAGACCGTGCGCGAACCCGTGGCGGCCTTTGCGCTCGTCTTCGGCGCCCTCGTGATCGTCACCGGCTACACCTCGATCAACGCGGTGGTGAAGGCCGAGCTGTTCCCGGCTCACATCCGCGCGCTCGGCGTCGCGCTGCCTTATGCGCTCGCCAACACCCTGTTCGGCGGCACCGCGGAATATGTCGCCTTCCAGCTCAAGGACTGGGGCATCGAGCGCGCCTTCTACTGGTATGTCGCCGGCATGATCGGCCTCTCGCTGATCGTCTATCTCGGGATGCGCGACACCAAGCATCACAGCCGGATTTTGGAGGATTGATCCTGTCAGGCAGAGACGCTGTCGCAACGGCATATTAACCATTGATCGGCAGACCGGCGCCTCTGGACAGAAGGACAAGCTCCGATGAAGCGCTTCACCGATTTCGCTTTTGCGATCGTCATCTATTCGGTCTTCGTGACCGCACCCGCCCAGGCATATTTGGACTCCGCGACGATCAACATCATTCTGCAGGCGGTGACCGGCGTTTTTGCCAGCGCCCTGCTGTTCGGCAAGGTCTACTGGGCGCGCTTCACCGGCTTTTTCCGTCGCGGTCGGACCTCGGCACCGGCGTCGGGCGACAACCAGAAGGCCTGATCCCATGAAATTCGATCCGGGATCCTTCAGGGATCCGTCCGGCCGCATTCTCGTCGCCGACGGCCGCATCTTCCGCGCAGTGTTTGGCGCCGGGCTGGACAATTTCGAAGGCGCCCGTACCGCCGGCGTCTACACCAAGGCGATCGCGCGCGGTCGGTTGGTGCCAATGGAAGAGCGGGAGCCGGGTCTCGCAGGCGAGGGCGCGCAACGACCTTATTACCTGCTCGAACACCCCCCGATCGACTTCATATCCTATCCATATGAATGGACCTTCTCGGCGCTGAAGGCCGCGGCCCTGCTGCATCTGGATTTCCATCTCGAATTGCTTGCCGACGGTTTCACGCTTTCTGACGCGACGGCCTATAATATCCAGTTCAACGGCACCCGCCCGACCTTCATCGATCACCTTTCGGTGGTACACTATGCCGACGGCTCGCCGTGGACCGGACAGCGCCAGTTCGCCATGCAATTCCTCAATCCCCTGCTGCTGTGGACGAAGCGGGGCCTTGCGCCCAATGCCTGGTTCCGCGGCAGCGGCGAGGGCTTGGCCCCCGAGGACGTGGCGCCGCTCATGCGGGTGCGCGACAAGCTCTCCTTCACCGTGCTTGCGCACGTCATTGGCCCGAGCATGGTGCACAAGCGCAGGATCGCGCAGGGACTTGATGACAAGGCCCCGCGCGCTGTCACATTGCCGAAGAAGAATCTGGTCGCCATTCTGACGACGCTGCGGAGCTACATCGCCGGGCTCGATCTTCCTGGTCAGAAGACGATCTGGTCGGATTATGCCGGCTGCAACAGCTACGGTGAGGCGCAGCGCGCCGCGAAACACGACTTCGTCGCCCGGCAGATCGCTACGCTCAAGCCGGACCTGCTCTTCGATCTCGGCTGCAACAGCGGCGATTTCAGCCGCACCGCGCTGGACAGCGGCGCCCGCTCGGTGGTTGGTTTCGACTTCGATTTCGGCGCACTGGAACACGCTTTCGCGCGCTTCGACGCCGACGGCGGGCGTGTGCTTCCGCTGTGGCTCGACGCGACCAATCCCAGCCCGTCTCAGGGCTGGGCGGGCGCCGAGCGTAAGAGTCTTGGCGATCGGGGCGGGGCGGACGCCCTCCTCGCGCTCGCGATCATCCATCACCTGGCCATTGCGCGCAACGTGCCTCTCGATATGGCCGTCGACTGGCTTATGGGGATGGCGCCTGCGGGGGTCATCGAATTCCCGTCGAAGGGTGATCCGATGGTGACCGAGTTGCTGCGCGGCCGGCCGGACATTTTTCCGGACTATAGCGAAGAGGCATTTCTCGCCCACGTTTCCGCACGCGGCGCGATCACCGAGAAGCGTCGGCTCGGCGAAGGCGGTCGGCTGATGGTGGCCTACGATCGTCGGCACCGGGGTTGAGCGAGTCGAGACGAGGGCTGGGTCGGTTGCCCCTGGCGGGCGGCGCGATCGCCCTGATCGCGACGCTGACGCATTGGTTCCCGAATATGAACCGGCTTCCCTACGAGGATGCCGTGCCGACCATCGCGGCGATGCTGGCCATCGCCGCGATGGTCACGATCCTGTCGCGGCCGGTCGCGCGGAGCTGGGCCGGCGCCGGCCTGATGAGCGGCATCGTCGCTCTCTACTGCCTCTATCTTCCGGCGCCGATCACGGCGATGAGCTCATCCGCGATGGTGCAGGCGCTGCTTCTCGTCGCCGGAGCGGTCGTCGCATTGCTGATAGCGCGCCGCGTGCCGCGGGACGCTGAAGCGGCCGCCGTGATCAATCGCAAGATCAACCTGCTGCTGGTATCGGTGGCCGTAGGTATGACCGGCGCCGCGACGATCAAGCAGGTCCGGGCGGAGGCCGGGCGGCCGGATCCACAAGCGGCATTCGCGCCCTTTGCTGGACAAGCCAATCCGGACAGTCCGGACGTCTGGCACATCGTGTTCGATCGCTATGCCGCCAGCGAGACGCTGCGGCGCGCCTATGACTATGACAACCGGCCGTTTCTGGAGGCACTGCGTGTCCGTGGCTTCGCCGCCGGCGAGGATAATTATGCGAACTATCAGCGTACCGCTCATTCGCTCGCCTCGGCGCTGAACGGCGATTATCTCGATGGCTTGGCCCGAGATGGCGCCGGGCAAAACGATTGGGTGCCGCTTTATCGCGCGATGACCGGCAATCAGGCACTGCGCTTCTTCCAAGTGCAGAACTATGAAACCGTGTTCGCCGGATCCTGGTGGAATCCGACGCGGCGGAGCGCACTGGCCGATCGCAACGTCAACTATCGAGCCTTTCCGGAACTCGCCCGGGTCTTGCTCGATGGGTCGGCGTTGGGCTTCGTGCTGCGGGAGGCAGGACTACCATTCGGCGATACGCGCGCCGACCAATGCCGGCGCGCGGTGAGCAAGTTCGCCGCGTTGCGCGCGCTGGCGAGCGAGAACAGTCGGAAATATGTCTTCGCGCATTTTCTGGTGCCGCATCCGCCATTCGTGCTCAACTCCGATGGGTCATGCCGATCACTGGCATCGGCGAGCGCGGCTACGAGACGTGACAATTATATCGACCAACTCGAATATGTGAATCAGGAGGCCTTGCGGTTGATTGATGCGATCCGCGCGGGCCCGCGGCCGGCGGTGATCGTCATCCACGCCGACGAAGGCCCTTGGCCGGCGCCGCACATTGGCGACGAGAGATTCATCGGCCGCGATCCAGTTTCCGTGGACTGGGCGGAGCTGGACTCGGCGCGGCTGCGCGAGAAGATGGGAATCCTGATGGCGGTTCGGCCTGCGGATCGCCGCCCTCTGGATATGCCGGAGAGCCCAGTGGACATTTATCCGGCGATCCTGCGCGCCTATTTCGGTGGCAACCGGCCGGATCCGCCGGATCATCATTTCGTGTTCGAGGGCGATGATGCGCTCTATCGCTTCCGCAATGTCGAGAGCCGGTTGGAAGGGGACGAGCCGCCGGCTCATCCCCCGGTCAGCGCGACACCTCAAGCCGAATAGTACATGTCGTATTCGACCGGGCTCGGCGTGGTCTCCCAGCGCAGCTGCTCTTCCCACTTCAGTTCCGCATAGGCCTCGATCTGGTCGACACTGAACACGTCGCCCTTGGTCAGGAACTCGTGGTCGTGATGCAGCGCGAGCAGCGCCTCGCGCAGCGAACCGCAGACGGTCGGGACCTCGGCCAGCTCCTGCGGCGGCAGATCGTAGAGGTTCTTGTCGATCGGATCGCCCGGATGGATGCGGTTCTGGATGCCGTCGAGGCCCGCCATCAGCAGTGCCGAATAAGCGAGATAGGGATTGGCCATCGCGTCCGGGAAGCGGAACTCGACGCGCTTCGCCTTCTCGCCGGAGCCATAGGGGATGCGGCAGGACGCCGAGCGGTTGCGGCTCGAATAAGCGAGCAGCACCGGCGCCTCGAAACCCGGAACGAGCCGCTTGTAGCTGTTCGTCGTCGGGTTGGTGAAGGCGTTCAGCGCCTTGGCGTGCTTGATGACGCCACCGATGAAGTAGAGGCAGGTCTCGCTGAGGCCCGCATAGCCGTTGCCGGCGAAGAGCGGCTTGCCGCCCTTCCAGATCGACATGTGGGTGTGCATGCCCGAGCCGTTATCGGCCTTGATCGGCTTCGGCATGAAGGTCGCGGTCTTGCCATAGGCGTGGGCGACCTGGTGCACGACGTACTTGTAGATCTGCATCCGGTCGGCGGTCTCGACCAAAGTGCCGAAGGTGAGGCCGAGCTCGTGCTGGGCGGCGGCGACCTCGTGATGATGCTTGTCCATGGGCAGGCCCATCTCGATCATCGTCGAGACCATCTCGGCGCGGATGTCGACGGCGCTGTCGACCGGCGCGACCGGGAAATAGCCGCCCTTGGCGCGCGGCCGGTGGCCGAGATTGCCGTTCTCGTATTTGGTCGCGGTGTTGGTCGGCAGCTCGATGTCGTCGATCTGGAAGGAGGAGGCGTTGTAGCCGTCCTCGAACCGGACGTCGTCGAACATGAAGAACTCGGCTTCGGGGCCGACATAGATGGTGTCGCCGATGCCGGTGGCCTTGAGGTAAGCCTCCGCTCGCTTGGCGGTCGAGCGGGGGTCGCGGGCGTAGAGCTCGCCGGTGCCCGGTTCGACGATGTCGCACACGAGGATGCCCATCGGGGTGGCGCTGAACGGATCGGTATACCAGGCGTCGAGGTCCGGCTTCAGGATCATGTCGGACTCATTGATGGCCTTCCACCCGGCGATCGACGAGCCGTCGAACATCAGGCCGTCGCTGAGCTGGTCCTCGTCGAGCAGTCCGGCGCACATGGTGAGGTGCTGCCACTTGCCCTTGGGATCGGTGAAGCGGAGATCGACCCATTCGATCTCGCCGTCCTTGATGCTCTTGAGAATCTTGCCTGCGTCGTTCGCCATGTGACCCTAGCCCCTGTGAAGCCGGTTGAGATTCGTTCGCACCTGCGAGAATCACCGCAGTGCACAATTTCTTCATGCGGGTCCGGGCTGCCGTTCGTCCAGCATCGGCCCGTCCCGGGTGAATATTTCACGCGAACATTTCACGTCAGAACTGCCGCCGCTGCGCCGCGATCAACATGCGCAGCAGCATCGCGACGGGCCGCGGCACGCCGACCTTGCCGTCGAGCCACAGGCTGACCGCCGAGCGGCTGACCCCGATCGCATTGGCGACGTCGGTCTGCGTGCGGTAGCCCAAGGTCTGCATGGCCAGTCGCAGCTCCTGCGGTGACATCGAGGCAAGGCGGGGATCGTCCATCAACAGTCCCCGCGCAAAAGGTCAGATCGCGTCCGAACCGCGTTCACCCGTGCGGATCCTCAACGCTTCCTCGACCGTGGTGACGAAGATCTTGCCGTCGCCGATCCGGCCCGTCCGCGCCGCGTTGGCGATCGCCTCGACGACCCGCTCGGCAAGACCGTCATCGACGACCACCTCCAGCTTCATCTTCGGCAGGAAATCGACGACATATTCGGCGCCGCGATAGAGCTCGGTGTGCCCCTTCTGCCGGCCGAAGCCCTTCGCCTCGGTCACGGTGATGCCGGAGACGCCGACCTCGTGCAGCGCCTCCTTCACCTCGTCCAGCTTGAACGGCTTGATGATCGCCTCGATCTTCTTCACGCGAATCTCCGCTGCTGCATTGCAGCATAATCCGATCGTCGCAACTGACAAGCGCTTTGCTCGCGCGCTCTTAAAACCTCGCTCCGATCTGCCGTTCTTACATCGAAGGGGAGAATACTCCGAACGATCGCGCGGGATGCATGGATGCTGAGACGGCTTGGTAAGGAGGAAGTGCGGCTCGGCATGTACATCCACAGCCTGGAAGGGCCGTGGTTCGACCATCCGTTCTGGCGCTCGCGCTTCCTGCTCACCGATCCGGCCGATCTCCAGGCAATCAGGGACAGCGGCATTGCCGGGGTCGTCGTCGACGAATCGAAGAGCGCGGGCAGCGCCGCCGCATCGGTTCAGGCGGCGCGCAGCGAGTTCCTGCGGCAGGAAGTGCAGCGCGAAGCGGCGATGGCCGAGGAGCCGAGGCTGGTTGAGCGGCCGCGGCCGAAGCCGCCTCGTCGCGTGGCGGTCTCGGTGAAACCCGCCCCCGCCCCGCCGTCGGAGCCGTGCAGCGTTGCCGAGGAGATCGATCGGGCCGCGGAGACGATCGAGCGATCGAAGCGCACCGTCGCCCATCTGCTGAGCGAGGTCCGGCTCGGCCGCGCGGCGGACGTCGCCACGGCGCTGCCCGTGGTGGAGGACATCACTGCCTCGGTCGATCGCAACCCGCATGCGCTGGTCAGCATCAGCCGGATGCGCTCAAAGGACGAATATACCTATTACCATTCGATCTCGGTCTGCGCGCTGATGGTCAACCTCGCCCGCCAGCTCGACCATGACGAAGCGGCGGTGCGTGAGGCGGGCCTTGCCGGCCTGCTGCACGATTTCGGCAAAGTCGTGGTGCCGGACAACGTGCTGAAGAAGGCGGCCGCGCTCACCGATTTCGAGGTGGCAATGATCCGTGAGCATCCCGAACGCGGCCACAAGGCAATTCGGGCGAGCGGCTATTCCGATGTCGTCGCCGATGTCTGCCTGCATCATCATGAGCGGATGGATGGCGGGGGGTATCCGCACGGCCTCAAGGGCGACGAGATCAGCCTTCAGGCCCGGATGGCGGCCGTGTGCGACGTCTATGATGCGGTGACCTCGCGGCGGCCGTACAAGGCGGCGGTGGGACCCGCCCAATCCCTTGCCGCGATGTTCCAGTCCGAGGGGCATTTCGACGGCACCGTCCTGGCCGCCTTCATCCGCAGCGTCGGCATCTATCCGGTCGGCAGCCTCGTCCGGCTGAAATCGAACCGGCTGGCGCTCGTCATCGAGCAGGCGGAAGGCGACACGATGCGGCCGCTGGTGCGCATCTTCTACTGCATCAAGGCCCGCGCCCGGATTCCGGCTTTCGACCTCGATTTGCAGCGCGACAACGAGGACAGCATCGCCTCGCGCGAAGAGCCGGTCAAATGGGGCTTCGCCGCCTGGGACTCGCACTGGGCGGCGTTGATCCGCGCCACACCGCGTGCTGCCGTATCCTGACCGAAGGGTCAGCTTGCGTTCAGGCCATTCGATCTACACATTACCCCTGTGGGGTTTGTGTGAGGAGAACTTGAGATGCGCAAATTCCTTGCCGTCCTTGCCGGCACCCTGGTGTTGACCGCCCTGCCGGCGCAGGCTGCGCCGCGCGATCCGGAAGCGGAGCTGGCGCGTGCCGTGCAAGGCCGCGTCGCCGGCGAGCCGGTCGACTGCATCGATCTCAACCGAGTCCGGTCCAGCCGCATCATCGATGATACGGCGATCGTGTATGACGCCGGCAGCGTCGTCTACGTGAACCGGCCGCGCTCCGGCGCGGAGTCGCTCGACCGGTGGGATACGATGGTGACCCGGCTGTGGGGCAGCTCACGACTGTGCAGCATCGATACGGTGCGCCTGGTCGACACCAGCTCGCGGATGATGACGGGCGTCGTCTTCCTGGGCGAGTTCGTGCCCTATCGGCGCGTCCAGACCGGCGCCGCGAACTGAACGGATCGGCGCTGATCCGCGTCAGGCGGCGCGGGCCGGCGCCGTTTCCAGTTCGTCCAGTTTCCTGAGGATCGCTCCGGCGGCGACATTGCCGCCGGCGAAGGCTGGATCGCCGAGCTGGAGCGGACCCTGCGCCGTCTCCAGCACGATCCCGTCGAAATAGACGCTGTTGCGCGGCGTGCGGGCAAGAATGCGCTGCACGACGACCTGGTCGTAGGGCAGGATGTCGCGGCCCTCCGGCCAGGCCACGGTAACGGCCTCCTCGTCGACCTCGACGATGATGCCCGGATCGCGATAGCCGCTGTGGCGGCTGAGCTTGCGCCAGGCAATGACGAGCAGGATCAGTGCCGCGGCCCCGGCGACGATCGGCAACCGGACGACCAGGGTCGGGTTCGTCGAGGCCAGCTCGATCACCGCGAAACAGGCGATTCCGAACAGCACATAGACGGCCGCCATCCAGCCGATCTCGCGCCAGGCTGGCGCGCGCACTTCGGCCGGGGTCAGCGAGCGGGCGGTGACGGGGAGCGGCCGTGACCCGGCGTCGATGCCGAGCGCCCGGCCGAGTTCGTTCGGGCTGACCAGCTCGAGGACCATCAGTAGGGCGGCCTGTCGAGCCCCGTGGAACTCCTGGTGAAAATCTCGCAGCCGTCCTCGGTAACGCCCACCGAATGCTCGAACTGGGCGGAGAGAGAGCGGTCGCGCGTCACCGCGGTCCAGCCGTCGTCGAGCACCTTGCAGTCGGCGCGGCCGATATTGATCATCGGCTCGATCGTGAAGAACATGCCGGGCCTGAGCTCCGGGCCGGTGCCGGGGCGGCCGGCATGGACGACCTCCGGCGCGTCATGGAACACTCGGCCCAGGCCGTGCCCGCAAAAGTCCCGCACCACGCCGTAGCGATGCTTCTCGGCGAAGCTCTGAATGGCGTGGGCAATGTCGCCGAGATGATTGCCCGGGCGGGCCTGTTCGATGCCCAGCATCATCGCCTCATAGGTGACGTCCACGAGCTTGCGGGCCTTCAGCGGCACGTCGCCGACCAGATACATGCGGCTGGTATCGCCGTGCCAGCCGTCGAGGATCGGCGTGACGTCGATGTTGACGATATCGCCGTCCTTCAGGGATCGGTCCGGCGACGGGATGCCGTGGCACACGACATGATTGATCGAGGTGCAGCAGCTCTTGGTGTAGCCGCGATAGCCGAGCGTCGCGGGGATGGCGCGGCGGGCGCGCATCTCGGCGAACACGATGTCGTCGATCTCCTGGGTGGTGATGCCGGGGACGACATGCGGGACCAGCGCATCGAGGATCTCGGCGGCGCAGAGGCCGGCGGCCCGCATCCCGGCAAAGCCTTCCGGCCCGTGCAGCTTGATGTTGCCGTGGCGGCCGATGACGGTGTCGTCGCGGTCGAGCGTATATAGATCGGTCATGGCCGGAATATAGTCCCTGCGGACCGCTTTGGCGACTCCCGGGCTAGAGCGCCATTTCCTTCCGCTCTCGCTCTTCCCTGGCGGAAAGATGCGTGGCGTGCAGCTTTTCCAGCATTTCCGACTTGACCGGCCGGACGAGCTGCAGGCCGATCGTCAGGCTGCGCACCCACAGCACCTCGGCCGCATAGAAATGCGGCTTCTTGAGCTCCAGGAATACCATTGATCCGACGGCAACCGGCATATCGGTGATCCCGCAGGCGCCCCGGCTCGACACGTTCTTGAGGTGGAGGATCCCGAGAGTGCGACGCTGGCGGATGATGACCTTGTGGCCGCAGAAATCGTGCCGCGACTCCCGGCGACGGTCGCGTGCATCATCGTCATCATCGGCGTCCCCGCCGATGATCGCGCGCAGCCCGTTTGTCCAACCGTCCATACCCAAACCAGACTCCACCACAGCCGGTTCGCACCATCGCCGGCTGCGTGCGCCCTGTTCGGAACACGCATCCGGCCGGCCAGCTATGGCATGCAGACGGTTAGCGAAGGATTATCGTGAACCCGGCACAAACCCGGTTCCCGGCTTTAACGAAGCCTCGCTCCTGTCTATGCCGGTGAGATGGCAAGCGAGCGGATCTGGACGGCGGGGCTTCTGGTGATCGGCGACGAGATCCTCTCGGGCCGTACCCAGGACCGCAACGTTTCCCCGATCGCGACCTGGCTCAACATCCAGGGCATCCGGCTCGCCGAGGTCCGGGTCGTCCCCGACGAAATGACCCGGATCGCCGAGGCGGTGAACGCGTTGCGTGGCACCTATGACTATCTCTTCACCACCGGCGGCATCGGCCCGACTCATGACGACATCACCGTCGATGCGATCGCTGCCGCGCTCGACGTACCCGTCGTGATCCATCCCCGCGCCCGCGCGGTCCTCGAAGATTACTACGCCTCGCGCGGCGGCGTGACCGAGGTACGTCTGCGCATGGCTCGGGTGCCCGACGGCGCCGAGCTGATCGAGAACCACATGTCCGGCGCGCCCGGCATTCGCCTCGGCAACATCTTCATCCTTGCCGGCATTCCCCATGTCGCGGCGCTGATGCTCGAGGCGCTGTCCGGACGGCTCGAAGGTGGCCGTCCGCTGCTTTCACGGACGATCGGTTGCTGGGCGCCGGAAAGCGAGGTCGCCACGATCCTGAGTGAAACGGAGGGCGATCATCCGGGCTGTCAGATCGGCTCCTATCCTTTCTTCCGCGACGGCAAAGCCGGCGCCAATTTCGTCATACGCAGCATCGATGTGCTGGCGCTGGAAGACTGTCGTGCCGACCTGGTCGCCCGTCTCGAAGCGGCCGGCCGCGCCGTCGCTCCAGAGGGGCTCTAGCCGCGCATGGCGCGCATCTTGATCGGCTGGGAGCTCGGCGCCAATCGCGGCCATGCCGTCCATCTCGCCGGGCTCAGCCGGCTTCTGCGCGGACATGGGCATGAGGTGGTGCTGGCGGTGCGCCGGCTGGACGTCATGCACGCGCAGCAGGTGTCCGACATTGCGATCTGGCAAGCGCCGGTGTCGCCCCGGATGCTCGCTGGGAACGTGATGCGGCACGGCGGCGCGCCGGCAGGGCTGGCCGATATCCTCGCGCGCATCGGCATCGACGATGCCTTGATCGTCACCTCGATGATCGCGGCGTGGCGGCAATTGCTGGCGGCGACACGGGCCGATCTGGTCATTGCCGATTATGCGCCGTTCCTGCTGCCGGCGGCACGCGGGCGGCTGCCGGCAATCGCGGTCGGCAACGGCTTCAGCCTGCCGCCGGCGACGATGCGCGCATTTCCGACGCTCGTGCAGGGTGTTTCGGGCCTCGACCAGGAGGCGCTGCTGGCGATTGTCAATCGCGGCCTTGCCGAGCTGGGCGACGATCCGCTTGCGGCACTGCCGGGGATCTTTGCTGCCGATCGATCGGTTACCGCGACCTTCGCGGAGCTCGATCCCTATGCCGCCGAGCGCGGCGAGCCGATTGCGATTCCAGAATCGGTCGATGGCTCGATCCGGGCGGGTGAGGGGGAAGAGGTGTTCGTCTACCTCCCCGAATTGATCCCGGCGAATTCACCCCTGTGGAGCGGTCTGGCGATGAGCGGACTCAAGATCCGTGTCCATGTCGCCATGGGCGATGCGGCCATCCAGGCCGCGGTGACCTCGTTCGGGTTCATCGTCGAGCCGCACCCGGTGCCCTTTGCCGAGATCGCCGCGCGGTCGCGGCTGCTACTGTCCCATGGTGGCCATGGCTTCGTCTGCGCCGGCTTGACGGCGGGCTTGCCGCAGGTGGTCTGCCATTACGATCTCGAAAAGCTCGCCACCGGTCTCGGCCTCGCTCGCGCCGGCCTGGGCGGGCATGTGCCGCTGGCCACGATCCAGCCTCGCGCTTTCGCCGATTCGCTTGTGCGGGTGTATCAGGACGATGCGATCGCGGCGCGCGCGCGGGCCGCAGCGCCCGGTTTCCTCGAACGCGGACAAATCCATCATGACGAGGCGGTTGTCGCGGCGGTGGCGGCGCTCGGATAGGGCACCGCGGATTCGTTGTTCGACTGGAACAAGCCGCTTCCGGACGCGCTTTGCGGTGCGGAGACGGTATGGATCGCTTGTTTACCTTTTTCGCGGGTCGGATCGCGTCGTTCGCCGGACAGCCGGTTGCATTTGTCATCGCCCTTGCGCTGGTGCTGGTCTGGGTACTGACCGGGCCGCTGTTCGGCTTCTCGGACACATGGCAGCTCGTCATCAACACGACGACGACCATCGTCACCTTCCTGATGGTGTTCCTGATCCAGAACAGCCAGAATCGCGACGCCGCGGCGATGCAGGCGAAGCTCGATGAGCTGCTGCGCGCGATCGATCCGGCGCGCGGCCAGTTCATCGGTATCGAGCATCTGACCGATGCCCAGATCCAGGAAATCCGCGCCGCGCTCGAAGATGAAACGGACGGCCGCGCCAATGGCAAGAAGCGCGCGCACGAGTCGGTCGATCGCCTGCTGGAGCGCTATTGAGGCGCTTGCCGCCAAATCACGCGGGCTGCTACGTCGGCCATTCACGCGGCTGGGGGCAATCGGTTGAATCGCGAACGGATCGAATTGACGGACAACGAGGGCGCATTCCTGGCGCTCGTGCTGCGGACCCAGCCGGCGACCGCCTATCAGATCAGCCGGATCTACGAAGAGTCACCCGTCAGCAACTTCAACACCAGCAAGGGCAAGATCTATCCGATGATCCGGCGGCTGGAGATGCAGGGACTGATCGAGAAGCGGCCAGTGGAGGGCGATGCGCGCGGCGCCGAGGTGCTGCTGTGCACCGCGGCGGGACGGGCGGCCGTCAAGGCGTGGGTCCAGACCATCCGGCCGACCCATTTGCTGCTCGAGGATCCGCTGCGGACGAAGGTCCAGTCGCTCGACCTCTTGGACCGGGACGAGCAGATCGCCTGGATCGTCGATACCAAGGCGGCGCTTCATGACAAGCTGCGCGTCCTCGACGAATATGGCCGGAGCGTCACCGTGCCGTTCCACGAGGCGGTGCACGACAATGCGGTGAGCGCGCTGCGCAGCCGGATGGACTGGCTCGACCGGCTGCTGCAGCGGATCGTCAAGGGCGGGAACGACCAAGAAAAGGGCGGCGGACCGAAATCCGCCGCCCGAAAGAGGCCACCGCCTCAGAAGCGGAAGCTGGCCGAGATGAAGAAGTCCCGTCCGAGCACGTCGTAAACCTCCGGGAAGGTGTTCGCCTCCGCCTGGTTGTCGCCAAGCAACGGCGGATCCTTGTCGAACAGGTTGTTGATGCCGAGATTGACCGTGAAATTGTCGTTCACCTCGAACGCGAAGGAAATGTCGAACAGATCGTAGGCGCCGATCCTCTCGACGATATAGTCGGTCGAATCGTCGTCGTCGCGGACCGCACCGAGATGCCGCCAGCGAATGCTGGTGGTGAGCGGTCCGTCCATCCAGGACAGGCGCGACGACCATTTCCACTTGGCGACCGGGTTGCCGATGATGTTGCCATAGCGGCCGGCTCCCTCGTTCACTTGGTCGAGCCCGGCGACCGGCGTGAAGTCTGCCGTGCGCGTGTAGTTGCCGAGGAAGAAGAAGTTGAGCCGCGAGCTGCTACCGTTCAGCAGGCTGAAGTTCAGCGGCAGGCTGTAGTCCACCTGGAAATCAATGCCGCTGGTGTCGAAGCTGCCGAGGTTGGCAAAGGTTGCCTCGACCACGAAGTCACCGCCCTCGATCACGCCGGTCAACGGATTGCGGCCGATTGCCTGGCAGAGCGCGCTGTTAACGTCCTGAATGACATTGTAGCACAGGTTGAGAATGTTGTTCACGCCGCCTGCCGCCGGCGCAACCGCGTTCTCGATCCTGATGTCATAATAGTCGATGGTGATGTTGAGCCGCGGGATGAAGCGCGGCCGGATCACCGCGCCGGCAGTCCACGTGTCCGCGACTTCCTCCTCCAGGTTCGGATTGCCGCCAAACACGCCGGGGACCTGGGCGTTTGGCTGGAGGCCGGCGGTGCCGACGAGCGGATCGGGCACTCCGGTGGCCACGCACAGCGCACGAACCGTCGGATTCGTGGCCGCCGCTGCAAGTGAGCAGGGGTCAGTCGCCGCCGGGAAACCGATGGCTCGGCCGCCGAACAGCTCGCCGACGTTCGGCGCGCGGATGGCGCGCTGATACTGGCCGCGGAAGGTGATGTCCCGGATCGGCGCAAGTTCGATGCCGCCCGCATAGGTCCACACACCGCCCACGGCGCCGAGGGAATAGTCGGAATAGCGGCCTGCGCCATTCAGCTCCAGTCGATGGATGAAATTGTCCTGGATGATCGGGACGCGAAGCTCGGCGAACACCTCCTTGACATCGTAGCTGCCTTGAGTCGCCTGTCCGGCATTGAAGCCGACGACATCGCCCGAGGACAAAGCGGTGTCCGGAATGAACTGGCCGCTCACGCTGCGCCATTCGACGCCGGCGGCGAAGGCGACCGGATCGGTCGCGGTCCCGAAGGTGAACAGCGGGCCGGAGATGCTGGCCTGCGCCACCTGGAGCTCGGAGATGTCCTGATTCTGCGCCAGGATCGAGATCTGGTTGATGCAGTCCGCGCTGAGCAGAGCCTCGCCGAACACGTTGCAGGTGCCGTCCGCCGCGAGCCGGGTGAAGGCCGAACGGGAGATATTGCCGGTCTGAACCGATGCGTTCCGGGTTCTGGCGTACATGTAGTAGACGTCATAGGTCAGCGAGTCGGTGATGTTGCCCCTGAGGCCGGCCAGCACGCGGAAGGCGTTGCGGTCGTCGGTGACGTTGCGCGAGGCGAGGCCGGTGGTGCGGCTGTTCACGTTCAATCGCACGAAACCCGGCTGAAGCGCAGGGAATGAAGCCGTGCCCGCAGTGAACGGCCCGAAAGGGTTCGGTGCGCCCGCGGCGGCCGCGGCCGCGATCGCCGCTTGCTGATTGGTCGCGATCTGCTGGAGCTGGGTGAAGTCGGCGGCCGAGACCAGCGGCTGGATCGCCGCCAGCTCGAAGTCGACATTCTGGGTGATCGGCGTCGCCGCCAGCTCGTTCTGGACGCGGTTGTTGATGTAGTTCACCTCCGCATAGGCGGTGATGCCGTCGGCGATCTCATATTCGCCATAGCCGCCGAGCGTCCAACGCTCCTGCGGAACCATCAAATAGTTCGCCGGCGCATAGTTGTACGAGCAGGGGGCGCCGCAATAGGGGATGCTGGTCCCGGGCGTCGAGAAGAACGCGCCGCCGGGATTGCTTCCCACCGGGCCGACATAATTCGTCCCGGCCGCGATCGGTCGCGCGACGCCGGCGACCAGGATGCTGCCCGGGGCGACGATACGGCCTTGGGGGACCGAGGCGGATCCCAAAGGTATAAGACCGTCCGCGCCATCTCCAAAAGAGAAGAAGGCCCAGGGACGGTCAGCCTGCATGATCTGACCGCGATTGAAATATTCGCCGTAGATCGTGATGTTGCCGCGACCGTCGGCGAACTGGGTACCCATGGCGAGATAGGCGTTGTAGCGGGCGCCGTCGCCTTCCTCGGTGATGCTGTACTGCGCGCCTGCGAGCAGGCCGTCGAGGTCGCTGCGCAGGCGGAAGTTGATGACGCCCGCGACCGCGTCCGAGCCGTAGACCGCCGAAGCGCCGCCGGTGACGACGTCGACGCTGTCGATCAGGAACTGCGGGATCGTGTTGAGATCGACCGTCTGGGCCGTGTCGAAGAAGATGTAGCGGCGGCCGTTGACCAGCACGAGGTTGCGCTGCGATCCGAGGCCGCGCAGATCGAGCGTCGCAATACCCCCGCCGGGGTTGTTCGAGAAGGCGCTCGAGCCCGGAACGACCTGCGGCAGCGTATTGATCACCTGCTCGACGTTGACCGCACCGGAGAGCCGGAACTCCTCGTTCGACACTACCGTGACCGGGCTGGTCGAGGTGAGGTCGCGCCGGGCGATGCGCGAGCCGGTGATGACGATCGCCTGTCCCTCGTCGCTCGCCGTTTCCGGTTCCGAAGAAACCGGTGGTTGGGCATCCTGAGCGAATGCCGGCGCAGCGGTGACGAAGAGAGACGCCGCGGTGCCCAAAAGCATCGTGCGTACTGCAAATTTGCCGTTTCTCATTCTGGTCCTCCCAAAGATGTCGCATTCGCGCCCGGAATTCGGGCTGGGCTGCGACGCGCCCGCGACGGCGCATCGTTTAAGCCGATGTGGATGTCTCACAAGTGAAATATGGTACGTTTCGTACTTCATGAATCGGCTGTGGCAAACTCGCCACAGGAGAATATCCGAGATGTGGCGGTGGTGCGCGCTATAGAGAGGTTCTATAAGAACCAAATGGCGACCGGCGACTTGCTGCTTGATGGGCGCGTCCATTCGGTCGCCCGGGCAGGTCATAGGCATCAATCGGTCGCACCTCGATGCCGCGGCCCCGCCGACGACGGCGATGAATCGAGGGATGATTGGAAACGATCTCCGCGGCTTCGGCGATCGTTCCGGCATGGACGAGGAAGAAGGCGCCGACCTGGGCGTCTGCCTTGCGGAACGGGCCTTCGGCAAATTCGAGCGTGTCGCCGCTCCCGCGGATCACGACGCCGAGATCCGGACTGCCGATATCTCCTTCCATGATGATTGCGCCGGCGCCGTATAGTCGCCGGTTCTTCCGGTCGTTCCGGCCGGACGCCTTGCCGACGCGTGCGGGAGCATCTCCCTCGAAATAGCAAAGGCAGAGAAAAAGCATGCGATCAGGATTGATCGCCCAGCCGGATCGCGCAACGCGATGGCGGACAAGCGGCGTGCCCGGCCGCCCGAACGTCGTGTCAGTCCGCCCTGCCGCCGTTGAACAAGGATCTCACCCGTCGCGCGTAGACGCGGCCGGCTTTCAAATGCTCGCCACCAGCCAGAACGATCTCAAGGCCCCCGAGGCGCGGCGACCTTACCTCACGGATTGCCGCGGTGCGCACCAATGTCCGGCGGTGGATGCGGGTGAACTTGCCGGGATCGACCCTTTGCTCGAATGTCCGGATCGAGCCGCGCAGCAGGAAGGAGCCCCCCTCGGTGTAGATTCGGACATAGTCCTCTTCGCTGCTCACCCAGTCGATATTGTCGATCGCGACGCGGACATATCCGCCAAGCGACTTCCTGATCCAGAGCTCGGTCTCGTAGCGCGGACCCTCTTCCGCGCCCTGAAGCCCGTCGCGCAGGCTGGTGATGACGGCCTGCAGCTCGGCCATACGCTCGTGTGCGCTTTCCGCGTCCAGCCGGAAGCGCGCCCGTGACAAGGCGGCGCGCAGACGATCCGTCTCCAGCGGCTTCAGCACATAGTCCGCGGCGTTCGTCTCGAACGCGCGTACCGCATAATGATCGAAGGCGGAGACGAAGATTACGACGGGAAGCTCGTCTTCCGCGAGCGATTCGACGAGATCGAAGCCGGTGCCGTCGCGCATCCGGATGTCGAGCAGCATCACGTCCGGCTTCAACTTCCTGACAAGGTCGATCGCGGTGCGGCAGCCGTCGGCCTCGCCGACCAGCTCGACCTCCTCGATATCGGCCAGCGCGCGTTTGATGCGGCGGAGGGCCAGAACTTCGTCATCTACGGCCAGAACGCGAAGTTCGCTCATGACAGCATCCTGAGCGGCATGGTGAGGGTACAGGTGAAGCCCGTCGGCGTGCGGCCGGCGGCGAGCGACTGCCGGTCGCCGAAGCGCTGGGCCAGACGTTCGCGGACATTCTTCAGGCCCACGCCGGTGCCCTCCTTTGCAGCACCCGCCGGCGCCGTCCCGCTGTCGCTCACGGCGAGGGTCAGGTGACCGTCCTCCGCGTGCGCCGCGATCGCGATGCGGGCCGGCGGCGCGGACGCGGCGACGCCATATTTGACCGCATTCTCGACCAGCGGCTGGAGGATCAGGGCAGGGACCGCGGCGTGGGCGAGCGCGGGCGGGCAATCGATCGCAAGCACGAGATCGGGATAGCGCAGCTGCTCGATCTCCAGATAGGCGCGCTGCAGGTCGATCTCGCGTTCGAGCGGGATGTCCTCGAACGGGTCGATCGACAGCGAGCGGCGGAAGAAGGTGGCAAGCCTGGTCACCATCCGCTCCGCATCGACATTGCGCTCCTCGACGATCAGCGCGGAGATCGAATTGAGGCTGTTGAACAGGAAATGCGGGTTCACCTGGTTGTGGAGCGCGCGCAACTGCGCCGCCTGCGCATGCGCGCGCAGCTCGGCCGAATGAAGCCGCTCCGCCTGGACGTCATAACTGTAGCCGAGCGCGAGGTAGAGACCTGCCCAGGCGAGGAAGAACCAGGTCCAGTAGGACAGGGTGCTGATCACCGCGGCCCAGCTGAAGCCGGTGCCGATGCGGGACGGGTCGACGGCAGTGGTCGCGAAATAGGCGGCCCAGGCGAAGACTTCGGCCGTGACCGGCGCCAGCAGTGCGGCCAGGAGAACCCGGCTCCTGAAGCTCGGGCCGGACCACCGGTCCAGCGCGCGATGCAGGAGGTAGCACAGGAACAATCCGAACAGCGTCAGCAACCCCCGCATCGCGACGAGCGCCGCGAGAGGCCCGTTTCCACTGACGAGGATGCCGGCGGACAGGATGAGGAAGTTGGAAAGCCAGAACAGGAGCGTCAGCCAGAGCATGGCGCGGGTGCGGGGCGTCAGTCCCCTGCCGAGGAAGGCTGCGCGCAGCCCGCGCCGCGGGGCGCGCTGCGGCGCCTCCTCGACCCAATCCATGACCAATCCCGGCATCCGGCGAATATGGGCCAGCCGGCGGAGAAGGTCGAGCGACGTTCACCCTCTCCCAATCGACGTTCACCCGCACATTCGCGCTCCAATCCACTGCACCGGGGCGTTCGAGGGGTCGCCGCTTTGCGGCGCCGCGCCGTCAGGGCATCTGGTCCGGGAGCCGCGGAGGGCAACGAATCTCCCCTAGCATTCGATTCGATCTCTGCGGCGGGACTGGGGAGCGGGCGCCGCCCGCTCCCTTCTTGTTCCGGCAGACGCAGATTTCAGTAAAGGCCGGGGCGTCGTGGAAGCGGGTCTGAGCCGGAGGCGGGCTGGTTCGCCGGCAACCGCAGCCATGATGGCGCCAACGGCTTCTCGCTGACGTGCGTGGATTGGACACTTTTGCCGCACATGTCGTCGGCGCGGGTCCGGCCGGGTACCGCCTGGGGCGGGCGCGGGAAACCGGAATCCGTGCCCGGATTGCCGGCGAAGATCGACCTCGAGCGCCTGCCGTTCATCTCCAATCTCCTCGCCAGGCCAAAATCGCCGGCTTGCTGCAAAAGGACAGGAGCTTGCCGGCAAGCGTCCTTTGGAGGCGGCCGAACGGGATGATCGAGCGGCCGCCAAGGACGCCGTCAGCCTGAATCAGAGAGATGATGGATTATGGAGCGGGTGAAGGGAATCGAACCCTCGTCGTAAGCTTGGGAAGCTTCTGCTCTGCCATTGAGCTACACCCGCGCCGCGCCGGTATCTAGGAGAGCCCCGCCCCCTTGTCGAGGGTCAGCGCTCGGGCCGGCCGTAGCGCTGCAATTCGGCGCATTCCTCGCGATCGGGGTTGCGTTCGCAGCGGCGGGCGATGCGGCCGAGCCGCTCCTCCTCCCGACGCAGCTCGCGGCCGCGCCGCTCGTCGGCCTCCGACTGGCTGGTCGTCACCGCATCCACTCCGGCGCCGACCGCGCGGACGGGGAGGGTCACGACGTTCGCGGCCGTGCGGACGATGCAGCCGGAAAGGGCGAGCGGAAGGACCGCGAGGAATAACAACCTGCGCATGATCGTCAGCCTAGCTCCAATCTCGATCGAGCAAAAGGAAAGGGCGGCCCGATTTCGCACCGGACCGCCCTTTTTTCCTCCCAGGGGCCGTCACGGGAGTAAATCCCGTGACGTCGGTCCTGTCCGCTGCGCGGCCGGCCGGCCGGGCGGCGCCAGCTCTTCGCGCTGCTCCGGCGTCGCGTCGCGCCGGCGTCGCTGCGCTCGGCTGGCTTCGCCTAGCGCTTCGAGAACTGGAAGCTGCGGCGGGCCTTGGCGCGGCCGTATTTCTTGCGCTCGACCACGCGGCTGTCTCGGGTGAGGAAGCCGGCCTGCTTGATCGTGGTGCGCAGCGCCGGCTCGTAGCGGGTCAGCGCCTGCGAAATGCCGTGCTTCACCGCGCCGGCCTGGCCGGAAAGGCCGCCGCCGACGACCGTGGCGACGACGTCATACTGGCCCTCGCGCTCGGCGACGCCGAAGGGCTGGTTGATGACGAGACGCAGCGTCGGGCGGGCGAAATAGACCTCCTGATCGCGGCCGTTGACGGTGATCTTGCCCGTGCCCGGCTTCAGCCAGACGCGGGCGACCGCGTCCTTGCGGCGACCGGTGGCATAGGCGCGGCCCTGCTTGTCGAGCTGCTGCTCGCGCAGGACGGCCTGGATCTGCGGGCCCTGGGTGTCGACACCGTCCTTATTGACCTCCTCCTCATCCCGACGGCGACGGCCTTCACGCGCCGGCGCTTCGGCTGCGGGGGCAGCTTCAGCCGCTGGAGCAGCCTCGGCTTCGGCTTCGGGCGCTGCGGCCTCAACGGGCTTTTCGGCTTCGGTCTCGGTCAGCTTGGCGAGATCGGAGAGGGACTGGCGATTGTCGGACATTTAGGCGCCCACCTTGTTCTTGCGGTTCATGGCCGCGACATCGAGGACTTCGGGGTTCTGGCCGCCGTGCGGATGCTCGGCGCTGGCATAGAGGTGCAGCGCGCGCATCTGGTCACGGCCCAGGGGCCCACGCGGGATCATGCGCTCCACCGCCTTCTCGAGCACGCGTTCGGGGAAGCGGCCTTCCAGCACCTTGCCCGCGGTGATCTCCTTGATCCCGCCGGCATAGCCGGTGTGCTTGTAGTAGACCTTGTCGGCCAGCTTCTTGCCGGTGAACTTCACCTTGCCGGCATTGATGATGATCACATGATCACCGCAATCGACATGGGGGGTGAAGCTCGGCTTGTGCTTGCCGCGCAGGATGTTGGCGACGATCGTGGCGAGCCGCCCGACCACCAGCCCGTCGGCATCGATCAGATGCCACTTCTTCTCCACCTCGCGCGGCTTGGCCGACTTGGTGGTCTTCATCAGCGCCTTCATGGGCCCGGACCTCGTCTGTGAAAAATGAACAGCGCCGCTCGTTCACGGAGCGGCGCGGACGGCGGGCAGATGGCGGAGGACGGCACGAAAGTCAAGGAAAAGCAGGGCAGTCACGAGAGGTAAAATGATACCATGGCAGGGAATGAACCGAAACGGCCGTATGACCGAGGATTGCAGGCCGTCGCGCCTCGTGGGTCATAGCAGGTTTGACGGATCGGTTCCCGCCGCCTAGTCGCCGCTGTCAGGGGACCGCTCACGACTTGCCAGATGAGGGGTAATGATGCTGACCGTTGCCACGCAGAGCTTTGCGTTCGAACCCAGCGCGAATCCGGTCGCCGAGGCCGAGCGCGCGAAGATGCTGATCGATCCCGGCTTCGGCCGGGTGTTCACCGATCACATGGCGATCGTACGCTACAGCGAGGGCAAGGGCTGGCACGATGCGCGGATCACCGCGCGGCAGCCGCTGGCGATGGACCCCGCCGCCTCGGTCCTCCACTACGCCCAGGAAATCTTCGAGGGGATGAAGGCCTATCGCCGGCCGAACGGCGGCGCGGCCCTGTTCCGGCCGGAGGCGAACGCCCGTCGCTTCCAGGCGTCCGCGCGGCGGATGGCGATGGTCGAGCTGCCCGAGGAGATCTTCCTCGACTCGATCCGCGCGCTGGTCCGCACCGACAAGGCCTGGATTCCGGACAGCGAGGACGGCGCGCTCTATCTGCGCCCGTTCATGTTCGCGAGCGAGGTGTTCCTCGGGGTCAAGCCGGCGGCCGAATATCTCTACATCGTCATGGCCTCGTCGGTCGGCGCCTATTTCAAGGGCGCGCCGAGCGTGTCGCTGTGGGTGACCCGCGAATATACCCGCGCGGCGCCGGGCGGGACCGGCGCGGCCAAGTGCGGCGGCAATTATGCCACCAGCCTGATCGCGCAGGCCGAGGCGATCCGCCACGGCTGCGACCAGGTCGTCTTCCTCGACGCGGTCGAGCGCCGCTGGGTCGAGGAGCTGGGCGGCATGAACATCTTCTTCGTGTTCGACGACGGCTCGATGGTGACGCCGCCGCTCACCGGCACGATCCTGCCCGGCATCACCCGCGATTCGATCCTTCGGCTCGCCGCCGACCAGGGGATCACCGTGCGCGAGGCGCCCTATTCGATCGAGCAATGGCAGGCTGACGCGACCAGCGGCCGGCTGACCGAGGCCTTCGCCTGCGGCACCGCGGCGGTGGTGACCCCGATCGGCAGCGTAAGGGGCGCCGAGGGCGGCTTCACCATCGGCGGCCAGTCGATCGGGCCGTTGACGCAGCGCATCCGCGAAAGCCTGGTCGCGATCCAGCGCGGCACCGCGCCCGATCCCTATGGCTGGGTCGAGGAGATCGCCTGACCGGACGGAAGGCAACCCCCTTCCCACCCGCGTCCGGGCGGCTATAAGGCCGCCCTTCGGCGCTGGGGCGTCGCCAAGTGGTAAGGCACCGGTTTTTGGTACCGGCATTCGCAGGTTCGAATCCTGCCGCCCCAGCCAAGTCTACGGCCTATTCCAGCAAACGCACCCTTACGCCACTCGACCCTACCGTGGCTGGATTGGTAGTTCGCCCGGCATGGGCAGGACCAATCGCAAAGCCGCTTTGGAGAGCAAGATCACGCATCTCCTCGGCGAATACGAGCTTAGGAAAGAGGAGCTTGAGAAGGCCGAAGGGTTGATCGCTCAGCTACCGACGCTGCGTGAGCGGTTGTGGGAGATCGAGACGCTGATCTCCGCGTGCGAGGTGGTCATTAAGAGCGGTCACCCGAACTGGACGCCAAAACACCTCAAGCCGCTCAAACCATTCGTCCACAAGATTCCCGTCAGGCTCGGAAGCGTACGACTTTGAAACCCCTCGCAGCGACTGTCCGATTTTACTTGGCTATCCGCCAAGACCCTTGTCGCAACTTTTCCCGCCTAAAATTCTGATCGCTGAATTGCTACAACCTGCCGACTCCGCGCATCGTCCACAGGCAGTCTCGACATGGCTCGCCGCGTTTGCGCCGGAATGGCGGGGAGGGCGCTGGATTTCGCGCGCGTCAGGCAGCGATAGCTGCGCCGCCGGCGGCCGCGCGCCATGATCGGCCCGCTTGCCAATGGGTCCATCATGCGGGGCGACGAGAACACCTACTCACGCATCTATCGCGGCTTGCGCGGCGCCCTGGCGAGAGCGGAACTCGCGCCTGCGGCGCAGATCCGGGTCGATGAAACCGCACGCGTCTATCGCGTGAGCCCGACGCCGGTGCGCGAGGCCCTCGCCCGTCTCGTCGGCGAGCGGCTGGTCGCGAGCAGCAGGAGGCATGGCTTCTTGCCACTCCGCACGTGCGTCATGTGCAGGAGGAAAGCCTGATCTGCGACGAGATCGACGCGGACGGGGACGCCCGATGCACTGAGGAGGCGCGGCTCCACACCCGGCAAGGCAGATAGTATCAGACTTCCGGTGCGGTCTGATGCGTCACCGGACCGGCCACCCCTTCAGCGAAGGTCTTCCACCGCTCAGACGAGCGGCACGTCATCCTAAGGTCGCGGCGCGGCCATTACGACCTGGGCGGAGCCGGGCTCGACGAAGAGGATGCTTCCGTCGGGCAATCCAAGAATGCGGTCGATGGCCAGGCCCTGGAACCGCAGCCGCTCTTCCAGCGCGTCCGCCGCCGCCTTTTCCTCCGGTGTGCCCGACGCCGCGATCGCGCGCGCCACAGCGTCATGCGTGCTGGCGCCGAGCTGCAGCACGATCTCTGCGGCCGCCTGCGCATCCGGCACGTTGAACACGCCCTCTTCCTTGCCCTGAGCGATGATGCGCACAAGCACTGGCGTCATCACTGCGACGACGGCCGCGTTGAGCCGATGGTAGAGAACGAGGTTCTCGGGCTTGAAGACGACGTCGAACATCGCGCGCAGCTGCGGCGCATCCTCGACCTTCATATGCCGTGCCTGGGCGAGGAACGCGTTCAATCGGAAGAGCGCGGCGAGGTCCGGTGTCTCCAGCGCGGCCTGGACGGACGCCACGGCCGCTTCTGCAAACCGGGCGGCCAGCGCTTCCAGCATCTCCTCCTTGGACGAGAAGTGGTGATAGAAGCCGCCCTTCGAAACGCCGGCTTTCCCGATAATGTCGTTGATCGTCGTGCGCTCGTAGCCGCGTTCGAGAAACAACGCCTGGGCGCAGTCGAGCAGCTCGCCCCTGCGAACCTCCGGATGCTTCACCATGCGCGGCATTCGATCATTCGCTCCCGGTTCGAATTACAAACCGACCGTCTATCCCGGACAAGAGAAAGTGCCTGAGCTGCTACCAGAGCTGAGCTCGGTGCAAGGTCGAGAGCGCCACGCCTTAAGCAGTTGCCACCTCCGGTGGCGCCTTGGCCGCGACCTGCCGATCCTCGCCGGATGCGACCAGGCTGAACGACGGCGGTTTTAACGCGAGCCAGGCGACGCCGACGATCTTCGCCGGGGTCGGAACAAGCCCATGTCGTTCGGACGAAGCGAGGAACACGCTGGTGCCAGGGATTACGGGAATAATTCGACGAGCCGGCACGTACGTCCCTGTATGCGCAATCCACCCCAGCAGGGCGCGGGAGGCGACGGCGTTCGCTCCGATTGGAGTGGCCGGGCGGGCGTGCGTGTCTTGCCGCGCCGGCGGCGCAGTTTGCCCGCGCCTCGCGCGCCCTCTGGCAGCGTGATGGTCCGCTTGAGGCAGAATAGATGAACAGCACCATTGAACGTTTCGGCTATCCCGGCGCGCTCATCGCCGGTTATCCGCACTGGGTCGTGCTGCTGCGACCCGAGCAGCCCACCCTCGGCAGTCTTGTGATCGCGGCGACCAGCGATGAGCGCGCCTTCTCGGCGCTTCCCGCGGCGGCCTTTGCCGAGCTCGGCCGCGTTGTCAGCGATGTCGAGTCAGCGCTCGCGCGGACGATCGCCTATGAGAAGATCAACTATCTCATGCTGATGATGGTGGATCCCCATGTCCACTTCCACGTTATCCCGCGCTATGCCGGAGTGCGGCAGCTGAACGGCCTCGCGATTGCCGATCATGGCTGGCCCAAGGCGCCCCAGCTTGCGCCGGCCATCGCGCTCGACGAGGGTACGCGGGCCGACCTTGTGCAGCGGCTCAAGGACGCCTGGGCATGAGTGTCGATGCATCCGGGGGGATGATCAGCAAGGCGCTCGTGCTCAGCGCAGGCAATGGTTCGCGGCTGCTGCCGCTGACTGCGGAGCGTCCGAAATGCCTGCTTGAGCTTGGCGGCAAATCGCTTCTCGAGCGCCAGCTCGACGCGCTCGAAGGCGCCGGGATCGGCGAGATCGTGGTGGTCACCGGCTTTCGCGACGACCTGGTCGAGGCCACCATCGCGGCACGGCCGCACTCGCGCAGCCGGGTGCGCACACTCTACAATCCCTTCTACCATGTCGCAGACAATCTCGGCTCGGTGTGGATCGCACGCCGCGAGTTTGACGCGGACATTTTGCTGCTCAATGGCGACACGCTGGTGACCGCCGAACTTGTCGCCCACGTCCTCGCAGGTGCGAGCGGGGCGATCAATGTCGCCATCGATCGCAAGGCGCATTATGATGCCGACGACATGAAGGTGCTCGACGCGAGCGGTCGGCTGCTGCGCATCGGCAAGACCCTGCCGCAACAGCAGACCACTGGCGAGTCGATCGGACTGCTTGCATTCCAAAGGACAGGACGCAGCCAGTTCGTCGACATGGTCGAGCGGGCGATCCGTGCGCCCGATGGCATGGCGAGTTGGTACCTGCGCGCGATCGACCGGCTCGCCGACGAGACTTCGGTGCGCACGGTGTCGATCGAGGGCTTTGAATGGGCGGAGATCGACTTTCAGGCGGACTATGAAGCGGCACAGCGGCTCTGCGCCCGCTGGGATGCGCGCGCCGCAGCATAAGCGGGCTCGCAATCAAAGGGACGTTGCGGGTGGGATCGGCGCGGCGGCAGGGCGACGCGCTGCACCCGCCCGATCAGTCAGATGATCGGCCAGCCGTAGGGCCAGCGCGACGATCGTCAGGGTCGGATTGGCCCAGCCCGAGGTCGTGAAGAGTGAGCTGCCCGCGACGTAGAGATTGTCGAGGCCATGGACCCGGCAGTCGCCATCCGTGACGCCCTTGGCCGGATCGGCCGACATGCGCGTCGTTCCCATATGATGATAGCCGCCAATCGGATGGGCGCTGATCAAAGAATCGAACTTCCAGGCGCGCGACGGGTCAGAGAGCCAGGGCTCGGATGCGACGGTGCCGAGCCCGAGTCGCTGCGTCTCCCGCCCAAGGGCGGCAACCAGACCCCAGACGCTCTCGACATCGAGCGCGCTCGTCCGCCAGTCCAGCACCACCCGCGGCATGCCAAACGCATCATGTCCTTCCCCGAGTGTGATCCGGCTGTCCGGATTGGGCGCCTGCTCGCCGCGTACGACCAGGGCCACGTCGAGCCGGCCCAGCCGGTGGAGCAGCCAGGGTCGCAGCGGATCGGTACGTTGCTGGAGCCAACCGATGCTGCGCTTGGTCAACTTCCAAAGCGAGCGGCCGAACTTGTTTGGCGCGCGTTTCTCCTTTGCGTGGAGATAGGCGCGCATTGCCCAGGCCTCCTTGCCGGTTGCCGGCCGACGCGGCGCGATCGTGAGCGAGGTGTTGAGCAGGCCGGCGCGCTCCTGCAGCGCAGGCGAGGGCGTGATCAGCGGCGCGATCGTGAACGGCCCGATCGTCCTCTTGGCGAAGGCAGCGAAGAGCGGCCATGCGTGGGTGCCAACGATCCGGCCGCCGCGCGCATGTGGATGCTCCATGAAGTAGCGGCCGACCTGGTCATGGGCGTTGCCGAGACCGTCGGACATGACCGAGCGCGACGCAAGCAGGAGGCGCGGATTCTCGATGCCGCCGGCGGCCAGCACATAGTGGCGTCCGGTGACCTCGAGCGCGCGTCCAGCGGGGGTGCGCCCCTTGAGCCGGGCGACGGCGCGCGCCGAAGGCGCTGCCACGATCTCGCAGACATTGGCATGGAGCGCGATCGTGCAGCGCGGATGCGCGGCAAGGTCGGCACAGCGTGCGAACGAGAAACGGTCGAACATGCCGTCGAACGACCATAGCGGCGTCGCCAGTTCGTCGTCGGCGAAACGTGGGAGCGGCACCCCGGCCTCGCGCACGGCATCCGCCACGATCGGGTCCTCGGGCAGGCCGAACACGTGGCGGGCGGCGCGATAATAAGGCTCCAGATCCTCATAATTGATCGGCCAGCCCGAATAGGGGACCCAGGGACGGGTTATAAAGTCGATCGGCGCAAGCTCCGCGCAGCGTCCGCCCCAGATCGCCGTCGTGCCGCCGAAGAAACGCAGCCGGGCATGGTCGAGCGGATAGTAGGGCAGGCCGATGCTGCCGCCGTGATTGAGGTCGGCAGTTTCGGCATCATAGTCGAGGCCGCCACTCTCGAGTAGGACGACGTGGAGCCCGGTTTGCGCGAGCCGCCTTGCGAGCGTGATCCCGGCCGCGCCTGCGCCGATGATCACCACGTCTCCGCTCAACCGGTCCGGGGACTCGCGCGCGCAGTCGATGATCATTGCTCAGCTCGTCTGCCCCAGGACGAAATGTTCGGCGATGCCGTCGATCATCACCGGATCGCCGCTGCCGACAAGTGCGAACGCGATGTCGTCCTTGCGCCAATAGGCGACAGATTCCGCGCCGCGCCCGATCGCTTCGGGCGACAGCGGTGCCTCATGGGCGGTGCGAACCGCGAACAGCGCCAGCGACTGTTCGGTTCTGGTGCGCAGCATGATCTGGAGAGCTGGACCCTCCTCTGACGGAAAGACCTGAACGTCGGTCACCTCCCACCCGGACGGCAGAGGCGGAATGTGGATGCGCGTCGCGCGCAGGATCTCGTCGATATCGAGGACCAGGCTCTCCGGCTGGGAGGCCATGCGGGCGCGCAGCAATGATGTCTGATAGGCCATCATCGCTTCCGAAACATATTCGGGCGGCCGGGCCTCGGTCTCGATCGGGGTGAGCAGCCAGATCATCGACAGCGCCGCCGCCGTCGGCGCCACGATCCGGGCGGCCCGCGACAGCCGCCGCCAGCGCGTCGGGCGAGCGCGCAGCCGGCGGGTCAGCCGCAAGGCGGCAGCGCCGGTGGCAGGCGTCGCCTCGCGCGAAGGGCGTTGCAGCAGGCGCAGCGCCGTCCTTGTCCGCAAGTCTGCCATCATGCGGGCAGCTTCCGCCGGCCGATCGGCGAGATAGGCCTCGACTGCGAACCGTCGGATAAGGTCGAGTTCGCCGTCGAGATAGGCTTCCAGTTCGGCTACACAGATATCTGGGGTCATTCCTCGCTCCCGACCACATGCAGGTTGGCGGCAACTGGCCGTTCGGCTTCTCGCAGCGCCGCACGCGCGCGGCTCAGGCGGGACATCACCGTCCCGATCGCAATATCCAGCGCCTCGGCCGTTTCGCGATAGCCAAGCCCTTCGACCGCGACCAGATGGAGCACCGCACGTTGCGGCTCGGGCAGGCCGTCAAATCGGCGTGCGATCTGGGCGAGATAGGCGGACAGTTCCTGGTCGGCGTCGACCTCGTCGACCCGCGCGCTTGCCAGAGCGCTGTCGCGCCGCTCCTCCGCCTTGCGCTGGCGGCCCGCATTGATGAATTCGTTGTGAAGGATCGCAAACAGCCAGGTCCTCAAGGGACGAGAGCGATCATAGCTCTCGGCGCGCTCGAACGCGCGCAGCAGCGCCTCCTGCACCAGGTCATCGGCCGCGACGGGATCGCGCGTGAGCGAACGAGCATAGCGCAGCAGCCCCGCAATATGCGGTTCTACGTCAAGCCGGTCGGAAGACGCCATATCTGACATACGCCCCGCAACGACATTCTATTCCTCGTCGAATAACCGCTTGACCGCACGCGTGCCATTCCACGCATCGCGCCGACGTATTGGCCAGTGAACATCGTACCCGCTACCTTACGAGGATCCGGCGACAAATAAGTCGGTCGTGGCGCGGTGCACATTTGATCGATTCGCGCTACCCACCGTGCCTTTTACTTAGAATTTGACGTCACCATGTGCTTCGCATCTTTCCCATGGATCGTAGCCTGGGGAAGGCGGGTCTGGCGGGCCATGAGTGACGGGGATCCCAAGCCGATTGTGCTCATTACGGGCGCCGCGGGCAATATCGGCCGCCCGCTGGCTGGGGCACTGACGGATGCCTATCGCGTGGTCCGCCTCGACCAGCCGGAACGGGTTCGGCCTCGACTGAGGCGGCAGGTGGTCCGGGTCAGAGCCCGAACCGGAAGGTTTCCTCGGCGCCCTCCCGCTGCGATCGACAGCGGCGTCACCGCATCACCAGTCGAGATTGGCGGCTATGCCGCGAGGCTGCAGGCGCTCGATGAAAGCGCCGACGCGCTGCACTGCGTTCTCGGCTAGGGCCGAGGCGAGCCACGGAAGACAAGAATTTCCCAAAATGCGGACACCTCGGTTGGGCCCATGCGTTTGTGCCGGACACCCACAATGCGAGGAGAATGAGCATGGCAAACCGCTCAGCCTAGCAGTACGACTCCCCCCGCAATCCGGCGCGCCCGCAAACCCAGAAGCAGCTCGATTTGCGATACCGCATTCTGGATCTGACCGGTATGGAACACCGCGTTCACCGGCAGGGCACCGAGCGACGCGTCGTCGAGAATGACGCGACCCTCGCGGTAGAGGTTGATCTGGTCGACCACCTCGGAAAGCGGAGTTCCTTCGAAGATGAGCAGACCTCGTCGCCAGGCGATCGCACGCCGGCCGTCGATGCGCGCACGGCGGACAACCCCGCCTGCGCCGATCGTCAGCGCCTCGTTGGCACTCAGTTGCGTACTCCCGTCGGCCGTCTCGCAGGTCACCACGCCAGCGACGCAGGATATGCGTGTCATCGACGCCAGCACCTGAACATTGAGTTGTGCATCGCTGACCGCCAGCCTGACCGGCTCAGCCCCAATGACAAACGGTTGCCGCTGCGCCGCCGCCGATATGAACGCCTCGCCGCCGATCAGGCTTATGCCCTGGCCGCCATCGATGACCGAGACACTGGTGCGTGAGCTCATCTCCACGTCGACACCGGCCGCGGGAGCGAACGCGAACCGCCCGCCGACCGCGGTGCGGTGATCGGCCATCAGCTCGGCCAGGGACGGCCAGAGGCCCAGCGGGGGGCGCGCCAGGCCCAAGCCGGCGAACAGCGCCGCAGCGCCGGCGCCCGCGCCTGTCAGCACCGCACGGCGGTTGATCGGGGGCCTGGTGCGGTGCGCGACCCGCGCATAATTTCGTACCCCGGCAATCTCCCGGAACGCCGCCTCATGCTCGGGGCTCAGGGCGCGCCATTCCTCGAGCTGCCGCGCATCCTCCGTGGTGGCCTCGCGCGAGGTCAGGCGGACCAGCCAGTCGGCCGCTTCGACGAGCAGGCCGTCGAGCCCATCGTCCCGGTCGAGCTTTCCGGTCATCGTGGCAACCGATTCCATGCGCGTATGAACCCGTCCATTCTCCCCCCAATCCCCTATCGAACCGACACGCGCGAGGCACCGCGAACGAAAGGATTTTTTCGTCGCGTGCGCCGCACGCAATGCAAAATCGCATCCCGCAAGTCGATCTGGATCATGCGGACACCGACACCATGGTGCTCGGCCAGCTCGGCGTGGCTGGCGGTGCCGGTGAAGCACTCGATGAATATATGCCGCTGGCGCGGAGTCAGCTCGCCCAGAACCTTCCAGACATGTGCCAGTTCGCTGCGCCCGATCGCGATACGCTCGGGATCGGGCGCGTCGTCCGCAATGTTCATGATCTCGTCGATCTCGCCGGTCCCAAGGACACGTCGGCTGGACGCAGCGAGGTGTGATGCGGTGTTCAGGGCGGCGCGATAGAGATAGGCGTGAGGATCGTCGACAGGCGCAAGGTCCGCGCCGTCGTGCAGCTTGAGCCAGGTTTCGTGCAGGGCTTCGCCTGCAAGGTCCTTCGAGCCGAGCCGCGCGGTGAGGCGATCACGCAGCTGCGTATAGTGCTCGGCCAGCGAGGTGCGCAGCAGCGCGCGGGTCGATTTCACCATCGGGGCCCCCTGCCGCTCCTCGCGCCTCGATCGGACAAGCGGTCGGTTTCGACCGCGAATCGCATTTCTTCGACAAGGTCGACTGGAGGCGCCTGCGACAGGACACGCCCGCCGAGCACCTGCCGGACATGGTCGTCCCACGCCTGCTCTCCGCTCGAGCGGACCAGGACGACATCCTGAATGCGGCCACGACGGTCGATCGCCACTGCGATTTCGACACGCGATGACCGGCCCTCATAGCCGCCTTCGGACTGCAGGATCGCGCGCAGCTCGACCTGGACCGCCCGGGCGTAGCGGTCGCGGGCGGCACGGTCGCGTGATCCGATCATCAGCGGCGCCCGCACTTCGGCCATGTCCAGGCGCAGCGTCGCAGAGCCGCTCGCGCCCGGAGACGGCGGCGAGGTCGCAACCGGTGCGCCCGAGACGTAGATGACCGCAGCCGTCGGCCGCGTGAAGTGGGCGGAAAGGCCCGTGCCCCGCAGGATCGTGCCGAGCGCGAGCGGCGCGCCATAGGTTCCATCGATCGCAGTGGAACGACGGCCGCGCGCGAGGCTTTGCGGATAGAGAATGTCGACTCCGCTGATCGTGGCGAACTCGGCCAGAGCGCCGGCCAGCGGCTGCGCCGCAATGACATAGCGGCGTTCGTCGATCCCGGGCGCATCCTGCCCGGCGGCGGGGGGCGCAACCAGAATGGCGACAAGGCCCGACGCGAGGGCGGGAAGCAGGCGCCACCAGGAGAGCGATGTCCCGCGGGGTCCCATCTCGTCCTATCCGAGCCGGAAGACGATCGGCAGGCTGACGTCGAGCCTTCCCGGCCAGCTCGGCGGGAAGGGCGGCAGCGGCTGGGCGCGCCGCACCGACGCCAGGGCCTCCCGGTCGATCTCGGCGATGCCCGAGGTGGTCTCGACCCAGGCATCCAGCACGACCCCCTGGCCCGTCATGACAAAGCGGATCGTGACGATCCCCTCGTGGCCGGCCACGCGGGCCGCTGCCGGATAGGCCCGGTAACGCGCCAGGTGGGAGGCAAGCCGCTGTCGATAGGCGAGCATCTCGGCATTGGAGAGGTCCGCCATTTCACGGATGTCGCCAATTCTCTGAACGGCAACGGCCTGTCCCCCTGCCGGGGCACCGGCGGCGCGGGCCAACGGCTCGACAAGCTGATCGCCGGTTTTTGGTGGAGTCGGCGGCTGCGACGGCCGACTGTTGCGGTCCTGTTTTCCGGCCGGCGAATCGGATTGGCCTGCGGTGCCCCGGGGCTCAAGTGGCAGCAGCTCGACCATCAGGACGGTGCCGCCGTCGGCGCGCGCGGTTCCCCGCAGCGGCATGCCATCCTCGAACATCAGAAAGAGAAGCCAGCCCGCCGCGAGATGCAGCGACCCCGAGACAAGCAGCGCCGTCAGCCGGGAAGCCGGACCTTCACCCATCACCGCTGTCATGCCTTTGTCACCAGGCCCGAGGTCCTAGGATCCATTTGTCGCGGCTTCATGACATGTCGCCGCACGGTTGAGCGTCCGCATCCACCAAGAAAATGGCGGCGATGAAAAAAGTGTTTCGTTCGATCGCGCGACGTTGGTCCTTGGACCGGGAGCAAAGAGATGTACGTCACGCCCGACGCCTTCGAAGCGCAAGCCGCAGCAGCCGGCGATCACCGATCGCCGCCGGGCGGGATTCGACGCGGAACCGCGCCGGCTGCGCCATGTGCCGTGGCATCGTCGCTTGCTGCGAAATGGGATGAAAGCGCCGCACGACTCCAGCTGGCTCACCGCGAGAGCATTGCTGCCGTGACGACGACCGAGGCGTTCGTGCATGTCGTCGCATCTCTTCAGGGCACGATCGTCGCGGGCAGCGAGGGCGGCGGGCGCGAGATCGGGGCGGGATCGGCAATCCTCCTTGCCCGGCCCGGGCGCAGCGAATGCCTCTGCTCTGCGGAGGCTTCGGCGCTGCTGCTGCGAATCCCGCGCCCTGCCATCCAGGCCGTGGCTTCGCGCCGGTTGGGCGCACCCCGGCGCCTTGCCTTCATCGATCGCGGCTTCGTGTGGTTGCCGATGACTGGCCCGGACGGGCGACCTGTCGTCGATCCCGCCGGTTTTGCGCGCGCCGCAATGCGTGGCGATGGCCGGTGCAAGGAGTTGGAGACGATCGAAAGCCTGGTCGAAGCCGTTTGCACCGGCCAGGATCGCGACCTGGTCTTCCCGATCGCAGGCTCGGTCCACCGCGCCGCGACGCACATGCACGCCCATCCGCAAAGAGTCTGGAACGTGGACGATCTCGTTCCGATCGCGGGCGTGACGGCCGCGACGCTCAGGCGCAATTTCAGGGCCTGTCTTGGCACGACCGTCGCCGGTCTCAGCCGCGAGATTCGTCTCGACTGGTTCAACGCACAGCTTCGCAGCCCCACCGAAAGCCGGTCGATCGGTCGGCTCGCGGCGGTGGCGGGGTTCGATCCGTCGGGTCGCCTGACCCGGCTTTATCAGGAGCGCTTTGGCGAGACGCCGAGCCGGACACGCGCGCGCGCGTTTAACGGCTAGCGCAACTGAACAATCCTCTCGCTCGAGAGGTTTATAATAAATTCTATCGCTCAGATAAGTAATCTGAGAGAATGGATTTATATTGTCCATAGTATCACCAGTAATTCTCCTATTCGAATCTCGAATATCATATCGAGATTCGGCGATCATGTCGGTCGATATAGCAGCAGCGATCGTCACACAACTTACATACTATCCGGTCTAAACCGGAAGAAGCGCAATTCAGTGCAATCTATGTGCTATTGATGCTTGGCAGCTCCTGAAATCGCGTGGCAAAGGCGCCCCGTCAGCAAATGCTGCGCTGCCATGCAAGCCGGGCGGCCGGCATCGAGCTTGGGGGTTCAATGTTTCAACGCAATCGCGTCCGCATGACCACAGGCGGAGCCGCGCTCCTCGCAGCGCTTTCCGGTGCTCCGCCCGCTCATGCACAGGAAGCTGCGGCGTCACGGCAAGGCGCGGCGGACGGGTCCCAACTATCCGCGGCCGGCCCGGCGCCCGAGCCGGCCACGCGGTTCGACATCCGCGCCTTCCAGGTACGCGGCAACACCATCCTGGCGCCGAATGCCGTCGAGCGGGCGGTCTATCCGTTCATGGGGCCAGGGCGGACGTCGGAGGACGTCGAGGCGGCGCGCGCCGCCTTGCAGAAGGCATTCGAGGACGCCGGCTATGTCGCGGTATCCGTCTTCATCCCCGAGCAATCGGTAGAGGGCGGCATCCTCATGCTCGAGGTCCAGCCGCAGGCGATTGGACAGGTGCTCGTCGAAGGCGCACACGACCCGGATGCGATCCGGGCCCAGGCACCCTCTTTGGCGCCCGGACAGACGCCGAACCTGACGGAGTTCCAGCGCGACGTCGTCGCGATGAACCAAATCCCCAGCCGCCGCGTAACGCCGGAGCTGCGCGCCGGCGTGGCGCCGGGCACGCTGGACGTCCTGCTCGGCGTGGAAGAGACGTCGCCCTTTCACGCCTTGGCCGAACTCAACAATTTCAGCTCGGCGGCGACGTCGGAGCTGCGTGCTTCGGGGACGCTGCGCCACGACAATCTGTGGGGCAGAGGGGATTCCCTTTCGCTCTCCGTGCAGATCCCGCCCGAGCGCCCCGAGGACGGTATCGTCTTTTCCGGCAACTATCTGACCCGGCTCGGCACGGGCACGCAGCTGCTGCTCTACGGCGTCCATTCCGACAGCGACATCGCCGTGGTCGGCGGCACCAGCGTCATCGGCCGCGGCAACATCTTCGGCGCGCGGCTGATCCGCTCGCTCGGCAGTCGCGAGGGCTTCTATCACTCGCTCACCGCCGGCGTGGACTGGAAGGATTTCGGCGAGGACGTGATCCTCGGCGCCGACCGCGATTCGGTTCCGATCGAATATTTTCCCTTCACCGCGGCCTGGCGCGGCGACTGGACGGGTGACGGCAGCCAGAGCGATCTGACGCTGACGGCGGTGTTCGGAATCCGCGGGATCGGCGATGGACTGGAGCGCTTCCTGGACAAGCGCTTCCAGGCCCGGCCCAGCTTCTTCGCCGCCAAGCTGGACGCGAGCCACACCGGGGACATCCCCGCCGGGCTCCAGTTCTACAGCCGTTTCACCGGCCAGTGGTCGCCCGATCCGCTGATCTCGAACGAGCAGTTCTCGCTCGGCGGCATGTCCAGCGTGCGCGGCTATTTCGAATCCGAGATGATGGGAGACTGGGGTTTCGCGCTCCAGACCGAGCTGCGCAGCCCCGAGCTGTTCGGCGGCACCGGCAGCCTCAACTCCCTGCGGCTGCACGCCTTTGTCGATTCCGGCTTCGCCGGCATCCACCGCGCGCTGCCCGGCCAGACCCGCCGCGAATCGCTGATGAGCACGGGCCTCGGCGCCCGCGTGCGGCTCCTCGACTTCTTCAACGGCGCGCTCGACGTCGGCGTGCCGCTCCTTTCCGGGCCTGACTCCGGGTCCGGCGACCTCTTCGCCCGCTTCCGCATCTGGGGGGAATTCTAGACATGACTCGATCTTCACGCTTCAAGAAAGGTGTGGCCGGTCTCCTGCTGGCCGCGACCGCCATGACCGCCGCCGCGCCGGCTTTGGCCTGGTGGGAAAGCGACTTCGCCTACCGCACCCGGATCAACCTCAACATGCAGGCCGCCGGCGTGACCGGCGAAGTCGCGCGGGCGCCGGTGCTGGTCCGGCTCCACTCGGGCAATTTCAGCTTCGCCGACGTGAAGCCGGACGGATCGGACCTGCGCTTCGTCGCGGGCGATGACCGCACGCCGCTCAAGTTCCACGTCGAGCGCTGGTCGCCGCAGGAGGAGCAGGCGCTGGTCTGGGTCGACGCGCAGGGTCTTCAGCCGGGCCAGACCTCGGCCATTTATGCCTATTATGGCAATCAGGCCGCCGCGAACGGCCAGGATGTCGCCGGCACCTTCGCGCCCGATTATCGGCTGGTCTACCATTTCGACAATGACGGCGCGCCGCGTGACGCCACGGCCAACGGCGCCAATGCCAGCGGCGGCGAAGGCCGCAACGCGGGCGGCCTGATCGGCGGCAGCCTCGTCCTCGACGGCACGGCGCCGGTCACGCTGCCGGCTTCCGCCTTCGCGTCCGGTCCGCTGTCGGTGAGCTTCTGGGTGAGACCCGGCAGCGACGGTACCTTGTTCGCACTGCCCGGCGCGTTGAGCCTCGAGGCCGAAGGTGGCCAGCTCTTCATCGATCAGGGCGGTGCCCGTTCGGAGGGCGCGCCACTTGCGAACGGCGCCTGGGCGCATGTCGCGCTGGTGCATGATGGCCAGCGCACCGCGCTCTACATCGGCGGCCAGCCGGCTGGCGACGTCGCCGGCGCGCTCGGCGCCGCCACCGCGGCCCCGCAGCTCGGACTCGGCTTTGCCGGCGAGGTCGACGAGCTGCGCGTCGCCGGCACCGCCCTGCCGCAGGCGGTCTTCCAGCTGGCGGCGGCAAGCGAGGGCCAGGGGGCCCGCCTGGTCAGCGCCGACACGGCCGAGCAGGTCGAGACCGGCAGCGGCCACGGCTATCTCGGCATCCTGTTCGGCGCGCTCACCATCGACGCCTGGGCCGTGATCGCGATCCTCGTGGTGATGTTCGCGCTCGCGATGTGGGTGCTGGTCTCGAAGATCGGACTGTTCTCGCGGATCGAGACCGCCAACGACGACTTCATCGAGGCCTATAACCAGCAGGCTCGGCGAAGCGGCGATCACGACGGCTTGCCGGCCTTCGATCCCGGCGCGGGCGCGGCCCATTCGACGCTTGGCCAGCTCTACCAGGTCGGCCGTCGCGAGCTGTCCGAGCGGCTGAGGGAAGGCCGCGTATCGGGCTCGCGCTTCGCGATCCGTGCCCAGTCGATCGCGGCGATCCGCTCCGCGCTCGATGCCGAACAGGTGCTCCAGTCCCAGAAGCTGCAGGACCGGCTCGGCCTGCTCACCAACGCGATCTCCGGCGGCCCGTTCATCGGCCTCGCCGGTACGGTGCTCGGCGTGATGATCACCTTCGCCTCGGTCGCGGCCGCCGGCGAGGTCAACATCAATGCCATTGCGCCCGGCATCGCGGCGGCGCTGCTCGCCACGGTGGCCGGCCTCATCGTCGCGATCCCGGCCATGTTCGGCTACAACCATCTGCTCGCGCGCCAGAAGAAGATCACGGCGCGCAACCAGATTTTCGCCGACGAGCTGGAAAAGCGCATCGCCGAGACGTGGCAGGACAATGACGGTCCCGCCGGCGGTCGCAGTCTCCCTGAAACCGCCATTGCGGCCGAGTAGGGAGCGCGACCGATGGCGATCCAGCTCGGCGACGAGGACAAGCCGTACAACGAGATCAACGTCACGCCGATGATCGACGTGATGCTGGTGCTCCTCATCATCTTCATCCTGCTCACCACGGCCGCGGTGCAGGGCATCAACGTCGACCTTCCTTCGGCGTCATCGGCCAGGACGCTCGACCAGAACAAGTCGCGGGTGATCGCGGTGTCGAACGACGGCGCCGTTTCGATTGATGCGGTGCCCGTCTCGCTCAGCGAGCTGGAAACGGAACTGCGCACCAGCATCGCCGCCACTCCGGACCTGGCGGTGATCCTGCGCGGCGACCGCGCGGTCCAGTATGACCGCATCATGCAGGTTCTGGACCTGTGCTCGAAGGTCGGCGTGCCGAGCCTCGGCATGGCCTCGACCCGTCCGCCGGGGGCCGCGTGATGCGGCGCGCCCGATCAAAGGACGGCCAGGTCCATGCAGCGCCTGCGCAGGTCCCGCATCAGTTTTCGCAGGCGACGGTTCCGTCCATGGCGCTGGCTGGCCCTGGTGCTGCTGATCGCCATCGCCTTGTGGCTGTCCGGCGCGGTCGCTTCGGCGCGACCGGCCTTGCCGGCGTCAACGCCCGAACACGCGACCCGGCTTCTCGCTCTGCACGCACGGATGACGCGGATATCGATCGGATCGACGCGCTGCAGGGGATCGGCTGATGGCGCAGGCCCAGCACGCTCCCTTGGGGGGAACGATGAGCTTCGGCAGCCGCAGGCGCACCCGGCAGTCCTCCGGGTGGCTGGTCCTCGGCGGTCTCGCGGGACTGACGCTGATCGCGATGTTCCTGTGGCCGACCGAGCAAATCTCCCAGCGTCCCAATGAGATGAAGACGACGCGGGTGATCCTGCCCCCGCCGCCACCGCCGCCGCCGGAGCCGGAGCCGATCGAGCAGGAAACGCCGCCCGAGCCCACCGAGGCGCCGCCGCTCGAGGAACCGGTCGATACGCCGCCGCCGCCCGAAGCGCAGTCGGCCGAACCCACGGCCCGCGACAGCGCGCTCACCGCCCGCGAAGGTGCGGGACCTTCCAATTACGGCCTGCAGCGCGGCGACGGCTCGGGCACCCGCATCGGCAGCCGTCCCGCCGGCGGAGACAACGGGTTTGCCGCTTATGCCAGCGTCGCGCTCTCGGCCATCCGCCTTGCTGCCCAGTCGGATCGCTCGCTGGCGCGCGGCCGCTACACGGTGCGCCTTTTGGTCGCGGTCGATGCGCAGGGCCGCATCTCGGATGTCAGCGTCGTCGACAGCTCGGGCGAGGCCCGGCGCGACGCGCGGCTTCGGCAGATCCTGACCGGCCTGCAGCTCTCGCGACGTCCGCCCGCCGGCCTGCCGCCGATGCGGATCGAACTCAATGCCCGCTCGGGAGCCTGATGCTCATGGCCCAGCTCACCGGCGCTTCAACTCCCAGGGGGAAATACGAATGACCCAGCTCTCCATCCGTCACCGTCTCAAGCCCGCGCTGATGGCCTGCGTCGCGGGCCTCGCCTTCGTCGCTGCGCCGGCGCTCGGTCAGGAGGCATCGGCGCGGCCGCAGGTCGATCCCAATCGCCTGCTCGAGATCATGGTCCGGCGCGGCCTCGTCAGCCGTGAGGAAGCCGATGCGATGATCGCCGAGGCGGTCGCCGCGGCGCCGCAGCAGGCGCAGGCATTGCCGCCCGTGCCTCCCGGCGGCGTCGGCGCCGACGGCGTGCAGACCATCCCCTATGTCCCCGACGTCGTGCGCGAGCAGATCGTGAGCCAGGTGCGCGCCGAGCTCGGCCAGCAGGCCCAGGCCGAGGGCTGGTCCCGCCCCGGCGAGACGCCCGAATGGACGCGGCGCATCACCCTTTCCGGCGACATCCGCCTGCGCGGCGAGGGCGCGTTCTTCGAGGAGCCGATCTTCGATTCCGGCACCGGCCTCCAGGTCGGCGGCAACTATCCGGATTTCCCGAATTTCGCCGCGATCAACAGTGGGTCGGGCTTCGACGTGGCGCAGGGCTCGCCGGGCTATGTCAATCCGCCCTATCTCAACACGACCGAGGATCGCCGCCGCGCCCGCATCCGCGCCAGGCTCGGCATCGGCATCCGCATCGACGAGGGGATCAGCGCCGAGCTGCGCCTCGCCACCGGCAACGACAGCTCGCCGGTCTCGACCAACCAGACGCTCGGCAGCGACGGCGAGTTCGGCAAATATGCGTTGTGGGTGGACCGCGCCAATATCAGGTTCGCCTTGCCCGGCGGGACGAGCGCGCTGTTCGGCCGGTTCGGCAATCCGTTCTGGACGAGCGAGGTCCTGTTCGACGAGGACCTGAACTTCGACGGCGTCGCCGTTTCGGGGCGCGGCGCGATCGCGAACGGATTCTCGCTGTTCGGCACCATCGGCGCCTTTCCGATCTTCAACACCGACTTCAATTTCGGCTCCCGCGACGCCGGCGCGTTCAGCTCCAAGGATCGCTGGCTGGCCGCCGCCCAGGCGGGGATCGAGTACCGCCCCAACGACGATGTCTCGGCGCGCCTTGCGGTCGGCATTTTCCATTTCGACCGCGTCCAGGGCGAGCTGTCCTCCCCCTGCTCGTTCCTCCAGGACGTGTGCGACACCGATGCGATGCGGCCCGCTTTCCAGCAGTTCGGCAACTCGCTCTTCCCCTTGCGGAACATCATTCCCGATCCCAATGCGGCGCCGGGCACGAGCCCGGAGGTCCAGTATTTCGGACTCGCCTCCGAGTTCGACGTGCTCTCCGTGCGGGGCGCGGTCGACCTCAACCTGTTCGATCCGGTCGGCGTCCGGCTGGAGGGCGACTTCGTCCGGAACCTGAGCTTCGAACGCAGCCTCGTCGCCGCCCGCGCGATCAATCCGTCGAGCTTCGGTGACGGCGGCGAGTTCGACGGCGGCGACACCGGCTGGCAGGCCCGGCTCACGATCGGCCATTTCGGGCTGGCGCAACTGGGCCCGGGAATCGGCGCCGGCTGGACCGCCGACCCCGGCGACTGGAGCGTCAACCTCGCCTATCGGCGCGTCGCGTCCGACGCGGTACTCGATGCCTTCACCGACTCCGACCTCGGCCTCGGCGGCACGAATGTGCGCGGCTGGGTGATCGGCGGCAACTACGCGTTCGGGCGCAACACCGCGATCGGCGCGCGCTGGCTGTCGTCCCAGGAAGTCTCGGGGCCGCCGCTCTCGATCGACCGGCTGTTCCTCGATCTCACCACCCGGTTCTGAGCCAGGATGTCGACCGCGACGCTTCTCTTCTGTGCACGCTGGCTGCGGAATTCGGGTCGCGGCGACAGGGCCGTGCGCCCGGGCCCGCCCGGATCCCTGCCCGGGCGGGCCCAAACCCCGCGCAGCTTCCTCTGCGCCGCCGCGGCCGTCATCCTCGCCTGCACCATCGCCAGCGTCGCAAGCGCGCAGGCGGGCGCCTCGGCGGACGGCCATGCCGATCGGCTGAAGTCCCGGGTCCGTGCGGAGCCGGACCCTGCACACGACGGCATGATCGGCGGGAACGACCCGCCCGGCCCCTGCGTCATGGTCGATATCGCCGGCTATCGCGCCGGGCATCTCGAATGCGCATCGCGAAGCCTTGAGTATGCGGCGCGGGTCGCCCAGTCCCAGGCGCGTGCCGCGATCGAAACCCCGGTCATCGGGGCGGGATCGCCCGACATCCGGACCGGCGTCGCCAGCCAGGCGGCCACCCGCCAGCGGCTCGGCACGAACTACGGCGTCGCGGTCCGGCCGCAGCGCCCCGCTCCGCCTGCCTGGTCCAGTCCGATGGGGCCGCGCCGATGACTTGCTCCACCCGCCAATGGGACCGGCGTGCCCGTCATGCCCGCGTCTCAATGCCCTTCCACGTTCAGGCCGCACCGCCGGCTGCCAGCGCTCTGGAGTCCGTCCGATGACCGTCAAGACCCGTTCGTTCCGCAACACGCTCCTGATCGGCGCCTCGATCGGATCGATGATGGTGGCAGGGGTCGCCTATGCCCAGAACCGGCCGTTCGCGCGCACCGCCGCCGATCCCGCGGCGGCGGCCGCCCGCGCGGCGCAGAATGCGGCGACCCGCAATGCCGCCGCCGAGGCCGCGGCGGCCCGCACCCGTGCCGCGCTGACGCGGGCGGCCCAGGTGCGCAGCCAGATGGATGCCGCCCAGCAGGCCGCCCGCGCCGCGGCCGCGGCGGCGCAATCGAACATCCCCAACGGCCTCGGGGAAGGCGGCCTCCACGTCGCCAACGGCGTCATCATCGATCCCGGCGCATTCAATGCCGACGATCCCCGCCTCGGCGAGGCCAATCTGTGGCTCGGCGCCAATGGGCCGACCCAGCAGCAGACCGCCGATGGCCGCACCGAGGTCAACATCGAGCAGACCCAGTCCAAGGCGATCCTCACCTGGGACAGCTTCAACGTCGGCCGCGAGACCGACCTCGTGTTCGACCAGCAGGGCAATGCCGAATGGGTGGCGCTGAACCGGGTCAACTCGGTCACCGCCGATCCCAGCCGCATCCTCGGCAACATCCGCGCGGACGGACAGGTCTACATCATCAACCGCAACGGCGTGATCTTCGGCGGCACGAGCCAGGTCAACGTCCACTCGCTGATTGCCGCGAGCATGGACATCGGCGTCGCCGGCGTACGACACGACACGCCGATCACGCCCAACATCATTCGCAGCCGCAACCAGCGGTTCGTGAACGGCATATTGAGCGGCGCAAACAATTTCGCGGCAGGCATCGCGTTCGGCGAGGATAACGGAACCATCCTGTCGACCGCGCCGGATACCGGCGTGACGGTGGAGGTCGGGGCGCGGCTGACCGCCGGCAATTATGGGCAGATCGCGCTGTTCGGGCGTCATGTCACGAACGGCGGCACGATCGAGACACCGGACGGGCAGGCACTGCTGGCGGCCGGCAGCGCCATCTTCCTCAACCGCAACTACGCCGCCGGCCTCGACCAGCTGATCGATCCGGACCTGCGCGGCTTCACCGTCGGTGTGGGCGGCGGCGGCGGGGCCGCGAATGACGGGATCATCTCCGCCGATCGCGGCAACATCACGCTGACCGGCGCCTCGGTGTTCCAGAACGGCCTCCTCGAGGCGACCACCGGCGCGACGGCGAACGGGTCGATCCTGCTCCAGGCGGCCCATGGCGGCGTGGGCCTGCAGCGGCAGGCCCGCCCCAATCCCGACGGCGGCTTCGGCGATCTGGTCCTGGGCGAAGGCAGCGTCATGCAGATCCTGCCCGACGACGGCGACGAACCGGTGGTCGGCACCGGCAGCTTCCGCAGCTCCAGAATCGACATGATCGGCAACCGGATCGTCTTCGACGAGGACGCCCGCCTCTACGCGCCGGGCGCGCAGCTGACGTTGCACACCGAACGCAAGTCGGGCGACCGGGACGGAACCCGCGACCCGAACGACAGCCGCATCTATCTCGGCGAAGGCGCGGAGATCGACATTGCCGGCCTCCACGTCACCGCGGCAGCCCAGAATTCGATCCGGGCCGAACTGCGCGCCAACGAGCTCAGGGACAATCCGCTGCTGCGCGATGGTCCGCTGCGCGGGCGCACCATCTGGTTCGATCCGCGTCGCGGCACGTCGATCGCCGATCTCGCCGGCTATTACGACCTGATCGAGCGCGACGTCAGCGAGATGATGACCGAGGGCGGCACGCTCACCATGACCGGCTTTGAGATCATCGCGCGCGAGGGATCGACCATCGACCTGTCGGGCGGCAGCGTGTTCCACGAGGCCGGCTATGTCCGCTCGACCCGCCTGATCGGCGCCGACGGCCGGCTGGTGCCGGTCGAGCTCGCCGATCCCAGCCAAGTCTATATCGGCATCGAGGGCGACTTCATCGTCAATCACAGCCGCTGGGGCACGACCGAGAATTTCGTGAACGCCTTCGCGCGGCCCGACGGACGCCACGAGCAGGCCTATAGCGAAGGCCGTAATGCCGGCTCGCTGCTGCTGCCGTCGCAGGTGGTCATCCAGGCGGGGATCAGTGGCCTGCCGCGCATGGCCAAGGACGCCTTCCGCATCTTCGAAGGCGAGGTGCGGGCCGATGTCACTGTCGGCGAGTATCAGCAGGGAGCCCCGGGAGGCGCGACGATCGCCGACGTCGAGCGCGTCTGGCGCGAACGGCCGACCGGCGGCACGCTGGAGATGGGCGGGTCCATCGAAGGCTTCAACGGTCGCGACGGCGTCAACATCGGCGGCAGCGTTTCGATCGCGGAGGTCGGCGGGCTGCTTCCCGAGGATTTCGATGCGGATGGCACGCTCGACGTCGCCCGGGGTTTCCAGCACATCCTGCCGACCCAGTGGTTCGACGGCGGAACCTTCACCAACGTCACGATCTATAGTGGTTTCGCATCGGCGATCCTGGCAGGCGAGTCGGCGCCGCTCGTGCCTCCGGGCGGCGTGCTCACTGTCGGCGCCGACGTGACCATGGACCTCGGCGCCTACGGGTCGCTGAACTTCATGGGCCGACAGGCGAATATCGACGGCACGCTTCAGGCCGCCGGTGGCTCGATCCGCCTCGAAGCGGCCCATGCGCCGACGCTGGACACGTTCACCCCGGTCTATGATTTCGCCGAGATTCCGGAGGCCGATCGGCCGGGCATCCGGCTCGGCGCCAATGGCCTCATCGACGTTTCGGGCCGCTGGTCGAACGATTTCCGCGACGGGACGTCGGACGTCGCCCCGGTGCTGGACGGCGGATCGGTGGAGCTGATCGGCTACGCGATCCGCCTGGCGGCGGGATCGCGTATCTCGGCCGACGGCGGCGGGCATCTGAGCGCCGACGGCACAACCCTGACGCCGGGCAATGGCGGCTCGATACTGATCGACAATAGCGTGCGATACTTGAACGCCAATCCGGCGCCGGGCAGCGCGCCGGGCGACGGCGCGCTGGTGCTGGACGGCGAGCTCACCGCTTATGCGCTGGGCCGCGGCGGCACGCTCGCAATCGACACGGTCGACGACGTGATGATCAGCGACGAGCCGGTGCTGCCGGGCGGTCTGCTCGAAGCGGGCACCGCCGCTCCCAAAGACCTCTACCTGGCACAGGACCTCTTGTTCCTGACAGGCGAAACGCTGCCGTTCGACGCCGATTATATGGCGGACCTGCTGGATGCGGGCGGCGTGCTTGTCGCCGATGCCTCGGCCCTGGCATCGAACGCCAACCCGGTTCCCGTGCAGGCGGGCTGGATCGTGCCCGAAGGGATGACCGTGCGGTCCTCGACGTCGTCGCCGGTCGGTCCGGGCCGGACGTTCCAGGCGGGCATGACGGTGCCGGCCGGCACGACGCTGCGTTCCTTCGGGGCCACCACCAGCAACGGCACCTTGCCAGCCGGATTCACGCCGCCGGCGGACGCCTTTCCGAACGGCATTCAGCTCAACTCGTCTGTGTCGATCCGGCGTCCGGCAGGGTCAGTGCTCGCGAGCGACTTCGCCGTCCCGCAAGGATCGATCCTTCCCGCCGGCACGACCCTCGACCGCGTTGTCGAGATCAGGGTGCCGCGACACTTCGCGCCGGACTTCTTCACGCAGGGCGGCTTCTCGACCTTCGCCGTCAGCGGCGCCCGCAGCCTCACCATAGCCTCCGGAACCGTGCTCGCGCCATCCGTGGACACGATCCGCCTCGACGGGGTCGGCCGAGATATCGCGACCGGAACCCGGCTGGCCGAAGCGGGCCGGCTCGAGGTCCTTCCCGAGGACCTGCGCCAGCCGATGGCGTTCCATTTCTCGACGGCCCCGATCGACCTGGTCAACGGGGGTTTCGCGATCTCACGCATCATCGCCGAAAGATTTACCGGGACCGACTCGGTCAGCGCGGCGCGCAACCCCGGCGCGCTGACGATGGAGACGGGCGCGGAGATCCGTATGGATTCCGGATCGACCGTGCGCCTCGATGCTTACATTGGCGACGTGTTCGTCGACGGAGTGATCGAAACGCCCGGCGGAACGATCGGCCTGCAGGACACGGGGTGGAGCAACCCTCCGCGGCTGCCGCGCGGCCTGCAGATCGGCGCGAATGCGCGCCTGCTCGCGCCCGGTTATGTCCGCGTCGTGCCGGATGGTCGCGACGGGCGGCGTGCGGTTGAATCGGCCGGCCGGATCACCCTGGGCGTCTCCAACATCAATCTCAGTTTCGGGTTCGAACTCGAGAATATTCTCATTGACCCGAATGCCGTGCTCGACGTGTCGGGCGTACGCGCCGAGGCGGATTTCATGGGCGACCGCGGCCTTGGCGGACGCGATGGCCCCCTCTACTCGGCGGCCATGGTGGATGGGGCCGCCGGATCGATCGAGATCCGGGCGGTGCGCGGCATCCTGGGCGGCGACCTGCGGCTGGCGCCCGGCGGCGAGACCGGGCGGGGCGGGACATTGCTGATCTCGGGTCAGCAGGGGCTCATCGTCGCCGCGGGCAACGGCGGCGACTTGCCTTCGGTAGAGCCGGGCGTTCCGATCGATGCCGAGGTGACGAGGCTGATCGCCTTCGCCGACCGGCTGAACACGACCGGCGCCGATGTCCTCAATCTGGAATCCCCGTACGATGCGATTCTGTTCGACGGCAATGTGTCGCTGAGAACGCGCGCGGCGCTCATCCTGCGCACACCGATGCTCGGCCGGACGAACGGCGATGACAATCGGGTCGAACTGGAATCGGCCTATGTGTCCCTGGGTGCGAGCGATTCCGATGCGATATCCGCGCCTGGCTTCGAAACGGACCTCACCGGCGAACTGATCGTGCGGGCCGGTCTGATCGACCTCCAGAACCAGCTCGCGCTTGGCTGCGTGACTTGCGCCGACGATGCCGCCGCCGGCGCGTTCGCCTCGACGCAGCTCATCTCCGCCGGCGACATCCGGTTCAATTCCTATGCCACGAGATTTGCGTTCCAGGCGCCGGCCGGCCTGTTCTCCGGCGGATCGATCCTGTTCGACGCGGCGCAGGTCTATGTGACCTCGCGCGAGCAGGGGTTCGGCGCCAACGAGTCGATGATCCCGCCCGACGAAGCCCCCGGCTTCCTCGTCGAGGCAGCCGAGCGGATCGAGGTCCGCGGCAATGGCGCCGCTGCGCCCGTTCCGATGTCGTTCGGCGAGCGGCTGACGCTCCGCGCGCCGGTGATCGTCCAGGGCGGCGTGCTGCGCGCGCCGCAGGGGCAGATCCGGCTGGAGGGCAGCGAGTCCGTCACGCTGCTGCCCGGCAGCCTCACCTCGGCTTCGCTCGAAGGACTGGTGGTGCCCTTCGGCTATGTCGACAGCAACGGCCGCTTTGCGGGATTCATCGATCCGGGGGAGGTGCCGGTCAAGTCGGTGCAACTCGACGGCCCCGACGTGTCGGTGGAAGACGGCGCGGTGATCGACGTCTCGGGCGGCGGGGACCTCCTCGCGCTTGCCTTCGGCGCCGGCAATGGCGGATCGACCAACATCCTCGCCTTCGATCCCTCGGTCGAGCGCTTTGCGATCCTGCCCAGCCTTGGCGCCGGCCCGGCACCGGTCAACGATGGCGGCGCGACGAGCAACCCGAACGCGCCGCGGGGCGACGGCAGCACGCTCGTCGATCCGCGGCTGTCGGTCGGCGACGTGGTGTGGCTCGATGCCGCGCCGGGCCTTGCCGCGGGCTACTACACATTGCTCCCGGCTTTCTATGCCGCGCTTGATGGCGGCCTGCTGATCGAGCGGGTGAACAGCGGCGATGCGCCGCCGCCGGGCGCGCCGCATCGCGCGATGACCCGTGCCGATGGCGCCGTGATCGCGAGCGGCTACCGCGCCGTCAACGGCACGCCGATCCGCGAGCAGGGCTGGTCCAGCTTTGCGGTGATGGACCGCGAGGTCCTCGGCAAATACAGCCTGCTCAACGAGATTTCGTTCAACGATTATGCGCGGGCGCTCGGCGAGACGGTCGGCATTCGCCCGCGCACGCCGTTCGACGCCGGGTCGGTGGTGCTGGGCGCCACGGGGACGCTCCGGCTGGAGGGCCAGGGCCGGTTCGGCGCCGGCGAGGGCGGGCTGCTCGGCAATCTCGACATCTCCGCGCAGAACATCGCTGTGATCAGCGGCGGGGCGACCGGGCCCGAGGGTTATGTCGCGCTCGACGCCGGAGACCTCGGCGCGTTCGGTGCGGCGAGCCTGCTGCTCGGCGGCGTGCGCACCGGCGCCGCGACCGGCACGACGGTCACGGTCAATGCCGATAATGTCATCGTCTCCAACGATTCCGCATCGCCGCTCACGGGGCAGGAGTTGATCCTCGCCGCGCGGGACCAGGTGGTGATCGAGGAGGGCGCGGTGATCGTCGCCGAGGGCGGCACCGCCAACGATCCGAACAGCCTGCTGCTGACCGGCGACGGCGCGCTGCTGCGCCTGTCGAGCGGCGACCGGGTCGGGATCGTGCGCACCGGCACGACCGGCGCGGCCGGCGACCTGCTGATCGGCGAAGGCGCCAGCCTTTCGGCGACGGGTTCGCTGACATTCGACAGCGTCCGTTCGCTGGGTCTTGCCGAAAGCGCGGTGGTCCAGGCGGACCAGCTCGACCTCGCCACGGTGCGGGTCAACCTGGGCGACGTCCCCGAAGGCGAGGAGGGGACCAACCTGTCGCTCGCCATGCTGGAGCGGCTTGGTGCGGCGTCGGATCTGCTGATCCGCGGCCACGACTCGATCAACCTCTATGGCGACCTTGTTCTCGGCAATCGCGACGGGTCGGGAGCCACGAGCCTGGGAGCGATCACCTTCGACACCGCGCTGCTTCAGGGCCGCACGGAGGGTGGCGAGACGGCGCGGATCACGGCCGGCTCGTTGACGCTGCGCAACAGCGGCGGCGCGCGCGAGGCCGTGGCCGAAGCGGGCCCCGGCACGCTGACGCTGGACGTCGATACGCTGGTGCTCGGACCGGGGCAGGTCGACCTTGCCGGCTATGCCGAAGTGAGCGGCGATGTCGGCGTGATCGAGGCACAGGGCGTTGGCGGGCTTGAACTGGCGGGCGATCTGACGCTGGCGAGCGGCCGCCTGACCGCGGCCAGCGGGGCCGATTACGGCATCCGTTCGGCTGGCGACCTTGCCTTCACCCATGCGAACGCGCCGACCGGGGCGGTGGAGGCCTTCGGCGGCCGGCTGACGCTTGAGGGACTCGACGTCCTGGTCGACACCCGGGTGGCGCTGCCCGCGGGCGTGTTCGAAGTGGCGGCATCGGGCGACATCACGCTGGGCGACCTCGCGAGCCTCGACCTTGCGGGCGTCGCGGTCGATTTCCGCGATGTGGCGCGGTTCGCGCCGGGCGGCACGGTGCGGCTGACGGCGGGTGGCCACCTCGCGATGGCGATCGGCGCGACGATCGACGTGTCGGGATCGGAACGCGGCGGTGACGCCGGGCGTCTGGTCCTGACAGCGGGTGGGACATCCTCGATTCTCGGCACGCTGCGGGGCGGTGCCGGCGATGGTTATGGGGGCGGCGGCATCGATCTCGACAGCGGCAGCGTCGACGACTTTGCGGCGCTGAACGCACTGCTCAACAGCGGCGGATTCGATTCGTCGCGCGAAATCCGCTTGCGCGACCAATCGATCCTGCTCGCGGCGGGGGAACGGATCGAGGCGCATCGCGTGACGCTGCGTTCCGACAGCGGCGAGGTGCGCATCGCCGGCACCATCGCGGCCGCCGGCACCGAGGCGGCGCCTGCGGGCGGCGAGGTGCGCCTGATCGGCGGCAATGGCGTAACACTGGACGGCACCGCGCGGATCGAGGCGATGGCCGCCACGGTCGGCGAGGAGGATTTTGCGCCGTCCAGCGGGCTGGTCGAGCTGGTCGCCGAGGCTGGCCGCGTCGATGTCGCCGGCGGCGCCCTGATCGACGTTTCGGGCGGCCGTGAGAGTGGCGGGCGGATCACCGTCCGTGCCGAGCGCGAAGGTTCGGGGCTGGCGGTCGACCGTCTCGACGGCGAGTTCCGCGGCGCGCGCGAGAAGGCGCTGGTCGGGATGGCCCGCTATGAAACGTCTGAGATCGATGTGGCGTTCGCCTCGGCCATGATCGGGGAAGCTTCGGCATGGCTGGCAGGCGCGCCGGTTCGCGCCGGGTGGGAAACCGGCGCCGGCATGCGCGTCGGCAGCGACGCCGATCTCATCGTCTCGAGCGATATCAACCTGGCAGGCAGGGTCGGCGCCGGCCATCTCGGGTTGGTCGCGGCCGGCGACTTGACCGTCGACGCCACGATCAGCGACGGCTTCGCCAGCGCCGCGCGCAACGCGGCGCTGCTGGAGAGGTGCTCGGCGAGCTATGCCTTCGAGAGCGGTGGCGACATCACGCTCGCGGAGGACTCGATGGTCCGCACTGGCACCGGCGACATCCGCATCGACACCGGCCGCGACCTGACCCTCGCCGACAATCAGGCGGTGATCTACACGGCCGGCCGCCGGACCGCGACCGAGGCAGGCTTCGACCCTGCGTCCACCCGGGGCCGGCCGCTGGGCGAGTTCCCGACTTTGGGCGGCGACATTTCCATCGCGGCGGGCCGCGACATCCTCGCGCCGCTGACGCGCCAGACCAATTCGGCCTGGCTGTTCCGCTACGGCCATACCAACTGGACCGGTGATTTCCGGACCTCGACGGTGGCGCAGCAGACGAGCTGGTCGATCGTCTTCCGCAACTTCGAACAGGGAATCGGTGCGCTGGGCGGGGGCGACGTGCGGATCGACGCGGGCCGCGACGCCCGTCATCTCGCGGTGGCGCTGCCGACCACCGGACACTTGACCACGCCGGTGGGGCAGGTTCCGACCGAAATGGCACTGCATATCCGCGGCGGCGGCGATCTCGCGCTCACCACGGGCCGCGATCTGCTCGGAGGCATGTTCATGCTTGGCCGCGGCCAGGCCGACGTCCGCGCCGGCGGGGACGTGATCCCTTCCGACCAGCTCGCTTTGTTGCGCAACAACATCAACAGCAATCTGAACGGTACGGGCTGGGTGAACCGGCAGGTGGGCGCGCTGTTCGGCCTGATGGACGCCGTGGTCACGGTGACGGCGGTCGGGGCGGTCGACATCGAGGCGGCCTATGACCCGATGCGCCAGGGCCAGGTCTGCGAGAATTTCTCGACCTGTAACGGCACCACGGCGGGCGGCCAGGGCTCGGCCTTTTACGGCTATAGCGACCGCGCGGCGCTCAACGCCGTGGCGGCATCGGGCGCGGTCACCTACCGCAACAATCCCTGGGCCTCGACCGACCTGAGCCGCGGCCAGGGTGTCTTCCAGGTGATGATGTACACGGCGACGGGCGGCGATCCGCGGCCGCGCCAGAACGCGATCTTCGGCGAACTGCCCGGCACGCTCCGGTTCGCCTCGCTCCAATCGAGCGTCTATCTGGAGCCGCGCTTCGCCGCGATCTCGCAGCTCGCGCCGGCGCCGAACGGCACGATCGAGTTCCTCGCCCGGCACGATGTCCGCATCCCGGGCGGGACGACCGGGATCGCCATGCAGGATATCGCGCCGGAATATCGCCGCACGGCGCTGCGCACCTTCTCGGTCGACGCGGTGGGCTGGTTTTCCAACACCAGCCCGCTTGTCGGCGCGCCGTCCGCCGTGAACAATTTCCAGCGCGGTTTTGAACTGTTGCACGGCGACGATCCCGATCCGGCGCGCATTTATGCGCTGGAAGGTTCGATCTGCAGCGCACCGGCGGCGCAGCTGCTCTGCCAGTCGTCATTGCAGCTCACCCTGCCCAAGCCGCTGCAGATGGCGGCCGGGCAGGACATCCGCGTCCTTGCGAACATCCAGCACAACCGGCCTGACGCCATCTCGGTCATCGCCGCCGGGCGCGACCTGGTGGGCCCCATCATCAACGTCACCGGCCAAGGGGCTCTCTTCCTCGAAGCGGGCCGCGACGTCCTCAAGGCCAGCGGGTTCACCGTCGATGCGATCGCCAGCGGCGCCCCCAATTCGGCACAGCGCAACCTCGCGCTGCCGCTGGCGCGGGGTGCGGACATTACCGTGCTGGCTGGCGCCGCGAGCGGCACCGATTGGGAGGGCTTTGCGGACCTCTATCTCGATCCGGCCAATCGGGCCGATCCGGACTTCCCGCTGTCGCATCCGTCCAACGAGGGCAAGGTCGTCCAGACCTATGAGGCCGAGCTAGCCGACTATCTGGCGGGCCTGGGCTTCGGGGAGGTTGACGACGACGCGCTGATCGAGACGTTCAATGGCCTTCCGGATCACAGCCGTCAGGCTTTCCTCCAGGGCGTGTTCTTCGATGAGCTGCGCGCGACCGGCCTCGACTATAACGATCCCGAGAGTCCGCGCTTCCAGCAGTCGACCCGCGGCTATGACGCGGTCGCGCGGCTGTTCACCGCCGATCCCGAGACGATCGAGCGCGGCGGCAACATCATCCTCAACAACCAGCCGATCGAGACGCGGGACGGCGGCGACATCAACATCCTCGTTCCTTATGGCACCCTTTCGATCGGGACGCTCTTCACGCCAAGCTTCTTCGATCCGAACACGAGCGGCATCGTCACCAGGCGCGGCGGCGACATCCGCATCATGACCGACCGCAATATCGACTTGTTCACCTCGCGCGTCTTCACGCTTCAGGGCGGGGACATCCTGATGTGGACCTCGAACGGCGACATCACCGCGGGCGCGGGTGCCAAGACCGCGGTCCGCCAGGCGCCGCTCACCTATGCGCTCAGCAACGACGGGTTCACGACGGTGGACGTGTTCGGGCTGCAGACCGGCTCGGGCATCGGCGTGCTCGACGCGCTCGACGGCCGCGACGAGGATCGCGAACCGAGCCGGCTCGACCTGATCGCGCTGCGCGGCGAGGTGAACGCGGGCGATGCCGGCATCCGCGTTGTCGGCGACGCCAATATCGCGGCGCTCCGCATCGTCGGGGTGGACAATATCCAGATATCGGGTGAGGCGATCGGCCTGCCCGAGATCGTCGAGATCAATACCGGCGCGCTGACCGCCGCCTCGTCTGCGACAAGCGCGGTGGTCGCCGAGGCGACCCGGCTGGCCGAACGGTCGCGGCCGGCGGTGCAGACCGAATTGCCGACGATCCTCAACGTGCGCTTCCTCGGCTTCGGCCAATGATCGACGGGACGACGGTTCGCCGCTGAATCAGGGTGATGCAGCGCCTGCCGAGCGAGCGCGGGAATCGGTGCGCAAGACAGAGGAGACGTAATCAATGGTTGGTAATTTTTTGTCGTGGTCGCCCTGGCGTCGATCGCATCTCCGATCGGCGCCCAGGCTACGGGTGGCGCGGCCAGCCGGACCGCTGCCGATGAGGGTGCACCCGTCGCGTCGCTGCTCGGCGGACCAGTCGTCGCGGGCGTCTGCCCGCTCTCGCGCGAGGCGGTCTATACCAATGCCGCCATCGGCCGCGCCGCCAGCGCCCGACTTCAGGAGCTGACCCGCACGGCCCAGGGCGAAATCGACAGCCAGCGCGCACCTCTGGAAGGCGAGGCCCACACCCTGGAGAGCCAGCGTGGCACGCTCCGGGCCGACCAGATTCGTCAGCGGCAGGAGGCCCTGTCGCAAGGATTGCAGGCGCTCCAGCGGCGGGCGGCGCATTCGAGCCGGGAGATCGAGGCGACCCGCGAGAGAGTGCTGCAACGGATCGCCGATGAAGCGCAGCCGGTCGTTGCGAACGTCTATCAACAGAAAGGATGCGGACTGCTGCTCGATCGCTCCGCAGCGTTGGACGGCAACTTCGCGAACGACGAAGGCAGCGAGCGATAGCGAGGCGAGCGTCCGCTTTCAGGTGCCGCGAATTACTGGCGGTATGACCAGATGGGCGCTCAGGGGACGCCGCCAAACGACATGCTTCCCAAATAGCCGGCTGATCTGCCAGGATTCATGCTAGGATCTTTTCTTGCCCCAAAACTAGGATCAGCTAAACTTCAAAAATCCGCGGATTCTGCGGATATTGGAGATGCTAGAGCCTCGGCAAAAGGGCGGGGGAAAGGTTCTTGGTACCGGCATTCGCAGGTTCGAATCCTGCCGCCCCAGCCAAGTATGTTCCAGAGACATGCTCGGTCGTGTTCGCAGTCCCTAACGTGGCTGTGCGGGCGGCTCGGTCTGGAGATCGGACCAGGCGACGACCCGCCCGACGCGGCGGGGGTAGAGTTCGGCGAGGCGGGTGGCGAACTCGCCGTCGAGCTCGGCGACCAGGGTGGCTGCGCCGGCGGCGTCCCGGCTCTCGATGCAGGCGAGCAGGGTGCGCATCCGCGCGATCAGCGAGGCGCGGTAGCGTTCGTTGGGGATGAAGCCGCCACTGTCGATCAGCATGCGCAGCGCCGGCCAGAGCATGGCCATCAGCGCGTTGCCGGTCGCGTCGGCGACCTTGGTCCAGAAGGCGCGATAGGCCGGGCCGAAGCGTTGTGGATCGGCGATAGCGGCCTCGGCCTCGGCGAGCAGCGTCCCGAGCTCGGCGATCGCGGCCTCGCTCGCATTCCGCGCCGCCGCTTCGGCCATGCTCGGCTCGATCGCAGCGCGCGCGGCCATCACCGTCGAGAGCGGAGCGCCGGCGAACTGCAGCAGCAGCGCGAAGGTCGAGGCGAGATGCGGCCAGTCCGGCTTCTGTACGATCGCGCCGCCGCCCGGCCCGGCGCGGACCTTCACGACGCCCTGGAATTCGAGGAAGCGCAGCGCCTCGCGAAACGTGGCGCGCGAGACGCCGTGGCGGGCGAGCGCATCGGCTTCGGAGAGATAGCGGTCGCCGGGCTTCAGGCCCTCGTCGTAGATCGTCTGCACGATCTCCTGCGCGACCCGCGCAGCCGCTTTTTCCTTGCCTCGGGCCACCCCGATCTCCGCCTTGACGCCGCCCGTCGCGGCCGCCGGTAGCCTAGGCCCGATGGACCTTGCGGGTCACCGAATTTGTGCCGCCGAAGCAATATTGGCTGCGGCCGGCGGCGGCGCCGACGACGAAGATCTCGAACGATTCCGGATTGGGCATCACGTTGACCAGCGTCTCCGGGGCGTCCTCCAGCCAGGCGAGTTCGGGATGGGCGAAGCGGAAGCCGTCATATTCCTGGTTCAGCATCACCTGGCGGAACGGCAGCTTCGTGCGCTTGTGCAGCGCCTCGCGAATCTCTTTCGGGCCCCAGCCGGCGTCGGCGAAGCGGGCGGCGTGATCGGGGGCCATCAGGATCAGGTTGCCGAACGTGCCGTGGAAGGGATAGCCGGCCTCCAGCGGTGCGTTGGTCTTGATCAGCCAGGCGCCGTGCGAGGGCGCGCCGCAGGTGTTGGCGGTGAGCGTCGAGAAGGTCTCGATCAGCAGCTCCGGATCGGAATTCTTGAAATCGAAGAACTCCGTCATGCCATAGGGCACGTTGACGGTGACGGTGGAGTGCTCCGGCGCGAAGCCCTGCTGGACCCGCCAGCTCTGCCAAGGCGTCTTCGCCTCGTTCTCGGCGACGCAAGCGGAGAATTTCATCGGCGTGCCGATCGTGTCCATGTCCGAGATGCCGGGATAGCTGAGCCCGATGTTCATCATCACCAGCCGGAGCGTCCGCCCGATCGCGACATTGACCTGGCTGATCGATCCCGGGCCAAGCGCGCAGATGCCGCGGTTCATGCCGATCTCGTCGGCGATGTCGCCGGAGACGAGCACGACGGGCGCCTGCGGGCCGGTCGACATCGCCCAGGTCCTGAGGCCGATCGAGGGATCGAGCACGCACTCCATCATCGCCATGATCACCGGCATCGCGTCGGGCCGGGCGCCGGCCATCACCGCATTGGCGGCGATCTTGCGCACCGTGCCGACGCCCATGCCGGGCGCGAACAGGCCGACGACGTCGCCGCCGTCGCGGCCCGAGGCGGCGATCATCGCCTCGACCTTGGCATGGGTCGGCGGCACCAGCGGCAGGCCGTCGCTCCAGCCGTTGGCGACGAAGCGCGCCTGCATCTCGTCGAACGCCGCCATGAGGTCGGCGCCGAGGAACACGATCTCCGGCGCGCTCTCGCGGATGATCAGGTCGAACTCGGGCAGCGCCTCGGCGACCTTGCGGTCGACGGTCAGCCCCTCGATCAGGCCGTCGAGCGACTCCGCGACCATCTGCTCGACCTCTTCCGGCGTCTTGTTGGAGAAGCAGTGGGGGACGATGAGCGGCACCGCCTCGGGCACCCCGAAGGTCTTGGTCGAGAAGCGCGAATCCTCGTCGAAGATCGCCGCGGTGTAGCCGACCGCGGGGACGCCGCGCCGCTCCAGCTCGCACAGGTCGCGCATCAGCCAGGAGGTGCAGCTGCCGCAATCGGCGCTGGTGCAGATGGCGGCATCGACCTCCTGTGCCAGCCGGTCGAGCTGGTCCGGCGAGAGGTAGCGGTTGGTGCCGCCGAGCTCGCCGGTCACGTCGACGAAGCTGAGGCCGGTGAAGCGCTCCGAAAGCCATCGGCGCGCCGCGTCGAGCGCGGCCGGGCCATTCTGCTTGCCGTTCCAGTAGAGCGCGATCCGCTTGCCGTTGAGGTCGGTGAGGCGCAGCGCGGGGGGGTGGCGCAGCGACGGATCGAGGTCGATCTGCGATTCCGCGACCGGATTGACGATTGTCAGGCGCGTGCCGACCGTGGCGGGATTGTTCATGAGGCTCTCCTGTCTCGCGCCGTTTCGGTGAGGCGCCATTATTTCCCGTTCATCCTGAGTAGGGACTGAGCTTGGCGAAGCATGTCCTGAGCGACGCCGCAGGCGGCGTCGAAGGGGCCCGTATCGAAGGACCAGTTGCAGAGGGCCGTGCGTCCTTCGATACGCCGCTTCGACGTCGCTCAGCGGCTACTCAGGATGAGCGAAGATCATTATTCACGTTCGTCTCGCGCCAGCCGCACCACCACCGCCGTTCCCGGCGCGCGGCGCGACAGCCATTCGGACATCATCTCCTGCAACTCGACATGCGGCAGCACGCAGGCGCCGTCCGCGCAGTCCGGATCGTGCCCGGGCGCATAGCCGAGCTCGATCCGATTCTCCGCCTCCGACAAAAGGGTGAGCCGTCCCCCTTCGGCACGCACGATCCTGGCGAAGCTGTCGATCAGCTGGGCGGCAACGGTCATGAGATAACTAGTATACTAGTTTTGGAAAGAGTCAATCTTTGGGACCGATAAGAGGCCGCCTGCTTCGATTCCGGTTGGATTTGACACACTCATATCCCGTCGGTTATGGGTCAGATCCATAGCTCGCGAGTTATAGGTTGCGATGCCCGACGCCCACGACCTGCTGTTCCGGACGCTCGCCGATCCCACCCGGCGGGCGATCTTCGAGCGATTGTGCCAAGCCGGGGAGCAGACGGTGGGGGCGCTGACGGCGGGGGCCGGGATCTCGCAGCCGGCGGTGTCGAAGCATCTCGGCGTATTGAAGCGCGCGGGCCTGGTGCGCGGGCGCCAAGCGGGTCGCGAGACGCATTACAGCGCGCGGGCCGGCGCGCTGGCGCCGCTGATCGACTGGACGCGCCAGATGGCCGGCTTCTGGGAAGCGCGGTTCGACGATCTCGAGGACTTGCTGAGGAGGATGGATCAATGACAGGCCTTGCGGGCGAGACACGCTCGATCACCGTCGAGCGGGAAATGCCCTTTCCGCCGGAGAAAATCTGGCGCGCGCTTACCCAGCCCCATCTGGTCGCGGAGTGGCTGATGAAGAATGATATCGACGCGACCGTGGGGCAGCGGTTCAGCTTCAGCAGCGATTGGGGCGGCGTGGATTGCGAGATGCTCGCCGTCGAGCCGCACGAGCGGCTGTCCTACAGCTGGAACTATGCGCATGAGGACCCGGCCTACGCGCTGGAGAGCGTGGTGACCTTCACGCTCGTGCTCACGGCGACGGGGACGCTGCTGCGCATGGAGCAGGTGGGCTTCCGGCCCGACCAGAAGCAGGCATTCCACGGCGCCAAGGCCGGGTGGCGCGAGCATCTCGCGAACCTAGAGAAGGTCGTGGCGGGTCTGGGCTGAGACGCCACCGCACGACACCAAGCCACCTCGACAAGCCGATGGCGGCGTGCAGCATGTCCACCGACACGAAGGGAGATGATGATGAACATTCTCTTGTGGGTCCTTCAAATCCTTCTCGCTCTCCACACCGCGGTGGGCGCCGTGTGGAAGGTCTCCAATTCCGAGCAAACGGTGCCGTCCCTGAACGCGATTCCGCACGGCGTCTGGCTGGGGATGAGCGCCTTCGAGCTGCTGTGCAGCCTAGCCCTCATCCTCCCGCTATTCAGCAAGCCGCTGGCTATCCTGGCGCCGATCGCCGCGGTCTGCATCGCCGCGGAAATGCTGATCTTCTGCGCCCTGCATCTGCGTTCCGGCGACGGGACCTATGGCCCGATGATCTATTGGCTCGTCGTGGCGGCCGTCTGCGCGTTTATTGCCTACGGACGGTTCGTGCTAAGGCCGCTCTAGCTCCGGCAGGCCGCGATCCCGGCCAACGATCGGAGCGCAGAACACAAGGAGGGCGCGCATGAACTGGAACGTCTGGATACGGCAGTTTCACCGCTGGATGGCCGTGGCCTTCACCCTGGGCTTCATCGTCAACCTCGCCGTCGCGATGCAAGGTACGCAGCCGGCCTTCTGGGTCTATCTGCTGGTGCTGATCCCGCTCTTCCTGCTGCTGCCGACGGGCCTTTACATGTTCGTGCTCCCCTACACCGTCAAATGGCGCAAGGCGCAACGCGCGGGCGTGCCGGAGTGAGTATATGAAGTCCAAGAAACCTCTGCCCAAGCCGGCCGACGGGAAGCCGGTGCTGCTCTCGGGTGGCAATCCGCAGATTCCGAAGGGCTATGGCGACGCGCCGGTGCAGGCCTATATCGCCGCGATGCCGGGCTGGAAGAGCGCGGTCGGGCGGCGGATCGATGCGGTCATCGAACGCACCGTCCCGGCCGTGCGCAAGGCGGTCAAGTGGAACTCGCCGCTCTACGGCGCACCGGACGACGAGGGCTGGTTCCTGAGCTATCACTGCTTCGACCGCTACATCAAAGTGGCGTTCCATCGCGGCGCATCGCTCGAGCCGGTGCCGCCGGTCGGGTCCAAGCACAAGGACATTCGCTACTACCATATCCAGGAGGATGAGGGGATCGACGAGGACCGGTTCGCCGATTGGGTGAAGCAGGCCAGCCAACTGCCAGGGGAAAAGATGTGACGGAGACAGCCTCGGACCTCATTGATGCAAAGATCGCGGCGCTGGGCGGCTGGCGGGGTGAGACGCTGGCGCGGCTGCGCGCGGCGATCCGGGCGGCCGATCCCGACGTCGTCGAAGAGGTAAAGTGGCGCAAGCCCTCCAACCCGTCAGGGGTACCGGTGTGGGAGCATGACGGCATGATCTGCACCGGCGAGATCTACAAGGACAAGGTCAAGCTGACCTTCGCGAACGGCGCCCGGCTCGACGACCCCAAGGGCCTGTTCAACTCCAGCCTGGACGGCAACACGCGCCGCGCGATCGACGTCCGCGAAGGCGAGACGGTGGACGAGGCGGCGCTCAAGGCGTTGGTGCGCGGCGCCGTCGCGGTGAATTTGGCGAGCGCGCGAAAGGAATAGTCGCCCGGCACTTCCCGTCATCGCGAGCGCAGCGAAGCAATCCAGTCGGGCGGAGTCGGATGTGTCTTAGAATTGGCAACAATCCTCCGCCTTTTTGAATGGCAGTCCATCACCAGATCACGCCGTCCCGGCGCAGCGTGGCAAGTTCATCGTCGCGAAGACCGAGCGCGCCCTGCAGGATCATGTCGGTATGCTCCCCGAGCAAAGGCGTGTCCGTGCGATCGTCCTCAGGAACGGCCGACATTTTGACCGGATTGCCGGCGACGAGCACCGGCGCGCCGCCGTCGGGCCGCGGCACCTCGACGAGCATCGAGCGCGCGCGGACATGCGGGTCGTTGGAAACGTCGGCGGCGGTGTGACAGGGACCAGCGGCAACCCCGGCCTCCGCGAGGGCCGCCGCAGCCTCGGTCTTGCTGAGGCGCGCGGCCCAGGCCTCGACGGCTGGCCGGATCACATCTTCCGCCCGGTCCTCCCAGTCCCAGGATCCTTCCAGCGCGGGATCGACCAGCCATTCGCTTCGGCCGACCGTCCGCGCGAACCGTTCGAACTGGTGGCGGCGGACGATGGTGACGATGAACCACCCGTCCTTGGCCTGGAAACCCTTGAACAGGCCTGGCAGGCGGCGGGGCTCGTCCGTCTCCCGGCGCACGCCCATCGACCAGTAGTTCGGGATGAGGTCGCAGACGTGGACCACCCCGTCATACATGGCGATGTCGATGAACTGGCCCGCACCCGTCCTCTCGCGGTGGCGCAATGCTGCGAATATGCCGATCACCGCATTGAGCCCGGCGACCGTGTCCCCCATCCCGCACATCGGCCCGATCACCGGCGGCTCGTGCGGCAGCCGCGCATATTCATAGGTGCCGGACATCGCCTCGACCACGCCGGCATAAGCCGGCCAGTCCGCATAGGGGGAAGCGCCGGTTCCGAAGCCCGAGATCGAGGCGTAGATGAGCCGCGGCGCGACCGCGGACATCTGCTCGTACCCGATCCCGAAGCGGTCGGCCCGCCCCGGCCCGAGATTCTCGCAGGCGACGTCGAAATGCGGCGCGAGGCCCAGGATCAGGTCCCGGCCGCGGGGGCTGGTGAAATCGATGGCGATGCTGCGCTTGCCGAGCGCGTAGCGCAGAAAGGTCGCGCCGGCCGGCCGCCCGTCGCGGTCCTTCATCGTCGGAAGCGCGCCGCGGCCGGCCTCGCCCGTGCCGGGCGGCTCGACCCGCACCACCTCCGCGCCGAGACGCGACAGCATCTGCGTGCCGACCGGAAGCGACTGAAGCTGCTCGAGCGCGAGGATGCGGACCCCGTCCAGCGGACGCGGCGCGCTCATGCGACCGGCTCCCGGAGTTCGGCCAGATCCCACGAGGGCACAGGAAAGTCGGCGCCGCGCAGGCGCCAGGGTTGCGGTCCGCCGGCGCGCGGCAAGGCGATCAGCGCGCGCGATTCGGTGCGGACAATGCCGTCACCGTCCGTCAGCGCAATCGCGAGCCGCGTCCACCAGCACGCCTCGCCTTCCCGGGCCGCCTCGATCGTGCCGGAGAAGGTGAGGTCGAGCCCCGGGATGATCGGCCGCCGCATCTGGAAGCCGATCCGCGCGACCCGGCCGGGCGGCCCGCTCCACAAGGTCGCATAGGACGCGATCCAGCCGGCCTGGGTCGGCGTGTTCATGATGATGTCGGGCAGGCCATAGACTTCGACACATTGCTGGCGGTCGTGATGCTGCGGCCGCCAGTCGCGCGTTGCGATCGCCCCGGCAACGATGTGCACCGGGGAGATCACGACGGTGCGGGTCGGCAAGGCGGTTCCGACGATCGGGGGCGTGCCTGCCGGACGCATCATGACGGTCGATTATAGCTGAAGAAGCGAATGCCCTCGGTGCCCAGCAGGGCGCCGTCGCACTCGCGCAGATAACGCAGGAGCAGCGTCCATTTGCGCCCGGTGCCGAGCCGGTTCGTGATTTCGGGGCCAATCTCGTCGAGCACGATCTCGGTGATGACGCGGTCGCCGGGCCGCACGGGATCGAACATCGCGACTTCCGAATCGCCGACGATCGCCAGCGCCAGCCCGAACCGCTCCTTGAGCTGGTAGTGCAACTCCATCGCCCGCAGCGGCGCCTGCCCGTCGGGCAGCCACCGCCCCGGCCGCATGAAGGTCGACAGCATGGCGGGGGGCGCGACCGTCTCCCCCGCCAGCTCGTCCGCGACGCCCTCGTCCCAGAGCAGGGGATTGCCATCCTCGACCGCGCTCAGGAAGGCCGTCATCTGGGTGCGATCGGCGGTGACTGCCGGCGCCATCACCATCGCCACCTTCCCCACCATCTCGGCGATGTCGGGAGGAAGATCGCCGGGAACGGGCTGCCGCCGGCGTTCGATCATGGCCCGGGTCTACGCTTCCTTGCCCGATCAGAAATTGAAGCCGACGGTGGCGCCGAACCAGCGCGGCTTGTTGGCCTGGGTGCCGTCGATGAAGCTCGAGATGATGAAGCCGGCGGCATAGGTCTGATCGGTGAGATTCTGTGCGAACACCGAGGCGTAGAAGCCGCGATCCGGGCCCTCACGCCAGGTGATCGAGGCGTTCACAACCTCGTAGGACGGCTGGGACAGTCGGTTCGTCAGATCGAAGAAATAGCTCGAGCTGAAAAAGGCGGTAGCGTTGTAGGTCATCTCGCCGCCGAACAGTTCGTGCCGGTAAGTCGCGCCGAGCGAGAAGGTCCAGTCGGGCGCGCGGATCAGCTCGTTGCCGCTGACGTCGACGACCACGTTCACGTTGCCATTGTTCGTCGGCACGCCGCCCACCGAGCGCGGCACCTGCACCGAGGCGTTGGGGAAGTCGCGGAGCTCGCTGTCGAGCAGGGTGACGGCGGCGTTGAACGACAGGTTGCGCGTGACCTGCGCGTTGAGCGAGGCCTCGAAGCCGTTGATCCGGGCCTCGCCGGCATTCTGCACCGTCGTCGCCGACACGCCGTTGATGACGACGGGCGTGCTGACCTGGAGATCCTGATAATTGTAACGGAAGGCAGCCGCCTCCAGCGTGATTCCGCGGGCGAGCCGGGTTTTGACGCCGAGCTCATAGGCATCGACGATCTCCGGCTCGGCCGGGAGCTGGGTGCCGGCGGCGGCAACGGCGTTGAAGGTGCCGCTCTTGAAGCCGCGCGTGTAGGACAGATAGACGTTCGAGCTCGGCGCGAATTCCCAGCGCACGACGCCACGCGGCGACACGTTCTCGAACCGCGCCTCGCCCTCGGTCCTGACACTGGTGAGCGCGTTCAGATTGAACGCATCCTTGTCGTCGCGGTTGTAGCGCAGGCCGCCGGTGAAGAAGAGGTTATCGACCGCTTGCCAGGTCACCTCGCCGAACACCGCGAACGCGCGGGTGTTCTGGCCGTAGATGGTGCGGGTCGGGAGGAAGGCGCCGGTGGTCGCGTTGCGGCCGGTCGAGACCAGCGGGTTGAATTGGGCGTCGGACTGGAAGCGGGTGAGGCCGAGCAGCCATTCGAAGCGCCCGAACCGGCCCGGATTGCTCGTCAGCACCAGCTCCTGGTTGCTGAAATCGTTGAACGTGCTGTACTCGGTCTGCGACAACCGGATCGGCGAGACGTCGGTCCAGCTCAATGTGGTTGTCTGCGTATCGCCCCAGCTCGCGGTGCCGGTCAGCGTCGCGAAGCCGATGTCCCAATCCATGTGCATGTCGATGAAGCGCTGGCGGGTGCGGCCGAAGGGTGTGCTGAATGTCGCGGTGGTGAACGGTTCGTCGGCGATGACCCGATCGGCCGGAATGCCGGTGGGATTCAACGCGCCCGCGTTCGGCCCGCCGGGGATCGAGTTGCGCGCCTGGGTGTTGCCGTTGATCGCATAACCCGAAATCAGCACGTTGTTGTTCGACTTCGAATGGAAGCCATTGACCTCGAAGCTGATATCGTCGGCCGGCTCGAAGCGGACGCGGGCGCGGAACGCGGTGCCGCCGGACGAGCCCTGGGTCTCGCCGTTGAAGATGTTCTCGACATAGCCGTCGTCGTCATAATGGACGGCGGTCAGGCTGGCGGTGATCACGTCGCCGGCGATCGGGCCGCTGATATAGCCGCCGAGACGGTAGTAACCGAACTCGCCGACCGTGGCCGCGATCGAGCCCTCGAGCTCACGGGTCGGCCGGCGGGTGACGACATTGATCGCGCCGCCGGTGGCGTTGCGGCCGAACAATGTGCCCTGCGGCCCGCGCAGCACCTCGATCCGCTCGATGTTGGACAGTTCGAACAGGGTGCCGGTCATGTCGGGGAGGTAGACGCCGTCGACGAAGGTCGCGACGTTGGGCTCATCGCCTGCCGAAGCATTGCGGCTGCCGACGCCGCGGATCGTCGGCTGGCTGAAATTGGTCGAGCGGCCCCAGTTGAGACCCGGCACGGCGACGGTGAGGTCGTTGGTGCTGACGATGACGTTCTGCTGGAGCGTGTCGCCACCGAGGACGGAGACGGAAATCGGCACGTCGGAGAGGCGCTCCTCGCGACGCTGGGCGGTCACGACGATCTCGTCCTCTTCCGGCGCAGTCGCGCGCGATGCGGGGGCGGGATTCTGCCCGGCGGCGATCGCCAGACGGGTCGTACCTTCGGTCGATGCAGGTGAGTCTTCCGCCTGGGCAAGCGTCGGCCCGCTCCAGACGAGACCGCCTAAGGTACTGATTGCGATAGCGATGCGCGATGTGTTGGCCATTCCAAACCCTCCCCTCCGATGGGCGCTGGATTTTTCCAGTCAAAGTTTACTCTATTGCGTGTTTATTAGCTTGGGAAGCCCCTAGATCAGTTGAAACCTCAAATTCAGGCATCTCATTCGGAGAAGGATCGCAAAGCAGGCTGCCGGCCGCGCTCGCATCGCTCTCGGCGGCAGGGTTGAATCGGGGGGCAGGGACGCACATGCTGCCGGCATGTCGAGGGGCAAGCCGACAAAGCGAGGTGGAAAGCGGGAGAGCGCGCGCGCATTCGCGGGCGGGCCGGTGACGATCAAGCATATCGCCTCGGCGCTCGGCGTCTCGCATTCGACCGTATCGCGCGCGCTCAACGATCACAGCCATATCAGCGCGGACATGAAGGAGAGGGTGCGCCGCACCGCGATGGAGCTGGGCTATGTCGCCCATGCCGGCGCGCGGACGCTTCGCCAGGCCCATGCCCGACTTATCGGCATGCTGGTGCCGGATGTGATGAACCAGCTCTTTGCGGTGATGATCAAGGTGCTCGCCGCGCGCTGCGCGCGGGCCGGATACCAGCTTGTGCTGTGCGTCACAGAGGACGATCCGGAGGCCGAGCTCAGGCATGTCGAGGCGCTGCGCGAGAGCCGGGCGACCGGACTCATCGTCGTGCCGACGCCAGGCGTGCTCTCCAAGACGGCGCTGCTGATGGCGGCGATGCCGGTGGTCCAGTTCTCGCGCAGCCATCCGGCGATCGCCGCGCCCAGCGTCGCGATCGACGGGGCCCGGGGGATCGCCAATGCGGTGCGCCATCTCGCCGATCTGGGGCACCGGCGGATTGCCTATGTCGGACTTTCGACCGCCCTCAGCAACGGCGCGGCGCGTGCGGACGGGTTCACCGGAGCGCTGGCGCAGCGCGGGCTGAAGGTCGAGCCGGCGCTGTTCCATCCCGGCGGCGGGACGATCGAATATGCGCGGTCGACCACCGCCGCGTTGCTGCGGGGCGCACGGGCGCCGACCGCGATCGTCTACGGCAGTGCGGACCTGACCGAAGGCGGGCTGGAATCACTGCGGCGCGAAGATGTCGACGTGCCGGGCCATGTCTCGATCATCGGCTTCGGCGATCCCGGCTGGTTCAAGCTGATGACGCCGGGCCTGTCCACCGTCGGCCTGTCGCTGTCCGAGAGTGCCGAGGCGGCGATCTCGATGCTGCTGCGCCAGATCGAGGCGCGCGAGACGGGGAGCCCGCTCGAGCCGCAGACCTCGCTGGAGCTGGAGCCGTTCCTGATCCTCAGGGAGACGACGGCGCCGCCGCGGGCTGGAGACTAAGGTCCGGGGCAAACCCGTCACCCTGAACTTGTTTCAGGGTCCAGTTGGTCGCCGCTCGTGCGTTGGAGAGCTGGATGCTGAAACAAGTTCAGCATGACGGTGAGAGGTTTACTCCGCCGCCTGCAGCATCCGCTCGCGCCGGGCTGGGCCCACGGGCACTGTGCCCTCGACTTCGAAGCGGTACATTTCGCGGCGCATGCCGGCATAGTCCTGGACGCCGAAATGCATGCAGGCCCAATTGTCCCAGACCGCGACCTGGCCGGGCTGCCAGCGCCAGCGGGTGACGAATTCGGGGCGTTGGGCGTGTTGATAGAGATACTGGATCAGCGGCTGGCTTTCGTCCTCGGTCATGCCGTCGAAGCGCGTCGCATATGGCCCCGAGATCAGCAGGAGCTTCCGGCCGGTGACCGGGTGGACGACGATCAGCGGGTGCAGTGTCTCCTTGGCGAGATGCTCACGGACCTGCTCGTCGGTCAGGGTGAATTTCGGCCGGTCGATCGCCTTCTTGACGCCGCGACCGCCCAGGCCGTCGGGGCCGTAGAGGCCGGTGGCACAGTGGACGAGGGTGAGTTGCCCGCAGATATCCTGGAGCGCCGGCGAAAGCGTCTCGAACGCGGCGTAGAGGCTGGAGAACATCGTGTCGCCGCCCTGCGGGGGCGAATCGACCGAATAGAGGCCCGAGATGCTGTTCGGCCGATCGCGGATCGTCTGGTCCTGGTGCCAGTTGTCCCCGAAATTGCGGTCGCCCCATTTGTGCGAGGCCTCGCGCATGAAGTGCTGGATGTGGGTCGTGCCCGGCAGCGGCGGGACATAGGAGGTGATCGACAGCTCGCCGAACCGGGCGCCGAACGCCTGGAAATCGAGCGCCTCGAGCCGCTGGTCCTTGAAGAAAATGACGAGATGGTCGGCGAAGGCCTGGCGGATCTCGGCGAAAGTCTCATCGTCGAGCTTCCCCAGATCGACGCCGCCGATTTCGGCCCCGATCACGCCGCCGACCGGCGCGACGGTGATCCGCTTGTAGTCCCTGACCTGCTGCATCGATCCACTCCTGACGGCTCGTTCTGATTTGGGTTGAGCGTAACGCGCTGCATTCGGGGAATCAACCGCATACGTTTGCAGGATGCGACCGACAGAGATGACTGCGGGCTGCTTTACAAGTATGACATGACCTCTTGCCGTGTCTGGAAACGTGTGCAGTATAGCGACAACCAGAATCGGAGAGGATCGACATGCAGCCAGCAGGACGCGCAGGGTGAATGGCGGGCGCGACATCGCGATCGTCGGTGTGCATGCGACGCGCCAGCAGAAGAAGTCGGGACGCACAATCGTCTCGATGATGATGGAATCGATTCGCGGCGCGCTCGACGATGCCGGCATCCCGCTTTCCGAGGTCGACGGCTACATTTCCTATATCTTCCCGGCGGGGAACGGGCGCGGCTTCGACGACGGGGCGATCGCCGAGCAGTTCGGCCATCCGGTCGCGGTGACCGCACAGACCTCCGGCGCCAAGGCAGTGCTGCTGGCCGGCGCGGCAATCCGGGCGGGGATCGCCAAGGTCGTGATCATTCCGGCGGCTGGCGCTCAGTCCTTGGCCGGCGACATGGCGACCTATACGCGCCCGACCTTCGAGTTCACCGAATGGACCGGTTCGATGACGCCGGCCCAGTACGCGATCATGGCGCGCCGACACATGCACGAGTTCGGCACGACCATCGAGCAGATGGCGGAGATCGCGGCGAACAGCCACCACAATGCCTCGATCAATCCGCAGGCGGTGCGCTTCGGCGAGGAGGTGCAGACGGTCGAGCGCATCCTGAACGGACGGATGATCGCCGATCCGCTCACCCAGCCGATGTGCTCCCTGGTCAATGACGGGGCGAGCTGCATCGTCGTCACGTCGGCCGAGCGGGCGAAGGATTGCCGCCATCCGCCGGTCTGGGTGCTGGGCGGCGCGGCCGAGACGCACGGCAACTCCTATTTCGAGGCGCCGTCGCTCAGGATGCTCGGCACGCGGCAGCTGATGATCGACGGCTTCGCGCAGGCTGGGGTGCGCCACGACGATGTCGACATCGTCATGTGCTACGATCATTTCGCGCATGGGCCCATCGTCCAGTTCGAGACTTTGGGCTTCTGCGAGCCCGGCGAAGGCGGCGCCTATGTGCCGGATGCGATCCGGCCCGACGGTGCGCACCCCTCCAGCCTGGATGGCGGCAACCTCGCCTACAGCCACAACATGATCCCCTACAATTTCAAGCAGATCGAGGTGGTGAAGCAGTACCGGAACGAGGTGGAGGATCTCTGCCCCGGCTGGCGCGAGGGCGTGCACACCTATGACCGGACGATCTGCCGCAAGGTGCGCGAGCCCAGGCTCTCCGTCGGCTGCGGCCCGCTCACCGACGCGCGCCACGCCTTCACGATCCTGGCGAAGGACTGAGACATGACCGCCATGACCGGCATTCCGCTGCCCCAACCGACCGAGCTCTCCCGGCCCTTCTGGGCCGCGGCGAACGAGGGTCGCCTCGTCCTCCAGCGTTGCGACGCCTGCGGCCATCATCGCTGGACCCCTCAGATACTGTGCACGAATTGCCTCGTCGAACCCTTCACCTGGACTGAGGTAAGCGGACGCGGGAAACTCTACAGCTACACGATCGTGTACCGCGCGCCGCTGGCGGGGTTCGAGATCCCCTATGTGCTCGCGGTGGTCGAGCTGGAGGAGGGACCACTGATGCTAACCCGCCTCGTAGACGCTCCGACCGAGCGCCTGGCGGTCGATGCGCCGGTTGAAGTGGCGTTCACCCGGGCGAGCGAGGAGATCAACCTCTATACCTTCAGGCTGACGGACGCCTGACTGATCAGGCGATCGCGCGGTGCCAGTCTTCTTCGGGGACGAGCCGGGTGCGGCCGCCAAAGCGGGCGTCAGCCCCTTCCGGCGCGGCTTCGTAGGCGATGACGGCGATGCCGGGCGCGGGGGGCAGTTCGGCCCAGATGCGCTTGCCTGCGCTGTCGATATCGAGGCGCTTGCCCGCGGCGACCTTGCCGGCGCGGGGGTAGACGCTGGGGTCGAGCCGGGCGGCGGCGCGCGCCGGCTCGGTGTCGATCGCGCCGGGGCGGACGGCCACCACCCAGGGCCCCTTGCGCCCGGCCAGCTCGCGCTGGACGACCTCGACCCAATGCTCGACGCCGACCTTCGCGGCGCAGTAGCTGGCAAGGCCCTCCAGCGGCACGATCGCGGAGCCCGAGGACATCATGACGAGGCCGCCTTCCACGCCCTCCGGGAAGGCGCGGATGAAGGCGTCGCCAAGCGCCAGCGGCGCGGCGACATTGGCGAGCAGGCTCTTTTCATATTCGCGTTGGTCGACCTTGCCGACCATGCCGACCGCAGCGGAATAATAGGCGTTGTGGATGAAGACGGCGCGGCCGATGAAACCGTCCAGCTCGCGCCGGAAGCTCTCCCGCGCCCGCTCCCACGACGCGGGATCGGTAAGATCGACCTGCACCGTCTCATGATCCGGATGCGGCCGGCGCGAGAGATTGATGATGCGCGCGCCGGGCCAGGGTACATTACGGGCGAGGCCGAGGCCGATCCCCTCGGTCGCGCCGCTGATCCAGACGATCGTGCCGGTCATTCCGCCGCGGCGGAGAGGGCGGGGGCGTCGCCGCCCGCGCCGACGACCAGCGCATCGACTGCGACGGCGCGATCGGGCAGCACAACCACCGGGTTGAGGTCGAGCTCGGCCAGCGCCCCCTTGCACGACCGGCCGAGCTCGCCGACGGCCAGAGCGAGGCGCACGAACGCCTCCCTGTCCGCCGGCTTCGCCCCGCGCACGCCGTCGAGCAGCGGCGCCAGGCGCAAAGTCGCAATCATCTCACGGACGTCGTCCTCGGTGACCGGGAGCGGCGCGGTGGCGGCGTCCTGCATCACCTCGGCATGGATGCCGCCGGCGCCGATCGTCAGCGACGGGCCGAATTGCGGGTCCTGGGTCAGGCCGACGATCATCTCGACGCCCTGCGGGATCTGCTCCTGGACGAGGACGCCGTCGATCGTGCCGCCGCCGGCATATTGGCGACCGCGCGCCAGCAGGTCGGCAGCCACTGCGCGAACCTCGTCCGCAGAGCCGACACCCAGCTTGACCAGACCCTTGTCGGTCTTGTGCGGGATATCGGGCGACATGAGCTTGAGCACGACCGGAAAACCCATCGCCTCGGCCGCGGTGGCGGCTTCGTCCGGCGTCTGGACAAGCTTTTCGCCTGCCAGCGTGATCCCCGCGCTGTAGAGCAACTCCGCCGCTTCGGCGGCGCCGAGTACGCCACCGCGCGCAAGTGCGGCGCGGGACGCCTCGGACAGCGGGCGGACCGGTGTGTCGGCACGCTGATAGCGCGCGCGCCGCTCGATGTACCGCTTGCGGGCGCCGAGCGCGCGCATGCACTTGCCGAACGAGCGGAAGAAGGGGACGCCGGAGGCGACGAGGTCGCGATAGCCCTGCGTGTCGGTGATGATCGACGTCCAGATTCCGATGATCGGCTTCTCACAGGACGGCGCGACGGCGAGGATGTCTTCCGCCATCCGGTCCGAGAGCGGGCCGTAGGCGGCGTTCATGCCGAACAGGACGAGGTCGACCTCGGGATTGGAGACGATCAGGTCGATCACCGCCTGGCGCGTTTCCGGCGGGTTCGTCATCACGAAGACGCCGCCATTGTCGACCGGGTTCACCACGCTGACGTTGCGCGGGATGTGCTGGTAGATCGCTTCGCGCAGTGCCGGCGGGTTTTCCGGCATGGCGAGCCCGCTGACGTCGGCATGCTCGGCCATCAAAGCCGCAGTGCCGCCGGAGATGGTGTACATCGCACAGCGCGAGCCGGCATCGAGCGGCAACTTCGAGAACAGGTTCGCATATTCGAGGAGCTCGTCGACATCGTGGACGCGGACCACGCCATATTGGCGGAACAGGCCGTTCACGACCGCATCGGCACCGGTGAGATGGCCGGTGTGCGAGGCGGCCGCCTTCGCGCCGCGCTCGGTCGCGCCCATCTTGATCGCGACCACCGGCTTGCCGGCGCGGATGGCGCGGTCGAGGGCGATGCGCAGCTTCTCCGGCGACTTGAAGCCTTCGACATAGAGCGCGATGACCGCGACTTCGTCCAGCCCGGCGAAATGATGGATGAAGTCGGCGACCTCGAGGTCGACCTCGTTGCCGGTGGTCACCCAGCGGTGGAAGTCCGCCCCCATCGTCACGCCCTCGACCACCGAACGGCCATTGGCGCCGCTCTGCGTCACCATCGCGATCTTGCCGCCGCGATGGTTGACGGGTTTGGGATAGCGCTCGAACGCATTGTCGTTGGTGTTGGGGCCGATGATGCGCACGCCGGTGCGGCGGGCGATCTCGGCGAGTTCGCGCTCCATCGTCGCGCCTTCCTCGCCCGTCTCGGTATAGCCGTCGGTCCAGATCAGCGCCTGGCGGATGCCGCGCGTGCCGCACTCCTCGATAACCCTGGCCGTCGCCGCGGGCCCGACCTTGATCACGACCAGATCGACCTCATCCGGCAGATCAAGCACGCTCGGCACCACCTGAATATCGCCCGCGTCACCGCCCTTCGGGTTGACGATGAACATCTTCACGTCGCCGTAGCGGGCCAGCTGGCGCCGCTGCGCCGGCGTCATCCGCGCCGAGCCGACGAAGGCGACGCCGGTGCGCGGCCCCAGGATGCGGGCGATGTCGCGGTCGCTGGCTTCGAGCAGCGCGCGGGCGTCTTCGGGGGTGAGAGAATCGAACGTCATCAAGTTCCTCGTCAGGTGTTCGGGCCCTGTCCCGATTCCAAATGAACCGTCATTGCGAGCGGAGCGAAGCAATCCAGTGCAACCTTCGAGTCAGTCTGGATTGCTTCGTCGCTTCGCTCCTCGCAATGACGGGTTGCTTTCATGGTTAAGGATCAGGCGTTGTCGGCCTTGCTCGGCTGCCGGCCTGTCTTGGTCGGCGAGCGTGGGGCGGAGACCATGAGATCGGTCTTGAAGCTGGTGACGACCGGGCGAACCGCCTCGCGCCACGCCTTTCCTTTGGCGCCCTGATCGATCTCCTCCTCGGCCGTCGCCCAATTCTCCCAGGTCGGGCAGGACCAGACGAGGATCGCCTCGCTGTCGTCGCGCAGCAGCGTGCGCCAGGCCCCCGCCAGCTCGATGCCGAGCGTCTTGAGGTGCGGCGCCCATTCGCCCTCGACACGCTCGAGGAAGCTCTGCGCCTCGCCCGGTTTCAGGCCGACGATCTCGTGTCGGAACACTTCGTTGCCGACGATGCCGCGCGCCTCGAGATCGTTGACGTCGGGCGAGCTGTCGGTCGCCTGCATGATCCGGTCGAAGCCGCCGCTGCGATATTTCTGGGCGATCAGCCACCACTCCTTCAGCGCCGGATCCTGCATGCCGTCATGGCCGCGCGTCTCGTGCGCGAAGATGCTCGCGACATTGGCCCAGTCGCCATATTCCCAGATGTTGATGACCTCGGGCCAGCGCGCCGTGCTGCCGAGCGTGCCCCAGATGCCGAAGATGCGCATGCCGCGGTCGGCGCCCCAGTCGACATAGCCGTTGACCATATGATCGAAATAATTGGCCCGGCCCGACAGGATGATGTCGATGACCTCGTGCAGGTAGATGCGGGCGCCCATCCGTTCCTCTCCTGAAGGGCCCGATAATGGGCCGATTCGCCCCGGCCGTTGCCGGTGACGTGAGCATCTGCCCTCTCTATGCTCACGTGTCCATAACAATGTTCCGCAGCATGGGCCTCGGCGCGGGGCGAGCATGGGGCTGATTGGATATGGGATCGACCGATAGGCTAGTCATATCCTATTGTTATCACATGAGTTTACAGAAGATTGCGTAAAAGAATTTACTCTATTGTCGGAGCTGTGCCATACTTCGCGTGACTCGCCGGAAGTGGCTCTCCGCCCTTCCTCGGTCAAGAATCAGCACACGATTGCATTAAGATCGTGGCAAAACGGGAGACGGGCGCTTGAATTCTGGCCCTTCGGGATGCGCGGCATGAGCGGCTATGCCTATATCGTCGGTGCGTTTGAGCATCCGACACGGCGCGCTGAGGACAAGTCAGTCGCCCAGATCCACGGCGAATCGGCCAAAGGTGCGCTCGCCGACGCCGGTCTCTCCTTCGACGATGTCGACGCCTATTTCGTCGCGCGCGACGGGCCGGGCGTGCTCGGTGGCATCGGCATGGCCGAATATATGGGCCTCACCCATCTCCGGCACCTGGACAATACCGAGACTGGCGGCTCGGCGCCGCTGGTCATGGCGGGCCATGCGGCGCGGGCCATCCTCTCCGGCCGTTGCCGCGTGGCCCTGGTCACCATGGGCGGCAAATCGCTGACCGGCGATCCGAAGCGGATGATGCCCGATCAATATGGCGCGCCCGAGCTGCCCTTCGAGGCGCCCTACGGGATCAACACCCACGCCATCTATGCGATGGCCGCGCAGCGCCACATCCACGAGTTCGGCACGACCCGCGAGCAGATGTCGTGGGTGAAAGTCGCCGCCTCGCACCATGCCCAGCACAACCCGAATGCGGTGCTGCCGAAGGTGGTGACGGTAGAAGAGGTATCTGAATCGCCGATGATCGCCGATCCGCTGCGGCGGCTCGACTGCTGCCTCAACACCGATGGCGGCGGCGCGATCGTGGTCGTCGGGGAAGAGATCGCCCGGTCGCTCAACCGGCCGATGATCCGCATCCGCGGCGCGGCCGAGGCGCTGAAGCATCAGGACGGCGGCCGCAGCGGCTTCACCTGGACGGCCGGGCGCGACTCCGCCGCGCGCGCCTTCGCCGAGGCCGGGGTGACGCACGCCGACATCAAATATGCCTCGGTCTACGACAGCTTCACGATGACCGTGATCATCACACTGGAGGATCTGGGCTTCTGCGAGAAGGGGAAGGGGGGTGCCTTCGTGTCCGACGGCAACCTCATCTCGGGCGTCGGCAAGCTGCCGGTCAACACCGATGGCGGGGGTTTGTGCAACAACCATCCCGGCGGGCGCGGCGGCATTCCCAAGCTGGTCGAGGCGGTGCGCCAGGTGCGCGGCGAGGCGCATCCCAAGGTGCAGGTGCCGAATTGCGACCTCGTCGTCGCGCACGGCACCGGCGGCTTCATCACCAGCCGCGGTGGAAGCTGCACGATGATCCTGGAGCGTACGAGATGAGCGAGCGCAAGGTTCCGGCGCCGGAGCTCAATCCGGAGATCGAGGCCTATTTCGCCGCCGCCGATGAGGGGCGGCTGCTGATCAAGGCCTGCACCAATTGCGGCGAGGCCTTCCATTATCCGCGTGCGCTCTGCCCCTTCTGCCGGAGCGAGCGGACGGAATGGCGCGAGGCCTCCGGTAAGGGGGAAATCTATTCCTTCACCGTGCTGCGGCGCGCCCCGATCCCTTATGCGGTGGCCAGCGTCCAGCTCGCCGAGGGGCCGCGGATGATCACCAATATCGTCGATTGCGATTTCGACAGCCTGCGCTGCGGGCTCCCCGTGCGCGTCGTGTTCAAGCCCAGCGAGAGCGGGCCTGCCGTGCCGATGTTCACCCCGGAAGGAGAGCCGGCTTGAGGATGTTCGATACCGCCGCCGATCTCGTCCCCCACGTCGGGGAGGAGATCGGGGTCAGCGATTGGATTACGGTCGGCCAGGACAAGATCGATGCGTTCGCCGAGCTCACCGGCGATAAGCAGTGGATCCACGTCGATGTCGAGCGCGCGAAAGAGAAGATGCCGGGCGGCAAGACGATCGCGCACGGCTATCTCGTCATGTCGCTGGTGCCGCTGATGCTGATCTACCGCGTCACCAATTTCTCGCGCGCGCTGAACTACGGGTTCGACAGGCTGCGCTTCACCGGGCCGACGCCATCCGGCGCGCGCATCCGCCAGCGCCAGACGCTGAAATCGTGCGAGCGCGTCGAGGGCGCCTACCGAGTGACCAACACCTGCACGATCGAGGTCGAAGGGCAGGAGCGCCCGGCGATCGTCGCCGATCAGGTCATCCAATATTTCGATTGAACGGGAGAGAGCCGAGATGGGCATATTGGAAGGGAAGATCGCGATCGTCACCGGCGGCGGGCGCGGCATCGGGCGGGGTCACTGTCTGGAGCTGGCGAAGCAGGGCGCCAAGGTGGTGGTGAACGATTTCGGCGGATCGAGCCGCGGCGAGGGCCGGGGCAATGCCGCCGACGACACGGTGAAGCTGATCCAGGAGCGCGGCGGCGAGGCGGTCGCCAATTATGCCGACGTCTCCAGCCTAGAGGAGGCCGGCGAACTGATCGGCCAGGCGATGAGCGCGTTCGGCGGGCTCGACATCCTCGTCAACAATGCCGGCATCGCCCGTGACGCGGCGGTCTGGAAGATGACCGAGGAGGATTTCGACCGGGTCATCGCCGTCCATGTGAAGGGGAGCTGGACCACGTCGCACCACGCTGCGAAGGTCTGGCGCGATCAGGCGCAGGCGAAGGGCAAGAGCGCGGGCCGGATCATCAACACCACGTCCGGCGCCGGCCTCTACGGCAATTTCGGCCAGACCAACTATGCGACCGCCAAGGCGGCGCTGGTCGGACTGACGCTGACCCTGTCGATGGAACTCTACAAATATGGCGTGACCGCCAATTGCATCAGCCCCGGCGGCATGACCCGGATCACCTCCTCCATCCCCGGCTTTCCGCCCTCCTTCGAGACCAACGAGCTGCCCGAGGGAACGTGGGACCGGATGGACCCGGGCAACAGCTCTCCGATCGTCGCCTGGCTGGCCAGCGACGAGGCGCAGCATGTCACGGGGCAGGTCATCCACAATGTCTACGACCGCATCGCCTGGATGAAGGGCTGGCATGTCGAGAAGGAGATGTTCTCCGGCGAGAAGGCGTGGAAGGCCGAGGAGCTGAGCGCGCTGATGAACGGCAATCTGTTCGGCACGCGCTCGATCGGCATCTCGACGGCGCCGACCAAATGAGCGGGGCGGGAGAGCCCGCGCTGCTCGAGCGGCGCGAGGGCGGCGTGGTCGTCCTCACGATGAACGTGCCGGACAAGCGCAACGCGCTGGTGCCGGAGATTCGCGAGGGTCTGATCGAGGCGTTCGCGCGGCTCGACGAGGACCGCGAGTGCCGCGCCATCGTCCTGACCGGGGCCGGCCCCGCTTTCTGCGCCGGCGGCGACATCAGCAATCCGGGGCCGTTCACCGGGCCGCAGGTCCGCATGCTGATGAAGCGGCCGCAGCGGCTGCTGCGCGCCATCGCCGGCCACAGCAAGCCGGTGATCGCCGCGGTGGACGGGCCCGCCTTCGGCGCGGGCTTCGCCCTCGCCTCGGCCTGCGATTTCATCGCGGCGGGGGAGAATGCGAGCTTCTGCGCTGCCTATGGCCGGATCGGCGTGATGCCCGACATCGGCCTGCTGTGGAGCCTGCCGCTGCGCGTCAGCATGGGCGTGGTGCGCGAGGTCGTGATGTTCGCCGACGTCATCAAGGCGCCGCAGGCGAAGGCGATGGGCATCGTCGAATGGCTCGCGGAAGGGCAGACCGGGCTCGAGCTCGCCATGGAGCGGGCGCAGCAGCTCGCGACCAAGGCGACCGCCGCGATCGGTGCCACCAAGGCGCTGCTCGTCCGCGCGCCGCTCGATATCGACACCGTGCTCTCGCAGGAAATGGAAGCGCAGGCCTGGCTCGGCGCGACCGAGGATGCGCAGGAAGGCAGCCGTGCCTTCCGCGAGAAGCGCAAGCCGGAGTTCAAGGGATATTGACCAGAGGATGTTGAGATGAGCGGCGGACCTTATCGCAGCCTGCGCGTGCTCGATCTGTCGCGCGTCCTCGCCGGCCCCTGGGCGGCGCAGATGCTCGGCGACATGGGCGCCGACGTCATCAAGGTGGAACGGCCGGGCGTTGGCGACGACAGCCGGCTGTTCGGCCCGCCCTTCTTCAAGGACAATGACGGCCGCGACACGACCCGATCGGCCATGTTCCAGAGCGCCAACCGCAACAAGCGCGCCATCACGCTCAACATTGCCGAGTCCCGCGGACAAGCGCTGCTCAAGAAACTCGTCGCGACCGCCGACGTGCTGATCGAGAATTACAAGGTGGGCACGCTCGCCCGCTACGGGCTCGGCTATGAAGATTTGCAGGCGATCAACCCGGGTCTCATCTACTGCTCGATCACCGGCTACGGCCAGACCGGCCCCTATCGCGACCGCGGCGGCTACGATCCGATCGTACAGGCCGCATCGGGGATGATGAGCGTCACCGGCTTTCCGGAGAGCGAGCCCGGCGGCGGCCCGATGAAAGCCGGCCCGAGCATCGTCGATATGACCGCCGGTAATTATGCCGTCGTGGCCATCCAGGCCGCGCTCTACGATCGCGCGACCAATGGCGGCGCCGGGCAATTTATCGACATCGCCCTGCTGGACGTCGGCGTCGCGTTGGCCGGACAGTTTGGGCTCCACTATCTCGCCTCGGGCCAGATTCCCGGGCTGGTCGGCACGCAGGCCAATGGCGGCGCGCCCGGCGGCGGCTTCCGCTGCGCCGACGGCTACATCATGATCGCACCGGGCAGCCAGGCGCTCTACGAGAGCTTCTGCCGGGCGCTCGGCCGCTCCGAGCTGGCCACTGACCCGCGCTTCCTGACCAACAGCCTGCGCCTCCAGCACCGGCCCGAGCTCATGCGCCTGCTCGACGAGACGATCGGCGGCCTGCCCGTCGCCGAGGTGCATCGGCGCATGGTCGAGGCCGGCATCCCGTCGAACCCGGTCAACAATATGGCGCAGGTGTTCGACGATCCGCAGGTCCGCGAGCGCGGCATGCGGGTCAGTGCCGGACATTCGACGACGGGGGAACTGCCGCTGATCGCGAATCCGATCAAGGCGAGCGGCCCGCTCCTCGTCGCCTATCGCGCGCCGCCCGATGTCGGTCAGGACACTCGCGCCATCCTGTCCGGCGAACTGGGATTGAGCGACGCGGAGCTGGACGAATTGCGGCGGGACGGGATTGTCTAGCGCCGTCCTTGCCGCCGAGCCGGCCATCGATTGGCATGGCCGCCCTCTACCGGTGGCAGCGCCCGGCGCCGATCCGTGGTTCGTTCGCGCGATCGCGGACCAGCCGGTGGAGCGGCGCATCGACGTGGCGGGGGCGGCGATCGAGCTGCTGACCTGGCAAGGCGACGACGGGCCGGGATTGCTGCTGGTCCATGGTGCTGGCGCCCATGCCGATTGGTGGCGGCCGACCGCGCCGCAGCTTGTCCGGGCGGCCGGGCAGGTCGCGGCCTTCTCCTTTTCCGGCATGGGCGGATCGGACTGGCGGGACGCCTATTCCATTGACCTCCATGCCGACGAGCTGATGGCGGCGGCCGAGGCGGGCGGGCTGTTCGAGGGCGGGCGGCGCCCGTTCGTCGCGGCCCATTCCTTCGGCTGCCTGCCCGCGATGCTGGCGATGGAGCGCTGGGGCGAACGCTTCGCCGGCCTGATCCTGATCGACCTCTATCTGCCGCCGCCCGGGCGACCGCCGGCGCGGCCGCGCGAGCGCAAGCTGCGGCGCTACGCCTCGCTCGAGGAGGGGCTCGGCCGCTTCCTGCTCGCGCCGCCGCAGGACTGCCCCTATCCGTTCATGGTTGATTTCGTCGCGCGGCGGACGCTGCGTCACACCGGAATGCACTGGACCTGGTGCACCGATCCCGACGGCGGCGTTCCTGTGGCGCATGACGTGCACCGCGCGCGGCTCAGGCAACTGACGGTACCGCTCACCCTGCTGCGCGGCGAATGTTCGCGGCTGGTCGACGTAGAGGTCGCGGGGCACCTGCGCGAGGTCGCGCCCGCCGGCACGCGCTTCATCGAAATTCCCGACGCCGACCATCACATCCTGCTGGACCGGCCGTTGGCGCTGGTCGCGGCATTGCGTTGCCTGCTGGAGGGGCCATGACCGAGACCACCGACGAAGCCCAAATCATCGCTGCCGAGCGCGCCCGGCGCCAGGCGATCATGGACGATGATGTCGACGCCCTCGCGGCGGGCATGGCGGACAGCTTCCACTACGCCCATATCAACGGCATGGTCGAGGACCGTGCCACTTTCCTCGCCCGGATCGCCGCAAAGGTGGTGAAGACCCCGCACACCAGCGCCAGCGACATGATTGTGCGGCTGCGCGACGGCTATGCGTTGCTCACCGGGCGTTCGTATATCGAATATGACTGGATCACCCACGAAAGCCGCGGCGTGGTCGAGACCCTGTTCCTCTCCGTCTGGGAGAAGCAGGACGGCAAGTGGAAGATCGCGGCCTATGCCTCGACCCCGCTTCCGTCATACTGACATCCAGCGCTGCGCCCATTCGAGGTTGCCGGAGCTGTCAGGCTCGGGCGTATATTCGCAGCCGATCCAGCCTGCATAGCCGGCCGTCTCGAGCCCGGCGAAGATCGCAGCGAAGGGGATCATGCCGGTGCCCGGCATATGCCGGTCAGGCGTGTCGGACACCTGGACATGGGCGATATGGGGCAGGAGCACGGGCAGCCTATCGAGCGCCGACCCTTCCTGCATTTCGACATGAAAGACGTCGAAGATAAGGCCGATATCCGAGCGGCCGGTGCGGGCGATGAGATCGAGCGCTTGCGTCGTGGTCTGGAGGAAGAAGCCGGGCGTGCGCATCTCGCAGACCGGCTCGATGCAGAGTCGCACGCCCGCCGATGCCGCCTGTTCGGCGGTCCAGGCGATATTCTCGACATAGACCGCCTCGACTTCCGCGCGCGGCACGCCTGCCGGCGCCAGTCCCGCCGAGACGTGAACAAGTGGCACGCCGGCCGTGACCGCATAGTCGAGCATCGTCACGACGCTGGCCCCGAAGCCTCCCCGCTCGCCGGGCACGCAGGCATGGCCGAAACGTGCGGAGCCGGTTCCGATCGGGCCGACGAGGAGCGGGCAGGTGAGCCCGTCGTCGCGCAGCAAGGCGGCGAAGCGAGCAGAGGGAACATCATAGGGTGTCGGCGGATTCATCTCGACACCAGGAAAGCCGCTCCGAGCCGCCGCGGCGAAACGCTGCTCCCACGGCAGATCGGGAAAGAGGAAGCTGAGATTGGCGGCGAAGCGCAGGGGCATCAGCCGCTCGCGCCCGCCGCCGCGCCATTGTCGATGCGGTCGCGATAGCGTTCGTCGATCTCGGCCCAGGCCTCTTCGGGCAGCTCGTGGAACGGATTGGCGAGGTCGCGGGTCAGGTGGTGACGGACGGCGTGCAAGCGCTCCAGCGTCCAGCCGTCCATGTCGATCAGCGGGGAGACCGGGCACGGCTCGGCCCACAGGCCGACCTCGCCGCAGCCGGCGATCAGGATGCGGCCGGTCATGTCGGCGCAATCGTCGGTGCAGAGCCAGGCGACGATCGCCGCCACCTCCGCCGCGGTGCCGGGGATCGGCCCCATCGGGTGCGGTCCGCACATCGCGACGCCGTAGCGGGCGTTGAAGCGCTGCAATTTCTCCCAGGCGGCGACATTGGTCTGGGCGGTGTCGAAGGCGCGCGGGCAGACGGCGTTGCAGCGAACATTGTCGCGGAGAAGGTCCCGCGCGATGCCGCGCGTGAGGCCGATGACGCCCGCCTTGGCCGCCATATAGGCGCTGAAATAGGTGTCGCCGGTCGCTGCTTCCGAGGCAGTGTTGATGATCATGCCGCTGCGCTGACGGCGCATCACCCGGGCGGCCGCGCGCGCCATCAGGAAGGTACCGGTGAGATTGACGGCGATTACCGCCTCCCAGTCCTTGTCCGCCATATCCCAGATCGGCGCGACACGGCCGAAGCCGGCATTGTTGACCAGGATGTCGAGCCGGCCGAACCTGTCGACGGCGGTGGTAACGATCGCCTCGGCCTCCGCCGGCCGCGACACGCTGCCATGCGCCGCGACCGCTTCGCCCCCGGCTGCGCGGATTTCGGCGACGACCTGCTCGGCGGCCGTGGGCGCGCCGCGATGGAGATCGTTGACCACGACGGCGGCGCCGCGCCGGGCCAGCTCCAGCGCCTCGGCGCGGCCGATGCCATGGCCGGCGCCGGTCACCAGGGCGACCTTGCCGGCGAAGGGCGTGGTCAGGTCCATGGGCCTTCCTTTCCCAAGCGAGCATAGGAGCGGGTCGCCAGATAGAGCAAGTTCTTTTGATCTATCATTCCTTCGATGATATTGGTTGACTGACACATGCGCTAATTTAGTTATCTCAATAGCGTTTCCGCGTTCGAAATGCGGTTCTGGAGAGGCTATGAGCAAATCCGCGGTTCCCGCGCCGGGCGCGCCGCCCTTCCTGATCGGCACCGACATCGGCGGTACCTTCACCGACACGGTGGTCGTCGCGGCGGACGGCGCGACCTTCGCCGGCAAGGCGCTCACCACCCATGGCGCGCTGATGGAGGGCGTACTGGCCTCGATCGGCCGGGCTGCGGAGGCGATGGGGCTCTCCCGCGGCGAGGTGCTGAAGCAGGCGGCGTTGCTGTCGCACGGCACGACGGTGGGGCTCAACGCGCTGCTCACCGACAGCGGCGCCAAGGTCGGCCTGCTGACGACGATGGGATTCGAATCGACCCTGCCGATCGCGCGCTCGAACAAGCTGCACGGCCTCAGCGACGACGAGATCACCAATGCGCTCAAATGGCGCAAGCCCAAGCTGCTGGTGCCGCGCCGCCGGATCGTCGGCATTCGCGAGCGGATCGACGCGCGTGGGCAGATCGTCACACCGCTCGACGAGGCGCAGGCGCGCGACGCGATCCGCCGCCTCGTCGCGGACCGCGCGGAGGCGCTGGCGGTCGCCTTGCTCTGGTCGCCGGTGAATCCGATGCACGAGCAGCGGCTGGCGGAATTGGCGTGCGAGGAAGCACCCGGCATTCCGGTCACCCTGTCAAGCGTGATCGCGCCGAAGATCGGCGAATATGAGCGGACCGCGACGGCGGTGCTCAACGCCTATGTGGCGCCGCTCGCCGCCGATTATCTGTCGCGGCTGGAGGCAGCGATCCGTGCCGAGGGCTTTGCCGGCCAGTTCCTGGTGATGGCGATGGGCGGCGGCGTCGGACGGGCGGAGGCAATGGCGCGAACGCCCGTCCACCTGCTCCAGTCGGGCCCAGTCGGCGGGATCACGGCGGCACGCGAGCTCGGCCAACGACTCGGCCACCCCGACGTCATCGCGACCGACGTCGGCGGCACCAGCTTCGACGTCGGCCTCGTCGTGAACGGCGAACTGCCCCGCGCCAACCGGCCGCGTATCGACCGTCATGCGCTCGCCGTTCCGGTCATCGACATCGCCTCGATCGGCACCGGCGGTGGCAGCATCGCCTCGGTCGACGCGGTGCTCGGCACGCTGAAGGTCGGGCCGGAAAGCGCCGGCTCGATGCCTGGGCCCGCCTGTTACGGCCGCGGCGGCATGCGTCCGACGCTGACCGACGCCGCGGTCGTGCTCGGCTATGTCGAGCGGCTGGGCAGTGCGATCGCGCTCGACCGGGAGGCGGCGCGCCGCGTCGTCGGTGCGCTGGCCGATCAGCTCGGCCTGTCCGTCGAGGCGGCGGCGCAGGGCATCGTCGACGTCGCCTGCGCCCAGATGGCCGATCTTATCCGCCGCACCACCGTCCAGCGCGGGCACGACCCGCGCCGATTCGCGCTCTACGGCTATGGCGGCGCCGCGCCGCAATATGTCGGGCGCTACGCCGCCGACCTCGGCGTGCGCGAGACGGTGATCCCGCATCTCGGCCCGGAATTCTCCGCCTGGGGCGCGGTGTGCAGCGACCTCACTGTGCTGCGCGAGCGCGATCTGCCGCCGCAATTGTTCAAGCTCCCCCTCGATGCCTTCGTCGAGACGCTGGGCGAGCTGGAACAGTCGGCGCGCGCCGAGTTTGACGACAGCGACGGGCGGCCGACGATGGCGCGGCGGGTGGGCCTGCGTTTCCTGCGGCAGATCCACCGCATCGACGTGCCGATCCCGCCAGGTCCATTGACAGACGCGGTGATCGCCGAAGCCGAGGCCGAGTTCCGGCGGCGTTACGAGACGATCGTCGGGCGCGGCGCCAGCGGCTCGGCCGGGCTGGTCGAGATCGTCTCGGTCGCGGCCGAAGCGCGCGTGGCGGCACGCAATCAGGCGCAGGCCACGCAGCCCGCGATGCAGTCGGCACAGCCGTTGCGCCAGCGCCGGGCCTGGTTCGAGGGGGAGGCGCGCGACGTGCCGGTCTATGCAATCGAGACGCTCGGCGCCGGACAGATCGTGCCCGGGCCGGCCTTCGTCGAATCCGAGCAAACCACGGTCGTCGTCCATCCGGGCATGCAGATCGAATTGGCGGCGGGCGGGGACCTCATCATGATGCCGATGCCGGCGGGCGAGGTCGTGCCGTTGCGCGCGGGAGGACGGGCATGAGCGTTTCGGCGATCGACCTTGAGATCATCCGCCACCGGCTGGAAACGATCAACGTCGATGCGGGCGAGACTTTGGTGCGCGTCTCCGGCTCGCAGATCGCGTCGGAGGCAGGGGACTACAACACCGCCTTGATGACCGCCGAGGGCGCCGTCGTCGCCTGCAGCAAGTCGGTGGTCGTGCAGTCGACGTCGCTCGACCTCATCGTCTCCGACATCCTCGCCCGCTACCGCGACAATCCGGGGATAAACGAAGGCGACCAGTTCCTCACCAACGATCCCTATATCGGCGCGCTGCACCAGCCGGACGTGACGATCGTCGCGCCGATCTTCGTCGACGGGCGGCTGATCGCCTGGTCGGGCTGCACGGTGCACGAGGCGGATGTCGGCGGGCCGGTCGGCGGCGGGTTCAACCAGGCCGCGCGCTCGATCTTCGACGAGCCGCTGCCGATCGCGCCGATCAGGCTGGTCGAGGGCGGCCGGGTGCGCGCCGACATTGAGCGCGACATCCTCGCCCGCAGCCGCACGCCGGAGCTCAACGCGCTCGATCTGCTGGGCCAGGTCGCCGCCAACCAGGCGGCGGCGGCGCGGGTGGCAGAACTGGCCGAGCATTATGGCGCCGACACTGTGGTGCAGGCGATGGCGCAGCTTGTCGATTCGACCGAGGCGGCGTTCCGGCGCCGGCTCGCCGCGCTGCCGGACGGGTGCTGGCGCGACATCGCCTATCTCCAGCACGAGCGGCGCGAGGGGGATGATTACACGCTCAACGCAATCTACGCGGTACGCCTCACCATGACCAAGCGGGGCGAACGGCTCATCCTCGATTTCTCCGAGAGCGACGCGCAGGCGCCGGGCGCGATCAACTCGGCCTATCCGGCGCTCGCCAATTTCACCATGGCCGCTCTGCTCGTGCACCTCTGTTACGGCATGCCCTGGGTACCGGGGGCGATCTGGCGGGCAATCGAGCTCAGGTCGAAGCCAGGCACGATCATCCATGCCGAATGGCCGGCGGGCGTGGCGATGAGTACGGGGACGAGCGCTCAGGCGATCCGCAACGTCGTCACTGCCTGCATCGCGCGGATGCTCGACGCCTCGGAGGAAGGTGCGCGCTTCGCCATGGCCTCGTCGCAATCGACCGGGGCGGGCGGCATGTCGATCTCCGGCTTCGACGCCGACGAGCGGCCGTTTCACACCCTGTTCCTCGACGAACTGACCGGCGGCAGCGGCGCGAGCGGCGGCAGCGACGGCGCCGACGTGGCGGGGACGGCGACCTCGCCGGGGGCGCTGCCTTCGAACGTCGAGACCAACGAAGCCGCTTTCCCGGTGCTGTACCTCGCGCGGCGCGAGCTTGTGGACGGGGCCGGCCCCGGGCGCCAGCGCGGTGGCGCGGGCACGATCTGGTCCTATCGATCACACCGCACGGCCCATCCAATCGCGCTGTCCTCGATGACCCAGGGTCTGCAACATCCGGCGACGCTCGGCATCCTCGGCGGCGAGCCGGGCTCGGCGAGCGGGATTGCCGTCGCGGACGGCGAAGTGACGGACTGGGCCGCGGTCGAAGCGGCGGCAGGCAATGCGCCGTTGCCGCTGCCGGGCAAGGGCATGAAGGTCCGCCTTGGACAGACGATGATTGCTTCCTCACAGGGCGGTGGCGGTCTCGGCGACCCGATCGAGCGCGATCCGGCGCTGGTGCTGGCCGATGTCGAGAACGGCCTTGTCTCGGAAGAGGGTGCGCGGCGCGACTATGCGGTGGTCGTGGCGAACGATGCTGTCGATCCGGGGGCAACGGAGGCGCTACGCCGGGCGCGCCGCCGGGAGCGGCTTGGCGGGCGAGAGCCTGCGGCGCGGGATCGCCTGCGCGCCGGGCGGCGTCTCTCGACCCATCTCGATGCGGAAAACGGGCAAGTGGTGTGCGCGGGCTGCGGCCATGCCGTCTGCGCCGAAGGCGCACCGATCCTCGCGTCGCTGCCGTGCATCGAGGCGCCGGCGGGGGAGCGGTTCACGTTGACCGCGCGCTATCCCGGGAGCGAGCGCTTCCGCATCCGCCATTTCCACTGCCCCGGCTGCGGCACCCAGATTGACGTGCAGGTGGCGATTGCCGGCGAGCCAGTGCTGGAGACGACCGCATTGCTGGTACCGGAGGGGGCTGCGCATGGCTGACACGATCCTCTGGATCACCGGTGCGACCGAGGGGATCGGGCTCGGCCTCGCCCGCAACCAGCCGTTCGGCGAGGCGCGGATCATCAATCTCTCGCGTCGGCCGCATCCGGATTACGAGAGCGTGGAATTCGATCTGACCCGGCCGGAGACGTGGGACGCGGTACGGCGGCACCTGCGCGAGGAGCTGGCGCGCTTCACCGGCAAGCGGGCTATCTTCATCCAGAACGCCTATTATTCGCAGGGCGTGGGGCTGCTGCACAAGGTGCCGGCGGATCGCTACGCGCACAGCGTCGTCGCCAATGTCGCCGCGCCTTTGGTGCTTGGTCAGGCGTTCATCGACGCCTGCCCGCCGGGGCTCGACGCTGGACTGGTGCTGCTGTCGTCGGGGGCGGCGGTGTCGCCGCTCGAGGGGCTGGCTTCCTATTGTGCCGGCAAGGTCGCGATCGAGCATTGGGCCGAGGTCGCGGCGCGCGAGCGCGAGAGTCGCGGGGCGGGGCCCTGGGTCGTCGCGGTGCGGCCGGGCGGGGTCGACACGGCGCCGGTGCGCGCGCTCGCCGACTGGGATCCGGAGCTTTATCCGCGGGCGCGGGCGATCAAGGACAATATCGTCAACCGGCTCGATATCGACAGCGCGGCGCGGCGCATCTGGAGCGCCTTGCCGCCGCCACCGGGCGTCGCGGTGATCTCCTTCGCGCCGGCGCCGGCCGAGCCCGCCTACCGCTTCGGTGGCGAGCGCGTGCAGACGCTCGACGACGGCAGCTGGAGGCTGGTCTACGCGACAGAGGGTGAGGTCGTTCGGCGCTGAAGCAAACCAAAGCTGTCATTGCGAGGAGCGTAGCGACGAGGCAATCCAGCCGGCGTCAGAGGCTAACTGGATTGCTTCGCTGCGCTCGCAATGACGGGTTTGAATACTCAGGCCGCCACCGCTTCCGGCTGCCGGCCTGCCATCCTTGCCAGCCTCCCGGCAATGATCGCCTCGGCCTCGCCGACGATGGTGTCGAGCAGCTCCTGACAGGTGGGGATGTCGTGGATCAGGCCCTGGACCTGGCCGGTCCACACCAGGCCCTCGTCGATCACGCCCGTCTCCAGCGCCTGGCGGCCTTTGGCGCCGGCGACGAGCGCATGCACGTCGGCGAATTCGGCGCCGGGTGTCTGGAGGATGCGGACGACCTCGTCGGAAACGGGCGTCTTGCACACCCGTCCGGTGTTGCGGAACTGACGGAAGATGAGGTGGGTGGAGCGCTCGTCGCTCTCGACGATGAGCTGCTTGATCCGCTCGTGGATCGGCGCCTCCTGCGTCGCGCAGAAGCGGGTGCCCATGTTAATGCCCTCGGCGCCGAGCGCAAGCGCGGCGGCGAGGCCGCGCCCGTCGCCGATCCCGCCCGAGGCGAGCATCGGCGCCTTCACCTTGTCCGCCGCCGCCGGGATCAGGACGAGGCCGGGCACATCGTCCTCGCCCGGATGACCGGCGCATTCGAAGCCGTCGATCGAGATGATGTCGACGCCCATCCGCTCGGCCGAGAGGGCGTGGCGCACCGCGGTGCATTTGTGGATGACGACGATGCCATGCGCCTTGAATTCCTCGACATGCTCCTGCGGCCGGTGACCCGCGGTCTCCACGACCTTGATGCCGCTATCGATGATCGCGCGCCGATAGCCGGGATAATCGGGCGCGTTCATCGACGGGAGGATGGTGAGGTTCACCCCGAACGGCCTGTCGGTCATGGTCCGGCAGCGGTCGATCTCGCGCCTGAGCTCGTCGGGCGTCGGCTGGGTGAGCGCGGTCAGCAGGCCGAGCCCGCCGGCGTTCGACACGGCCGCGACCAGCCCGGCCCGGCCGACCCACATCATGCCGCCCTGGACGATCGGATGGTCGATGCCGAGCATCTCGGTGACGCGGGTCCGCAACATAGGTGTCTCCCTTAAAGAGTTTGCTCTATTCGTACGTCACGCAACGCGCTCGAAGACGGCGGCGAGCCCCTGGCCGCCGCCGATGCACATGGTCTCGAGGCCGTAGCGGGCCTGACGGCGGTCCATCTCGCGCAGCAGCGTGGCGAGAATCCGCCCGCCGGTCGCGCCGACCGGATGGCCGAGCGAGATCCCCGAGCCGTTGACGTTGAGCCGGGCGAAATCGTCGGCGCCGAAGCGCCATTCGCGCGTGCAGGCGAGCACCTGGGCGGCGAAGGCCTCGTTGAGCTCGATGAGGTCGATGTCGGCCAGCGTGAGGCCGGCGCGGTCGAGCGCCCGCGCCGTCGCCGGGACGGGGCCAATACCCATGCGTGCCGGCTCGACCCCTGCCACCGCCCAGCTGACGAGGCGCGCGAACGGCCGCAGGCCGTGCCGCTCGGCCGCTTCCGGCGTGGCGACGATCACAGCCGCGGCGCCGTCATTCTGGCCGCTGGCATTGCCCGCAGTCACGGTTGCGTCCGGGTCCTTCGCCATGATTGGGCGCAGGCGCGCGAGGTCCTCGATCATGGTATCGGGACGGGGATGTTCGTCGGTGTCGAAGATCGTTTCGCCCTTGCGGCCGGTGACTGTGACCGGAGCGATCTCTTCTGCGAAAGCGCCGCTCCGCTGCGCCGCGACGGCGCGGCGATGCGACTCGACCGCGAAGGCGTCCTGCTCCTCGCGCGGGATGGCATGGTCGCGGCGCAGGGTCTCCGCCGTCTCGATCATGCCGCCTGGGATCGGAAAGTTGCGGCCGCCCGCCGTCACCCGGCCGCGGGCCAGCGCGTCGTCGAAGCGCAGCGACTCGCCCCTGATCCCCCAGCGCGATCCGGTCGTGTAGAAAGGCGCGTTGCTCATCGATTCCGCGCCGCCGGCGATGACGATGTCGCTGCCGCCGGTCGCGACCTGCATCGTCGCATAGATCACCGCCTGCAGCCCGGAGCCGCAGCGCCGGTCGATCTGGAGCCCGCCAACCGAGACCGGAAGCCCGGCGTCGAGTCCGACCACACGGCCAAGCGCGGGGGCGTCCATGGTTGGATAGCATTGCGCGAAGATGAGGTCGTCGACCGCTTCGCCGGGAAGGCCGGTCCGCGCCAGCAGCGCCGTCACCACCGCCGCGCCGAGCGTGTGCGCCGGCACGTCGCGAAACATTCCGCCGAAACGACCGACGGGGGTTCTGAGCGGCTCGCAGATCCAGGCTTCACGCATTCGACACGAATCTCTCGGCTGTTGCATTTGAGTTAGCTCTATATACAAAGGGGCGTCAACGCGCCTTCGTGCGGGGAGAGGAATTTGGAAGAGGTCCTGATCGATCGGATCGAGGGGCAGGTCGCGATCCTGACGCTCAACCGGCCGGACACGCTCAATGCGCTAAACGCGGAGCTGATGCGCGACCTGCCCGGGCGGCTGCAGCGCCTCGCCGAGGACGACGCGGTGCGCTGCGTGATCCTGACCGGCGCCGGCCGCGGCTTCTGCGCGGGCGGTGATACGCGCTCGATCTCCACCCTCGCCGACCAACTCGTGAAGGGCGACAAGGGCCGGAAGGGCACGACCGAATATCGCACCCGCTGGCTCCGGCGCTGCGTCGAGGCGGCGCGCTGGCTCCACGAAATGCCCAAGCCGACCATCGCGATGGTGAATGGCCCCTGCGCGGGGGCGGGCATGAGCCTCGCAGCCGCCTGCGATTTCCGGTTCGCCGGCGCTTCGGCGAAGTTCGTGCCGGCTTTTCTCCAGTTCGGCATGCCGGGCGACTATGGCGGGAGTTGGCTCTGGTCGCGGATTCTCGGCACGGCCAAGGCGCGTCAGCTCTACCTGTTCGGCGAGCACCGCGACGCGGCGGCCGCGCTCGACTTCGGCATCGTCGACCGGGTGTTCGCGGACGACGCGCTGGAAGCCGAGACGATGGCCATCGCCAGCAGGCTCGCGGCGCTCCCCGCCGCCGGCGTCGCCTATGCCAAGGCCAATCTCAACGCGGCGGAATCCGAGACCTTCGTCCAGTCGCTCGACCGCGAGTCGCTCAACATGATGCTGGCGCGCAACGCGATCACCGAGGCCCGCAAGGCAACCGATCCGCAATGAGCGAACGGCTCACCATTCCCCATCTCGCGCTGGCGTCTGCCCACCGCTGGCCCACGGCGGAAGCGGTGGTGGACGGCGCGCGGCGGTTGAGCTTCGCCGACCTTGCGGCGCAGATGGAAGAGGCTGCTGCCGCCTTCGTCGCCGCGGGCCTGCAGCCCGGGGACCGGGTCGGCCTTTGGCTGCCGAACGGGCTCGACTGGATCGTCGCCTGTCTCGGCCTGCACGCCGCCGGCGGAATCCTGGTGCCGCTCAACACCCGCTACAAGGCCGAGGAAGCCCGCTACATCTTGGCGCGCGCGGGCGTGCGGATGGTGGTGGCCGCCGACGACTTTCTCGGCGTCCGCTATGGCGAGCTGACCGCCGGCCTCGGCGTTCCGAGCCTCGAACGTGTCGTCACTGCCGGGGTCGGGGGAAATTGGCCTGATTTCATCAGCGCTGCGGGTGTCCCCGCACGCGCAGAGGTCCGGAACCGGATCGACGCGCTGACGGAGGATTCGGTCTCCGACATCATGTTCACCAGCGGCACCACCGGCAATCCCAAGGGCGCGGTCACCACCCACGGGCAGACCATCCGCACCGCGCAGCAATGGGGGCGGGCGACGACCCTGGCCGCCGGCGACCGTTTCCTGATCCTCTGGCCGCTCTTCCACACGTCGGGCTACAAGGGCGCCTGGATTCCGAGCCTGTCGGTTGGCGCCACGGTGCTGCCGATGGCAACGCTCGACATGCCGCTGCTGCTCGACATCGTCGAGCGCGAGCGGGTAACCTTCCTTCCCGGCCCGCCGCCGCTCTTCCAGACATTGCTCGCCATGCCGGATCGGAAGCCCGGCATGCTGGAGTCGCTGCGGGTGTCGGTGACCGGCGGCACCTCGGTTGCGCCGTCGATGATCGAGGCGATGCGCCGCGAGCTCGGCATCCCGATCGTGCTGACCGGCTATGGCCTCACCGAGACCTGCGGCACCGCGACGATGACCGGGCCGGGCGACCCGCCGGAGATCGTCGCCGTGTCCTGCGGCCGTGCCATCGAAGGGGTCGAGCTGGCCTGCGTCGACGACGACAACCGGCCGGTGCCGGTCGGCCAGCCCGGCGAGGTGGTGATCCGCGGCATGAACGTGATGCGGGGCTATCTCGACGATCCGGAAGCGACGGCGCAGGCGATCGACGCCGATGGCTGGCTCCACAGCGGCGACATCGGCGTGCTCGACGCGGCCGGCTACCTGCGCATCACCGACCGCAAGAAGGACATGTTCATCGTCGGCGGCTACAATTGCTATCCGGCCGAGATCGAGAAGATGCTGCTCGCCCATCCCGCCATCCTGCAGGTCGCGGTGGCCGGCGTGCCGGACGAACGGATGGGCGAGGTCGGCAAGGCCTATGTGGTGCGCAAGCAGGACCATGTGCTCGAAGCCGAGGAGCTGATCGCCTGGAGCCGCGAGCGGATGGCGAACTTCAAGGTGCCCCGCCACGTCGCCTTCGTCCCCGAGCTGCCGACCAACGCGACCGGCAAGGTCCAGAAGTTCAGGCTGGCCGAGCTGTGAGTGCCAAGAATTCAGAAGGGCGCACCCCGCCAGAAGGCTTCACCCCGCTCAAATCGAAGAGCCCGTTCGTCAACCGGATCGGCACCTTCTACGTGCGCAAGGGCGCGGACGGGAGCCGCACCGTCGGCGCCTTCGTCGACGAGGCCCGGGTCAATTCGGAAAGCTACGCCCATGGCGGCTTCCTGCTCGCCTTTGCCGATTTCGCGCTGTCGATCGTGACCAACGGCATCACCGTCAACATCACCGCCGATTTCCTGCGCCCGGCGCGGCTCGGCGACTGGATCGAGGCGCGGATCAACATCCGCAAGAGCTCCGCCGCGCTCGTCTTCGCCGATGCGATCCTGGTCAGCGGCGAGCACGAGCTCGTGCGGGTCGGCGGGCTGTTCCGCCCGTTCGAGAAGAAATCATGAGCGACGACGACGCCTTCCGCGCCGAGGTGCGCGCCTTCATTGCCGAGAACCTGCCGGAGGAGATCAGCCGGCGTACGCTTCTCTTCTATCACCCGCACAAGCCGGACGTGCTCGACTGGACGGCGAAGCTCAACGCGCGCGGCTGGTCGGTGCCGGGCTGGCCGACCGAATATGGCGGCCCCGGCTGGACGATCGCGCAGCGCCACATCTTCGAGGAGGAATGCTTCGCCGCCGGCTGTCCAGCGCTGAGCCCGCAGGGCGTCTTCCTGGTCGGGCCGATCATCTACACCTACGGCACCGAGGCGCAGAAGGCGAAGTTCCTTCCCCCGATCCGCAGCGGCGCGCATTTCTGGGCGCAGGGCTTTTCCGAGCCCAATGCCGGCTCCGACCTCGCCTCGCTCCAGACCCGGGCCGAGCGCGACGGCGACCACTATGTCGTCAACGGCCAGAAGATCTGGACGTCCGAGGCGCAATATTCGGAATGGCTGTTCCTGCTGGTCCGGACCGGCTTCACCGGCAAGCCGCAGGCCGGCATCTCCTTCCTGCTGGTCGATTTGAAGACGCCGGGCATCACCGTCCGGCCGATCGTTTCGATCGACGGCGGGCATATCCTCAACGAAGTGTTCTTCACCGACGTGCGCGTGCCGGTCGAGAATCTCGTCGGCGAGGAAAACAAGGGCTGGGACTATGGCAAGGAGCTGCTCGCCAACGAGCGGACCTTCTCGGCCGAGGTGCCGCGCTGCAAGGGCCTGCTCGCGCGGCTGAAGCGGATCGCGGAGGGGACATTGGTGCGCGGCGTGCCGCTCAGCGAGGACCCGCATTTCGCACGGCGCATCGCACAGCTCGAGATCGAGGTGCTGGCCCACGAGACGACCCTGTGGCGGGTCGTCGCCCAGGAAGCGGCCGAGGTCGCGAGTGACGCGCCGACCTCGTCGATCCTCAAGGTGCGCGGGACCGAGCTCATCCAGCGGATCGGCGCACTGACGGTCGAGGCACTTGGCGACGATGCGCTGCCCGCCTATCCCGAGACCGACTATCTGCTGGGCGCGCCCGACGACCCTCCAGGTACGCCGCTCGCGCCGGGCGTGACGGCCGATTTCTTCTATCGGCGCGCGATCACGATCTACGGCGGATCGAACGAGATCCAGCGCAACATCATCGCGTCCGAATTGCTGCGGGGCTGAGTCAGATGGACATAAGATTCATCCCCACCAACGAGCAGGTCATGTTCCGTGACAGCGTCCGCCGCTGGCTGGAGCGGGGCGGGGAAGGGGGCGCCGATCCCTGGCCGCATTTCGCCGAAATGGGCTGGCTGATGGCCGCTCTACCGGAAGAGGTTGGCGGGCTCGGCGGTAGCCTGGACGATGCGGCGATCATCGCCGAGGAGCTGGGGCGGGGTTTGGTCAAGGCGCCCTTCGTGGAGGTCGCGGTGACCGCGACGCAGCTCCTGCTGACGCTGGCGCCCGAGCGAGTGGCGGCGGTCGCATCGGGAGACTCGCGCCCGATCCTCGCGCATGACGAGGCCGAGGCGCGCGGCGATCCGCTCTGGGTGTCGACCCGGGCGCGACGGGATGGCGAGGGTTGGCGCCTGACGGGACGGAAGACCGGGATCGTAGGCGCCGAAGGGGCCGACATCATTCTCGTTTCGGCCGTCGCCGAGGGGCAAGGGCTGACCCTGTTCGAAATGCCCGCGGATACGGCACCGCTGCGGCGTTTCCGGACGATCGACGACCGATCCGGCGCCGAGCTCAGGCTGAACGACACCCCCGCAGTGCCGGTGGGACCGCCGGGCGGCGCCGAGGCGGCGCTGCTCCATGCACTGGATTGCGCGCTCGTGCTCGAAAGCGCCGAGGCGCTGGGCGGGATGGCCCGGGTGCTCGACATGACGCGCGACTATCTGATGACGCGCAAGCAATTCGGCCGGCCGATCGGCGAGTTCCAGGCGCTCCGGCACCGGCTCGCCGACATGTTCATCGAGGTTGAGCAGGCGCGCTCGATGGTGCTGCGCGGCCTCGCCGGTCTGCGCGACGCGAACCCGCGCGAACGCGCGCGACTGGCGGCGGCGACCCGGGCGCGGGTGGCGCAGGCCGGCGCCTTCGTCGGCGCCCAGGGCATCCAGCTCCATGGCGGCATCGGCGTCACCGCGGAATATCCGGTCGGCCACTATTTCAAGCGGCTCACAGCCTTCGATCTCCGGCACGGCCCCTCGGCCGTACAGGTGGAGCGCTTCGCGGCGCTGTCGCTGCCGACGCAGGCGGGGACAGGCTCGTAGAGCACGTCGTCATACCGGCGAAGGCCGGTATCCAGACCTGAATGAAGGAGTTTTGTCAGGGCTGGACCCCGGCCTATGCCGGGGTGACGATTGCTACTTGTTCTGGCCGATCAGGCCGCGGGCGACGACCTGCGCTTGGATCTCGGCGGCGCCTTCGAAGATGCTGAGGATGCGGGCGTCGCACAGCACGCGGCTCGCCTCATATTCGAGCGCATAGCCGTTGCCGCCGTGGATCTGGACATTCGCGTCGGCATTGGTCCAGGCGACCCGCGCGGCCAGCAGCTTGGCCATGCCCGCCTCGACATCGCAGCGCTGGCCCGCATCCTTGCGCCGCGCCGCGGCATAGGTGAGCTCGCGGGCGAGGACGATCTCCACTGCCATCAGCGCGAGCTTGTCGGAGACGCGCGGAAATTCGATCAGCGGGCAACCGAACTGCTTCCGTTCGGTCGCGTAGCGAAGCGCCAGATCGAAGGCATTCCAGCCGACGCCGATCGCGCGCGCCGCGGTCTGGATGCGCGCGCCCTCGAAGGTGCGCATGAGCTGCCGGAAGCCTCGGCCCTCGACCCCGCCGAGCAGGCCGTCTGCGGCGACCGGGAAGCTGTCGAAGGCGAGGACATATTCCTTCATCCCGCGATAGCCGAGCACCTCGATCTCGCTGCCGTCGAGGCCCGTGTCGGGGAAGGGCGCGTCAGGCTGTGGGCGTTGCTTTTCGGCGAGCATCATCGACAGGCCGTTATGGCCAGGCGTGCCGGGATCGGTGCGGACCAGAACGGTCATCAGGTCGGCGCGCGCCGCATGGGTGATCCAGGTCTTGGCGCCATGGATGCGCCAGTTCCCGTCGGCGTCTCGCTCGGCGCGGGTGCGCAGCGCGCCGAGATCGGAGCCGGTGTCGGGCTCGGTGAAGACGGCGGTGGGGAGGATCGCGCCGGATGCCAGGCCCGGTAGCCATCTCGCCTTCTGCGCGTCGGTCCCGCTGGCGCCGATCAGCTCGCCGGCGATCTCGGACCGGGTGCCGAGCGAGCCGGCGCAGATCCAGCCGCGGCTCAGCTCCTCGGAGACCACGCACATGGCGAGCTTGCCGAGGCCGAGACCGCCATGCTCGGGATCGATGCAGATGCCGAACACCCCGAGCGCGGCCATTTCCGCGATGACGTCGTCGGGGATCAGCGCATCGGCGAGATGCCATTGATGGGCGTGCGGCGCGATCCGCTCCGCCGCGAAGGTGCGGAACTGGTGGCGGACCATGTCGAGCGTTTCGTCATGAAGGGACTCGTCGGGCCGGACGCTCTCGCGCAGCAGCGCCGCAAGCCCCGCGCGCGTCTCCGCGACATTGCCCTGGTCGAGGAAGCGCGCGACCGCGGGATCGGCGGCGAGGCGGGCCGCCGCCCCGGTCAGCCCCAGCTCCTGCGGGCGGGCGAATTCGGTCTGGCTCATCGGCACGCCACCGAGAAGCTGGGCGAGATACTCGCCGAAGCCCACCTTGAGGACGAGGTCCTCGATTTCCCCGCCGCGACCCTTCGCCGCCCAGTGCGCGGTGGCGGCCAACGCCTCGGCGGTCGTCGCGATCCAGGCGAAGCCGTGCAGCAGGCGCTGCGCGCGGTCGCCCGCGGGAAGCGCCGACATCGCCCGGTCCTGCGCTGCGTCCGCAAAGGCGTGCGCGGCCCGCGCGGCCCGGACAGCGAGGGCGATCCAGTCGCTCATCGCCAGCTCGCCGTCGCGCTGACCGCAATTGCGCCGTCGCAGCGCAGGGCACACAGCCCGCCCGGGCCCGTCCGCTCGAGCCGGACCGGCTGACCGGCGAACAGCGGTGCCTCCGCCCGGAAGGCGAAGGTCGCGAGCGGCCCGTCGCGCGCCGCCAGCATCGCCAGCTTCGCGGCGGCGAACGGTCCTTGCACGACCAGCCCCGGATAGTCTTCGACGACGGTGGCATAAGGCAGGTCGTAATGGATGCGGTGGCTGTTGAAGGTGACGGCGGAGAAGCGGAACAGATGAACAGCCTCCGGCCGCCACACGTCGCCGCTCTCCGCATCGTCGGCCGGGACCGGCAACGGGACAGGCGCACCGGCCCCGCGATAGACCAATGTCTGCCGTTCGGCGATGCGGACCTCGCCCTCCTGCCGGACGGTGCGATCCACGACAACGAAGACCAGATCGCCGCTGCGGCCGCGCTTGTGGTCGAGGTCGGCGATGCGGACCTCCAGCTCCGCTTCGCGGTCGAGCAGCAGTGGCGCTTCGAAGCGGAAGGATGCCGCCGCGAACATCCGGCGCGGCAGCGTGATCGGCGGGATGAAGCCGCCTCGCTTCGGATGGCCGTCCGGCCCCAGCTCGCCGTCGGACACCGCTCCGGCGAACCAGGCCCAGAGCGCGAGCGGCGGCGGCGCCGTCATGACGTCGCGCTCCGCGCCGGTCGCTGCGGCGAAACGGCGCAGGCTGGCCGTATCCAGGAGCTGGCGCCGGATTTCGGTGCGGCCGACATGCTGTCGCCATTCCGCGATGTCGGCTTCGGTCACCGCGGTCATGCCACCAGTCCCGTATCGTGCAGCCGGGCGATCTCGCCCGAGCCGAGCCCGAGCAGGTCCGCGAGAACCTCATCCGTATCAGCGCCGATCCGGGGCGCGGGATCGGGGGCGTGGGCACTCTCGCCCGGCAGGCGCGCCGCTGCTCCCGGCGTCAAATAGGTGCCGGCAGGATGGGAGATCGGCGCGAAAACCGGATTCTCTGTGAAGAGTCGCGGCTCCTCCACCAAGGCTTCGCCGAGCGTACGATATGTCGACCAGCAGACTCCCGCCTCGTCGAACGCCGCCGCCAACTCGGTGGCGTCGCGTGCGACGACCGCCGCAGCGACGATCGGCGTCAGCTCGGCACGATGGAGGAATCGTGCGCCTTCGTCCCGCGCGAATGAGGCTTCCGTCCTGACTTCCAGCGCCGCGACCGCCTCGCCAATGCCGAGCGCGGTGACCAAACCCGCCCACTGCCGCGGCGTGATCGCGACGATCATCAGCCGCTGGCCGTCGCGCGTCTCGAAGTCGCGGCCGAAGGCGCCGAACAGGTCGTTGCCGGAGCGCGGCCGGTCGCCGCCCGCGATCACGTCCGCCACCTGGCCGAGATGGCCGAGGCTGGCGGCGGCGAGGTCGGACAGCGCCAGCCGCACCTCTCGCCCCCTGCCCGAGGCGCGACGCTCCCGCTCGGCGCCGAGCAAGGCGAACGCGCCATAGGCGCCCGCCATCAGGTCCCAGGCCGGCAGGACATGATTGATCGGTCTCGGATCGTCGGCCGGCCCGGTCATCATCGGCACGCCGACCGCCGCGTTGATCGTGTAGTCGACCGCCGGCGTCCCGTCCGCCCAGCCCATGATGCGCAGGCAGACGAGGTCCGCCCGCAGCGCGGCGAGCCGATCGTAGGCGAGGAAGCCGTCGGCCGGGAAATTGGTGACGAACAGGCCGTCGCCGGCCGTGGCGATCCGCTGCGCCAGTTCGCGCCCCTGGGGGCGCGTGAGGTCGATCGCGATCGATTGCTTGCCCTTGTTCAGCCCCTCCCAATAGAGGCTCGCCCCGTTCGCCGCGCGCGGCCAGCGGTGCGCGTCCGGCCCGCCGCCGATCTGGTCGAAACGGATCACGCGCGCGCCCATCTGGGCGAGGTGCAGGCCGCAGCACGGGCCGGCGATGAAGGATGCACCTTCCACCACGGTCAGTCCGGCGAGAAGATTGTACATTGATCGGCTATCGCCCGTTGAACGCCGGCTTGCGCTTCTCGAGGAAGGCGGCCATGCCCTCGTCGCGGTCCTCGGTCGCGAAGAGCAGCTGAAACGCCTTGCGCTCCAGCACCAGAGCCGTCTCGAGCGAGGCGTCGGCGCCGAGGCTCACCACCTCCTTGATGGCATCGACCGAGAGCGGCGGCAGCGCCGCGATCTTCGCGGCAAGCTTGAGCGCGTGGGGCAGCACCTCCGCATCGGCCACGCATTCGGACGCCAGGCCCATCGCCGCCGCTTCCGGTCCGGGGATGAAGTCGCCGGTCAACAGGTAGCGCATCGCCTTGAACTTGCCCGCCGCGCGCAGGAAGCGCTGCGTGCCGCCGGCGCCGGGCATGATGCCGACCTTGACCTCGGGCAGGCCGAACTTCGAACCCTCGCCGGCGATGATGATGTCGCAGTGGAGCGCCAGCTCGCAGCCGCCGCCGAGCGCGAAGCCGTTCACGGCCGCGATCACCGGCGCCCGGCACGACTCCATCGCCTCCCAGGCGACCCGCGAGCTGCGGAAGTTCGTGTCGTGCACGGTGCGCGTCTTGAGCTCGCCCAGATCGGCGCCGGCCGCGAACGCTTTCTCGTCGCCGGTGATGACGATCGCCCGCACCCCGGGATCGGCGTCGAGCCGGTTGACGATCTCGGCGAGCGTGGCGCGCACGCTCGTGCTGAGCGCGTTGAGCACGTCGGGCCGGTTGATGCGCAGCAGCGCGACGCCGTCCGAGGGGCGTTCTTCGAGGATCTCGGCCATCAGACCGCCAGCCCCGCGTCGCGCAGGAGCGACCGCGCGATGATAACCTGCTGAATCTGCGACGTGCCCTCGTAGATGCGCAGCAGCCGCACGTCGCGATAGAAGCGCTCGACCTTGTAATCGGCCATGTAACCGGCGCCGCCATGGATCTGGACGGCGCGATCGGCGACCCGGCCGACCGCCTCGGTGGTGAAGTATTTGGTGGCGGCGACATCGGCGGAGACCTTCTCGCCGGCATCGAAGCGGCGGGCGACGTCGGCCACCATCACCCGCGAGGCGAAGGCGTCGGTGCGGCTGTCGGCGAGCATGCCCTGGACGAGCTGGAAGCCGCCGATCGCCTGGCCGAACTGCTTGCGCTCGACGGCATAGCGCACGGACTCCTCGACCAGCCGGTCGCTCATCCCGGCGGCGAGCGCCGACATGTGGATGCGGCCGCGGTCGAGCACCTTCATCGCGGTCTTGAAGCCGCGCCCGGGAACGCCGCCGATGATGTTCGCCGCCGGCACCGCGACATCGTCGAAGATGACGTCGCAGGTGATGGTGCCCCTCTGGCCCATCTTCCTATCTGGCTTGCCGAAGGTGATGCCCGAGGTGTCGGCGGGGAGGATGAAGGCACTGATTCCGGCGGCGCCGGCGACACCAGGCTCGCTGCGCGCCATCACGGTAAACATGCCGGCACGCGGCGCATTGGTGATGAAGCGCTTGGTGCCGTTGAGGCGGTAGACGTCGCCGTCCCGGGTCGCGCTGGTCTGGATCGACGCGGCGTCGGAGCCGGCATTGGGCTCGGTCAGCGCGAAGGAGGCGATCGCTTCGCCGGAGGCGAGCTTCGGCAGCCATTCGCGCTTCTGTTCGTCGGTGCCGTCGATGACGATGCCCTGGCTGCCGATGCCGACGGTGGTGCCGATCACCGATCGGAAGGCAAAGGCGGTGCGGCCCAGCTCAAAGACGATCTCGGCCTCCTCGGACATGGAAAGGCCGAGGCCGCCATAGTCTTCCGGAATCGAGAGGCCGAACAGGCCGAGCTCGCGCATCTCCTGGACGATCTCGGCCGGAACCTCGTCCTCGGCCTCAAGCCGGTCCTCGTTGGGTACGAGCCGCTCGTCGACGAAACGTCGCACGGTCGTCTTCAGCAGCTCGAACGTGTCCGAATCCATCCCGTTCCTGCTCCAACCCCTCTCGTTTGTCGCACAGTTCAAGATGAAATAGAACTACCTCATTGAACAATTTTGCCTTCGAGGCTAGTCAGGGTCGTCAGTCGGCGGGAGAGACCGGATGAGGCACTTCGAGGCAGGCCAGCAACCGGAGGCCGGCGTGCTTCACGGCATCCGCGTGCTCGATTTCGGCCGCTATGTGGCCGGGCCCTATTGCGCGACCGTGCTGGCCGATTTCGGCGCCGACGTGATCCGGATTGAGCGGCGCGGCGGCGGCGAGGACCGCGCGATCGTGCCAGTGACGCCGGAGGGGGAGGGGGCGATCTTCCTCCAGATCAACCGGAACAAGCGCTCGGTGACGCTCGATCCGCGCCATCCGGACGGTAGCGTGCTGCTCCGCCGGCTGGTCGCAGGTGCCGACGTGGTCGTCGCCAACCTGCCGGTGCCGTCGCTGGCTGCCATGGGCCTCGACTATCCGTCGCTCAAGGCGCTGCGCGCGGACATCATACTCGCCAATGTCTCCTCTTTCGGGCCGGACGGCCCCTGGGCCGGGCGGGGCGGGTTCGACAGCATCGGCCAGGCGATGTGCGGCGCGGCCTTTCTCAGCGGCCAGCCCGGCCGGCCGATGCGCACCCCGATCACCTGGGTCGATCATGCCGCCGGTCTTCATGCCGCGATCGGAGTGATGATCGCGCTGTTCGCCCGTCAGCAAGCGGGGGAAGGGCAGGAGGTGCAGGCGAGCCTGCTCGGCTCGGCGCTGGCGTTCGGCGCGACCTGGCTGATCGAGGAGGCGATAACCGGGATCGGCCGGCAGGCGACGGGCAATCGCAGCTTCGTCAACGGGCCGACCGACATGTTCGAGACGATGGACGGCTGGATCGTGACGCAGGTCGTCGGGGACGCCCTGTTCGGACGCTGGGTGAGCGTTATTGAGGAACCTCAATGGTTGGGTGACTCTCGGTTTGCCACTGACGAGCTGCGCGGCATCAACGGCGCCCTCCTGTCCGCACGGATGGCGCGCTGGTGTCGCACCCGCACCAGCCGGGCGGTGCTGGACGCGCTCGGGCAGGCGGGGATTCCCGCCGGCCCCATCCTTTCGCCCGCCGAGGCCAATGCCCATCCGCAGGTCCACGCGCTGGGCCTGACCGAGAACGTTCCTTGTCCCGGCCTCGAAGCCGGCGCGCCGCTGATGCGCTTTCCTGTCGCGATGCACGCCAATCCGGACAACATCCGGCGTGCTCCGCCGACTCCCGGCCAGCACAATGAGGAGATACTCGGCGAACTCGGCTATTCAGCCGCCGACATCATCCGCCTGGCGGAAAGCGGGGCGATCTAGCCCGTATAGTCGATCGCCCGCACCCCCGGCGCCGGCCCGGTCTCGGCGGCGCCGGCGAAGCACTGGGCGATCTCCATCCACCGCCGGGCATCGGCCCCCATGACCCGCAGCCCGGTGTCGTCGACATGGCGCCGCTGGGTCACGACCAGCGCGAAGTCCTCCGCCGGCCCGACGATCGATTCCGCGGCACCTTCGCTCCATACCCATTCCCGGCCGGACGGTGCGGTCAGCCGCACTTCCGGAGGCGACGGCTTGTCGAGACCGCGGTTGCGGAACGACCAGCCCTGCGTGCGCACGCCGAGATCGCAGATATTGCGGATCCGGTCATGATTGGTCCGGCGGACCCGCATCACGTCGTAAATGTCCTGGCCATGCGCCCACACCTCCATCTGGCGCGCCGCCGCGAAGGAGGCGACGCTCATCTCGGGCCCGAACCACGGAATGCGGCGCTCGAGGTCCGATGCGGCGAAGATGCCGATCATCGCGCGCCAGGTGTCGGTCCAAATCGCGAGCAGTTCGGGCGACGGCAGGTGACCATATTGGTCGCGCATCCGGTTGCTGAGCTCATAGCCACGCGCCTGACCGGCCCGCACCTCGGCGACCAGTTCGGGAAAGTGCTCGGGCGTTTCGAGCGAAGCCATGCCGAACCAGTCGATCAGGTGCAGGTGCATCACCTCGTCGGCGACGGTCCAGTCGAAGAACAGCGTTTGTCGATGCCAGTCGTCGGGCGCGAGGCCTGCAAGGAATTCCCGCAGCGCTTCGCATTCGTCCACGAGGTCCTGGATGACAGGCGACAATATCATTTTGCCCTCAATCTGTATTTGCGCAGGCGCGCGACCGGCGCGAAGGCGCGCTTCGCCTGGGCGAAGCCGGGCCTGCCCAGATCCTGCTCGAAATTGATCCGTCCCCGGCCGATCGCCGCCGCATGGCGCGCGAACATCCACGGATAGGCGGCGGAAAAGGCCCGCCGGCCCTTGGCGAAGTGGACGATTCGGCTGCCGTCCGCCGCCGGGCCGCTCAGCAGGAAGGCGACCGGATCGCCGCTGATGGTGACGACCAGCCCTTCGAGACCGAGGACGTCGCGGAGACGCAGGGCCTCGCGACATTCATGACAATCGGTGTCGTCGTCGCTCCGGCCGACGTCGCCACGCCAGCCTTCGAGCACGGCCTCTGCGAGTGTGACGGTGCTTGCGTCCAGCCGACGCGCTTGCGGGCGCTGTTCCCGTTCGAAGGCGCGCGCCTGTGCGCGCTTCGCCTTGGCGCCGGCGAGCACGGCCATCCGGTCCGTGTCGTAGACATAGTCGCTGTCGGCGTCGCGCCAATCGCAGCGCAGGCCGAAGGCGTCGGCAAGCCCTGGTGCCTCGTCACCCAACGGGCCGATGCAGTCGGCTTCGCCCAGCAGGAGAGCGCAGGCCGCGGCATCGAGCGGCGCGAGAGGCAGGGCATGATGTTCGCCGTCGTAGGTGATCCCGCGCACATGCGGGATCGGCGTCTCGTGGAAGCGATAGGCATGCCGCTCGCGGAACAGCAGCAGGTTGGCGAGACTGTATTCGGACAGCGGCGAACGGGTGGCCGCGATCAGCGGTCGCAGCGCCGGCAGCAGATCCGGCGACATCGGGAGGCCGCCATCACGGACGATCGCAGTGGCGGTCACATCACGGCGCGGGCGCGGACCCCGATCGTCCCGCTGGGGCCTTCTTCCAGATCCTCGTGGATCCATTCCGCGACGATCGCCGAGCAGCGCCGGGTGGCGAGCACCGCCAGCTCCTCGTCGCCCTCCAGGATGGCGGTCGCCATGCGCAGGCGATGCTGGCGGTAGAGCTCGACCCGCTCGGGCCGGTTCACATAGACGTCCTCGGCCTGGCCGACATAGGCGGTGAGGTCGTAGACGATGTTGAGGAAGAGACCGAGCACCTTGTTGCCGGCGACCGTGCTCAGCATGCGCCCGAAGGCCCGCTCGGCGCGCAGGAAGGTGCGATAGTCGCTCTCCTGCATGGCGCGCTCCTGCGAGACGAATTCGGCAAGCTGGGCCTTGGTCGCTGTGTCGGTGCTGCGGCTGGCAAGGCGGGCGAGCTCGGTGCGGATCGGCTCGGCGACGGCGATCACCTCGCTCAGATGCGCGTCACGCGATTGCAGGTAGAGCGCAGCCATGCGCGATACCGTCGTGCTGTCCGGCCGGGCGGCGAAATAGCCGCCGTTGACGCCGCGGCGAATCAGGATGAAGCGGTCCTGCGCGACCAGGGCGGCGGCCTGGCGCAGGGTGGGGCGGCTGACGCCCAACGCATTCATCAGCTCTTCTTCGGACCCGAGCAGTGCGCCTTCGTCCTTGTTCATCGCCATGGCGCGAAGACGCGACGAGGCCTGTTCGACGGCGGAGCTCGGTGCGCTGGGCTTCTTCTTGGCTCGCCGGGCGGCGGGTGATTTTGTGCTCGTCATTGTTCCAGCCTAGTCAATTCAAAGAGCGCGCTCAATATCTCTCTGGGTGTTTTGGCGCTTCTTTCGTAACTTTGTTTTATTTACACGAATGCTTGTATCGACTGGCGCTCGCCATCAGACCTTGCGTGAGCTGTGATTTGAGGTATCTCAATTCGGGTTCGAAGGAAAGCCTTTCCGACGGAGGATGTGAATTGAGAGACGCTGGGGCTGTCAGGACTCGCCCGAGCCGGTGGGGCGTGAGGTGAGGCTGGCCGAGCAGATTCGGGCGGTCCTTCGCCTCGATCCGACGGCGAACGCACTGGAGTTCGGGCGCGTCTGGCGGAGTTGGGGCGAGATCGAGGCCTCGGCGGACCGGCTCGGAGCGGTGCTCGATGAAGCGGGCATCGGCCCGGAGGCGCGAGTCGGCGTGCTGCTGCGCAACCATGCCGATCTCGTGCCGGTCATCCTTGGCCTCTTCCTGACGAACCGCTGCCTCGCCAGTCTCAATGCGGTGTCGCCCGATGCGAAGCTGGCCGCCGACGTCGCCGATGCCGCGACGCCGGCGGTCATCGCGATCGGATCGGACTGGGAGCGGCCGGGTCTTCGCGAGTCCACTGATTTGACGGGAGCAGCGATTATCGCGGTCGACGGGCCGAAGGTCCGCCTGGGCAAGGCGCCGGAGCCGGACAAATGGCGGGCGCCGACCGCGCCGGGGATCGCGATCGAGATGCTCTCCAGCGGCACGACCGGCAAGCCGAAGCGCATTCCGCTGAAACGCCGCAATCTTGAAAAGGCGCTTGCTGGCGCGGCGTCCTACGAGAAGGGCCGCGAGGTCGATGCGCCGCCGCGGCTGCGCTCGGGCGTGCAGATCGTCACCGCGCCGCTCGCACATATCGCCGGGATCACCGGACTCATGAACAACCTGCTTGCGGGGCGAAAGGTGTGCCTGATCGAGCGGTTCACGGTCGAGGACTTCCGCGACGCCGTCGTGCGCCACCGCCCGAAGGTCGCCGGCGCGCCGCCGTCGGCGCTGCGCATGCTGCTCGACGCCGACATTCCCAAGGAGGATTTCGCGAGCCTGGTCGCCTATCGGACGGGCACGGCGCCGCTCGATCCCGACCTCGCCGATGCCTTCTACGCGCGCTACGGCATTCCGGTGCTCCAGAATTATGGCGCGACGGAGTTTGCCGGCGGTGTCGCGGGCTGGACGCTGGACGATTTCAAGGCGCATTGGACCGAGAAACGCGGCTCGGTGGGACGGCTGAACAATGGCGCCGAGGCGCGCGTCGTCGATCCCGAGGGCGGCGATCCGCTGCCGGCGAACGAGGAGGGGCTGCTCGAATTGCGCGCGCCCAATATCGGCGACGGCCGGACCTGGGTTCGGACCACCGATCTCGCCATGATCGACGCCGACCGCTTCCTCTGGATTCGCGGCCGGCACGACGGCGCGATCATCCGCGGCGGCTTCAAGATCCTGCCCGACGACGTCGTCGGCGCGCTCCAGTCCCACCCCGCAGTCCGTGAGGCGGCGGTGACGGGAATCGAGGACGCGCGGCTCGGCACGGTCCCGGTCGCCGCCTGGATCGCTCGCGCGCATGTCGAGCCACCCAGCGAAGGCGAATTGCGGGCCTGGCTCAAGGAGAAGCTGCTGCCCTATCAGGTGCCGGTGCGCTTGCTGCGCGTCGACGAGCTACCGCGGACGCCGTCGCTCAAGGTGAGCCAGCCGGACCTGAAAGCCTTGTTCGAAGCCGAAGCCTAGGCGACGCCTGCGAGTAGTCTTTCCTGCTCCGCCTGCCGGCTGCTGCCCAGCACCGAGACGAGGCGCGCGCGCTTGAGGTAGAGATGCGCGTCGCATTCGGCGGTGAAGCCCATCGCGCCGTGGATCTGGATGTTGGCATTGGCGTTGCGGAGCGCCGCATCGGTCGCGAGCAAGCGCGCGCAGGCGACCTCGGCGCGGTCGTCGAGGCCCGCGCCGAACGCGACGGCGGCGTGCAGCACTTGCGCCTCGGCCGCGGCGCCGCGCACCGCCATATCGGCGCACATATGCTTGATCGCCTGGAAGGCGCCGATCGGCTGGCCGAACTGTTCGCGCGTCGCCGCATAGGCAACTGCCATGTCGAGCGTCGCTTGCGCGATCCCGCTCAGATAGGCAGCGAGCAGCAGCGAGATTCGATCGGCGCTGTCGGCCCGTTCGAACGCCGGGAAGCTGCCATCGAGCCTGGCAAGCGAAACGGTTTCGTCGAGGCATGCGATCGGCGCGGCCTCGGCAGGCACGTCGACCAGGGCGACGCCTTCGCCGAGCAGGATCAGCCAATCGGCATTGTCCCCGTCGATACGCTGGGCGGTGCCTTGATCGACGACAGTGGCGAAGGTGGCGCGCGTCTCGCCGGAGATCAGTCGGGTTCGCAGGGCGTCGTCCGTTGCCAGATGCGGCGCCGCCATCTGAGCGAGTACCGAGAGCGAGACGAGGTGGCGGCCGAGCGCGCGAGCGACCAACGCCTCTTCCGCCGCCCCCAGCCCATGCCCGCCGTCGGCCTCGGCAATGCCGATGCCGAACAGGCCGAGCGCGACAAAATCGCCCCAGGCCGCCCGCTCTGCCGCGCCGCCATGACTGGCCGTTTCGCGCAGCCGCTCGACCGGAAGCCGTTCGGCGAGCAATGCTCGCACGCTGTCGTCGATGAGCTGCTGCTCTTCGCTCGGGAGAAGGTCGACGATCATCTCGCGCTGGGTCCTTTCGGCAGGCCGAGCACGCGCTCGCCAATGGTGTTGCGGCGGATTTCCGACGTGCCGCCGCCGATCCCCCATTTGAACGATTCGAGGAAGGCCAGCGGCCAGTCATGCCCGCCGGTCCGTTCGAGGCCGCGCGGGCCGAGCAGGTCGAGCGCCGCGGCATGCACGCGTCGGGTCAGCTCGGCATAATAAAGCGCGGCGATATTGCCTTCCGCGCCCGGCACAGCCTGGCGCAGCCCGCGCGAGATGGTCATCGCGGCGAGCGAGCGCAGCGCCATCACTTCGGCGCGCAAGGTCGCGAGATCGGTCGCGGTCGTGCCGTCGTCGATCGCCCGTCCCCGGCCATCGGAACTGGGCAGGTCGCGGGCCATTGTGATCAACTCGTCGACCGTGCGGGCGAGCTCGTACTGATGGGCGATGGTGCCGGTGCCGCGCTCGAAGCCGAGCGTGGTCATCGCCACCTTCCAGCCATTGTGGAGCCCGCCGACGACGTTCGACAGCGGGATGCGGACATTGTCGTAGAAGACCTGCGCGAAATGGGCGATGCCTGACATGGTCACGATCGGCCGCACTTCGATGCCCGGCGAGCGCATGTCGCAGATCACCCAGCTGATCCCCTTGTGGCGCGGCGCCTCCGGATCGGTGCGCACCAGCAGCTCCTGCCAGCGGGCGAGATGACCGTAGGTCGTCCAGATCTTGGTGCCGTTGACGATCAGGCTCTCGCCGTCGATCTCGGCGCGGGTTTTGAGGTTGGAGAGGTCGGAGCCGGCGCCGGGCTCGGAGAAGCCCTGGCACCAATTCTCCTCGCCCTTGAGGATCGGGAGCAGGTGGCGCTGCTTCTGCGCCTCGCTGCCCTGGACGATCAGGGTCGGCCCGGCATGGCTCAGCGCGACGAACATCGAGCGCGACTGCGGTGCGCCGGCGCGGGCATATTCCTCGTGCCAGACGAGCTGCTCCAGCAATGAGAGGCCGAGGCCGCCATAGTCCTTCGGCCAGGAGACGCCGGCCCAGCCGCCCTCATATTGCCGCCGCTGCCAGGCGAGATCGAAGTCGCGCAGCGCTTCGCCGTCCATCGGCCAGGGCTTGGCCGGCGCGTTCTCGCCGAGCCAGGTGCGGCATTGGTCGCGAAACGCAGTGAGCTCCGGTGTACCGATGATCCTCATGCGAACAGGGCCTTCACGTCGGGCGCCGACACCTTGAGCGAGGCGTTGCGCGGCAGAGCGGGAACGATGCGGATTTGGGTCGGCACCTGATAGGCGACGAGCCGCTCGCGCACCCAATCCCTGAGCGCGTCGGGCGTGACAATCTGGCCTGGGGCCAGCTCGACGGCCGCGACGGGCACCTCGCCAAGCCGGGTATCGGTTATTCCGACCACCGCGGCATCGGCCACGGCCGGATGGGCGCGCAGCGCCTCGGCCACGGTCTCGGGCACGATCTTGAACCCGCCCCGGTTGATCGCGCCGTCGGTGCGCCCATGGAGGAACAGGAATCCATCGGCGTCGATCGAGGCAAGGTCGGTGGTGCGCACCCAGTCCGGACCGATCCGCGCCGCCTGGGCTTCGAGCAGGCCGATCTCGCCCGGCGGCAGCGGTACGAACGTCTCGGGATCGACGACGCGCAGCGCGACATTGGCACTGGCCCGGCCGGCGCTGCCGCGCTTCGCCTTGCCCCATTGCCGGTAGGCGTCGGGCGTCCAATTCGCAACCACCCCGGCGAATTCGGTCGCGCCGAAAGCGTGCAGGACCGGGATGCCGTAATGGTCCTCGAAGCGCTCATGGACCTCGGCATCGACCTTGCCTCCGCCGACACCGATCAGGGCGAGGCAGGCGAGATCCTCCTTTGGCACGCCGGCGTCGAGCACCATCCGGATCGCGGCCGGTGGGAGGCCGGCGCGGTAGGGCCGGTGGATGCGCACCAACTCGCCCCATTTTAGGGGATCGAACTTTTCGAGCAGCACGATCCGTTGGCCGTAGGCGAGCGGCGGCGCGAGATAGGAGATGCCGCTGACATTGCCGAGCGGGTTGGTCATCAGCTGCGGCGATTCGATCGCGGTGCTGCCGGCATAGACGCCCTTCGCATCGTCGACCGCCGAGGCGAAGGTCGCCCACCTCAAGGGCACGCGCTTGGGCGGCCCGGTCGTGCCGGAGGACAGCAGCTCGAACGCAATGTCGGGAGTGGCGGCGCGAAGCGGCCCGTCGCCGCGCGGCGCGAGCAGGCGGGCCACTGCGCTGCCATCCGCGCTGTCTTCGAGCGCGATCGCGGCGCTGCCGACCTCATTTGCCGCGGCGCGCGTGTCGGGCGTCCAGTCCTCGGCATCGGCAATCACCGCCTCCAGCCGGAGCCGGCGGATGTCCTCGGCCATTTTCGGGGGCGATTGGGCGGCATAGATCATCACGGTCGTGCGGTGCGCGGCGATGCCGGCCGCGAAGGCGGCGACATGCTGCGGCCGGGTGCGGGCGATCAGGCCGACCGCCGCCGCATCGCCTACCGCGTGGTCGACCGCCGTCGCCGCCGCCTCCAGCCAGCGCCAGCTGCGCCAGCGCCCGTCGAACGCGACCGCATCCTTGTCACCGCCTTGTGCAATCCGCTGCCGGACGGCCTCCGAAACGTCGAAGGCCATGCCTAGCGCCCCGTGAACGCCGGGGTGCGGCCCTCGGCGAAGGCATTCACCGCCTCGCGATGGTCGGCGGACAGATGCGAGAGCGTCTCGAAGCCGAGATGCGCTTCGATCAGCGCATCGATCTGCTGGCGCAGTGCCATGTTCACTGCGCGCTTGGTCAGGCGAATCGCCACGGCGGCGCCGGCGGCGAGTTGCTGGGCGATCGTGTCCACGCGCGCGTCGAGCTCCCCGGCGGGACAGGCCTCCGTGACCAGCCCGATCTCGGCCGCCTCGGCGCCGGTAATCGGGTCGCCGGTGAGGAGATAGCGCTTGGCCTTGGCGTAGCCGATCAGCGCCGGCCAGATCACCGAGCCGCCGTCCCCGGCGACGAGGCCGACCTTGACGTGTGGATCGGCGATCTTCGCCGTGTCCTTGGCGATGACGATGTCGCAGAACAAGGCGAGCGTGGCGCCGAGGCCGATCGCATGGCCGTTCACCTTGGCGATGACGGGAATGTCGAGATCGACGACGCCCAGGACGATGTCGCGCGCCTCCGTCATGCTCTCGATCCAGCGCGCCTGATCGTCGAGCATCTTCTGCATGCCCTTGATGTCGCCGCCGGCCGAGAAGCAGTCGCCTTCGCCGGTCAGGATCGCGACTCGAGCCTCTGGATCGCGCCCGATCTCGGGAAAAATGCGCATCAGCTCCTGATGCATGCGCGCATTGGTCGCGTTTTTGACCTCGGGGCGGTTGAAGCTCACGGTCACGACGCCGCCGTGGCGGACCACCTTCAGCGTCTCGTAGCCTTCATACATCCACAATCTCCTCTTGCCCCGTCGCAAAATGGGCGTCATTGGAATAGATATTACTCAATTCACGATTCAGGGGAAGAGCCGATGGCAGATAATGACGGGCTGGTGAGGAGCCAATTGACCGATGAATCGGTCGATCTGATGCGGCGCCGCATTGGCTTCTCCAATCCCACATTGCGCACCGGCGCCATCGACGATCCCTGGAATATCAAGGCGACGGATGACGCGGTGCGGCGTTATTCGCTGTGCATCGGCGACGATAACCCACTTTACTGCGACCCGGAATATGCCGCGAAATCGCGCTGGGGCCGGGTCATCGCGCCGCCCGGATTCGAAAAATCCATGGGATTGATGCGCAATGCGATTCCCGACCCGGAGGAAGACAGAGTTACCTCAAAAGCACTTCGCGGAGTCCAGCTCTATCATTCCGGTGGCGAGAATTTCTACTATGCGCCGATCGTCGAGGGCGACACGCTGCACCGCTCGCGCTTCGTGCAAACGGTCGAGGACAAGAAGTCGGAATTCTCGGGTCGCTCGGTGATCGTCACCAACGGCTTGTGCCTGTGGGACCAGAATGACGAGGTCGCGGTCGACGGAGTCGACTGGTTCATCCATGCGGAACGCCAGAATCGCGGCAAGAAGGACAAATATGTCCAGGACGAGCCCGCCTGGTACAGCGACGAGGATCTCGCGGAGATCGAGAAAGCTTACGACAGCGAATATCGCCGCGGTGCCGACACCTTGTGGTTCGAGGATGTCGTCGTCGGCACCGCGCTGCCGCGCATGGTCAAGGGGCCGCTCACCGTCACCGATCTCATCAACCTGCATATGGGTGCCGGCTGGCTGATCTACGGCAACTGGCCGAACCGGCTCGCCTACGAGAACCGCAAACGCTTGCGCGGCTTCTACACGCGTGACGAATTCAACGGCTGGGACACGCTGCAGCGCGTTCATTGGGACAAGGAGATGGCGCAGAAGGTCGGCGTGCGGATGATGTACGACATCGGCCCGGTCCGGCAGCTCTACGTCAATCACTATCTCACCAATTATGTGGGCGACGACGCCTGGATCCACCGCGTCCGCTTCGAGTTCCGCCGCTTCAACTATATGGGCGACGTCAGCTGGCTGACCGGCGAGATCACCGAGGCACGCGTCGACGAGGTGCTGGGCCCCCTCATCGAGATTCGCCTGCGCGGCACCAACCAGCGCGGTCAGGAGAATGTGCTGGGCGAGGGCACGGTGCTTCTGCCCTCGCGCAAGCATGGTCCGGTCAAGCTGCCCCAGCGCCCCGCGCCGACAAAGCATCGCGCACCCGGGCCCGAGCAGAGGAGATAGCTTTCCGGGCGTCCGCATGAAAAAAAGCGGCCGCCACGGAGCGGCCGCGCGAGGAGAGAAAGATGCAAGGCAGCGGCACGATCCCCCATCCCGATGGCGCGATGGCGGCGGCGGTCGACGACCAGGATTCGGCGGCCGCCGGCAAGCCGGAACGCGTGCCGTTCGACGCCTGGTGGATGCTGTTCGTGCTCTTTCTGCTCTACGTCGTTTCATTGTTCGACCGGCTGGTGCTCACCATGCTGGTCGAGCCGATCAAGGCCGATCTCCAGCTCACCGACGTCGAGATGAGCATCATCCTGGGGCCGGCCTTCGCGATCTTCTACGGCCTGTTCGGCTGGCCGCTGGGCTGGGCTGCCGATCGCTATCCGCGGCGCTGGGTGATCTATCTCGGCGTTACCTTCTGGTCGATCGCCGCTGCCGGCTCCGGCTTCGCGCGCTCCTTCACCGCGCTGCTTCTGTGCCGGATCGGCGTCGGTGTCGGCGAGGCCTCGCTGACCCCGTCGGCCTATGCGCTGATGGGCGACAAGTTCCCCAAGCGCCGGCTGACCACCGCCATGTCGCTCTACCAGACCGGCTCTATGGTCGGCTCCGCCTCGGCCTTCGCGATCGGCGGCCTCGCGATCGGCGCCGCGGCCCACATCGCCCACATCTCATTCCCGCTCGTCGGCCAGCTCCATCCCTGGCAGATCACCCTGATCGTGACCGGGGCGCCCTCGATCCTGCTCGCGCTGCTGGTGTTCACCTTCAGCGAGCCGCCGCGACGGCAGGCGAAGCCCGACGCCGATCCTGCGGCCCGGCGCAACTTCCTCCAGTTCGCCTGGGCGGAGCGCCAGCTGCTGCTGCCCATGGCGATCGGCTTCTCGCTGATGGTCATCGTCGGCAACAGCCTCGTCGCCTGGGTGCCGGCCTATATCGCCCGCGCGTTCCACCTGCCGCCCGAACATTACGGCCCGATCCTCGGCGTGATTAGCATCGCGACCGGCAGCACCATGGTGCTGAAGGGCTGGATCGTCGACTGGCTCTATGCGCGCGGCATGAAGGACGCGCATCTGCGCTTCTACTCCTGGCTCGTCGTCGCCTCGCTGCCGACCGCGGTGGCGACCTTCCTCGTGCCTGACGCCTTGTGGTTCCTGCTCCTCTATGGCGTGCTCCAGGTCCTCGTCATCCAGTTCGTCGTCTATGTCGCCGCAACCGTCTATTTGGTCACGCCGTCGGACCTGCGCGCCCAAACGGTTGCGGTCTTCATCTCGATCTTCAGCCTGATCGGCAACGGCCTCGGCCCCCTCTTCACCGCGATGATCACCGACTATGTGTTCCGCGACGATGCCAAGATCGGCATGTCGCTGCTCGTCATGTCGGTGATCTCGATCCCGCTCGCCTGGATCTGCCTCAGGATCGCCCTGAACGCGGTTCATGCCGCGATGGCACGGCAGGGAGGCGACTGAAGCGCAGGTCGCGCGCTTGCTTCGCCGTCAGCCATCGCACGGTCCCCGGCCGAACCGCGCGTACAGCGTCGGCAACAGGACGAGCGTCAACAGGGTCGCCGAGATCAGGCCGCCGATCACCACGGTGGCAAGCGGCTTTTGAACCTCGGCGCCGGCGCCCTGGCCCAGCGCCATCGGCACGAAGCCCAGCGAGGCGACCAGCGCCGTCATCGCCACCGGCCTGAGGCGGGCGACTGCGCCCTGCCGCGCAGCGTCGGCTCGATCTTGGCCGGCACGGACCAGGGCCTGAATCGCGCTCAGCATGACCAGCCCGTTCAGCACCGCGACGCCCGACAAGGCGATGAATCCTGCGGCCGCCGAGATGGAGAAGGGCATGCCCCTCAGCCAGAGGGCCGCGACGCCGCCGACGAGCGCCAGCGGCACGCCGGTAAAGACGATTCCCGCATCGCGCGCATTGCCGAGCGCGCCGCAGAGCAGGAGCAGGATCGCTGCGAGGCAGAGCGGAACGACCAGCGCGAGCCGTTCCCGCGCCGAGGCGAGATTCTCGAACTGGCCGCCATAGTCGAGGGAGACGCCGGCCGGCAGCCGTATGTCCCGGGCGATCCGCGCCTGCGCATCGGCCACGACGCCGGCGACGTCGCGGCCCCGGACATTGGCCTGGACGGTGATCCGGCGCTTGCCGTTCTCGCGGCTGATCTGATTGGGGCCATCGGCCACCGCGATGTCGGCGACGCTGGCGAGCGGCACGAAGCCGCCCGCGGGGAGCGGCACCGGCACCTGGGCCAGCCCGTCGAGGTCGGCACGTGCGGCCTCGTCGAGACGGATCGTCACCGGGAAGCGGCGGTCGCCTTCGAAGATCAGGCCGACGTCGCGCCCGCCGACCGCGGCCGCCACCACGTCCTGCACTGCGCCGGCAGAGAGACCGAGCCGCGCGAGCATGTCGCGCTTCGGGCGGATGTCGAGCATCGGCAGGCCTTCGATCTGCTCGACACGCACGTCGACCGCGCCTCGCGTCGCACGGAGGATCGCCGCGACGCGCTCGGCGGTCTCGGCCATCTGGGCGGGATCGTCGCCGAAGACCTTGACCGCGACGTCGCCGCGCACCCCTGCGATGAGCTCGTTGAAGCGCATCTGGATCGGCTGGCTGATCTCATAGGCCTGGCCGGGGAGCACGGCGAGCGCCGCTTCGACCCGCGCGATCAGCTCCGCACGCGGAAGGCGCGGATCGGGCCATTCGGTGCGCGGTCGCATGATGACGAATGTGTCGGAGATGTTGGGCGGCATCGGATCCGAGGCGACGTCGGCCGTGCCGGTCTTGGAGAAGACGATGCGGACCTCCGGCAAGGCGGCGAGGCGGCGTTCGACGTCGGACTGCATCGCCTGGCTCTGCTCGATCGAGGTGCCGGGCACGCGCAGCACCTGGACGGTGAGATCGCCTTCGTCGAGCCGGGGCAGGAATTCCTGCCCCAGGGTCATGAAGAGCAGGGCGCCGGCGACGACCGCCCCGGCGGCGAGGCCGATGGTCGCGCGCGGGCGCGCCATGGCGCGGTCGAGCGTCGGCTCGTAGCGGCGCTTGAGCCAGCCGACGATCCGGCCCTCCTTCTCCGCGACCGGCCGCGACAGCCAGGCGGCGACGGCGGCGGGCACGAACGTGAGCGAGAGCAGGAAGGCGAAGGCGAGCGCGATGATGACGGTGAGCGCCATCGGCGTGAAGGTCTTGCCCTCCACCCCGCTCAGCATGAGCAGCGGGACATAGACGAGGATGATGATTGCCTGGCCGTAGACCGAGGGCCGGATCATCTCGCGCGCTGCGGCGGCGACGGTCTCCAGCCGCTCCTCTCTGGTGAGTGCCCGGCCCGCGTCGTGCTGGCGCTCGGCGATGCGGCGTAGCGCATTTTCGACGATGATGACGGCGCCGTCGACGATCAGGCCGAAATCGAGCGCACCGAGGCTCATCAGATTGGCCGAGACGCCGGCGCGCAGCATGCCGAAGCCGGTGAGCAGCATCGTGATCGGGATGACGAGCGCCGCGATCAGGGCGGCGCGGACATTGCCGAGCAGCAGGAAGAGCACGACGATCACCAGCAGCGCGCCCTCGGCGAGATTGCGGGTGACGGTGGTGATCGTCGCGTTGACGAGGCCGGTGCGGTCCAGCACCGGCTCGACGATGATGTCGGTGGGGAGCGAGGCGTTGATCTCCACCAGCCGGCCAGCGACGGCGGAGGCGACCTCGCGGCTGTTCCCGCCGATCCGCATGATCGCGGTGCCGACGACCACCTCGGTGCCGTTCTCCGAGGCCGAGCCCGTGCGTAGTGCCTGGCCAGGGCGGACGGTCGCGACCTGGCCGAGCAGGACGGGGACGCCGGCACGGGTCGCGACGGGCACGCGGGCGAGATCCTCCGCGCCGGACAGGCGGGCGTCGGAGCGGACCGAAAGCCCCTCGCCATTGCGGTTGACCATGCCGGCGCCGATGCCGCGATTGTTCGCGTCGATCGCGCGGGCGAGACCGTCGAGGGTCAGGCCCGTTGCGGCGAGCCGCTGGAGATCGGGCACGACCAGATATTGCCGGGCATGGCCGCCGATCGAATCCACGCCCGCCAGGCCGGGCACCGGGCGCAGCAGGGGCGCGACGATCCAGTCCTGCGCGGTGCGCAGATAGGTGGCCCGCTCCGCCTCGGTGGCGAGATGCTCCCCCTCGGGCGTGATGTAGCTGCCGTCGGGCTGGAGGCCCGGCTGGCCGATCGCGTGGCGGTCGCCGGGGCGATGTTCCATTCGGACCGTCCACATGTAGACCTCGCCGAGGCCGGTCGCGATCGGGCCGAGGTCGACTTCTACCCCCTCCGGCAGATCGTCCTCGACGGTGCGGAGCCGCTCGGAGACCTGGGCGCGGGCGAAATAGACGTCGGTCGCGTCGGTGAAGACCGCGGTGACCTGGACGAAGCCGTTGCGGCTCAGCGAGCGTGTGCTCTCGAGCCCCGGCGTGCCGGCGAGCGCGGTCTCGATCGGGAAGGCGATCTGCGCCTCGACCAGCTCGGGGGAGAGGCCAGGGGCACGGACGTTCACCTGTACTTGGTTGTTGGTGATGTCGGGCACCGCATCGATCGGCAGGCGCACCAGAGCGGCGGCACCGATCGCAGCGGCGGCGAGGGTCAGGAGCAGCACCAGCCAGCGCCGCTCGACCGAGAAGGTGACGATCCGTCCGATCACGGCTCAATGTCCTCCATGATCGGCTTCGCCCTTGCCGAGCTCGGCCTTGAGGGTGAAGCTGCCCCGGACGGCGATCGTCTCGGTGCCGGTAAGGCCTTCCATCACCGCGACCAGCGGCCCGTCGCGCCGGCCGAGCCTGACCGGGGCGACGCGGAAGCCCTCGCGCGTGCGCACGAAGACGGCCGGGCGGTTCTCGACGGTCTGCACGGCGTCGGCGGGGATCATCAGTCCCCGCCCCGGCGCAGCCTCCCCGGTGATGCGGACGCGCGCCTGCACCGGCTCCCCGGCGCGCCACTGGCCGGCGCGATTGTCGAGATCGGCGATCACCCGGACGAGCCGCGTCTCGCCGTCGAGCACCGGCGAGACGAAGCGCACACGCGCCGCCTGACGGCGGCCGGGCGCGGCGATTTCGACCATGGCGCCCGGCCGAACCCGTGCGGCGTCGGCCGGGGGCAGCGACAGGGTGACGCTGAGGCGATCCAGATTGGCGACCCGGAACAGCTCGGTTTCGACGGCATCGGCCGCGAAGACCTGGCCGAGCACCGCGCTGCGGGCGATCACCCGCCCGGAGATGGGTGATGTGACGACGATGCGGTTGAGGCTGCCGCCGCGCACGCCGGACGCGCCGACCTGCTGGCGGGCGAGGCGCAGCGCCGTCTCGGCCTCCTCGGCGGCGGCCTGCGAGATTTCGAGCTCCCGGCGGGTGCGGAAGCCGCGATCGCTCAGCGCCTGATCCCGCGCCAGCGTCGCCCGCGCGAGGTTGGCGCGGGTGCGGGTGCGCTCGACCTCTGCCTGGAGCGCGGCAGCGGCCCGACTCTCGATCACCGCCAGCGTCTCGCCGCGGCGCACCGGGTCGCCGAGGTTGCGGGTGAGGCCCACGATCCGCCCCTCGAGCGGGGCGGCGACGATGCGGGTCGCGTCGGGATCGCTCTCGAGCAGGGCCGGCGCCTCGATCGCCGCGCCGGCGCCGGCGGTGGTTGGCTGGGTGAGGGTGATGCCGGCGGCGGCGATTTGATCCGCGTTCAGCGCGATCGCGCCTTCGGCGTGGCTTTCGGCGGATTCATTCTCCGGTGCCGGTGCGGGATCTCCGCAGCCGGCCACGAGCAGCGCGGCGCAGAGCGCCGCAATCGAACGGAACATGGATAGGAACTCCTGACGATGGACAGGCGCGCGGAAGGGGCGCGGGCGTCGTCGTCAGGCGATGGGTGGGCGAAGCAGCGAAGCCGGCGGGCCGGATGCGCGCGCAACGTCAGTTGCCGGGCGCGGGACATCGGCCCGGCCGAAGCCGGCCGGTCGCGAGGCCTTCAATGGCGCGGCCAGATCGTGTCCATGGCAGGAATTGTGGTGATGCGGATAGCCCTTGTCGGTGTCGGCGGGCACCTCGTCATGATCCCCGTCGGCGTGCAGCCACTCGGTCGCCGCCGTCACCTCACCGTTTCCGGCGAGCTCCGCGGCATGCGCGACCGCGCCGGTCGCCAAGCCGGCAAAGAGGCAAAAGGCCAGGATCAGGTCGAACAGCCGACGCATCGATTTCACGCCTAGCGCAAAAGCGAGTCGCAATTAAACCCCTGCCGTCATCGCGAGGACGTCGGCGACGGCGACAGGCGGCCGGTCAGAACCTGACCGCTGCGCCGGCAGTGAACGCCCAGGGATCGAGCCGCGTCTCGCCGACGACGGGCAGCCCGTTGAAGGTACCGGTCGCGGTGGGCCGGAGCATCGCCTTCTTCGCTTCCACGAACAGGCTCCAGCGCTGCGAGATCATGACGTCGGCGCCGGCTTCGAACGCCCAGCCGAGATCATTCTCGACCTCCAGATCCTGGAAGGCGCCGTCTTCGGTGTCGAAGACAACCATGTAGGAGAGGCCGACGCCGAGCCAGGGCCGGATGCGGCCGTGCCGGAGCGGATGATATTGGGCGGTCAGCGCCATCGGACCGTAGGTGACCCGGCCGAGTTTCGGCAGCGCGCCGATCGAGCCGCCGCCATAGACGTCGATCGTCGGCGGGATGCCGAGCGTCGCGTTGATCGCGAAGTGTGGCACCACGAAATAGCCGATCTGCACGGTCGGCGTGTGATGCTCGAAGGTCGACAGGTCCGCGCCCGCGAACGGCGCGCCGCCGACCGACAGGTCGACGCGGTCGGCGAGCGACAGGGTGGTGATGCCGCCGCGGATCGTCCAGCGCGACGTGTCGGGACCGATCGGCGCGCCGGTCTCGCTATCCGGCCGGCCGAAGCGTACGAGGGCGCCGGCCTGAATGGTCAGCGGATCGAGCTCGGCGCGGGCATTGACCTGCGCGAAATTGGTGAAGGTCGCATCAAGCGGCAGCAGCCCGGAGGCGTTGGTGTGGTACCACGCCTTGCGGACCGAGGCGAACAGGCCCCAGCGGCGCGTCACGTTGAACTCGATGCCGCCCTCGACATAGGGGCCGTGGGCGCTCGGGATGTTGAGGTTGACGCCGAGCCCGTCGCGCTCCTGGGTGGTGAACTGCACCTGCAGGCCGCCGGCGACATAGGGCGAGACCTGGCCGCGGAACGGCTGCACGCGCGCGCCGATTGTCGCCAGCACGAACTCGTCGTCGCCGAGATTGGGCGTGCCGGCGAGGCTGCCCGCGGGGATGTTGTTGGTCGTCGCGGGCGTCGAGATCGAGGCGTCGATGCCGACGCCGGTGATCGGGAACCAGGTGGCGGAGAGCGTGCCGTGATAGGTGTCGCGGGTGCGGTATCCGGCGGTCGGATCGACCACGCCGTTGACCCGGATCTCGCCGCCGTCGACCAGCTTGGTGCGCGAGGCCGCGGCGCGGACGACGATGTCGCCGGCTTCCTGGGCCAAAGCCGGCTGCGCGGCGAGGGCAACGGCGCCGAACGAGGCGAGCGCAACGAACTTGTGCATCATGCGAACTTCCTTTTGTTCGGGCCGTCGATACCCGAACGAAGTAAATGCGGCGTAAATGGTAAACGTCAGGCCGCAGCGGCCGAGCGCGAACGGCGACGGCGCTCGTTGGCCGGGATTGGCGGTTTGCGTACGGCATCGTCCATGGCCGGGCCGGCAACCTGCACGGATTCCCGCGCAGGCCGGCGTGGCAGCGGCCGGGCTTCATCCAGCGTCGCCAGGCTGATCGCGCCCGATTGCAGCAGCTGGAGATCTTCGGTCGCGTCGGAGGTGGCCGCCGACAGGCGATGGACCGCGTCCAGGATGTCGTGCTGGCTGTGCCTGGCCATGACCTGCAGGCGGAAGCGCGCCTGGCCCTTCGGCACGGCCGGGAATTCCACGAGATTGGCGAGCATGCCCAGCGCCGGGAGGCGGCGGCTGGCGAGGCGGGCCAGCGCCTCGGTGCCCATCTTGACGCAGACGATTGCCGAGGGATCGCCATAGGTTTCGAGGTCGCAGCCGCCGAGCAGACTGCGCAGCATCTGGATGTTGGCCATCAGCTCGCCGCGCAGCTTCGCGCCTTCGGCCGAGCTCACGATGTCGAACGCCTTGCCGACGATCGCCGCGCTGGCCGGCGACAGGGCGTTCGAGAAGGTGTTCGGCGAGCTGAAGTAGCGCATATACTCCTTCACGCTCCGGCCGCGGGCGGCGACGAAGCCGCCGTTCGAGGCGAAGGTCTTGGAGAAGCTGCCCATCACCACGTCGACCTTGCCGAGCATGTCCTGGATCTCGATGAAGCCGCGCCCCGTGGGCCCGAGATTGCCGAGATCGTGGGCGACGTCGACGAGCAGGGTGGCGCCATATTCGTGCGCGAGCTCCTGCAGGGCTCGGATGTCGGGCGTGTCCGAATCCATCGAGAACAGGCTCTCGGTGACGATCAGGATGCCGTTCTCGGTGTCGGTCGAGCGGATCTTGGCGAGCTTCTCGCGCGCGCCCTCGATCTGGTTGTGGCGGAAGAGGTGGATGTTGCGCGTCGCGGCTTGCGCGCCTTCCTGGAGGCAGGCGTGGCTCAGCGCGTCCATGACGATATAGTCGTTGGGCCGCACCAGGCCCTTGATCACGCCGAAGCCTGCCGCCCAGCCGGTCGGGAACAGCGCGACATGATCATAACCGAGGAACTCGGCGATCTTGTCCTCGAGCGCGATCGACAGCGACGTGTTGCCGACCAGTGCGGGCGAGCCTGCGCTGTGCACGCCATATTCGCGCATCGCCTCGATCGCGGTCTCCAGGATCACCGGATGCGAGTTGAGGCTGAGATAATCCTGGCTGGCGAAGTTCACACCCTCGAACAGCGCACCCTCGTCGGTGCGGGCGCTGCAGCGGCTGAAGGCGCCGTGCTCGGTCGAGCGGCCCAGCGGCCAGACGCCGGCGGCACGACGGATCTGCTGCCAATCGTAGAAGGCAGACACGCGGGCGAGCAGGTCGGTGCCGGGCAGATAGCGGAAGTCCCGCATGCTGCCTTCGAGCGCATCGAATTTCGGTGCGTTGTCGTCGATTCCGGTCATGAGGCCCCACTGCCTGCCAATGATGGAGAGCTAGCGCGCAAGCGATAAGGTTTGCGCATCAGCCATGGTTAACGGGTGTGAAATTCGATCTTCTCGAGCAGCTGCGGCAGCGCGACAGGCTTGGTCTCGAAGTCGACGCAGCCGACTTCGATGCTCTTGAGGCGATCGCTCTGCAGCGCGTGCGCGGTGAGCGCGATCACCGGAATCCCGGCGGTGGTCGGGTTGCTGCGGATCGCCGAGGTCGCCTCCCAGCCATCCATCTCGCCCAGCGCCACGTCCATCAGGATGATGTCCGGCATTTCGGATGAAGCCATCGCGATCCCCTCCGGTCCGTCGACGGCGCACGCGACCTCATAGCCTTTGCGCTCGAGCCGACGCGCCAGCATGTCGCGGTTCATTTCATTGTCCTCGACAATCAGGATCTTGGTCATGGATGGAATCCCTGTGAGATCGCTCAGGCGGCCAGCTCGGACTGGGCCGGCGAGAGATCCGGAATGAGCAGCAGCGCGGCGGGGCTGCCGTCGGTAGCGGTCACCGGCGCGATGACGCCGCCCAGCAGCTGGGCGAGCTTGAACGCGAGGGCGATCTCGATGCCGGTCGCGCCATATTTGGTCGGCGAGGCGTCGTCGCTGTGCTCGAACATCTCCTGCATGATGGTGATCGGACGGGCGACGCCGTCGCCGGCACGATCGACGAACAGGACTTCAAGCGACCGGTCCGGCGACTGCCTCATGGAAATCGCGAGCTTGCCGGCCTGGTTCTGACTGGCGATCCCGGCGACGAGATGCTTGATCGTCGCGCCGACCGCGCGCCAATCGGTTTGAAGCTCGCAGATCCGGTCCGGTGCCGAGAGTTCGATCGCATAAGCGTCTCGCGCCGGCATCTCGCCGATTTCGCGCCGCCAGCTGTCGATATGGTTGGCGGCGCGGTCGAGGGTCGAATTGAGCGGCATCTTGCCGGCCTCGATCCGGGAATAAGCGAGAATATCGTCGATCAGCCGCAGCAGGTCTGAGCCGGCCTTGTGCACATGTTTGAGATCGGCGAGGGTGGCATTGTCCTGCTCCTCTTCGGCCTCCTCGAGCAGCAGCTGGCTGTAGCCGATGATGGCATTGAGGGGCGTGCGCAGCTCATGGCTCATGCCGGCGACGAAATCCGCCTTCGCCGCGCTGGCCTGATAGGCCGCGGCGGTCAGATTGCGCAGATTGTCCGAGGTGGACACCAGTGAATTGAGCTCGCGCGAGAACTCCCTCTGCTCATGGAACATCTTGGCGAAATAGAGCGACATCATCGCAAAGTAGATCGCGACCGAGGCCATCGAGATCATGCCGATCACCTGCAGCCGGTCGACATCGACGGGCGGCAACGGCCAGCCGCTGAAGCAGAGAGCGAGGAAGATCGCCACGCTGCCGAAGATCTGCGCGAGCAGGATGTTCCGGACCGCGCCTTTGGGCGGAAGGTACAGGAAGGCCAGCAACGGGAAGATCAGGATCCAGGGCAGGAACGGCGATGCCGTGCCGCCATAGGCATAGCAGGCCCACAGGACGCAGAAGGTCAGGTTCTGGACCGAGAGAAAGGCGATGAGCTGGTAACGCCCGGTCCTGCGCAGCGCGAATGGGTAGATCCAGAACATCACGATCGACGCGAAGAAGACGACCAGCCGGTAGTCCCGCGAGATGCCGGTCACCGCCATGTAGAGCGGGATCGTGTTGCCGAGGATCGGACCGAAGACATGGCTGATCATGAACATGCGGGCGCGCCGATGCGTCTCGGCATTCACCTGCATCTCGGCAGGAATGAAATAGTCGAGCAGATTGCTGAGCCGGAACCCGTCCGGCAGCAACTTCGCAAGTGACATTATCAGACCCATGCGGTTGCCCGCCCCCCACAGATACCGGTACCCCAATGGAGCCCGGCTGCGGTTTCTACCGAAAGGTGATTAAGACGCCGTAAAGCGTGTCATTCGCCAAATCTTAAGCATCCATGGCTACCCAGTTCGGCACCTCGGGGGAGCCGCATGCAAAAGTCGATCTACCGATTCATCGATTGGTTCATCCCGCCGGCGATCCGGGAAACCGAGTCGGACCGGTTGATGACGCGCACCTTCGTGCTGCTGCATCTGCTCGGCCCGGTCATGGGCCACAGCGTCACCTATTTCCTGTGGCAGGCATCGGCCGGCGCGGTCTGGCAATTCTGGGCGACCGAGGCCATCGTCGTCAGCTTCCTCGCAATTCCGTTGCTGCTGCGCTTCGGAGGAAGCCTCCGTCTCGCCGCGATGGTCAGCGTGCAGGTGCTGGTCGGATTGAGCCTGTTCGGCTCCTTCTTCTTCGGCGGCATCAGCTCGCCGCTTCTGCCCTGGTTCCTGATCGCGATGGTGCTGGGCTTCTTCTACCTCGCCGATTCCATCAAGGTGACCCTGGCCGGAGTCGCGCTGCAGCTTATCTGCTTCGTCACCGCCCGGATTGCATTCGGCGACTTTCCGGATCTGCTCGCAACCGACAGCCTGAAGCTCGCCAACACCTTCTCGATCCTGGCCGCGCTTGCCTACATGACAATGTTGTGCCTCTATTATGAGACCGTCATGCGGATCAGTCTCAGCCTCGAGCAGGAGACGATCGATCAGCGTGGCCGGCTCGAATTGCTGCGCGAGGCGATGGAAACCGCGGAGCTCGCCAGCAAGCGCAAGTCTATCTTCCTCGCGAAGATGAGCCACGAACTGCGCACGCCGCTCAATGCGGTGATCGGCTATGCGGAAATCCTGCGGGAGAATTTCGAGGACCAACCCAATGCCAGTCGCAAGATGCAGGACCTGGATCGCATCCATGCGGCCGGGCGCCATCTGCTGGCGCTGGTCACGGACGTGATCGATCTGTCCTCGATCGAGGCCAATCGCGTCGAGCTTTCGACGCAGCCGGTCGTCCTCAAATCCTTGATCGACGAAGTGATCGCCACTGCCTCGCCGCTGGTCAGCAAGCGCGACAACCGCATGGTCGTCAACATGCCGGAGGATCTCGGCACGCTCGATCTCGACGCGCTCAAGGTTCGCCAGTCGCTGCTCAACCTGCTCAGCAATGCGGCCAAGTTCACCACCAAGGGCACGATCATGCTGACCGTGCTGAGGCGCCCGAGCGATCGTGGCGACCGGCTCATGCTCGAAGTGACCGACAACGGCATCGGCATTTCTCCGGAAGGTCTTCGCCGAATCTTCGAGACCTTCGGGCAGGCCGAGAACGACACGGTCAGCCGCTTTGGTGGCACGGGGCTCGGCCTCGCGCTCACCAAACGCTTTTGTCAGATGATGGGGGGTACCATCGAGGTGCGCTCGGAACGCGGTGTCGGCACCAGCTTTACAATGGAAATTCCGATGATCGCGGGCAGGGGAGCCGGCGACAAGCCGGTGCCGCAGGCTGCCTGAGCGTGCACACGATGACCGGGGACGATGAGTAACGACATGAATCACGATGTGCGTAGTCGCGACGAATTTGCCGAGGCATCCGCATTGCGACAGGCCGCGCGCCGCTCCCTGACGCGGGCGATGCGGAAGTCGCTTTACGGCGTGCTGCTCGTGATGGGCATCACCGGTGCGATCGGCCTGGCGCTCGTCGACTCTTTCCTGCAGCCGGTTGCAATCATCGTGGCCGGCATGTTGGCGGCGGGCACGATCATGGGCCTGGCACTCGCCCGCCCCTTGGCGGAGGCGCTCGCGCGCTTGCTTGCCCAGCCGGTCGAGCTGCTGCTCGCGCAGCCCGGAATCCTGCGCGACGTCGGGTCCGAGAAGTTCAACTGGAGCCGCGGGCAGGCGCTCAATCCCGCGGAGATCGAAGCGGACCTTGCACTGCTCAGTCGCGAAATGCGTCGGGTTGCGCGTCAGTCGCGCGACGCGATGCTGGAGCTCGAAAATGCACGCGAGCAGGCGAACCAGCAGAACCTCGCCAAGTCCCAATTCCTGGCGAAGATGAGCCACGAGCTCCGGACTCCGCTCAACGCCATTCTCGGTTATGCGATGCTCCTCCAGGAGGACGCGACCGAGGCCGGCAACAACTCGGCCGTTGCCGATCTGGAGCGGATTCAGCTCGCCGGGCGCAATCTGCTCACCGTGATCAATGACATTCTCGATCTCGCGAGGATCGAGGCCGGCAAGACGATGCTGGACCGTGGCGTCATCGATGTCCGTGCCTTGGCCGAAGCGGCCGTCGCCGCCTGCCCCGCCGACCAGCGCAACGGCAACAGCTTCGAGCTCACGCTGTCGGAAGATGTCGGCATCATGATCGGCGATGCGAGCAAGGTACGGCAATGCCTGCTCAACCTGCTCAGCAACGCCTTCAAGTTCACCCGAAAGGGAAGCGTGGCGCTGTCGGTGGAGCCGCTGATGCGCGGCGGCGCGCCGGGCATCAGCTTTACCGTGCACGATACGGGCATCGGCATCGATGCCGCGCATCTCGAAAGCCTTTTCGAAGCGTTCAGCCAGGTGGAAGCGGGTCCGTCGCGCCGGTTCGGCGGCACCGGTCTCGGCCTCGCCATCACCCGACGGCTGGCCCGCATGATGGGCGGCGACTGCGTCGTTGAAAGCGTCAAGGGCGAGGGATCCACCTTCCGCCTGCACCTTCCCCTCAGCCCTCCGGGAGACAGTCAGGCCGATGAGGGGCGGCCGACAGTCGCTGCCCTTCGTCCTTTGCCGGTCCGGACCTCGGAGCGCAGCGCGCTGATCGTCGACGATGACGAGGCCGCGATCGATCTCATGCAGCGATGGCTCGAGCGCATGGGCTATGATGTCTTCGCGGCGCTGGATGGCGAAACCGGCCTCGAGCTCGCCCGCGAGCATCGGCCGAATCTCATCCTCCTCGATGCGCTGCTGCCCGGCTGCTCCGGCTATGATGTCCTGACCGAGCTGCGTGCCGATCCCGAATTCGGCCTGACGCCGGTCATTCTGATCACCGTAGACGATGATCGGGCCCGGGGGCTCGAAGCAGGGGCGTCCGACTATCTGCGCAAGCCGCTGACCGAAAGCCAGCTGCGCGCGGTGACCCAGGTCTATCGCGCCCGGGCGAATGGCGAGATCCTGGTCATCGACGATGACGACGATGCGGCCGAGCTGATCAAGCGCAGCGTCGAGCAGGCCGGCTTTTCCACGCGCCGCGCCAATGACGGCCTGCAGGGCATCGAGATGGCATCCGATGTCCGCCCAGCCGCGATCGTGCTCGATCTCGCCATGCCCGGTCTCGATGGGTTTGGCGTCATCGAGCGTCTGGCGGCAAACGAAACGCTGGTGGATGTTCCGCTGATCGTCGTGTCCGGATGCGAGATCAGTCTCAGTCAGCATCGCACCCTGGCTGCCGCGGGTCACCGCTTCTTCACCAAGGGAGCCTCGACGCCGCGGGAAATTGCCGAATCGCTTCGGGAGATGGTGGCATGAACGCGCCCGAGGCCCGGCAGGGCACCCAGAAGCTGATCCTGATCGTCGACGACATCGAGGACAATCGCCTGCTGCTCGATCGCGGTCTGCAGAGCAGCGGCTACGCGACGGTCATGGCGGAAAGCGGCCGCGAGGCGCTTTCGATCATCTCGAAGCGGCTGCCGGACATGGTCCTGCTCGATTGGATGATGCCGCAGCTTTCCGGGCTCGACACCCTGCGCGCGATCCGCGAGCTCTATTCCAGCTCCAAGCTGCCAGTGATCATGTGCACCGCGATCGGGGAGGAAATGTCGGTGGTTGCGGCGATCAATGCCGGCGCCAGTGACTATGTCACCAAGCCGATCAGCCTGCCGATCCTGCGTGCCCGCATGGCTGCCCATTTCGAGCAGCGCGCCGTCATCGACACGCTCGACACTGCCAAGGATGCGGCCGAGCGCAAGCTGGGCGAGCAAACCCGCGCCATCTTCGGCCATGACCGGTTGCCTTCGATGCGTTCCAAATGGGCTGATTCATGATTCGGCAGGCCTCGCGACCCAAAGACTGGCAAACCGCGCTTCGGGTCGGCGCATTCGCGACCGCCGGAGTGAGTTCGGCAGCCTGTGTCGTCGCCTACGCTCTTGGCCTGACACCGGTCCCCGCGTGGCTGGCCCTGGCGATTGCCTGCCTGGCACTGGTCGTTCCGATCGTTGCGCTCGTCCAGCTGCGCCAGGGGCGCGAGCGTTGCGACGCCATCGCCGGCGAGCGCGACGAGCTTCGTCTACGGCTCGACTGCGACCCGCTGACCAATCTGATGAACCGGTCCGCCTTCAACCGCGCGCTCGACGATCTGGCGAACATCCGCTCCGGTTCCGGCAACATCATCATCCTGTTCTTTGATCTCGACCGATTCAAGGACGTGAACGACTCGCTCGGCCACAAGGTGGGCGACCATCTCCTCATCGAGGTGGCGCGCCGCGCCGGGACGGTGCTGGAGGGCGCGAGCGCTTTCGCGCGGCTTGGCGGTGACGAGTTCGCCGCGATCGTCCCCTGCAATGCGGTCAAGCGGCCGGAAGACTATGGCCACGCCATCGTCGAGGTCATGAACGAGCCGTTCCTGATCGATGGGCGGACTGTCGATGTCGCCGCTTCGGTGGGGATCGCGGTCGGTGATACGCTGCTCGATGATGGCCACGAGCTGCTGCGCCGGGCCGACGTCGCCATGTACGAGGCCAAAGGTGCGCCGCGCGGCGGCTGCCGCGTCTACGACGACATGCTGAGCGGGCGCCAGATCCGCGAAAGCTCGATCCGGATCGAGCTCGGCAAATCGATGATCGAGCAGGCGTTCGAGCTGCATTACCAGCCGATCGTCGATGCCCGCACCGGACGTTTCAGCAGCGCCGAAGCGCTGTTGCGGTCCCAGTCGCCGATGCTCAGCGACGTGACGACCTCGACGCTGATTTCGATCGCCGAAGCGAGCGGGCAGATCATGCCGCTCACCGAATGGACGCTGGATGCCGCGCTCGGCGCCATCCAGGAACTCGAGACCTCGTCGATCGCGGTCAACGTGTCGCCGATCTATTTCCGGCAGCCGGACTTCGTTCACCGCATCTTCGACAAGCTGCTCGTGTCGCGAACCCGGCCGGAGCTGCTGACGGTCGAGGTGACCGAGGGCGTGCTGATCGCCGACATCGCCGCCGCGCGCCATTCGATCTCCCGACTGCGCGAGATCGGCATCAAGGTCTACCTCGACGATTTCGGCACCGGCTATTCGTCGCTCAGCTATCTTCAGCACTTCGAGCTGGACGGGCTGAAGCTCGACAAATCGTTCCTCCGCGAAGTCGGCGACAAGCGCAAGGCCACGCAGATCATCCGCTCGATCATCGATTTCGGGCACAGCCTCGACATGCGGGTCGTCGTCGAGGGGGTGGAGAGCGACTGGCAGGCGCGGCTGCTGCAGCTGCTCGGCTGCGATTTCCTGCAGGGCTATGAGCTGGGCGTGCCGATGCCTCTGGAGGAGCTTCGCGAACTGCGTGACCGGTCGCTGCTGGGGCAGCCGACGCAGGCGGAGCTTTCCGAATGGAACAAGGAACGGCTGCATCTCCAGACGGCCGCAAACTGATGCACGCCTCGTTCGCCATGGATTTGTGTTCAGATCGCCGCGGGAGGATCCGATGGGTGCGCTGAAGGCCGAAAGTCCGACTTACGCGCAGCGTCCGGAGCGCTGGGAATGCCGCGCCGACATCGTCGTGGCGGACGATTGCGGTCGCGAGCTCATTGGCCGCCTCGCCAACATCTCGGAGGGCGGCTTCATGGCCGAGTGTGAGGAGAAGATCCCCAAGGGATCGATCGTCGAGGTTTGCCTTCCCGATCGCGGCCGCGTCCGCGCCGAGGTGCGGTGGGTACTCGGTTGGCGGTTCGGCGCGATGATACTGCCATCATAGCCTACGGCACGAGCGACCGTGCGCGGATATGTGGCTAACAAGCGGCTTGCTTCTCGAGCAGCGACCAATGACGTTATCCGGCGCGCGATAGCCAGACCGGAACAGTTTCATCGGCGAGGAAAGCCTCGCTTCCGCGCCGGGGCCGGACCACAGCCCAGTCGGATCCGTCGACGAGCACTTCGGGCGCGAGCGCGCGCGAATTGTAGGTGCCGGCCATGGTGGCGGCATAGGCGCCCGTCGTGCGAATGACCATGAGGTCACCCGCCTCTGCCCGGTCGAGGCGCCGGGCCGTTGCGAACACGTCGCCGCTCTCGCAGACCGGCCCGACTACGTCGGCGATCATCTCGCCGCCCCTGGGAACAACCGCGCCGATCTCGTGCCAGGCATCGTAGAGGCTGGGACGCAGCAAGTCGTTCATGGCGGCATCGACGATCACGAACGGGGCGACGGGCCCGGGCTTGACCCGGATGACCTCGGTCAGGAGAACGCCCGCATCGCCGACGATCAGCCGGCCCGGCTCGAAGATCAACCTCACATTCCAGCCGCGCGTCAGGCGCGCCACCATCGCGCCATAGTCTTCCATGCCGGGCGGGGGCGGGAGCGACGGATCATATGGAATGCCGAGGCCACCGCCGAGGTCCGCAGTCCGAAGCGGATGCCCTTGCGAACGTAAGTGCGCGATCATCGCGCCCAGCCTGGTGATCGCGGCCTCCAGCGGCGCGAGGCTGGTGAGCTGGCTGCCGATATGCACCGCGAGCCCCCTGAGCTCGAGCCCCGGCAGGTCCCGGAGCTTTGTACATGCAGCTGGCGCATCGTCGATCGGAATTCCGAACTTGTTGTGGGCCGCGCCGGTCGAGATCTTCGCGTGCGACCCGGCGTCGACGTCCGGGTTGACCCGGAAGGCGACCGGCGCGGTCCGGCCCATGGACAGGGCGACCCCGGAAAGCATCTCGGCCTCGGGGACGGATTCGAGGTTGAACTGGCAAAGACCGCCTTCGAGCGCGAGCCGCATCTCGTCGGCGGTCTTGCCGACGCCGGAGAACACGATCTTGTCGGGCGCAATGCCCGCGGCACGCGCCCGGCTATATTCTCCGCCCGAGACCACATCGGCGCCCAGCCCCTCGGCCGCCAGCGTCGTCAGGACGGCGATGTTGGGATTGGCCTTCACCGCATAGGCAATGAGCGGATCTCCGAGTGACGAAAGGGCGGCGCGCAGGGCGTTCGCCTGCGCCCGCATCGCATTGGTCGAATAGACGAAGACGGGCGTGCCCACCGCTTTCGCAATGGCTGGCAGCGGCACGCCCTCGCAATGAAGCACCCCCTCGTGGGGGCGGAAATAACTCATCGCTCGTCCTCGCATCGACGCCTGAACGAGTCAGGGCGCCAAGAAAAAAAGCCGCGGCCCGAAGGCCGCGGCTTCGCCAGGGACCTGTTGCTAGCGCAACTGCAGTCGGACGCCGACGCGGAACTGCCGTCCGAGCAAGTCACTGTAAGTGCTGTTCGCGGCGAGGCCGGTTTCGGGCAGCAGGAGCGGCGTGGCGTTGAACACATTGGTCACGTTGATGAAGAACTCTCCGCCGCGACCGAACCCTTGGAACCGCGAGGTCAGATTGAGATCGACGTAAAACGTGCCATCGACCCGGTTGCGCTCATAGGTCGGCGCATTGACGGTCGAGACCGGGCAATCCGTCTGGCACTCGATGCCGTTGGCGACATATTTGCCGGCGCTGACGCCGCGGCCGATCGCGGTGATGCCGAAAGCGTCGGTGTCGTAGGATGCGCTGATGCGGTAGATCCATGTTGGCGTGCTGAACTGGCCGCCGTTCACGCCCACCGAGTTGAGCACCACCGTGCCCGGAACGCCGCTGTCGAAGCGGTTCTCCAGATAACGGGTGGCGAGGCCGCGGAGCGTGAACATGCCTGTTGCGCCGGCGAAGAAGCGGTTGAGCGGCACGCGGTAGGACGCATCGATGTCGATGCCGCGGACCTCCTGGCTGGCCGCGTTGAACGGCTGCGTCCGGATGATCAGATAAGGTTGCGCCGGGTTTTGCGTGCGCGCGGCGTCGACGCTGATCGCGTCGCAGAACGCCTGCTCCCCCAGGTAACACAGATTGACGATCTGCTGCGCGCTGAAGGTACTGATCCCGCTGTTCACTTCGATGTCGAAATAGTCGACCGCGAGGTTGAAGCCGGGCAGGAAGGTCGGCGAGAACACCGCGCCGATATTCCATTGGTCGGACTTTTCCGGATCCAGGTCGGGGTTGCCCGTCGCGAAGCCGGAATAGCTGTAGCTCGCTACCGGGAGTTGGCCCGCTGGGACAAAGGACGGGCTCTCACCGTTCACGAAGCCGGGGTTGGTCACCGAATCGCTGTTCGCCGTGCCCGCCTGGAACAGATCGTTGAGGTTGGGCGCGCGCACGTCGCGGGAACGGGTGACGCGCAGGCGGATGTCGTCGATCGGCTGCCAGGTCGCGCCCGCCTTCCAGGTCGTGACATAGCCGGCGGTCGAATAGTCGGTCGCGCGCACCGCGCCGTTGAACTCCAGGCCGAGCCCGAGCGGAATCACGGTTTCGAGATATGCTTCCCGGACGTCGTACGACCCGAAGCTCGGCAGGTAATTGCCCACCGACCAACGATTGGTGACGATGGGGTTGCCGCTAGAGTCGACGCCCGGCACCGGCTGGAACTCGTCGGGCACGAAGCCGCTGACCTCTTCCTTGCGATATTCTGCGCCGATCGCCACGCTGACATCGCCCGCCCAGGTCGCGAACGGCGTAACCGAGAGGTTGAAGCCGACGACGGTCTGCTCGATCACCTGGTCGCGATACGGATCGCCCAGCACGTAATCGATCGCCGCCGGGTCGGCGACGCCGACACCGAGACGGTTCAACGGGACGCACGCGGGGTCATTGTTGGCCGGATTGGTATCGACGTTGATCAGGCACTGGATCGAACCGACGGGATAACCGCTGCCGGCGGGCGCAAAGGCCGCGTCCCGCGCGGCGTTGATCCGCGCGCCGTTCTGGATGTTGCGCAGCTGCTCGCGCAGTTCGGCGCGGCCATATTGACCATAGACGTCCCAGCGCGCGGCCCGCCCGAACAGGTCGAACTCGCCCTCCGCGCCGATCAGGTAACGCTGCACCTCGCGCCGGTTGTCGATCCCCCGGAACGGCAGGTCGGCCGACGTCGTGGCAATGGTCACGCTGGTGATGCCCTGCAGCCGATCAGCGCCCAGCGTGTTCAGCAGGAACGCGTTGCAGGTGACCGGCACCGGCGTCTGGGTGCAGCCCGTCGCATTGAGTACGATGCCGGTCTGCAGGTTCGGCCCGGCGTTGAAGAATATCTCCTGTCGATTGTACGCGGCCTCGGCGAACAGCTCTATGCCATCGGCAATCTCGTAGCTGATGCGGCCGAACACGCCCTGGCGGTCATCCTCCGGATCCAGGCCGATATTGCGTCCCGAATCGTTGACCCGCCAGTCGCCGCCGCGCGTGCGCAGCGGCACGGCGCTGCCGGTGGGTGACGGGAAGGTCAGATCCCCCCAGACGAACTGGTTGACCGACCCGCCGCCGCCGAAATAGAGGCCGCGCAGCCGATTGGCGGCGCCGCCCGCGGAGTTGGTGATGATGCTGCCAGGGGTGGAATTGGTCGGACCCGCGCCTCGCACGAAGATGTACTGCGGGGCGCCCGAGTTGGCGTTCGCGAGATAGGCCGGGTTTTCAAACCGCAGAAATCCGATCTGGTTCCAGTCGCGGTCGACCTGAAGGATGCCATCGCGATGGGCGATCTCGCCGCTCAGCAGGATGTGGCCGCGCCCACCCGCGAACGACATGCCACCCGTGAGGTTGACCGAATAGTTGAAGCCGTCGCCATATTGGGTGACGCCGGTATCGCCCTCGATCTTCAGCCCCTCATATCGGTTGTCGAGGATGAAGTTGACGACGCCCGCGACCGCGTCCGAGCCATAGGCCGCCGAGGCGCCGCCGGTCACCACCTCGACGCGCGAGATCAGCGCCTGGGGGATGGTGTTGATGTCGACGACCCCGGTGATCGCCGAGCCCACCGATCGTCGGCCATTGACCAGCACCAGCGTGCGAGTCCCGCTTGCGCCGGCGTCCAGATTGCGGAGGTTGAGCGCGTTGATGCCCGCCTGCCCGCTCGAGATGTTGAGGCGCGAGTTGGAAGGACGCGTCGAGCCGGCAAGCGACGGCAGGGTGTTGACGAAATCGGCGATGTTGTTCGACGGCGAACCGCTTTCGATCTCCGCCTCGGTCAGCACGGTCAGCGGAGTCGGCGCCTGAAAGCCGTCGCGAATGACGCGGGTGCCGGTAATGACGATTTCGTCCCGGCGCTGCGCTTCGTTCAACGAGGCCTCGGTGGCCTGCGCCATCGCGGTCTCGCCAGCGCCTTCGGCCGTGGCGGTCTGCGCCGAGGCGGCGCCGGCCATCGCCAGCGCAGCACAGGCGCCTCCCGAAAAGAGAAACGTTTTCAGTGACGTGGAAGCGCGCATCTGATCAATCCCCCTGGGCAGCAGCCAGCCGGCATTAAGTAACAAGATTGTCACGGCTCGTCATAGTTTCTGTTGGCCAACCCATAACCTCGCGCCATTGTGTCGCCGAAAACCCGCCGGAAATGATACCAGCGACGCAATGAAGCTGGCGGCACGGCCGGCGCAGGGGAGGGTGATGGCGTCACAAGCACAAGGCAGTTCCGCGTCGGCGGGTCAGGTGGTGCCGCGCGGCCTCGGTCGCCAGGCGCTCTATGTGCTGCTCGGCTTCTCCGCCGGCTTGCCCTTCTACATGTTCTCGACCGTGCTTTCGCTTCGGCTGCAGGCGCATGAGGTCGGGCTGGTCGTGATCGGCTTCTTCGCCTGGGTCCAGTTGCTGCCGACCTTCAAATTCCTCTGGGCGCCGTTGCTCGACCGCTACGAAATTCCGGGATTCGGCCGCTTCTGGGGCAAACGGCGCGGCTGGATCATGCTCGCCCAGCTCGGCATCTTCGTCTCGATGGCGGTGATGGGGCTGACGTCCTCGGACGCCAATCTCGGCATCACCGCGCTGTTCGCGGTGCTGCTCGCCTTCTGGACGACGACGCTGGAGATCGCCGCCGACGCCTGGCGGATCGAGCTCGCGCCGACCCAGGAAGAGCAAGGGCCGCTCGCCGCCGCCAATCTCTGGGGCTATCGCACCGCGATGGTCGCGGCAGGGAGCGGCGCATTGCTTGTCGCCGACCAGCCTGGCTGGGGCTGGACGGGCGCCTATCTCGCCATCGCCGCCGTCGCCTTCCTGCCCTTCCCGCTGCTCGCCGCGATGCGGCCGGACCCGGACCATGGCGGCAGCCGGAGCGGGGCGCTCCTCACCGGTCTCGGCGCCAGCGGGCTCATTCTCGGCGTCCTCATCGCCGTCGTGGCGGCGGTCGGCTGGCTGCTGCTCGGCGCCGCCTCGGGCATCGGGATCAGCGGCCAGACCAACGTCACGCCCTACGTGCTGGTGATCTGCATGCTGCCGTTCCTGGCGATGGCGGCGGCGCTGCCCAAGATCCGCACGCTGCCGCCGACCGCGCCGGCGCGGCGCTCCGTCGCGCTCGGGCCCTATGTCGATTTCTTCTGGCGTTACGGCTTCATGGCGCTGGCGCTGATGGCCTTCGTCTCGATCTACCGGATGGGCGACGTGCTGGCGCTCAACCTCTCCAAGCCGATGATCCGCGGGCTCGGCTATTCGCTGACCGAGATCGGCCTCGCCGATTCCTATGTCGCCTTGGTCTCGAGCATCGTCGGCGTCGGTCTCGGCGGCTGGATGGCGGCGCGCTGGCGGCAGGGGTGGACGCTGGCGATAGGCGCCGGTTTCGCCGCGCTCGGCAATTTCGGCTTCGTCTGGCTCGCCCACCAGCCGGTCGACGGGATGGCGCTCTACATCGCCACCGCCGCCGACCAGTTCGGCAACGGCATGGCGGGGGCGGTGTTCGTGGTCTATCTCTCGTTGCTGGTGAACCCCCGCTATCCAGGCGCGCAATATGCCTTCCTCTCAGGCTTCGCCTTCCTGCTGCCGCGCCTGCTGTCGGGTGCCGGCGGGTCGATCGTCGAGGCGTTCGACCGGGCCGGCTATCGGGGTTTCGATCTCTTCTTCCTCCTGTCCGGCCTGCTGAGCCTCGCGGCGCTGCTGTTCCTGCCGCTGATCACGAGAGCCCGCGCCCGGCCCGCGGACGATCCGGCATGATCGAGAACGTGGTGGAAGAAGCTTTCGCCCCCGCAGTGGAAGCCATCGCCGCCGGCCGAATCCCCGGCGCGACGCTCGGCATCGTCGCGGCGGACGGACGGCGGGCGGTCCGCGTCGCCGGCATGGCGGCGCTCGTGCCGGAACCGGAAGCGCTGACCGAAAGCCACTGGTTCGACCTCGCCTCGGTCTCCAAGGTCATCGCCACGACCACCATGATCCTGACCTTGGCGGAGGAGGGCCGGATCGATCTCGACCGGCCACTCACCGACGCGATCCCGGACCTGCGTCAATATGACGTCGCGAACGCCGCCGAACGGACGCTGACCTTCCGCGATTGCCTCGCCCATCGCACCTTCCTGCCGGCGGTCGAGCCGATCTACACTTATGGCGACGATCCGGAACGCCTGCGCGCCTTCGTGCTGCAGCGCGAGTGGCGCCACGGCCCGCCGGTCTATTCCGACATCAACTTCATCCTCCTCGGCATTGCGATCGAGCGGATCACCGGCGCGCCCTTGTCGGCTTGGCCGTTCGGCGCCGGCTTGAGCTTCGGCCCGCCGCCCGGACCCGCGGTCGCCACCGAAGCCTGTTCGTGGCGCGGCCGCGTCATGAAGGGCGAAGTCCATGACGAGAATGCCTGGGCACTCGGCGGCGCGCCGGGCCATGCGGGACTTTTCGGCACGGTGGCGGGCGTGCTGGACGTCGCCGCCGGCCTGCTCGACGGCACGGGCGCGTCGTCGTTCGTCCTGAAGGCGATCCGCACGCCAGCGCACGAGCGCCGAACCTGCGGCTGGGAACGACGCTTCGACGGCTGGCACGGCGGCGACGCCTGTTCGGACGAGACGATCGGCCATACCGGTTTCACCGGCACGGGCCTCTGGGTGGATTTCGAGCGCGGCCTTGCCTGGACGCTGCTGACAAATCGCGTCCACCCGACCCGCCATCGCGAGACTGGGATATTGGAGCTGCGCCGCGCCACCGGTGATGCGGCGGTCGCCGCCTGGGACGCGCCCTAGTTTTCCGCCGCGATCAGGTTGAGGGCCCTGTCCATGAACTCGGTCGCGCTGACATCTCCCGGTACGTCATTGGCGTAGAAGGAGAAGGTCAGCGTCCGGCCACTGCGCGCGATCATGTAGCCGGAGAGGGCATTGGTCGCGTTGAGCGTGCCCGTCTTGGCGAACAGGCGCCCCTGCAGCGGCGTGTCGCGGAAGCGGCGGGCGAGCGTGCCGTCCACGCCGGCCACGGGGAAGGTGGCAAGCCACGCCGCGCCCCACGGCTGCGTGGCGGCCCAGCGCAGAAGGGCGTTGACCGCGCGCGGCGAGGCGCGGTTGTAGGTGGACATGCCCGAGCCGTCCGACAGGTCCCAGGCGGTGCGCGGCACCCCGGCGCGCTCCATCATCGCCGCGATCGCCGCGACGCCATCCTCGATCGAGCCCGAACCGGTGACGAGACCCAATCGGCGGATCATCAACTCGGAGTGCAGGTTCTGACTCTCCTTGTTGATGCGGGTGAGGTCCTCTGTGAGCGGAGGCGGGGTGAGGCGCGCGAGTGCCGCCGGCTCAGGCGGGCGCGGCATCGGCGGGCCGCTGCGGTGCGCCGGATCGTCGGCATCGCGCGAGAAGGGCCGGTGGCGCACCTCCGTGTCGCCCGTCACCCGGACGCCCCGCGCTTCGAGCAGGGTCCGCAGCCGCCACGCGGCAAAATGGGCCGGATCGTCGATGCCCATGCGCACAATCTCCGGCTCGGCGCCGGCCGCGATCGTACCGGTGAGGCGCAGTGTGCGGCGGTTCGGCATCCGGCGAAACTGCAGGTCGGCCCCTCCTTCGGCGACGGTCGTCGCGAGATTCTCCACCTCGTACCAGGGCAACATGTCGAGGGTGGGACGCTCTCCGGCCACGCCGGGCGTCACGCGCATCACCAGCTCGTTGTCGTCCAGCGTCAGCGCCGAAATGGCGGTGCCATAGCGGCTCTGGATGTTGTTCCAGCTCATCCCCGGGCTCCAGCGCTGGTCGGGGAAGAGGCTGTCGTCGCCGATGACATGGCGCACCCGCCGGGTCCGAGCCGCGACCGCGTCGGCCAGCGCGGCAAGGCAATTGGTGATGCAGTCCGGCGCGCTCGACAGCCGCGCGTCGCCATGCCCGGTCAGGATGACATCGGCCATCCGCCCGTTCCCTTCGAGCCGTACCGCCGCGCCGCCCGCCCTGTCCGGCTGGTCCAGCCCGGACAGCGTCGCGAAGGCTGCGGCGGTGGTGAGCATCTTCGTGTTCGAGGCGGGCATGAAGCGATCGTCGGCGTTGATCGCGATCAGCTCGCGGCCGTCTTCCGTGGTCACCAGCAATCCGAACCGCGCGCCGGGCGGGGCGGCAGCGAGCGCGGTTTCGACGCGCTGCCGAAGCGATCCCTGATAGGCATAGGCCGGCGAAACCGCGCCGATCGCCAGCATCAGCAGGGCGGCGAGGAAATGGGAGCGGAGCGCATGCATGGCACGGAGCCTAGTTCACAACGCGGCCGGAACAACCCGGCACCACTCATTCAGAGCGTTGGCGCCGCTATAACGCAGGGGCATTTTCCGCCGGCCGGCGCTTGCGCACGCCGCACGCAGCGGCTTCAGTCGATGCGATGGCGCTTCGCATGATCCTTCGTTTGTGGCTGACCCTGCTCGGGCTTGCCCTTGCCCAGCCAGGTGTCGCCGAGCCGCGCGACGCGCTGGCCGAAGCGCTCGCCCTTCCGGTGGCGAGCAATCTGACCGGCGCCGACGACGCGCCGCGCTTTGCATGGGTCGAGAATGAAGCGGGGGTGCGCAACATCTGGACCGCGATGCGCGGACAGCCGGCGCGGCGGGTGACGGCCTCCACGCAGGATGACGGACAGCAGCTCTACGATCTTGCCTTCAGCAACGACGGCGCCAGCCTCGCCTACGTCGCCGGCGGCGACGAGGAATATCCGGACGAGGAAGACCTGCCCAACACCGGCATCGCGCCGATGACGCCGCCCCAGCAGGTGTTCGTCGTCCCGGCGGATGGCGGAGCACCCGTGATGGTCGGGCAAGGTCATTCCCCAACCTTCTCGCCGGACGGCGCGCGGCTGGCCTTCACCCGCCGGGGCGAGATCTGGCTCTGGGTGCGCGGCGGCGAGGCGCGGTGGATCGCCCGGGTCAGCGGCACTATCGATCGGTTCACCTGGTCGCCGGACGGCACGCAGCTCCTGTTTTCCGAGGATCGCGACGAGCATAGCTACGTGGCCGTGCTTGACTCCGACGGGCAGCGCTTGCGCTATCTCGACCCGGGGCTCGGCCAGTCGGTCGAACCGATCTTCTCGCCGGACGGAGGGCAGATCGCCTTCATTCGCTATATGTCGCCGCCCGCCGCCGCCGCGCCGGACAGCGGCCCCTATTGGTCGATCCGGGTCGTCGATATCGCGACCGGCGCTGCCCGCACGCTCTGGTCGGCGCCGCCGGGCCAGGGCGGTCGCTATGCGGGAACGCGGAGCCGCAACCTTTTCTGGAGCCGTGACGGGCTGATCCTCTTTCCGTGGGAGCGCACCGGCTGGCTCCACGTCTTCGCGCTGGACGCTACGCGCGGCGGCGAGCCGCGCGCCCTGACCGGCGGGGACTATGAGGTCGAGACCTTCGTCGTCGACCGGGATCAGCTTCTCTACGCCGCCAATGCCGACGACATCGACCGCCGCCGCATCTGGCGCCGGCCGCTCCGGGATGGCGCGCCGGTGCGGCTCGGCGGCAGCGAAGGGATGCACTTCTTCCCCACCATCGCCGGCGGTGAGGTGGCGGCGATCGAGACCGGCGTCTCCACGCCCGCCCATCCCGTCCTGCTCGGGGCGCGTGCGACTCCGCTCGCCGAAGTGCCGACCGCCTCCGGTTTCTCTGCGCCCGAAGCGGTGGTCTTCCGCGCGGCCGACGGGATGGAGATCAGAGCCCAGTTCTTTTCCGCCCGGGGCACGGGGCCGCGGCCTGCGCTCGTCTACATCCATGGCGGCCCGCGCCGGCAGATGCTGCTCGGCTTCCACCCGTCCGGCTATTATTCCAAGGCCTATGTGATGAACCAGCACCTGGCCACCTTGGGCTATCATGTGCTGGTGGTGAACTATCGCGGCGGCACCGGTTACGGGCAGGCCTTCCGCGACGCGCCGGACACGGGCCGCGAGGGCGCATCGGAATATCGCGACATCCTCGCCGCCGGCCGGTGGCTGGCCGCGCGGAATGACGTAGACCCGGCCCGCATCGGCGTCTGGGGTGGAAGCTGGGGCGGCTATCTCGGCGCGCTGGCGCTGGCGCGCGACAGCGATCTCTTCGCCTCGGGCGTCGACCTGCACGGCGTTCACTCCATGCTCCGCCCGGTGGCGAACACGCTCTCGCCCGAGGCGCAGGAACGTGCCCGCCAGCTTCAGTGGGAATCTTCGCCGCTCGGCGCGATCGAGCGCTGGCGCTCGCCGGTCCTGCTGATCCACGGCGACGACGACCGGAATGTCGATTTCGCGCAGTCGCTGCTCCTCGCCCGCGAGCTGGCCGCCCGGCGCATTCCCTATCGCGAGCTCGTCTTCCCGAACGAGCGGCACAGTTTCTTCCGTCATGACAGCTGGCTGCGTGCCCTTCGCGCCACCGAGGACTTCCTTGATCTCACGCTGATGCGCCGGCAGCCCTTGCCGTGAGCTGGTGGAAGCTCGTCGGCGTGCTGCTCGGGTTGCTGTGCATGGGCGCGGCGCCGGATGGCGGCACGCTGATCCGCGGCGCGCGCGTGTTCGACGGGACCGGGGCGCCGGCCGCCACCGCCGACGTGCTGATCCGGGGCGAGCGGATCGTCGCGGTCGGTCCTGGCCTCCGCGCGCCGCGCGGTGCCCGCGTCGTGAATGCGCGTGGGCTGACCCTCATCCCCGGCCTGCACGACCTTCACACCCACCTGCGCGCGTCCGGCTTCTCGGCGCCGGACGATCTCGGCAAGGCCTATGCCGGGCATCTCGTCCACGGCATCACGACGGTGAACGATTTCTCCATGTCGGGCGAGATGCTGGCGCCAGTGCGCGAGATGTCCGGATCCGGCGCGGTGACGGCACCGAACCTGATGCTCGCCATCCGCCTCGGCGTGCCGCAGGGACACGGCACCGAATATGGCTGGGGCGACGCCTTCACGCTGCAGGCGACGACGCCGCGCGCGGCGGAGATCGCGATGCGCCGCGCGCTCGCCTACAGGCCTAACGTCATCAAGGTGTTCGCGGACGGCTGGCGCTACGGCCGCTCGGCGGACCTCGACAGCATGAATCTGCCGACGCTCCGGACGATCGTCGAGCACGCGCACGCAGCGAATATCCCGGTCATCACCCATACTGTCACGCTGGCCGGCGCGAAGATAGCCGCCGGGGCCGGGGTGGACGCCATCGGCCACGGCATCGGCGACGCACTCATCGACGACGAGCTGATCGTGCTGATGCGGGCGAACGGCACCGCCTATGTCCCGACGATGGTGGTCTACGAGCCGCAGCAGGACCGTGCCTTCGCGCCTGGCGAGTGGCAGAGCCTTCGCCCGCAGGAGCGGGCGCGTGAAGAGGCGGAGAGAACCGGAACCCACGAGATCCCCGACTACGAGGCGCGGCGCTGGTACATTCTCCGGGAGAATCTGCGACGGCTGAAGGCGGCCGGGATTCGCGTGGGCATCGGCACCGATGCCGGCATCGGCGGCGTCTATCAGGGCTCCTCGGCGGTGCGCGAGGTCCGGGTGCTGACCGATCACGGCTTTACCCCGGCCGAAGCCCTGGCCGCAGCGACCAGCGTCAGCGCGGGCATCCTCCGGCAAAGCGAGGATCATGGCCGGATCGCGCCGGGCCAGCGCGCCGATCTGGTCCTTGTCGGCGGGCGCCCGGACGAGCGGATCGAGGATTTGTACGATGTCCGCCGGGTCTTCGTGGCTGGACAGGACATCGCCCTGCCGGCGCTTCGGGCCCAGCTCGAATCCGACGCGCTCTCGTCGCTGCCGCGCCACCGGATGGCGGGCCCGATCGACACCGGCGCGCGGACCGACGGCCGCACCGATCTCGATACTCTGCCGGTCGAGACGAACGAGTCCGGGGTCGATCACAGCCACCTACATCACGTCCGCAACCCGGAAGGGCGTCTCTTCATCTACGCACGCATGGGCGCGGCGCCGCAACCTTATGCCAATCTCGTCTTTCCGCTGACCCCGGGCGCCATCCAGCTCGCGGATGCGAACGGCTTCACTGGGATCGCCTTCGATGCGCGCGGTACAGGGCGGTACGCACTCATGCTCGAAAGCTACGGCATCGAGCCGCGCAGCGCATTCCGGACCAGCTTCAGCGCCGGCGAGACGGTCCGGGAAATCACCATCCCATTCAGTAGCCTTCGGAGCCCCGGGGCCGCGGCGCTGGACCTGACCCGCCTGCGCGCGCTCATCTTCCGGCTGGAGGGCGAGCCCGGCGGGCAGGCGACGCTCGAGTTGGGGAATGTCCGCTTCTACCGGTAGCGCGCCTCAGACGTAATGCGGTTCGCCGCGCGCGCGCAGGTCCTCGTAATGTACCATCGCCGGTTCCGGCCCCAGTGGCACGGGCTCCCCGTCGCGGAAGGCCCATTCGCCACGGTCGCAATCCTCGGCGCGGACATAGCCATTGATGTAGAAGCGGCGGTAGTGGCTCGATCCATTGGTGCCCGAGCCATGGACCAGATAAGGGTTCCAAAGAGCCAGGTCGCCGGGATCGAGATCGAGCTGGATCGCATCCGCAGCCGAGAGGCCGACCCGTTCGAGCGCCGCGTCCTGCATCGCAGTGCCGAGCACCTCGGTGTCGGTGTCGAGATCGAGATCGCCGTAGAGATGGCTGCGCGGCACGAAGGACATCCCGCCGGATTCGGGCCCATGGGGATCGATCGCGAGACCGGTCTGGACATAGGATGTGGCGAGGTTGCGATAGCAATCCTCGGGGCGGCGGAAGCGCGAATCCTGGTGCCAGGCGAAGTCGCCGACGGCGCCCGGCGCCTTCCAGTGGATCTGGTTGATGATCTGCTTGACGTCGCGCCCGATCAGCGGCTCCAGCAACGCCGCGAAGCGTGGATCGAGGCGCACCGCGTCGAGCGGGGGCCGGTGATAGGCCGGCCACTGCACCATCTGCACAAGCGGGCCGTCCCCGCCTTGGGCGATCTTGTAGAAGAGATTGCCGTGCCGGAAGCTGCGGCCGTGCGCCACGCCCTCTTCGTGGACGCGGTCGATTTCGGCCCCGATCGCGGCGACGTCTTCGGGCGCGAAGAAGCCGCGGACGATCGCATAACCGTCGCGGTGCCAGGCTTCGGGGTCCATCTCAGTCATCGTTCGGGGCCTTGAGGATAGTGTCGTCGAGTTCTCCTTCCCAGCGTGCGACGGTGGTCGCGACGGTGAGGTTCGCGCTGGCGCTCGGCACGGTACGGGTCATGTCGAGCAGCCGGTCGAACGGCAGGACGAAACCGACCACCAGCGCGGTCTGTTCCGGTGGAACGCCGACCGAGGAGAGCACCGCCGCCAGCATGAACAGGGACGCCGACGGCACGGGCGCCGTGCCGAACGCGGCGAGCGCGCCGGTCAAGAGGACGAGCCCGTAGACGACCGGCGTCATCGGCACGCCGAGCGCCTGGAGGCTGAACAGGCTCAGGAGCCCGACATACATGGCCGTGCCGTCCTTGCCGATGCTGGCGCCGAGCGGCAGCACCGTCGAATAGATCGGCCGGCCGATGCCGAGATTCTTCTCCGCCACCCGCATCGCGACCGGCAGGGTCGCCGAGCTCGACGCGGTCGAGAAGGCGACCGCCAGCGCGTCGATGATCCCGCGGAAGAAATGCCGCACGGGAACGCGCGCGAGGAAGCGGAGGATCAGGCTGTGCACCAGCAGAATCTGGATCGCCGAGCCGAGCACGACCGCCAGCGCCAGCCAGCCGACATTGACGAACACCGCCGCGCCGTTCGCCGCGACCGCATTGGCGATCAGCGCGAACACGCCGAATGGCGTCGCTTCCATGACGAGGCCGACGATCTTGAGCAGCACTGCCGTCGCGGCCTGCAGCAGATCGGCGAATGGCTTGCCCGCCTCGCCCGCCAGCAGGGTGCCGATGCCGAGCAGGATGGCGACGAAGATGATCGCCAGCATGTCGCCCCTGGCGAGTGCGTCGAAGATGTTGACCGGGATGATGCCGATGAGCTGCTCATAGGGCGTAGGCGGATCGCCGATCGCGTGCGCCGTGGCGGTGCCAAGCGGCGCCCCTTCGCCCGGCCGGATCAGGCTCGCCACCGCCATGCCGACCGAGACCGCGATCGCCGTGGTGAAGGCGAACAGGGCGACGGTGCGCCCGCCGATCCCGCCGATCCGCTTCGGGTCGCCGAGCGTGGTGATTCCGGCGGCGATGGTCACCAGCACGATCGGCACGACCAGCATCCGGATCGCGCGGACGAACAGGTCGCCGAGGAACTGCACATAAGGCGCGGCCTGCGGCCAGAAGGCGCCGAGGAGGAGGCCGAGCGCCAATGCGGCCAGCACGCGCTTCCACAAGGGAATCGCGAACCAGCCGCGCAGCAGCGTCATCGGCAGGTTCCGGCCGGCGGCGCGTGCGCCAGGCCCCGTCCGGCGGCGGCGCCGGTGAGTTCGCCATTGTCGACCGCCGGCACGCCGTTGATGAGCACGGTCCGCATCCCCGCCGCCAGCAGGGTCGGCTCCTCATAGGTCGATCGCGCGGCGTAGGTTTCAGGATCGAAGACGACGATGTCGGCAAAGGCGCCGGGGCGCAGCCGACCGCGATCGGTGAGCTGGAAGGTATCGGCCGGGAGGGCCGTGCTGTGCTCGATGAAGTCGCGCAGGCTGATGACATTCCGCCGGCGCACATATTCCGCATATTTCCGCGCGAAGCTGCCATAGGCGCGCGGATGCCCGCCCGAGGCGTCCGAGCCGGTCATCACCCAAGGCTGACGCATGAAGACGGCGATGTCCTCCTCGGTCTGGTTGAACGAGGCGACGCTCGTGTCGTCGATGCGGATGACGGCGATTGCGGCGGCGACTGGATCGAGCCCGAGCGTCTGGGCGATCTGGGAGAGCCGCTGCCCGCGATACTGCCCTTCGGTGATGAGCAGCGACTCCGCGCCGCCGCGCCGGCGAAGGTTCTCAGTCATGTCCGTCCGCAAGCGCTCGGCCACGCTCGGATCGTCGAAGCGCCGCAGCAGTGCCGGCCGGCCGCCATCATGCGCCCAGCGCGGCACCAGCGAGGCGGCGAGGCTCGTGCCCGAGGCCGACCAGGGATATTGATCGGCGGTGATCTGCTGGCCGGCCCGGCGCGCCGCCTCGATCCGCGCGATGATCGCCGGCGCCTGGCCGTGGACGTCGACGCCGAGCGCTTTGATGTGGGCGATATGGACCGGCAGCCGGCCCTCGCGGCCGATCGTGATCGCCTCGTCCACCGCCGCGGCGAGGCCGATCGAATAGGAGGATTCGTCGCGCAGATGGCTGTCGTAGACGCCGCCCCGTGTGCCCGCCTCCTCAGCCAGCTCGGCGACCTCCTCCGTCGTCGCGAAGCTTTGCGGCGCGTAGAACAGGCCGGTCGAAAGGCCGAGCGCGCCCTGGCACATGCCCGTCGCGACCATCTGCCGCATCCGTGCGAGCTCGTTGGCCGTCGGCGCGCGGTCCGCATCGCCGATCACGGCGCGCCGGACGGAGCCGAATCCCACATAGGCGGCATAGTTGATGCCGACCGGACGACGCTGGGCGCTGCCGAGCACGGAAGCCACGTCGGGATCGCCGCCGCCGTCATTGCCGATGAAGGCGGTTGTGACGCCCTGCATTAGGAAGGCGGGGATCAGCCGGGTCCGCGCATCCGCGTCGGCAAGCTGCTCGCCGAGATGGGTATGCGGATCGATGAATCCGGGCGCGACAATCATGCCTCGTGCGTCCACAACGCGGTTGGCTTGAACAGAGAGAGACGGCCCCACCGCCCGAATGCGGTCGCCGGAGACCGCGACGTCGCCGACGAACGGCGCATCCGATCCGGTATAGATGGTGCCGCCGCGGATGATCAGGTCGACCCGCTCGGGCGGCGCGGCGGCGCCGAGCATCGCGACGGCCAGGAGCAGTGCGATCCGTTTCATGTCGTCGTTCCCCAGAAGCCCGCGGCGGGCGGATGGATGAAACCGTTCTCCGCCACGACCCCGCCGGGACGATCCTCCCGGAGCCAGACCGGACCGTCAAGGTCGACGAAATCGGACATCATGGCGATGTGGAGCGCCGGCGCGATCGACAGCGACGAGCTCACCATGCAGCCGGTCATCAGGCCGAGGCCCCGCGCCCGCGCCGCCTGCGCCAGTTCCAGCGCCTCGGTCAGCCCGCCGGTCTTGTCGAGCTTCACATTCACCGCCTGATAGCGTCGCGCCACCACCTCGAGATCGGCCGCGACATGGACGGATTCGTCGGCGCAGATCGGAACCTCGGGCGTAAACCCCTCCAGCCATCCGTCCGCGTCGGCTGGGACCGGCTGCTCCAGCAGGCCGACCCGGCATTCGACGAGCACCGGCTGCATCGCCTCGACCACCGCCCGGTCCCAGCTTTCATTGGGATCGACGATCAGATCGGCCTTCGGCGCGGCCGCTCGGATCGCGCGGATCTGCGCCGCTGGATCGTTCGCATCCACCTTGATCTTCAGCACCGGTGCGCCCGCCAGCGCAGCCGCGTCCCGCGCCATCGCCTGGGGAGTATCGATCACCACGGTCATCGCGCTGGGAACGGCGTGTGGCTCCGGGCCGCCGATCATGGCGGCCACATCACGCTGCGACCGCCGCGCCTCCAGATCCCACAGCGCGCAGTCGATGGCGTTGCGCGCCGCGCCGGCCGGCAGGGCAGCGAGGAGCTCCGTCCGTCCGCCACCACCTTCGATCAGAGAACGGACTCGCTCGATCGCGGCGAGCGTGCCCGCAATGGTTTCCCCGTAGCGCGGATAGGGAACCGCCTCGCCACGCCCGGTCGCATCGCCCTCGCGAACCGTCACCGTCACCACATCGGCCGCGGTCTTTGTGCCGCGGGCGATACGGAAGGGGCGGATCAGCGGGAAGCAATCGTGCTCAGCGCGGAGGGTGCGGGACATAGCTGATCGATGATGGCGTCGACGCCGAAGGCGACGGGATCGGTACAGGGAAGGCCCAGGCCGTCGGCGGTCGCATCGCACAGCCGGCGCGCGGCCTCGGCGTCCATGCCGGAGGTGTTGAGGCAGATGCCGACCGCCTGCACGTCGGGGCTGGTCAGCCGCGCCGCGGCGAGATTGGCCTCGAGGCAGTCCCTCAGGTCCGGCAGGGCGCGGCCGGGGATACCGCGCATATGCGGCCGCCCGGGCTCATGACACATGACGAGCGCCCTGGGCTGCGCGCCATGGAGAAGCCCCAGCGACACCCCCGCGAACGAGGGATGGTACAGCGAGCCCTGCCCTTCGATCAGGTCCCAGCCATCGTCGTCGCGCGCCGGGGCGAGCTGCTCGATCGCGCCGGAGATGAAGTCGGCGACGACGGCGTCGACCGCCACGCCGTCGCCGGCAATCAGCACACCCGTCTGGCCCGTCGCCCGGAAATCAGCAGCGACGCCGCGCGCCTGCAGACCGCGGGCCAGAGCGAGCGTGGTCACCATCTTGCCCACCGAGCAATCGGTGCCGACGGTCAGCAGCCGGTTACCGGCGCGGTGATTGCCCTTGCCGACCGCGAGGCCCGGCGGCGGATCGCGGACGTCGAACAGCTGCAGGCCCCGCGCCGCGGCCAATGCCGCGAGGCGCGGCTCGTCGCGAAGGCGCTGATGAAGCCCCGACGCAACGTTGAGGCCGGCCTCCAACGCGGCCGCTGCGTCGTTGACGAGATCGGCACCGAGCTTCCCGCCGGCCCCGGCAATGCCGAGGATCAGCGTCCGCGCGCCCGCAGCAACCCCTTCCGCCATGCCCATGCGCGGCAGATTGAGTGTCAACGGGCAATCGTCGTGACGGAATTCGCCGACGCAATCCTCGCCCCGGAACATCGCCACGCCGCGCGAGGTCTTGATGGCGAGCGGATCGGCGCTGTGGCCGAGATAGAGGAGATAAGGCGCAGGGATCATCGTCCCTCGACGCTAGCCCGCACCTTGTCGCCCTCCGCATATCCATGCGGCGGCGCGCCATAGCCTGACGCTATGCGTCCAGGACCTGCTTCAGCGTCTTCAGGAATTCGCTCGCAAGGGCGCCAAGCGGCCGGTTCAGCAGGAACATCGCATGGATGTCGAACGTCACGCGCGGCTTCAGCGGCCGCATCGCGAGGCCGGGCGCGAGGCAGGCCTGGGCGGTGAAGCTGTCGACCACGGTCATGCCGACGCCCTGCCGGACCAGTGCGCCGGCGATGTAGAAGGTCCGGGCGGAGACGACCTCGTCCAGGTCGAGATTCAGCCGCTGCAGCTCCCCGGTGAACAGCCGCCCGGTCGGGCCGCTTGCCGCCAGGCTGATGAAGCGCTGCCCCTGGAGGCGGCTGAGTTCGATGCAGGGCGGCGCATCCGGCATGTCCTGCTCGCGATAGAGCACCACCAGCTCGCCTTCGCCGATCCAGCGCTGGGCGATCGGCGCCGACGGTGGCACCTGATAGGCGATCGCGATGTCCGTTTCGCGTTCGTGTAGCTTGCGCAGCAGGTCGTCGTGATGGACGGTCTGCAGGTCGAACTTCACATTCTCATGCGTGTTGAGGAAACGGGCGACCGCGGTCGGGATGGCATCGAGCGCGAGCGAAGGAAGCGCCGAGATGCGCAGCGTGCCGCGGGTGCCGCGGCGCAGGTTCCGCCCCGCCTCGCGCAGCGCATGCACCCGGTCCTGGATCTCCCGGACCTCCTCGAACAGGGTGTGCGCGTCCTCGGTCGGCACCAGCCCGCCGTTGGTGCGCTGGAAGAGCTGGAAGCCGAGCAGGCTTTCCGCATGGCGCAGCATCTTCGACACCGACGGCTGCGACACATTGAGCGCGCGTGCGGCCGCGCTCACGGAGCCGTTCACGTAGACGGCGTGGAAAATCTCGATGTGGCGCAGATTCATGTCGGCACGCGCCCCAAAAACTTGTTGCGAATGCCGCACCCGATTGAAATCGCTGGTGACCCCTACGAGCGTAGAACTTTTGTCTCAGGCAATGCCGGGACATCTCTAAGTACACTGTAAAATCAGAGATTTCTCTTGTAGCGTGTACGCGGTCGGTCGCCCCGATTTGCCTGAACCCGCATCTATATGTGGGAACGATTGTGGGATCAATCCGGGCAGGGAACCGAACCCGTGGCACTGACTGCGCTCAAGGTGAACAACGCCAGACCCGGCCGCCATTCCGACGGTCGCGGCCTCCAACTGCTGGTCAAGGAGAGCGGCGCGCGTTCTTGGGTCCTGCGGATGCAGCGCCATGGCCGGCGCCGCGACTATGGGCTGGGCTCGGCCTTGGACGTGTCGCTCGCCGAAGCGCGAGAGGCGGCGGTGGCGCTGCGCCGTCAGGTGCGCCTCGGCATCGACCCGGTGGCCGAGCGACGCAGATTGCACAAGGTCGTGCCGAGCTTCGAAACGGCCGCGCGCGACTGCTATGAGGCGTTGAAGGAAGGCTGGAAGAATCGGCGTCACGCCAACTGGATCTCCAGCCTCGAGAACCATGTCTTCCCACTCATCGGCACGACGCCGGTGGATCAGGTGGACAGCGCCAGCGTCGTCGAGGTGCTGTCGCCCATCTGGCTGGAGATACCGGAGACCGCGCGGTCCGCGCCCGCGCGGTTGGCGGCAGCGCTTCCTGTGACCGGAGCGGAGAGACGCACCATGTCCGTTCACGACCACACGGCAAGCTCGAATGCCGCCCATGACTAGGCGGCCACGGCCGAACAGCTCGCCCGGTTGGAAGCGGCGCTGCTGACGCTGCCGCGCTTCACGCGCGCGGTATTCCTGGCCCATCGGATCGACAATCTCAACTATGCCGAGATCGCCGATCAGACCGGCGTCAGTGTACGCCGGATTGAACGCGAGATCGCCCGCGCGATCTATGGGCTTGATCGCGCGATGGAGTCGGAGCTGCCCCGCCGCAGATGGTGGAGGCGATGGTGAAGCGATCGTAGAGCGGATAGCAATTTGGGCGAACAGGCCGGGCAGCCGACTGGACTGCCCGCCGCGGCCGCCGCGGCCAAGACGGTGGCCGTTCTCGTCGTCGTTCCGATGCATTTTCAATGTCGCTCAGTCATCAGCAGTTCCGGCCTCGTTCTCGAACGCGCGCTTGCCGCGGCGGCGCCACTGCACGAGCGCTTCGTCGCGTTGCTCGCCGCGCAGCATGATCGCGGTTGCGAGGAACGCACCGTACATTACCGCGCGATCGTCGTCGGTCAGCTCGACCAATCCGGCCTTCACGACCAGGCCGCCCAGCTCGATCAGGTGCCGCGTGCGTTCGCGGCGCTTAACCACCCATTCGCGCATGTCGTCTCGCGCCTGCCTTGCCTCAAGCCGATGCGCTGCCGCCCTCGCGCGTCGCATCGCCGACCGGCTTTGCGCGAGCGCGGCGGCGAGGGCGGTGTGCGATACGAAAGAACCTCTCCCCGGCCTCGCGCCGCTCCTCCCTGGTCACAAGGTCGTTTGTTGCGACCGCCCCGAGCAGCGCGCCGGCCAGCGTCTCGGCATCGAGTGCGTCCGCGCCGGTTGCCGACACCAGCTCCCCAAACTGGCGCACGCGCAGCTCCTTGAGCGTCCTCGCCTTGTCGGCAAGCACCTTCAGTTCCGCATCGAAATCCCTTGGCTTGCGCATCACAGTCTCCATGCCGCGGTGATGTGCGCATGATAATAAAGCTGCGATCGTAATGCTGTAGGGTCGCCGAGACAGTCTGGCACGGCCCAGTCCCTCACAGGAATTTTTCGTGTGAGGGCGCGCTTATACGTCGTGCCGACGTGCGCTTTGCGGTGTAGATGGATTGCCGCGATGGCGATCTACCATTTCAGCGTGAAGGTGATCTCGCGGGCCAGCGGGGCGAGCGCTTTGGCTTCGGCGACCTATCGCTCGGCAAGCCGGCTGCACGACCAGCGCCTCGATCGTCATCACGACTTCACCAACAAGGCCGGAGTCATCCACTCCGAGGTGATGCTGCCGGACAATGCGCCGGCCGAGTTTGCGGACCGCGCCACGGTATGGAACGCTGTCGAGGCAGCCGAGGTGCGCAAGGATGCGCAGCTCGCCCGCGAGGCCGAGTTCGCACTGCCACGGGAGCTGGACCGGACCGAAGGCATCCGGCTTGCACGGGAGTTCGTCCAACGCGAGTTCGTCGCGCGCGGCATGATTGCCGACCTCAATGTCCATTGGGACATCGGCGCCGACGGAAATCCCAAGCCGCATGCCCATGTCATGCTCACCATGCGCGAAGTCGGCGAGGACGGGTTCGGTGCGAAGGTCCGCGACTGGAACCGCACGGACCTCTTGCAGCGTTGGCGCGAAGCGTGGGGCGAACATGTCAACAGCCGCCTGACCGAACTCGATGTGGATGCACGCATCGATCATCGGTCCCTACACGATCAGGGCATCGAGCTCGAACCACAGCACAAGATCGGCGCCGCGGCCGGACGGCGCATCGGCCATGGCCTCGAAGCTGAACGGCTCGAAGAGCATCGCGACATCGCGCGTCGCAACGGCGAACGCATCCTCGCCAACCCCACTATCGCCCTGGACGCGATCACCCAAGGCCAAGCGACGTTCACGGTCCGCGATCTCGCCCGGTTCGTGCACCGGCACAGCGACGACAAAGAGCAGTTCGATAATGTGCTGGCGGCGGTGCGTGCTTCGCCCGAGCTGGTCGCATTGGGCAAAGACGGGAGAGGACAAGAACGATTTACGTCAGGTGAGATGCTGGCGACCGAGCAGCGGCTGGAGCGGCAGACCGAGGCGCTGGCCATGCGCCGGGGCCATGGCGCCGATGCGCTCGGCCAGGTCCGCGCGGTCGCAGCGTTCCAGCGGGTCGGGACGCATCTGTCGCCAGAACAGCGCGGCGCCCTCAATCATGTTCTCAAACCCAACGACCTGGCGGTGGTCACCGGCTATGCCGGCACCGGCAAGTCGGCGATGCTGGGGGTGGCGCGCGAGATCTGGGAGAGCGTGGGCTACACTGCGCGCGGCGCCGCCTTGTCCGGCATCGCGGCGGAGAACCTGGAAGCCGGCTCCGGCATAAACTCCCGCACCATCGCCAGTCTCGAACATCAATGGGCACAGGGACGTGAGCTGCTCACTGCGAACGACGTGCTGGTCATCGACGAGGCCGGGATGATCGGCACGCGGCAGATGGAACGGGTAATCGCCGAGGCCGAGAAGCGCGCGGCCAAGGTGGTGCTTGTCGGCGATCCCGAGCAGCTTCAGGCGATTGAGGCCGGCGCCGCGTTCCGCAGCATTGCGGAGCGTCGCGGCGCCATCGAGATCACCGGTATCCGCCGCCAGCGCGAAGACTGGCAGCGCGAGGCGACACGGCAGCTCGCCACCGGCCGGACCGGCGAAGCGCTGGATGCCTATCGAGACCATAATATGGTGCATGAGGCCGCGAGCCGGGAGCACGCGCGCACCGCGTTGGTTGAGCGCTGGGACCGCGATCGAAAGACCGAGCCGGGCGCCAGCCGCATCATCCTGACGCACACCCGCGACGAGGTGCGCCAGCTCAATGAGCTGGCGCGCGAGCGCATGCGCAATCAGTTGGGCGACGAGGTGCAGATTACCACGTCACGCGGCGGGCGCGTGTTCGCCGCAGGCGACCGGATTATGTTCCTGCGCAACGAGCGCAGCCTTGGCGTGAAGAACGGATCGCTGGGCAGGGTGGAGAGCGTCACCGCAGCCCGTATGGCGGTGATGCTGGACGATGGCCGCAGCGTCGCGTTCGATGTGAAGGACTATGTCGATCTTGACCATGGCTATGCCGCCACCATCCACAAGGCGCAGGGCGTGACCTCGGACCGGACACATGTGCTGGCGACCCCGGGGCTCGATCGCCATGCGGCCTACGTGGCGCTGTCACGGCATCGCAGCGCGGTTGATCTGCACTATGGTCGGGACGACTTCGCCGATCGGGACAAGCTCGCCCAGACCCTCTCGAGCGAGCGGACCAAGGACATGGCCGGTGACTACAATCCCGCACCGCAGTCGATCGAGCAGGCGGTGGTGCGGGTCGCGCGGGCGACCGCGGACATCGTGGCGGTGCGCAGCAAGGGACGCGAGGACCTGCCCGATCAGCGCGCCAGGTTCGACGAGGCACGTCATGCGCTCGATGCCGTCCGCCCGGACGGAGCACGCGACCTGCGCGCGTCGTTCATGCGTGACATGAACATGATCGACCAGGTTGCTGCCGGCGACGCGAGAGCCGGCATCCGCGCGATGGACTGGGAGCGGCGCTATCGCACCGACCCCGCCTTACGCGCCGAGATATTCGTGAAGCAGTGGCACCGGCTCGACCGTCGGGCCAACGCGTTCGAGAAGGACTGGGAGCATGAAGGCCTCAAGCCTACGTAGTCAGATGTCGGACATGGCAAAGTCGCTGCATCGCGACCCGCAACTCGAGTCTCTCCTGCGACAGCGTACGCGCGAGCTAGGGCTTGACGGAGAGCAGCGTGGTGGCGGGTCGATGGGCCAGCAGCTTCAGGATTGGGTGGAGTTTGGAAGAGGCCGAGGGCTTGGACGTTAATGGGCGGCGATCCTGGGGGTTACTACCGGCATGCGAGAGGGCCGGTGCCGGTATATTTTTGCTGACATCGCGCTCCCGAATCATAGGTGGAAGAACGCAATTCTGGCTCAGGGTACGGCAGTAAAAGCGCTGATGACTTGGCTGGTTTGCCCTTCCTCTTCTTGCCGTTATTGTTACTGCGGGCAGCGTACGAATCGTACTGGGGGTTTCGGTTTGAAAGTGAGGTCGCGGTTCGCCGCGCACATCTGCGTCGTCCGGCTGGCAGCCGGAGCATAGGGCATGAACAATTCGGAAGCCGTTGGCCCCAGGCTCGATCCGGCCCTCTCCTGCTTCGTGCTGCTCGCGCGCTTCCTCGGCGTGCCCGCCGATACCAACCAGATCGCGCACGATCGCGGCAGGGGCGAGGAGCCGTTCAGCCTGGAGGACCTTTCCAGGACCGCGGACAAGCTCGGCCTGATTGCCCGCATCCGGCGGTGCGCGCTGGAAGACCTGCACAAACTGCCGCTGCCGGCGATCGGTGAGCTGGTCGGCGGTGACGCCGCCGTGATCCTCAAGATCGAGGACGATTCGGAACATCCTCGTGCCCTCGTTCAGCATGGCGATGCTGATCGCCCCGAGGTCTGGAGCTTCCAGAAGCTGAACGAGCGTTTCGCCGGGCGCCTTCTGCTGATGACCTCGCGCGAGCGGATGGCAGGAGACGCGCGGCCGTTCGACATCAGCTGGTTCATCCCGGCCCTGGTCAAGTATCGGCGTGCGCTAAGGGATGTGCTGATTGGCTCTTTCTTTATCCAGCTGATGGGACTGATCAGTCCGATCTTCTTCCAGGTTGTTATCGACAAGGTGCTGGTACATCAGTCGCTGAACACGCTGGACGTTATCGCCATCGGCCTTGCCGTTGTCCTCATCTGGGAAACGGCGCTCTCGGGCCTCCGCACCTGGCTCTTCGCGCACACCACCAACCGCGTCGATGCGGAACTGAGCGCCAACATGTTCCGGCACCTCGTCAATCTGCCCCTCTCCTATTTCGAGAGCCGCCGGGTCGGCGACAGCGTCGCGCGGGTCCGCGAGCTCGAACGCATCCGCGAGTTCCTGACCTCCAACGCCGTGACCGTCGTCATCGACCTGTTCTTCACTATTGTCTTCTTCGCGGTGATGTTCGTCTACAGCGTCACGCTCACTCTCATCGTGCTCGGCACCATTCCGGTCTACGTGCTGATCTCCGTGTTCATAACGCCGCCGTTGCGCGAGCGGCTCGACGAGAAGTTCCGGCGCGGGGCGGAAAACCAGGCGTTCCTGGTCGAGACCGTAACCGGCATCGGTACGCTCAAGGCGATGGCCGTCGAGCCGCAGATGCGCGACAAATGGGAGAAGCAGTTCGCCGGCTATATCCAGACCGGCTTCGCCGTCACGACACTGGCCAACTGGGGCAATCATCTCATCCAGATCGTCTCGAAACTGACGACGGTGGCGATCCTCTATTTCGGCGCCAAGGCGGTGATCGCGGGCGATCTGTCGGTGGGTTCGCTGGTCGCGTTCAACATGCTGGCGGGTCGCGTCGCCGCGCCGATCCTCAGGCTCTCGCAGCTATGGCAGGACTTCCAGCAGGTGCGCATCTCGGTCGACCGCCTCGGCGATGTCCTCAACGCCCCCGCCGAACCGGAGCACAATCCCAACCGCGCCAGCCTGCCGCCGATCAGGGGGCAGATCGAGTTCGACAAGGTCCGCTTCCGCTACCGCGCCGATGCGCCCGAAGCGCTGCGCGGCGTCACCCTGGAAATCGCGTCCGGCGAGATGCTCGGCATCGTCGGCCCGTCCGGCTCGGGCAAATCCACGCTCACCAAGCTCGTCCAGCGGCTCTACGTGCCCGAGCAGGGGCGGGTGCTGGTCGATGGTGTCGACCTCGCGCTGGTCGATCCGGCCTGGCTGCGGCGGCAGATCGGCGTCGTGCTGCAGGAGAACATCCTGTTCAACCGCACGGTGCGCGAGAATATCGCGCTCGCCGATCCCACCCTGCCGATGGAGGCGGTGCTCGCCGCCGCGGAGCTTGCCGGGGCGCACGAGTTCATCGTCCAGCTGCCGCACGGCTACGACACGCTGATCGAGGAGCGCGGCAGCAACCTCTCCGGCGGCCAGCGCCAGCGCATCGCCATCGCCCGGGCGCTGATCGGCGATCCCAGGATCCTGATCCTCGACGAGGCGACATCGGCGCTCGATGCGGAGAGCGAGGAGATCATCCAGCGGAACCTCCGGATGATCGCGCAGGGTCGCACGGTGATCATCATCGCCCATCGCCTGTCGGCCGTGCGCCAGTGCCATCGCATCGTCACGATCGAGGCCGGCGACGTCACCGAAGAAGGTGATCATGACGCACTGCTGCGAAAGGGCGGCCGCTACGCCGATCTCTACACCAAGCAGATGGGTATGGTGGCATGAGCCTGCTCGCCCGGCGCTTTCCCACGCTCGGCCGCCACCTTGCGGTGCTGCGTGAGTCCTGGCGGCGGCAGAATGAAACCGACCGGACTGCGAAGGCGCGCATCGATCACGAGTTCCTTCCCGCCGCGCTCGAGATCATCGAGAAGCCGGCCAGCCCGGGCCTGCGCATCCTCATGCTGCTGCTCTGCGCGCTGTTCGCCATCGCCCTCCTCTGGTCGGTGTTCGGGCGGGTGGACGTGGTGGCGGTCGCGACCGGGCGGACCATCCCGGTCGCCAATGTCAAGCTGATCCAGCCATCTGAGATCGCGGTCGTTCGCGCGATCCATGTCCGCAACGGTCAGCGCGTCCGCCGCGGCGAACTGCTGATCGAGCTCGATCCCACCACCGCCGTCGCCGACGAGACCCAGGCGGCACAGGGCCTGCTCGCCGCGCGCATCGCCGAGGCGCGCAACGACGCGCTGCTCGCGCATCTCGCGGGCCGGCCGCCGCTGTTCCGCCCGCCGCCGGGCATCTCGCCGGATGTGGTCGCGACGCAGACCGAGCTCATCCGCTCCAAGGTCGCCGAATATGAGGCGCAGCGCGCCGCGCTCATCCAGGGCCGGGCGCAGCGGGCGGCGGAGCTGCGCGGTGCGCTGGCCGAGATCGCCAGCCGCCGCCAGACCCTGCCGCTGATCGACGAGCAGCTCGCCGCCCGCCGCGGCCTGGTCGAGCGCGGGCATTTCCCGCGCCTCCGGATGCTCGAATATGAGCAGCTGCGCATCGAGCATATCCAGAGCATCGAGGTGCAGGAGAGCAACGCCCAGCGCGCCCGCGCCGCCATCGCCAATATCGATGCCGAGCTCGCCGCCCTGCGCGAGACCCTGGCGGAGGAAGCCTCGACCGAGCTTTCGACCGCCGAGACCGAATCCCGCCTGCGCCGCGAGGAACTCACCAAGTCGGCCCGCCGGCGCCAGCTCCAGCAATTGCGCGCCCCGGTCGACGGCACCGTCCAGCAGCTCGCCGTCCACACGATCGGCGGCGTCGTCCAGCCCGCCCAGCCGCTGATGGTGATCGTGCCCGACGGCGGCCAGATCGAGGTCGAGGCGCAGATCCTCAACAAGGACATCGGCTTCGTGCGCGTCGGCCAGCCGGTACGGGTCAAGCTCGAGGCCTTTCCGTTCACCGACTATGGCTGGATCGAGGGCACGGTCGAGACGATCAGCCGCGACGCCATCCAGTCGAGCCCCGAACTTGGCCGCGAAGGTGCCGGCGCCGAACAGGGACGGCCGGGCACGCCGCCCAGCCTCGTCTATGCGGCGCGCATCCGCTTGTCGCGCAACTATATCATGCTCGGCGCCCGCCGCCAGCCGATCGGCCCCGGCATGGCCGTCCAGGCCGAGGTCCGCACCGGCCGGCGGCGGATCATCCAGTATCTGCTCTCGCCGATCTCGCGCACGCTGGACGAGGCAGGGCGGGAGCGATAGCCGTCGGCGCCGGTTCGCGGCGGTTTCCGATCTGGAAGGGCGCCGCCGGTCGGCCCACGCGAATACCCACGCGAATATAGGCTCGCCCGGTGACCTCCGTCGTCGACTGACCATTCTTGAGGCGGTAGTCGAAATAGGTGACGCCCGTGAAACCCGGGAGCGCATCGATCCGGATCGTTCCATCCGCATTGAGCGTCACGGCGATCCGCGTCGCATTTTCCGCCGTCACCGACACCGAATTGATCGTGGTGTTTTCCCCGCTCGGTCCGCCGCCCAGGAACGTGTAATCGTTGGTCCACAGCGGACGCAGGTTGGGATCACTATGGATACTGGTGGTGAGCGTGATCGAGCCTCCCGCTGGCACCTCCCGATAATCGGGGCTGGCGAAGGCGAAGGAAAAGGGTTCAATCAACTGGCGTGGGGCGTTGGCATAGACGGCGAAGTCGGCGGTCAGGCTTTCCGGCGTGCGCGCGCGCATCGCGGGGATGAGAGCCGTCTGGCCGCGGAAGAGCAGGCGCAGGACTTGCGGCATGACGTCGAAGGCCAGGCCGAGCTCGTATCGTGCAGCGACATCGGGACTCCGCACCTGAGCCGGGACCGAAGCGGCGAAGTCCGCGAGCAGCTCGGCGGCGGCATCGATCGACGCTTCCGAGGTATCGGGAGTGACCACGGTGCGGATCAAGTTCATCATCTCTGTCTTCGACCGCAGGTCGCCGCGGCCAGTCGAACGAATATATGCTCCGAAGGCGTACAGGCCTTCACCAACCCGATCGAGGCTTTGACCGAGCGGGATGGTGTTGCCCCGCGCCAGAAGATAACCGACGCCGAGCAATTGGATATTGATCGACGTCAGCCGCGCCGCGTCGTCGGCAATCTGTGGATCGGAAGAGAACAGGCCGTTGCCGGCATCGAAGCGTACCAGGTTCCGCTGGCTCGAAAGGGCGTTCGGGCCTTCGTAGAGCCGCAATGCGGCCGCGACGGCCGGGCTGGTCCATGATCCGTCGAGGACGGTTGTCAGCGGTGAGACGGTCGTCCCGTTCGGCGGGGTCGATACGTCGAACGTCATGCCCGACGCAGGATCGACACCGAAGACCACGATCATATCGCCCGGCGTTGTCGGCACGCGGCTTTGATCGCCCGGCCAGATAAGGTTGGTGACGCTCGCGCCGAATTCCCCGCGGCGATTTGTGTACGTGCTGATGGCATTCGGATTCGCTAGCCCGGTGATGAGCTGGTTGAAATAGACGCGGCCAATCAGCGATGTGCCGACCGAGGTGGTGAACACAGTCGCAGTGGGCGTGGGTGTCGGAGTCGGCGTAGGTGTCGGACTGGGCGTCGAGGTGGGCGGCGGGCTTTGCGAGCTGCCCCCGCCACCGCCCCCGCCGCACCCCGCGACGGCGCACATGATCGCGAGCGTCGCGAACCGCGCCGCGCGAGAAGAACGATGTATCACACGAGCCCCCAATATTTTGAACCGAAAGTCGGATAGTCATATTCAAGTTCGGTAGTCGAGTTCAAGAGACCAGATCGAGCAATAACCCGCATCCTGTCTCGCAACAAAGCAGTCCAAGCGGGCGAATGTTGCGCTTTTTATTTGCCTTGACACGTTCGGAACGGGCGCGGCACGATGAGGCGACAACTTATCCGATTCCGGGCAAGTCCGCCCGGGTTCAAGCGAAAGACGGTGGGTGGGGATCATGGGGCACCCGGGTCGGAGCTTTGGCGCCGCTTTCGCGGCGCTGACTTTGCTGTGCGCGGCGCCGCTGCTCGGTGCATGCGCGGCCAATTCCTATGCCGGCATCCCGTTCGCGGCCGGCGCCGCCGCTCCCGAGCTTCAGGGCCTCGCCATGCGCGCGCAGGCCGGGGACAAGCAGGCGCAGCTGGAGCTGGGCATTCGCTATGAGGAAGGGCGCGGGGTACCGGTCGACCTGCGGCGGGCGGAGCGGCTGTATCGAATGGCCGCGAGCGATAGTGGAGGGACGATGTACGTCTATTCGCCTCCGGTAGGACAGAACGGGCGGGGGCAGGTGGTCCCGATAAACTCGGGCCCGCGCCAAATAGGATTGGCCGAAGCTCGTCGACGGTTGGAGAACTTAGTTCATGACTGATGGCCAACACAATGGAATTTTCCTCGCCTGCATTGGCCTGATTTGCTCGTGCTCATCTAATTCGACAGTGGAGGATCATTTACTAAATCAAACTGTAAGTAACACCGCAGAAATAGAGGAATATTCAAATACATTCGTTGAATATCCTGGGATTTGGAGCTCATGCCGAAATGGAGCCACCGAGGTTTCTGACGTCCGTGGAACAGCAGTAGTATCAATTGACGGCATCAGAGGATTTACGCCCCTTAATCAGAATAGCAGGCAATACTCTAACATAGATTTTGGTGATAGTCGACGTCGAGTCTACGAATTTCTACTTCAGAGAGATGCGAGCTCTTCGGTAGAATTGGATATAGTATTTGACGGATGGATCCTGACTCCAGATACATGTCAAGATGTTGGTCGCAGAAGCTACTTTGTTAGGCGCATTGATCAATTGAGATTAAAGGCAGATGGAGGCCATAATGGTTAACCTTTGGGCTACTCGGCAGATACAGCGGGTAGTTATCAATGGCCGTGAACAAATGGCTTTTGTTATTCCAAGGAACGACACGGCTCAGACGCCGCAGATGGTCTTTTCGTCTGGCATTCCTCAGGACGGAATCGAGCTATTTCTCAGTGGAATCCAGAATCAGTCCGTAGACAATCACCTCATGACCTACGGAATGTGGCGAAGATATGATCTCGGGCCGAATGTTTCCCCCGTTGTGTTTGATTTCGCTAATTTTAGCGATATCGGTAAACTCGGACGATCAAGTCACTTTGAAGGTGTAAACCCGGAGGATACTGCCTTCACTAATAGACTTGGAATCGGAGGAGATCACCACACGACATTCGTGGATATGACGAACCTCCCTGCTATCGAAATAGCATCGGACTATTGGACAGATGGGGTGCTGGGCGCTAGACGAGCCTACCGGGAGGGGTATATTTCGGGCGCGGCCGGTGTCGCTTCCACTTTGGCACATGAGGTAGGACATCTCTTTATAAGAGAGTTCTTCGGCAGCGGCCTTGGAGGGCATGCTGAGGTGCTTTCAGCTTACGGGACAGGCACACCATTTAATGGTCTATCCAGACGCGAGATACTTTTAGATGACGTGCTAGCGTTACAGGTCGGATTTTCGAGATCTAACGGCCTTTTTCGATCAGGTGGCGAGGAGGCATTTCTTGATAGCAGAATCGAAGCTTATGACAGGCTCGCCGAGCGATTGACTAATATAAGAGGAACCCTTCTTGAAGAACGAACTAATGTTTTAACCGGGCGCGTTCCTCTGGGAAGAAGTAATAACCTTGATTTAGTTGACTATATAAACGAAGATGAATCTCATTCCATACTGATTACCGGCGGCATTCCCCCATCACTTTCGCAAATCGATCCATATACCGGAGCACCCCTGCCAAGAGGGCTACGGCGCGTTCGCACGCCTCTTGGAGAGGACGTTGTCGACGAGCAGTCTCGGCATGTGGAACTCACTGTCGTCGATGGTCAAGTTGTAAAGAGCGAAGCGTGGGATGGCTTGCGAAATGGCCAAGGTTTCGGTGTTACTGTTGAAACGCTGTACGCGAGTGGTCAGCCTGTTAGCACGAGCATCAAGCTCAATAACAATCCTATCGGCATCGAGTTTTCTCAGGCGGGCGGTATTATCGGCCAGCAACTCGGCTTCCTGCTCGCAGACGGCAACCGGCTCGTTGGCGCCGTCGCTTCAGCCACACTTCAGACCGTTGGCGACAATCTTGGTGACATGCTGGACGGCGTGGTCGGCAACATGTCGATCGACAAGGCCAGCAAGGACGCATTCAGGACCTTCGACACGGAATTCCTCGCCAACTTGAAGTCGGCCGGAATCGGCGCGGTGTCGTCGTTCCTGACCGCCGAGCTGGTCGATGCGCTGGGCGTCGGCGGGTTTGCGGGCGAGTTGATCAATACGACCGCTGGTACGGTCATCAACACGATACTCTCGAATCTGGCGGGTATCGGTCCGGGGAGTCCGGTCAATCCGTTCGAAGGTTTGAACGCCGCCTCGATCGGGACAGCGATCGGATCGTTCCTTGGCAACCGGCTCGCCAATGAGATCGTCTCGTTCGATACGGTTGGCGGCCAGCTCGGCGCAGCCATAGGCAGCTCGCTCGGTGTCATTGGCGTCACCGCTGCCATTGGCGCGAACGGCACGTTACTTGGCGTACAACTGGGCGCATTCGCCGGGCCGATTGGCGCGCTGGTTGGCGCCTTCCTCGGAACGCTGCTGGGCGGGCTGATCGGCTCGATCTTCGGCGGCACGCCGCGCTCAGGCGCTGACGTGGTGTGGGATGAAGCGAAGCAGGGCTTCGTCGTCGCCAACGTCTATTCGAAGAAGGGCGGCTCGAAGGACGCGGCGCGCAGCATGGCGACGGCCGCCGCCGACACCTTCAACAGCATCCTCGCCGCGACCGGCGGCGTGCTGGAAAATCCTTCCGCGGTGCAGGCCGGCAATTACGGCATGCGCAAGAAGGACTATGTCTACCGGCCCTATTCGACGCGCGACACCGATGCGATTCAGGCGCGCTTCTCGGGCAAGGACGGCGCGGCCAGGCTGATCGGCTACGGCGTGCTGCAGGGGCTCACCGACCCCGACTTCCGGATCATGGGCGGCGACATCTATGTGAAGCGCGCGCTCTACAACGGCCTCGCCGGCGCCAACGCGCAGAATTTCGATCCGGCGACCGTGCTCGGCAACATCGCGACGGCGCAGCGCTACGAGACCTATCTCGCCAATTCGACCAGCATCAACGCGCTGATCGCAGCCGAGCCCGACAGCGTGTTCACCGCCGAATGGGCGATCACCTTCGCCCGTGCGGTCGAACTGGGCCTTACCCGCCGGCACGAGAGCGACTGGTATGGCGGGTTCAACCTGCTGCTCGACGAAGCGCAGACCAATGCGGCGAACATGGCGTTCGGCTTCGACTATGATCCGTTCGCCGACCGGGTGAGCCGCACGATCGGGATCGGCGAGTTCGTCCTCGGCGATTCCATCGATATCGCCGGCCAGACCGTGATAGAAGGCACCGCCAACGCTGACACGATCAAGCTTTCGGCGACGCAGCTTCTCGTCAGCTCCGGCACGACCAATGCCGGCCTCACCGTCGACGGCGCGGCGCACAATGGTGCCGCGCGGGATATCGACGTGGCGGCGACGATCGATGCGGGCGACGGCGACGACACCGTCCATGCCTCGGACCGGGGCGACAATGTGTTCGGCGGCACGGGCAACGACACGCTCTACGGCGGCCGGCTGGACGACTGGCTCTTGGGCGGTGACGGCAATGACGTGATCCATGCCGGCACGCAGGCCGGCGGTCTCGGCGGTGACGGCAATTACCTGGACGGCGGCGCGGGCGATGATGCGCTTTACGGCCGCGAGGGCTCGGACTGGCTGGAGGGCGGCGAGGGCACCGATGTGCTGATCGGCGGCGCGGGCGGGGACATCCTGGCCGGCGGCGCGGGCGACGGCGACGTCCTGAAGGGCGGCGCGGGCGACGACCACTATCTCTACCGCAAGGGCGACGGCGCCGACACCGCCGAGGACGAGGCGGGGGCGCCGCCGGCGGCGCCGGGATCGGACCCGCTGCGCGTGCGCCTCGCGGGGCTCGCCGCGGGCACGATCGCGCGCGACTGGATCGGCGAGGGCGACTGGATGCCGCGTCAGTCCACGCCGCCGTCGGGATCGACCCCGATCAATGCCGGCGAGGACCGGCTGGTGCTGGGCGCCGGCATCGGCCTCGAGAATGTCCGGCTCTCGCGCGGCGGGACGCTGGCCGGCACCACCGCCGACGACCTGGTGCTGGAGCTGACCGACGCGGCCGGCGTGCCGACCGGCGACCGGCTTTTGATGAAGGGCTGGTACGACAGCTACAAGCGCATCGAATGGCTTCAGTTCGCCGACGGCCAGGCGATCCGGATCGGCGACTTCCAGACCTTCATCGCCGGCAGCGCCGGCAACGACACGATCATCGGCACCAACGGGCGCGACTTCGCCGTCGGCGGGCCCGGCAACGACTGGATGTCGCTGCTCGGCGGGGACGATGTCGGCGTCGGCGGCTCGGGCAAGGACTGGGTGTCGGGCGACGGCGACAACGATCTGCTGGTCGGCGGCGACGACGACGACCGGGTGCTCGGCGGCTCCGGCGACGACACGCTCTCGGGCGATGGCGGGGCGGACGAGCTGGACGGCGGCACCGGCCGCGACGTGATCGCCGGCGGCCGTGGCAACGATACCCTCACCGGTGGGACGGGCGACGACATCTTCCGGTTCGCTCGCGGCGACGGGCGCGACACGATCATCGATGCGCTGGCGGGCACGCTGGAAGTGATCATGGCCCGCAACCCCACGACCGGCTGGATCGACTATGTGAACGGCTTCACGCGCGACGCGAACAACCGCGTGGTGCGCGGGAGCGAGGTCGTGTTCGACGGCACCAATTGGGTCGAGGGTGTCCAGTTCGACGTGCAGCTTCAACAGCTCACGCGGTCCGTCGCGGACCCCACCGGCCGGACGGGGCAGGACGCAACCCAGTCCTGGGAGACAGGCGATGCGCTCGAGTTCGGGCTCGGCATCAACATCCAGGACGTGATGCTGGCCGGGGCTGGGTGGGATTTGTACGTCGGCATCTCAAATGAAAACGCGAACGTCGACAGCGTCTGGAGCCTTTCCGATCATATCCGTCTCGCCGATTGGTATCGCGACGGCGATCGGCCGATCGAGAAGTTCGTGTTCGCCGCAACGGGCGTGCTCAATGTTGAGGCAACCAGCCTCTTGGGCGGCACGAACGAAGCCGATACGCTCGAAGGAGCGAACGGGGACGACTGGATCACCGGCAATGGCGGCGATGACACGTTGAGGGGACATGCCGGCAAGGACATCCTCAACGGCAATGCCGGCAGTGACACGATCGAAGGTGGCGGGGACGACGACGTCCTGTACGGCGGCGCGGGCAATGATGTGCTCGATGGCGGTGCGGGCGCGGATATCCTCGTCGGCGGCGACGGCGGGGATGTCGCATCCTATGCGTCGGCTTCGGCAAGCGTTGCCGCCTATCTCGGCGCATCCTTCGCCAATTCCGGCGATGCGCGGGGCGACACGTTCCACGGCATTGAGGATTTGACCGGGTCGGCCAACAACGACTTCGCGCTGGGCGGTGACGATGGCGACAATGTGATCGTTGGTGGTGCCGGCAACGACGCGCTGTTCGGCGGCAAGGGCGACGACACCTATGTCTGGAACGCCTGGGACTATGGCGACACGATCGATGACCGGTCCTATGTGATCGAGGAGATCGTCAACGCGGCCGGCGAGCTGGCGGCTGGCTATACGGCGAGCTGGACCCGGGGCATGGTCTACCCGACGCCCAGCGATCAGCCGCAGCGTTACCAGTGGCGTCTCAAGATCACCGCCGCGGACGGCGAAATCGTCTACGACAATGCGACGTACCTGCTGCCTGCGGACTCGCCGCAACCCGTGCCTTCGGCCTACATCCAGGCCGGCTGGAAGAACGGCTTCAGCCGAGTTCTCAACGGTGCCAGCAATGACCAGCAGGTGGTGCGGCAGAAATTCGATGATGGCGCCGATGGCGGCGAAGACACCCTCGAACTCGGCATAGGTATCTCACTGAAGGATCTCACATTCGAGCACAGCGGAGCCGACCTCATCGTCCGCTACCAGAACAACGAATTCAATTTCGTTCGGATCAAAGGGCAAGCGAGTGCGAATTCCGCCATCGAGTGGCTGCAGCTGGCGGACGGCCTCGCCGTCTCACTCGCTTCACTCCAAATTATCGGCCCATCCAGTGAGCTTCAGGGGACGGCCGGAAACGACCTTTTGATTGGGAGCGACCTTGGCGACCCCTATGAGATGATCGCCGGCGGGGATGGCAACGACGTCATTGTCGGACTTGGCGGCATGAACGCGCTCGATGGTGGCGCGGGCGACGACACATTCGAAACCGGCGCCGGTATGGATTTCATAGATGGTGGCACCCATACCGAGATCGGCGCGAGCGATACCGCAGGCGACACGGTTCGCTACGTCGGTTCCGGCGCTGCGGTGACGGTAGACCTGCGCCTTGGAATGGCCGGTACGCAAAGCGGTGGTGATGCACAGGGCGACTATCTCACCAACATTGAAAATGTCGTCGGCAGTCAAGCGAATGGCGACAACATTACGGGCGATGATGGCGGAAATCGTCTCATCGGACTTGGCGGTAATGACACGCTGACCGGCCTTGGCGGCAAAGACGTTCTTCTCGGAGACGAGGGTGATGACCTGCTCTACGGCGGCGTGGGCGACGACAACCTATCGGGTGGTGAAGGCGCCGACCAGCTCTGGGGCGACGATGACAACGACACGATCGACGGTGGTGCCGGCAACGACATCCTGAAGGGCGGCGGCGGCAACGACGTGCTCGTCGGCGGCCACGGAAACGACAATCTGGATGGCGATTCGGGCGAAGACGAGCTGATCGGCGACGTCGGCAACGACGTTTTGAACGGCGGGGATGGCAACGACAAGCTGACGGGCGGCCTTGGAAACGACCAACTCGACGGCAGCATCGGTGATGATGTCTACGTATTCAGCGCGGCTTCGGGTGAGGACATCATTGTCGATTGGGCGGGCCTCAATGATATCGCGTTCGATCAATCCGTCGATCACACTCGGATTTGGCTCTCTCGTATCACGAACAGCAATGACCTGCGGATCACGGTGATCGGCGGCACATCGGTCATCACCGTCAAAGACTTCTTTTCCGGGTCAGGGTTGGTCCACCGGCTACGGACGACATCCCATACCCTGTATTTGAGCGCACCGGATGCGCTCCAACTCATTGCCGATATGGCGCAGGTTTCGGCGACGACTCCCTCGTCGATGCCGCAGGCGATTTCGGCAAAGCTCGCCACCTATTGGCATGCCGGCGGAAAGGCGCCGCCGCGAGCGGCCCCTCTCGCGGTTGCGACAGATGAGGACGTCGAACTGTCGCTGACGGATTTGGGCGTTGTCGACCATGATCACAACATCGTCAGTTACGCGATCAGTGCGCCGCCTAGTCTCGGCTATATCAGCGGGTTTGATCCTGGCACAGGCGCGCTCACCTATACGCCCAATTGGAACGTCCATGGAACGGATCGACTGACCATCACCGTGCGCGATGCAGATGGGCATTCGACCGAGATCCCGATCGAGATCATTATTGCGCCGGTCAACGATGCCCCCGAAGACCTTAGTGTCGATGGCAGCGGCACGCTTTCCGTGCTGGAGGCAGCGCCCGAAAGCTCTACCGGTGCCGGCACGATTGTCGGCCAGTTCACGGCAGTCGATCCAGAAGGCGATCTGATCTTCTGGACTCTGATCGACAGCGCTGGGGGGCGGTTTGGCCTCACCAACGAGGGGCTCCTGGTCGTGGTCTCGCCCGAGCTTCTCGACTACTCGCAGGCGACAAGCCACGATATCGTCGTCCGTGCCACGGACGCGCAGGGTGCGTATTTCGACGCGACGTTCACTGTCTCTGTCGAAAACGTCAACGAAGCACCAAATGCCCCGATCGTGGGCGATCTCCGCGGCACCGTCGATGAATCCTTTAGCGGCTCTGGTCCGGCGCTGGCCAATACATGGGTCGCGCGGTTCACCTTGTCCGATCCAGACGGTACAGTGCCGACGCTACGCCTCGTCAGCAATCCATCCAGCCGGTTCAAGATCGTCGGCAACGAGGTCCGGTTCGCAGATGGCTACGAACCTGATTTCGAAACGCTGTATGCTGCCTGGCAGGCGGGCGACACGGGCATAACGATGACGGACTACGACGGCGATGGCCGGCTCGAGGCTATACTTGCCGGCTCCGTCGAAGCATTCGACGGAACCCTCGCATCGCCCGCGGTGACCTCATTCACGGCTCGTATCCAGGATATCAACGAGGCACCAATCAGTCTCGACTGGACGCCCGCCGCGACTTCGGTTCCAGAGCGTGACCGCGTCTCGGCCGGAACTCCGCTGCCAGCAATCACCCTTGGCACGCTGAGCGTCACCGATCCAGACATCTCCGGGTTCGCGCATGGAAGTTACGTCTTTTCCGTATCGGACAGTCGCTTCGAGATCGCAGGAAACGAACTGCGACTGAAACTCGGCGCAGTGCTCGATTATGAGGCGCAAACCTCAGTCTTGGTGGCCGTTACAGCGACCGACCAATCGGGGGTGCCATTTACGATCACAGGGACGATCTCCATCCCATTGGAGAACCGTGACGATGTGCTCGAAGGTGATGCAAATGCCAATCCGCTTGTCGGCCAACAGAATCGCGACCTCATCTATGGTTATGGCGGCAATGACACACTCGATGGCGGTGACGGCAATGACCTTCTCGATGGGGGGTCAGGGAATGATCGCTTACTGGGTGGCAACGGAAACGACGAACTCCTCGGCGGCGATGGCAACGACGTACTCGTCGGGGACGCCGGCGCTGACAGTCTGAACGGCGGAGCCAATGATGTTGGCGCACAAGATATGCTCTACGGCGGCGACGGCGACGACAGCCTGAACGGCGGGGATGGCGATGACGATCTGATCGGCGGCGCGGGCGCGGACCAGTTGACTGGCGGCAATGGTGTCGATCGCGCGAACTATGCCTGGCTCACGGAAGGCGTTGCGGCGACCGCGGGTGTAACCGTCGATCTCGCGACGCCGTCGGCTAATACCGGCGCGGCCGCCGGAGACACCTATTCGGGTGTCGAGAATATCCTCGGAACTGGCTATGCCGACATTCTGCGCGGAGATGCCGCGAGCAACCGGATTGACGGCGGCGGCGGCAATGATGAGATCCATGGCCGTGACGGAGATGACGCCCTTTACGGTAACGATGGCGCCGACCTTATTCATGGCGGCAACGGGGCCGATCTCCTGGAAGGCGGTGCGGGCCACGATATCATCTATGGTGGCGCCGGGGACGACGATCTCTTCGGCGGCGATGGTGACGATGAACTCTACGCCGAGAGCGGCGACGATTATCTCGACGGCGGCGCCGGTAATGACATACTGAACGGCGGCATCGACAATGACACCTATATCGTGAATCGTCAGTCGGGCGCCGACACGATCTTCAACTACGATCCGTCCGGCGACGATATCGATGTGCTCGGCCTCCAGGACACCTACGGCACTATCAATGACGAGGATTTGTGGTTCGAGCGCCCAGTCGGGTCCGACGATCTGCTTATAAGCGTAATCGAGACGTCATCGAGCGTGCTGATTAAGAACTGGTATGTCCTTGCCGACGCGCAGGCGCGATCAAATTACAAGATCGACTTTATCATCGCGGGTGAATCCTACACCAACACGATCAACGCTGAAGGCCTGGTGAACCTGATGGCGGGGAGGACCAAGCCCTCCACTGCTACAGAGCGTGACACGTTGATGTCCGATCCGACGTTCCGATCACAATGGGAAAACTTCTGGGGCGTAAACGCGCCGCCGAGCCTTGCTGTCATTGCCGATCAGCCCATGAACGAGGGTGGCACGCTCGGCGTCACAGTTTCCGCCGCCGACGACCTGACTCCAGATGCCGGCCTTCAGGTGGTGGCCGAAGTGACATGGGGAAAATCGCTATTCTCCACAGACCCAAATCAGATCGTGCTGCTGCCGGTCGGACAACCCGATGGCAACGGTGATCGAACGCTGACCATCACACCCCTTTCCAATGTGAGCGGTTCTGCGACGATCAGGGTGACGGTGACCGATGCGGGCGGTATCTCGACGCCGCGTGAGTTCACGGTCACAATCAATCCGGTCGCGACCAAGCCAGACATCACACGGTTCGTCGGTGGCTCGGGCACATCGGGCCAAGCGGGCATCGCGCTCACCGTGGATGTCGATTTTCCCGACGACGATGGGTCCGAGGCCCATGAGATCTGGATTGCCGGGGTGCCCGCCGGGGTGTCGTTGAGCGCTGGATCATATGACAGCACCAACTCGGTCTGGAAGCTCACGCGTGCGCAGCTCATCGACCTCAAGGTGAATGCCCCGGTCGGCTGGAGTCAGGACCTTTCGCTCACGGTGACTGCTCGCGCGACTGAAGGTGGCAGCACGGCGATCTCGGACGCCAAGACGACAACCGTGGTCATCAATGCGCCGCCCACCGGTGCGACGCTCTCAGGGTCGGTCAATGAGAATGCCGCCAATACCTCGCACGTTGGTTATGTCAGCGGCATCGATCCGGACGCTGGCGACACGTTGACCTACACCCTGATCAACAATGCCGGCGGGCGGTTCGCTCTCAATGCGACGAGTGGCCAACTCACCGTCGCCAACGGTTCGCTGCTCAACTTCGAGACAGCGACCTCGCACGGGATCACCGTCAGGATTACGGATGCTTTCGGCCAATATACGGACAAGGCCCTTTCGGTGACCGTGAACAACGTCAACGAGGCGAACAGCCTGCCAACAGCATACAGCTTCAGCATCGACGAAAACGTCGCGGCCGGAACGCCTGTGGGGACCGTGACGGCGACCGATCTCGACAATTCAAGCACGACTTTTGGTCAGCAGACCTACGCCTTTCGAATCAATCCGACCACGCTCAACACGACCAGCGCCGACGGGCGCTATGTGATCGACGCCACCACAGGAATCATCCGGACCAACGCTGTGCTCGATCGCGAGGCGCCCGACCCCAGCAAGACCTATACGGTGGTCGCCTTGGATAATCCGAGCGGATCCATTCGCAACGAGGTCTCCACCGAGGTCACGATCGGCATCAACGATGTCAACGAGACCAATAGCCTACCAGGGACCTATAGTTTCAACGTCAATGAGAAGGTCGCAATCGGAACGACTGTGGGGACCGTCGCCGCGACCGATCTCGACAATTCAGGTACGTCCTTCGGACAGCAGCGCTACGCCTTTCGGATCAACCCCACCACACTCAGTGCGACGAGTGCCGACGGACGCTATGTGATCGATCCGATCTCCGGCGCCATCCGAACCAACGCCGCGCTTGACCGTGAGGCGCCCGATCCGAGCAAGGCCTATACGGTGGTCGCCTTGGACAATCCGAGCGGATCCATTCGCAATGAGGCTTCCACCGAGGTCACGATCGGCATCAACGATGTCAACGAGGTCAATAGCTTGCCGTCCAGTCATTCTTTCTCGGTCCACGAGAACATGGCGTCAGGCACCCCTGTCGGCACGGTGGTCGCGAGTGATCTGGACAGTCCAAGCACCACTTTCGGCCAGCAAAACTACGCTTTTCGGATCAATTTGATCACGCTCAGCACGACCAGCGCCGACGGGCGCTATGTTATCGATGCGGTGACGGGCGTCATCAGAACCAACGTCGTTTTCAACTACGAAACTGATCCACACACGTCCTATACCGTGGTGGCGAGGGACAATCCTGAGGGCAGCAGCCAGCACGAGGCTTCGACTACCGTCTACCTAAATCTGGCTGACGTCAACGAATCGCCAACTATCGGCAACCAAACTTTCGCGATCGCCGAGCGACCGTCGGATACTTTAAATCCGATCCTTACGCTCGCCTGGGGTGATCAGGACATCATGCCGGCCAACCGCCGGCACGTTTTCAGAATTGATCCCCTCACTGATCCGGGAGGATTCTTTCTGATCGACAACGCAGGTCGCATCACCGCAAGACGGCATCTCAATTATGAGGATGTGAATTACCGCAACTTCACCTTGCGCGTAACCGTAACCGACCAGGACGGAACTGGGCTGTCGGCCGCGGCCGACATCACCGTCAATCTCACCAACGTCAACGAATCGCCCTATGCGACCTCGCAAGACAGCACGTTCTGGAATCTTGCGCCGGCCAATTCGTTGGTCAGCATCATAACCCACAACGACCCCGATATCGGGGATGTCATCTCGTATCAGGTCACCTCGGTGTTCAACATGGACGTCGGCGGAGGGTCGCCCAGCGACTATCGAGTTCAGGCCAATGGATCGACGGCCTACGTCTATACGAACCACACCATGGGGCGGATCCAGTACCAGACGCGCGAGCAGGTCACCGTCCGAGTGTCGGATGCCGCCGGTGCATCTTCCTACACAACCTTCCTCGTAAGCTATAACGTCTCCAAGCCCTTGCCGCCGGTTGTGCTTGATCTCGACGGGGACGGTGTCGAGCTGGTGTCGAAGTCGGTGAGCAATGTCCATGTCGACATGGATGGCGACGGCGTACTCGACCGGACCGGGTGGGTTGCTGCGGATGACGGCTTCCTGGCTCTGGACCGCAATGGCGACGGCATCGTCACCGACATGAGCGAGACCAGCTTCATCTCCGATGTGCCGGGCTCGGTCTCCGACATGGAGGGCTTGCGTGCGTTCGACACGAACGAAAACGGCCTGCTCGATGCCGACGACGAGGCATTTGCCAGCTTCATGGTCTGGCAGGACCTGAATCAGGATGGCATCAGCCAGACGAGCGAGATCCGCTCGCTTTCTCAGGCCAGCATCGCCTTTATCAACCTGACCCTCAACCTGACCGGCGAGAACCCGGAGAACACTGCGGACAACATCATCTATGCAACTGGCGAATATGGCCGCACAGACGGTTCTCTCGGTCTAGTTGGCGATGTCATGTTGGCTTACGAGCCGTCCAACCCTCAGGTCGCCCCGCCCATCGTCTTCGATCTCGACGGGGACGGCGTGACGACGACCGAGTTGGTCGCAAACCCCGCTCTGTTCGACATGGACGGGGACGGTGTCCTGGATCGTACCGGTTGGGTTGGAGCCGCCGATGGATTGCTCGCGCTCGATCGCAATGGCGACGGTGTGATCAGGGGCATCTCGGAGATTTCGTTCGTCGGTGATCTTGAAGGGGCCCGCACCGACCTTGAAGGCCTTGCCGCGTTCGACAGCAACCGCGACGGCCAGCTGTCCGCCGCCGATACCAAGTTCGCCGACTTCCGGGTCTGGGTTGACGCGAACCAGGATGGAGTGAGCGATGCCGGTGAGCTCAAGCGGCTCGCCGAAGTCGGCATCGTCTCGATCGCGCTCAAGGGCGAAGCGACCGGCGCTCCGACCGTTCCCGGCCGGAACGTCATTTACAACGAAACCACTTTCCTGCGTGGCGACGGCACCAGCGGCCTTGTCGGCGACGTCGGTCTCGCCTTCATCGGTTCGAAGACGGGTGTGAGCACGACCGGCGAGAACCAGGCGACGCCGGCAAGCTACAGCTTCGAGCGCAAGAGCAGCCGTTACCGGATCGAGACTAGCGGCGGCGGCATCTATGTGCGGGACCGCAAGGCGCGGGGCGTCGTCGATGCCGCGGCGGGGGGAATCTCGAACGCCTCGATGCTCGATTTTGACAATGGCGCCTATGGTCTCGCCGCCGCCGTGGTGATCGACTTCGATCTCGACGGCCTTGAGCTTGAGAAGCGCAAGAACTCGGACGCGACGTTCGACATGAATGCCGATGGCACACGCGACGATACCGGGTGGATCAACCACAACGAGGCGCTGCTGGTCCTCGACCGCAACGGCAACGGCATCGTCGATGGAACCGGAGAAATCTCGTTCGTCGGCGATCGGGAAGGGGCGAAGACCGGCCTGGAAGGCCTGCTGGCCTTCGACAGCAATCGCGACGGCGTGCTCAGCGACAAGGACGCCCGGTTCGCCGAGTTCCGCATCTGGCGGGATCGCAATGGCGATGGCCGTTCCGATGCAGGCGAACTCTACAGCCTCACCGATATCGGGATCGCGTCCATCGAGCTCGACCGCCGGGCGATCGACGGGCGGTGGAAGCATGGTCGCAACGTCATCGCCAGCACTTCCACGTTCACCCGGACCGATGGCCGCACCGGGACGGTTGGTGATGTCGCGCTTGCCTATCGGCCGAGCGCCGTACCCTCGGTCGCGACGACAAGCAGCGATGCTCTGGCAGCGCTTCGTCGTGGGCTGGCCAATCCGTTTAACCGGGACACGGACTCCGATGCCGGCACATGGGAATCGGACAGCGGTGAGCTGTCCCTCCCTCAGGACGTCTACCAGCGCCGGCTTGCCTTCGCGGTCCAGGAGATGGCAAGCTTTGGTGGTTCTGCCGGTGAAGGCGAGTATGGCGACCGGCTCCATGATAGAACCGCCCGGTTCGACTATTTCGCGGCCTGAGAAAGACGGACATGAATGCGACCACCACACCGCTTGCGGCGGGAGACTCAGGCCGTAGCGGCGGCATCACCGTCAGCCATCTGCTCGGCGAGATCACCTGGCTGCTCACCCAGTCGCCCTTGCACAAGGCGCTGCAGATCGGCGACCTCGAATGGCTGGTCATGCCCGCGCTGATCCATCGGCAGTTCTACATCTTCCGCGATGGCGACAGGCCGATCGGCCTGGCACTTTGGGCCAGATGTAACCGTGAGGCCGAGGCCAAGCTCGATCGCGGCATGATCGAGCCGGAGAACCGGCTCACGCCCGAGGAATGGGTGTCGGGCGAGACGGTATGGCTGGTCGATCTCGTCGCGCCGTTCGCCGATGCGGCCAATAAGCATCGCGAGATCATGATGGCGGACCTCATCTCCGGGCCTCTCAAAAACCAGGCGTTCAAGTTTCACCAAACCGACCCGCAGACCAGCAAGCGCACGGTCAGGACCGTCGACGCCGATGCCGGCGAGAAGCTGCGCGAGGCGATCGAAACCGCTGCCAGCAAGCTGAACTGAGCCCAGACGACCTGGAGCGACAACTCTCCCGATCAAGTTGCAACGACAGAATCGTCTCTCATCGGTCCGAGGGAGCCCGCTGCGACCCGCGAAAAATGTGGGAACATATGTGGTGTCGCTTCGCAGCGGTCACCAAGATCCCTTGTAGATCAACGCAATAAATCGCTTGACTGGTGACCCCTACGGGACTCGAACCCGTGTTTTCGCCGTGAGAGGGCGACGTCCTAGACCGCTAGACGAAGGGGCCAACGCATCGCGCGTTCGCGTGGAAGCGCGCATATGGGGGAGGGCGGCGCCCTGTCAAGCGAGCGCCGCATCGAATCGTCCGGGGCGGGCCCCGACCGACTCCGGTGCCGAGCATTTCTTACTGGGTCGGCTTCTCCCCCCCGGCATTGTCGGCGGCAACGCCTTCGGCCGGCGCGGCATCGGCCGCCGGCTTGTCGCCGACCGGTGCGCCGGTGGCGGCGGCATCGGCGGAATTGTCGACCGGCTTGGCGGCATTCTCGGTCGCCTCGGCGACGTTCTGGGTCGCTTCCGCCAGATTCTCGACGCTGTTGGTGCTGGCGGAGGGCTGGCTGTTGCAGGCGCCGAGCGCGAAGGCGGCCGAACCGGCCAGGACGATGGTCAGGAGCTTCATTGTCGTTTCCGTTCATTGAAAAGGGTGCGGCTACTTAACGCAGCGTCGCCGGTGATAAAAGAGTGCTATGAGGGGCGTCGCGCCGTTGCCGCTTTATCGCAGGCTGAAGCTGTGCTTAGATATTGCGGCTTCATCAGCCGGGGGACTTCGATGCCGACAGCGATCCATTGCCGCCCGCGCCCAACCTCGGCTGGTCGCTGAAGGGGGACCCGGGTGCAGCTCGCCCCGTTCCGGATCGAGAGCGACGCGCGGACCCATGAAGGCCGCGTGCGCGATCACAATGAGGACAGCTTCTACGCGCAGGAGCCCAAGGGCCTGTGGGCAGTCGCCGACGGCATGGGCGGTCACGAGGGCGGCGAATGGGCCTCGGCCAAGATCGTCGAAAAGCTCGGCGACGTCGATCTGCCGCACGGATTCGATCCCGCCTGCGAGGCGATCGAGGCGGCGCTCCAGAAGGCCAATCGCGCCATCCTGGTCGAGGCGCGCCAGCGCCGGCGGCAGATGGGATCGACCGTCGTCTCGCTGCTCGTGCAGGACGGCCGCTATGCCGTGCTCTGGGTGGGCGACAGCCGCGCCTATGTGCTGCGCGACGGCGAGCTGAAGCAATTGAGCCGCGACCATACCCAGGTCCAGGAGATGGTGGATCGGGGCATCATGCGTCCCGAAGAGGCAGTCGGCCACCCGATGGGGCATATCCTGTCGCGTGCCGTCGGCGTGCGCGACGAGATGGACGTCGACAAGGTGACCGGCGACGTCGTCCCCGGCGACGTCTTCCTGCTGTGCAGCGACGGTCTGCACGGCTATGTCGACGAAGCGGACATCACGCGGCTGCTCGCCCGCGGTTCGCCCGACCGGGCAACCGAAGAGCTGGTGGCGCTTACGCTCGCCAACGGCGCGCCGGACAATGTCACGGTCGTCGCGATCTGGGCCAGCGAGCCCACCCTCCTCTCCATTCCAGGTTCGGTGAACTCATGAGCGACGACAAGGACAAGCAGCCGCCCGAAAATGGCGAGGAGCGGACGGTGTTCATGCCGTCGGGCGGCACCACCCCGCCCGCCCAGCCGGCGGCGCCGGTCGAGCCCGCGGCCGAACCTGCCGCCGCGCCGGCATCGGAGGCGCCGGCCGAGCCGGTCGCCGCACCGCCCGCTCCGGCACCGGCGCCGAGCACCAGCGCCGGGGTCAGCCCGACCAATTTCGCGCCGCGCGAGGACACCAAGGCGATCCAAGTCGGCGACGTCCTCAACCACATCTTCGAGGTCAAGCGCTTTCTCGCCCGCGGCGGCATGGGCGAGGTGTTCGAAGGCGTCAACGTCAACACCGACGAGCGCGTCGCGATCAAGGTGATGCTGCCGCAGATGGCGGCGGACGAGAAGGTCGTCGCGATGTTCCGGAAGGAAGCGCGGACTCTCACCAAGCTGCAGCACGAGGCGCTGGTCTCCTATCGCGTGCTGGCGCAGGAGCCGCAATTGGGTGTGCTCTACATCGTCACCGAGTTCATCGAGGGCACCGAGCTGGCCGACGTGCTCGGCAAGGTCGAACGCTCCCCGGACGAGCTGGCGGGGCTGCTCCGGCGGCTCGCCTCGGGCCTCGGTGCCGCCCATAAGCTGGGCGCGATCCACCGTGACATGTCGCCGGACAACGTGCTGCTGCCGGGCGGGGACGTGCACCAGGCGAAGATCATCGATTTCGGCATCGCCAAGGATCTCGACGCCAGTTCGGCGACGATCGTCGGCGACGGCTTTGCCGGCAAATTGAACTATGTCGCGCCGGAGCAGCTCGGCGACTATGGCCGCGAGATCGGACCGTGGACCGACGTCTACAGCCTCGCACTCGTCATCCTTGCGGTCGCGCAGGGTAAGAACGTCAACATGTCGGGGTCGCTGGTCGACGCGATCGACAAGCGTCGCAAGGGGCCGGACCTCGCTGCAGTGCCGGCGAGCCTCAAGCCGGTGATCGAGGCGATGCTGCGGCCCGATCCCAACGAGCGGCTGCGCTCGATGGAGGACGTGGTCGCGATGCTGAGCGGGGGCGCGGGCGCGACGCCCGCTCCGCCACCGCCTCCGCCGACGGGCCCGACGACCGCGGCCGGCACGTCGACGCCGAGTGGCGGCGGCGCGTCCAAGGGTCTCCTCGTCGGCGGTCTCCTGGCCGCGGCGCTCGCTGCCGGAGCAGCCGCCTGGTATCTGATGCCGCCCCCCGGGCCCGGGCCGGTTCCGGAACCGCCGAAGAACGAGGTCGTCGTCGACCCGGGCGATCCGGTTGCCACCGCCCGCAGCGCAGTCAATTCGGTGTTGCCGTCGGTTTCCTGCACCTGGCTCGACATCGCCAACGTCGATCGCCAGGGGGAAGGCGTACGCGTGGCGATGCGCGGCGTTGCCGGCGATGGAGGTGCCGCCCAGCGGGAGATCAACCAGGCGCTCACGGCCGCCGGCGTTCAGAACGCCACGGTCGACTTCGGCGATGTCGCGCCGATCACCCAAGCCGGCTGCGCCGCGCTCGACACCTATCGCCAGGTGCGCGCGTCGGACAATTACAAGCTCTCGGCGACCCAGCCGCGCTACGAAATGGTCATGCAGCCGCCCGGCACGGCCTATGCGGGTGAGGAAGCCGCGACCGCGGTTCTCAACTTCAACTTCGGCGATCCGACGCTCGATTTCGCGATCCTGGGCATCGAGCCCTCGGGGATCATCCAGACGATCGTTCCCAACCGCGGCAATTTCGAGGCCGCCTTGGCCTCGTCGCAGGGCGGCCGGCCGATCGCCAACGAGGGCAATGACCGCTATCGGCTCAGCATCGATCTCGATCATCTGGGCTGGTCGGGCATCATCCTGGTGACCGGCCGGGCGCCGTTCGATGTGCCGATCGTGGCACCGCCCGTGGGGTCGCGCGGTCCGTCCTGGCAGCAGCAATTTCTCTCCGCCGCGGCCGAGCGCGGCTGGCGAGTGGAGATGGTCTGGTTCGAATCGGTCAACCGCAATTCCGGCGACGGGCCGCCGCCCGGGTCGCCCGCTCCGCCAACGGGCGGCGATACCCCGCCTGCGGACGGCGGCAAGCCGCCGGTCGGCTAAGACGTCGCATCGTCGTCGTCCCGAGGGTGAGTAGGTTGCCGGCCCCGAAAGGCTTGCAATGACGAACCGACGTCAGCGCTCGCGGTCGCCGAATCCTTCGCGGAGCTGGCGCTCGTAGGCCTTGCGGAACTCCTTCGAGAACACCTCCATGAAGGCCTCGTCGGACTCGTTCTTCACCTTCACATATTCGCGCTCATAGTTACGCCACAGTGCCGCGTCCTGCAGCGACGGCATGATCCGCGCCAGCACCCCGGCCTTGGTCGCTCGCCTCCGGATCGAGCCCGGCGAGAAACGGTCGAGCGTGGCACGCAGCGCCCCGGGGATCGCCGAAAGCGTCGCGATCTGGTGCGACTGGAGATCCAGAAACGCATCCTCGACCGCCTTGTCGGCCTCGAGGAAGCCTTTCTGTGCGGGATTGAGCAGCTGGGCCAGCGCCTGCTCGGGCGAACGGGCGAACTTGATCGGGTTGTTGCCGTCGAGCTGGAGCTGGGTCGCTTCGGCGCCCATCTGCGCCTTGGCGCGGGCGCGCGCCTCGACCATGACGATGAGGCCGGACACCAGCCGCCTCAGCAGCGAACCGGCCTTGCGGACGAGCTCGGGCGAGCGCTCGATCTCGCGCTCGCTGAGCGATGCGGCAGCGACGAAGGTCTCGATCAGCCCGTCTGCGGTGCGGGTGTCCGTGGCCGCGGCCGGCGCGGCATCCTCGACGCCGAAGCCGCCGCGTGCCCAGTCGACCTTGTTGATGTCGGTCAGCGAATCCCACATCACCGTAACGTTTTCGGGCACCCGGTCCTCGCCCTGCTCGGCCGGTGATGCGTCGACCGCGGCCGCCTCGGGCGGCGCAGGCTCTACCGGCGGGGCAGGGGGGGGCGCTGCCGGCTCGGGAATCGGCGCAGGCTCGGGAGCGGGAGCCGGCGGGGCGGGCGGCGCGGTCACCTCGGCGGCCGGCTCCGCGACAGGTTCCGCGGGTGCCGCGGTCGTCGACGCTTCGAATGAGGCCAGGACTTCGTAATGGCCGATCTTGAAGAGGTCTCCTGCCGCGATCTCGTGCTCCTTCGACATCCGCTCGGACGCGCCGTTCAGGAAGGTGCCATTGGTGCTGATATCCTTGAAGATATAGAGGGGGCCTTCGCGCTGGATCTCGGCGTGGCGCGACGAAATGACGTTGTTCGCGTCGGGCAGGTTCCAGTCGCAATTCTTGGACCGGCCGATGACGACGCTGTCGCGCTCGACCGCGAATCGCGGGCTCGCCACATCGCCGGCCGCCTCGGCATTGCGGATGGTCAGGATCAGGATCATGCGCCCGTCGAAGCCCCTCGCAGATTTTGCATGCGCCCTTATGCGGGCCAATGCGGCGGCAAGGGAAGGCCGGAAATCGCCTCCGACCGCAGCCGCGGACCGAAACTAGCAAGGTCGTTCTGGTCAAACAATGTTCAGGTACGGGGGACTATTGGCCGCGGCACGGGGAGCAAGGTCCGGTTGCCTTGCTGGCCGGGGGGACTTGGAGTAGTCTCCTTATTCAACAATCCGAAGTGCACCCATGGGGGGGTGTTGGCTTCTTCCAGGAGGCAATATGCGCAAGATCGGTTTGACCCTTTTGCTCTGCGGCATCGCGGCGGTTCCCGTCGCGGCGCAGGACACCGCAACGCCGGACGATTTCGTCTGCGCGTTCACCAACGAATGCACCGAAGCCCAGGCGGACGACAATTCGCAGGACGGCCCGGCGATGAACGCGCAGGGCGGACGGATCGGCGAGGCCGACCGGAGCTTCTCGCTCTCGACCTCGGGCAATGCCAACACGACCCGCCGGCAGCAGCCGCGCGCGACCCCGCGCAACACGGCACGCAATACCGCCCGCAACACGGCCCGGACGCCGCGCGTGGTCGCGACCCAGCCCGGCCGGGTCAATCTGAGCCTCAGCTTCAATGTCGGCTCGGCGACCCTGACCTCGGCCGCCCAGGCGCAGCTGCGGTCCTTCGCCCAGGCGCTGCAGCGTCCGCAGCTTTCGGCGATGCGCGTCGCGATCGAGGGCCACACCGACAGCTCGGGCAGCCGCGCCAGCAACGTCTCGCTGTCGCAGCGCCGCGCCCAGGCGGCGGCCGACTATCTCGTCGCCCAGGGCGTTGCCCGCAACCGGCTGCAGGTGCAGGGCTACGGCTTCGATCGCCCGCTGCAGGGCCGTCGTGCCTCCGACCCGGCCAATCGCCGCGTCGAGGCGGTGAGGATTTCATAAGGCGAGCGATTTTGCTTCGTTGCAGAAGACGGACGGCCGCGCATCACCGCATGCGTGGTCGTTTCGTCGTCGCGATGCTCTCGGGTGGTCGCTCTAGGACGGATTTGGAACGCCGAGCTCCTCGGCAGCCTGGCGCAGCCGGCCTTGCGTCCTCGCGTCACCCTGGAAGGCGGCGAGGCTGCGGCGCAGTGCGTCAGTCGCGCCCGGGCGGTCGTTGAGCACCATTCTCGAGCGCATCAGGCGGACCCAGCCCTGCTCGTCGCGGGGATTCTGCTGCAGGCGCGCGGCGAGCCGGTCCACCATCCCCTTCACCATCTCGTCCTGCTGGCCCGGGGGAATGGCGCGCGCGGCGTCCATCTGCTCCCGGGTCGGTCCGGGGATCGCGGCCGTTGCGGTCGAAGCCGGCGGAGTGCGCGCTGGCGGCAACCGGCCCTCGATGTCGATGTTGTTGGTCTGGGCGATGGTCGTCACCGCCTGGCGCACCTGGGCTTCCCAGGGCGCGTCGGCCGGCGCCTCGCGCAGCAAGGCGACGAGGTCGTTGACCGCGCCCTGATGGTCGCCGCGCACGTCCTTCATCGTCGCGAGATAGTAGCGCGCCTGGGCGTTGTCGGCCTGCAGCTCGAGCGTCCGGCGGAACAGGCGCTCCGCCTCCGGCGGGGGATTGCGGCCGCCCTGCAGGAGCAGGGTCTCGGCGAGATAGGCGGTATAGTCGGCATTCTGCGGCGCCAGCTCCATCGCCCGGCGGAAGGCCTGCTCGGCGCCCGGGAAGTTGCCGGTATCGCGATAGGAGAGGCCGAGCAGGAACCAGCCCTCGTGATTGTCCGGATCCTGGCGCAGCCGCTCGCGCAGGCCCGCAATCATGTCCTCGACGCTGCCGGGCGCCTGGGCGGCGGCTGCCATGTTGTTGCTCGTGGCCACCGCCTCATTCGTCCCGCCGGAGCGGAAGAGGGCGATGGCGATGGCCGCAACCGCGAGGATCGCGGCGGCGGCGAGGGCGATGGTGGCGGGCGAAATCCGCCGCCCGGAAGGAGTGTTGCTGGCCATTGGCGCGGATCATTACGGCAAAAAAGCCAACGTCAAGTCTGGCGTCGCTCACAGAAGCTGCTAGACTGAAACAGGCTGTCTGTATTGCGTCTCGGGGTTCAGTTTCCGCATTGCGGCTGGCCGAGCTTGGGGGAGTGGACATCTAAGTGGCGTCGGCTTTCAAGATCGCCATCGTGGGATCGGGACCCGCAGGCATGAGTGCTGCGGGCCGTGCGGCGCAGCTTGGCCTGTCCCATATCCTCCTCGAAAAGACCGATCACCTTTCAGATACGATCTACAAGTATCAGAAAGGCAAGCATGTTATGGCGACGCCGAGCCAGCTGGTGCTGCGCTCGGACATGAATTTCGATGCCGGCAAGCGCGAGAAGATCCTCGGCGTTTGGGACGAGGAGGTCGCCGCCCAGAAGGTCAACGTGAAATACAATGCCGAGGTGAAGAAGATCACTGGGCAGAAGGGCGACTTCACCCTTGCGCTGACCAATGGCGAGGAGATCAAGGCCGAGCATGTCATCCTCGGCGTCGGTACCCAGGGCAACCCCAACAAGATGCGCTGCGAGGGCGGCGATCTGCCGCACATCCAGTACACGCTCGACGACCCCGGCGAATATGTCGACGAGCATATCACCGTCATCGGTTCCGGCGACGCCGGCATCGAGAATGCCGTCGGCCTCGCCGCGGACCCCGAGCAGAACAACACCGTCACCATCCTCAACCGCTCGGCCGAGTTCGCCCGCGCCAAGCAGGGCAATATCGACCTGATCCTCGAGGCCGGGCGGACGGGGCGCGTCAACGTGATGTGCGAGACGACGCCGCTCCGGATCACGCCGGGCTGGCTCCATCTCGAGACCCGCGACGGCGAGCAGAAGATCAAGTGCGACCGCATTATCGCGCGCATGGGCACCTCGCCGCCGCGCAAGTTCGTCGAAGATTGCGGCATTTCCTTCACCAGCGACGACAAGGACGCCTATCCGGCACTGTCGCCACAGTTCGAGACGAGCGTCGCCGGCATCTACGTGATCGGGGCGCTGGCGGGTTATCCGCTGATCAAGCACTGCATGAACCAGGGCTATGACGTCATCGAGTTCATCAACGGCAACACCGACCTGAAGCCCGCCGACGAACCCATTCTCGAGGAGAAGTTCGCGGCGCTGCCCGGCGCGCGGAGCGTCACCGAGTGGCTCGCCTTCCTGCGCCGCCGGGTCAGCATCCTCAACGATCTGTCGATGCTGCAGATGCGCGAATTCCTGCTCGATTCGGAACCGCGCGCCTATCGCGCCGGCGACATCGTGTTCCAGCGGAACGAGCCGGGCGCCTCGCTGTTCGCGATCGCCGATGGCTCGCTGCTGGTCGAGATCGACCCGAATGATCCTTCCAGGACCGTGCCGATCGCGCGCGGTTCGATCGTCGGCGAGGTCGGCCTGATTTCAGGCCGCAAGCGCAGCGCCACGGTGCGTACCGCCGAGGGCGCGATCGTCGTCGAGATTCCGCGCACCGCCTCCCTCAAGCTGATCGCGACCAATACCGCCGCCAAGAAGGAGATCACCCGCATCTCGACCGAGCGGCAGCTTCTCCAGCTCTTTCCCGGCACCACGCCCGACGACCTCAAGGAGGTGCTGGAAACCGCCGAGATCAAGGAAATCCGCGCCGGCCAGACGATCATCAACGAAGGCGACGAGGGCTACGACATCTTCGTCATCCGCCAGGGCTCGATGGTCGTCGAGAAGGCGATCGGCGGCAAGCCGGTCTTCCTCTCCTATCTCCCTGCCGGCTCCTATGTCGGCGAGATGGCACTGATCGACGGCGGCCGGCGCACCGCCACGGTGCGCGCGGCGATCAAGTCTGAGGTGATCAAGCTCGACGGCGATGCCTTCAAGCGGCTCCTGCAGGGTCGCCCGGCCCTGCTCGCCAAGTTCAAGGACGACATGGCGGCGCGCCAGCAGACGACCGGCTTCATCGAGGCGAAGAAGCAGAGCTTCAGCGGCGCGGTCGACATGTATTCGCAGGTCGCCGGCTTCTTGGTCGAGAACGGCATCGGCGAGGCGACCGACGTGCTGCTGATCGACGAGAAGCTCTGCATCGGCTGCGACAATTGCGAGCGCGCCTGCGCGGACAGTCACGAGGGCCTCTCCCGCCTCGACCGCGAGGCGGGGCGGACCTACGCCCATCTCCATGTGCCGACCTCGTGCCGCCACTGCGAGCACCCGCACTGCATGGCCGATTGCCCGCCCAATGCGCTCAATCGCGGGCCGGACGGCGAGGTCTATATCAACGACACCTGCATCGGCTGCGGCAATTGCCAACGCAACTGCCCCTATGGCGTGATCCGGATGGCGAAGCCGCCGCCCAAGAAGCCGAGCCTGCTCTCCTGGCTGTTCTTCGGCAAGGGGCCGGGCCCGGGCGAGCCGGACAAGAAATGGACCGAAGGCAAGGTCAGTTCGGAAACGCCAAAAAAAGCGATCAAATGTGATATGTGCTCAGGTATAGAGGGCGGGCCGGCATGCGTGCGCGCCTGCCCGACGGGTGCGGCGATCCGCGTGTCGCCGGAAGAGTTCCTGACCGTGGCAAGGATGGGACAGGGGGGCTGACAGGGTGGCAAGCAGGGGGCTGGACAGGGCGGAATATGGGGACGCGGCGGCTCACGAGAGCTTCCTGAGATACCGGCGCTTTCGCTGGTTCAAGATCGGCGCGGTCCTCTCGCTCCTCACCGTCGTCATCTACATGCTGGTCGACGTGCAGCCGCGCCACAATGGCGGCAGCTGGCTCGGCTATACGCTGGGGACGCTCGGCGCCCTGCTGATCTTCTGGCTGTCGCTGCTCGGCATCCGCAAGCGCGCGATGACCCGCGGCCGCTGGTCGCTGAAGGCCTGGACCTCGGCCCACGTCTATCTCGGCCTCGCGCTCGTCATCATTGGCACGCTTCACACCGGCTTTCAGCTCGGATGGAATGTCCACACACTGGCCTATGTGCTTATGATGATGGTGATTCTGTCCGGCATCTACGGCATCACTGTTTATGCCGTCCTGCCCCAAGGCCTGTCCGACAGCCGCTCCGAGATGACCGGGCCGCAGATGATCGAGGCCGTCAACAGCCTCGACAAGCAGATCCAGATTTCGGCCCAGCCCCTGTCCGACGAGGACAGCGCCGTCGTGCTCGGCTCGTTGGGCGAGGATCCGTTCGGCGGGGGCGCCTGGCGGCGCCTGTCGGGCAGCTATCCCAAATGCGGCAACCGCGCGGCGCTCGCCTACATGCGCCAGCGGCTCGACGAGACGTCGGGCAAGCAGCAGATCGCGGTCGAGCAGATCGTCCAGCTCCTGGAGAAGAAGGCGGCCGCGCTGACGCGCCTTCGGGGCTATATCCAGCGGCGGGCATTGCTCGAGGTGTGGCTCTTCTTCCACATCCCGCTCACCTTCGTGCTGATCGCCGCGCTCGTCGCGCACATCATCAGCGTCTTCTTCTACTGGTAGGGGGTAGTAGAGAATGGCGTTCCTCCTGCGGAATATCAGCCTCAGCGCTGACGGGCGCGAGATCGTCCGCACCTCGCGGATCCGCGACGACCTCTTGAAGGTCGGCCGCGATCCCGATTGCGACATCCGGCTCAACGACCTTGCCGTCGCGCTTCACCACGCGACGCTGGAGCAGATCTCGTCGAGCACGATCGGCGTGTCCGCCGAAGCCGGCCTGACCGTCGAGATCGACGGCTCCACCACCCAGTTCGGCCAGATCGATCTCACCACCGGGGGCACGATCAAGGTCGGCCCCTTCCTACTGCGCATCCTTGCGGTGGAGATGGGATCGGACGACGTCGCCATCGACGTCGCCCGTGCCGACACCGAGGAGGCGGAGGAGAAGTTCGATACCCGCCGCTTCGCGCTCTCGACCGTGCTGCCGGGCAAGCGCGCGATCGCCTGGACCCTGACCTTGGCCGTGGTCGGCCTGTTCCTCGTCTGGCCGATCGCCTTCTTCTATTCGAGCGCGCGCGAGCCGACCACGCTCGCTCAGGGCTTCCACGCCGACGAGACGTGGAGCAGCGGGCCGCTGTCGCGCGCCCACCATGCGCTCGAGCAGAATTGCAACGCCTGTCACGTCCGGCCTTTCGAGCCGGTGCGCGACGAATCGTGCAAAGCCTGCCACACCCAGGTCCACGACCATGCCGACCTCGCCCGGCTCGCCCAGGCGACGCCGAATCCGGGCGGCTGGGCGCGTTTCCAGCTCGCCGTCGCCGGCGCCTTCGGCCAGGATCCGGGCCGCTGCGTCGATTGCCACACCGAGCATGAGGGCGCGCAGGAGATGGTGCCGACGCCGCAGCAATTCTGCTCGGATTGCCACGCGGACCTGCGCACGCGTCTGCCCGATACGCCGCTCGGCGACGCCGCGAACTTCGAGACCGCGCACCCCGAATTCCAGCCGACCGTGCTGATCCGCTGGGACGACCAGACACCGCGGATGCAGCGTGTGACGCTCGGCATCCAGAACGCGCGCGAGCAGAGCAACCTCAAGTTCCCGCACGAACTCCATCTCCAGCCCAATGGCGGTGTGGCGCAGATGGGCCGCCGGCTTGGTCAGCAATACGGCTTCGGCCAGAATCTGGAATGCTCCGACTGCCACGTGCCGACGCCGGACGGGACGCGCTTCCAGCCGGTCGACATGGAAGGCGATTGCGGCATGTGCCACAGCCTTGCCTTCGAGCAGATCGGCGGCACGGTGCGCACGCTCCGCCATGGCGATCCGCGCCAGGTGGTGGCGGACATCCTCTCCTTCTACCGCACGGCGCCGCGCGAGAGGGTCGGCCTCGGCGCCGATCGGGCGCGGCCGGGCGACGTCAACCAGATCCGCGCCGCCGTCCAGCAGGCGCGGGCGCGGGCGGCGACCGGGGCGCGGGCCGATCAGGCGGTGCGACAGGTCTTCTCACCGGGCGGCGCCTGCTTCGAATGCCACGAGGTGACGGCGCCGCCGGCCGGCTCGCTAGCGTTCGGCGTGCAGCCGGTGGCCTTCCCGACCCGCTACATGCTGCACGGCTGGTTCGATCACCGGCCGCACCAGTTCACCCAGCGGCCGGGCCAGGCTCGCCAGGAGGGCACGCAGGCCTGCCTCAGCTGCCACACGGCGAACGCGTCGGAGAATGCGAACGACCTGCTGCTGCCGGATCTGGCCAGCTGCCGGACCTGCCACGGCGGCGAGACGACCCGGCTGCCGGTGGCGTCGAACTGCGCCATGTGCCACGATTATCATATGGACGAAGGCGTTCCGGCGATGCTGCTCCGCCAGCAGGTGCGGGGGCGCCGCTGGGAGACGACGGTGATCCGGGTCAACGATCCGCAGCGGGCCCCATTGCCGCGCAGCCGGTAACGGCCCGGAAAGGTGGGCGCGTGCATCAGCGGGCCCGAAGGGGAGGGGAGTGCGGGGCCATGACCGTCATCCGGACGGGATCGGTGATCCGCCGTGCGTGCGGACCGGTGCGGCCGTCGCATTGCCCCCGTCCCGCGGCTGGGGCACGATGACCGGATGCTGATCGCGCAGATCACCGACCTGCACCTCGGATTCGATCCGGACAATCTGGACGAGTTCAATCGCCAGCGCTTCGATTCCGCGCTACGGGTGCTGACCGGTCTGCGGCCGCGGCCGGATCTGCTGCTCGTCACCGGCGACATTGCCGACGACGGCAATGACGCCCAGTCCTATCTCCGCTACAGGGAGGGCATCGCGCAATTGCCCTTCCCGGTCTTCTCGGCGATGGGCAATCATGACGAGCGCGAGACCTTCCTCGCCGCCTTTCCCGACCATCCCCATGCCGGCGACGGCTTCATCCAGTATGCGATCGAGGATTACGACCTGCGCATCCTCGTCCTCGACACGCTGCAGATCGGGCGGCACGGCGGCGCCTATTGCGAGACGCGAGCGGCCTGGCTGGAGGCGCGGCTCGACGAAGACCCCGAGCGGCCGACATTGATCGCGCTCCACCATCCTCCATTCGACACCGGCATTCCCTGGCTGACCGAGGATCCGGAGGCGGGCTGGGCGGTGCGGCTGCGCAACGCGATCGGACCGCGGACCAACATCGTCGGCCTGATCGGCGGGCATGTCCATCGCGCGATCACCACCACCTGGGCGGGCAAGCCTCTGACGGTGTGCCCCTCGACTGCGCCGCAGGTCGCGCTCGATCTGATGCCGATCGACCCCGAGCAGCCCGACGAGCGGCCGATGATCATCGCCGACCATCCCTATTACGCGCTCCACTGGTGGAACGGCCGGAACCTCGTCAGCCATATCGACACGGCCGAGGACCATGAGGTGCTGGCCCGCTACACCCCGGCGCTCCAGCCGCTGGTTCGGCTCGTCACCGATGAGCAGAAGCGGGGATAGGGACCACCCGGAGAGACGGGCGGCATGACCGAGGCTCAGGCCCTGATCCGCGAGCTCGATCTTCAGCCGCACCCCGAGGGCGGCTGGTATCGCGAGACCTGGCGGGCGGAGGCGACGGAGGGCGCGCGAGGCAGCGCGACCGCGATCCTGTTCCTGCTCGAGGCCGGGCAACGCTCGCACTGGCACAAGGTGGACGCGACCGAGCTCTGGCTGTTCCACGCCGGCAGCCCGCTCCGGGTCAGCACCGCGCCGGGCGATGCCGGGCCGGTCAGCCATGTCCGGCTCGGCGCGGCGGTGCTGGCCGGAGAGGTGCCGCAGCTCAGGATTCCGCCGCACCACTGGCAGGCGGCGGATGCGGACCGCGGCTGGGCGCTGGTCTCCTGCATTGTCTCGCCGGCATTCGAATTCGACGGATTCACGCTCGCGCCATCGGGCTGGGCGCCGCGGACGTGAGCTGAGGACGCTGACGATTCGGAAAGGTGGATGACGCCATGCTGATTGGATCGCGATATTTCGTGTTGATCGCCTGCCTGGGCATCGCGATCACGGTCGGCGGGTCATGGATTGTGCATCTGGTCTTCCCCACCGCCAAGGATGCGACGCTGGCGATGATTCTGGGCGGATTTCTCATCCTCGCTTTCGCGATCGCACCACTGTTCACCCGCGCCTTTCTGGCCATGGCGGGGCATGCCGGCATATTGTCGTTGTCGCCCGAGAGGCTCGGGAAGCTCGCCGATATCCTCGCGATCATGCTGTGGGTCGTTTGGGCGACTGGGGCTGCGGTTGCGCTGCCTCTCGTGTGGGATGACATGATCGCCAGCCTGCAGGAGACTTGAGCGGCTCCGCCGCGTCAACCGATTGACACCCGCTCGGCCCTGCGTCATGGCCTGCCGGTCCGTAAGGACGCGCGGGAGAGAGTGGCGGGGAACCGCTGCCGCCGAAGGAGCAACCGCCCCGGAATCTCTCAGGCAGAAGGACCGCGCGCTCGAGGACGCTCTGGAAAGCGGATGGTGGCGAAAGTGCCGCGCATCCCACCGAAGGGGTAAGTCGGCTCGCCGCAGGGGGCCGGTGAAAGCTCTCAGGTCCCGGTGACAGAGGGGGCATTGGATGTTGGCGCCGGTGGGGCGCAAACGCGACCGATGCGTTCTGGAGCCGAGCATGAGCGAGCCCGAAAAGACCCTCCCCCTGGACCAGTGGCACCGCGCCCGCGGCGCGCGCATGGTCGAATTCGCCGGCTATGCCATGCCGATCCAATATGAAGGGATCATGGCCGAGCACAAATGGACGCGCGAGCAAGCCGGCCTGTTCGACGTCAGCCATATGGGCCAGGTGATCGTCGCCGGCGCCGAGGCGGAGAAGGGGCTGGAGGCGCTGCTTCCCGCCGACCTCGCCATCCTGAAAGATTCGAAGCCCAAATATTCGCTGCTGCTGACCGAGGATGGCGGCATCATCGACGACCTGATGGTGACGCGGCGCGGCGACCATTTCTACCTGGTGGTCAACGGCGCGACCAAGAACGGCGACATCGCCCACATGGAATCGCGGCTGCCGCGTGGCGCGGTGCTCGACCATATGAAGGAGCAGGCGCTGCTCGCGCTGCAGGGGCCGAAGGCGGTGGATGTGCTGGCGCGGCTCGTGCCCGGGGTCGAGGACCTGACGTTCATGACTGCCGGGGCGTTCACGATCGCCGGGGTTCCGGCGTGGATCAGCCGCTCCGGCTATACCGGCGAGGACGGCTATGAGATTTCGGTGCCGGCGCGCGCAGTTGAGGACATCGCGACCCTGATCGCCGACCAGCCCGAGGTGAAGCCGATCGGTCTCGGCGCGCGCGATTCGCTGCGGCTGGAGGCGGGACTGCCGCTCTACGGCCATGACCTCGATTTCTCGACGACGCCGGTCGAGGCCGACCTTGTCTTCGCACTGTCGAAGCGGCGGCGCGAGGAAGGCGGCTTTCCGGGCTGGCACCGGATCGCGCGCGAGCTCGCTGACGGCCCGATCCGCAAGCGAGTCGGCCTCGCGGTCGAGGGGCGCCAGCCGGTGCGCGAGGGCGCCATGGTTGTCGACGGCGAGGGCAACGAGGTCGGCAAGGTGACGAGCGGCGGCTTCTCGCCCTCGACCGAGGCGCCGATCGCCATGGCCTATGTGCCCGCCGCGGCGGCGGCCCCGGGCGCAAGCGTCCTCCTGTCGCAGCGCGGCAAATTGTTTAACGCGAAGGTCGTGCCGATGCCCTTCGTCCCCCATCGCTATCATCGGAAGGGAGCGCCGAAATGACCGTCTATTACACCAAGGAACATGAATGGGTGCGCGTCGAGGGCGACGAGGCGACGGTCGGCATCACCGATTTCGCGCAGGGGCAATTGGGCGACGTCGTATTCGTCGAGGTGCCCGACGCAGGCCGTGCAGTGAGCAAGGGCGGCGAGGCGGCAGTGGTCGAATCGGTGAAGGCGGCGAGCGACGTCTATGCCCCGGTCAGCGGCACGATCGTCACCGGCAACCAGGCGCTCGTCGACCAGCCCGACCTGGTCAACACCGATCCGGAGGGCGAGGGCTGGTTCTTCAAGCTCACGCTCAGCGACAATCACGAGCTCGGCGACCTGATGGACGCCGCGCAGTACAAGGCGTTCTGCGACAGCCAGTAGGATCGAACGCCTGTGATCAACACCTCCTCCCAATGGTCGCCGGCCGATTATGCCCGCAACGGCGCGTTCGTGCCGGCGCTGGGCGAGGCGGTGGTCGCGCTGCTCGATCCGAAGCCGGGCGAGCTGATCCTCGATCTCGGCTGCGGCGACGGCGCGCTGACCGAGAAGATCATTGCGGCCGGCGCGCAGGTGATCGGCATCGATTCCTCGCCCGAGATGGTCGAGGCGGCGCGCGCGGGCGGGATCGAGGCCTTCGTCGGCGATGCGGAAGCGCTCTACCTGGAAGGGCAGGCGGCGCAGTTCGGCGAATTCGACGCCGTCTTCTCCAATGCGGCGCTGCACTGGATGCTCGATCCCGATGCGGTGGCGAGCGGCGTCTTCGCGTCGCTCAAGGCCGGCGGGCGCTTCGTCGGGGAGATGGGTGGGGCGGGCAATATCGCCACGCTGCGCGCCGGCATCCGCGCCGAGCTGACGGAGCGCGGCCATCCGGTGCCGGACGAGGATCCGCAATGGTATCCGACCGTCGAGGAATTCACCCGCCTCTACCGCACCGCCGGGTTCGGGGAGGTCCGGGCCGAGCTGTTCGAGCGGCCGACACCATTGCCGACGGGCGTCGCTGGCTGGGTGACGACCTTCCGCGCCGGCTGGCTCGAGGTTGCGATGGTCCCCGAATGGGAACGTGAGGATGTGGCGGCAGGCGTGGAGAAGCGGCTCGCCGATATCCTGCAGAAGTCTGACGGAAGCTGGTTTGCCGATTATGTCCGGCTGCGCTTTTCGATGCGCAAGCCGCTCTGAAGATTGGAGTTGATGATGCGTTATCTCCCCCTCTCCGACCATGATCGGCGCGACATGCTGGCGGCGGTCGGGGTCAAGTCGATCGACGATCTGTTCGTCGACGTGCCCGAGGCGGCGCGGCTCGCCGGGACGATCGAAGGGCTGGCCGATCACGCCAGCGAGCTGGCGGTCGAGCGGCACATGCGTGGGCTCGCCAGGCAGAACATGGTCGCGGGCGACGTGCCGTTCTTCCTCGGGGCGGGCGCCTATCGCCACCACATTCCCGCGAGCGTCGACCACCTGATCCAGCGCGGCGAGTTCCTCACCAGCTACACGCCCTACCAGCCGGAGATCGCGCAGGGGACGCTGCAGGCGCTGTTCGAGTTCCAGACGCAGGTCGCGCGGCTCTATGGCTGCGAGGTCGCCAACGCCTCGATGTATGACGGCTCGACCGCCTGCTGGGAGGCGATCGCGATGGCCGGGCGGGTGACTCGCCGGAAGAAGACGATCCTCTCGGGCGGGCTCCACCCGCATTATGTCTCGACTGCGAAGACAATGGCGAAGTTCACCGGGGACGTGCTGGAGACGGCGGTGCCGTCGCTCGACGCGGCGCCGGACACGGGCAGCCTGATCGACCGGATCGATGGCGAGACCAGCGCGGTCGTGGTGCAATATCCCGACATTCTCGGCCGGATCGGCAATTTGTCCGAGCTGGCCGCCCGCTGCCATGCCGAGGGCGCGTTGCTGATCGTGGTGGTGACCGAGCCGGTGGCGCTGGGGGCGATCAAGGGGCCGGGCGAGATGGGGGCGGACATCGTCGTCGGGGAGGGCCAGTCGATCGGCGTCGGCCTCAATTTCGGCGGGCCCTATGTGGGTTTGTTCGCGACCCGCGAGAAATATGTGCGGCAGATGCCGGGGCGGCTGTGCGGCGAGACGGTCGACGCCGCGGGCAAGCGCGGCTTCGTGCTGACACTGTCGACCCGCGAGCAGCATATCCGGCGCGAGAAGGCGACCAGCAACATCTGCACCAATGCGGGCCTCTGCGCGCTCGCCTTCACCATCCACATGACCCTGCTCGGCGAGAAGGGGCTGCGGCAGTTGGCTGCGGCCAATCACGCCCGCGCCGTCGCCGCGGCGGAGCGGCTGACGCAGCTGCCGGGGGTCGAACTGGTCAACGACAGCTTCTTCAACGAATTCACGCTGAAGCTGTCGAAGGAGGCGCGGCCGGCGGTGCGTGCGCTCGCCGAGGCGGGCGTGCTCGGCGGCGTCTCGCTCGGGCGGCTCTATCCAGGCGAGGCGGACCTCGCCAACGGGCTGATCGTGGCGGTCACCGAGACCGTCACCGACGAGGATATCGGCGCCTTCGCCAAGGCGCTGGAAGGCGTGCTGGCATGACGAGCGCCAGCCTTTTTCCCCTCTCCCCGGCGGGGAGAGGGCAGGGTGAGGGGGTGCAGCGTTTGTCGCTACTCTCTGACTCAGAACCCCCTCACCCCAACCCTCTCCCCACCGGGGAGAGGGAGCTTGCGGAGCTTTCCCGATGACGATCAACCAGGGCGGCTGGCGGCCCGAAATGGGCGCGGCCTCGAACGACGATGCCGGTGCGACCTATACCGGCAACAAGGCGCTGATGCTGGAAGAGGCGCTGCTGTTCGAGATCGGCGACACGCAGACGACCGGCGTCGATTTCGACGACGTCGCGGGCGGCGTGTCGCGGCTCGGCGGGCTGGAGCGCAACAAGGAGATCGGCCTCGCCGGCCTCACCGAGCCGCAGGCGGTGCGCCATTACACGCGGCTTTCGCGCCAGAATTACGCGATCGATCTCGGCCTGTTCCCGCTCGGCTCGTGCACGATGAAGCACAATCCGCGGCTCAACGAGAAGGTCGCGCGGTTGCCGGGCTTCGCCGACATCCACCCGCTCCAGCCGGTCGACACGGTGCAGGGCGCACTGGGCGTGATCGCCGAACTGGGCGAATGGCTGATCAGGCTGACCGGCATGCATAGTGTCGCGATGAGCCCGAAGGCGGGCGCGCACGGCGAATTGTGCGGCCTGCTCGCGATCCGCTCGGCGCTGGAGGCGCGCGGCGATGCGCGCGAAGTCATCCTCGTGCCGGAAAGCGCGCACGGGACCAATCCGGCGACGGCGGCCTTCGCCGGCTACCGGGTTGAGAACATCCCGGCCAATGCCGCCGGCCGCGTCGATCTCGACGCGCTGAAGGCGCGGCTGGGGCCGGACGTCGCGGGGGTGATGATCACCAACCCGAACACCTGCGGCCTGTTCGAGCCGGACATGAAGGCGATTTCCGAGGCGGTCCATGCCGCCGGCGGCCTCGTCTATTGCGACGGCGCCAACTTCAACGCGATCGTCGGCCGGGTGCGGCCGGGCGACCTCGGCATCGACGCGATGCACATCAACCTGCACAAGACCTTCTCGACCCCGCACGGCGGCGGCGGGCCGGGCGCGGGGCCGGTGGTGTTCTCGGAAGCGCTGACGCCATTCGCGCCGCTGCCGTTCGTCGAGCTTCAGGGCAAGCAATATGTGCTGGTCGAGGAAGAGACTGCAGGCGAGCATCATGCATCCAGCTTCGGCCGGATGGCGGCGTTCAGCGGTCAGATGGGCATGTTCACCCGGGCGCTCACCTACATCCTGAGCCACGGCGCCGACGGCCTGCGGCAGGTTGCCGAGGATGCGGTGCTCAATGCCAATTACGTGCTGCGCCGGCTCGACGGCGTGCTCGACGCGCCGTTCGGGGCATCGGGGCCGTGCATGCATGAGGCCCTGTTCAGCGACAAGGGCTTCGCGGGCGGCCTCTCGACCCTCGATCTCGCCAAGGCGCTGATCGACGAGGGCTTCCACCCGATGACCATGTACTTCCCGCTGGTCGTCCACGGTGCGATGCTGATCGAGCCGACCGAGACCGAGAGCAAGGCGACCTTGGACCAGTTCATCGGCGCGCTGAGGAGCGTCGCCGAGCGCGCCAAGGCGGGCGATGAGAGCCTGAAGGCGGCGCCGGTCCATGCGCCCCGGCGACGGCTCGACGAGACGGCGGCGGCGCGCAAGCCGGTGCTCGCATGGCGCGCGCCGGGCCAGGCCGAGGCGGCGGAATAACGTCATGCCAGCGCAGGCTGGCATCTCGGGAAAGAAGGGCTCTGCACTGGAGCTTGCGTTTTCTCGTCCCGAGTTCCCGGCCGGAGTTTATCCTGAGCGACGCCGCAGGCGGCGTCGAAGGGCCGGGATGACCTGTCTGGCATGAGCGAGGACCGCCGCTCGGTGCCCCATGTCGCGCGCAATGCCGCGCCGATCGCCGAGGTGCTGCGCACTGTGCTGCCCGAACGCGGGCTGGTGCTGGAGGTGGCGAGCGGGACAGGGGAGCATGCGCTGCATTTCGCGCGCGAGTTTCCGAACTTGCTCTGGCAGCCGAGCGATCCGGAACCGGCCGCGGTGCGTTCGACCGAGGCGTGGCGGGCGGATGTGGGCCTGTCCAACCTGCTGCCGGCGCTGTCGCTCGACGCGCGGGCGCACGACTGGCCGGTCGAGGCGGCGGACGCCCTCGTCTGCATCAACATGGTCCATATCAGCCCCTGGGCGGCGACGGTGGGCCTGTTGCGCGGCGCGGAGCGGCTGCTGGCGCCCGGCGCGCCGCTCTACCTCTACGGCGCCTATCGGCAGGCCGGGGTGGCGACGGCGCCGAGCAACGAAGCGTTCGACGAGAGTCTGAGGGCGCGCAACCCGGACTGGGGGCTGCGCGAGCTGGAGGCGGTCGTCGCGGCGGCGGAAGCGCACGGCTTCGCGCTCGAGGCGGTGGTGCCGATGCCGGCGAACAACCTTTCGGTGGTGCTGCGGAAAGGGTGAAGCTCTTCCCGTATCGTCGTCATTGCGAGGAGCGTAGTGACGAAGCAATCCATCGGCGCCCGCTCCGTGCTGGATTGCTTCGCTCTGCTCGCAATGACGGTTCAGGTCATCAAGCCTCCGCTACTCCGCCGCCTGTGCGTCCGCGGGAAGATCGCCGATGATCGCCTTCACCTCCATGAACTCGGCAATTCCGAACCGACCGAACTCGCGGCCGTTGCCGGACTGCTTGTAGCCACCGAACGGGGCGTTGAAATCGATGCCGCCGGCGTTCACCCAGACGCTGCCGGCGCGCAGCTGCGGCACGATCTCGCGCGCCACCGCCGGATCGCCGGCGACATAGGCGCTGAGGCCGTAGGGGGTGTCGTTGGCGATCTCGACCGCCTCCTCCAGCGTGTCGTAGGGGATGACGACGGTGACGGGGCCGAAAATCTCCTCGCGGGCGATGGTCATGTCGTTGGTGACGTCGGCGAAGACGGTTGGGCGGACATAATAGCCCTTGTCCCTGCCCTCGGGCCGGCCGGGGCCGCCGGCGGCGACGCGCGCGCCTTCGCCGATGCCCTTGGCGATCAGGCCCTGGATCTTGTCGAACTGGGCCTTGTTGACGACCGGGCCGATATGGTCGCCTTCCTGCGCGGGATCGCCGATGCCCTTGCCCTCGAAGATCGCCGCGAGCTTTCCGACCGCCTCGTCATACTGGTCGCGGTGGACGAGGACGCGGGTGGGGGCGATGCAGCTCTGGCCGGAGTTCATGAGCACGCCGCCGGCGGCGCCGCGCAGCGCCTTGTCGAGCGGGGCGCCGGGGAGGACGAGGTTGGGCGACTTGCCGCCGAGCTCCTGGTGGACGCGCTTCACCGTATCGGCGGCGTTGCGGGCGACGAGGATGCCGGCGCGGGTCGAACCGGTGAAGCTCACCATGTCGATCCGGGGGTGGCGGGCGAGCGCCTCGCCGACGCCGGGGCCGTCGCCTTGGACGAGGTTGAACACGCCGGGCGGGACACGGGCGGCGTCGAGCACCTCGGCGAAGATCGCGCCCGATCCGGGGGTCTGCTCGGACGGCTTCAGGATCGCGCAATTGCCGGCGGCGAGACAGGGGGCGACCTTGGCGGCGATCTGGTTCATCGGCCAGTTCCACGGCGTGATCAGGGCGACGATGCCGATCGGCTCGTGGACCGCGCGACCATTGCCCGCGGAGGTTTCGAATTCGAAGGTCTGCAGCGCATCGAGCGTGGCGACGAGATGGCCAAGGCCGGCGCCGGCCTGGGCCGTGGCGGCGAGCGTGATCGGTGCGCCCATCTCCTCCGAGATCGCCTGGGCGATGTCGGGAATGCGCTTTTTGTACTCGGCGATGATCCTCTCGAGGAGCACGACGCGCTCCTCGCGGCTGGTGCGGGAGAAGGCGGGGAAGGCGCGGCGGGCGGCGACGACGGCGGCGTCGACGTCCCCGGCATTGCCGAGGGTGACGATCGACGCGACCTCCTCGGTGGCCGGGTTCACCACATCATGGCGCTGCGTGCCGCGGCTGTCGGTCCAGCGGCCGTCGATATAGTGCTGGCTGTAGGTATTCATGTGAGACGGTTTCGCCCGATTGCGGGGCGATGTCCAGCGCCGGAGCGGCTCAGCGCGGCGCGAATCCGGGCGGCGGCGACGTCCCGTCGTCGATCGTGTGACCAGTCAGGCGGAGCAGGAGCAATGTCCAGAACAGACCGAAGCTCCAGCCGCCGATCACGTCGCTCGGCCAGTGGACGCCGAGCATCACCCGGCTCACCCCGACGAGCAGCGCCAGCAGGACGGCGAGCCAGATGGCGAAGAAGCGGCCGCGCTCGCCGACGGGCAGGAGCACGGCGAGGGTCAGCAGCACGATCGTCGTGTTGGCGGCATGGCCGCTCGGGAAGGAGAGGTTGCTGACCTGGACGAGATGCTCGTTGGCGTCGGGGCGCAGACGCGCCGTCCAGGCCTTCTGGAGTTCGACGAGCAGGCGGCCGGAGAGGGTGATCGCGACGAGCACGACGGCGTCCCGCCAGTCGCGGCGCCAGGCCAGCCAGATGGCGATGGCCAAAGTGAATCCGATCAGCACCGGGCCGTCGCCGAGGCGGGTGACGATCCGCGCGGCCCCGCTCAGCCATGGCGCGCCGCCGGCATAGCCCAGGACGAGCAGGCCGCGATCGAACTCCATCCCGCCGAAGACGAGCATCACGCCCCAGGCGAGCGCGAGTCCGGCCAGCGCGGCAGGCATCAGGAGGCGCGCACCGCCTGCCACGGGCGATCGGGATCGGTCGAGACGATCCGGTTGCCATCGAGGCGGCCTTCGAAAATGCGGCGGCCATTTCCGAAATTGGCGGTGAAGCGGACGAGATCGCCGGTGATCTCGCCGCGTTCGATCGCCGTGCTCCGCCCGCCCGCCGCGATCGTCCCGCTGAAGTCCTGGAAGCGCTGGTCGAGAGTGAGCGTCACCGAGCGGTCGCCACGGCTCAGCGTCCAGCGACCTTCGATATTGGCGGGGACGATCCACATGTAGATGCTGGCGGTGCCCACCATCTGGCGCTCGTTCGGGCGCCAGTCGCCCATGTCGAAATCATGGCTAACGACGCGGGTGCCGGGGCGCATTTCGGCGAGGATGCGCGGGCGCAGGCGCAGGTTGATCTCCGGAGCGAGGTAGAGTGTGAGGACGTTCGCCTCGGCGAGCGGTGTTTCGAACAGGTCCTGGCGGCGGAACGCGACCCTGCTGGTGACGCCGGCGGCGCGGGCGTTGGCGTTCGATTCGGTAATGCGCGCCGGATCGATGTCGACGCCGAGACCTCGCGCACCATGGCTGCGGGCGGCGGCGATCAGGATTCGGCCGTCGCCGGAGCCCAGATCGATGACCACATCCTCGGGGCGGACGGCGGCCATGGCGAGCATCGCATCGACCACCTCATAGTCGGTGACGACATAGGGCGCGTCGAGCGGCGGTCCCTCAGCGACGAAGCGGGCGGGGTTGAAGTCGTTGACGGCTTCGGGCGGGGGAGCAGGATTGGTGAACTGGCGAACCAGATAGATGGCGGCCAGCGCCAGCACTGCGACGCCCGCGCCCACCAGCACGGCGCGCACGAAACCCTTCGAACCCATCAACGACTCCCCAATGAACCCCCAAAAGAACCTGCCGCCCCTCTTTCCCTGTGCGACGAGGAATGTCACGACAAGTGCGCCCACCAGTGAAAGGCGACGCGTGCAGACGGACGAAACATCGGACGAAGCGGGCGGGTTCCATGACGGAGCCGCATTGACTGCCCTAGATCCCCGCCAGCGAACGGTGCTGCGCGTGCGCTTCGCGGTCGCGCTGCTGATTCCGGTGATCGCGGTGGCGGCGCTGGACATCGGGCCGATCCGCGAGACGCCAGTGCCGCAGGGGCTGGCGCCGGCGGTCATGGCGCTGCTTGCCCTGATCGGCGTGATCGTCCTCCCCGGCAGGCGCTACCGGGCCTGGGGCTATCGCGAAAGCGCTGACGAGCTGTTCATCCGTCATGGCCTCTTCCAACGCGTGACGACCGTGATTCCCTTCGGCCGGGTGCAGCATATCGATATCTCGCAGGGGCCGGTGGAGCGGAGCTGCGGGGTGGCGACGCTCAGCCTCCACACCGCCGGCACGCGCAGCGCCGAGGTCTCGTTGCCCGGCCTCACCCGCACCGACGCGGAGCGGATGCGCGACCGGATCCGGGCGCAGATTCGACAGGACTTGTTGTGAGCGATTCCCTGGCCGTGTCGAGCCGCCTGCATCCCGCCACCCTGATCGCCCGCTGGCTCCGGATCGTGCCGCAGATGCTGATCGGCGGAATCGGCATCGCCGCGTCGGGTGCCGAGCGGGGGCTGGATCGCTTCGCGATGTTCGCGGGCGTGGCGATGGGGATCGGCGCGCTGTTCGTCGTCCTGGCCTGGTGGCGGTTCACCTTCACCGTCGGGGACGGCGAGGTGGTGATCGAGAAGGGAATCGTCCAGCGCCAGCGCCGTGTCATCCCGTTCGACCGCATCCAGGACATAGCGATCGAGCAACGGCTGCTGGCGCGACTGTTCGGAACGGCGAAGGTCAAGCTCGAGACCGGCGGATCGGCGTCGGACGAAGGCAGCCTTGACATGGTCGGGCTCGACGAGGCCGAGGCGCTGCGCGATCGCATCCGGCGCGGCAAGGCGCTCGCGCCACACGCCGTGGAGGACGCGGTGTCGGCCGAGCCGATCACAGAGCCGGTGCTGTTCGCCATGGAACTGCCTCGGGTGCTGGTCGCCGGCCTCTTCAATTTCTCGCTGGTCTTCCTCGCGGCGATCGGCGCGGTCATCCAGTATCTCGACCAGTTCAACCTGATCGAATGGAGCGACTGGGTCACGCCCGAGCGCGCCGATCAGGCCGCCCATCTGGTGACGATCCGCATCGTGATCGGCTTCGTGTTCATCGTGCTGCTGCTCGGGCTGGTCGCCGGGGTGGTGCGGATGGTGATGACCAATTTCGGCTTTCGCCTGACCCGGGCGGAAGCCGGGCTTCGTCGCAAGCGCGGGCTCTTCACGCTGACCGAAGTGGTGATCCCGTTGCGGCGCACGCAGGTGGCACTGATCGAGAGCGGGCCGGTCGGGCGCCTGTTCGGCTGGTATGCGCTGTCCTTCCAGACGCTCGGCGCTGACCGCAAGGAGGGCGGCGTGCAGGCGGCGGCGCCGTTCGCGCGGATGGCCGAGCTGCTGCCGATCCTCGCCGAGGCCGGCTTTCCCGCGCCGCCGCCACGAGGGGAGTTTCACGGGCCGCCGCGCCGAGCGCTGCTGCGGCAGGCGGCGCCCTGGCTGCTGCTCGTCATGCTGGCCGGCGGGGTCGCGATCTGGATCGAGCCGTGGGCGGGGGTCGGCGCGGTGGCGCTGCTCGTCGCCTTCGTGTTCGCAGTGCTGCGCTGGCGGCGGCATGCCCATGCGCTGGATGGACGGGCATTGTTCGTCAGCCACGGCTTCTTCAAGCGGCGGCTGTGGATCCTGCCGTTCGAAAAGACGCAGGCGATCCGCCTGTCGCGCGGACCGGTGCAGCGCGGGTTGAGGCTCGCCAGCCTGCTGATCGATACGCCCGGCGCTTCGGCGATGCACAATCAGGCGATCGTCGATCTCGATGCGCGGGAGGCGGAGACGCTGGCAGGGCGGCTGCTCGCCCTCTTCTATCGCGCCCGCGCTGCAACGCGGTTGCAACCAAGCTGAAACGGGACTGGAATAGGGCCATGCAGCTGATGGCGACGCACCCCGAACAGGAACGCGGCTTTACGCTTGTCGAGATGATGGTGGTGATCGTCATCTTCGCGCTGGCGGCGACCGCGGTGGTGCTGGCGATGCCGGAGACGGGGGGCAGCCTGCAATCCGAGGCCGAGCGGTTCGCGGCCCGGGCCAAGGCGGCACGCGACGGCGCAATCATCGAGTCGCGGGCGGCAGCGCTGGACGTGACCGCGGCGGGTTATGACGTCTCGCGGCGGGTGGACGGGGAATGGCAGCCGGCCGGGGCCTACGAATGGGTCCAGGGGACGGCGGTCGAGGGCGGGCGGACGCGGTTCGATTCGACCGGGCTCGCCGAGCCGCTCTACGTGACGCTGCGGCGGGGCGAGCGGCGGGTGGCGGTGGAAATCCGCAGCGACGGGACGATCCATGTCCGGCGGTAGGCGCAACGAGGCGGGATTTACCCTCATCGAAATGCTGGTGGCGCTCGCCATTTTCAGCCTGGCGGCACTGGCGCTGCTGCGGTTGGGCGGGGCGACGGCGGCGAACAGCGCGCGGATCAACGATCAGGCCATGGCGCAGATCGTCGCCAACAATCTCGCTGTCGAGGTGCTGACCGATCCGGCCGCGCCGCCCTTCGGGTCGCTGACCGGCGAAGCGGTGAACGGCAACCGGCGCTGGGCCTGGACGCGCAATGTCGCCCGCTCGCCCGAGGCGCGCATCCAGCAGATCGAGATCTCGGTGGTCGACATGGCCGGTGGCCCGGGGCGGGCGCGGCTCACCATATTCCGGCGGGCGCAATGAGGCGCAACGGCTTCGAGCCTGCGGAACAGGGCTTCACGCTGGTCGAGATGCTGATCGCGCTCGCGATCTTCGGGATGCTGACCGCGGCGGGAGTGGCGCTGCTGTCGGTGAGCGCGCGGACGCAGGAGACCTCGGATCGGCTGCTCGCCGAACTGGGCGAGATAAGGCGGGTGAGCGCGCTGCTGACCGCCGACATGGCGCAGGCGGCGCCGCGGCCTTGGCGCGACCGTGACGGGCGGCCGCAGCGGGCCTTCACCGGGGCGGGAAGTGGCGGGGCGCTGATGGCCTTCGTCCGGCGCGGTTGGAGCGCGGGCGACGAGGACGGGCCGGCGCTTCAGCGGGTCGGCTACCGGCTCGAGGGCGGGCAGCTCCGGCGGATCGCCTATGCCCGGGTCGACGGCGGCGGCGAGGCGGCGGTGGTGCCGCTGCTCGAGGGGGTACGCGCGCTGCGGCTACGCTATCGCGACCGGACCGGCGAATGGACCGACACCTGGGAACCTGGCGACGGCACGCGGCTGCCGGCCGCGGTCGAGCTGGTGACGGACACCGAGCGGCACGGGCTGGTCCGGCTAGTGTTCGTCGTGGGAATCGGGCGGTGAAGGTGCCGCGCCATGAGCGAGGTGCGGCGCTGCTCGCGGTGCTGCTGCTGGTCGCCGTCACCGGGGCGATCGCGGCGGCGGCGATGGAAAAATTGCGGCTGTCACGGGCGCTGGCCGCCAATGTCGTCGCGCTCGATCAGGCGCGGGCCTATGCGAGCGGAGTCGAGCAGCTGGGGCTGCTCACCATCGACGACCTGATCTCGCGCGGCGGCGACAAGACCACGCTGGCGGGCAACTGGAATGGCAGCGTCCGTCGCATCCCCTTCCCGGACGGCAGCGTCGCGGCGGTGCAGGTGCGCGACGGCGGCAATTGCTTCAACCTCAATAGCGTCGTCGAGGGCGACCCGCGCACCCGGCTGGCGCGCCGACCGACGGGGGTCAACCAGTTCATCGGGCTGATGACGGTGCTGCAGGTGCCGGACTCGGACGCGCGGCGGATCGCCGAGGCGGCGGCGGACTGGGCGGACAGCGATGGCGATCCCGGCCCGATCGGCGCCGAGGACGCCGCCTACGGCACCGGCGACATGCCGGGGCGGACCGGCAACACCCTGTTCGCCGACGTCGCCGAGGCGCGGGGCCTCATCGGCATGTCGCCGGAAATCTTCGCACGGGTGCAGCCCTGGCTCTGCGCGCTGCCGACCACCGATCTGTCGCCGATCAACGTCAACACCCTGCTGCCGCGCCAGGCGCCGCTGCTGGCGATGCTGGCGCCGGGGCAATTGGGGCTGGCGAAGGCGCAGGGGATCATCGCGTCGCGGCCGGCGGCAGGCTGGGACAATGCGGTCGATTTCTGGCGCGCCGCTGCGGTCAGCGACCTCGCCATCCCGCTCGACGCCCAGCTGCAGGTGAAGATGAAGACGAGCTGGTTCGCGCTCGACGTGCGGGTCGCGGTGCTGGATTCAGACTTCCGCGAAGAGGCGCTGGTCGACGCCCGCCTGCCCCCGTCGCGGCTCGCGGCACGGGCGTGGCGGGAGTAGGTTGACGCCAAGCTGTATCTGCTTTCGGCCTATCGCCAACGTTCAGCAAACGAGCCATTATCCCGTCGGCAAGGGAGGCGCTTGAGACCATGCGGTTGAAATCATTAGTGTTCGCAACTGCGCTAGTTACGACGATTCTTGGGCCAGCTGTAGCCCACAGTCCTCGCGACCCCACGTTTCCCGCGCCGCCTGCGCGACATCAAACTCTCCCGCCGCCCGGAATGGATCTGCGAACTATCATCTCAATCGACGACTATCCGCCGGAGGCTCGAGCGCGAGGCGAACAGGGGACGGTCATTCTAAGATTGTTGGTGTCCGAAGTGGGCCGGGTCACGAGCTGTACCGTTGTACAGAGTGCGACACCCGCGCTCGACAGCGCCACATGCGAGCTTTTCAAACTGAGGGCTCGCTTCGCTCCGGCAAGGAACGAGGCTGGTAACGCGATCGCTAGTGAGGTGGATGTTTCGCCGATCAGATGGCAAATCGACTAGCGCGCAGCTGCCTGCTTTCCACCATGGCGGATGCAGCCGCAGTCGGGTCATCCCGTCCCGTCGAGCTTCTTCCCAATCGCCACGAACAGGTAGATGAGCGGCGGCACCAGCACGGCGGAGAGGACCACCTTGGCCAGCATCTGGCCGAGCAGCAGCTCGCCGATCGGGAAGATGCCATAGAAGGCGATGGTGATGAAGAGCAGGGTGTCGACGATCTGCGAGAGGATCGAGGCCACGCCGGCGCGCAGCCAGAGCAATTTGCCGCCCTCGCGCTTCAGGCGGCTGAAGATGAGGACGTTCAGGATCTGCGACGTGCCGTAGGCGATGATGCCGCCGAGCCAGATGCGCGGCGTCGAGCCCATGATCGTCTCGAACGCTGAAAGCCGCTCGGGTGGCATTTCATGCGCGGCCGGGAGGCCGAGCACGAGGTATGTGAGCAGCATCGAGGCGATCAATGGCACGAAACCGATCAGGACGAGCCGGTTGGCGGTCTCGCGGTCGAACAGCTCGGCGACCGCGCTCGACGTCACCACCAGCATCAGGAAGGCGAAGATGCCCGCCTCGACCGCCAGCGGGCCCAGCGCGACCTGCTTGTTGCCGAGCACGCCGGCGATGCAGACCATGCCGCCATAGAAGATCGCGAAGCTGAAGAGCGAGCGGGAAATGGCGGGCGCGGCGGGTGTCGTCATTGCAATGGCGTAACCGCTTTGCCGCCGCGCAAAAAGGGCTTTCCGTCCCCGGGCTTTCCCGCCATCACCATCGAGTGACGGAGACACGCTTGGACGTATTGGCGATCGGCGACGCGCTGGTCGATGTGAAGGCCACCGCCGAGGATGCGTTCCTGGTCGAAGAGGGGCTCGTCAAGGGATCGATGCAGGTGCTCGACACCGACGGCGCCACCCGTCTCTACGCGCGGATGGGCCAGGCGCGCGAAACCAGCGGCGGATCGGCGGCGAACACGGTGGCGGGGGTGGCGGCGCTCGGTGGGCGGGCCGGCTTCGTCGGGCAGGTCGCCGACGACCAGTTGGGCGAGATCTTCGCGCATGACATCCGCGCGCTCGGGGTGGAGTTCCTGACCCCGGCGCGCGCCGACGGCCTGCCGACCGGACGCTGCCTGATCCTGATCACCCCCGACGCGCAGCGCACGATGAGCACCTATCGCGGCGCCTCGCACGAGCTTGACGCCGATGCGCTCGACCCTGAGCAGATCCGGGGCGCGGCGATCCTCTATCTCGAGGCCTATCTGTGGCGCTCAGCCGGGCCGCGCGCGGCGATGGAGCGGGCGATGGGGATCGCCCATGAGGCCGGGCGGAAGGTCGCCTTCACCCTGTCCGACATCGTCTGCATCGACGCGCACCGCGCCGAAATGATGGCGATGGTCGAGAGCGGTGCGATCGACATGCTGTTCGGCAACGAGAACGAGATCCGGGCGCTGGCCGATGTTGCGGACCGCGACGCGGCGATCGACGCGATCGCGGCGAAGGTGCCGCTGGTCGTGGTGACGATGGGTGAGGCCGGGGCGATCGCGATCGAGCGCGGCCGGCGGGCCAGCATCCCGATCGCGCGGATCGGCCGGGGCGTGGTCGACACGACCGGCGCGGGCGACCTATTCGCCGCCGGCTTCCTGTTCGGGCAGGCGCAGGGCCGCAGCGTCGAGGACTCGCTGCGCATTGGCGCGATCGCGGCGGCCGAGGTGATCTCGCATTTCGGCTCGCGTCCCGAGGGCGACCTCCGCGCGTTGGTGGCCGCCGAAGCATGAAGCGGCTCGCTGTCTATTGCGGCTCCTCCATGGGCATCGACCCGGCCTTCGCCGGGACGGCGGCAGCGCTGGGTCGAGAGATGGCGGCGCGCGGCATCGGGCTCGTCTATGGCGGCGGGCGGCTCGGCCTGATGGGCGTGGTCGCCGATGCGGTGCTGGAGGCGGGCGGCGAGGTGCATGGCGTGATCCCGCAGGCCCTGGTCAACCTGGAGGTCGCGCATCGCGGGCTCACCGAGCTGCACCTCGTCAACACGATGCACGAGCGCAAGGCGCTGATGACCGAGCTCACTGACGCCTTCGTCGCGATTCCGGGCGGGATCGGCACGCTCGACGAATTGTTCGAGGCGTGGAGCTGGAACGCGCTCGGCTATCACGCCAAGCCGTTCGCGCTGCTCAACGTCCACGGCTTCTGGGACGGCATGATCGCCTTTCTCGATCATGTGCGCGACAGCGGATTCATGTCGCCGGCGCGGCGCGGGCAATTGCTGGTCGCGGACGAGATCGGCGAGGTCATCGACAAGCTTGGCGCCGCGATCGGCGCCGCGGAGGCGAAGATGGTCTGGTGAGTGGCTGCGCACTTGTTTCGTCATCCCAGCGAAAGCTGGAATCTCTTTGCCTCCTCCCCGCTGCACGCAGAAGTGCGGAATCACGAAGAAAAGGAAGATTCCAGCTTTCGCTGGAATGACGGGTGAAATCCGATCAAAGTGCCCAAGCAATTGGGGTGGGGGCATAAATGAGGTACCTGATCGGCATCGGCGGCATCCTGCTGATCCTCGCCATCGCCTTCGCCTTTTCGTCGAACCGGCGCTGGATAAGGCCGCGCGTGGTCGGCGCCGCCTTCGCGCTGCAGGCGGGGGTCGCGGTGCTGGTGCTCTACACGCCCTGGGGGCGCCGCGCGATTGAGGGCATGTCGGTCGGCGTCTCCAACCTCTTGGGCTACGCCAAGGCGGGGACGGATTTCATCTTCGGACCGCTCGCCGGCCCGGAGATGGGCGCGAACAGCTTCGCGATCGCGGCGCTGCCGGTGATCATCTTCTTCGCCAGCCTGATCTCGATCCTCTACTATCTCGGCATCATGCAGCTGATCATCAAATGGGTCGGCGGCGCGATCCAGCTCGTGACCGGCATCACCAAGGTGGAATCGCTGGGATCGGCCGCGAACATCTTCGTGGGCCAGTCGGAAAGTCCGCTCACCATCCGGCCCTTCCTGCCCAACCTCACGCCCGCGCAGCTCTTCTGCATCATGACGGTCGGCATGGCAGGCGTCGCCGGGACGATCCTCGGCGCCTATGCGAGCATGATCGGCCAGCACCTTCTGCCCTATCTCCTCGCCGCGAGCTTCATGTCGGCGCCGGGCGGCATATTGATGGCGAAGATCATCATGCCGGACGACCCGGCGGCTCTCGGGATCGAGCCCGAGCCGGTCGACGAGACCGAACATGGCGAGGAGCGGCCGGCCAACATCATCATGGCCGCCGCGATGGGCGCGCAGACCGGCGTCAAGCTGGCCGTGGCGGTGGGTGCGATGGTGCTGGCATTCGTGGCGCTGGTGGCGCTGGCGAACGGCATCCTGGGCGGGATCGGGGGCTGGTTCGGCTATCCGCAACTTTCGTTCCAGGCGGTTCTCGGCTGGCTGTTCCAGCCGGTCATGTTCATGCTGAACGTGCCCTGGGCGGAGGCGGACAATGCCGGCGCCTTGTTCGGTACCAAGGTGGTGCTGAACGAGTTCGTCGCCTTCATCGACCTTGGCGCGCAGCAGGGGACGCTGTCGCCGGCGACGGTGGCGGTCGTGACGTTCGCCCTGTGCGGCTTCGCCAATTTCAGCTCGATCGCGATCCAGATGGCGGTGACCGGCAGCCTCGCGCCCAACCAGCGGCCGATGATCGCGAAGCTGGGCCTCAAGGCGCTGCTCGCCGGCTCGCTCTCCAACCTGATGAGCGCGGCGCTGGCGGGGCTGCTGCTTTCCGCCTGATCCTCTGTCGTCATTCCCGCGAAATTGGGAGGCCGCCCTGTCCCCCGGACAGGGCTGCGAACGTCCGGGGGACATTCGCACCTCCTCAATGGAATCCAGCTTTCTACAAAGTAGAAGAAACAAGCTGGGCCCCCGCTTTCGCGGGGGTGACGAACAGATTAAACAGGTCCCATGACCGATCTTGCTCCCGCACCCGCCGTCGCGTCCGTCTCCCTGCTCGATGCGGGCCGCGACCCCGAAGGCTTCTCGCAGCGCCTCGGCGGCTCGTTCGAGCGCTACGGCTTCGCGATCGTGTCCGACCACGGCATTCCGGCCGACCTGATCGCCCGCGCCGAGGAGAAGGCGAAGGCGTTCTTCGCGCTCCCGGAAGAGGCCAAGGGCGAATATCACATCCCCGGCGGCGGCGGGGCGCGCGGTTACACGCCGTTCGGAATCGAGACCGCCAAGGGCGCGACCGCCTTCGACCTCAAGGAATTCTGGCATGTCGGGCGCGAGCTGCCCGAAGGCCATAAATATGCCGACGTCATGGCGGCGAACATCTGGCCGAGCGAGGTGCCGGGGTTCAAGGAGACCTTCCTCGAGCTGTTCGCGGCATTCGACATTGCGGGGTTGCGTATCCTGGAGGCGATCGCCCGCTATCTCGGCCTCGCGCCGGATTATTTCGAGGATACGGTCAGCGACGGCAATTCGGTGCTGCGCCTGCTCCATTATCCGCCGACGCCCGGCGACGGGCCGAACGTGCGCGCCGGGGCGCACGAGGACATCAACACGATCACCCTGCTATTGGGCGCGGAGGAGGCGGGGCTGCAGCTGCTCGACCGCGACGGCAACTGGCTGCAGGTGACGCCGAAGCCCGGCGAGCTCGCCGTCAATATCGGCGACATGCTGCAGCGCCTGACCAACATGCGGATGCGATCGACCACCCACCGCGTCGTCAATCCGCCGCCCGAGCGGCGCGGCCATTCACGCTATTCGATGCCCTTCTTCCTGCACTTCCGGCCGGATTTCCTGATCGAGACCCTGCCGAACTGCGTGGATGCGGATCACCCCGACCGGTTTCCGGAGCCGATCACCGCCCACGACTATCTCATGGAGCGCCTGCGGGAGATCAAGCTGGCCTGATATCCCGGGTCGTCACCCTGAACTTGTTTCAGGGTCCAGTTTTCCGCCGGTCGTGCGGCTCGTCGCTGGATGCTGAAACAAGTTCAGCATGACGGGTAGGTTCAGGTGCCGGCATCCTTCAGATTGGCCGGGCCGAAGCCGAAAGGGATCAGCTCCGAAATCGGGTGAACTGCAGCCTCGCTGCCGTCGCCATTGGCGGAGATCACCTCGATGTCACGCCCGGCGACCTGGGCCGCCTCCAGGATCGACTGGCGGCAGCCCCCGCAGGATGTGACGAGCGACGTGCCGGCGAGCTCGCTGTCCGCGCCGACATGGCCGCCGGCGACGGCGAGACGGGCGATCTTGTCCAGACCGAAGGCCTGCTTGGCGGCGGTGAGCGCCGCGATCTCGGCGCAGACGCCGAGCCGGTAGCAGGCATTCTCCATGTTCGATCCGACTGCGATCTCGCCGTCGACCGACTCGACCGCGCAGCCGACGCTGAACCGCGAATAAGGGGCGTAGGCGGCAAGCGCGGCCTCGCGTGCGCGCTGGATCAGCGGGTCGGTCATGCCCCGACCATAGCCGTTGCCGGTGCAAAAAGAAGGGCCGCCGCGGCCTGTGCCGCGGCGGCCCGATCTCTCACGCCGAACGTTCAGCCTAGAAGCCGACCACCAGGGTGGCGCTCACCGCCCGCGGCGCGCCGATCTGCGCGAACGGCACCTGTGTCGGCAGCAGATTGGCGGTGAAGCCGCCGACATAGCGCTCGTCGAACAGGTTGGTGACGTTGAGCTGGAGGAAGGTGTCGTCGTTGAGACCGATGAAGCCGAGCGGCAGACGCGCGTCCAGGTCGACGATGTTGTAGGCCGGGGTGCGCGCCGGGTAGACGGCGACGAGCTGGGAACCGGTCGGGCAATCGATCGTGTTCACGAACGGCACGCTTGCGCCCAAATTCGCCGGCAGGGTGCTGAAGCACTGGCCGATCGGCTGGTTAGAGTCGTTCACGTAGCGGCCACCAGTCCGCTTGAACTGGACGCCGATCTCCAGCGGCCCGACATTGCCCTGGACCCGGGCGCCGAACGTGTAGACCGGGGCACCGCCCTCCCGGCTGCCTTCGGTCGGCGCGAAGATCTCCGTACCGACGCTGCCGGCCGGACAGCTCTCGCTGACTGTGGCCGAGCAGAGTCCGACCAATACGTCGTCCCGGATGTTCGACCAGAGATAGGAGCCGAAGACGGAGAATTGCAGCTCGGGGATCACCTGCCACGACAGCAGGCCGTCGATGCCATATTTATCGACCGCACCGAGGTTGCGGTACACGCTGCGCTCGAGCTCGGGGTCGAAGGACGACGCCAGACGATCCTGGAAGCGCGTATACCAGACGGAGGCCTGCGCCTGGATGGCGCCGGACCGGTACCGGAGGCCCAGGTCGAAATTGTCCGTGGTTTCCGGGCGCGGATTGGCTTCCGGCGTATCCGACGAGAAATAGAAGCTATTGTAGAGGTTGTCGGTGCCCGGAACCTGCAGGCCGCGCGAGTAATTCGCGAAGAGGCTGAGGCGCGGCGTGAGATCGTAGGTGAAGCCCAGCGTCGGCAGGATGTCGTCATACTTGAAGACGCGGTTCTGCGGCCCCTGGACTGGCTGCACGCCGCCCGCCACCGGAACGGTGGGGTTGTTGATGAGCCAGGCCTGGAGGCCGGCGTCATTGGTGCTGAAGCATTCGACGAAGCCGGTCACGCTGGAGGTGGCGCAGAAGTTGGTCAGATCGCGCTTGAAGAAGGGAACGCGCACGCCGGCATTCACGACGAGGCGGCCGTCCAGGAATTCGCCGCGATATTCGCCCGAAATCTGGTTGAGGAGTGCGATCGACCGGCGGTCGCGCTTCTGCAGGATGTTTCCGTTCACGTCCACGAGCGGATCGTTGACGGGAAACACGTCGAACGGTTCGCCGTTGAGCTGAAGGAAGCCGGTCTCCCCCGTCTGACGGTGAATGCCGCGATCGAAGCTGTAGCTCAAGCGAACGCTGTGCTCGTCGGTAATGTCGTAGCGCAGCGAAGCCAGCAGCAGGTAACGATCGGTCTGCGTCTGGCTGGGAGCCAGCACGCGGATCGAGTCGAGGATGTCGCCGTCGCCGTTCAGGTCACGGCCGTAATAGGGAATGCCCGAAATATAGCCGGTCTGGCAGCTTTGCGTCGGCGAAGGCGCCGTCTGGCACCGTGTCGATACGGTCGAGCTGGGACCGCCGTTCGGATTGACGTCCCTGCGGCCTTCGAAGCCGACGACGGTGCCGCCGCCATTGGCCTTGGTATACTGGAACGCGCCGTCCATGGTGAAGACCAGCCGATCGGTCAGCGTGAAGCGGGAACCGAAGCGGACGTTACCGGTGTTCGACGGATTGTAGCGTTCGTCGAAGGTGGAGCCGCAGGTGTTGGCTAACTGCGATCCTGGACCCGACGCCGTGTTAATCTGGCAGCGCGCGACCGTATAGAAGCGTTCGTCGTCCGTGAGCGGGAAACGATCGGGAACGTTGCGCGGCGCGCTGGTCGGTGACTGGGTCAGCGTCAGATCTTCGCGCAGCGAGACCGAGCCAAAGAAGTTGTTGCGGTTCTGGTTGTAGTGCGCGGCGATCGAGACGAAGTCGCCATTGTCGCCGATCGGCTGATAGATGCGGGCGTTGTACTGCTGCTTATAGTTCGTGCCGCGGTTGTTATAGGGATTGTCGTAGGACTGCATGCTCGCCGAGAGGAAGGCGCGCGTGCCCCAGGGGGTGAACTGGCCGGTGTCGACGACACCGAAGGCGCGGAACATATTGTATTCGCCGATCGAGCCCCGAAGGCTGACGTGGAAGTCCTCAGTGGGAAGACGGGTACGATAGTTGACCGTGCTGCCGCTGGCCGCCGCGGTCGGGCTGTCGATGTCGGTCGAGCCCAGGCTGACATTGACCTGGTCGATCAGCTCGGGATCGAGCTGCTGGTTCGAATAGAGCGCGTAATTGCCTGTGTCGTTCTGCGGGAAGCCGTCGAACGTTTGCGAAATGCGCGTGGCATCGAAGCCGCGAATGTTGAGGGTGCCGCCGCCGGCGCCATAGGGGTCGTTGTTCTGGAAGCTGACGCCCGGCAGGGAGTTGATCACGTCGTTGATCGTCTGGCCTGGCGTCTGGCGCTGGATGAAGCTCGAATCGAGCACGGCGCGGGCGCGTGGCGTGTCCGGCACTTCAACGCCGCCCACGTCGCGGGCGCGGCTGCCGGTGACGACGATCGCATCGCCTTCGAAATCGACGGTGCCGGTGGACTGGGCGAACGCGATGCCGGGCATGACGAACGCCGTGGTTGCGCAAAGCAGAGCAATTTTTTGCATGAGTATGATTCCCCCAGGGCAGATATTGCCCCGTTGGGAATGCCTTTAACAATAGGTTTTTTACGGTTCAAAGACTCTTGCCGCGGTGCAGCAAGAATCCCCGGACTGTGGCTTTTCGGTCGCGCCTGCAGTAGGTGCTGCGCTCAGCGGAAAGGCGGCTCGTCGAAGGCGCGGAGCTTGCGCGAATGGAGCGCCGCGCCTTCATTCTTCAGGATACGCAGCGTCTCGATGCCGATCCTCAGGTGCTGGCTGATCGCGCGCTCGTAGAAGGCATTGGCCTGGCCCGGCAGCTTGATCTCGCCGTGGAGCGGCTTGTCGGAAACGCAGAGCAGCGTGCCGTAAGGAACGCGGAAGCGGTAGCCCTGGGCGGCGACGGTGGCCGACTCCATGTCGATCGCGACCGCGCGCGATTGGTTGAAGCGCAGCGCCGAGAGGGTGAACCTGAGCTCCCAGTTGCGGTCGTCGGTGGTGACGACGGTGCCCGTCCTGAGGCGCTTCTTGATCTCCTGGGGCGATTCGCCGGTGATCTCGACCGCGGCGTTGAACAGCGCCTGCTGGATCTCGGCGATCGCGGGGATCGGCACCTCGACCGGGAGCACGTCGTCCATGACATGGTCGTCGCGCAGATAGGCGTGGGCGAGGACATAGTCGCCGATCGTCTGGCTGGGCCTGAGGCCGCCGCAATGGCCGATCATCAGCCAGGCCTCGGGCCGCATCACCGCGAGATGATCGCAGATCGTCTTGGCGTTGGACGGGCCGACGCCGATGTTCACGAGCGTGATGCCCTCGCCGTTCGGGGCAATCAGGTGATAGGCCGGCATCTGGTGGCGCCGCCAGCCGCCTTCGGCGACCTGCAGCACCGCGTCGGGCGTGTCGCGGGTCACATAGACGCCGCCGGCCGCCGACAGCGCCTCATACGGGCTGTCCGGCTTCCTGAGCTCGTCCACCGCCCAGCGGACGAACTCGTCGACATAGCGGACATAGTTGGTGAACAGGAGATAGCGCTGGGTGTGCTCCGGCGGGGTGCCGGTATAGTGTTTGAGGCGCGCCAGGCTGAAGTCGACGCGGGGGCCGTCGAACAGCGACAGCGGCCGGGAGCCGTCAGGCAGTGCGATCCATTCGCCGTCGGCGACCTCGTCGCCGATATGGGAGAGCTCGGTGGACGGGAACCACAGCGCGAGGTCGGCCGCCTGGGCGCCGTCGAGCCTGAGGTCGTCGGTGCCGTCGAGGACATAGGGGTAGGGGATCTCGCTCGCTGAGCGGCCGACCGAAATCTCGACATCGTAGTCGCGGGCGAGGAACTGGAGCTGCTCGGTGAGATATTTGCGGAAGAGCCAGGGGCGGGTGATGCTGGTCGCATAGCTGCCGGGCTGGTTGAGCCGGCCATAGGCGCGCGCCGGGAAGGCGATCGGCTGGCCCTGCGCATAATCGATGCGCAGCTCGGGATAGGCGAACAGCCCGTCGGCGCGGGCGGTGGGATCGGGGCGGACGCCGTCCCTCAGATAGGCGGCGAGGACGCCGCGCAGGTTGGCGACCGAGTCGTCGTAGATGGCGCAGAGCTGCTCGATGAGCGTCGGGATGTCGTCGGCGATGACGGGCAAGTCGTGTTCCTTTTTTTGTTTTCGCTTTCCGTTTCGGCATGCCGCACGGCGATGTCAAATCGGCGACCTGCCGGCAGGCGGCGATCAGGCACCTTGATTTTTGTAGGAGTTATTGGGAGAGCCTCGTTCCGACTTGAGAGATGGAGAGAGGGATGAGGTGGTGATCCGTTCGCTCGTGCAGTTCGAGGAGGGCGCGCGGGGCATCGCGGCCATCGACGCGGCAGGCGGTGCGAGACGGATCGCCGGCGCCGCCTCGGTGCTCGAGCTGGCGCAGGCGGCGCTCGCCGCCGGCACGGGTCTCGCCGCCGCGGCGGCCGCGCGCCTTGGCGAGGCGGTCGACCTGGCTGCGGTGCGCCTGCTCGCCCCGATCGATCATCCCGATCCAGCGCATCTGCTCGTCTCCGGCACCGGCCTCACCCATCTCGGCTCGGCGGAAAGCCGCGACCGGATGCACCGGGCGGCGCTGGAGCCCGATACGGCGACCGATTCGATGAAGATGTTCCTGATGGGCGTTGCGGACGGCAAGCCCGCGGACGGCGCGGTCGGCGCGCAGCCGGAATGGTTCTACAAGGGCGACGGCTCGATCCTCGCCGCGCCCGGCGCGCCGCTCGCCATGCCCGATTTCGCGCTCGACGGCGGCGAGGAGCCGGAGATCGCCGGCATCTACCTGATCGCGCCGGACGGCATGCCGGTGCGGCTCGGCTTCGCGCTCGGCAACGAATTTTCGGACCATGTGACCGAGCGGCACAATTATCTCTGGCTCGCCCATTCCAAGCTGCGGCCGGCGGCGCTCGGGCCGGAGCTGCTGCTGGGCGCGCTCCCCGCCGAGATCGCCGGTACCAGCCGCATCCTGCGCGCGGGACGGGCCATCTGGGAGAAGCCGTTCCTGTCGGGCGAGGCGAACATGTCGCACAGCCTCGCCAATCTCGAGCACCACCATTTCAAATATGCGCCCTTCCGCCGCCCGGGCGACCTGCACGTCCACTTCCTCGGCACGGCGACCCTGTCCTTCGCCGACGGGATCGTGGCGGAGGAGGGGGACGTGTTCGAGATCGAGGCGCCGCCGTTCACGCTGCCGGTGCGCAATCCGCTCGTCCGGGCGGCGGCGGAGTCGGTCGGGGTCCGCGCGCTTTGAAGCCGCTGCGCATCGGCATCGTCGGCGCCGGCAAGATTGCGTGCGACCAGCATGTGCCGGCGATCCGCGCCTCGAACCGGTTCGAGCTCACGGCGATCGCCGATCCGATCGCGCGGCTCGACGACGTCGCTTGCTACCCGGACGTTCAGGCGATGCTCGATGCCGAGCCGGCGCTTGACGCCGTTGCCCTGTGCCAGCCGCCCCAGGCGCGCAGCGACGCGGCGCGCCGCGCGATCGCCGCGGGCAAGCATGTGCTGCTGGAGAAGCCGCCGGGCACGGACCCGGCCGAGGTCGGCGATCTCGTCGACGCGGCGCATGCGATCGGGGTCACCTTGTTCGCGGCCTGGCATTCGCGGCACGCAGCGGGGGTCGAGGCGGCGCGGGCGTGGCTGGCCGGCAAGCGGGTTCGCGCCATCCGGATGGACTGGAAGGAGGACGTGCGCGTCTGGCATCCGGGGCAGGACTGGATCTGGCGCGCCGGCGGATTCGGCGTCTTCGATCCCGGGATCAACGCCTTGTCGATCCTCACCGCGATCGTGCCCGGCGAGGTTCGCCTGACGGCGGCCTCACTCGACGTCCCGGAGAATCGCCAGGCGCCGATCGCTGCGGCGCTGACGCTCCGGGCCGGCGACATCCCGGTCGAGGCGGCATTTGACTGGCGGCAGCCGGGCGATCCTCTGTGGAACATCCGGGTCGAGGCCGACGCCGGCACGCTGCTGCTGTCCGAAGGCAGCAACCGCCTCGCCATCGACGGGGTCGAGCAAAGATTGCCGCCCCAGACGGAATATCCGTCCGTCTATGCCGAGTTCGCCCGGCTGATCGACGAAGGCCGCAGCGATGTCGATCTCAAGCCTCTGGTGCTGGTCGCCGACGCGTTCCGCAAGGGGCGGCATCTGGCGACCGATCCGTTCCTGGATTGAGCCGGCCGCCGGCTCGAGCCGCGGGCAACACCCCTGCATCGCCCATATCCTCGCCGATCACAGCGGCGGGCGTCGGAGGGGGCGAAGTTGCCATTTGGCATGAAATCCAGTATATACTGCCATATTGCAGGAGACCCAAATGGCACTGGCGCTCATACAGGTCGATACGGAGCCGAGACCCTTCGCACCCGCGCCCATCACGAATGATGAGGCTGCGGCCATGTTCCGGGCCGTGGCGAACCTGTTTCTGAAATGGGACGTGACCGATGATCAGGCGGCCATCCTCCTCGACCTGTCGGTCAGGACCTTGCGCCGATGGAAGGCGGAACAACCGGGCCGGATCAGCCGGGACGGCAAGGCGCGCCTCTCGAATCTCCTGGGCATCCACAAAGCCTTGCGCGTCATCTTCCGGGAGCCGGAACGCGGCTACCGCTGGATAAAGGCGCCAAATGAGGCCTTTGGCGGCGCATCGGCCCTGGATGTCATTCTGGGCGGCGAATTGACCGACCTGATGCGGGTGCGGCGCTATCTCGACAGCGAGCGTGGTGCCTGGTGATCGACGCGACGGCGATTCCAACGGCTGCCGTACACTGGAACCAGGCTCGCCGGATCATCCGCAGCATCTATCCGCCCGCGGATCTGTTCGAGGACATCGCCGATCCGGCAGACTGGCCGCTCCTGATTTCGGCAGAACAGAAAACCAACCCCCGGCTGATGGACACGATCGGCAATCTGGATCTGGTGCCTCCGGATCGACGAGTGGGGGGCACAGGCGCAAGCTATCTCATGGCACCGTTCACGCACGTCAGTCCCGATCGGCCAAGCCGCTTCGGCGCCGGCGCGTTCGGCGTTCTCTATGCCGGTGAAAGCTTCGAGACGGCTCTCGCGGAGACCATCCACCACCACGAACGGTTCATGAGGCGCACCAGAGAGCCCGAGGGTTGGACCTCTCAGTTTCGCGAGCTGGTCCTCGACGTAAGCCTGACCGCGCACGATCTTACCGATAGCGGCGTCTATGTCGAAGCCCTGGATCCGGACGATTATGGCGAGGCGCAGCGTGTCGGAGCGATTCTGAAGGCGAACGGCTCGGACGGAATCCTCTATCCCAGCGTGCGCAATGTCGGCGGCCGGTGTGTCGGGCTTTTCTATCCGGATCTGGCGGCCCTTCCGACGCAGGGTCGGCACCTCGACTACCATTGGAATGGCGACCGCGTCGACTTCTACAGGGAGCCGGCGAGCGGCACCGTGTTCGAAGTCCAGTGAACGGTTTCCAGGCGGTCCGAAACCGGCACGCCGTGTCCCGCGCACGGTCCTGAAAACAAGCCGGACGGCGAGCCGAGGTCAGGCGTCTGGAATCGCCTCACAGGCCGGTGCGCAGGACTATTGATCGAGGAACGAACGCATCTTCCGCGACCGGCTCGGATGCTTCAGCTTCCTCAGCGCCTTCGCCTCGATCTGCCGGATGCGCTCGCGGGTCACCGAGAATTGCTGGCCGACTTCCTCCAGCGTGTGATCGGTGTTCATGCCGATGCCGAAGCGCATCCTGAGCACGCGCTCCTCGCGCGGCGTCAGGGACGCCAGCACCCGGGTGACGGTTTCCTTGAGGTTGGACTGGATCGCCGCGTCCACCGGGATGACGGCGTTCTTGTCCTCGATGAAGTCGCCGAGATGACTATCCTCCTCGTCGCCGATCGGCGTTTCGAGGCTGATCGGCTCCTTGGCGATCTTCATGACCTTGCGGACCTTCTCCAGCGGCATGGAGAGGCGCTCGGCGAGGTCCTCGGGCGTGGCTTCCCGGCCATGCTCGTGGAGGAACTGGCGGCCGGTGCGGACCAGCTTGTTGATCGTCTCGATCATGTGGACCGGAATGCGGATCGTGCGCGCCTGATCGGCGATCGAGCGGGTGATCGCCTGCCGGATCCACCAGGTCGCGTAGGTCGAGAATTTGTAACCGCGGCGATACTCGAATTTGTCGACCGCCTTCATCAGGCCGATATTGCCCTCCTGGATGAGGTCCAGGAACTGCAGGCCGCGGTTCGTATATTTCTTGGCGATCGAGATGACGAGCCTCAGATTGGCCTCGACCATCTCCTTCTTGGCGATCCGCGCCTCGCGCTCGCCCTTCTGGACCATGTTCACGATCCGGCGGAACTCGGCGAGGCCGGTGCCGGTCGCCTGGGCGATCTCGGCGATCTCGGTGCGGATACGCTCGATCGCGTCCGCCTCGTTCTCGATGAACGCCGCCCATTTCTTGTCGAGTCCAACGACGCGCTCGGCCCAGCTCTCGTCGAGTTCGTGGCCCATATAGGCGTCGAGGAAGGCCCGGCGCGGCACCTTGTGGCGCTCGGCGAGGCGCAGCATCTGGCCACCCAAAGTGGTGAGCCGGCGGTTGTAGCTGTAGAGCTGGTCGACGAGATATTCGATCTTGGCGCCGTGGAACTGGACGCTCTCCACCTCGGCAGTGAGCTGCTCACGGTATTTCTGATATTTGTTCTCGTCGGCCTTGGCGAACTCCTGGCCGGCGCCCATCGCATCCATGCGCGCCTGCTGGAGCTTCGAGAATTTCTTGTAGACGTCGGTGATCGCCGCGAACTTCTCGAGCGCGGCTGGCTTCAGCGTCTCTTCCATCTGGGCGAGGCTGAGCGTGTTGTCGTCCTCGTCCTCCTCGGCCGGCCGCGGGGCGCGGCGCTCGACCATCGACTCCTCGTCGTCCTCCTCCTCGGCGACGACCTCCTCGGGCTCGTCCTCCTCCTTGAAGGAGGGGCCGGCGGTGGATTCGGAAATGACGCCGTCATCCTCCTCGGCGCCCTCGACCTGCTCGGCGGTCGGGCCCTTGGAGAGCATCGCCTCGAGGTCGAGGATCTCGCGCAGCTGCATGTGGCCGGCATTGAGCTGGTTCGACCAGTCGATGATCGCGTTGAAGGTGATCGGGCTTTCGCACAGGCCCCAGATCATCGTGTCGCGGCCTGCCTCGATGCGCTTGGCGATGGCGATCTCGCCCTCGCGGGAGAGCAGCTCGACCGCGCCCATCTCGCGCAGGTACATGCGCACCGGATCGTCGGTGCGGTCGACGGTTTCCTTCTTCTTCTCGAGCACGAACGTCTCGCCGGCGCCGTCGACCTCGTCGACCCCGGCGTCGTTGTCCTGCTGGTCGTCGCATTCGTCGCTCTCGTCGCTCTCGACGATGTTGACGCCCATGTCGTTGAGCGCCGACATGATGTCCTCGATCTGCTCGGACGACATCTGGTCCTGCGGCAGCGCCTCGTTGAGCTCGTCATAGGTGATCACGCCGCGCTTCTTGGCGCGGGCGATCAGCTTCTTGATGTCGGCCTCGTTGAGGTCGATCAGCGGCGCGTCGCCGCCCTCGATCTTCTCTTCGGTTTCCGCCGTGTTGGTCTTCGCCATTCAATACGCCTTGTCACCTTGCCGGGGCCGATCCCGCCCTGGATTGCCGCGATTTCCGAGCCGTCAGATGTGTCCATCTGACTGGAAATCGCTTTAGTCCGCGTCGCCCTCGATCAATGTCGCCAGTTTTCGATCCGCCTCGTCCCTCGCCGCGCGCAGCCGCTGCTGCTCCGCGAATGCCGCTTCGTCGCCTGCCGCCTTCAGCCGGGCCGTCGCTGCCTCCAGCGCCGCGTCGAGCCCCGGCCGTGCGGCCAAGGTCTCGACCACCAGAACCAGGTCGCGTCGCGCACGATCCGGATCGGCATCCCGTCGCGTGAAGGAGAAAGCCAGCCCGCGGCGAAGGCGCAGCGCCTCCACCAAAGCCGCCACACCCCTCTCGGCCAATATGGTATGGAGGCGCTCCGGATCAAGCGCGGCGTGCGTCATCGCCGCTTCGAGGAGGGTATCGCGCAATTCCGCGGCCTGCCTGTCACCGATCGGCAACGCCGCGATCGCCTCGCCATGTTCGCCAATCAGCGCCGGAAAGCGCAGCAGGCCCTGCAGGACGGCGCCGGTGAGCTGGGGATCGAGCCCGCCGCGTCCGACGGCCTTCGCTTCGGCGGAAGCGGGGCGCCAGGGAACGAAGGGCGTGCGGCCGGGCGGGAAGCGGCGATCGGGGCGGGCAGGGGCCTGTCGGCGCGGCATCAGTCCATCGAGGCGGGCGAAGAACTCGGCGCGATACTGGTCGCGCACGTCGGGGTCGGCGATCGCCGCGGCATGGTCGATCAGACGGCGCTTGAGGCCGGCGCGCTGCTCGGGTGTCTTGAGCGGGCCGGCCTCCAGCTCATGCCGCCACAGCCGTTCGACCAGCGGCTCGGGCGCGTCCAGCAGCGCCTCCAGCGCGCCGCGGCCTTTGGCGCGGATCAAATCGTCCGGGTCCTGTCCCGTTGGCAGGGTGACGAAGCCCAGCGAGCGGCCCGGGGCGATCTGCGGGAGCGCCCGGAGCGCCGCGCGGACCGCGGCCTTCTGGCCGGCTGCGTCGCCGTCGAAGCAGAAGACCGGCACGGGCGAGAGGCGCCAGAGCAGGCCCAGCTGGGCCTCGGTCGTTGCCGTGCCAAGCGGTGCGACCGCCTCGCCGATCCCGGCCTGATCGAGCGCGATCACGTCCATCTGGCCCTCGACGACGATCACGCGCTTCGCGTCGCGGCTCGCCGGGGCGGCCTTGTCGAAGTTGAACAGGGTGCGGCCCTTGTCGAACAAGGGCGTATCCGGCGAGTTCAGATATTTGGGTTCACCCGCACCCAGGATGCGCGCCGAGAAGGCGATGACCCGTCCGCGCGGGTCGCGGATCGGGAAGGTGAGGCGGCCCCGGAACCGGTCATAGGGCTCGCGATTGCCGTCGTCCGGAGCGATCAGCAGGCCCGCTTCGACCAGCTTGTCGTTGCCGAAGCGCGTGAGGGCGCCCTTGAGCCTGCCGCGCGCATCGGGGGCGAAGCCGAAACCGAACTTGGTGCGGGTCTTCGCATCGATGCCGCGCTTTTCAAGATAGGCGCGGGCACTCGCGCCCTCGAGGCCCCCCAGCTGCTCGGCGAACCAAGCCTGGGCCGCCTCCATGACCTCGTACAGCCCCGCCGCGCGCTCCGCCTTGGCCTGGGCGCGCGGATCGGGGGCGGGGACCTCCATGCCGGCGGCATCGGCGAGCTCCTTCACCGCATCCATGAAGGCGAGGCCGCGTGCGTCGGTCAGCCAGGAGATCGCATCGCCATGCGCCTGGCAGCCGAAGCAGTGATAGAAGCCCTTCTCGTCATTGACGTAGAAGCTCGGCGTCTTCTCGTTGTGGAACGGGCAGCAGGCCTTGAACTCGCGCCCCGCCTTGATGAGCCTGGTGGTGCGCCCGATCAGCGCCGACAGCAGGGTGCGGGCGCGGAGCTCGTCGAGAAAGGCAGGGGAGAGGGTCATCTGGCCCCCTGGACCATCAGGAAAGCCGCGCTTTCACCGCGCCGCTGGCCTTCGACATATCCACCTCGCCGGCATGGCGCTCCTTCAGCACGGCCATCACCCGGCCCATGTCCTTGACGCTGGCCGCGCCGGTTTCGGCGACGATCGCGTCGATCGCGGCGGCGAGCTCGGCCTCGTCCATCTGTTTCGGTAGGAAGCCTTCGATCACCGCCACTTCGGCCGCCTCGGCGGCCGCCAGCTCGGCGCGGCCGCCTTTCTCGTACATGTCGATCGATTCGCGGCGCTGCTTGATCATCTTCTGGAGGACCTCGGTGACCAGCACGTCGTCCCCGGGCGGGTTGGCCGCGCCGCGCAGCTCGATGTCGCGGTTCTTCAGCGCCGACTGGATCAGGCGGATCGCGTCGCGGGTCGCGGTGTCGCCGCTCTTCATGGCGCCGACCAGCGCCTGTTTGATGTCATCGCGAATCATGGGGCTCTCGAACGTCTTTCGGGAAACGGCCTGCTTAGCCGGGCCGGGGCGACTTTAACAGGATTGACGCGCCCGCCCGACAGGCTTAGCGGCTGGGTCTTAGCGACATCGCCAGCCAAGCTTGAAGGAGTGCCCGCCCCGTGGCCGACACCATGAACACGCCTGCGCCATCGGGAGCGACGGGCGTATTGGTCCTGGCCGACGGCAGCACGATCTGGGGGAAGGGCTTCGGCGCCGAGGGCGAGGCGGTCGGCGAAGTGTGCTTCCACACCGCCATGACCGGCTATCAGGAGATCATGACCGATCCGAGCTTCGCCGGCCAGATCATCAACTTCACCTTCCCGCACATCGGCAATGTCGGCGCGAACTACGAGGATGTCGAGGCGGACAATCCGCACGCCCTCGGCTGCGTGGTGCGACAGGACGTGACGGCGCCGTCCAACTTCCGCGCGGTGCAGACCTTCGTCGAGTGGATGAAGGCGAACGGGCGGATCGGCCTCAGCGGCATCGACACGCGGGCGCTGACCCGGCTGATCCGGCTGCAGGGCGCGCCGAACGGCGTGATCGCCTTTTCCGAGGACGGACAGTTCGACCTCGACGCGCTGCGGGAGAAGGCACGGGCCTGGCCGGGGCTGGAGGGCATGGACCTCGCGAAGGAGGTGACGACCCGGCAGACGCATCGCTGGCAGGGCGGGCTCTGGCATCTGGGCGAAGGCTATGCGAGTACTCCCTCTCCCCGGCGGGGAGAGGGTGGGGGTGAGGGGGTTCGGCATTCGAGCGAACTCCCCGACGCCCGACCCCCTCACCCAACCCTCTCCCCCGAGGGAGAGGGCTTGCAAGGGGATACCCGCCCGCATGTCGTCGCGATCGACTATGGCGCCAAGCGCAACATCTTCCGCAATCTGGAGGCCGCCGGCGCGCGGGTGACCGTGCTCCCTGCCACCGCCACCTTCGACGAGGTGATGGCGCACGAGCCCGACGGCTTCTTCCTCTCCAACGGCCCGGGTGATCCGGCCGCGACCGGCGCGTACGCCGTGCCGGTGATCCGGCAGATGCTGGAGACCAAGAAGCCGCTGTTCGGCATCTGCCTCGGCCACCAGATGCTCGCCATCGCGGTCGGCGGGCAGACGGCCAAGATGCACCAGGGCCATCGCGGCGCGAACCATCCGGTGAAGCGGCTGGAGGACGGCCGGGTCGAGATCACCAGCATGAACCATGGCTTCGCGGTGGATGCGGAAAGCCTGCCCGACCATGTCCGCCAGACCCACATCAGCCTGTTCGACGGCAGCAATTGCGGCATCGAGCTGACGGATCGGCCGGCCTTCAGCGTGCAATACCATCCCGAGGCCAACCCGGGACCGCAGGACAGCATTTATCTGTTCGGGAAGTTCGTGGATCAGTTGGGGAAAGACGAATGAGAATTTATGCATTCGCTTCCAACACGTTAACGAACATATGGGCTGGTATTGGAGCTAGTCGTTGGGCTGTCAGCCCATCCGACAATGCAAGCTACACGAAGGGCCGTATTACCCACGCCCTCAAGATGCCCGTTGGTGCCGGCGGTATTCTATACTGCAACGAGACCAAGAGCTTCACCACTCCATTCATCGTTTACTCGTCACCGAATCCTGATGAACAGGTCGAAAATATTTGGCCCGAACCTTGGGTCCTTCCGTTTTCTATCAAGCCCCTCGGAGACCCAAGAAGGGCGATGACGATTGCGGAATCAAAGAGGGCTTTGCCCACTTTGCGAACTCAAGGCGCCAACCTGAACAATACAGTCTACGTCCATGGAAAAATGGCCTTCACTCAGTCCAAGCTGGGTGAAGCTGACTGGATGGTCCTAATAGAGAAGCTGGCGATTTAGCATGGATCATCGATCCGGTATTCTCTTGGCTTTGTTGTGTGCCGGTGTGGCGGGATGTGTCGCGCCGACCTTGTCGCAGCAGGACATCGCCTCCGTCTCTCAGCGATGCGGCGTGCCGGAGGGACTGCTCTCCCAGGACGTCGAGCAGCGCCGCTTCCTGATCCTCGAGCCGGTCAATGCCGCGCGGCCCGCGCCGGAGGTGGCCTGCGTCAACCAGTGGGCGCGGCGGCGGCATATGCGGCTTATCTACATCGAATCCATTGAGGAGGCGCAGTGATGGGGTCGGTTTGCCTCGGTGCTCCCTCTCCCTGGCGGGGAGAGGGTTGGGGTGAGGGGGCTCTGAGTCTACGGATACCCCCACGCGCCGAGCCCCCTCACCCTGCCCTCTCCCCGCCGGGGAGAGGGTTTGCACTGGCGTCATTCGCTGCGGTTGCGGGCGATCAGGAGTTCCCGGCGGATCGCTTCGAGGACGCCTTCGGTGTTGGCGAGGACGTCGTGGTTCCAGAAGCGAAGGACTCGATAGCCGTAGTTCTCGATGATCGCGGTTCTGGCGGCGTCGCGGGCGGCGCCATGTTGCCCGCCGTCCAGTTCGATCGCCAGCCTCGCCGTGCGGCAGGCGAAGTCGGCGACGAAATTGTCGATCTGGAACTGGCGGACGAATTTCTCGCCTTCGAGCTGGCGAGCACGGAGATGATGCCACAGCCGTTCTTCAGCTTCTGTCCGGTTCGCGCGCAGCTTGCGCGCGATCGGAGTCAGGCGCTTGCTTCCCAACTCAGTACCCCCTCACCCAACCCTCTCCCCGACGGGGAGAGGGCTTATCAGAGTCTCCGCATATATGCCTAAGCGTACCGACATCTCGTCCATCCTCATCATCGGCGCCGGCCCGATCGTCATCGGCCAGGCGGCGGAGTTCGATTATTCGGGGACGCAGGCGGCCAAGGCGCTGAAGGCCGAGGGCTATCGCATCGTCCTGGTCAATTCGAACCCGGCGTCGATCATGACCGATCCCGAGTTCGCCGACGCGACCTATATCGAGCCGATCACGCCCGCTTATGTCGCCAAGATCATCGAGAAGGAGCGGCCCGACGCGTTGCTGCCGACGATGGGCGGGCAGACGGCGCTCAACACCGCGCTGGCGCTCTTCAAGGACGGGACGCTGGAGAAATACGGCGTCCGGATGATCGGCGCCGATGCCGAGGCGATCGAGAAGGCCGAGGACCGGCTCAAGTTCCGCGAGGCGATGGACAAGATCGGGCTCGAATCCGCCCGTTCGGCGATCGCGCACAGCGTCGAGGAGGCGCTGGCGGGGCTGGAGAAGACCGGCCTGCCGGCGATCATCCGCCCCAGCTTCACGCTGGGCGGCACCGGGGGCGGCGTCGCCTACAATCGCGAGGAGTTCATCGCCATCGTCCAGGGTGGGCTCGAAGCCTCGCCGACCACCGAGGTGCTGATCGAGGAATCGCTGCTCGGCTGGAAGGAATATGAGATGGAGGTGGTCCGCGATCGTGCGGACAACGCCATCATCATCTGCTCGATCGAGAATGTGGACGCGATGGGCGTCCATACCGGGGATTCGATCACCGTCGCGCCGGCGCTGACGCTGACCGACAAGGAATATCAGATCATGCGCAATGCCTCGATCGCGGTGCTGCGCGAGATCGGCGTCGAAACAGGTGGTTCCAACGTCCAGTTCGCAGTCAATCCGAAGGACGGGCGGCTCGTCGTCATTGAGATGAACCCGCGGGTCAGCCGCTCCTCGGCGCTGGCGTCCAAGGCCACCGGCTTCCCGATCGCCAAGGTCGCCGCCAAGCTGGCGGTCGGCTACACGCTCGACGAGATCGACAACGACATCACCGGCGTCACCCCCGCTTCGTTCGAGCCGACGATCGACTATGTCGTCACCAAGATCCCGCGCTTCGCCTTCGAGAAGTTCAAGGACAGCGAGGCCGTGCTCTCGACCGCGATGAAGTCGGTCGGCGAGGTGATGGCGATCGGGCGGAACTTCCACGAGAGTTTGCAGAAGGCGCTGCGCGGGCTGGAGACGGGCCTGATCGGCCTCGACGGGGTGCGCGAGCTCTATGGCGCGTCGAAGGACGAGATTCTGGCCGCTCTCGCGGTGCCGGCGCCGGACCGGCTGCTCGTCGCCGCCCAGGCGCTGCGCGAGGGCCTGACCGTCGACGAAGTCCATGCGGTCACGAAGTACGATCCCTGGTTCCTCGAGCGGATCGACGAAATCGTCCAGACCGAGGAGTCCATCTGCCGCGACGGCCTGCCGGGCGATGCCGAGGGCCTGCGGCGCCTGAAGGCGATGGGATTCTCGGATCGGCGCCTTGCCGAGCTGAACCTCAAGTCGGCCAATGTCGCCGGTGGCGGGCAGAAGACCCGCATCCGCTCCTCCGGCCTGCTCCATGACGCGGTGAAGGGGATGATCGGCGCGACCACCGAGGACGAGGTCCGCCGGCTGCGCCACAAGCTCGGTGTCCGGCCGGTGTTCAAGCGGATCGACACCTGCGCCGCCGAGTTCGAGGCGAAGACGCCCTATATGTATTCGACCTACGAGGCGCCGACCTTTGGCGCGCCCGAGGACGAGAGCCAGCCGAGCGACCGCAACAAGGTCGTGATCCTCGGCGGCGGGCCGAACCGGATCGGGCAGGGAATCGAGTTCGACTATTGCTGCGTCCACGCCGCCTATGCGCTGAAGGAGGCCGGCTACGAGACGATCATGGTCAACTGCAATCCGGAGACGGTGTCGACCGACTACGACACGTCCGACCGGCTCTATTTCGAGCCGCTGACCGAAGAGGACGTGCTGGAGATCCTCCATGTCGAGCAGTCGAAGGGCACGCTTCACGGCGTCATCGTCCAGTTCGGCGGGCAGACGCCGCTGAAGCTCGCCGCCGCGCTGGAGAAGGAGGGGATCCCGATCCTCGGCACCTCGCCGGACGCGATCGACCTCGCCGAGGACCGCGAGCGCTTCGCCAGGCTGGTCGACAAGCTCGGCCTCAAACAGCCCAAGAACGGCATCGCGCGCAGCCGCGACGAGGCGATCGCGGTGGCCGAGCGAATCGGCTATCCGGTGCTGACCCGCCCGTCCTATGTGCTCGGCGGACGGGCGATGGAGATCGTCGATTCCCCGGTCCAGCTCGACGACTATATCCACACCGCCGTCCAGGTCTCCGGCGACAGCCCGGTGCTGATCGACCAGTATCTCAGGGATGCGATCGAGGTCGACGTCGACGCGCTCGCCGACGGCGATGAGGTCGTGATCGCCGGCGTCATGCAGCATATCGAGGAGGCGGGCGTCCATTCGGGCGACAGCGCCTGCTCGCTGCCGCCCTACAGCCTGTCCGCCGAGATCGTCGCCGAGATCGAGCGGCAGGCGACCGCGCTCGCCACGGCGCTCGGCGTCAAGGGCCTGATGAACGGCCAGTTCGCGGTGAAGGACGGCGAGGTCTACCTGATCGAGGTCAACCCGCGTGCCAGCCGCACCGTGCCCTTCGTCGCCAAGACGATCGGCACGCCCATCGCCAAGATCGCGGCGCGGGTGATGGCCGGCGAGAAGCTGAAGGACCTGCCGGCGATCAACCGCGACGTCGCCCATATCGCGGTCAAGGAGGCGGTGTTCCCGTTCGCGCGCTTCCCGGGCACCGATCCGGTGCTCTCGCCGGAAATGAAGTCCACCGGCGAAGTGATGGGAATCGATAGCGATTTCGCCACCGCCTTCCTGAAGTCCCAGCAGGGCGGGGGGATCGAGCTGCCGGACGCGGGCACGCTGTTCGTCTCCGTTAAGGACAGCGACAAGCCGGGAATCCTCGAGCCGGTCCGCACCCTGATCGGCCTCGGCTTCAAGGCCGTCGCGACCGGCGGTACCGCCGATTTCCTCGCCGGGAACGGCCTCGCGATCGAGCGGGTCAACAAGGTGGCGCAGGGCCGCCCGCACATTGTCGACCGGATCAAGGACGGTGGCATCGACCTCATCTTCAACACCACCGAGGGTTGGCAGAGCCACAAGGACTCCGCCTCGATCCGCGCTTCGGCCGTCCAGCAGAAGATTCCCTATTTCACCACCGCCGCTTCCAGCGCGGCCGTGGTGCTCTCGATCGCGGCGCGCCGGGAGCACAGCCTTGAAGTGCGGGCGCTGCAAGACTATTATTCAGCCTCCAAAGCGTAATCCTGAACAAGTTGGCTTGGACAAGGCGATATCCCAGGGAGGGGTCGCCCAAGCAGAATTTTTGACGAAAGGCACTGCGAATGGCGACGGTCGAGAAGCTGCCCATGCTCGCCGAGGGCTATGAGAAGCTCCAGACGGACGTGCGTCACCTGAAAACCGTGGAGCGGCCGCAGGTGATCGACGCGATCGAGGAAGCGCGCGCCCATGGCGACCTTTCCGAAAATGCGGAATATCATGCCGCCAAGGAACGGCAGGGCCAGATCGAGGCGCAGATCGCCGACATCGAGGACCGGCTCAGCCGCGCGATGGTGATCGATCCCAAGACGCTCAATGGCGACAAGGTGATCTTCGGCGCCACCGTCACCCTGCTCGACGAGAACGACAAGAAGATCAAATACCAGATCGTCGGCGAGACCGAGGCGGACGCCAAGGTCGGGCGGATCAGCTACGCCTCGCCGCTCGGCCGCGCGCTGATCGGCCGCACCAAGGGCGAGGAGGTCGAATTCTCGGCGCCGTCCGGCGACAAATATTACGAGATCGCCAAGATCGAATTCATCTAGGCGAGGGCACGCCCGTGCGGCCTCCCGACAGCTGGTCCAGCGCTCGCGTGACGCTGGTCGTCACGCTGGCGACCGCCGCAGCCTGGCTGATCGTCTGGATGCTCGGCGCCGACGGGTTGGCCGCTGTCTGGGGCGGCTTCATTCCGGCCCGCATCGGCGCCGTGGGCGACGAGGCGCTGGCGCCGATCTGGCTGACCCCGCTCACGGCGACCCTGGTCCACGCCAACTTCGCCCATGTCGCCCTCAACCTGCTGATCCTCGTGTTCTGCGGCCGACCGACCGAGGGCGTGCTCGGGCCGGTGAACATCGTGATCCTCTACGTGCTCGGCGCCTATGCGGCCGCGGCGGCGCAATGGGTGGTGCAGCCGGACTCGACGGTGCCGATGATCGGCGCGAGCGGAGCGATCTCGGCGGTGCTCGGTGCCTATTCGATCCTGTTCGGGCGCAACAAGGTGCGGGTGGCGAACCCGACGGTGGCACGCTGGCTCAACGCGCTGTGGCTGATGGTGGCGTGGGTCGTCCTGCAGATCGTCGTCGGCATCACCTTCGCCAGCGCCGGCATCGGCGTCGCCATCGCCGCCCATATCGGCGGCTTCGCGATCGGCCTGCTGCTGGCCAATCCGCTATTGCTGTTCCGCTATCGCAGGGCCTAGCCGGCGAACGAAAGCGCTCGTGCCCGAGGCTCGACATCTCAAAGAATGAGAGGTCGCCGCGGGCCGTTTTTGACAGTGGCGGGCATTTGAATGGACGTCTCTCCGCCTGAGAGGTGGAGGCGTACACGATGGAGTCTGCCGGACCGGCGAGGAAGGAGTCCTTGCCCAAGGCAAAAGCGGCGATCATCGGATCGGGCAATATCGGCACCGATCTGATGATGAAGGTGATCCGCACCTCGCAGCTGGTCGAGGTCGCGGCGCTGGTCGGGATCGATCCGGATTCCGACGGGCTGCGTCGCGCCGCCGAGCTCGGCATTGCCACCACGCATGGAGGCATGGACGGGCTCACCTGCCTCCCGGTCTGGCGTGACGGGGAGCTTGTCTTCGATGCGACGTCGGCGGGCGCGCACCGGCGCCACAACGATGTCGTCGCGGGCGCCGGCAAGGTGATGATCGACCTCACGCCGGCCGCGATCGGCCCCTATGTGATCCCGGTCGTGAACGGCGATCGTCATCTCGACGCCGCCAATCTCAACATGGTCACCTGCGGCGGCCAGGCGACCATTCCGATCGTCGCCGCCGTCGCCTCGGTCGCGACCGTCCACTATGCCGAGATCGTCGCCTCGATCGCGTCGAAGTCGGCCGGACCCGGCACCCGCGCCAATATCGACGAGTTCACCGAGACCACGGCGCGCGGCGTCGAGGAGGTCGGCGGCGCGGCCAAGGGCAAGGCGATCATCATCCTCAACCCGGCCGAGCCGCCGATGATCATGCGCGACACGGTGTTCACCCTGTCGTCGGGCGCCGGGGAGGCCGAGATCGAAGCGGCGGTGGAGGCGATGGTCGCACGGGTCCAGGATTATGTGCCCGGCTACCGCCTCAAGCAGAAGGTGCAGTTCGAGCGGTTCGGCTCGAACAATCCCGTCCACATCCCGGGCGTCGGCACGTTCGAGGGGATCAAGTCGACGGTGTTCCTCGAGGTCGAGGGCGCCGGCCACTATCTGCCGGTCTACGCCGGCAATCTCGACATCATGACCTCGGCGGCGCTCAGGACCGCCGAGAAGATCGTCGAGCGCCGCCGCGCGAAGGTCGCGGCATGAGCTTCGATCCGACCGCCACCAAGCTCTACATCCAGGACGTGACGCTGCGCGACGGCATGCACGCGATCCGGCACCAATATGGGCTGGGCCACGTCCAGGCAATCGCGCGGGCGCTCGACGAGGCCAAGGTCGATGCGATCGAGGTGGCGCATGGCGACGGCCTCAACGGCTCCAGCTTCAACTACGGCTTCGGCGCGCACACCGACTGGGCCTGGCTCGAGGCGGCGGCCGACGTCGTCCGCCATGCGCGGCTCACCACGCTGCTCCTCCCGGGCATCGGCACGATCGAGGACCTGAAGCAGGCGCACCGGCTCGGCGCGACCTCGGTCCGCATCGCCACCCACTGCACCGAGGCGGACATCTCGAAGCAGCATGTCGCCGCGGCGCGCGACCTCGGCATGGATGTCGCGACCTTCCTGATGATGGCGCACATGATCGCGCCGGACGCGCTCGCCGAGCAGGCGCGGCTCATGGAAAGCTACGGCGCGACCTGCGTCTACATCACCGACAGCGGCGGCGCGCTCGACATGGACGGCTACCGCGCCCGCTTCGAGGCGTTCGACCGGGTGCTGAAGCCGGAGACCGAGCGCGGCGTCCACGCGCATCACAATTTGTCGCTCGGCGTCGCCAATTCGATCGTCGCGGTGCAGAGCGGCGCGATCCGGATCGACGCGAGCCTTGCCGGCATGGGCGCCGGCGCGGGCAATGCACCGCTCGAAGTGTTCATCGGCGTGGCCTCGCTGAAGGGCTGGAATCACGGCGTCGACCTGTTGAAGGTGATGGACGCGGCCGAGGATCTGGTGCGCCCGATCCAGGACCGGCCGGTCCGGGTCGACCGCGAGACTTTGAGCCTCGGCTATGCCGGGGTCTATTCCTCCTTCCTGCGCCACGCGGAGAAGGCGAGCCGCGACTATGGCGTGGACACGCGCGCCATCCTGGTCGAGCTCGGCCGCCGCCGGATGGTCGGCGGGCAGGAGGACATGATCGTCGACGTCGCGCTGGACCTTCTCAAGGAGGCCGGGAAGGCCGGCAACTGAAGGGAGAGGGAGGAAGGATATGCACCGCAGGGAATTTCTGGGCCTCGCCGCACTGATGCCGGCGCTGGCGGCCTTTCCGGGCCTGGCGGAGGCGCGGCGGCCGGACCTGTCGCGCGGCCAGCGGCTGAGCACAGCGGGGGAGAAGACGGAGCCGCCGAGCTTATAATCGGCCACGAGCCGCTCCGCCTCGGCGCGCAGCTCCGGCGTGAAGTCGATGAGATCATCCGGGCGGACGCCCTGCCGGTCGAAGGCGGGCGGGCGCGTCGGATGCGGCTGGGTGCGCGCATACCATTCGGTCGGCACGTTGCCGCGCGGGACGGGACGCTCGCGGATCGGCCAGACCGGCCGGCCTGTCTCGCGATCGAGCACGAACAGCCAGCCATGCTTGACCGGCTGTGCGATCGCCTTGATCGCGCGTCCGTCGACGGTGAGGTCGGCGAGGATCGCCGCGCAGGGAATGTCCATGTCCCAGATGCCGTGATGGACGGTCTGACAGTGCCAGCGCCGCTCGCCGGTGCGCACGTCGAGCGCGACGATGCTCTCGCCGAACAGGCCGTTGCCGGGGCGGTGGCCGCCATACCAGTCGCCGGTCGGCAGCTCGATCCCGACATAGACGAGGCCAAGCTCGGGATCGGCGCTCATCTGGGCCCAGCTGCCGGTGTTGCCGACGCGCTCGGCGGACCCGTTCAGCCACGTCTCGTGGCCAAACTCGCCCGGGCGCGGCACCGGGTGGAAGATCCACAGCCGCCGGCCGGTCCGCACGTCATAGCCGCGGATCTTGCCCTTGACGTTCCCGTTGCGGGCATTGGGGAACATGGACGGGAAATGGGCCGAGCCGACGACGACCACGTCGCCGACGACCAGTGGCGTCGCGTGCAAGCCGACGTCCGCCGTTGCCGCGACCTCTTCGTCCATCTCGCGCTTGAGGTCGACGATCCCGTTCGCGCCGAAGCTCTGCACGGGGTGGCCGGTGCGCGCGTCGAGCGCGATCATCTGGTAGCCGGGCGTCACGTAGAGGATCCGCCCGACCCCGCCGTCGGTCCAGTAGCTGAGGCCGCGGCCGCTGCCGGTGCGCGGCGCGCGTGCGCCGCGTTCGCCCTCGTCGATGTTGAATTTCCACAGCAGCTCGCCGGTCTGCGCGTCGAGCGCGACCGCGGCGCGCCGCGAGCCGGCGGTAAGATACAGGACGCCGTTCACCATCAGCGGCGTCGCCTGGAGATTGGGGTCGGGCCGGGGGCCGAGATTGTCGGACCGGAACGTCCAGGCGAGCTCGAGCCGGCCGAAATTTTCGGCAGTGATCTGATCGAGCGGCGAATAGCGGGCGCTGGCAAGGTTGCCGCCGTAGGTCGGCCACTGGCCGTCGCGCGTGCCGATGGCAATCGCATCGCGCCGCGCCGCCGGACGCGGCGCCGGCTGGGCGGCCAATGGCGCCGACTTCGCCGCCAGAACAAGGGCGAGCGCCGTCGCCCCCAGATCGCGTCTCGTGATCCTCATGCATCCTCCGCGGGAGCCACGACGTCGATCGGTGTCGTTTCGGCCCGCGGCCGAGCCTTTCGAAACGCGCATCCAAGTCAAAAAACGGGCCGCCGATCCTCTCAAGGAATGAGCGGCGAGCGCGACCTTCGTTTTGCGGTCGCGAAGGTCGTGGCTAGGATTGCCGTCAACAAGGTGTTTGAGGCTGATCCATGACCTGGCGTTTCAAGGCGTTCTTCGTTCTGGCCCTTGCCGCGTCGCAGCTCTCCGCGGCGCTCTCGCAGTCCGGCACGGGTGGCGCGCCCGACCCCGACCGCTCTTTGGTCGAAAACAAGTGTACGGGCTGCCATCTTGCAGCGACCTACACGACGCAGCACTGATCCGAGGCGCAGTGGGCCGAAACCATCGAACGCATGGTCGCGCACGGCGCCGAGATCACCGACGCCGAATATTCGCGAATCCTCACCTATCTCACGCGTCACCATCCGGCGGCGTCCCGGGGAGATCGAGGCCCCTGACGGATTCGATCCGTCTGCGTCCGGATGCGCGGCCGTAAGATCAGTCGAATGCGGAGATGCGACGGGCAAGCGGATAGGCGATCAGGACGTCGCCCGTCCGGATCGCGTCGAAAAAGGTTCTTCCGTCGATTCGCCAGACCTCGCCGGCCGTCCAGCGCTCGCCGTCCAGGCTGCCCTCGCCGGACAGCGGGACGAACCAGCCGGGAACAGGATCGGGCAGGGTCAAGGTGCGACCGGATTCAAGCGTCCAGCGTTCGAGGACGAACTTTGGGCCCTCGCACAGGATCATGCGGCCGGGTCCGGCTTCCTCGGGCGTGAAATTCGGCTCGAACGGCTGCGCGTTCGAGACGGCGATCCCGGCATCGAGATGGAGCGCGCGGGGACGGCCATAATCATAGAGCCGGTAGGTCAGGTCGACATTCTGCTGGACTTCCACGAGCGTGATGCCGGCGCCGATCGCGTGCACCGTGCCCGCCGGCGAATAGAAGACATCGCCCGCCTGCACCGGGCGCCAGTCCATCATCGCCTCGATGCTCCCGTCCTCCGCCGCGGCGCGAAGACGGGGGTGATCGACGGAAGATCGGGTGCCGATGGCGATGGTCGAATCCGCCGCCGCATCGAGGACGAGCCAGGCTTCGTCCTTGCCGCGCGGATGGCCGGAAGCCCGGGCCGCGGCATCGTCGGGATGGACCTGGATGGAAAGCCGTTCCGACGTGAACAGATATTTCACCAGCAGCTCGGCCTGCGGATCGGCATCGTCCTGGAACCAGATCTCGCCCACCGGGCCCTGGTCCGGCGCCGGGTCCGCGAAGCCGGGCCACAGGCTCCGGCGTCCCCACGGCTTTTCGACCCGGTGCATTTTCAATCGCCTGGCTGGCATTCCGCGCCTCCTGCCATCGGCGATACATCACAAAGGCCGCGCCGCGCGGAATTTCTTGCGCTACTCCGGCAGCTCGAACCGGATGCCCTGCGCCAGCGGCAGCGCGCCCGAGAAGTTCACCGTCGAGGTCGCGCGGCGCATATAGTTCTTCCAGCTGTCCGAGCCTGCGACGCGCCCGCCGCCGGTCGCCTTGTTGCCGCCGAACGCGCCGCCGATCTCGGCGCCGCTGGTGCCGATGTTGACGTTGACGATGCCGCAGTCGCTGCCCAGCGCCGACTGGAAATATTCGGCTTCGCGAATGTCTTGCGTGAAGATGCTGGAGGACAGTCCATAGGGCGTCGCATTGTTGAGGAGCACGGCCTCGTCCAGCTCCGCATAGGGCATGATGTAGAGGATCGGCGCGAAGGTCTCCTCGCGGACGATCGCGGTCTGCGCCGGCATCTCGACGATCGCGGGGAGGACATAGACGCCGTCCCCGACCAGGCCCGCGAGCCGCTCGCCGCCATGGACCCGCCCGCCCTGCTGCCGGGCTTGGTCAAGCGCGGCCTGCATCCTCTCGAACGCGCGCTCGTCGATCAGCGGGCCGATATGTACGGCCGGATCGAGCGGGTGGCCGATACACATCTGCTGCGCCGCGTCGATCAGGCGCTGGGTGAAGGTCGCGCGGATCGACTGATGGAGGAACAGCCGGCGCAGCGTCGTGCAGCGCTGACCCGCCGTCCCGAAGGCGGAGAAGAGGATCGCCCGCAACGCGAGCGCCAGATCGGCGCTCGGCGTCACGATCGCGGCATTGTTTCCGCCCAGCTCGCAGATCACCCGAGCGAAGCGGGTGCCGGCCCGGCCGAGGACGTCCTGCCCCATCGCCGTGCTGCCGGTAACGCTGAGAATGGCAATATCCGGATGCTCGGCGAGCGCCCGCCCGATCGCTGCGCCGCCGAGCACCACCTGCATCAGATCGGCGGGTGCCTGCGCGTCCTCGGCGATCGCCTGGTCGAGCAGGCCGGCGAAGGCGAGGGCGGTGAGCGGTGCCTTCTCGGAGGGCTTCCAGATGCCGCTGTTGCCGCACACCAGCGAGACCGCCATCCCCCACGACCAGACCGCGGCCGGGAAATTGAAGGCGGAGACGAGGCCGAACACGCCCATCGGATGCCAGTGTTCGGACAGATGATGGCCGGGGCGCTCGGAGGGCAACGTGCGTCCGCCGATCTGGCGCGACAGGCCGACGGCATAATCACAGATGTCGATGACCTCCTGTACCTCGCCGAGCGCCTCCTGCTCGATCTTGCCGTTCTCGAGCGAGATCAGGCGGGCGAGTGCCGGCTTGTGCATGCGCACCCGGTCGCCGAAGCGCCGGATCAGCTCGCCACGCGCCGGGGCGGGCACGCGGCGCCAGGCGTCGAAGGCCTGGACCGCGCGCGAGACGACGCCGTCGATGTCCGCCGCGGTCGTCGGCTCCAGCCCGGCCAGGAGGCTGCCATCGACGGGCGAGCGTACCGCCAGGGATCCGTTCACGTCGGGGCCGTCGAGCCCGAGGCTCGCGAGGAGTCCCGCGACATGACGCGCGGAATCTGCACCGGCCGGCGCAAAGGAGTTGGTCAGAGTCATCGGCAAAAGTCTCCAATATGGTATCGGAAGGAACTGTGTTCCGATAGTAAAATTATTGACTATTGGAATAGTCGGGCTTCGCCAGAGTGGCAATAGGCCGAAGGATTCCTGAGGCCCGTGCAGCCTGGCGCCGACCGGCGTCGGGAAATTTGACCATGGCTTTAGTCGAATATTTTTCTTTCGGAAAAGCGCGTATAGACCGGCGATGCGGCCTTGCTCCGAGCCCGCTCAGTGGAAGACGTGCAGATGGTCAAACGAATAGCCAGTGCCAACGAAGCGGTTCGGGAAGCTCAGCAAGGCAATGGGTTGAGCAGTGAGCCAATCCATCTCGGACACAGGCTGCGCCGATTGCGTCGCGACAAGGGGATGACGCTCGAAGAAGCCGGGCGGATCACCGGCCTGGCGGCGTCGACGCTTTCGAAAATCGAGAACAATATGATGTCACCGACCTTCGACGTCGTCCAGAAACTCGTCAGTGGTCTGAATATCGACATCACCTACTTGTTCGGCCAGTCGCGCGGCACGGAAGCCTCCGGTCGCCGCAGCGTCACCAAGGATGGCGATGGCCGGGTGATGGAAACGCAGGTCTATCGTCATCGCCTTCTCGCCACCGAATTGGTGCACAAACGCATCCTGCCATTCGTGACACGGATCAAGGCACGGAGTCTGGCCGACTTTACCGAATGGTCATGCCATGCCGGCGAGGAGTTTTTCTACGTGCTGAGCGGCGAGGTCTGCTTCAACACCGAACATTACGAGCCGGTCGTCTTGGGAGCGGGTGACAGCATCTACATCGACAGCGGCATGCGCCACGCCTGCTATTCGACCAGCAAGGAGGATGCCGAGGCGATCTGGATCAACACCGGCTAGGGTGTTCTTCGAAGATATTCCTGCCTTGCAGAAATTTTCCGATCGGATAATCTGGCAGAAAATTCGAGGAGGCACGGGATGAACCGACGCAGCTTCATGCTGGGATGCGCGACCGCCCTGTCCTTCGCAGGAGGAGCCTGGGCGCAGCCGGCGCGGCGACGGACGCCGCTGATCTTCGATGCGATGGGCGAGCTGCGGACGACCTACGACCGCGCCCTCATCACCGAGATGAAGCAGAGCGGGCTCGATGCGATCACGCTCACGCTCTGCGATCCCAAGACGGTTGGCCCGCGCGCCTTCGAGGAGGCGGTCGCCGCGATCCGCGAGCATGACCGCTTTGTCGCGGCGAACAGCGACCTGCTTCTCTTCGCGACCAGTGCCAGCGATATCGACCGCGCCCGGGAAAGCGGCCGGATCGCGGTCTTCTACTATTTCCAGAACACCGAGCCGTTCGGGGCGGACCTCGACAATGTCGCGCTCTTCCACCGGCTCGGCATCCGCTCCTGCCAGCTCACCTACAATTTCCAGAACCGCGCCGGATCGGGCAGCCGCGAGCCGGCCGGCAATGGCATCAGCGTGTTCGGCCGTCAGCTCGTCGAGCGGATGAATCGCGAGCGGATGCTGATCGATCTCTCGCACGCCAACATGAAGACGATGGCCGATGCGATCGCCGCCTCCAGCGCGCCCGTCATCGTCTCCCACACCGGCTGCACGGGCGTCTACGAGAACTACCGGAACACGACGGACGAGAATCTGCGGGCCCTCGCCGACAAGGGCGGCGTCGTCGGCATCTACCAGATCCGCCCCTTCCTGACCGCGCGCCCGAGCAACGCGGCGCTGCCCGATTACTTCGCCCATATCGACCACGCGGTGCGCACCTGCGGCGCCGACCATGTCGCGATCGGCAGCGACCGCGACCACCGCGTCATCGTCATGACCGAAGCCTATCTCGCCGAGGTGCGCCGCGAGGAGGGCAGCAACTTCCACGAGGCCGACTGGCCGCTGTTCATCGACGAGCTCAATGGCCCACGCCGCATGGAGGTGGTGTGGGACGGGCTGCGCCGGCTCGGCTATGCCTCGGGCGACATCGAGAAGATCCTCGGCGGCAACCTCAGGCGGCTCTACGAAACCGTGATCGGCTGACCGCCCTTCCCCCATTCCCGACGATCGGAGCCCCGCATCCATGAAGAGCCGTGTCAGCCCATTCGCCCTCGCTGTCGCTGCCCTCTGGGCCGCCGGCCCCGCCCACGCGCAAGACGGGGAGATCCCCCTCCCGTATCGCGGGGCGCACTGCACGACGACGCTGACGGACCAGCCCGCCCGCCCGCCCGCTTTCCCACCCGCCGTGCAGACCCGGCTGGATCAGGACCTGCGCATTGCCGAGGCCGCGCTGTCCATTGCGCCGGACCGCGAGGATCATCATATCTGGCTCGGGCGGCGCCTTTCCTATCTCGGCCGGCTGTGCGAGGCGATCGACGCCTTCTCGCGCGGGATCGAGCGCTTCCCGGACAGCTACAAGCTGCGCCGTTTCCGGGGCCAGACGCTGACCCGGGTGCGCGCCTTCGATCTTGCGGTCCGGGATTTCGAGCGGGCCGCCGCGCTGGATGCCGGCGCCACCGACAGTTTCGAGCCCGACGGCGCGCCCAATGCGCAGAATCTCGCGCTCGGCACCTATCGGTCGAACATCTTCTATTACCTTGCCCAGACCCAGTTCGCGACCGGCGACTATCGCGGCCTCGTCGCCAACATGGAGCGCTCGATCGCCGCGATGCCGGCCCACATCCTGCCCGAGCATCTGATCCCGACCACCTTCTGGCGCTACCTCGCGCTCAGGAAGGCGGGCGAGGGCGCGGCGGCGCAGCAGCTGCTGGCCGCGCTGTCCGACGACATCCGGCCGGTCGAAGCGGCGCAATATTATGAGGCAGTGCGGCTGCTGCGCGGGCAGGTGCGCGAAGAGGCGCTCACCATGCCGCGCGATTCCATTGTCCGTTTCGCAGTGGCGATGAAGCATCGCTTCGATGGCGACGAGGCCGGTGCCCGTCTGCGCCTCGCTGCCCTGATCGCCGATACGCCCAACGGCTACTGGCCCGCCGAGGTCGAGCTGGCCATGTCCGATCGCGGGCGATCCCGCTAGCCGCAAAAGAAAGGCCGGACCTGCGTCCGGCCTTTCCCCGACAGGTGCCCCGGCCGACGGGCGGGGGTCGGCCGGGACGATCGATCAGAACCGGTAGCGCAGCCCCGCATAATAATAGCCGCCGCTGAGGCCGAAGGGGCTGTGATTGTCGTGGATGATGCCGAGCGCCCGGATCGCCGGGCCGCGATCCGGCGGCAGGATGTTGAACAGGTTGCGCGCCCCCACATTGACGTCGACATTCTCCAGCGCATGGTAGGTCACCTCGAGATCGACCAGCATCACGCCCTCGCGGGGCAGGAAGGTGGTGCCGGCACGCCGCCGCCACGGACCGTAATAGACGCCGCGGGCGGTCAATTCGAAATCGCCGACCTGATGGGTGGCTGTGAGGTTGGCGCGCCAGCGCGGCGTGCCGCGCTCGAACTCCTGGACCGTGCCGGCGTCGAAGAAGCCGGTGGGATCGCTGCGCAGGATCTGCTCGTTGTAGTTGATCGCGGCGCTGAGCTCGGTCGTGTTGCTGTCGTTCCAGCGCAGCCGGTAGGTGCCGACCAGATCGAAGCCGCGCACGCGGGTATCGAGCTTGTTCTGGAAGAAGCGCACCTGCTGGACCGAGGCGCCGTTGGGGAAGCCCAGGGCGACGAGCGCCGCGCGCTGCGCCGCGGTGGTGGTGATCGGCGGGGTGAGCAACAGTCGGTCGTCGACGTCGATCTGGTAGAAATCGAGCGTCGCGGTGAAGCCGCCGGTGTTGACGACGATGCCGGCCGAGATGTTGAACGAGGTTTCCGGCACGAGCGGAGTCGAGCCGAACACCTGCGCCGCCGGCGAGCCGGGGATCAGCACGGCATCGAGGATGAAGTCGTTGGTGACGGGGCTGATCTGCGACGTCTGGCTGGTGCCGAACAGTTGCCCGGCCGCCGGGGCGCGGAAGCCCGTACTGACTGCCCCGCGGATCGCGACGGCGTCGGCGAGCTCGTAGCGGGTCGCGACCTTGTAGCTGAAATTGTCGCCGAACGCGGCATAGTCCTCGTAGCGGCCGGCGACCTGGACCTCCCACCGGTCGGTGACATCCACATCGAGCTCGATGAAGGCCGCATAGCTGTCGGTCGAGAAGGAGCCGGCGATGTCGGGCGTGAAGCCCTGGAAGCCGTTCGAGCCGACCGGCAGGTCGCGCAGCGGGCCGACGGCATAGGAGGCAGGGTCGCCGACGCCGATCTCGTAGGTCTCGCGTCGGTAGCTGACGCCGCCGAAGAGCAGGATCGAGTCGCTGAACTGGTAGGACGCTTCGGCCGTGCCTTCAACCTCGCGCTGGAGCAGCGAGCCGGGCCGGAAGCTGGTCGGCGAGTTCACGCCGAGCGAGGGATTGATCGAATTGTCGAGCCGGTAGCGCACCTTGCTGACGCCGATCCGTCCGCCGAGATCGAAGGTGAAACGGCCATCGTCATATTTCACGCCCGCGACGGTGCTGAAGTCGGTCAGACGCCCGCTGAACTGCGGCACGTAGCCGCCCGGATAGATGCGGGTGAGATCGAAGATCTCGGGGTGCGCCGGCGTCCCGTCATAGATCGAATTGCCGAACGAGACGTGGGCGGGGAATCCACCCGCCGCGCGCGACTGGCGATAGGAGAAACCCACCGTGCTGTCCGACTGCATGTAGTTGCCGAACATATAGGCGTTGACGTCCGAGCCGAGCTCGATCCCCGAATTCCAGACCAGCTTGTAGGCACGGTAGAAGGGCTCGCCGAGCTCGGCAGGATAGCGGGGGACACCTTGAACGCCCTGGGCCCGCAATGCCTCGGCTCCGGCCACCGGCCCGCCGCGGAAGGTCTTGTCCTGGCGCGTGAACTGGCCGCTCACGTTGAGGAAGCCGCTCCGCGTCAGCGGCAGGCCGATATTGCCCTGGAGGTCGATCGTGTAGCCGTCGCCCTCATAATATTGGCCCATCTGGGCGGCGAGCGTGCCGCCTTCATTGTCGTCGCGCAGCGCGAGGTTGATGACGCCGGCAATCGCGTCCGATCCGTACTGGGCGGCGGCGCCGTCGCGCAGCACCTCGACCCGCTCGAAGGCGATCGGCGGGATCGCGTTGAAATCCTGACCCTGCGAGCCGGAGGTCGTCGCGTGACCGGTGCCGATCTGGACGATCGCGGAGCGATGCCGCCGCCGGCCGTTCATCAGCAGCAGGACATGGTCGGCGGGCGAGCTGCGCAGCGTCACGGGGCGAACGAAGGAGGAGCCGTCGTTGAGCGGCAGGCGCTGGGCATTGAAGGAGGGCACGAGGCTGCGCAGCGAATCGTTGAGATCGGTATAGCCCGACCGCTCGAGCGCCTCGGGCTGAAGGATGTCGATCGGCACCGTGCTTTCGAGCACGCTGCGATTGGCACGCCGGCTGCCGATGACGACGATCTCGCCCGGCCCTTCGTCGGACGCAGCGAGTTCCGTGCCCGCCTCCGGGGCAGGCTCAGGCTGAGCGGGCACAGTCTGGGCCTGCGCCGCGCCTGCGCCCATGAGCGCCATCGCCATGACCGACGGTCCGAGCGCAACCTTCATTCCAATCATCGTGTGAAACCTCCCCTTTTGGCCCGCCCGCCCGGGCCCTGACCCGGCGGAACGCTTCGCGGTGCACTGCCTCCGCGAGCCTTCCTTTCCGATATTGCGATTTCTAACAGAAATTTTCCGATAATAAAAGTACCGCACGCGTGTCGCCGTTCTGGGAAACGCGACGATGAGGGATCGGCGATGCTGCGAGCTTCCAGGAAACTCCGCCGCGCGATCGGCTAAGGCGTCCGACGCGCGTTGTGGAAGGCGAGGTCGGCCTCGGCGGCGATATAGGCGAAGTTCGCCCAGCCGGGCCCGTTGACGATCTCGTTCATCAGCGCGAAGGCCCGGTCCCGATTGCCATTGTAGAGATGCCAATTGGCCACGCCGTAGCCCGAGGCGACGCCTTCGAAGCTGTGCAGGCTGTGGCGCAGCACCTCTTCCTCGCTGACCTCGCCCTTGGCGAAGCGCAACGCGAGAAGGTACATGCCGGACTCCAGCAGGTCGAGCGTATCGGCCGCCGGCACGGTCTGCAGGAACGCGGCCGCCTCCTGATCCGCGCCCATCCGCCGCAGCGTCATATAATACCAGTGCGACGCCGAGATCCGGCGATCGTCGTTGCCGGCGACCGCCAGTTCCTGCTCATAGGCGCGGCGCGCATTCCGCCAGTCACGCTTGAGATAGTAAGCGAGCCCGAGGTGATAGCGGATGTTGCTGTGGAGGGTCGAAATCGGAATGCCGCGTGCATTCGGGGCGCCGTCCGGCTCGATCTCGTCCCGGGTTCCTTCGATCAGCCGGTTCGCCCGCTCGAGATCCTCCACTGCGCGGTCAAACTGCCGGGTGGTGATGTAACGATGCCCGCGATGGCGCAGGAAGCGTGCGTCGCGGGGAAACCGCTCCACGCCGATGCCGAAGATGCGGATCGCCTCGTTGAAGCGGCCGAGATAGGCGGTACGCCGGCCATACCAGACGAGCTTGTCGGGGTTGCTGGGATCGGCCTCATAATCCGCCTTCGCCGCCTCGTATCTCGCGAGCGCTTCGGCCGAAGGTGATGCAGATCGGAGAGGCGCGCCCAGGAGGGAGATTGCCTCCGGCGCGGGCGGCTGCTCCCCTGCGGCAGGCTGATGCGCCAGGATGGACGACGTCGGAAGGAGGGTAAACGCCACCAGCAGCAAGGCGTATGACATCCTCAATTTCTGCATGCAATCTCCCTCCTCCGGCATTGTCGACGGTGTCGCCGAAGAAGGCATTCCTATAGGAAAATTATTGCCGATCAAGCATATTTGCCTGTCATATGGCATGGTCATGCCCTGATGACGACGCCTCCAACTCAAGAGGTCACGATACTTTGGTGGCGTTCATAAGGTCAGGAGCAGGGTGAACAGGCACACCGGTTATGCCTCCTATCGGGCAGACCATTGCTACTATTGGAGGTGGTTTGCCGATTCGGCGTCGGGAGTGGCGTTGGTCAGGTATCCGTTACTATTGACAGCGATGTAAATCCTTGACCGTCGCGGTGGCGGGGCTAAGGCTGACCGCGCATCCAAGGGAGAGCGATCATGGCGACCAAGAGCGAGATGGCGGCGAAGCTGAAGGAGGCCGGCGCCTACCTTCCGGGCAAGAAGGTGAAGCTCGACTTCGGCAGCGAAGGCGCGGTGATGCTCGACGGCGTCGGCCAGACCGTGACCGAGGACGACGGCGCTGCCGACACCACGATCAAGGTCGCCTGGTCCGACTGGCAGGACATGGCCGACGGCAAGCTCGACGGCATGACCGCCTTCATGCAGGGCAAGCTCGCGGTCGAGGGCGAAATGTCCAACGCCATGCAGCTCCAGGGCGTGCTGGCGAAGCTCAAGGGCTGACGACTGCGCCTGACTACACGGCGTGGGCTGTGTCCGCGCCGCGGTCATGCTATGCTCGGCGCCTTCCCAAGCGACGGAGGGCGCCATGGCACGTGGCCTCTATCTGCTGTTCGCATTGCTTGCCTATGCGATCTTCTTCGCGACGTTCCTCTACCTGATCGGGTTCGTCGGAAATCTGCCCGGTCCGCCGCGGACGGTCGACCGGGGCCCTGAAAGCACCCTCGCCGTCGCCCTCGCCGTCAACGTCGCGCTGATCGCGCTGTTCGGGTTGCAGCACAGCGTGATGGCGCGGCGCGGCTTCAAGCGGGCGTGGACGCGGGTCGTGCCGGAGCCGATCGAGCGCAGCGTCTATGTCCTGATCGCCAGCCTGACGCTGATCCTGCTGTTCGTCTTCTGGCGGCCGATCCCGGCGCAGGTGTGGCATGTCGAGAATGCCGCCGGTGCCGCGATCCTGTGGGCGCTGTTCGGCGTCGGCTGGCTGATCGTCCTGCTCAGCACCTTCCTCATCAACCATTTCGAGCTGTTCGGGCTGCAGCAGGTCTATCTCCACGCCCGCGGCCGGGAGGCGGCGCCGCCGAGGTTCCGCATGCCCTTCTTCTACCGGGCGGTGCGCCACCCGCTCTATTCGGGCTTCCTTCTCGCCTTCTGGGCGACGCCGGTGATGAGCGTTGGCCATCTGCTGCTCGCCGCCGGCGTCTCGATCTACATGCTGATCGCCATCCGCTACGAGGAACGCGACCTCATCCACCTGTTCGGCGACGACTACGACAACTATCGACGTGAGGTCGGCATGCTGACGCCCAAGCTCCGGCGTCGCGCCTAGCCGCATCAGACCCGCACGGCCGACACGCCGCCATCGGCATAGAGCGTGCTTCCCGTGACGAAGCTCGCCATGTCGGAGGCGAGAAAGAGCGCGGCGCGGGCAATCTCGTCCGGTGCGGCGATGCGCCTGAGGGCGTGGAAACCTTCGACGAAGGCCCGTTCCTCGGGCGTCTTGAACGTCGCCATCGGCGTGTCGGTGCCGCCCGGGAGCAGCGCGTTGGCGCGGATGCCCTGCGGGCTGTAGTCCGCCGCCAGCTCGCGCACCAGGCCGACGATCCCGGCCTTGGCGGCGCCATAGGCGCCCATGTTCGAGACGCCCAGCGCGCTACCGACGAAGCTCGACGTGAACAGGATCGATCCGCCTTCGCCCGCGAGCATCGCCGGAATCTGGTATTTGGCCGCCAGGAAGGCGGAGGTGAGATTGGCGTCGATCACCTCGCGCCATTGTGCGAGCGAGAGGTCCGCGAGAGGAGCCATCTCGCCCACCGTGCCGACATTGTTGAAGCCGATGTCCAGCCGTCCGAAGACATCGCGCGCGACGGCGACCGTTGCCTCGGCATCGGCGGGATCGGTGGCGTCGCCCGCGACCGCTTCGGCGCGCCCGCCTTCGGCCCGGATCTCGCCGACCACAGCCTCCAGCCGGTCCGCGCCGCGCGCGGTCAGGACCAACGCGGCGCCGTGCTGCGCGAAGAGGAGAGCCGCCGCCCGCCCGATCCCCGAACTGGCACCGGTGATGATCGCGACCTTGTTTTCCAGCAATTTCATGTCGTTCGCTCCGATTTTTGGTTGGCGTGGAGCATCGTCGTCGTGGCGATCGGACGAAATCCGTTTCTTGCGCCCGAACCACGGCGCTTGACCGCTCAACGCCGAAGGCGCGCGGCACGCCCGGCGCCCTATGTCGTCACGGTCGCCGGCGGCGTGCCGGTCTTCTCCGCGGACGGGCGCGAGCGACTCGGCGCGGTCGGCGCGTCGGGCGAGGCGCCGGCCGACGATGCAGCCTGCGCCGAAGCCGGCGTCGCCGCGGCAGGCCTGCACACGCGCCGCCCGCAAAGTTGAAAGTTGATTCAACTCCGCTTGACCGGACTCGGGACGCTTGACTATCGCGGTCTCATCGGAGGAGCGCGATCCATGAAGAAAATCTATCCCGACGCGGCGACAGCGCTCGACGGCCTGCTGTTCGACGGCATGACCATCTGCGCGGGCGGCTTTGGCCTGTGCGGTGTTCCGGAGCGGCTGATCGATGCGATCCAGGCGTCGGGCGTCAAGGACCTCACCATCGCCTCGAACAATGCCGGGATCGACGGCGAGGGGCTGGGCAAGCTGCTGCGCTCGCGCCAGGTAAAGAAGATGATTTCCTCCTATGTCGGGGAGAACAAGGAGTTCGAGCGGCAGTATCTGGCGGGCGAGCTCGAGGTGGAATTCTGTCCGCAGGGGACGCTCGCCGAGCGCTGCCGCGCCGGCGGCGCCGGCATTCCCGGCTTCTACACCAAGACCGGCGTCGGCACCCAGGTTGCCGAGGGCAAGGAGGTCAAGACTTTCGACGGGCAGGACTATATCCTGGAACGCGGCATCCGCGCCGACCTGTCGATCATCAAGGGCTGGAAGGCGGACGAGGCGGGCAATCTCGTCTTCCGCAAGACCGCGCGCAACTTCAATCAGCCGATGGCGACCGCCGGCAAGGTCTGCGTGGCCGAGGTCGAGGAGATCGTGCCGGTCGGCAGCATCGATCCCGACGCGGTGCATCTGCCGAGCATCTATGTGAAGCGCCTGATCCTCGGCGCGCCCTACGACAAGAAGATCGAATTCGTGACGACCCGGCCGCGCCCAGAGAGCGTCGGGGCCGCGTGAAGCGCCTGGCGCTTCTCGCGCTGACCTTGCTCGCGGGCTGCGCGACGGCGCCCGCGCCGACCGCTGCGTCGTCTTCGACGCCAGCGGCGGCGCCGCAAGTCCCGGCCACGATGCAGTGGATGTACGGGTCCGGCGAGAGCGGGGCATCGAGCATTCAGGCCTATCATGCGTTCCGCGACCATGTCCTTGCCGCGGCGCGGTCGCGGCCGGTGGAGAGCGTGGTGCTGGCGGAGGGTGCGACGTTGGCGGCGCCGCGCTTCATCCCCTGCGGTGACCGGACGCTCGCCGTGGTGCTCGACGTCGACGAGACGGCGATCCAGAATCTCGGCTACGAATATGACGAGGCGCTTCGCGGCCGTTCCTATGACGAAGGCATCTGGGCGCGCTGGGAGCAGACCGGGGGAAATGCCGTGCTGCCGATGCCGGGCGCGGTGACGGCGCTCCGGGCGGTGCGCGCGGCGGGGGTCACCGTGATCTTCAACTCGAACCGGGTGAGCGCCTATGCCGCCCAGACCGCGGCGGCGATCGAGGGCGCCGGGCTGGGTCCGGCCCGCCACCGCGAGACGCTCTGGCTGAAGGGCGACGTCGGCGCGGGATCGGCGAAGGATCCGCGCCGCGCGGCGATCTCCGAACGCCATTGCGTGATCGCCATGGCCGGCGACCAGCTCGGCGACTTCTCCGATCTGTTCAACGTGCGCGAGCTCAGCCTCCCCGATCGCCGCCGCGCCGCGACGAGCGGGCGGTTTGCGCAGATGTGGGGCAATGGCTGGTTCCTGCTCTCCAACCCGGTTTACGGTCCGGGCATCCGGGGCGGCTTCGACGACGTCTTCCCGGCGGACCGCCGCTGGACCGATCCCGGGGCGGGGCACTGACCATGGTGGCGGACGCGCAGACCGGAGCGATCGGCGGCATCAACTGGCTCGCCATCGGCGGCGGCCTCAGCCTCGTCGCGGCTGCGCTGCATCTCGCCTGCATCGTCGGCGGACCGAACTGGTATCGCTTTTTCGGCGCCGGCGAGGGAATGGCGCGGATGACCGAGCAGGGCGACTGGCGGCCGGTGGCGATCACCCTGTGCGTGGCCGCCGCGCTGGCCGTTGCAGGCGCCTATGCCTTTTCGGGCGCGGGCCTGATCCCGCGCCTGCCGCTCCTGCGGATCGCGCTCGTCGTGATCAGCAGCGTCTATCTGCTGCGCGGGCTGGTGCTGTTCATGCCGTCCGCGCTGCAACGTCCCGATCTGACCATGACGTTCCTCGTCTGGTCCTCAGCCATCGTGCTCGTCATCGGGCTGGTCCATGCGATCGGCACCTGGCGCGCCTGGAACACTCTTTAGACGGAGACCGACTATGCCCTGGGACCGCAATCAGATGGCCGCCCGCGCCGCCAGGGAGCTGCGCGACGGTTACTACGTCAATCTCGGCATCGGCATCCCGACGCTCGTCGCCAACAACATTCCGGACGGGATGGAGGTGACGCTGCAGAGCGAGAACGGCATGCTCGGCATCGGGCCGTTCCCCTATGAGGACGAGGTCGATCCGGACCTCATCAATGCCGGCAAGCAGACGATCAGCCAGCTGCCGTCGTCGAGCTATTTCTCCTCGTCGGACAGCTTCGCGATGATCCGCGGCGGGCATATCGACCTCACCGTGCTCGGCGCGATGGAGGTCGCGGAAAATGGCGACATCGCCAACTGGATGATCCCGGGCAAGATGATCAAGGGCATGGGCGGTGCGATGGACCTGGTCGCGGGCGTCAAGAAGATCATCGTCGTCATGGAGCACACGTCGAAGAACGGCGATCCCAAGTTCATCCCGAAATGCACCTTGCCGCTGACCGGCAAGAACGTCGTCGACATGATCGTGACCGACCTTTGCGTCTTCCATCGGCCGGACCATGACAGCCCGTTCAGGCTGATCGAGCTGGCGCCCGACGTGACGGCGGACGAGGTCGCGGCCAAGACGACGGCGCGATACGAAGCCTGAATTTTTAAACGTCATGCCAGCGAAAGCTGGCATCTCGGTGCCCTTTCTGCCTCGTTGGAAGAACAAGAGGGATTCCAGCTTTCGCTGGAATGACGGGTGGTTTGATGCGGATTCTCCTGACCGGTTCCTCCGGCTGGCTCGGCCGGTTCCTCGCGCCGCGCCTGCGTGAAGCGGGGCATGCGGTGGTCGGGCTCGATGTCGCACCGGGCGCGGATACCGACATCGTCGGCTCTGTCGCCGATCGGGCGGTAATCGACTTGGCGTTCGGCGAGCACGGCATCGAGGCGGTGATCCATGGCGGGGCGCTGCACAAGCCGGACATCGCCCGCTACCCGAAACAAGCGTTCGTCGACGTCAATGTGACCGGCACCCTGAACCTGCTGGAAGCGGCCGCCGCAGCAGGGCACGACCGGTTCGTCCTCACCTCGACGACATCGCTGATGATCTCGGAGGCCGTCCGCGCCGGCAAGGCCGGCGGGGCAGGGAAGGCGGTCTGGCTGACCGAGGAGTTCGGGCCGCTCGAGCCGCGCAACATCTACGGCGTCACCAAGAGGTCCGCAGAGCAGCTCTGCCCGCTGTTCCACCGCGCGCACGGCATTGGCATCGCGATCCTGCGCACCGGCCGCTTCTTTCCGGAGGAGGACGATACGCACCGTCATCTCTCCGGCGAGAACATCAAGGCGAACGAATTTCTGCACCGCCGCCTGACGGTCGAGGATGCCGCCGAAGCCCATGTCGTGGCACTGGAGCGGGCGCCGTCGCTCGGCTGCGAGACCTTCGTCCTGTCGGCGCCGCCGCCCTTTCATCCGGACGAGGCGGAGGAGCTGATCCGCGACGCCCCGGCGGTGATCGCGCGCCATTTCCCGCACGCCGCGGAGCTCTACGCGCGGCGCGGCTGGCGGCTGCCCGACCATATCGACCGGATCTACGATCCGTCGAAGGCGGAGCAGATGATCGGTTTTCGCTGCCGCACCGATTTTGCTGCGGTGCTGGCTGCGCTCGTAGCCGGCGGGACATTGCCCTTCGCCCACGACCCAACCTATGTCTCTCCCAAGGAATCGACGACGGCCTGAAGCGCCGGCTCGAACAGGGAGGACATATGCTGAAACGGATATTCGGAGCGGCTCTCGGCAGCCTCGCCCTCGCGCTCACGCCCGCCGCCGCGCAGGATACGAGCGCCGCGGGGCCGGAAATCTGGCGGCTCGACTGCGGCGAGATTCTGGTCACCAACCTCAACGTATTCTCGGACAGCTACCTGTACGAAGGCCGGCAGAAGCGGCTGGTCGACAGCTGCTACCTGATCCGCCACGGCGACCGGTACCTGCTCTGGGACACCGGCCTCGCTCCCCGCATGCTTGGCCAGACCGTCGAGCAGGGCGTGTTTCGCATGACCCTGCGCGAACGGATCGGGCCGCAGCTCGCCCGGATCAACGTGCGGCCGGAGCAGATCAATTTCGTCGGCATCAGCCATTTCCATTTCGATCACACCGGCCAGCTCGCCGACTTTCCCGGCGCGACCTTGCTGATCGGCGCCGAAGACTGGGAGGTCCTGCGTAGCGGGCAGGGGCCCGAGGGCCTCGCCACGCCGTTCCGCCACTGGATCGACGGCGGCGGCACCGCAGAGCCGGTGGCGCGGGACCACGACGTGTTCGGCGACGGCAGCGTCGTGATGCTCGACATGCCCGGCCATACGCCCGGCCACCACGCTTTGCTGGTGCGCCTGCGCGGCAGGGCGCCGGTGCTGCTCAGCGGCGACCAGTTCCACTTCACCGAACAGGTCCGCAACAATGGGGTGCCGAGCTTCAACACCGACCGCGCCGACACGCTCGCGTCGTCGGACCGGCTGCTCTCCATCGCCCGCAGCCTCAATGCCGAGCTGATCATCCAGCATGAGGCGAATGATGTGGCCAGGCTGCCGGCCTTTCCCGAGTCGGCGCGATGAAGGCACTGCTATCCCGTGCCGCCGGCGGCCCGGAAACGCTGGAGCTTGCCGACATTCCCGCTCCAGTCCCGGGGCCGGGCCAGCTGCTCGTCGACGTGAAGGCCTGCGCGATCAACTATCCCGACGTGCTGATCATCGAGGACAAATACCAGTTCAAGCCGCCACGCCCGTTCGCGCCGGGCGGCGAAATCGCCGGCACCGTCGCCGCAATGGGGGAGGGCGTTGCCGGCTGGGCTCCGGGCGACCGGCTGATCGCGATGCTCGGCCATGGCGGCCTCGCCGAGAAGGTGCTGGTCGACGCGAAGAAGGCGCTGCCGCTGCCCGAAGGGCGCAGCTTCGCCGACGGATCGGCGCTGATCCTGACCTACGGCACGACCATCCATGCGCTGCTCGACCGCGGACGGCTCAAGGCCGGCGAGACCCTGCTGGTGCTCGGCGCGGCCGGCGGCGTCGGCCTGGCGGCGATCGAGCTCGGCAAGGCCTTCGGCGCGCGGGTGGTCGCCGCCGTTTCGTCGGACGAGAAAGCCGAAGCCGCCCGGGCGGCCGGCGCGGACGACGCGATCGTCTACCCGCGCGGCCCGTTCGATAAGGACGGCGCCAAGGCGCTGGCGCAGCAGTTCAAGGACGCGGTCGGGCCGAACGGCGCGGACGTGGTCTATGACCCGGTCGGCGGCGATTATACCGAGGCCGCGCTGCGCTCGCTGGGCTGGGAGGGGCGGCTGCTCGTCGTCGGCTTCCCGGCGGGCATCCCGAAGCTGCCGCTCAACCTCACTTTGCTCAAGAGCTGCGACGTGCGCGGCGTCTTCTGGGGCGCGTTCGCGGCCCGCGATCCCAAGGCCAATGCGGCGCATATCCAGACGCTCTTTAAATTGTGGGACGAGGGCCGGATCGCGCCGAAGGTCAGCCGCACCTGGCCATTGGCGGAGGGGGCAAAGGCGATCGCCCACATGGCGGCGCGCCAGGCGGTGGGGAAACTGGTCGTCACGATGGATTGACGCCCGGGGTTCGAAGCCGTTGCGCCCCGGCGCGCGCGCCCCTATCTGACACCCGACATTCGACAGCCAAGGGGCCGCCATGACCACGTTCGACGATCGCCAGCGCGCGTTCGAAACCAAATATGCCCGCGATCAGGAACTGCAGTTCAAGGTCGTCGCGCGGCGCAACCGGCTGCTCGGCCAATGGGCCGCCAAGAAGATGGGCCTGACCGAGGCCGAGGCCGACGCCTATGCACGCGACGTGATCCGTGCCGATTTCGAGGAAGCGGGCGACGACGACGTGGTGCGCAAGCTGCTCGGCGACCTGACCTCTGCCGGTGTCGAGATCGACGATGGGGCGATCCGCGAGCAGCTCGAGCACAAGACGGTCGAGGCGCGGCGTCACTTCATCGAGACGATGGAGTAACGGGCCGATGCCGATGGCCGCCGATGCGATCGAGGCGCTGATCCGGGAGGGCATTCCGGACGCGCATGTCGAGATCGTCGATCTGGCGGGCGACGGCGATCATTACGAGGCGCGCGTCGTCTCGGAGAGCTTCAGGGGCCAATCGCGCGTCCAGCAGCAGCGGCGCGTCTACGAGGCACTGGGCGGACGCATGGGCAACGAGCTGCACGCGCTCAAGCTCAGCACCGCCGTGCCGGAATGAAGGAAGAGACCATGAGCGACGCCAGCACCCGCATCGACGAGATCGTCAAGTCGAACGACATCGTCCTGTTCATGAAGGGCACCGCCCTGTTCCCGCAATGCGGCTTCTCGTCGCGGGCGGTGGCGATCCTCGACCATCTCGGCGTCGCGTTCGAGACGGTCGACGTGCTCCAGGACGCGGAGATCCGCCAGGGGATCAAGGACTATTCCGACTGGCCGACGATCCCGCAGCTCTACGTGAAGGGCGAGTTCGTCGGCGGATCGGACATCATGATGGAGATGTTCCAGGCCGGCGAGCTTCAGGAGCTGGTCGGCGGGCTGAAACAGGCGTCCTGAACGTACAGTCAATCGTCATTGCGAGAAGCGTAGCGACGAAGCAATCCAGCGGGCGTCGGAGGCCGCACTGGATTGCTTCGCTGCGCTCGCAATGACGGTATAAGGTCACGCCGTCGCGGTCGCTCTGCGGACCCCCGTATATTCCAGAATCGCCATCAGCAGAACGAACGCCGCCTGGCTGGTCACGAAGGCGATGCCGAGCGGCGTGATTTCGGGATGGCCGAAGGCGAGGGCGAGGCTCTTGGCGACCCAGGCGGCATTGCCGAGGATCACCAACCAGACGAACATCGCGGCTGCGTTCAGCCGAAGGCCCAGCCAGCCCATGTAGAGCCCGATCGGCAGCAGCGCGATTCCGGCCCCTTCGAGCAAGGCGGCCGACATGCCGAACGGCCCGCTCAGCAAATCGGCGCCGAAGATCAGCATGGCGCCCATGCCGAGGCAGCTCGCCGCGTCGAGAAGAAGCACGCGCTTCAGGAAAAGGGTGATCTGCATGTCGTCCTCCTGTGCTTGGGGCCGATGTGCCCCGGATGACGCAATCATGCTCCCTCGAACGGAACGCCGTCGATTACCTGACGGGTAGTGGCGCACGCGGTTCGAATGCGGCAGGAAGGAGCGCATGACCAAGCCCATCGATCAGCAGAGCTTCGGCGACCAGCTTCGCGCCTGGCGCCAACGGCGTCATCTGAGCCAGCTCGATCTCGCCCTCGAAGCCGACATCTCCGCCCGCCATCTGAGCTTCATCGAGACCGGACGCTCGCGCCCCTCGCGCGAGATGGTGATGCGGCTCGCCGAGTGCCTGTCACTCCCGTTGCGCGGGTGCAATGCGCTGCTGCTCGCGGCGGGCTTCGCGCCGGCCTATCGCGAGCGCAGCCTCGACGATCCCGAGCTCGAATCGGCCCGCATCGCCGTGCAGCGGATCCTGGACGGCCACGTGCCCTATCCGGCGCTTGCCGTCGACCGGCACTGGACCTTCATCGCCCACAATGCGGTGGTGCCGCTGCTGCTCGAAGGCGTCGCGCAGCACCTCCGCGACCCTCCCTGCAACGTGCTGCGCCTCAGCCTTCACCCCGAAGGACTGGCGCCGCGCATCCGCAATCTCGGCGAGTGGAAGCGACACCTGCTGGAGCGGCTCGACGGCCAGATCTGGGCGAGCGCCGATCCGGTGCTGGAAGAGCTGCGCGACGAGCTCCGCGGCTATCCGGCCCCGGCGAGCAAGGCGCCGTGGGAGGAATCCACGGCCATCGTCGTGCCGATGGAGATGGATTCGCCGCTGGGGCCGCTCTCCTTCTTCTCGACGACCACCATGTTCGGCACGCCGGTCGAAGTCACGCTGTCGGAGATCGCGATCGAGGCCTTCTTTCCGGCCAATCCGGAAACGGCGGAGAAGATGCGGGCGATTGCCGCGGCCGCCGCGGCATAGAAAAACCAAGGGCGGGCCGCGCGACCGGAGGAAAGCGCTGGCCCGCCCGGGAAGTGGAACCGTGGACGCCGGAACAGATACAGGCTGCGTGCCAGTTCCGGAAAGCCGCAGAAATCCATGCTTTTCATGGTGAACCGGCATTAACCGTGTCCCGCGGGTGTAAGATTCCCCGACATATCTTCATTTTCGGTCCGGGCGGTGCCACATGGCCGACATGGAGGACTGGCCCACCGGCAAGGTCGAGGATGTGCATCCGAAGGTGCGGCGGCTGCTTGCGGGCAACCCGTCGCCGTTCACCTATACCGGCACCCAGACCTATCTCGTCGGCCATGGCGAGGTCGCGGTGATCGATCCGGGGCCGGACCTCGCCGCGCATGTCGCGACGATCCTCGCCGCCACCGGGGGCGAGCGCATCGTCGCGATCCTGTGCACCCACACCCATCATGATCACAGCCCGGCGAGCCGGGCGCTGACGAAGGCCACCGGCGCGCCGATCATCGGCTGTGCGCCGCTGGCGATTCCCGACGACGGACCGCGCGCCGACGCGGCGTTCGATTTCGACTATCGGCCCGATCGCGCGCTGGCCGACGGCGAACAGGTGAGCGGCGGCGACTGGACGCTGACCGCGGTGGCGACACCGGGGCATACCTCCAACCATCTCTGCTTCGCGCTGGAAGGGGAGGGTGTGCTGTTCACCGGCGATCATGTGATGGGCTGGTCGACCACCGTGATCGCGCCGCCGGACGGGGACATGACCGCCTATTTCGCCAGCCTCGACACGCTGCTGAAGCGCGACGACAGGGTGTATTTTCCGGCGCACGGCCCTGCGGTCGAGAAACCACGCGCGCATGTCCGCGCTCTGGTCACCCATCGGCGGATGCGCGAGAAGCAGATCCTGGCGCGGCTGGGCGAGGGCGAGGACCGCATTCCGGCGATGGTCGCGACCATGTACCGCGACGTCGATCCGCGGCTGCATGGCGCGGCGGGGCGGTCGGTGCTCGCCCATCTCCTCGATCTGGAGCGGCGCGGGCTCGTCAAAGCGGAGGGGGAGCGGTGGACCCTGGCCGCCTGAGGCCCTTCGCCTGGCCGGCCGCTGCGATCGTTGCGCTGCTGGCCGGCCTGCTGCTGGGCTATGTTCTGAGGCCCGCGTCCGAAGCTGCTCGGCCCGATCCCGAGCGGCTGGCCGATGCGACGCTGCTGTCGGTGCGCGAGCAGGGGCGGCTGACGCTGTTCACCGCCCGCTTCGTGGCCATCGTGACCTCCACCGAGAGCCGCATGGGCCTGACTGCGCGCAAGACACTGATCATGCCGGGCGATGTGCGCTACGGCGTCGACCTCTCCCGGCTCCGGCGCGAGAATCTCTCGTGGAACTCGGCGACGCGGACGCTCAGCGTGACGCTTCCGCCCCTTGAAATGTCGGGTCCGCAGATCGACCTCAACCAGGTGAATGAATATGCGGAAGGCGGCTTCCTGATGGCGATCACCGATGCGGAAGAAACGCTCGACGAGACCAACCGGCGCCGCGCCCAGGACGAGCTGATGCGCCAGGCGCGCGAGACCGGGCCGATGACCCGGGCGCGCGAGGCGGCGATGCGCTCGGTGGCACGGAGCTTCGCGATGCCGCTGCGCGCCGCGGGGATTGACGCCAGCGTCGCGGTGCGGTTCGTGGGGCCGTCCGGCCAGGAGGAGGCTGCCTTCCTCGACCGGCCGCGCCGGACCGAGGATGTGATCGACGACCGGCGGGCCGGCCCGCCACCCAGTCAACCCGGGCAGGGAGAGGCCCAGAAATGAACGCACCCAATCCAGTCCTGAAGGGCCTCGACGTCCGCGCCGAGATCGATCGCCTGCGCGTCGAGCGCAAGGCCGTCGTCCTCGCCCACTACTATCAGGCCCCCGAAATCCAGGATCTCGCCGATTTCGTCGGCGACAGCCTCGATCTCAGCCGCAAGGCGCAGGCGACCGACGCCGAGGTGATCGCCTTCTGCGGCGTGCGCTTCATGGCCGAGACCGCCAAGATCCTCTCGCCCGACAAGATCGTCGTGCTGCCCGACATGAATGCCGGCTGCAGCCTGGAGGACAGCTGTCCGCCGGACCAGTTCCGGGCGTTCCGCGAGGCCCACCCGGACCATATCGCGCTCACCTATATCAACAGCTCAGCCGAGGTGAAAGCGCTGAGCGACATCATCGTCACCAGCTCGTCCGCCGAGACGATCCTCGCCCAGATCCCCGAGAGCCAGAAGATCATCTTCGGCCCGGACAAGCATCTCGGCGGCTGGCTCGCGCGCAAGACGGGGCGCGACATGCTGCTCTGGCCGGGCACCTGCATCGTCCACGAGGCCTTCTCGGAGACCGAGCTGCTCAAGCTCAAGGCGCAGTATCCGGGCGCGCCGGTGCTCGCCCATCCCGAATGTCCCGGCCACATCCTCGACCATGCCGACTATGTCGGCGCGACCTCGGGCATCCTCAAATATGCGCTGGAGGCGGAAGGGGACATCTTCATCGTCGCCACCGAGCCGCACATCATCCACCAGATGGAGAAAGCGGCGCCGGACAAGACCTTCATCGGCGCCCCCGGCGCGGACGGGAACTGCAACTGCAACATGTGTCCGTATATGGCGCTGAACACGCTGGAGAAGCTCTACGTGGCGCTGCGCGACCTGGAGCCGCGCATCGAGATGGCAGAGAGCCTGCGGCTCGAGGCGAAGAAGAGCCTCGACCGCATGCTGGAAATGGCCGCGCACACCGTCGGCAAGGGCGACGTCGGCAAGCCGCACATCACAGGGGATTGAGCCCTTTCCGTCATGCCAGCAAAAGGCTGGCATCTCGGGACCAGAGGTCGAGGTCTTTTTTCGCTGAGACCCCAGCCTTCGCTGGGGTGACGGATCAGCCAGGCCCTTTCAGCCGGAGCGCGGTGCGGTCGAACTTGTCCTCGCGCCGTTTGCCGAACAGCAGGCCGCGCTCCATCTTCGCGCGGGCGGCGTCGTAATAGGCGATCAGGAAATCGCGGTCGGCGCCGAGCATCGTCGTCTCGATCTTGTGCCGGATCGTCGCGGCGACGGTGGCGATCGTCTCGGCATTGTCGTCGCGTAGTACCTGTTCCAGCGTCTGCAGCTCGTAGATGCCGTAGACGTCGAGCTGCGCGTCGGTGAAGCTGAAGCTCTCCTGCGGCCGCTCGGCCTGCAGCCGGTCGACGCTCAGCTTGCGCTTCGGCACATTCACCACCCAGGTCCCCGCGAGCAGGTCGCCGACCCGCAGCCGATCCTGGTTGAACAGCGGGAAGAAGATGAAGATCGCCGTCCAGGCGAGCCCGGCCAGCGCGACGAGGCCGCTGCCGCTGCCTTCCGCCGCATTGTAGCCGAGGAAGGAGAGGGGGAGGTAGAATTCGATCTCCCGCATGAGGTTGCGCGCCACGACGCGGTCGGCGATGAGCCGCTCGCCGCTGCGCGCGATGACGCGCAGGCCGACCGCGCGCTTGCCCCAGGTCGCGGCGCGCGGCCCCATTTCCATCACGATGAAGTAGAAGTTCCGCAGCAGGAAGAAGCCCAGCAGCCAGATCACCGCGGCAATCTCGAATCCCTGCGCGCCGATGCTCGAGATGAAGGTGAGGACGAGCAGCGAGAAGCCGACCAGGATCAGCACCATCACGATGAGATCGATCAGGAAGGCACCGGCGCGCTGGCCGAACTCGCCGAGGCTGAGGCTGAGGTCGACCCCCTCCGGCGTCACCAGGGTGCGGCGGCGTCCGGTGAGGGCGCGGCGGTTGACGGCGGCGAACTCAGCCATTGGCCGGCCCCCGCGGCACGTAGAAATAGCCGAGCCAGACGAGCAGCATGGCGCCGCCGACCGCGTAGCGGGTCATGTCGTCGGTGACGAGCTGGCGGCCGAAGCCTTCGAGCAGGCCGGCGACGAGCAGCATGACGACGACCCCCCCCATCACCACCGCGGCCGAGCGGCCGGAGTCCGCGGCGGCGGCGAGGCGGGTCTTCTCGCCCGGGAAGACCACGCTCCAGCCGATCCGGAATCCGGCCGCGCCGGCGAGCACGATCGCGAACAGCTCGGTCGAGCCGTGGATGATCAGCCAGCCGCCCATCTCGAACCCGAGATCGCGCGAGGCGAAGAGCGCGAGGATCGCGCCCAGCATCGTGCCGTTGTGGACGATCAGCATCGCCGTCGGCACGCCGAAGGCGAAGCCGAGCGCGAAGCACATGATCGAGACCTGGCTGTTGTGGGTGAAGAGGTAGGTCGCGAAGACGCTCAGGCCGCTCGTGCCCTCGTCATGATAGAGCGTCTCGCGCAGCGCCGCGGCCGAGGCGCCGAAATCGCGGCCGCCCGCCAGCCCGGACGGCACGAAGCCGTCGTACCAGCTCGGATCGGAGGAAACGAGCATGTAGCCGGCGAGCGCGCCGATCAGCATGAGCAGGCCGGAGATCAAAGTCTCCTTCCAGAGCCCCCGAACGGCCGCCGGCCAGTCGCGCGCGAAGAAGGCGCCGATCCGCGCGGCCGCGGTGGTACGTACGCCGTAGACGAAGAAATAGGCGCGGGCGCACAGGCCCTCGAGATAGTTGACGAGCTCGAGGTCGAGCGAGGTCTCGCGCGCCACCGAAAGGGCCGAGAGCGCGCCGCGATAGAGGATCGGGAGCGCGAGCAGGTCCTCGTCCGGAAGCTTGCGGAGCGATCCTTTCTCGGCGCGCGTCAATATGTCCTCCAGCCGGCGCCAGTCGGCCTCCCGCGCGGCCCGGAAGCGGCGGGTGTCGGCGGGGAGGAGGGCGATGTCGGGCGCGGTGCTCACAGCAGCGCCCTCCGCTTGAGATCGAGATAGGCGTTGACCAGCGCCGGCCCCGCCTGGTCGCCGGTCGCCTCGACGAGATGGACGCCGAGATGGCGAAGCCTGGTGAGGACCAGCCGCCGCTCCCGCAGCAGCAGCGAGGCGGTGACGGCGCGGCTGATGTCGTCGGGCTCGGCCGGCTCGGCGGCGGTGAAGCCTTCCAACTCCTCGTCGCGCAGCACGACGAACAGGACGAGGTGGCGCTTCAGCAGCGTGCCGACGGATTCCAGCATCAGCTCCGCGCTGATCGAGTCGGCGAACTCCGTGAAGATGACGATCAGCGAACGGCGAGCGAGACTCTCGGCGAGAGTCGCGATGCCGAGCGTGTAATTGGTCTCATGGTCCGAATAGTCGATCCCGGCCGCCACCCGCTGAAGCATCGCGAAGGCGCGCGGGCCCGAGATCGGCTTGCTCGACGCACGCGGGCGGGAATCGAAGGCGAACAGGCCGACGCGGTCGCCGTCCTTCAATGCGATATAGGCGGTGAGCAGGGCCGCCGAGACCGCACGGTCGATCCGCGGCATGCCGCCGTGCGGCTCGCACATCGCCCGGCCGGTATCGAGCGCCATCACGATGTTGTTGTTGCGCTCGGTGCGATATTCCTTGGCGACGAGATGGGTGTGGCGGGCCGACGTCTTCCAGTCGATCGCCCGCCGGTCCATGCCCTGGCGGTAGTCGGCCAGCGCCTCGAACTCGGCGCCTTCGCCGACCTGCATCTGGGCGATCATGCCATGGAGCGCATCGCGGTTGATGAGCCTGGGCGCCTGCTCGCGGACCGGGCGGATGTCGGGGCTGATCAGCACCGGCTGGTCGAGCGCGAGCTGGCGTTGCCTCCAGACCAGCCCGAGCGGACCCCGCCAGCGCGCCCAGACGGCGTCGAGCGTCGCCGTGCCCCGCCGCTCGGCCTTGAGCACGACCGCCGCCGTCCCGCCCGTCTTCGCCATCTCCGCCCCGGCGCGCCAGCCGAGCGGCGCCGAGACCGGGCCCGAGGCGCCGAGCGCGACCTCGACGGCGCCGGGTGCGGCTGCCTTGAAATGCGCGCGGACGAGAACCGCGAAACTCTCGCCGACGCCGACCGCGCCCGGACCCTCGCAGGCGACCTCGACGCTCCGCGCGCCGGCGCCGACGAAGACATCGACCGCGGCGGCCGCGGCCAGCGCGACCAGCAGGGCGAGCCCCGCCGTCCAGAAGGCGGGAAAGAAGATGCCGATCAGCAGCGCCACCGGCGCCACCGCGGCGGCGAGCAGCACGGCCAGGCGGGTCGGGTAGATCATAGTTCCTCCCCGGAACGGGGAGGGGGACCGCGACGCGCAGCGTCGTGGTGGAGGGGCCGGCACTGAGTCAGAATATGAGTGACCACCGCACCGATATCCTTCAGCACCTCGCGAGCCGGAATGCGCAGGGTGCGGAAACCCTGGTTCGCCAGCCATTCGTCGCGCGTGTGGTCGCGGACCGGCCGGCCCCCGCGATCATGTACTTCGCCATCGATCTCGATCGCCAGCTTCGCCTCCAGGCAGGCGAAGTCGAGTACGAAAGGCCCTGCGGGATGCTGTTTTCGAAAGCGAAAGCCGGTCTGTCGTTTTCTCAACTCGCGCCAGAGCAGACCCTCGGGGAGGGTGAGATTTCTGCGCAGCTTGCGCGCCTTTCCAACGGCTGAGGCGGTTCCTCTCAGCATTCGTGCCAGCCCCTCCACCATGCTTCGCATGGTCCCCCTCCCCGTACCGGGGAGGAATTGGCGCGTTCCCGTCTCACCGCGGCGCCCCGACATCGTCGATCAGGCGGGTGATGACGCTTTCGACCGGCCGGCCCTCGATTTCGGCCGCGGCGGAGAGCAGGATGCGGTGCCGGAGCGCCGGCGGGGCGAGCACCTTGACGTCGTCGGGGATGACATAGTCGCGCCCGTCCAGCGCCGCCCGCGCCCGCGCCGCGCCGGCGAGCATCGCCGCCGCACGGGGTGAGGCGCCGCCTTCCAGGTCCGGCGCTTCGCGGGTCGCGCGGACCAGGGCGACGATATAGTCGACCACCTCGCCGACCATCGGCACCGCCGCCACCGCGGCCACCGCCTCGGCGAGACGGCCGGCGCCGACCTTCTGCTGGATGCCCCAGTCGGCGGCCTTGGGCGAGCCGAAGCGGGCGCCGTGGCTGGCCACGATCCTGCGCTCCTCCTCCGCCGACGGATAGCCCATCACATGCTTGAACAGGAACCGGTCGAGCTGCGCCTCGGGCAGCGGATAGACGCCCTGCTGCTCGATCGGATTCTGGGTCGCAATGACCATGAAGCGCTCGCCCAGCTTGTAGGTCTCGCCATCGATGGTGACGGCGCGCTCCTGCATCGCCTCCAGCAGGGCGGCCTGTGTCTTGGGCGGCGTGCGGTTGATCTCGTCGGCGAGCAGGATGTCGCAGAAGATCGGGCCCCGAGTCAGCGTGAACTGGCTGGTCTGGAAGTTGAACAGGTTGGAGCCGAGGATGTCGCCCGGCATCAGGTCCGGCGTGAACTGGACGCGGCCGAAATCGAGGCCGAGCACCCGTGCGAAACATTGGGCGAGGAAGGTCTTGGCGGTGCCCGGCGGGCCTTCGAGCAGGATATGGCCCGAGGCGAACAGGGCGATCAGCATCAGCTCGACCGCATCGTCCTGGCCGACGATCGCCTTGGCCACTTCGGCGCGGATCTCGTCCGCCAGTCCCTTCACCTCGGCTACATTCACGGGAGGGTATCCTTCTTCCATTGATAGAGGGCGCGCGCCGCCTGCATCAGGCTGGGGCGGTCGCGGGCGAGAGCGAGGCGGCCGGCGAGCGCGCTGAACGGCTCATGGCCACGGTTCATCCGGTCGAGATAGGCATCAAGCGCCTCGTCCTGCAGCCAGGCGGGCGCATTGGCGGCGCGGGCGGTTTCCTGCCGCAGCACGTCGGCATAGGCACCGCCGAGATTGGCTTCGCGCCCCGCGAGCCGGATGAGGCCCGCGCTGTTCTCGACCAGCGCCGCCTTGCCGAGCGGGATCGCCCGCTCCTCGGTCCGCGCGGGGCCGAAGCGAAAGGCGCCGTGGAGGCCGGCGAGCAGGGCGGCGATGACCAGCGCCAGCGTCATGGCGAGGAAGGGCGGTTCGAAGGCGAGGCGCAGCAGGTTGGGCGAATTGTCGGCGCCGAGGCCATTCGTCGTGACGTCGAAATCGACGCCCGTCGCGCCGGTGGCGTTGAGCGCGTCGATCAGCGTCACCGCGGCGCGCGCGCGGGCCGGGTCGGCGAGGCCCTGATTGTTGAGCAGATCGGGATCGGCGACGATGTAGTGCGGCTGATTGCCGATCCGCGCGACCAGCGCATCACCGCTTGAGAGGCGCACCAGCGGCGCCAACATCGTCCCTGAGACGACCTGGGCCGAGTCCGGCATCGACAGACTCAGCCCTTCGAGAAAGTCCCGGCCATAGGCGGTGCGCGTCGCCGGGTTCCGCCAGGGCGCGACCCGCAGGTCCTTGCCCAGCGCGGCGATCGCCGGAACCGGCACGCCGGTGCCGATGCGGCGTACCCAGCCGCGATGCCCGGGATCGGGCACGGTCACCCATTTCGGCAGGATGAGCAGCGTCGCGCGGCCCTGCCGGCGCTCCAGCAGCTGGGTGAGCTGTGCGGCGTTGGTGGCCGGCTCGATCGACACCACCAGCAGATTCTCCGAATAGACGTCGGAGGCGTCGCGGATGATCCGCGTCTCGCGGAAGGCGCCGACGAGCGTCACCAGCCCCTTGAACCCGGTCGCCGAGACCGACAGGACATGTGCTCTCCCGTCGCGCGGGGTACCGAGATTGCTCCCGTAGGCCAGCAGCAGGAGCAAAGCGGCAAAGCCTGCAATCCCTGCCGCGATCAGGCCGAAGACCAGCTTCGGATTGAACGGATTGGCCGCCTTGCTCATCCGCGCCACCCGTCGGCGAAGGCGAAGTCCTCATAGGCCGCGCGGCAGTCACGCCAGTCGTCGGCGCCGAGCGGGCGGCGCGCGAACAGGCTGCGCTCGACCATCGCCGCGATCCGCGCGAAGGCGCCGCGCGGCCGGTCCGGAATCGCCGGCAGCGCGGCGATGTCGCGGCTGGTGAGGGCGGGGCGGACGAGCTCCGGGCGGCGCTGGTCGATATCCTCGATGCTGCGGAAGAGCAGCAGGTGCGCGGCCTCCGAATAGAGACCGCGGGCGGCGAGCGCGTCCGCCTCGCTCAGCAATTGCCGCGCCGGCGCCTCCTCCGGCCGCCAGCTCTCGTCCGGCGCTTCGGCCGGCGGCTTGCGCCAGGGCCATTCCGAGCCCGAGAAACGCAGGTAGAGCGCGTAGAGGATGTAGAGCACGAACGCCGCGACCGCGGCCCAGAACAGGATTTCGACCACCGGCCAGATGGTCCGGATGAAATTGCCCATCGATCCCGACCACTCGGGCATGTCCGGCGGATCAGGCGGGGTGAACGGCTCCATCCGGAACTGGATGGATTCATCGGCCAGCAGGCGACGGTGCGCCTCGGCGAAGGCTGCGGGGTCGGGCGCGGGAAGGTCCGCCGCCATGTCGGGCTTGCCCGGTCCGATCGGCGGCTTGACTGTCATGCCTGCGTGATTCCCCCTTTCGTCCCCGTATCCTAGGCGGGGGCCGTCCGGGCCTGCAAGCCGGATCAGGCCGGTCTGAGGTCGCCGATCAGGGTAGGGATGAGCTCGGAGACGGTCGGGTGGATCGGCACCGCCCAGCGCAGCGCATCGATCGTCTGGTCGGCATTCATCATGTCGAGGATGCCGTGGATCGCCTCGTCGCCGCCGGCGCCGAGGATCGCCGCGCCGAGGATGCGGCGGGTTTCCGCGTCGGCGACCATGGTCATCAGGCCCTTGGTCTCGCCCTTCTCTATGGCGCGGCCGACGCGGGTCATCGGCCGCGAGGAGACGAGCAGCGGCCGTCCGGACTTGCGCGCCTCGGTTTCGGTCATGCCGACCCGGCCGAGCGGCGGATCGGTGTAGAGCGCATAGCCGGGGAGGCGCTGGTGGAGGCCGCGATCCTGGCCGTCGAGCAGGTTGGCCGCTACGATCTCGTAATCGTTGTACGAGGTGTGGGTGAAGGCGCCGCGGCCGTTGCAGTCGCCGATCGCCCAGATGCCGGGCACACTGGTCTCCAGCCTGTCATTGACCGTAATGTAGCCGCGCGCGTCGGCGGTGATGCCGGCGGCCTCCAGACCGAGATCGTCCGTGTTCGGCCGGCGCCCGACGGCGAGCAGGATGTGGCTTCCGACCGCGACCGGTGGCCCTTCCCGGCAGTCGACGCCGATCGCCGGACCGTCCGGATGGGCGATGAGGCTGATGCATTCGGCCTTGAGGCGGATGTTGATGCCCTCGTCCTCGAGGATCTGGCGGATCGTGTCGGAGATGACCGGGTCCTCGCGGCCGATCAGCCGGTCGGCCTTCTCGACAATCGTGACCTCGGTGCCGAAGCGGCGGAAGATCTGGCCGAACTCCAGCCCGACATAGGAGCCGCCGACGACGATCAGGTGGCGGGGCAGCTCCTCGAGCGCGAGAATCGAGCTGTTGTCGAGGTGCGGCACCTCGCCGACGCCGGGGAAGTCCGGGACGTTCGCGCGGCCGCCGACATTGATGAAGATGCGTGGTGCGGTGATCAGGTCGCCGCCGACACGGACAGCATTCGGTCCTTCGAAGCGGGCATGTTCGTGATAGAGGGTGAGCCGCTCCATCCCGGCGAGCCATTTCTCGTTGTTGGTGCGCGCGTTCAGAGTCACCTGATGCGCGCGGGCGTGGACCTTGGCGTAATCGATGCCGACCTCCGGCACGATCACGCCGTAATCGGCGGCCCGCCGGGCCAGGTGGGCGGCATAGGCGCTGGCGACCAGCGCCTTGGTCGGCATGCAGCCGGTGTTGACGCAGGTGCCGCCAATCAGGTGGCGCTCGGCCAGCGCGACCGTCATGCCGGCATCGTTGAGGCGTCCGGCGAGCGACGGCCCGGCCTGGCCGGCGCCGATGACGATCGCGTCGAAGGCGCGCGCGCTCACAGCGCGCAAACGATCAGCGCCGCGCCGCCGACCGCGATCACGTCCTCGACCAGCGCAGCCGGCAGGTCGCGGCCGAAGCGCGCGGCGAGAGCGGACCGGAGCGCGGCGCCGCCATAGGTGCCGATCACGGCTCCGACGATGCCGGCGATCAGGCCGGGGATCAGCAGCCCAGCCGTTGCGCCGATCGTGGCGCCCGAGAGCCCGCCGGTCAGCAGCCGCGCGCCGAACTGGATCGGCACCTTGCGGCTGGGCGTTCGGGCGAGCTGATCGGTGACCAGTTCACCGACGGCCAGAAGCGCGAAGAGGATGGCCGCCCAGCATGACGCCATGAATGCCAATGGCGTTCCGGCGAGCGAGAAAAGGCCAAGCCACGCGCCGATGCTGACGGCTGCGGGCGCCGTCATCGCGCGGAGCCCGGCAACCACGCCGATCAGGGTGGCAAGCAGGTAGATCATCGCCTGTTCCTTTCAAGACTCATGAGCCACCCACCAGGCGTCTTGGTGCAACGCTCCTGCCGGGCCGTCAATTCATGGCGAGAACGAAACGAGCGGCCTACCGGCCGAGATTGGGATCCGTAACCGGATCGGCCATCTCGCGCGGTCCCGGTTCCCGCGTGTGCGGCAGCGAGCCGGTCTGGCGTTCGACCATGCGGCGGATTTTCAGCGGTTCCGGTCCCTGGTGGAGCGCGCGCAGCCGCTGGGTGATCTCGGCATCGGCCTGGGTGATGCGGTTGTTGTGGCGGATATAGTCGACCCAGGTCGGCGTCTGGAACCGCTCGATCCAGATCTCCGGATCGGCGAGGTCACGCATCAGCGACCAGTGCCGCGCGCCGTCGCGAATCCGCACCCGCCGCCGCTCGGCCATAGCGGACAGGAAGGCGGGGATGTCGCTCGCCCGGATGCGATAGTCGACCGTCACCACGATCGGGCCGCTGCGCGATTCGATCGGCACCGCGGTATCGGGCGGCACCCATTCGCGCAGGGGATCGAGGTTGACGTCGGCGGCCGCCGGCAGCGAGCGCCAGAATCCGAGCAGCGCGCTCGCCGCCAGCACGGCCGCCGCGCCGAACAGCGCGATCCGGATCGAGCCCGCCTCCGCCGTGCGGCCCCAGGCCCAGCTGCCGATCGCCATGCCGCCGAACGCGCTCATCTGATAGAGCGAGAGGGCGCGAGCGACGACCCAGCGCGGCGAGTGGAGCTGGACCGTCACGTTGAAGGTCGACAGGCCGAGCACCCAGGAGAGGCCGGCCAGGGCCAGCAGGGCCATAGTTGCCGGCAGGAGCGTGCTGATCGCGGCCAGCGCCGCGGCCAGCGCGAATCCGGCGCAGGCGATCCGTACGATTGCCTCGGAATTGAACCGACGCCGCAACCGCGCGCTCGCCAGCGCGCCGCCGACCGCGCCTGCCCCGAACGCGCCGAGCAGAAGGCCGTAGGTCAGCGGGCCGCCGGCGATCACGTCGCGCGCGATCAGCGGCATCAGCGCCGGCACCGCGCTCGCGCCGATGCCGAACAGCAACGCACGGCTCAGCACCACGCGGATCGCCGGCGACATGGCGGCGTAGCGCAACCCCGCGCCGATCGCGACGCCGAGCCGCTCGGGCGGCAACTTGCGCGGCGGCAGGTCCGGCCGCCAGCGCGCGAGCACCGCGACCAGCCCCACATAGCTGAGCGCATTGATCGCGAACGCCGCCGCCGCCCCGGCCGCGGCGACGATCGCGCCGCCGAGCGCGGGACCGAGGCTCCGAGCGATGTTGAAGCCGGCGCTGTTCAGCGCGACCGCGCCGGGCAGGTCGCCGCGCGGCACCATCTCGCCGACCGAGGCCTGCCAGGCCGGCCCGTTGAATGCGGTGCCGCAGCCGATCAGGAAGGTGAAGGCGAGCAGCAGCCAGGGGGTGATCAGCCCGAACCAGGCGCAGGCGGAGAGCGCGGCCGAGACGACCAGCATGAAGACCTGCGCGCCGAGCATCATCCGCCGCCGGTCGAAATTGTCGGCCAGTGCTCCGGCGACGAGCGACAGCAGCATGATCGGCAAGGTGACCGAGGTCTGGACGAGCGCCACCATCTCGGCCGAGGTCGCGATCGACGCCATCATCCACGAGGCGCCGACCGACTGGATCATGCCCCCGAAATTGGAGGCCATGCTGGCGATCCACACCGCGCGGAACACGGGATGCCGGAGCGGTGCGAAGCCGGAGCCGGAAGACGTTGCGGGAGACGCGGGCACGAGGCGCACCCTTCCCGAACGGGCGCGCGCGGGCAAGTCCCGGTGGCTTACTTCTTTTCGTCCGCCTCCGGCTCCAGCAGCCGGTGGAGGTGGACCACGACATATTTCATTTCGGCATCGTCCACGGTGCGCTGCGCCTTGCCGCGCCAGGCGTCCACGGCGCTCGCATAGTCGGGATAGAGACCGACCATATCGATGGTCGAGAGATCGAAATCGAGGCCGCGCGGATCCTTGACCCGGCCGCCGAACACGAAGTGAAGCTTGCTCATGCGCGGCCGCCTATGCCGGATCGAACAAGGGCGCAACCCGGCACCTGCAGACGCCGGATCAATCCCGAGAGCCGACCGCCTCGCCGACGGCGCGGACGACCTTGCCGGTGATCTCGTCGGTGCGGGCGCGGCCGGCGTCGATGCCCTTGCGCGCGGCCTCGCGGCCCGCCTCGACCAGCCGGTGGCCGGTCTTGCCGAGCCATTCGGTCTCGCGGCGGGTGCGGGGCGCGAGCGCGCCGATCAGCGCGCCGATCGCGAGGCCGCCGAGCACCGCGGCGACCGGATAGACGCCGAGCTGGTCGGTGACCTCGCTGGTCCGCTCGCGCGCCGCTTCATAGGCGGACTGGGTGCGCGACCGGGCGGTATCGAGCGCGCGGGCGGCGCGACCCTTCTGCTCCGCCTTCGCCTCGGGGGTGCCGCCGCCGTTCGTCTTCTTCGCAACCATGACCTAAAGCTCCTTGCCGCGCGTCGAACCGTTCAACTCCGGTCTTCCGCGTTCGATCCTTCCTCGTCGTCGCCCGAGATCAGGCGGGCGGCCGCCCGTTTCAATGGGCCCCGCGCCAGAAACAGCGCGACGGCGCCGAGCGTCGCAGTGACCGCGACCGGACGGCTTTTCACCGCCTCGACCGCAGTGTCGGCGATCTCGGCGCCCTTGCCCTTGACCCCGTCCCACGCCTCTTCGGCGAGCGCATTGGGGTGCAGCCGTGCCTGCGCCGAGGCGAGGGTGACATCGAATCGCCGCCGTGCCCGCTCCGCGGCACGTTTCGCGTCCTCGATCTCCCCGAGGATCATGGCCGCTGCTCGCCGCGCTCGATCGCTGCGCGCTCCAGCGGGTCCTGGCCGAGGCCCTTGACGCCGGTCCAGCCATAGCGTGCCAGCGCATAGCCGCCGGCGGCCAGCGGCACACCGACGACGAAGCCGGCAAGCAACGGCCCGATCGCCTGGGAAAGGCTGACCATCGCGGCGATGACCAGCGCGGTCATCGCCGCGAACAGCAGGAACCAGCCGATCGCCAGCGCGACCAGCGCCTTGCGGGCGCGCACGGCACGGTAGCGGGCAATCGTCTTGTAGAGCTCGATCTCGGCTTCCGCATAGGCGCGCCCGTCCTCGACCAGCCGGCCGACGAGATCGCCGATCGATTCCTCCTTCGGATCGGGCCCCCCGTTCGCCAAGCGATCAGTCTCCGTCGTTGGCCGCGTCGCCGCGCTTGGCGCCGGTCACGTCGTCGAGACCGGTGCGCAGCACGCGGACCAAAGCGAAGCCGACCACCGCCGCCGCCGCGATTGCGACGACTGGGCTCTTGCGGACGACCGACTTGGCGTCGTCGACGATGTCGTCGACGCTCTTCTCGCGGACCTTGCCGGCAAAATCGGACACCGCGCCGGCGGCGCGATGGGCGTAGCCGCCATAATCCGCGCCGAGCCGCTCCTCGATCGACTTGGCCGCATCCTCGATCACCGCGCTGATGTCGTCGAGCAGGGTCGCGCCCTTGCCCTTGCCGTCGTCGGCATAGGCGCGCAGCTTCTCGCCCGCCTGGCCGCGCAGGGTGGTGACCTGGTCTCTGACCTGGCGGACCAGCTTGTCGCTGGCATCGCGCGCCGCGCCGCTCTTGGCGACGAAGCCGCCGCCGGTTTCTGACGCGCCGTTCACCACCTTGTCGGTGCCTTCGGGAAGTTCGGGGTCGCGACGGGGCATGCTGGTCCTCCACTCTCTTGGAAACGTCTCGTCCGGTGAAAACACGTGCCTTGCCGCTTCCGTTCCGGGCACCGGACAGGAAAGTTGCAAGTGCCGCCACCGGCCGATAATCGGCCCTCGACGCATATAGTCGCCCCGCTCCCGTTCGATAAGAGGCCGAAACGATTATGACAGCCATCGTCCACCTGCATGCCCGCCAGATTCTCGACAGCCGCGGCAATCCGACGGTGGAGGTCGACGCCCTGCTGGAGGACGGCAGCCTCGGCCGCGCGGCGGTGCCGTCGGGCGCCTCGACCGGCGCGCACGAGGCGGTCGAGAAGCGCGACGGCGACAAGACGCGCTGGCTCGGCAAGGGCGTCGAGGCGGCGGTCGAGGCGGTGAATGGCGAGATCGCCGCCACCGTGATCGGCCTGGAGGCCGAGGACCAGGGCGAGATCGATGCGGCGATGATCGAGCTCGACGGGACCGGGAACAAGTCGCGGCTCGGCGCCAATGCCATCCTCGGCGTCAGCCTCGCGGCGGCGAAGGCGGCGGCCGAGGCGCGGGGGCTGCCGCTCTTCCGCTATGTCGGCGGCGTTGCGGCCAGCACGCTGCCGGTGCCGATGATGAACATCCTGAACGGCGGCGCCCATGCCGACAATCCGATCGACTTCCAGGAGTTCATGGTGATGCCGGTCGGCGCGCCGACCTTTTCCGAGGCGCTGCGCTGCGGCGCGGAGATCTTCCATACCCTCAAGAAGAAGCTGCACGATGCGGGCCTCGCCACCGCGGTCGGCGACGAGGGCGGCTTCGCGCCGAACCTCGCCTCGGCGCGCGACGCACTCGACTTCATCATGCAGTCAGTGGAAGCGGCCGGTTACGCGCCCGGCGATGACGTCGTCCTCGCGCTCGACTGCGCGGCGACCGAATTCTTCAGGGACGGCGCCTACCGGATGGAGGGGGAGGGCAAGGTGCTCTCGCCGACCGAGATGGCCGACTATCTCGCCGGCCTCGCCCGCGACTATCCGATCCTGTCGATCGAGGACGGGATGAGCGAGGACGACCTCGACGGCTGGAAGGCGCTGACGACCCTGATCGGCGACAAGGTCCAACTCGTCGGCGACGACCTCTTCGTCACCAATCCGAAGCGTCTGCGCATGGGCATCGACACCGGCCTCGCCAACTCGATCCTGATCAAGGTCAACCAGATCGGCACGCTCACCGAGACGCTGGACGCGGTGAACATGGCGCACCGCGCCGCCTACACCGCGGTGATGTCGCACCGCTCGGGCGAGACCGAGGACACGACCATCGCCGACCTCGCCGTCGCCACCAATTGCGGGCAGATCAAGACCGGCAGTCTCGCCCGCTCCGACCGGCTCGCCAAGTACAATCAGCTGCTCCGGATCGAGGAGGAACTGGGCGAGGTCGCGCACTATGCGGGCCGGGAGATTTTCGCGTCGAATTGAGGCCGGTGAATCGGGTTGGCGGTTTTTTTCGGGTTCGGCCTCAAATGGCTTGATTCGACGCGGTTTTACTGATTCTGTGGCATCGCGATGACGGCGATGCGCAATCCCTTGCAGCTGATGAAACGGGCGATCCTGCCCGCGCTCGGGCTGCTCGTGATCGCGAACTTCGTCGGCTATGCCGTGGTCGGCGAGAATGGCGTCCTCTCCTGGGGCGACTATCGTCGCGCGAAGGCGGAAAAGGCGGCGCAGCTCGCCCAGCTCCAGACCGAGCGCGACCGGCTCCAGCACCGTGCGCAACTCCTCGATCCGCGCAACGTCGATCCCGATCTCGCCGAAGAAATGGTGCGCCGCAATCTCGGCCTCGTCCGTCCGGACGAGGTGATCGTCGAGCTGCCCGCGGATCCCGCGGCCGCACCCGCCGTCGCGCCGCGCCGCTGAACCGTCCACCGGTTTCCGTAACGTCGTCCCCCGGTTGCACCCCGGTCCGTTTGCGGCCATAGGGGCGCCAGTCACAGCCGAGAGGAAAGGGCCGGATCGAAGTGGCCAGGGCAGCATCGTCGAAGGGCGCCGCACCGCGCGGGGCGGCGAAGAAGCAGACTCCCGGGGCCGCGCCGCCCGCGCCCAATCGCGAGCGGCCGCCTGAACCAAAAAGGTACAAGGCGACCCGCGACGAGCTGCTCGACTATTACAAGCAGATGCTGCTCATCCGCCGCTTCGAGGAGCGCGCGGGCCAGCTTTACGGCCTCGGCCTGATCGGCGGCTTCTGCCACCTCTATATCGGCCAAGAGGCGGTCGCCGTCGGGCTCCAGTCGGCGCTCGAGGTCGGCAAGGACAGCGTCATCACCGGCTATCGCGACCATGGCCATATGCTCGCCTACGGCATCGATCCCAAAGTGATCATGGCCGAATTGACCGGCCGCGAGGCGGGGATCAGCCGCGGCAAGGGCGGCTCGATGCACATGTTCAGCGTCGAGCACCGCTTCTACGGCGGCCACGGCATCGTCGGCGCGCAGGTCGCGCTTGGAACCGGACTTGCCTTCAAGCACAAATATGCCGGCGACGGCGGCGTCGCCATGGCCTATTTCGGCGACGGCGCGGCCAACCAGGGCCAGGTCTACGAGAGCTTCAACATGGCGGAGCTCTGGAAGCTGCCGATCATCTACGTGATCGAGAACAACCAGTACGCGATGGGCACGAGCGTCAACCGCTCGTCGGCCGAGGACCAGCTCTACCGGCGCGGCGAATCGTTCCGCATCCCGGGAATACAGGTCGACGGCATGGACGTGCTTGCGGTGCGCGGCGCCGCGAACGTGGCGGTCGACTGGGTCCGCTCGGGCAAGGGGCCGATCCTGCTCGAGCTCAAGACCTACCGCTATCGCGGCCACTCCATGTCCGACCCGGCCAAATACCGTTCGCGCGAGGAGGTGCAGGCGGTGCGCGACAAGTCCGATCCGATCGAGCATGCCAGGAAGGAGCTCGAGGCGATGGGCGCGACCGAGGACGAGCTGAAGGCGATCGACCAGCAGACCAAGCAGGTCGTCGTCGAAGCCGCCGATTTCGCCGAGCAGGCGCCCGAGCCCGATGCGTCCGAACTCTATACCGACGTCCTGGTAGGCAGCTACTGATGCCCGTAGAACTGAAAATGCCCGCGCTTTCCCCGACGATGGAGGAAGGCACCCTCGCCAAATGGCTCGTCAAGGAAGGCGACACGGTCAAGTCCGGGGACATCCTGGCGGAGATCGAGACCGACAAGGCGACGATGGAGTTCGAGGCGGTCGACGAAGGGACCATTGCCAAGATTCTGGTGCCGGAGGGCACGGACGAGGTGAAGGTCGGGGCGGTGATCGCGCTGATTGCGGCCGAGGGCGAGGATGCGTCCGCCGCTGCTGCGGCATCTCCGCCGGCTCCCGCCCCGGCGCCCGCGGCTGAGGCGCCCAAGGTTCCGGCGCCCGAATCCGGCGAGCCGAAGCAGATGGAGACAGGCGCGCGCGATCTCGTGGCGTCAGTCGCGCGGACCGAGGTCGCCGATCCCGAGGTTCCGGCGGGGACCGAGATGGTCAAGCAGACCGTTCGCGAGGCGCTGCGCGATGCGATGGCCGAGGAAATGCGCACGGACGAGCGCGTCTTCGTGATGGGCGAGGAGGTCGCCGAATATCAGGGCGCCTACAAGGTGACCCAGGGGTTGCTCGAGGAGTTCGGCGACAGGCGCGTCATCGACACGCCGATCACCGAATATGGCTTTGCCGGCCTCGGCGCCGGCGCGGCGATGGGCGGCCTGAAGCCGGTCATCGAGTTCATGACGTTCAACTTCGCCATGCAGGCGATCGATCACGTCATCAATTCGGCCGCCAAGACCAACTACATGTCCGGCGGCCAGATGCGCTGTCCGATCGTGTTCCGCGGCCCCAACGGCGCCGCCGCACGCGTCGGCGCGCAGCACAGCCAGAATTACGGGCCGTGGTATGCGGCGGTGCCCGGCCTGATCGTGATCGCGCCCTACAGCGCGGCCGACGCCAAGGGTCTTCTGAAGGCCGCGATCCGGTGCGAGGATCCGGTCGTGTTCCTGGAGAACGAGCTGCTCTACGGCCACAGTTTCGAGGTGCCGAAGCTCGATGACTATGTCCTGCCGATCGGCAAGGCGCGGGTGGTGCGCGAGGGGCGTGACGTGACCCTGGTCTCCTATTCGATCGGCGTCGGCGTCGCGCTCGACGCGGCCGAGCGGCTGGCGGGCGAGGGGATCGACGCCGAGGTGATCGACCTTCGTACCCTCCGTCCGCTCGACAAGGACACGGTGCTGAAGAGCCTCAAGAAGACCAACCGCATGGTCTGCGTCGAGGAAGGCTGGCCGGTCTGCTCGATCTCCTCCGAGCTCGCCGCGGTCGCGATGGAGGAAGGATTCGACGATCTCGACGCCCCGGTCCTCCGGGTGACCGACGAGGATGTGCCGCTCCCCTATGCCGCCAACCTCGAGAAGCTCGCGCTGGTGAAGGCCGAGGACGTGGTCGAGGCGGCGAAGAAGGTCTGCTATCGATAATCCCGTCATCCCGGCGCAGGCCGGGATCTCGGGACAAGAGGTCTCGGCCCTTCCCAGCAAGACCCCGGCCTGCGCCGGGGTGACGGTTTGAAATGGCCGATCTCGACCCCGACCGCGCGCTCGCGCTGGCCTATGTGCCGGCCGCGAAGCGCCCTGCGCTGGAGGCGCTCTGGCGGCTGGACGCCGCCCTGGGTTCCGTGCTCGCAACGGGAAGCGAGCCGATGGTGACGCGTATCCGCCTGGCCTGGTGGCGCGAGGCGCTGGAGCGGCTGGACCGGGAAGCGCCGCCGCCCGAGCCCTTGCTGCAGGCGCTTGCCGTTCATGTCCTGCCGGCCGGCATAACCGGCGACGAGCTGGCCGCAATGGAGGAAGGCTGGGAAGCGATCGTGGCGCCTGGAGCTCTGGCCGCCGAAGACCTGGAAATCTACGCCCGCGCACGGGGAGCCATCCTGTTCCGGCTGTCCGCCCGGCTGCTGGGGCGCGGCGATTTTTCGGTCGGGGTGGTCGGTGAGCGGTGGGCTATGGTCGACCTCGCGCGTCACAGTTCCGCGCCGACCGATGTCCGAGATGCCCTGACGATCGCGCGGGAAAAACACGTCGATATGACCTGGCCCAGCGCGCTGCGCCCGCTGGGTATGCTTGCGATCCTCGCCAACCGTGACTTGAGTCGCACCAGTCCCGAGCGAGCCGGCTCGCCGAAGCGCATGATGCGGATGGCGCTACACCGAATGACCGGTCGCTAGTCTACTTTAAGTTAACTTTGACTCTTCTTGAGATAGAGCTAAATTCGCTCCGATCTGGAGTGAATCATGCTGAGATACTTCGCGGGCGCAGGATCCGCATTGCTGCTGATTCTGACGGGATTCTTCGCCTGGAAAGGTATGGCGCAGGAGGATCAGAATCCGGTGCCCGCGCCACCCGCGGCCGTTGCGGCGCCAGCGCAGCCCGATGCTCCGCCCCGTCCGCCCGCGGCCGACGAGCGCACCAAGGAGCAGCGCCGCTTCGACCGCGCGGACCAGGACAAGAACGGCCGGATCACGCTCGAGGAACTCTATTTGCCCCGCCGCCGCGCCTTCCAGCGGCTCGACACCAACGGCGACGGCCGCCTCGCCTTCGAGGAATGGGCGGTGCGCACCCAGACCAGGTTCGCCGAGGCCGACGCCAATCGCGACCGCGCGCTCGACCGCGCCGAATATGCCGCCACGGCGCCGCGGCCAAGGGCACCGGCGCGGCAGAAGGGATGCAGCTGCTAAGAGGCGGCCGCCCAGGCGGCGAGATCGGCCTTCGCCCGCTCCGTGTAGCGCTTCTTCCGGTCCGCCTTCCTCGCGCGGCCTTCGATCGGCGGGAACAGGCCGAAATTGACGTTCATCGGCTGGTAGCTCTCCGCATCCGCACCGCCGGTGATGTGGCCGAGCAGGGCGCCGAGCGCAGTGGTGGGCGGGGGTGGGGCGAGCGCCTCGCCTCTCAGCTCCGCGGCCGCGAAGCGGCCGGCGAGGAGGCCGACGGCGGCGGATTCGACATAGCCCTCGCAGCCGGTGATCTGGCCGGCGAAGCGGACGTGCGGCGCGGACTTGAGCCGCAGTGTTGTATCCAGCAGCTGCGGGGAATTGATGAAGGTGTTGCGGTGAAGGCCGCCGAGGCGTGCGAACTCGGCCTGCTGCAGCCCGGGAATGGTGCGGAACAGGCGGACCTGCTCGGCATGTTTCAGCTTGGTCTGGAAGCCGACCATGTTCCAGAGCGTGCCGAGCGCATTGTCCTGGCGGAGCTGGACGACGGCATAGGGCCAGCGGCCGGTCTTCGGATCGTCGAGGCCCACCGGCTTCATCGGGCCGTAGCGCAAGGTGTCCTCGCCGCGCTCGGCCATGACCTCGATCGGCATGCAGCCCTCGAAATAGGGCGTGTCTTTCTCCCAGTCCCGGAATTCGGTTTTTTCGCCGTCGAGCAGGCCCTGATGGAAGGCGAGATACTGCTCTCTCGTCATCGGGCAGTTGATATAGTCCTTGGTATCCCCCTTATCCCAGCGCGAGGCCATCCAGCAGATGTCCATGTCGATCGTGTCGCGATGGATGATCGGGGCAATGGCGTCGAAGAAGGCGAGGGCATCCGATCCGGTGGCGGCCCCGATCGACTCGGCCAGCTTCGCCGCGGTCAGCGGCCCGGTGGCGACGATCGTGAGGCCGGTGGCGGGGAGAGCGTCGATCCGCTCGCGGACGATCTCGACATTGGGATGGGCGGCAAGCTTCGCCGTCACCGCGGCCGAGAAGCCGTCGCGGTCGACCGCCAGCGCCGAGCCCGCCGGCACGCGATGGGCGTCGCCGGACGTCATGATGATCGAACCGAGCGCCCGCATCTCGGCATGGAGCAGGCCGACCGCGTTGTTCTCGGCGTCGTCCGAACGGAAGCTGTTCGAGCAGACCAGCTCGGCGAGGCCGTCGGTCTGATGGGCCGGCGTCATTTCGCCGCTCCCGCGCATTTCGGAAAGGCGGACCTTCATGCCCGCCTCGGCCAGCTGCCACGCCGCTTCCGATCCGGCGAGACCGCCGCCGATGATGTGGATGTCATGCATGACCTGCCCTTATCGGCGAAAGCGTTCGATGATAAGGCTCGCGCGCCAGTTCCCTTGTCGATTCTCGAAGGTCGCGGATGAAATCGTTCGTCCTTGTCCTGATGTTGGTCGCGGCGGTTTCCGCGATCGCGCAGCCTGCGCCTACCGCGAACGACCGTCTGAACGCGGCCGGCCCGGAAGCACGGAGCCTGGCCGAACGGACCGGAACGTGGGAGGTCGTCGCAACCTTCTGGCCTGCGCCGGGGGCGCAGCCGGTCGTCACGCAAGGGCTTGTTGCCGAACGACGCATGGTCGGCAGTTTTCTCGAAGAACGGATGATGCCGGGCGGCGACGGCCCGGCCTTCACCCGCATTGACTATCTCGGCTTCAACCGTGTCGAGGGACGCTGGCAATATGTTTCCCTGGATACCCGGTTGCCCGTCGGGATCATGCCCGCGACGAGCTTCGATCGGGGTGATCCAGACCGTCTCTCGCTGGTCTTCGAGCCGCTCGCCTTTGCCGGCTTTGGTGACACGGTCGAGGGCCGGATGATGCGCGCCGACCTCACGATCTCACGCGAAGGGCCGGATCGCGAGGTCAAGGAGCAGCGTTTCGTCTTTGCCTCGGGCGACGGTACGCCATGGCGGGCCGTGCGCTACGAATATCGTCGCCGGCGCCAATAGGAGAGGATGATGCTCGACCATGTCGGTTTCGCGGTTGCGGATGCGGAGCGGTCCAGGCGCTTCTACGAGCAGGCGCTGGCGCCGATCGGCATCACCCTCATCATGAGCGTCACGCCCGAGCAGACACAGGCTGGCGGAACCGCCCATGGCTTCGGCGCGAACGGCAAGCCGTTCTTCTGGATCGGGGACAATGAAAAAGTCGGCACGGGCACGCATGTCGCCTTTGCGGTCGACAGCCGCGCCGAGGTGGATGCTTATTATCAGGCTGCGCTGGCCGCCGGCGGGCGCGACAATGGCGCGCCGGGGCTGCGGCCGCATTACCATCCCGATTATTACGGCGCCTTCGTCTACGACCCGGACGGGAACAATATCGAGGCGGTGTGCCATCGGCCGGAGTGAATGGGATGTCCGAGACTTTGACGGCCTTCTGGCGCCGGATCGACGAACCCGGCCATGACGCAGCGATGCTGACGCCGACGCCCGGCGGCTGGACGCTGACCGGCATTGCCGCTTTCCACGAGAAAGGGGACACGGGCCTTCGCTATCGGGTCGATCTCGCGCCCGATTTCAGCACCCGCAGCGCGGCGATCGAGGGTTTCCGCTCGGGTCGGGCCTTCGTTCATCGGTTTCGCCGGCAGGACGGCGAATGGTTCCTCGATGACATGCATATGCCGGGGCTCGGCGATCTGCTCCACCTCGATTTCGGCTTCACCCCCTCGACCAATCTCCAGCAGCTTCGTCATGCCGGCCTGGCGATCGGCGAGGAGGCTGACATCCCCGCCGCCTGGTTCGACATCGGCGAGGCCAGCCTCGCCCGGCTGCCGCAGCATTACCGGCGGCTCGACGAAGATCGCTATCATTACGCGTCGCCGACGGCCGGCTACGAGGCGGAGCTGGAGCTTGCGCCGAACGGCTTCGTGCGCTTGTATCCGGGCCTGTGGGAGATGGAGCGGTCCGCAGATGCGCATCTTCACCATCGGCTATGAGGGCAGCACGCAGGCGGAGTTCATTGCGGCGCTGACGCAGGCCGGCGTTCGTCGGGTGATCGACGTGCGCGCCGTGCCGTTGTCGCGCAAGCCGGGCTTCTCGAAGAACGTCCTCGCCGCCGGGCTGAAGGAGGCCGGCATCGACTATGTCCACCTGAAGGCACTCGGCACCCCGCCGGAGGGGCGTGAGGCGGCGCGCAAGGGCCAGCGCGAGGTCATGGCGCGGGTCTATGCCGGCCAGCTCGAGACGCCGGAAGCCGGCGTGGAGGCCGCGCGGATGGCGGCGCTTGCGGGGGAGAAGCCGTCGGCCCTGCTCTGCTTCGAGCGCGATCCGGCGCAATGCCACCGGACGCTGCTGTGGGAGAGCGTCCTGCCGGACGCCGAGGTGGTCGATCTCTACGCCTGAACCTGCCGGCGACATTGCCGCGTTCATCGCCGCAAATTTGCCCGTCCAGCCGGTGCCTGACCTGCCCGAGATCCGGCTGCACAAGGCGGGGCCGGCGAGCGGCCTGTGGCGGCTCGGGCGCGGGGCCGCGGCGCCTTACTGGGCCTATTACTGGGCGGGGTGGCCTTGCGCTGGCGCGGTTCCTCCTCGACCGGCCCGATTGGGTACGCGGGCGGCGCGTGCTCGATCTCGGCGCGGGCTCGGGGATCGTGGGGATTGCCGCGGCCGTGGCGGGTGCGCGCCAGGTTCTGGCGGCGGAGATCGATGGCCATGCGGTGGCAGCGTTGCGGCTCAATGCGGCGCTGAACGGCGTGTCGATCGAGGTGCTGCCGGGCGATCCGCTGGGGCAGCCGCCGCCCGAGGTCGATCTCGTGGCGGTCGTGACCTGTTCTACGAGGCCGGGCTGGCGGCGCGGGTCGGTGCCTTTCTCGGCCTTTGCCGGGCGCGCGGGGCGGACGTGCTGGTCGGCGACCCGCGCCGGGCGCCGCTCCCGCGCGGTCGCCTCGAGCTGCTGAGCGAGCAGCCCGTGCGCGAGACCGGGAACGGGGTTCAGCCCGGCGCGGTGTTCGTCTTCACCGGCTGAGCCTATTCGCCCTCATCCGGACCGGCGGCGAGGTCGTCGCCGATCGTCGCGCCCGTTTCCGGTGCGACTTCCGCCTCGTGATCGCCGAGATCGGCGTCCGCCTCCTCCTCGCTCTCCTCGATCCGCGCGGCGGAGACGACATGCTCGTTCTCGGCGACGTGGAAGAGGCGGACGCCGGCGCTGTTGCGGCCGATGACGCGGGTGTCGCCGACGCTCATCCGGATGAGCTTGGCCTGGTCGGTGACGAGCATGAGCTGTTCGCCATTGTGCGCCGGGAAGCTCGCGACCACCGGGCCGTTGCGACCGAGATTGTCGATGTTGGTGATGCCCTGGCCGCCGCGGTTGGTACGGCGATATTCATAGGCCGAGCTGCGCTTGCCGTAGCCGTTGGCGCAGACGGTGAGGATGAACTCCTCGGCAGCCGCGAACTCGGCCATGCGCTCGTTTGACAGGGTCGCCTCGCGCTCGCCCTCCTTCCAGGGCGCGGCCTTGAGATAGGCTTCGCGTTCGTCGGTGGTGGCGGCGAAGCCCTTGAGGATGGAGAGCGAGATGACCTCGTCGCCGCCCTTGAGAGTGATGCCGCGCACCCCGGTCGAGGTGCGGCTCTGGAACTCGCGCACCGCAGTCGCCTCGAAGCGGATCGCCTTGCCCTGGCGGGTGGCGAGGAGGACGTCGTCGTCCTCGGTCAGCAGAGCCACGCCGATCAGGCGATCCGTAGCGTCCTCGTCGAAGCGGATCGCGAACTTGCCGTTCGAAGGCACGTTGGCGAAGGCGTCCATGGAGTTGCGCCGGACGCCGCCATGGGCCGTGGCGAAGATGACGTGGAGCTTGCCCCACTCCCTCTCGTCCTCGGGCAGCGGCAGGACGGTGGAAATCGTCTCGCCCTCGGCGAGCGGCAGCAGGTTGACCATCGGCCGGCCGCGCGTGTTGGCCGCGCCCTCGGGCAGGCGCCAGACCTTGAGGCGGTAGACCTTGCCGTGGGTCGAGAAGAACAGCACCGGATTGTGGGTCGAGGTCACGAACAGGTTGGTGACGGCGTCCTCGTCCTTGGTCGCCATGCCGGCGCGGCCCTTGCCACCGCGATTCTGGGTACGGAAGGTCTCCAGCGGAGTGCGCTTGATGTAACCGCCGAGGGTCACGGTCACGACCATGTCCTCGCGCTCGATCAGGTCCTCGTCGTCGATGCCGTCGGCGGCCGGCGCGATCTCGGTGACGCGTGGCGTGGCATAGGCGGCGGCGATCTCGTCGAACTCCGCGCGCATCACCGCGTAGAGCTTCACCCGGTCGCCGAGGATTTCGAGCAGCGCGCCGATCGAGGTGGCGAGCTCGCGCAATTCGCCGGCGATCTCGTCGCGGCCGAGCGCGGTGAGGCGGTGCAAGCGCAGCTCGAGGATGGCGCGGACCTGGGCCTCGGACAGGCTGTAGCTGTCGCCCTCGACCTCGGTCTCGATCGCCTCGACGAGGCGGATATAGGGCGCGATCTCGGCGACGGGCCATTCGCGGGCGATGAGCGCGGCGCGGGCCTCGGCGGGGGAGGCGGAGCCGCGGATGATCCGCACCACCTCGTCGAGATTGGTGACCGCGATGACAAGGCCGAGCAAGATGTGCGCCCGCTCGCGCGCCTTGTTCAATTCGAACTTGGCGCGACGGGTGATGACCTCCTCACGGAACTTGACGAAAGACTCGATGATGTCCCTGAGGTTCAGTGTTTCCGGCCGGCCGCCGCGGATGGCAAGCATGTTGGCCGGGAAGGAGGATTGCGCAGGTGTGTGCCGCCAGAGCTGGTTCAGCACCACTTCGGGCGTCGCGTCACGCTTGAGGTCGATGACGATGCGCACGCCGTGACGGTTGGATTCGTCGCGGATGTCCGAAACGCCCTCGATGCGCTTGTCCTTGGCCGCCTCGGCGATGCGCTCGACCAGACCGGATTTGCCGACCTGGTAGGGGATGGAGGTCAGCACGATCGACCGGCGGTCGCCGCGGCCTTCCTCGATCTCGTGGCGGGCGCGCATCATGATCGAGCCGCGTCCGCTCTGATAGGCGGCGCGGGCGCCGGCCTGGCCGAGGATCAGCGGCTTGGTCGGGAAATCGGGCGCCGGGATATGCTCCATCAGCCCTTCGACGGTGATGGCGGGGTCGTCCATATACGCCTTGCAGGCGGCGATCACCTCGCCGAGATTGTGCGGTGGGATGTTGGTTGCCATGCCGACGGCGATGCCGCCGGCGCCGTTGACCAGCAGGTTCGGGAAGCGCGCGGGCAGGACCTGCGGCTCCTCGCGCGACGCGTCGTAGTTCGGCGTGAAATCGACGGTATCCTTGTCGAGATCGTCGAGCAGGGTCATCGCGATGCGGTTCAGGCGGGCCTCGGTGTAGCGCATCGACGCCGGCGGATCGGGATCCATCGAGCCGAAATTGCCCTGGCCGTCGATCAGCGGTACCCGCATCGACCAGTCCTGGGTCATGCGGGCGAGCGCGTCGTAGATCGCGCTGTCGCCGTGCGGGTGGTAATTGCCCATCACGTCGCCGACGATCTTGGCCGACTTGCGATAGGGCCGCCCGGCGACCATGCCGCCTTCGAGCGCCGAATAGAGGATGCGCCGGTGCACCGGCTTCAGGCCGTCGCGCACGTCGGGCAGCGCGCGCGCCACGATCACCGACATCGCGTAGTCGAGGTACGAGGTCTTCATCTCGTCGACGATGGAGACGGGGGAAATGTCGGAGGGCTCGATGGTCGGCGGTTCGCTGGCCAATTCAGGGTTCCCGGGATCTGAAAACAAGGGGTGAGGCACGTATCCGCGCCGGCGAGGAGCGACCCTAGCCGATGGATACGGCCGGCGCCACCCCCGCGCGCGTACGCGCGTACGCGCGCGAGAAACCTTGATGTAGGTCTGGCCGGCGCGGATAGCCAGCCCGGGCGACGGGCACAAGTCCGGCCGTGGGCTCCGTCGTTTCGCCCTGATTCAAGCGGCATTCGTTGCCCGCCCCCTAGCAAGCCTTTAGGGTTGCCGTTAGAAACCCGGCCCAAAGGCCGCGCGCGGGATTCGACCCTTCGCGGGGTTGGGTGAGAGTGGGAGAGCCCGGTTCGATGCGCATGACGAAGATTGCCCGGTTGACCGTGGCCGCGATCGGCACGGCCGCCATCTTTGCTTCCGCTGCCTTCGCCCAGATCCAGCCGCATATCCTCAACATCAGCCGGGACGAACGGATCGCGCTGAACGCGCTCCAGACGGCGACGGCGACGCCCGACCGGGCGGCGCAGGATACCGCGCTCAACACGGCGCGGGCGGCGGCGCAGAGCGCCAGTGCGCGCTATGCCGTGGCCAATCTCCAGTTCCAGCTCGGCCGGGCACGGGGTGACGCCCAGATGCAGAACCAGGCGATCGACGCGCTCGTCGCCTCGGGCGTGCCGCAGGGCGCGGAGCTCGCGCCGCTCCTCGCCGCACAGGCGAGCAGGGCCTACAGCGCCGGTGACCTGCGCGGCGCCGACCGGTTGCTCACCCGCGTCGTCGAGCTGCAGCCCAACAATCCCGTGCTCGTCGCCGACCACGCCCAGTACAAGGCGCGGCTCGGCGAGCGGCCGCAGGCGGTGACCCTGTTCCAGCGCGCCATCGAGCTGCAGCAGGCGGCCGGCCAGCCGGCGCCGCAGAGCTGGCATCAGCGGGCGCTGGCGCTCGCGTTCGACGGTCGGCTGGCGCCGCAGGGCATCGCGCTCGCCCGCGGGCTCGTCGCGGCCTATCCGTCACCCTCCAACTGGCGCGACGCGCTGCTCGCCTATCGGCAGCTCGGCACGGTCGATGCGACGCTCGACGTCGACATCGGTCGGCTGATGCGCGCGACCGGCGCGCTGTTCGGCGAGCGCGACTATCTGGAGCTCGCCCGCAGCCTCGACGGCACCAGCCTGCCTGGCGAGGCCAAGGCGGTGCTCGACGAAGGGGTGCAGCGCGGCCAGCTCAACGCCAGCGAGGCGGAGGTCCGCCAGCTCATCACCCGGACCAATCCGCGCGCCACCACTGCCCGCAACGGCCTTGCCCGCGCCCGCACCCAGGCGCTCGCGGCCGACACCGGCGCGCCCGCGCTTGCTGCCGCTGACGCCCAGTTCGGCTTCGGCAATTATGCAGAGGCGGCCGAGCTCTACCGCGCCGCGCTCCAGAAGGGTGGGCAGGACCCCAATCTCGTCAACAGCCGGCTCGGCGCGGCCCTCGCGCTGGCGGGCCAGCGGGCGGAGGCGGAAGCCGCCTGGCGGGCCGTCACCGGCCCGCGCGCCGACCTGGCCGGCTTCTGGATGACCTGGCTCGCCCGCCGCGCTTCGTGACGTCGGCGGAACTCATGCCCGATCGGCGCGTAAGGCGCCTACAAGGAGACTGACCTCGATGAACAAGACCAGAATTACTCTTGCCACCGCGGTGGCGCTCGGCGTGACCGGTGAGTTCTTCAACGTCTCGGCTGATGCCCAGGGCCTCAGGATGCGCGACCGCGACAAGGAGCAGCGCGAGCGCGGCCGGGGCCAACAGGAGGGGCAGCAACAGCAGGGACAGGCCCGGATCGACCAGCTCAGCCGCGAGGAGAATGCGGCGATCGTCCCGGTCTATCAGGCGGTCCAGTCGCAGGACTGGGCGACGGCCCAGGCCGGGCTGCCGGCGGCGCAGCAGGCGGCGCAGAGCCCCTATGCGCGCTACGTCGTGGGCCAGCTCCAGCTCCAGATCGGGACCGGCACCAACAATACCCAGCTTCAGGCCCAGGCGGTCGATGCGATGGTCGCCAGCGGCGGCGCGCCTGCGGAATCGGTGCCGCAGCTGCTGCGCGCCCAGGCGAATTTCGCCCTCCAGGCATCGAATTACCCTGTCGCGGAGGCCGCGCTGACCCGCCTCCTGGAAGCCAATCCCAACGATGCGGATCTCATCGGCACGCTCGGGCAGGTGAAGCTGCGCCAGAACAAGAACGATGAGGCGCTCGCCCTCTTCCGCCGCGCCATCGAGGTCGGCTCAGCCGGCGGCCAGCGGCCGTCGGAAGACGTCTACAAGCGCGCCCTCGCCGCGGCCTATCAGGCGCGCATGGTCCAGCCCTCGCTCGAGCTCGCCCAGGCGCTGGTGACGGCCTATCCGACGCCGGCCAACTGGCGCGACACCCTGCTGATCTACAAGGAGTTGGTCGGCGTCCAGGGCTCGGTCGATCTCGATCTCTTCCGCCTGATGCGCGCGGTCGGCGCGCTCACCAGCGAGGCGGACTATGTTCTCTATGCCGAGCAGCTCAATCGCGGCGGCCTGCCCGGCGAGGTGAAGGCGGTGCTCGATCAGGGCGTGTCGCGCAATGTGCTGCGCGCCGGCGGCGCCCACGCCCAGCTGCTGTCGGCGGCGAACGGGGCAGTTGCCGACGACCGCGCCGGGCTCGCCGGCCAGCGCGCGGCCGCCATGTCGGCGCCCGATGCGCGGCGCGCGGTCGGTCTGGCCGACGCCTTCGCGAGCTACGGCCAATATGCCGAGGCGGCGACGCTCTATCGCGCGGCGCTGCAGAAGAGCGGCGCCGATGCCGGGATGATCAACACCCGTCTCGGCGCGGCCCTGGCCCAGGCCGGGCAGCGCGCCGAGGCCGAAGCGGCGTTCCGGGCGGTCGGCTCCGGGCCCTATCAGCAGCTCGCCGCCTTCTGGCTGCTCTGGCTGCAGAGCCGCCCGGCCGCCTGAGCCGGTTTTTTCCGGCCCGTCCCGATTTGCGACGGGCCGGAATCGCCCACTTCCGCAGGTCGAACGCCACGGTTAGTCCTCCGCTTGAGGCTTTGAGCGGGGCAGACGGACGATGCGTTTCGATGACAGGATCGCGACGGTGCTGGCGCGGCCGGCCGACCATCGCGACCGCGCGACCGCGCAGTGGCGCCAGCTCGTCGACCTGCTCGCTCAGCATCGCGGCGAGGAGAGCGAGGAGGTCGGGCGCGCCTATGCGTTCCTCGAAGCGCGTCGGAGCGCGATCGAGCCTGCCACGCGTCGCCGCATCGCCGCGGCGCTGGCGGGACGCGCGGTCGCGCCGGGGCTGGTCGAATTCTTTGCCGCCGACAGTCCGCCGATCGCCGCGCCATTGATCGCCGGCGCCCGGCTCGAAGCCGACCAGTGGCTGGCCCTGCTGCCCCGCCTCGGCCCGTCGGCGCGCGCCCTGCTGCGCCATCGCCGGGATCTGCCCCCGTCGGTCACCCAGGCGCTCGCCGCCTTCGGGCGGAGCGACTTCGTGCTGGAAGGCGCGGTCGCCGAAGCGCCGGTCGCCGTCCCGCCGGCACCCGAGCGCAGCGAATCGCAGATTCGCGAGCTGGTCGAGCGGATCGAGGCTTATCGCCGGCACAAGGAGGAAGAGCGGCCCACGGCCGCATTCTCCCCGCCGCCGCCCGATCCGGACGAGCCGATCGACGCGTTCCGCTGGGAGACGGCCAGCGACGGCACGATTTGTTGGGTGGACAGTCCGGCGCGGGGGCCGCTGGTCGGCCAGACGATCGCCGCGATCGCCGCCCCGGGTCATTATGGCGTCGACGGCCAGGCGGCCGGCGCATTCGAGAAGCGGGCGCCGTTCCGCGATGCCCGCTTCCGGGTGCCGGGGGAAGGGGCGTCGGGCGGCGACTGGCGGATTTCGGGCGTGCCCTATTTCGATCCGCACCGCGGTGGCTTTCTCGGCTATCGCGGGACCGCGCGCCGCCCGCGCGTCGACGAAACCGCACGCACGGCTGGGGCCAGCGGGGTGTTCGGCACCGAGTTTCCAGCTGATTCGCTGCGTCAGCTGATCCACGAGCTGCGCACGCCGCTGAACGCGATCATCGGCTTCTCCGAGATGATCGAGGGCCAGTATCTTGGCCCGGCCGCGAGCGGCTACCGCGCCCGCGCCGGCGACATGATCGGCCAGGCGCGCCGTCTCCTTTCCGCAGTCGACGATCTCGACACGGCGGCGCGGATCGAATCGCGCCGGCTGGAGCTGGACGACAGCGCAGTCGACGCAGTGGCCTTGCTCTGCCGTCTCCACGAATCCTACGAGCGGGTCGCCGCCGACCGCGGTGCACGCCTGTCGCTCGACATCGCGCTCGATCTGCCGCTCGCCCGGGTGGCGCCGGCCGCGGCCGAGCGGATGATCGCCCGCCTGCTCGCCGCCACCATCGGCCTTGCCGAGGAAGGGGAGACGATCGCGGCGACGATGGCGACCGCAGGGGCCGCGGACCGCCCGATGTTGCGCCTCTCGCTCGATCGCCCGCGCGCGATCGCCGGCGCCGGCGAGGCGGCCTTGCTCGACCCCGGCTACAGCCCGGAGGGCGACTGGCCCGCCGCCCCGGTGCTCGGCCTCGGCTTCGCGCTGCGCCTGGTACGCAACCTGGCCCAGGCGGTGGGCGGCGAGCTGTTGATCGGCAGTGCGCGCATCGCGCTGGACCTGCCGGCGCTTGCCGAGGCGGAAGCTTTCGCGGGGCAGAGCGAAAGCGGCAGCTGACTCGGGCTGGTCTTGTTCTCCCGGCTCGGCTATCTCACCGCCGGCTTCGGGACGGGCCTGTAGCTCAACGGTAGAGCCGGCCGCTCATAACGGCTTGGTTGCAGGTTCGAATCCTGCCGGGCCCACCAGGAGTTCGACCGGGTCGGTCGGGGAGTAGCGCAGCCTGGTAGCGCATCTGCTTTGGGAGCAGAGGGGCAATGCTCAATCATTGGCGGCTTTCTGCGGTTTTTGAAATATTGACGGAACTGGTTCGGGACTATTCCGGGACTCGGCTGCAATCATGGCCTGGCGCACGGCGTCCTCATCCGTGTGGAAGTAGCGCTTCGTCGTCCTGATATCGCTATGCCCGGCCAGCCGATTGGCCGCCTCGATGCTTCCCGTGACCTTCTCCATCCGCAACAACGTAGTGCTCTCCACTTTCCATCTCCACATGCTGTTCGAACCGGGCAATCCCTTCCACCGTAACCCTGCGAAACGGGAGCGGTTCGGCAATCGGCGCTGGGGCGATCACGTCGCGGATGGCGAGCGCGGGCCGCACAAAGACCTTTTTCATCGATTTCACGTTGGGGACCGGGTTCAACTTCGGAACCACGCCGCGACTGCGGTTGCCGCTGTCAGTGGGATTGATGGGCGCCACCGGCACTGGTTTGGTGTTCAGCAATGGCGCGCCCTATGTGGTGGCGGTCCAGTGCCCTCCTTCGACGACAGATGTCTATCCCTATTCGGCTTTGAATTCGGCTTCCGCGTGGACCACGACCTCGCCGAATACCTGGGTGTCAGGCGACAGCGGCAATTTCACCGTGACCATGGAATATGAGTACACGGTATGAGCCGGACCCTACGCGTGGCGAGCGACCACGTTGAAGCCCGGCTCATATTGCTCATCGAGAGCGGCAACGCGTGCCTTGATGCCCGCAGCGTCCAAGCGGTGCCCGCCCATGTCCTCAAAGACGTAGCCCAATTTGGCGAGGATGCGGAACGGATCGGGGCGCCCCTGTTCGTATTGGTACACGCTCGCCTCTGCGATGATCGGCGGACGGAAGCGCATGAGCGTGGATCTCGCGCCCTCAAAGGCGAGACCCTCAAAGCCGTCGATGTCGATCTTGATGAGGTCGACGTGGGCAATTCCATTCTGCGCGACCCAGTCGTCCAATCGGACGAAGGTGATGTGCGCTGGCCCACCATCAGCTCTGGTTCCATTGTGCTGCCAGCTCGACCGGAAATCCATCATCGCCGCTCTTGCGTGGTCCGAGAGGGCAAGACGAAGCGGCTCGATCGAGAGATGGGGATTGAGGCCGGCGTTCTTCGCGAGTTTGTCGAAGGCGAAGGGCGTAGGCTCGAAAGCGTAAACCTTCCCGCCTTTTGCAAGAGCCGCGAATCGCAGGGCGTGAAGACCAACATTGGCGCCAATGTCGAGGACGGTCATTCCCGGCTTGGTCATGGTTTCGATGCGCGCAACCACGTCGCGTTCAAAGCTGCCCTGATAGGCCGCCATTTCCATGATCTCGTCGAGGTGGAGCTCAGCCTTATAGGCGCCGAAGTCCTTAACCACGATGCGCCCTCGGTAAGGTGCAGCCGCGATCCGGAGCGCCATGCCTCTGAGAGATGGAGGAAGCGCGTAATAAACACGCCGAGCGACAGCTTTCGCGAGCGACATGCCGCATGAATAGCAACAGAAACAGGAGAAGGTCTATAGCCATGCCAGCATTCTCTGAAGCCGCCTCGCCATGACCCCCGACGCCTTCGCCTTTCTCCACGGCCCGACGCTTCTCGCCTGCGCATTCGAGCCCGTCCTGGACGCGCGTTGTGGGTCCGGCGACGATTGCCGCCGTCAAGGTTTGGATAGCGTCTGTGGGCGTGTCTGGCGCGGTCTCAGCCTATCAGGACGCGCGCCGAGGCTTCACCGCCAGCTCGGCACGTTCGACACGTTCGGGCGCGGCTGGCTGCGACGGGTCGATGAGGTCGAGGCGGAAGCGAAGCCTTTTACTGGATCGACATCGACGACCCGGAGACGACCTTCGCCAATATGCGCAAATCGATGGTTCGCCGGAGAGAGCAAATGGTGGACGATGGTGTCCAACTCTCCCTCGACCTCGATCATTGGAATGGCATTCGGCCAGCCGAAGAGCATATCAATCTGCCGATGGATCTGGACCCAGATATTGAATGGCGGAAGAACTCTTTGGACGACGAAGAGCCAAAAGCGGCCTAATCGTCCCGCTTCCAGCGGGCCAGCGCGGCGACCTGCGCGATTTCCTTTCGCTGCTCAGCCGTAAGGACCTTTCGCCGGCTGCGCCGCCATGTCTGGCCCTTTCCGCAGTTTCCATACGGGCCGGAGCCTCGCCTTCTTCCGCATCACCCGTTGCAATATCCGTGATGAGCTTCGCGAGCTGGTTGGGATCGCGGGGACGCTTGGGGTGCTTCTCCGCCATCCCAGCTATATGGCACCGGCCCCGCCGAGGCGCCAGACCGGGAAAATTTCAAACTGACCCACTACCGGGCGATCGGTGTTCTTGGCACCCCGGTTCGGGACTATTCCGGGACTCTCTTTGCAGCTTCCTGCCATGTTCTGCCGCGAAACTGCCGCGAACGAATGGCCGGTTGACCGCGCAAGAGAGGCGCCCCTAAGGGGAAACCCGTGTCGGGGAGTAGCGCAGCCTGGTAGCGCATCTGCTTTGGGAGCAGAGGGTCGCAGGTTCGAATCCTGTCTCCCCGACCATTCGTCTCAGGGCGTTTCCTTTGTCAGCGCCTCGTCGAGCGCGGCGGCCAGCGTCTCCAGCCGGTAGGGCTTGAGGATAAGCGGCCGCCCGCCGGTGGCGCCCTCGGCGATCTCGTCGGAAAAGCCGGTGGTGAGGATGACGGGCAGCTCCGGATGGGCCTCGCGCAGGGCCTCGGCGAGCTCGAGGCCGCTCATGCCCGGCATGACGACGTCGCTGAATACCGCGTCGAACGGCGCGCTGGCGGCGGTCTCCAGCGCCTTGCGGCCGGAGCGGACCCGGGTCACGTCATGGCCGAGCTCGCCGAGCAGGATCGCGGCAAACTCGCCGACCTCGTCATTGTCCTCGACCAGCAGGATCCGGCCGGTCCGGCCGCTCGCGATCCGCCGGGCGCCGTCGCCGTTCGGCCGCACCGCCTGGCCGCCGCTGCAGGGAAGGAGGAGCGTCACGGTGGTGCCCGCGCCCGGGGCGCTGACGATGCGCACGTCGCCGCCGGACTGGGTGGCGAAGCCGTAGACCTGGCTGAGCCCGAGGCCGGTGCCCTTGCCGGTCGCCTTGGTGGTGAAGAACGGCTCGATCGCCCGGGTCAGCGTCTCCTCGTCCATGCCCGAGCCGCTGTCGCTGACCGAGACGCCGACCATGTTGTCGGTGGCGGCGGTGCGGATGGTGAGCGTGCCGCCGTCGGGCATGGCGTCGCGGGCATTGACCGCGATGTTGAGCAAGGCCGATTCGAGCTGGGCCCGGTCGGCCTCGACCGCGCAGGGCAGCACCGCCAGCTCGGTGCGCACCGCGATCCGCTCGCCGAGCGTGCGGTCGAGCAGGTCGGTCATGCCCTCGATCAGGGCGTTGACGTCGATCACCTCGGGCTGGAGCGGCTGGCGGCGGGCAAAGGCGAGGAGCTGGCCGGTAAGGGCCGCGGCGCGGTCGGCGGACTGGACGATCGCCTCGGCCATGCGCGCGCGCTTCTCCTCGGCGAGACCGGGCCGGCGCAGCATGTCAGCCGAGCCCTGAATGACGGTCAGCAAGTTGTTGAAATCGTGGGCGATGCCGCCGGTGAGTTGGCCCAGTGCCTGGAGTTTCTGGGCCTGGCGGAGCTGGTCCTCCGCCTTCTCGCGCTCGCCGATCTGGACGCGCAGCTCGGTATTGGCCTCGGCGAGCGCGTCGGCGCGCTCCAGCAACTCGCGGTTGGCGCGCCGGAGCGCCGCCTGGGCGAAGCCGAGCACGGCGACGACGAGCACCGCCATGACCACCAGCAGCACGATGACGAGGTTGCGCGAGAGGCGCCGCGAGAGCGGCTCGGCATCGGCGGCGAGATAGACCGCGCCGATCCGCTCGCCGCCGCGCGTCACCGGCACGCTCGCCTGCGTGAGCGATGCGGGGACGGGGAAGGGGCGGTCGAGCCGGGGCGGCGGATCGGCGCCGTCGCGGCCATAGCCGGCGATCCGCGCGCCGCTGCGGTCATAGACGCCGATGGTGCGGATCTCGCGGTTGACTCTCAGGACGTCGACCGCTTCCTGCGCTGCGCGCGCGTCGCCGAAATCGAGCGCCGCGGTGACGCTGGCGGCGAGGATGTCGGCCTGGACCCGCGTCTCCTGCTCCTGCAGCTCGCGGTAGGAGGCTTCGCTCTGCAGGATGACGCCGATGCCGGCGAGGAGCAGCAGTGCGACCGTCGCCAGGATCGCGAGGGGTGCCGAGCTCCAGCTCAGCGGGACCTGGGCCGGTCGCCTCATGAGCGCCTTTGCCGCACCCCCATCGCCAGCGCCAGCAGCCGCGAGCTGATCGTCAGGCCGCGCGCGGCCGCTGCCGCATCGTCGATGAGGAAGCCGACACGGCCGCGCCGGGTGGTGAAGTGGATCATGCCATGGGGCATGCCGTCGCCGTCGGTGACGGTGAGCACCGGCCGGTCGGCGAAGGCGCCGAGCAGGCGGGTCGTGTCCTCGACAGTGGTGCCGTGCACGAAAGCGACGTGGCAGGTGCCGGCCTCGGCGGCGTCGGGCAGCCGCCGGATGGCGACGGGGCGGCCGTCGACCTGCTCGGACGCGGCCGCCTGGTCGAGCCGGGGTCCGAACGGATCGGTGCCGACGACGCAGAGCTGGAACGGCTGGCCCTCGCCCGGCCGCGCCGTCGCCGGCCATTCGACATAGCGGGGGAATTTGGGCAGGAAATCGGCCTTGACCACCCCGGCATTGCCGCGCGGAGGCGGCGCCTGCGCCACAGCCGTCGTGACCAGCAGCAGGGCGGCGAGCGAAGCGAGCCACACACGGACGGGACTGGAAAGCCTCAAGACAGCGCGTCCGTCGGCGGCGGCGAAGGGTCAGCGGAACACAAGCTCATCGTCGCGCCTCGAGCCAAGAAAACCGCCCCCTGCACGCCGAGTCTCGGGTCCCCGGCGCCAAAGGTCAAGCTTTGACGCTTCGCCAACATGTTTCGTCATGCCAGCGCAGGCTGGCATCTCGGGACGGAAGAGGCACGATTTCCCTGAGACCCCAGCCTTCGCTGGGGTGACGACAGACCCTACCGCGTCCCCGCCGGCTCGATCGCCTCCGGCGCGTTCGCCGTGGCGGCGAGGACGGCGGTCCAGGCGGCGACATTCTGGCGGAGCTGCACCGGATCGACCTTGTCGAGCGTGTCGTCCGGGGTGTGGTGATAGTCGAAATAGCGGGTGCCGTCCTGGTTGAGGTCGACCGCCGCCGTGCCGGCGCGCGGCCAGGCGCCGAGATCGGCGCCGGCACCGGCCCGGTCCGCGCCCCGCACGATGCCGAGCGGCGCAAGCAGCGCCGTGATCCGGTCGGACAGCGCCGCATTGCCGGGGCCGAAGTTGAACTCGACCCGCCACACCCGGTCCGCGCCGAAATCGGATTCTCCGACCAGAACGACATTGTTTTCCGGATGGTGGAGGCGGAAATGGGTCGGACCGCCGCCGCCGCCGACCTCCTCCGCGCCGAACAGGACGACGCGGATGGTGCGGCGCGGCTGGCCGGCCTGCATGATCCGGTGCGCCGCCGCGGTGGTGATGGCGACGCCGGCAGCATTGTCGATTGCGCCGGTGCCCATGTCCCAGCTGTCGAGATGGCCGCCGATCACGATGACGCCGGCATCGGGGTCGCTGCCCGGCACCTCGGCGACGACATTGCCGGACTGGTGGGTGCCGGTGTTGCGCGGGGTGAGGGTGAGCCGCATCCGCACCGGCTGGCCGCGGCTCAGGATGCGCTCGAGCTGCTCGGCGTCCGGCACGGTCAGCGCGCCGGCCGGAATCGGCCGCACGCCCTCGGCGAAGCTCTGGTTGCCGGTGTGCGGATTGCGGTGAAAGTCGGTGCCGATCGAGCGCACGACGATGGCCGCAGCGCCCTTGCGGCTGGCGATGGTCGGCCCCTGACGGCGCGGCGCGCCGAACTGCCCGTAGCCCGATCCGTCCTGGGTCGGCGCCATGGCATGGTTGATGAAGACGATCTTGCCGCGCACCGCCGAATCCGGCGCCGCCTCAAGTTCGGCGACGCTGTTGAAGCCGATCACCTCGGCCTCGATGCCGCGCGCCGGGGTCGCGCCGCTGTTGCCGAGCGCGGTGACGACCAGAGGCTGCGGGAAGGGTGCGGAGATCTCGGCGCGCTCTTCGCCGCGGACCCAGACCGGCATGTCGAACGGCTCGACCCGCACATTGCTGAAGCCCAGCGCGGTCAGCCGCGCCACCGCCCAGTCGCGCGCCCGCGCCTCGGCCTCGGTCCCTGCCTGGCGCGGGCCGACTTCGGTTGTGAGACCTTCGAGAATGTCCCAGGCGAGATTGTCGGACAGCGCCTGATCGCGCAGCGTTGCGGCCGGATCCGCCTGTGGCGGCGGCTGGAGCGCGTTGGCTGGCGAGAGGAGGAGGGGAAGGGCGGCGGCGGCGAGCAGCAGTTTTTTCATGAGCGGAGGGCTTAGAGGGGCCCCGCGCGTTTGCCAATCCCGCCGCGCGCCACTAGATGGGCGCCAACAGTTTCACCCGCATTTTCCGGAGATCAGCGACCGATGGCCGCCCAGTACGCCTTCGTCATGAAGGACATGACCAAAACCTTCCCCGGCGCGCAGAAGCCGGTGCTGAATCACATCAACCTGCAATTCTATCAGGGGGCCAAGATCGGCATCGTCGGGCCCAACGGCGCCGGCAAGTCGACGCTGATGAAAATCATGGCGGGGATCGACAAGGAGTTCACGGGCGAGGCCTGGCCGGGCGAGAACATCACCGTCGGCTATCTCCCGCAGGAGCCGCAGCTCGATCCGACCAAGACTGTGCTCGAGAACGTCAAGGACGGCGCGCGCGAGGTGGCCGACATGGTCGAGCGCTTCAATGCGATCTCGGCCGAGATGGGCGATCCCAAGGACGACACCGATTTCGACGCCTTGATGGAGGAGATGGGCGACCTCCAGGCCAAGATCGACGCGGTCGACGGCTGGACGCTCGACAACCAGCTCGAGCTCGCGATGGAGGCGCTGCGCTGTCCGCCGTCCGACTCGCCCGTCGCGAACCTGTCGGGCGGCGAGAAGCGCCGGATCGCGCTCACCCGGCTGCTGATCCAGAAGCCTTCGGTCCTGCTCCTCGACGAGCCGACCAACCATCTCGACGCGGAGAGCGTCCAGTGGCTGGAGAGCCATCTCAAGGAATATGCCGGCGCGGTGCTGATGATCACTCACGACCGCTATTTCCTCGACAATGTCGTCGACTGGATCCTCGAGCTCGATCGCGGAAAGTACTTCCCCTACGAGGGCAATTACTCGACCTACCTGGAGAAGAAGGCCAAGCGCCTCGAGCAGGAGGACCGCGAGGAATCAGGTCGCCAGAAGGCGATCAAGGACGAGCTCGCGTGGATCCGGCAGGGCGCCAAGGGCCGCCAGACCAAATCCAAGGCCCGCATCGCCCGGTTCGAGGAGCTCGTCGAGGCGCAGGAGAGCCGCACGCCGGGCAAGGCGCAGATCGTCATCCAAGTGCCCGAGCGTCTCGGCGGCAAGGTCATCGAGGTCGAGAACATCTCGAAGGCCTATGGCGACAAGCTGCTGTTCGACAATCTGTCCTTCACGCTGCCGCCCGGCGGCATCGTCGGGGTGATCGGACCGAACGGCGCCGGCAAGTCGACCCTGTTCAAGATCATCACCGGCGTCGAGCAGCCCGACAGCGGCACCGTCGACATCGGGCACACCGTCCACTTGGGCTATGTCGACCAGAGCCGCGATCATCTCAACGACAAGAACAATGTCTGGGAAGAGATTTCGGACGGGCTCGATTATATGAAGGTCAACGGCCACGACCAGTCGACCCGCGCCTATGTCGGCGCGTTCAACTTCAAGGGCCCGGACCAACAGAAGAATGTCGGCAAGCTCTCCGGCGGCGAGCGCAACCGCGTCAACATCGCCAAGATGCTCAAGCGCGGCGGCAACGTCCTGCTGCTCGACGAGCCGACCAACGATCTCGACGTCGAGACCCTGGGTGCACTGGAAGAGGCGATCGAGAATTTCGCCGGCTGCGCGGTGGTGATCAGCCACGACCGCTTCTTCCTCGACCGCCTTGCGACGCACATCCTGGCGTTCGAGGGCGACAGCCATGTCGAATGGTTCGAGGGCAATTTCGAGGCCTATGAGGAAGACAAGATCCGGCGCCTCGGCCCCGAGGCGGAGCGGCCGCACCGGGTCACGTACAGGAAGCTGACCCGGTAACGCCAAACAAGAGCCCCTCCCGCTTGGGAGGGGCAGTCATCCGACAAGATGGTTCAGGCCGCGATGGCGGTGCGGTCGAGCACCGGCAGGCGCGCGCGCAGGCCGTCGGGCAGCGGCTTCACCACCGCACGGCGGGCGCCGGTCCAGAAGGCGGAGAGCAGCAGCAACGCCGAGCCGATGACGAGGGCGGTGAAGGCGACGGAGAGCTCGACCGCGCCATAGGTCTCGAACAGGCTGTTGAGCGCGTAGAGCACGTAGGCCAGCGCCGAGACGAGCAAGGCGCGCCGGTCGATCGCCAGCGCCACCAGGCCGAGCGCGACGTAGAGCAGGATCACGGTGACCGCGCCCAGCGTCGAGACCACGCCCTCGGTGAGGCCGAGCAGGGTGAAGATCGGATGGACGATCAGCGGGGCGGCGAGCAGGTGCAGCCAGAAGGCGACGTCCGAACGGCGCGTCTCGCGCTTCGGATCGGCGCCGTCCCACCACATCGCGAACAGGAAGGTGCCGATGCCGAGCACCAGAGCGGCGCCGAGCAGCACGTTCTCCAGCGTCTGCTGCTGCGCCGGCGTCATCATGTCCGGATCGCCGGCGAGAGTCGAGGCGATCAAAGCGAGCACCAGACCGACCAGGGCGGCCGTGCCCGCGGCGATGGTGATCGGGACGCGGAAGCGCCGCCAGTGGGCATAGGCGCCGCCGGCGGCCACCGCAGCGGCGAAGGCCAGCACCAGCGCCACCGCCTGGCCGTTGTCGTTGACATAGTCTTCGCCGAGCGCCGTCGCGGCGGCGACGGCGATGCTGGCGAAGACGCCGCCGACGAAGGCGAGCAGCAGCAGGATGCTGGGCAGCGCCATCCGCCGCTTCAGCGTGAAGAATTCGGCGAGCCCCCAGGCGGTCGCGGCGACGAACAGGCCGGCGAACAACGACGGGCCGTCCCCCTCCAGCTGCGGCGGCAGCGACTGGCCGATCCAGGCGACCGCAACGAGCAGGATCGCGGTCGCGATGCCGACGAAGATGTCGTTGAACCCGGTCAGCAGCCGGAAGCTCTCCTCGTCGACGACCGGCGTCTGGCGGCCTGCGGCGATGAAATTGCGGAAGGCGTCCGCCTGCTGCGGCGTCAGCGCGCCGCCGGCGACGGCAGCTTCGAGATCGCTCTCGCTGTACATTGGCACTTCTCCCCTGAAGTGTGGGGAGACTAGCACAGGTGTTTTATTCATGCAATACACTTGAAGTATCGTCGTTGCGAGCCGCAGGCGAAGCAATCCGGCGTGGAAGCTGATCGCCATGGCGCTGCGCATCTCGCGATGACGTCGGCTAGTGGCCCTGCAGCCGCTGCATGATGGTCATCGCCTGCTCGGCGCCGGACCGGGGCACGATTTCGCCGGTCCGATCGGTGATCGCGGGGAAGTTCGCGGCGACCGCTTCGGGAGTGGCTTCGGGAAGTGCGACGCCGCGGGTCAGTGTGACATAGGCCGCTTGGACCACGCCGGCACCGGCACCGAGGATGGTGTTGGTGGGCGCGTCCTCCGACACCAGGAAGAGCGCCGCGGGCGCGACCAGCTCCGGCGTGAAGCGCTCCAGCAGCTCGGCCGGAAAGATGTCCTCGGTCATCCGCGTGGCGGCGGTCGGGGCGATCGTGTTGACCTTCACGTTGTACTTGGCGCCTTCGAGCGCGAGTGTCTTGGCGAGACCGGCGAGGCCGAGCTTGGCGGCGCCGTAATTGGCTTGGCCGAAATTGCCGTAGAGGCCGGTCGAAGAGGCGGTCATCAGGATGCGGCCGTAAGCTTGACTACGCATCGTCTCCCACACCGCCTTGGCGCAGTTGGCGGAGCCGTTCAGGTGCACGTCGACGACGAAGCGGAAATCCTCGGGCTCCATCTTGGCGAAGCTCCTGTCCCTGAGCACGCCGGCATTGTTGATCAGGATATGAATCCCGCCCCAGGCTTCCTTCGCCTTCGCGACCATTTCCTCCATCTGGGCGCAGTTGGTGACGCTGCCGCCATTCGCCATTGCTGTGCCGCCGGCGGCTTCGATCTCCTCGACGACCTTGAGCGCGGCGTCGCTGCGGCCGGTGCCGTCACGCGAACCGCCGAGATCGTTGACGACCACCCTGGCGCCGCGTTTGGCCAGCTCGAGCGCATAGGCGCGGCCCAGGCCGCCGCCGGCGCCGGTGACGATCGCGACACGGCCTTCGAAACGGATGGTCATAAGCTGAAAACCCTACTCCACGTTCTTGAAGAACGAGCGCGGAGTAGGGGATCGTATGCCGGGCGAAAAGCCCCGCACGCTTATTGCGGACTGCGACCCCGTTCGTAGGCCTGCAGGCAATTGTCCGTGACGGTGCGCGAGCAGTTCGGCTTGGGGCCGGTGTCCGGCTGGGGCGTCGGCGCGGCGGCAGGCGATGCGCCGGTTCCGCCCGGCTGCGGCGGCTGGTTGAAGCCCGGCGGCGCGGTGGCGGGATCCGAGACGACCGGAATGCCGCGCGCATCGCGGGCCGGCGCCTGGTTGCCGGGCGCGACCGTCTGGCCCGAAGCGGGCGGGGCGGTCTCGGCCGGGGGCGAGGTGGTGGCGGGCGCGGGCGGAGTCGTGCCCTGCGCGAAGGCGGCGCCGCCGATCATCAGGGCAGCCGCGAAAAGAGCCGATTTCATGCCTGTCCTCCTGGATGTGTCGGAATGACGGAGGACCAAACGTTGCGGCTGCGGTTTTTCTCCCTCGTATTTGTGAGGATCAGACGGCCCCTTCCGAATCAAGGGCATAGCCGGCGGAGCGGACAGTCCGGATGATGTCGGCGCGGCCGCCGATGTTCACCGCCTTGCGCAGGCGCCGGATGTGGACGTCCACGGTCCTGAGCTCGATGTCGCTGTCATGGCCCCAGACCGAATCGAGCAGCCGCTCGCGCGAGAAGACGCGGCCGGGATGTTCGAGGAAGTGGCGCAGCAGCCGGAACTCGGTCGGCCCGAGTTGAACTGATTCGCCGCCACGCTTCACCTTGTGGCCGACCAGGTCCATCTCGATATCGGCATAGGCGAGCTGCTCGCCGGCCAGCGCCGGCCGCACGCGGCGGAGCACCGCGCCGACGCGGGCGATCAACTCGCGCGGGGAGAAGGGCTTGGTCACATAGTCGTCGGCGCCGGTCTCCAGGCCGCGGATCCGGTCCGCCTCCTCGCCGCGGGCGGTCAGCATGATGATCGGCACGTTGGCGGTCTCGGGGAGGCGGCGCAGACGCCGGCATACCTCGATCCCCGACGTGCCCTCGATCATCCAGTCGAGGATGACGACGTCCGGCGGGGATTCGCGCGCGATCAGCAGCGCCTCGTCGCCGTCCGGGGTGGTGTCGAGCTCGAACTCCTCGCGTTCGAAATGGAAGGTCAGGAGTTCGACCAGGCCCTGGTCGTCCTCGACCAGCAATATGCGTGCTTTAGTCAATGAGGTCGTCCGCTCCGATTTCGGTCGTGTCCGCACCCTTCGGCCGGTCGGCGAGGTGCTCGCCGGTCGCGGCGAAATAGACCATCTCCGCGACATTGGTCGCGTGGTCGCCGATCCGCTCCAGGTTCTTCGCGGCGAACAGGAGGTGCGTCGCCGGCGTGATGTTGTGCGGGTTCTCCATCATGTGGGTGAGGAGCGCCCGGAAGATCGAATTGTAGAAATCGTCCACCGCCGCATCGCGCTCGACCACGCCGAGCGCCTTGGCGGCGTCGCGGGCGGCGAAGGCATCGAGCGCGTTGTGGACCATCTCGCCGGCGATCCGCGCCATTTCGGGGAGCAGCGACATCGCGCGGATCCTGCTGTCCTCGATGCTGGCGACGCGCTTGGCGATGTTCTTGGCATAATCGCCGATCCGCTCGACCACGCCGGCGATCTTCAAGGCCGCGACGACGTCGCGCAGGTCGTCCGCCATGGGGGCGCGGAGCGCGATGATCTGCACCGCGCGGCGCTCGATCTCGGCCTCCAGATCATCGATCTTCTTGTCGCGGACGACCACCTCGGCCGCGCTGTCGGGGTCGCGGCGGATCAGCGCCAGCATGGAATCGCGGATCGCCTCCTCGGCGAGGCCGCCCATCTCGCAGACGGTTGCGCGGAGCTGGTCCAGCTCCTCGTCGAAGGCTTTGACGGTGTGGCCGGTGGTCGCCATCTTAGTTCCTTTGTTGTCGCATGATGGCCGGAAGTGAATTGGCCGTCGTGCCCCCGGCACGACTACAGATTGCCGGGGGCAATCTGTACCAGTTCACGGTTCCCACTTTTCCTATCATGCTTTCTGTCTCCTCAGCCGTAGCGGCCGGTAATGTAATCCTTCGTGCGCGTTTCGCGGGGGTTGGTGAAGATTGCGGACGTTTCGCCATATTCGACAAGAACGCCCAGATGGAAGAAGGCGGTGCGCTGCGAGACGCGCGCGGCCTGCTGCATGTTGTGGGTGACGATGACGATGGCGTAGCGGCCCCGCAATTCGTGGATCAGCTCCTCGATCTTGGCGGTGGCGATCGGGTCCAGCGCCGAGCAGGGCTCGTCCATCAGGATGACCTCGGGATCGACCGCGATCGCGCGGGCGATGCACAGGCGCTGCTGCTGGCCGCCGGACAGCGCGGTGCCGCTCTCGGCGAGGCGGTCCTTCACCTCCTCCCACAGGCCGGCGCGCTTCAGGGATCGCTCGACGATCTGGTCCATCTCCGCCTTGCCATGGGCGAGCCCGTGGATGCGCGGGCCATAGGCGACGTTCTCGTAGATCGACTTGGGGAAGGGATTGGGCTTCTGGAACACCATGCCGACCCGCGCGCGCAGCTGCACCACGTCCATCGACTTGTCGTAGATGTTCTCGCCGTCCAGGCGGATGTCGCCCTCCACCCGAGCGCTCGCCACGGTGTCGTTCATCCGGTTGAGGGTGCGCAGGAAGGTGGACTTGCCGCAGCCCGAGGGGCCGATGAAGGCGGTCACATTCTCCTGGCCGACGTCGATCGAGACGTTGCTGATCGCCTGCTTCTCGCCATAGAAGACGTTGACGTTGTGCGCCGTCATCTTCGGCCCGCTTTCGGGCACCGTGACTTCGGCGGCAGCAATTTCCCTCAAGTCGGTCATATGATTCACCAGCGCCGTTCAAACTTGTTGCGAAGATAGATGGCCAGCCCGTTCATCGCGAGCAGGAAGACCAGAAGCACGATGATCGCGGCCGACGTCTTCTCGACGAAGCCGCGGCTGACCTCGTCCGACCACAGGAAGATCTGGACCGGCAGCGCGGTCGCGGGGTCGGTGAGGCCGCCCGGCGGCGCGGCGATGAACGCACGCATGCCGATCATCAGCAGGGGCGCGGTCTCGCCGAGCGCCCGGGCCATGCCGATGATCGTGCCGGTGAGGATGCCGGGCAGCGCCAGCGGCAGCACGTGGTGGAAGACGACCTGCACCCGGCTGGCGCCGACGCCGAGCGCGGCGTCGCGGATCGAGGGCGGGACCGACTTGATCGCGTTGCGGCCGGCGATGACGATGACCGGCATGGTCATCAGCGCCAGCGTGAGTCCGCCGACGACGGGGGCCGAGCGCGGCAGGTGCATCATGTTGAGGAACACGGCGAGGCCGAGCAGGCCAAAGATGATCGACGGGACTGCTGCGAGGTTGTTGATCGAGACCTCGATCATGTCGGTCCAGCGATTCTTCGGCGCATATTCCTCGAGATAGACGGCCGAGAGCACGCCGATCGGAAAGGCGAGGGCGAGGGTGACGATCATGGTCAGCAGCGAGCCCTTGAACGCGCCCCAGATGCCGACGAGGGTCGGATCGGTGGAATCGGCGCCGGTCAGGAAGGACCAGTTGATCGCGGTCTGGACACGGCCTTCGTTCGAGAGCCGCGCGTAGACCTGCTCGGCGTCGGGCGCGCCGTTGCCCTTGGCGGCGATGTCGATCCCGGTCGCGGCGGGGAGCCACAGCGTCGCGGACCCACGCAGGATATCGGGATTGTCGCGCACCGCCTCGCGCAGCCTGAGGCGGGCGCCGTCCGAGAAGAGGCGGACGCCGTCGGGGCCATATTGCACCTCGGCCGCCTGGGTCAGCACCCGATCGAAATCGGCATTGGCGAGCGCCTGGTCGGCGCCGAAGCCGCGCAGCGCCGCCGGATCGAGGAAGAGCTCGCTGCGCGGGAAATCTACGTCGAGCCGGAGGTCGGTCTGGGTGAAGCCGCGCACGCCGTTCGCCATCATCGTGACGAGCAGGAAAGCGAGGAATCCGGCCGAGATCAGGATCGCGGCGAGGCCCCAGAGCTTGAAGCGCTTCTCCGCGCCATAGCGGCGGCGGATGCGCGCCTGCATGACCGTGCCATGCCAGTCGGTCGGCATCGGATCGACGCGGCCGGCGGCGGGGGAAAGGGCGGCGTCACTCATAGGCTTCGCGATACTTTTTGACGACCCGCAGCGCGACGATGTTGAGCGCCAGGGTGACGAGGAAGAGGACGAGGCCGAGCGCGAAGGCGGCGAGCGTCTTCGGGCTGTTGAACTCCTGGTCGCCGGTGAGGAGCTGGACGATCTGGGTCGTCACCGTCGTCACGCTGTCGAACGGGTTGAGCGTGAGATTGGCGGCGAGGCCCGCGGCCATCACCACGATCATCGTCTCGCCGATCGCGCGGCTGACGGCGAGCAGCACGCCGCCGACCACGCCGGGCAGTGCGGCGGGAACCAGCACCTTCTTGATCGTCTCGGAGGTCGTCGCGCCCATCGCGAGGCTGCCGTCGCGCATCGCCTGCGGCACCGCGGCGATCGAATCGTCGGCCATCGAGGAGACGAAGGGGATGATCATGATGCCCATGACGAGTCCGGCGGCGAGCGCCGATTCCGTCGAGGCCGGGATGCCGAGCGTCAGGCCGAGGTCGCGGATCGCCGGGGCGACGGTCAAAGCGGCGAAATAGCCGTAGACCACGGTCGGCACGCCGGCGAGGATCTCGAGGATCGGCTTCATCCAGGCGCGGAAGCCGGGCGCGGCATATTGGGTGAGATAGATCGCGCTCATCAGACCCAGGGGGATGGCGACGATCATCGCGATGATCGCGCCGATGAAGATCGTGCCCCAGAACAGCGGGATCGCGCCGAACGCGCCCGACGAACCCGCCTGATCGGCGCGGATCGCCATTTGCGGGCTCCAGTTGAGGCCGAACAGGAACTCGACCGGCGAGATCATCGAGAAGAAGCGGAAGCTCTCGAACAAGAGCGAGACGATGATGCCGAGCGTGGTCAGGATCGCGATCAGCGAGGCGGCGAGCAGCGTCCCCATCACCACCCGCTCGACCCGGGTGCGCGCGCGGAAATGCGGCGACATGCGGCTGAACGCCCAGGCGCCGGCGGCGAAGGCGATGAGCAGCGCGACCGCGAAGCCGATCCAGGTGTAGAAGGAGATGGCTTCCGCGTAGACCGGGGCGAGGGTGAAGGCCTCGCGGTTAAACGCGGCGGTCGAGGCGCCGGTCGCCAGCGCATAGGCTTCGTTGAGGATCGCCGAGCGCTGGATGCCGAAGGCGGGCAGGGACTGCGCCTCCGGGCTGGCCATCACCTGGCTGTAGATCAGGCCGCCCGAGACCGCGTCCCAGACGATCAGGAAGACGAGCGCCGGCACCACCGTCCAAAGGGCGACGTACCAGCCGTGCTGGCTCGGCAGCGAATGCGGGCGCGGCTGGCCGGGCGCGGCGAAGGCCGCGGCGCGGACGCGCGCCGAGATCCAGGCGACGAGGCCCAGGCCGACGACCAGCACTGCAATGACCGCAAGAGACACGCGCGAAGTTTCCTGACCTAAGAACCCGGCGCCGGCACCAAAGGGGTAGATGCCGGCGCCATTACGCTAACGCTGTTGCAGATCGGCCGCGGTGACCGGCCGCGGAGTCTGGACCGCCTGGAGCGCCGCCTGGCGCTCGTTGTCGGGCAGCGGGATCATGCCGCGTTGGGTGAGGTAGCCACCCGGATTCCACGCCTGGGAAAAGGCGGTGAGGAACTCGCGCAGGCCCGGAATGGCGTTCAAATGCTCGCCCTTCACGTAGATGTAGAGGCGGCGGGCGCCGGGATAGGTGAAGTTCTGGATCGTCTCCGCGCTCGGCGCGACGCCCTGGACGGGAATGCCGCGCACGCGATCCGTATTCTCCTCGAGGAAGGAATAGCCGAGGATGCCGATAGCGCCCTGGTTCTCGGCGACGCGCTGGACGAGCAGATTGTCGTTCTCGCCGGCCTCGATGAAGGCGCCGTCCTCGCGCAGCTGACGGCAGACCTGCTGATGGCGATCCGAGTCGCTTTCCTTCAGCGCCTCCATCGCCGGATCGGAGTCGCAGCCCTTGTCGAGGATCAGCTCGGCGAAGCTGTCGCGCGTGCCCGAGGTCGGCGGCGGACCGTAGACGCGGATCGGCACGTCGGGGAGCGCAGGGTTGACGTCGCGCCAGGTGCGGGCGGTCTGCGGACGGCCGAACGGATTGGCGGCGAGCGCCGCATAGATGTCGCGCTCGGAAAGGTTGAAGTTGGTCGGGCGGCCGGCCGATTCGATGAGGGCGAGCCCATCGATGCCGATCGGCACCTCGAGGATCTGGTTGACGCCGTTGCGGTTGCACAGCTCGATCTCGGTCGCCTTGATCCGCCGCGACGCATTGGCAACGTCCGGGTGCTGCGGACCGACGCCGCCGCAGAAGAGCTGCAGGCCGCTGCCGCTGCCGGTCGATTCGACGATCGGCGCGCCGAAGTTCGGGCTGGACTGGGCGAAGCGCTCGGCCACCGCCACCGAGAAGGGGTAGACGGTCGACGAACCGACGATCCGGATCTGGTTGCGCGAACCGCCGGCCTCGCCGCCGCCGGTCGCGCCCTGGCCGCAGGCGGTCAAAGCGAGCGCCGCCATCAGCGAAAGAATCGTCTTCTTCAATTGCCCCTCCACGGGAATGCAGCCCGCGCCATAGCGACGGGTTTAGATTGGAACCACCTGCGTTTTGTGACGGATGGATGACAGGATGATGACACCGGCTCCGGGCCCTTCAGAAATCGACCTGGGCGCGGGCGCCGAACACGTCGACGGTGTAGTCGCGCAGACCGCCGGCCGCCGGGATCGCCGCGTCGTCATAGGCGATCCGCACATAGTTGACGATGAAGCGGACATAGTCGGTCGGGATCCAGACGAGCGAGGCGGCGTAGGCATTCTGCTCGCCGCCCGAATCCAGATCGAGCCGGTCGTAGCGCAGGTTGAGCTGGAAGGCGCCGGTGCCGCCTTCCTCGATCGCCCCGCCGGGACGGACCCGGGTGCGGTCCCAGCGGGCGCCGCGATAGCCGCGCGTCTCGCCGGTCAGAAAGTATCCGATCTCGGCATAGCCGCCAAAGAAGGTGACGTCGTCATCGGGGGCCGCGACGTCGGCCTGCAGCCATTGCGCCTCGGCGACGGCGTGGAACGGGCCGCTGATGACGGCCGCCTCGAGGCCGTAGCGGGTCTCGTTCTCCACGGCGAGCGGCCGGGTGCCGATGAAGCGGATGTCGGTGACGTTGATCAGCGGGCGCTGGCGATAGCGGATGGTGGCGCCGGTCGCGGCAATGTTGTCGATGTCGAGCCAGTGAGCCGAGGCGGCGAGATGGAGTCGGGTGCCGTTCCATTGCGGCGCATAGATGATCCGCCCGTCGATCGCGTGCGGCTCCACATCGTCGTCGATCTCGAGGAAATTGTCGCCGAAAACACCGAACTGCGCGGTGAACGGTCCGCGATTGATCTCGGTCGAGACACCGAGTCGCCGCTCGAAGCTGAACGCGTCGGTGAAGGCCGCCCGCTCCAGGAAGCCGCCGAACCGCTCGCTGGTGAGCTCGTCCAGTGCCTGGAAATTGTTGTGCTGGCCGACAGTGAGACCGAGACTGCGCGACGGCTTCCAGGTGACCGTCGCTTCGGTGATCTCGGCGATGCCGTCCGCGAACTCGGCCTCGAACAGGTAGGAGATGCCGCCCGGCCCGGTGCCCTCGACGCCCAGCTGGGCGCGGCGCAGCCCGGCGACAGTGCCGGTCCCCTCCGCGGTGACGCCCTCGGGCCGCGAGACATAGCCGGCGTCGAGCTGGATGCGGCCGCGCGGCTTCACCGACCAGCCCTCGCTCGACCCGATTCGCGGGATGCCGGAGAAGCGGCGGTTCTGCTGGCCGGAATCCTGCGCAAGCACCGCCTGACCCGAAAAGGCCAATGCCGTCAGCAGCAGCGCGCGACAGAAACGGGCCATCATCCCTCCCCCATGGAGTGTTACGGAATCATTCCGGAACGGTGACGCCTATGCTTCTTTCTTATGACATTATTGTTGCACACCATGCCCGGCCAGCGCGCGCGGCAGGTAGACGCGGATCGTGGTGCCCTGACCCAGCACCGAATCGATGTCGAGCCGGCCGCGGTGGCGCAGGACGATATGCTTGACGATGGCGAGGCCAAGCCCGGTGCCGCCGGCGGCACGGCTGCGGCCGGTGTCCACCCGATAGAATCGTTCGGTCAGGCGCGGCAGGTGCTCGGCCGGGATGCCCTCGCCCTCGTCGATGACGGAGAGGCGGATCATCTCGCCGCCGGCGCCTTCCAGGCGGACGCGGACGGGCGCGCCGGCGCGGCCATATTTGAGCGCGTTGGCGATAAGATTGTTGAGCAGCTGGGCGAGCTGCGGCCGATCGCCCTGGACGACGGTGTCGGGCGTTTCCTTCTCGACCACGACGCTGGCCTGCTTCGCCTCGATCAGCTGCCCAAGCGCCGCCTTCACCTCGCCGATCACCGGCATCAGGTCGACGGGCTCGCGCGGGACGGTGAAGCGCTCGGCCTCGATCCGGCTCAGCGACATCAGGTCGTCGACAAGATTGCGCATCCGCGTCCCCTCGTCGAACATGATCCTGAGGAAGCGCTCGCGGGTCTTGCGGTCGCCGCCCGCATCCTCGTCCTGCAGCGTCTCGATGAAGCCGAGCACCGTGGCGAGCGGGGTCCTGAGCTCGTGGCTGGCATTGGCGACGAAATCGACGCGCATCTGCTCGGCGGCCCGGGCGGCGCTGAGATCGGAAAGGCGGACCAGCCGGCTCTGGTCGGGGAGCACCGTCACCGCCATCGCCCAGTGGCGGCCCGGATCGCCGATGCCGACCAGCTCGGTGCGCCGGTTCTGATCGTCGGCGCCGGCGGGGCCCGCGAGTCGCTCGGCCGCCGCCGGGTGGCGGATGGCGAGACGGACGTCGACGCCCTCGATATGGGCGCCGAGCAGCTGCCGCGCCGCGGCGTTGGCGGCGAGCACGCGGCGGTCGCGCACGACCAGCAACGGCTCGTCCACCGCGCGCAGCAGCTCGGCGATGCCGGGGAGCGGTGCCGGCTCGTCCTCCTCGTCTTCGGGCTCGGGCGGGGCCGGGGCCGGGCGCTCGACCTGTACCGCGAGCGCGTAGGCGGCGACGCCGCCAAGCGCCGCGAGCAGGGCGGCGAAAGGCGATGCGCCGGCCCAGGCGGCGAGCGCGATCCCCGCGCCCGCCGTCGCGGCCGCGGCGATGATCCGGATCGCCTGCCTGCTCGCCATCCGACCCCTTCCGTCCCGAAGCGGGACAGGCGCCCCCGTCCGCTCGATTCGGCCCGGCTTTACCCTTATTAAAGCGGCGGCGTGTATCGGAATTTCCATGAGCGAGAGCGATCAGAAGGCGCGCGATAGCGGGCAGCCCCCGGTCAGCAGCGAGGACGACCCGGCGGACGGCGGCTTCGTGCCGAGCCGCCGTGCCGTGCTCATGCTCGGCGCGGCCGCGGCGTCGACCGTGGTGACGATCCGTCCGGCGCTGGCCCAGACCGCGGGCTCGGTGCTCAACTGCGAAATCCAGGTGCCTGGGCCGCAGGCGGCCGGGAGCTATGTCGCCCCGGACGGCCGCCTGGTCGCGGCCGGCACGCCCGGCGCCGCACCGCCGCTGGCGCGCCCGCTGACCGGCGAGCAGGCACGCGTGCTGCTGCGCGGCTCGACGCCGCCGGGGGTCAATCCGCAATCCGCTCAGGCCTATGCGAACTATATTCGGCGCCTGCAGGCGGGGATGAGCGGCTTCACCTGCTACGCCTCGCTGCAGATGCCGCGCTGACCGGAGGGGCCGCGATGGCCGCGCCGCGCTATGTCGCCGATCCGGTGGAGGATATCCGCACGGTCGCGCTCGATGGCCTTTGCGTCCTCTATCATGCGCGGTCCGGCGCCACCCACATCGTCGCGCCCCCCGTGCCGGAGATTCTGGAGGCCTTGCGGGAAGGCCCGGCCGGTGCCGCCGAGCTGTTGCGGCGCCTCGAGCGCCAGTTCGAGATCGAGGGCGACGGGATCGCGGCCCGGCTCGAGGAGCTGGAGGCGGCCGGTCTGGTCCGGCGCGCATGAGGCACCGCCTCGCCTTCCAGGTCGGCCCGGTGGCCTTCCGCATCGGCTCGGCGTGGCGGGCGCCGATCGATGCGCTCGGCGCGCTCTATGCCGGCTATCCGGAGCCGGAGGACGGCATCTGTGACTTCACGGTGCGGCTGGAGCCGGAGCAGCCGTGGCGGCGCTGGCTGCGGCCGTCGGTCGCGATCCGCGGCGATTACATGCTGCCCGACGCCATGCCGATGGCGCTCGCCCACGGCCTGCTCGCTGCCGAGATGGGCATGAACCTGCAGATGGCGCTGGGCCAGAAGCGCTATCTGCTGCTCCACGCCGCGAGCGTCGAGAAAGGCGGCCGGTCGCTCATCCTCACCGGCGAATCCGGCGCGGGCAAATCCACCCTCGCGGCGCTGCTCGGCGAACGCGGCTGGCGGCTGATGGGGGACGAGTTCGCCTTGCTCGACCTGGCGAGCGGCGCGCTTCATCCGTTCCCACGCGCGGTCAGCCTCAAGAACGGCGCGATCGCCGTCGTGGAGCGCGAGGTGATCCCGACCCGCTTCGGTCCGCGCCTCGACGGCACGCCCAAGGGCGCGATCCGCCACATGCGGCCCGCCGCGGACGCGCTGCAGCGCATGGGGGAGGGCGCGCCGCCCGCCTTGATCCTGTTCCCGCGCTTCGGCGTCGCCGAAGAGGTGCGGCCGGTGGGGCAGGCGGAGATCTTCATGCGCCTGACCCAGGCCTCGACCAACTATGTCGCGCTCGGCGCGGCGGGCTTCGACGCGCTGACGCGGCTGGTCTCGGAAACGCCTGCAGCCGCCATCGACTATCCCGATACCGACGCCGCCGTCGCGCTGGTCGAGGACCTGTGGAGACAGGCGGCATGAGGGACGCCCGACTCCTCGTCCAGGCGCTGCGCGATCCCGACAGCCTGCACGACCCCGACTGGTCGGCGCTGGTCGCCACGGCGCGGGCCGAGCAGCTGATCGGCAGCCTCGCCGCCCGGCTGGCGGGCAAGGCGGTGCCGCCGCGGGTGGAGGCGATCCTCGAGTCCGCCCGTCGCGACTCCGCTTATGCGCGGACCCAGGCGCTCTGGGAGGCGGAAATGTGCCGCCGCGCGCTGGCGCCGCTCGGCATGCCGGCGATCCTGCTCAAGGGTACTGCCTTTCATGCCGCAGACCTCGATGCCGCCGAGGGCCGTTCGGTCGGCGATCTCGACATCCTGGTCCCGCGCGACCGGATCGAGGAGGCGGAGGCCGCCCTGATCGCGGCCGGCTGGGAGCGGATGAAGGCCGCCGAGGGCTATGACGATCAATATTACCGGCGCTGGATGCACGAGCTGCCCCCGCTCATCCACCATACCCGGGACCGGATGATCGACGTCCACCACACCATCCTGCCGCTCACCGCCCGGCCACGGCCGGACGCCACGGCACTGATCGCGGACAGCGTCGTGCTGGAGAGCGGCCTCAGGATGCTGTCGCCGGCCGACATGATCGTCCATGCTGCCGCCCATCTCCTGGCGGACGGCGATCTGGCCGGAGGGTTGCGCAACCTCTGGGACATCGACCGCCTGCTGCGCGAATTTGCCGCACGGGATGACGATTTCTGGCGCAAGCTCGCCGAACGGTCGCGGCTGCATCAACTGCGCGGACCGGTGGCGCTGGCGCTGCGCCTGGCCCGCCGTCTCTACGGCACGCCGGTCGACCGCGTCGTCGCCGGTCGCACGCGCCTCGGTGACCGCCTGTTTGAAGCCCGTCTGCTCGCGCGCAACGGCTGGGGCCAGGAACGCCACAAGGCGCTTCGCTTCGCCTTCTACATTCGCTCGCACTGGCTGCGCATGCCGCCGCTGATGCTCGCGCGGCATTTGTGGGTGAAGGCGCGCGCCTAGGCCTCGCTCTCACTGCCGTAGGGGCGGGTAATGACCTCCAGAAGGTGCCCGTCCGGGTCGGGGAAATAGACGCCACGGCCGCCGAAATGGTGGTTGATCTCTCCCGGCTGAGTCCGTGCGGGATCGGCCCAGTGATCGAGGCTGCGCGCGCGAATCCGCCCGTAGACCGCGTCGAAATCCTCCTCGCCGATCAGGAACGCATAGTGCTGGAGGGCGATGTCGCCGCTCTTCTCCATGAAATCGAGCGAGACATTGTTGTCGAGGTCGACGACGAGGAAGTTGAAGAAGGCGTGCGGCGCCGGGCGGCCGAGCATCTCGGCAAGGAAGGTCGCGGACGCATGCTTGTCATGGCACCAGACGATCGTGTGGTTGAGCTCGGCGCTCATGGCGCGTCTCCTTTCAGCCTCTCCAGGGTCGGAATCAGCTCCGCATGGGAATGGATCAAGGCGTCCGCGCCGAGCTGTTCCGCCGGCCGGTCGGAAAAGCCGAAGCTGACCGCGACGAACGGTATCCCGGCCGCCTTCGCCGTATCGGCATCCGTGATCGAATCGCCGACGAAGACCGCCCGGCCGCCGCCGGCGCGGGCGATCGCTTCGTGGAGCGGGGCGGGATCGGGCTTGCGCACCGGCAGGGTGTCGCCGCCGACGATCGCGTCGAAGCGCCCGGTCCAGCCGATCGCGTCGATCAGCAGGTGAGTCAGCCCTTCCTGCTTGTTCGTGCACAGCGCCAGCTTCACGCCGCGCGCCTTCAACGCGTCGAGGGCGTCGTCGAGGCCCGGATAGGCGGAGGAGCCGTCGCAGATATGCGCGGCATAATGTTCGAGGAAGAACGGGAAGCCCTGCTCGACCAGTGCCTCCGACGCGTCGCCGCTGGTCGCCAGCCCCTTGCGCAGCAAGGTCCTCGCGCCGTGGCCGACCAGATGACGGACCGAATCGACCGGCACCGTCGGCCGTCCCAGCCGCGCCAAGGCATGGTTCAGCGCGGCGGCAAGGTCGGGCGCGGTGTCGGCGAGCGTGCCGTCGAGATCGAACGCGACCATGTCGAAGGGAAAGTCGGCCATGGCGGCGCTTTCCGTCGCGGCTCTGGAAATGGCAAGGTTTCCGTGCCATCTGGCCGCCAAGGGCCATGACCAGACAACGTGATTTCGCCGCCGTGATCCTCGCCGCCGGCAAGGGCACACGGATGAAATCGGATGTGCACAAGGTGCTGCATCCGATCGCCGGCCGCGCCATGCTCGATCACCTGCTCGGCGTGCTCGACACGCTTTCGCCGGCGCGCAAGGTCGTCGTCGTCGGCGCCGGCCGCGAGCAGGTCGCGGGGCTGGTCGAGGCACGCGGCGGGGACATCGTGGTGCAGGAGCAGCAGCTCGGCACCGCCCATGCCGTCCGCATGGCCGAGCCGGCGCTGGGCGGGTTCGCCGGCGATGTCCTCATCCTCTACGGCGATACGCCGCTGATCGAGGCGGAGACGATGGCGCACATGCTCGATCGGCTGCACGCGCCGGATGCGCCGGCGCTGGTCGTCGTCGGCTTCCGGCCCGCCGATCCCATGCAATATGGTCGCATCCTCGCCGCGCCCGACGGCACCATCGAGAAGATGGTCGAATACAAGGATGCGACGCCTGAGGAACGTGCCGTAAACCTTTGCAATTCTGGCATGATGGCGGCGCGGGCGGAGGATCTGTTCCCGCTCCTCGCCCGGGTCGGCAACGACAATGCGGCGGGGGAATACTACCTCCCCGACGTGGTGATGCTGGCCGCCGGGGACGGCCGCAAGTCGGCGGTGATCGAGGCCGAGCCCTGGGAGATGGCCGGCGTCAACAGCCGCGCCGAGCTGGCCCTGGTCGAGGCCGAGTGGCAGCGACGGCGGCGGCTGAGGGCGATGGCCGACGGCGTGACGCTGGTCGCGCCGGACACGGTCTGGTTCGCCCATGACACCCAGATCGGCCGCGACACGGTGATCGAGCCGAACGTCGTCTTCGGTCCCGGCGTGAAGCTCGGCGAGGGCGTGCGGATTCGTGCCTTCAGCCATGTCGAAGGCGCCATCGTCGCCGCAGGCGCGGAGATCGGCCCCTATGCGCGCCTGCGTCCCGGGGCGGAGATCGGCGAGCGGGCCAGGGTCGGCAATTTCGTCGAGGTGAAGAAGGCGAAGCTCGGGCCCGGCGCCAAGGCCAACCACCTGACCTATCTCGGCGATGCCGAGATCGGCGCCAATGCGAACATCGGCGCCGGCACGATCACCTGCAATTATGACGGCTTCTTCAAATACCGGACGGTGATCGGGGAGGGGGCGTTCATCGGCTCCAATTCCGCGCTGGTGGCGCCGGTGACCATCGGTGCCGGCGCGCTCGTCGCAGCCGGATCGGTCGTCACGAAGGACGTCGCCGCCGATGCGATCGCGATCGCGCGGGGCGAGCAGGTCGAGAAGCCCGGTCGCGCCAGGCGCTTCCGCGACTTCATGACGGAGCGAAAGAAGAAGTCTTGAAACCTGTCGTCACCCCGGCGAAGGCCGGGGTCCAGACGAACTCTGTGCCAGATGACGAGACAGTCTGGATTCCGGCCTTCGCCGGAATGACGTGGAGAGCTTGAGTATGTGCGGAATCATCGGAATTGTCGGCCGTGAGGATGCGGCGCCGCGGCTGATGGATGGCCTGAGGCGGCTCGAATATCGCGGCTATGACTCGGCGGGCCTCTGCACGATCGTCGATAGCCGGCTCGAGCGCCGCCGCGCCGAAGGCAAGCTCGACAATCTCGCGAAGGTGCTCGAGAGCGAGCCACTGCCCGGCGCGGTCGGCATCGCTCACACGCGCTGGGCGACCCATGGCGCACCGACCGTCGGCAACGCGCATCCGCACGTCGTCGGCGGGGTGGCGGTCGTCCACAACGGCATCATCGAGAATTTCAAGCCGCTGCGCGAGGAGATGCAGGCCAGGGGCCGCAGCTTCGCCAGCCAGACCGACAGCGAGGTCGTCGCCCATCTCGTCGCCGATCGCCTCGAAGCCGGGGACGATCCCGAGGCCGCCGTCGCCGCGGTGCTGCCGCGCCTCCACGGCGCCTTCGCGCTCGCCATCCTGTTCCGCGACCATCCGGGCCTGATCGTCGGCGCGCGGCTCGGTGCGCCGCTCACCGTCGGCTATGGCGAAGGGGAGAATTATCTCGGCTCCGACGCGCTGGCGCTGGCCGCGCTGACGCGCAGGATCGCCTATCTCGACGAGGGCGACTGGGCGGTCGTCACCCACGACAAGATCCGGATTTTCGATCGTGAGAACCAGCCCGTCGAGCGCGACACGGTCGAATCCGGCGCAAGCGCGGCGCGCATCGAGAAGGGCAATTACCGCCACTATATGCTCAAGGAGATTTTCGAGCAGCCGCTGGTCGTCGGCGACACGCTCGGCTCCTACCTCCGCCCGCTCGAGCAGAAGGTCGCGCTGCCGGACATGGACTTCTCGTTCATGGCCGTGCCGCGGATCACCGTCGTCGCCTGCGGCACCTCCTATTATGCCGGCATGGTCGCGAAATACTGGCTGGAGCGCTTCGCCCGGGTGCCGGTCGATCTCGATGTCGCGAGCGAGTTCCGCTACCGCGATCCGGTGCTGGAGCCGGGCGGGCTGGCGCTCTTCATCAGCCAGTCGGGAGAGACCGCCGACACGCTGGCCGCGCTCCGCCATGCTCGGGCGCAGGGCCAGCGCATCGCCGTGGTGGTCAACGTGCCGACCAGCTCGATGGCGCGCGAGGCGGACCTGCTCCTCCCCACCCATGCAGGTCCGGAGATCGGGGTCGCCTCGACCAAGGCCTTCACCTGCCAGCTTGCCGTGCTCGCCGCGCTCGCCGCCAAGGTCGCGCGCGACAAGGGGCGGATGACCGCCGAGGAGGAGCACGAGATCGTCCGGCACCTGACCGAAGCGCCGGCCGCGATGAACGCCGCGCTCGCCCATGACGAGGACATCGCCGCGCTCGCGCCGCTCGTCGCCCAGGCCCGCGACGTCCTCTATCTCGGCCGCGGCCAGGACTATCCGCTCGCGCTCGAAGGCGCATTGAAGCTCAAGGAAATCAGCTACATCCATGCTGAAGGTTATGCCGCGGGCGAGATGAAGCACGGGCCGATCGCGCTGATCGACGACGCCGTCCCGATCATCGTCCTGGCGCCGTCGGGCCCGCTGTTCGAGAAGACCGTCTCCAACATGCAGGAGGTCCAGGCACGCGGCGGCAAGGTCGTGCTGATCTCCGACGCCGAGGGCATCGCCCAGGCCGGAGAGGGCGCGATGGCCACGCTGGAGATGCCGGCGGTCCACCCGCTGATCGCCCCGCTCGTCTATGCGGTGCCGGTCCAGCTGCTCGCCTATCATGTCGCGGTGGCGAAAGGCACCGACGTCGATCAGCCGCGCAACCTCGCCAAGAGCGTCACGGTGGAGTGAGCACCAGATGATCACCTGCCATGTCCGCTACGTGATCGACAGCGCCAGGGCGGCCGAGTTCGAGCGCTATGCGAAGATGTGGCTCGATCTGGTGCCGCGCTTCGGCGGCGTCCATCACGGCTATTTCCTGCCGTCCGAGGGCGAGAGCGATGTCGCGCTGGCGATCTTCAGCTTCCCGAGCCTCGCCGCCTACGAACAGTATCGCAAGGACGCAGCGAGTGATCCGGACGTGCAGAAGGCGATGGACTTCGCCAACGAGACGCGCTGCTTCCTGCGCTACGAACGGTCATTCTTCCGCCCCTTGCTGCCGGAGGCTCCACCTGCGGCTTGACCTCAACCGTGGTTGAGCTTTTATCAACCGGCTCCTGTCGATTCGCATGTACAGGAGCCAGCCATGCAGGAACCCGTCAGGGTGGCCCTCATCTACGGAAGCACGCGGGAGAACCGCTTCTGCGATACCGTCGCCCACTGGACCGCGGACCGGATCTGGAACGACAGCGGCTTCCGGCTCGACTTCGTCGATCCGCGCGAGCCGGGGAACTTCGCCCGGACCGCCGATGCCGCCGAGGCCTTCGTCGTGGTGACGCCGGAATATAACCATTCCTATCCGGCGCCATTGAAGGCGCTGATCGATTCGCTCTCGCGCGAATGGTGGTTCAAGCCGGTGGGATTCGTTTCCTATGGCGGCATTTCCGGAGGATTGCGGGCCGTGGAGCATCTGCGCGCGGTGTTCGCCGAGCTGAATGCGGTGGCGATCCGCGACTGCGTGAGCTTCGCCAACGCCGCCGACCAGTTCGACGCCGAGGGTTGCCCGATCGATCCGGAGGCGGCATCGCGCGCCATGTCGCGCATGCTGGCCAGCCTGGCCTGGTGGGCGCGTGCGCTGCGCGCGGCACGGCGGGCCGATCAATGTTCGGGAGTGGCGGCATGAGTGCACGGGTGCTGGTTCTCGGTAGGCTGCCTGAGGTGCTCGACGCGGTGGTCGGCGAGCTCCGGGATGCCGGCCTCGACGTCGAAGGCTCGACTGCGGCAGTTGAGACTGCCGGGATGTTCGATGCCCGCGGGTTCGATCTGATCGCGTTCGGCGGCGGCCTGCGCGGGCCCGTGGAGGACCAGCTCAAGCAGAGCTCTACGGCACAGAATCCAGCGGTCCGTTTCGTGGACGTCTATGCACCACAGGCGGCGCACCAGATCATGTCGGCCCTCAATGGCAACCATGCCGACGCTGTCGATCTCGAAGCCTATTGCGCGCGGATCGGTTACGAGGGAGCGCTGACGCCGACGCTCGAAACCTTGCGCACGCTCATCGCGCAGCACACCGCCGGTATTCCCTTCGAGGCGATCGACGTGCTGCTCGACAAGGGCGTCGATCTTGCGCCGTCGGCCGTCGATGCCAAGCTGATCGCGGCGCGGCGCGGCGGCTATTGCTACGAGCATAACGGGTTGCTGCGGCGCGTGCTCTCGGCGATCGGGTTCGAGGTCGGGCCAATGGTCGCGCGGGTGCGCTGGATGCTGGCGCCGGGCGCGCCGCCGACGGCGCGCAGCCATATGGCGCTCAGGGTGACGATCGACGGCGAGGCCTGGCTCGCCGATGTCGGCTTCGGCTCCTGCGTGCCGACCTCGCCGCTGCGGCTGGACACGCAAGAGCCGCAGCCGACGGCGCACGAGACCTTCCGCATCATCCCGTTCGGCGACGGACAGCTGCTTCAGGCCGATGTCCTCGGCCGCTGGATGCCGGTCTACCAGCTCGATCCGGGGCGGCAGCTGCCGATCGACTATGAAGTGGCCAACTGGTTCACGGCCACCCATCCCAGCTCGCATTTCCGTCATCGCCTGATCGTGACCCGTACCACACCGGACGCGCGCGATGTGCTGCTGGCGAACCGCCTGACGATCCGGCGCCCCGGCAGCGAGGCCGAGCAGCGTTTCCTCGATGCGAATCAGCTCGAGCGTGCGCTGGCCGACATCTTCACGCTTCCGGTCGATCCCGCCTGGCGGCCGATCATCGAGCGGGCCGTTGCGGCCGGACCCTGAGCGTTGAGGCGGTCTTAACCAGCCGGCGCTAGAAGCTCGTGCCAGCACGGAGCTTCACTTGACCCGCCAGATCGTCCACCTGATCGCCGCCGCGCGCCCCAATTTCATGAAGGTGGCGCCGCTCTGGCACGCGCTCGCCGGCTCCGGCGATTTCGCGCCGGTGCTGGTCCATACCGGCCAGCATTACGACGCCAACATGTCGGGCGACATCCTCGCCGACCTCGGCCTGCCCGATCCCGATTTCCACCTCGGCATCGGCTCCGGCAGCCATGCCGAACAGACCGGCAAGGTGATGATCGCTTATGGCGAAGTTGCCGCGGCGCGTCGGCCCGACTGGCTGGTGGTGGTCGGCGACGTCAACTCGACCCTTGCCGCCGCTTTGGTGGGGGTGAAGCTTGGCATTCCGACCGTGCATCTCGAGGCGGGCCTGCGCTCACGCGACCGGACGATGCCGGAGGAGATCAACCGCATCGCAACCGACGCGATCTGCGACGTGCTGTGGACGCCGTCGCCCGACGGCGACGAGAATTTGCTTGCGGAAGGGGTACCGGCCCAGCGGATCACCCGCGTCGGCAACATCATGCTCGACAGCTTCGAGATGAAGCGCGGCGCGATCGCGGCGGCGGCGGAGCCGACGGCGCTGGATCTGAAGGGCGATTACGCCGTGGCGACCTTCCATCGTCCGTCCAATGTCGACGATCCGATCAAGCTCGCTGCCCTCGTCGCATGCCTGATCGAGATTCAGGGGGCGCTTCCGATCGTGTTTCCGGTCCATCCGCGGACCGCGGCGCGTCTGCAGGCGAGCGGGCTCGACACCCAGCTGGGTGCCGCCGGCATCCGGCTGATCGATCCGCTGCCTTATGTCCGCTTCATGAGCCTGGTCGCCGGGGCGCGGGCGGTGGTCACCGATTCGGGCGGGATCCAGGAAGAGACGACCTATCTCGGCATTCCGTGCATCACTCTGCGCGAGAATACCGAGCGGCCGATCACCGTGACCGAGGGCACCAACCGCCTCTCCGATGCGTCCGGCGCGCCGGCCTTGCTGCGCGCCGCGCTGCGCTGGCGAGGCGAGGGCGCGCTGGCCCGGCCCGAATATTGGGACGGCCGCACCGCCGCGCGCTGCCTGGACGATCTCAGAAGGCGCGCGGGGATGCTGGACAACGTCGGACGCCGGTTGGCCTTATAGGCCGGTCACCGGGTGGTCCTTGCCGGCGAGGCTCCGCCAGCGGCCGTAGGCGAAATAGACTGCCACGCCGATCAGGTTCCAGATCAGGAAGCGTTCCAGCGTCGCCGTCGGCAGGCTCGCCATCAGGTAGATGCAGCCGAGCACCGCCAGCGTTCCGACCACATAGGGCGCCGGGCATCTGAACACGCGCGGCAGGTCCGGCCGGGTCTTGCGCAGGATCATCATGCAGGCGCCGACCGCGATGAAGGCGAGCAGGGTGCCGGCATTGGCGAGCTCGGCGAGGTCGCCGATCGTGAAGAAGCCGGCGAAGGCGGCGACGAACAGGCCGGTGATGCCGGTGATCAGCACCGGCGTGCCGGTCCGCGGCGAGACCCGGCTCGCCCAGGCGGGGAGCAGGCCGTCGCGCGACATCACGAAGAAGATCCGGCTCTGGCCGTACATCATGACGAGGATGACCGAGGGCAGGGCGATGATCGCGGCGAGCGCCACCGCCGAGGCGGCACCCGGATAGTCGAGGGTGCGCAGCACGAAGGCGAGCGGCTCGGCCGAGCCGCCGAGCGCGACGTAGCTCATCGCGCCCACCGCCGCGATCGCGACCAGCATGTAGATGGTCGTCGAGATCAGCATCGAGCCGACGATGCCGATGGTGAGGTCGCGGCCGGGATCCTTGGCTTCCTCCGCCGAGGTCGCGACCGCGTCGAAGCCGTAGAAGGCGAAGAAGACGATGGCCGCCGCCGCCATCACGCCGCGCTTGACGCCGTCCTGCTCGAGGCTGCCGAACCCGTAGGGCGCGAACGGGGTCAGGTTGTCGCTGTTGAAGGCGGGCAGCGCGAGCAGCACGAACACCGCGAGCGCGGTCAATTTGATGATGACGAGGATGATGTTGAGCGTGGCGCTCTCGCGGGTGCCGGCCATCAGCATGCCGGAGATGGCGAGCGCGACGAAGACGGCGGGCAGGTTGATGATGCCGCCGCCATGCGGACCGGCCAACAGCATCGGCGGCAGGGTGATGCCGATCGCCTGGAGCCAGCCGACCAGATAGGCCGACCAGCCGACCGCGACGGTGCTGCAGGCGAGCGAATATTCGAGGATCAGGCTCCAGCCGACGATCCAGGCCGCGGTCTCGCCGAGCACGGAATAGGTGTAGGTGTAGGCGCTGCCCGAGGTCGGGATGAGCGTCGCGAGCTCGGCATAGGCAAGGGCGGCGCAGGCGCAGACCGCGCCGGCGACGGCGAAGGCGAGGATCACCGCCGGACCGGCGCGATCGGCACCGACGCCAGTCAGCGTGTAGATGCCCGTGCCGACGATTGCGCCGACGCCAAGCGCGACGAGATGCGGCCAGCTCAGCGTCTTGCGCAGGCGGTGATGCTCCGCCACCGCGCCCTGGGTGTCGATGGGCTTCACCGGCCCCCAGAATGATCGCGCCATAATCGCCCCTCCCGTCCCTTGCTTGTGTTGTCTGTGGTTACTGATCGATCAACTGCCGGGCCAGGTCGTCCTGGGTCTGGCCGATATGCGCGCTGAGCAGCGTCGAGACGGTCTTGCCGTCGCGGGCCAGCCAGGCGTCGAGCAGGTCGCGATGCTCGCGATTGGCGCGGCTGTCGCGCCCGTGGGGCTCGAGATGCTTGCGGACATAGCGTTCCGACAGGATGTGCAGCCGCTCGATGATCTCGAAGGTGACCGACTGCCGCGCCGGTCGCACCAGCGCGAGGTGGAAGGCGCGGTTGAGCACGCCGACCTGCGCTTCATGGGCCTCGGTCGCCGCGTCCAGCGCCTCCAGCGCCGCTTCGGCGATCTCGCGGTCTTCGGTCGTGGCGTTCGCAGCTGCCGCGGCGGCGGCCGCCGGCTCGAGGTTGAGGCGCAGATCATAGACCTCGCGCGCTTCGGCGGCGGTCAGCTCGCGCACGAAATAGCCGCGATTGGCCTCGGAGCGGAGCAGCCCTTCCTGCTCGAGCCGGGCCATCGCCTCGCGGAGCGGGATTTTGCTCACGCCCAGCTCGGCGGCGAGGGCGTCTTGGCGGACGGGATCGCCGGGCGCGGCGATGCCGGAGAGGATGCGCTCGCGCAAAAGCTCGACGAGCTGGTCGGGAAGGTTGCGAGTGACGATCCCGCCCACGACTCAGGTTACCGTGAAGCCGGCGTGGAAAGGATCGTCGGTGTCGATCCAGATCGTGTTGAATCCGGTCGCGATCGCCGCGCCCTCGATCGAGGGGATGATCGCAGGGATGTCGCCAACCTTCGCCTCCGCTTCGACCCGGCCGATGAAGCGGCTGCCGATATAGGATTCATGGACAAAGCGGTCGCCCACCGTCAACCGCCCCGTCGCGGCGAGATGGGCGAGGCGCGCCGAGGTGCCGGTGCCGCACGGGCTACGATCGATCGCGCGCTCGCCGTAGAATACCGCGTTGCGCCCGTCCGCGCCTTCGCCCCTGGGCTTGTCTGCCCACAGCACGTGGCTGACGCCGCGAATGGTCGGCTCCAGCGGGTGGATGGGTTCGTAGGTCTCGCGAATGAGGGCGCGGATGGTTCGGCTGAGCTCGATGATCCGCGCCGCGCCCAGAATGTCGAGGCCGGCATAGGGGCCCTGCGGCTCGATTACCGCATAGAAGTTTCCACCATAGGCGACGTCGATGGTCAGCGGTCCGAAATCCGGAACGTCGATCGCGAGGCCCTGCTTCGCGAGATAGGCCGGGACGTTGCGGATCCTGACCGCCGTCACGCGGTTGCCGTCCCGCTGATAATCGATCTCGATCGTGCCGGCGGGTACTTCAAGCTTCAAATGTCCGGGTGTGCGTGGCGTGATGAGGCCGTTTTCCAGCGCGAAGGTGACGATGCCGATCGTGCCGTGGCCGCACATCGGCAGACAGCCGCTGGTCTCGATGAACAGGATCGCGCCGTCGGCCTGCGGATCGGCGGAGGGGTAGAGGAACCCGCCCGACATCATGTCGTGCCCGCGCGGCTCGAACATGAGGCCGGTGCGGATCCAGTCGAAGCGGGCCAGGAAGTCCTGGCGCCGCTCGGCCATCGTGGCGCCCTCCAGCCGGGGCGCGCCGCCCGTCACGAGGCGGACCGGGTTGCCCGCCGTATGGCCGTCGATGCAGGTGAAGGTGTGGCGTGTCACGCGGCGGCAGCCACCTCGAGCGGGCGGGTCGCGGCCGCCTTCTCGACCATCGCCGTCACCTCGGCCCGCCGGGCGCCCGCGAGCGGCAGGCGGGGCATGCGGACGCGTTCGGTGCCGCGGCCCATGATCTGCTCGGCGAGCTTGATCGACTGGACGAGATCGTGCTCGGCGTCGAGGTGGAGCAGCGGCATGAACCAGCGGTAGATGCGCCGCGCCTCGACCCAGTCGCCGCGGTCCGCCGCGGCCACCAGGGCGACGGATTCGCGCGGGAAGGCGCTGGTGAGGCCGGACACCCAGCCCGAGGCGCCGAGCATCAGCCCTTCCAGGGCGACGTCGTCGAGACCGGCCATCACCTGATAGCGATCGCCGTAGCGGTTGATGAGGTCGGTGAAGCGCCGGGGATCGGGGGCGCTCTCCTTGACCGCGACGATGTTGGGGACGTCCTGCAGCGCGTCGAGCGTCGCGACGTCGATCTCGACGCGGTAGGCGGGCGGGTTGTTGTAGAGCATGACCGGCAGGCCGGTCGCGGCCGCGACGGCGCGGAAATGGGCCTGAAGCTCCTCCGGCGTCGGCACGTAGACCATGGCCGGCAGCACCATCAGCGCGTCCATGCCGATCGCTTCGGCGTCGCGGGCATAGTCGATCGCGCGGGCGGTGGTGAGCTCGGAGACGCCGGTGACCAGCGGCACCTTGCCGCCGACCGCTTCGACCGCCGCCGTCAGCACCGCGCGCTTTTCTTCGGGAAGGAGCGAATTGTTCTCGCCGCAGGTGCCGAGGATGATCAGGCCGTTGACTCCATCGTCGACCAGCGCGGAGAAGACCTGCTTGGTCGCTTCGATGTCGACCTTGTCGTCGGCGGTGAACTGGGTGGTGGCGGCGGGATAGACCCCCGTCCAGAGCTTGGTTGCCACATGCTACTCCCTGATTGAACGCCGGAATCATATATCGTATACGATTTTGGATGACAACAGCGATCGTGATCGGCGGCGGCGTGATCGGCTCGGCGGCCGCGCTGGCCCTGCAGCAGCGGGGCATCGCAACGCGCCTGGTCGATCCCGATCCGGAATGGCGCGGCGCGAGCCGCGGCAATGCGGGTCTCATCGCGATCAACGAATGCGATCCGCTCGCATCCCTTGCGACGCTGAGGGCCATGCCCGGAATGCTGTTCTCGCGGGGCGGCCCGGTGTGCCTGCCTTGGCGCGAGATCGGCACCTGGCTTCCATTCGGCCTGCGCCTCATCGCCGCCAGCGGACCGGCGCGCTTTGCAGCGGGGCGACGGGCGCTGGGCGCGTTGCTGTCCGAAGCGCTTCCGGCCTGGCGGCGCCTGACGGCCGAGGTCGCCGTGCCGGAACTGCTCCGCGAGCGCGGCCACTATATCGTGTGGGAATCCGCCGAGACGGCCCGCAAGGGGCGCTCGGCGTTGCCCGCCGACCCGGTGACGTTCCATGATGCGACCCCGGACGAGCTGACCACGATCCGGTCCCTCGTGAGGACGGCGACCCAGGCCGTCCGGTTCGAGGATACCGCCCAGATCGTCGACCTCGACCGGCTCGCCGAAGCGATGGCGGCGCGCTTCGCCGCGCTCGGAGGTGCCCGGTTGCGGGGCCGCGCCAGGCTCGACGGCCGCGGCATCCGTCTCGAGACGGGGGAATGGCTGGAGGCGGACGCCGTCCTCGTCGCGGCCGGGCCCGCCTCCGGCGAGGTCCTTCGCCCGCTCGGCCACCGCGTTCCGATCATCGCCGAGCGCGGCTACCATATCCAGGCCGCCGCGCCCGCCTGGCCGGAAGACATGCCATCGATCCTGTTCGAGGACCGGTCGATGTTCGTCACGCGCTTCCGCACCGGGCTGCGCGCGACCAGCTTCGTCGAGTTCGGCCGCGCCGAAAGCCCGCCCGACCCGCGGAAATGGGCGCGCCTCAGGCGCCATGCGGCGGATGTCGGGCTGCCGTTCGAGGGTCCGGTCGCCGAATGGATGGGCGCGCGGCCGACCCTGCCGGACTATCTGCCGGCGATCGGCCGCAGCACGCGCGCGGACAATGTCTTCTACGCCTTCGGCCATCAGCATCTCGGCCTGACCCTGGCGGCGATGACCGGCGAGACCATCGCTGCCGTCGTCGCCGGCGAGCCTCCGGCACTCGATCTGGCACCCTTCGATCTCGACCGTTTCGGCTGATCCAGCCGCCCTAACCCTGTCGCCGGGCCCTGTGCCAGAATGGACCAGCGACCCTAAATGGACGCAACGGCGCGCTTTTTCACACGCGCGTCATCGGTTCATACCCTATTTAGGCGATGGACAGCCCGGGTGGCTGGTTAAGAATGGGTTAACGGGCGACTCGCGGGAAAGGGTCGGCCCGGTCGGGGAAAGGGGTGCAAGGTGAGACCTGTTAACGCGTACCGGCGGGTGCGGCGCGGCGGCCGGATGGCGATCGCGGTCGCGCTGTTCTGCGGATTGGCGGGAACCGCCCGGGCGGACGAGCTCGTCTACACGCCCAACAACCCGACCTTCGGCGGCAACCCGTTCAACTCCTCCCACCTGCTCGGCATCGCCAACGCGCAGAACAATTATCGCGACCCGTCGACCGCGACGTCCAACTCGCAGGCGGACATCTTCGCGCGCCAGCTCCAGTCGCGGCTGCTCTCGGCGCTGTCGTCGCAGATCGTCGACGCGATCTTCGGGGAGAATCCGCAGGAGCGCGGCACCATCAGCTTCGGCGGCCAGACGATCGAGTTCGTCCGCGGCCTCGAGGACGTGACGATCACGATCACCAACGACGCGACGGGCGAGGTGTCGACGATCATCGTCCCCACCTTCCTCGACGTTCCCTGATCGTTCGCGCTGCTCCCATGAACATCAGGAAACTCGTTCCGACCGTTGGCGCTGCATTGCTCGTTGCCGGCTGCATGAGCCTCGGCGCACCAGGCGAGCCGCCGTCCGACATCCCGGCGATGAACCGCCTGGCGATCTATCCCAAGCAGACCCAGACGCAGCGCCAGCTGATGGAGTTGCCGCCGCCGGCGCGCCCCGTCGCCATCGCCGTCTACAACTTCACCGACCAGACCGGCCAGTTCCGCACCACCCAGCAGGGCGGCCAGACGCTGTCGCGCGCCGTGACCCAGGGCGGCGCCTCGATCCTGATGCGCGCGCTCCAGGACGCCGGAAGCCGGCGCTGGTTCACGATCGTCGAGCGCGAGCAGCTGCGCAACCTGCTGAACGAGCGCCAGATCATCCGCGAGATGCGCGAACGCTATCTCGGCGAAACCGCGGTCAACCCGCAGGCGCTGCCCGCGATGCTGTTCGCCGGCGTGCTGCTCGAGGGCGGGATCGTCAGCTTCGACACCAACACGGTGACCGGCGGCGCCGGCGCGGCGCTGCTCGGCATCGGCGCGCGGACCGAATATCGGCAGGATACGGTCACCGTCTATCTGCGCGCGATCTCGGTGCGCACCGGCGAGGTGCTGACCACCGTCACCGCCTCCAAGACCATCGCCTCGCGGTCGCTCGGCGGCAGCGCATTCCGGTTCGTCGCGTTCAGGGAATTGCTCGAGGCCGAAGCCGGCTTTGCCGTCAACGAGCCCGACCAGATCGCCGTCCAGCAGGCGATCGAGAAGGCGGTCTATGCCCTCATCATGGAAGGCATTGGCCTCAATCTCTGGGACTTCGCCGATGCGAACGCCGGCTGGCCGTTCCTGTGGCGCTACCGTCAGGAACGCGACGGCGTTTTCACCCCGCAGCAGGTCGAGGCCGCGATGGAGACCGCGCGCAACGCACCGCCAATGCGGATGCGGGCGAGGGAGGTGCCGGTCCGTGAGGTCACGCCGGCGATCGACCCGCCCGCGATCAGACGAGAAGAGCAGGAAGGAGGGACCTGACGTGCCTGACGCGGCGCAGCGTCGAGCACGGAGCGCGCCTGGCGCTCGCGAATAGGGGAAGAAAACCCAGGCCAACATACGCACGGCGGGCATGAGTTTCCCCGCCTGCGCGCAAGAACAAGCGCCCGTCAATGTTGTCGATCAACGGACCCGGCATGCCCCTGCATGCCGGGAAGGAGTGCTTTTGACCTTTTGAAAGGATCGGGGAAATGAAAGGCAAGATCTTCACCACCGTTTCGCTTCTTGCGCTGGCCACCGCAACGCCGGCCTTTGCGCAGAACAACGTCTCCAACGTCACCCAGAGCGGCAGCGGCAACGGCGCCACGGTCGACCAGACCGGGTCGAGCTCGCTGTCCGACCTCGTCCAGAGCGGCAGCACGAACGACGCGGCCATCACCCAGGCGGGGGCCGACAACGAATCCACTGTCGATCAATCCGGCGCCGGCTCCAGCGTCAGCGTCGATCAGGACAGCAGCGGCGACGCGCCGACCAGCAACGATCCGACCAACCAGGCCGCGGTCGACCAGTCCGGCGACGGCTCGTCGGTGGCCGTCGAGCAGGACGGCGAGGGCAATGCGGCCGACGTGACCCAGACCGGCAACGGTTCGGCCGCCAGCGTCACGCAGCTCAACGCCAATCGCCCGGCGCCGGGCGCCGCCAACCGGCTGAACCAGGCGTCGATCGCCCAGGACGCCGACGATGCCGACGCCGCGATCGACCAGAATGGCGAAGGCGACGTCTCGGCGATCACCCAGACCGCGACGGCCACCGGGGCGAGCGCCAGCTCCACGCAGTTCGGCGAGGACAATGTCTCGACCATCGACCAGTCCGGCGCGGGCGCGATCGCAAGCGTCTACCAGCAGTCGGGGCCGGGCACGTCCGGCAACGGCAGCACGTCGACGGTCACCCAGAGCGGCGACGGCGCCGATGCGGAGGTCTCCCAGCTCGGCGACGGCAACGACTCGCTCGTCGATCAGACCGGCGCCTCGCAGGCGCAGGTCGACCAGACCGGCAGCGACAATTTGTCGACCGTCTATCAGGGCGACGGCAATACCGCCACGGTGTCGCAAGCCGGCGACAACAACGATTCGAGCGTCGACCAGACGGGCACCGGCAACAGCGCGGCGGTGGCGCAGACCGGCGACAGCAACGTCTCGAGCGTGATCCAGCCGGGCGCGGACGCCACCGCGATCGTCAGCCAGAACAGCGACGGCAACACCTCGCGCATCACCCAGACCGCCGGCGCCTCGGCCAATGTGACGCAGGGCGGCGGCGTCAACACTCTCGGGCCGCGCACCTGGGACGGCAGCGACCTGCCGCCGCCGAACGGCGCCGGGCCGGCTTACGCCAACAACGTCTCGCTGATCGACCAGTCGGCCGACGGCGCCGACGCGACAGTCAACCAGGACGGCATCCTGAACCGTTCGAACATCGACCAGGATTCGGCCGCCGCCGCGGACGTCACCCAGTCGGGCGTCTACAACACGTCGGTGGTCCAGCAGACCGCGACGGCGGCCGGGTCGAGCGCCACCGTCGACCAGGGCAGCGTCACCGGCGACTTCGCCCGCAATGCATCGCGCATCACCCAGTCGGGCGCGGGCGCGAGCGCGCTCGTCACCCAGCGCGGCGGCAATCTCGGGCCGCCCTTGAACGCGCCGACCAACACCTCGCTGATCGAGCAGACCGCCGCCGCGACCGCCACCGTCTCGCAGACCGGCGACGGCAACACGTCCGACGTCGGCCAGTTCGGCGACGGCGATACGGCGACGGTGACGCAGAACGGCTTCGGCAACGATTCCGACATCGTCCAGTCCGGCAACACCGACAATGTCGCGGCGGTGACGCAGGACGGCACCGACCAGAGCTCGTCGGTCGTCCAGAGCGGCACCAGCGCGGCGGCCACGGTCGGCCAGAGCGGGGCGAACAACGTGTCGACGATCACCCAGACCTCGGGCGGCACCGTGACGGTCAGCCAGAACGGCGTGACCGGATCGACCTCGACCGTCACCACGGGTGCCGACGATCGTCCGCCGGAAAGCCGGGTCGACGTCGTCCAGAGCGACACCGGCACCGGCAGCGCCGGCACGAGCCAGGCCAACGTCTCGACGGTGGTCCAGGACAATGTGAACGGCTTCGGCGCCAGCGGCACCGGCTCGACGGTTGCGGTCACCCAGGCCCACAATGCGGCCGGCGCGGGGCAGAATGTCTCGACCGTCCAGCAGGGCCGCAACGCGGTCAGCGGCCAGGTGAGCGTCAACCAGAGCGGCGGCGAGAACGCGTCGACCTACAGCTCGTTCACCTCGTTCGACAATGACGCGGTGATCACCCAGACCGGCGTCGGCAACAATTCGGACGTCCAGCAGGACTTCCAGGCCGGCGGCGCCCGGGCGGAGGTCAACCAGAACGGGACCGGCGGTGCGGACAACAATGTCTATATCGACCAGATCTCGGCCGGCTACGCGCAGAGCCCGGCCCAGTTCGCGGTCGGGGCGGAGGCCTACGCGACCCAGAACGGGCAGGGCAACACGTCGACGATCGTCCAGACCGGCTATGCCGACCTCGCGACCGAATCGAACTATGCGAGCAGCAATCAGCAGGGCGATTCCAACAGCTCGCTGATCAACCAGAGCGGGATCGAGAACAGCGCGGCGGTCACCCAGACCGGCGCCGGCCACATCTCGACCGTTCTCCAGAGCGGCGACGGCAACACCGCGACCGTCGGCCAGACCGGCAGCGGCAACCTGTCGACCGTCACCCAGAGCGGCAACGGCAGCACCGCCACCGTCACCCAGGGCGGCGGCATCTGATCCGAAGACCGGCGGTCGCCGCACCCGCGGCGGCCGCCGGACCTGTATGATTAAAGGAGAAGTGTGATGAGCAAGACCATTCTGACCAGTGTTTCGACCCTCGCGCTGATTGCCGCGGTACCGGCCTTCGCGCAGAACAACACATCGACGGTGACGCAGAGCGGCACGGCGCAGACCGCGGCCGTCGGTCAGTCCGGCTCGAGCAATGCCTCGACGGTGACCCAGTCGGGCGCCTACAACAGCGGCACGGTCGATCAGAGTGGTTCGAACGCGACATCGACCATCCTGCAGTCGAGCACCGCCAGCAGCGCCGCCAATGGCGGCCAGGCCAGCGTGACCCAGACCGGCAACGGCGCAAGCTCGCTGGTCACCCAGTCGGGCACCAACCTCAATGCCGCCCAGGTCACTCAGGACGGGGCGAGCGAGTCCGAGATCACCCAGAATGTCGGCCGCAACGAGGCCGAGGTCGTGCAGGGCGGCGGCGACGGCAACAGCTCGGTGATCAACCAGAACGGAATCGGCAACGGCGTCGGCGATGCGCTCAACGGCGCCGCGAACACCGGCGTCAGCCAGTTCGGCAACGACAATCTCTCGAACGTCAACCAGGATCCGTCGAACAATGCCCGCGCGACAGTGGCGCAGACCGGCGACGGCAACGATTCCGACATCCAGCAGACGCTGGCCGTGACCGGCGGCGACAACACCACGGCCGCGGTCAGCCAGACCGGTACCGGCAACGTCTCGTCGGTCGCGCAGAGCGCGCGCGAGAATGACGCGGTCGTCGCGCAGACCGGCGACGGCAACCTCTCCGCCGTGACGCAGACCGGCGCCGGCGCAAACGCCACGGTGACGCAGAACGGCACCGCGAACGATTCGAGCGTCGACCAGGCCGATTCCGCGACCGCGGACGTCACCCAGTCGGGGCAGCAGAACCTCTCGCAAGTCGATCAGAGTGCCGGCGCGGCCGGTGCGGGCGCGACCGTCGAGCAGGCGGGTGGGACCAACGAATCCCAGATCAGCCAATCGGCAACCAGTGTCGCCTTCGTCGAGCAGATCGGCGACAACAACTACTCGACGATCGCCCAGTCGGCGTCGGGTACGCAGGCGAATGTCAGTCAGCTCGGCGACGACGGCACGTCCGACGTCACCCAGACCGGCGCCGACAACCAGGCCAACGTGAACCAGCTGGCCGGCAGCAGCCTCGCCAACTCGCTGATTCTTCAGTCGGGCACGGGTAATACGGCGACTGTCACCCAGGGCGGTGCAGGCAATGACTCCGACGTCCTCCAGGCGGCGAATGACAGCCAGGCCGACGTCACCCAGCTCGGCAATTCCAACATCTCGCTGGTCGATCAGGCGTCCGGTTCCGGCCACAGCGCCACCGTCACCCAGAATTCGAACAGCAACATTTCCACCGTCACGCAGAACGGCACCGGCAACTCGGCCGTCGTCACGCAGGGCGGCGGCATCTGAACTGGGATCGGCGGCCGGCGCATTTGGAGACGCGCCGGCCGCCATCACCATAGAAAGTGGGGGAAGAAATCATGAGAAAGACAATCCTGGCCGGCGTTTCGACGCTGGCACTGCTGGCCGGCGCGCCTGCGCTGGGCCAGAACAACAGCTCCACCGTCGCGCAAAGCGGTACCGGGCAGTCGGCGACGGTCACCCAGACCGGCGCCAATTCGGACTCCGAGATCAGCCAGAGCAACGCCACCAACACGGCGGACGTCACCCAGGCCGGCGGCACGGGCAGCCGGTCCGACGTGTTCCAGAGCGGCGCGGGCAATAGCGCGACCGTCAACCAGGACGACGACACGACCGGATCCACGCCGGTCCAGACATCGTCTATCGACCAGTCGGGCAACGGCAATACCGCGTCCGTCGACCAGAACCTGACGAGCGCGTTCGGCGCCGACCCGGGCACCAAGAACGATTCGACGATCTTCCAGTCCGGCAACGATAATCTTGCGGAGGTCAGCCAGGCGGACGACGATCAATATTCGCTGCTCATCCAGAATTCCGACGACAATGCGGCGAGCGTGTCGCAAGGCGTTGACGGCGCGCCCGAGGGCGACGAGGGCGGCACCACCTACGGCAACGACTCGCTGATCGTCCAGGCGGGCGTCGGCGGGCACAGCGCCACGGTGGAACAGAGCGGCATCAACAACATCAGCGGGGTCGCCCAGGACGGCAGCGACAATATCGCCACCGTCGCGCAGGCGGGCACCGTCGGCTTCTCGAGCATCAACCAGCTGGGCGCCGGCGACACCGCGACGGTCGCGCAGACCGACGGCGAGTTCAACGACTCCTTCGTTGGCCAGGGCGGCGGCTCCGGCAACAGCGCCGATGTCACCCAGGGCGGCGGCGACAACAACGAGTCGGACGTCTTCCAAGGCGGCAGCGACAACAGCGCCTCCGTCCTCCAGAACGGCAGCGACAATGCGTCCCTGGTGGATCAAACCGCCACCGGCGCTGCGGCGACGGTCGTGCAGGCCAGCGACGGCAACACATCGCGCATCACCCAGACGGGGGGTGCTTCGGCCAATGTGACGCAGACCGGCGGGGTCAACACTCTCGGCCCGCGTACCTGGGACGGTAGCGACTTGCCGCCGCCGAACGGCGCCGGGCCGGCCTATGCCAACAACGTCTCGCTGATCGAACAGTCGGCCGACGGCGCGAGCGCGGCCCTGTTGCAGGACGGCACGCTCAACCGGTCGAGCATCGACCAGGCGGCCGACGCCTCTGCGGACGTCAGCCAGAGCGGCGTCTACAACACGTCGGTGATCGACCAGACCGCCACGGCGACGGCGACGGTTGACCAGGGGAGCGGCACGCCCTCGGGCTTCGGCCGCAACGCCTCGCGGATCACCCAGTCGGCGGACGGCGCCTCGGCGAGCGTGAGCCAGATCGGCTCCAACCTCGCCCCGCCGGCCAATGCGCCGACCAACGTGTCGCTGATCGACCAGTCGGCGGACGCCAATGCCGCGGTCGCGCAGATCGGTGACGAGAACCTCTCCGATGTCAGCCAGACCGGCGATTTCGCCGATGCCGACGTCGCGCAGGACGGCACCAACCTGACGTCGGACGTCAACCAGTCGGGCATCGCCGTGTTCGCAACCGTCGACCAGACGGGATCGGGCAACGTCTCGACCGTGACCCAGACCGGCGCGCTCAGCGCCGCGGACGTGATCCAGAGCGGCTCCGGCAACACCTCCACCGTCGCCCAGTCTTCGACGATCCTGAGCGGCGCGGTGGTCGAGCAGAGCGGCAACGGCAACACGTCGTCGGTCACCCAGCGCCCCACCGGCGGGCACCAGGCGAACGTGCTGCAGACCGGCGATACCAACCAGTCGGTCGTCGATCAGGGCGGGCTCGGCAACCAGGCCGGCGAATATGTCGACCAGACGGCGAACGGCGTCATCCAGGCGGGCGATGCCGGCATCTCGCAGATCACCCAGCGCGGCGGCCTGCAGACCGCCTATGTCGATCAGCTTGCCGGCGGCTACGGCAACCAGTCGACGATCGACCAGGGAACCAATGGCGGCTTCCTGGGCATCGGTGCGGGCGTTTCGCAGGATGCGAGCGTGGTGCAGGCGGGCGTCTCGAACGCGTCGTCGGTCACCCAGCGCGGCCTCGATCAGACCGCGTCGGTGAACCAGCTGGGCGCCGACAATGAGTCGGAGATCGAGCAGGGCGGCAATTTCGGCGCCTCGCACTTCGCCTCCGTCACCCAGAGCGGCAATGACGGCACCTCGCGGGTGGTCCAGCTCGGCACCGATCAGGTGGCGCTGGTCAACCAGTCGGGCGCGAACAACGACTCCGACGTCGATCAGGGCGGCAATTCGGGCGAGGCGCACTTCGCCTCGGTCACCCAGACCGGCAGCGGCGGCAGCTCGACGATCCTGCAGCGCGGCAGCGAGCAATCGGCGACGCTGGAGCAGGACGGCGTGGGCAACGCCTCGCTGATCAGCCAGTTCGGCAGCGGCAACACGGCGGTCGTCGGCCAATATTCGGACGGCAACAACTCGACCGTGACCCAGACCGGCAGCGGCAACAGCGCGACGGTGACGCAGGGCTCGCCCGGCATCTGATGAGGGGAGAGGCCGGCGCTCTCGAATGGGCGCCGGCCATTTCCACGGTGCCAAATCCGGACGTCTTGCGTTAACATGGCTGGGAGAAAGGAACGGATATGACCCGCGCCGCGCCCTGGCTTGTTCTCGCGATACTGGCTGCTCCCGCGGCCGCGCAGGAGTCCGCTTCGGGCGTCGAGCAGATCGGTGCCGGGGCTGCGCAGCCGATCGGCACGCCGCAAATCTCCACCGGACGCCGCGGCGTCGACGTCCAGCAGCGCATCGAGCGGGAGACCGCGCCGCCGCCGCAGCTGAGCAGCAGCGACGAGAGCGGCTCGGCCACGCCCCAGCTCACGCGCGAGGCCGAAAGCGCCAGGCCGGCATCGCAGCTCTATCGTGGCGGTCGCACCGCCCAGCCGTCCACGCCCTTGTCGTCGCCAGCCGAAGGCCGCACCTCGGCCGTTGCAAGGGTCGAAGGTCGGGATCGCTGCGATCCGCGCGCGCCGCGCGAATCGGTGTCGCCCGAATGCCGGCGCGTGATCGAGACTCGCGCGGCCGAATTCGCGCAGCCCGATCCGACCCGGCTCTCGCCCGAACAGCGCCTGCTCGGCGAGCAGCGGATGATGCCGGCCAGCTCGGCGCAGGCGGCCGCGCAGCGGCTTGCGACCAATGTCGGCAATCCGAACGCGATCGAGGACCAGAGCATCGCATCGGTGGTGCTGAGTCGCGCCGCGCCGCCGCCGGGCCGGCCGGAAGAGCCGGAGCCAACCGAATCGTCCGCGGCGATCGAGGCGATCGTGAATGCGGTCGTCAATCCGCCGCAGCCGTGACATGGGCGAGTGGAGCCCTCAGGAATGTTGTCGTTCTTTTCCGCGGCCCTTGCGCTGATGACCGCCGGGCCAGGGACAAGCCAGCCGATCCAGCTCGTCGTCGAGCCGCGCGGCGATGGCGTGCAACTGCGGGTCGTGGGCGACTCCGATCATGCGGTGGAAGCGACCTACACGCTCGAAGTCGCGAGCGATGCCGCCGCCGGGGGCAACCGCACCACCCAGCGCGGGCGAGCCAATCTGCAGCCGGGGACGCCCGCGGCGCTGATGACGCTGACACTCGGCAATGCCGCCCGCGGCCGCTGGACCGCCCGGCTCAGGGTCGAACCGGTGGGCGCGGCGGCCTATGAGGAGGTTCGTTCCGGCCCGGACGAATGAATGTGTCGAAGCGGGATTCTTCGAAGAATTGATTTTTCTTGTAAAAATTGCACGCTAAGATGGCCGGTCGGCGGCACCGGCATGCCGCCGACAGGGGGCTCATGTGCTGAGGACGGCTTTCGAGGACGAAGCGACCCCTCCCGGTGCGATCTCACCGGCGGAGCAGGCGCTTACCTGGCTTGGATCGGATGCTTGGCCGCGTTTGCTGGTCGACAATGACCTGCGCCTGCTTTGGTACAACCCGGCGGCGCGCAAGATGCTCGGGGCGAGCGCGTGCCTGGTGCTGAGGGGCGGCTGCATCGCGGTGGCGGATCCCGGTCATCAGGATCTGCTCGAGGCCCTGATCCAGTCGGCCGACGATGACGAGCGTGTCCGGGCATTCCGCTCGGACATTGGCGGCGAACATTTCGCGCTGCAGGCGCAGCGCCTGTCGCATGTGACGGTCGGCCTCCAGGTCCGGCTGCTCGACGTCGACATCAGCCGGCGCAACGACCGCCACCTGCGCGAGATGTTCCGGCTCACCCGGGCCGAGCATCTGGTGCTGCAATCGATGCTCGACGGTCATACCGCCGACGAGATCAGCCGCCAGCGCGGCAGCTCGATCGAGACGGTGCGCACCCAGATCCGCAACATCTATGTGAAGGTCGGCGTCTCCTCGCGCGAGCGCCTGTTCCGGACGGTCCAGCCGCTGCTGTTCAGCTGAGAGCGCTGCCCTGCGCCGCCCGCCAGGCTCCAGCCAGGCCCGCGGCGCGCGCGCGAACCTCCGCCGCGGACCTTCCTGGCCGGTAGAGGGCGGAGCCGAGGCCGAAGCCGGACGCGCCGCCGTCGCGCCACGCCTGCAGTCCGTCCCGATCGATTCCGCCGACCGGAAGGATGCGGGTGGCCGGGGGAAGGACGGCACGCATCGCAGCGAGCGCCGCGGGGGTGGAGGCTTCGGCCGGGAAGAGCTTCAGGGCATGCGCGCCGTGGCGCAGGGCGATGAACGCCTCGGTGACGGTCGCGACGCCCGGGATCGAGACCAGCCCGACGGCGACGGCCGCCTCGATCACGGCCGGGGCGCAGTCCGGCGACACGATCAGCGACCCGCCCGCGCGCTTGACCTCGGCCACTTCGTCCGACGACAGGACGGTGCCGGCACCGACGATCGCGCGGCCGGCGAGGCGCCGCGACAGGCGGGCGATGCTGTCCAGCGGATCGGGCGAGTTGAGCGGGACCTCGATCAAGGTGAAGCCGCTCTCGACCAGCGCATTGCCGATCGGCTCGGCCTCGGCCGGCGTCAGGCCGCGCAGGATCGCGACCAGCGGCAGGCGGTCGAAGGCGTGGTCGAAATCGATGCTCATGCCAGCTCCGCCCGGATCGCGGCCGCGCCGGCGCAGAATGCCTCGCGGCTGGAGACCAGCGCTGCCTCGCGTCCACAGAGCCGGATCGCCTCGGCGTAGAGGGTGCCGAGCTGCCCGTCGTCGAGCACATGGATGGTCGCATCGTCCGTGTCGCGCAGCCGCGCGGAAACGTCGGCGCCGATCAGGAGGCCGCTGGTCAGCGCCCCCGCATCGGCATCGTCCAGCCCGTCCAGGAGCCCCGCCGCGCGGACTGCGAACAGCTCGTGCCCCAGATCGCCCGCGCTCCCGCGCGCGACGCCCTCGGCGAAGGCGGCACCGGGCACGACCGCTCCGTCGAGCTGCGGCGCCAGCAGGCTGTGCGCGCGCAGCAAAGCGTAAATCTCGCCGGTCATCGCTGTGGTGAAGTCGGTGATCTTGCCGTCCTCGATCCGCGCCCATTTCGCGTGCGTGCCCGGCTGGCAGAGCGTCGCCCGCGGCGGCACCTTGCCGCAGAGGGCCGCGCCGAGCAACTGCACCTCCTCGCCGCGCATCACGTCCGGCCGCCCGGCCCGCCGCGCCACGCCCGGCACGATCCGGACGTCGGGCGCCGCCGTCACGGTCCCGGCCGCAAGCTCGGCGATGCCGGCGGGCAGGTCGACATAGGGAAGTTCCTGCCAGCCGATCCGCGAACCCACCATGCCCGCGCAGAGCAGCGGCCAGGCGCCGAGCCTTTGCCGGAGGCCGGCGATCTCGGCGGAATAGGCCCCGGGCGCGACCTGCCTGGCGCCGGGGCCCTCAACCTCGGCCGCGACGATCACGCCGTCGGCGACGAGATAGGCGCGCCGGTTGGTCGTGCCCCAGTCGACGGCAATGAAGGTGTCGGTCATCCTCTGGCCTCGTCAGGCATCGACCGCATCCACCACGTTTCGGAGAATGGCGCACCCAAGAGGATTCGAACCTCTGACCTCTGCCTTCGGAGGGCAGCGCTCTATCCAGCTGAGCTATGGGTGCGTGCCAGCGGAGCTGGGCGCTTAGCAAAGGGGCGGCAAGGGAGCCAGAGTTAAGTTTGCCTCGCCCGCACCTCCGCAGCCGGCGGCGGCGTCTTCGGCTTGAACCGGCAGAGATCGATGACGACGCAGCGCCAGCATTCGGGCCTTCGCGCCTTGCAGACGTAGCGGCCGTGCAGGATGAGGAGGTGGTGCGCGCTGTTGCGCCAGGGGGGCGGCGTCTCCTTCTCCAGCCGCGCCTCGACCGCCCGCTCGTTCTTGCCGGGCGCGAGGCCGGTGCGGTTGGCGACGCGGAAGACGTGCGTGTCGACCGGGAAGGTCTCCGCCCCGAAGGCGACGTTCATGACGACGTTGGCGGTCTTGCGCCCGACGCCGGGCAGGGTCTGGAGCACGTCGCGATCGGCGGGAATCTTGCCGTCATATTGCTCGACCAGGATGCGCGAGAGGGCGATGACGTTCTTCGCCTTCATGTTGAACAGGCCGATCGTGCGGATGTGGCGCTTCAGGCCTTCCTCGCCGAGCGCGAGCATCTGCGCGGGCGTCCTCACCGTCCTGAACAGGTCGCGCGTCGCGATGTTGACCCCCGCGTCGGTCGCCTGCGCCGAGAGGACCACGGCGACCAGCAGCGTATAGTCGTTCACATAGTCGAGCTCGGTCACCGGGTCGGGCGTGCGTTCGGCGAGCCGGCGATAGAATTCGGCGATGTCGGCCTTCTTCACCTCAGCGAATCCAGCGCCGCGCCGAGCCGCTCCAGCCCGCCCTCGACGACCTCGGTCGGCTGGCCGACGCCGATCCGGAAGCGGTCGGGCGAGCCGAAGAAGCGCCCGGGCACGATCGCGGTGTCGTAGCGTTCGCGCAGCAGCCGGTTCAGCGCGTCGACGTCGCCGGCCAGGAGCCGGGGAAAGGCGGTGATGCCGCCGGTCATCGGCACGCAGTCGAGGTCGTCGCGGCCGGCGAAGAAGGCGTTGGCGAGGGCGCGGTTGCGGTCGAGCAGCGCCGGCAGGTCGGCGGCGACCTCGTCCAGCCGGTCGAGCGCGAGCAGCGACAATTGCTCGGCGGCATGGGCCTGGGCGACACCGTAGAGTTCGTTGAGGCGCCAGATCCGCTCCGCCAGGTCCGGTGCGGCGAGGATCCAGCCGCAGCGCAGGCCGCTCAGGCCGTAGCATTTGGTGAGGCTGGAGATGCACACGAAGGCGTCGCCGAGCAACGCGGCGCTGGACTGGGCGGGGATCGCCGCATCGAGGAAGATCTCGTCGATCAGCACCCTGGCGCCGACCCGCTCCGCCATCTCGCCGAGCGCGCGCAGCGTCCCGGTGTCGGTGCGGTTGCCGGTCGGATTGTGGAGGTTGGTGAGGACGATCAGCTTCGTCGCCGGCGTCAGCGCGCGTTCGACGGCGTCGAGGTCGATCCGGAAGTCCGGCTCGGCGCGGGCGAAATGGCGCACCTCGGCCCCACAATGCAGCGCCGCGGCGGTCATCGGCTCGTAGACCGGATGCTCGACCAGCACCGCATCGCCCGGCGCGATCAGCGCCGCCATCGCCAGCATCGTCGCCATCGAGGCCCCGTCGGCCATGACCACCTGATCGGGCGAGACGCCGCACTTGCGCGCGATCGCGGCGCGGAGCGCCGGGTAGCGGTAGCGGCTGGCGCCGTCGAGCTCGAGATCGGCGATGGTGACCGGGAAGCGGTCGAGCCGGCAGGGCGGCACCTCGCTCGACGACAGACCGTAGCGGACCGGGGCCTGGGTCTTCGCCCAGTACATGTAGTCGGACGCCATCGCCCTCACGCGCCGAGCTTCCGCCTTCGCAGCCACCAGAGGCAGACCGGCACGCCGGCGAGCAGGATGAGGAAGCCGATCGCGCTGTTGACCGGATGGTTCCAGATCGTGCCGATCACCGTCACCGCGCAGGCGACGACGAAGAACAGGGTCGTCCAGGGATGGCCGGGCACCTGGAACGAGGCCGGCGCGGGATCGCGCCTGCGGAACACCAGCAGCGCCGCGCCGGTCATCGCGAACCAGATGAAATCGACCGAGACGACATAGCTCAGGATCTGGCCATAGGTGCCGGAGAGCGCGATCACGGTGGCGGCGGCGCCCTGCAGCAGGATGGCGGCGATCGGCGCATGCGTTTTCGGGTGCACCGCGGCAATGCCGCGGAAGAACAGCCGGTCCTCCGCCATCGCGAAATAGACGCGCGGGGTGGTGAGCATGCCCTGGCTCAGGAAGCCGAGCGCCGAGATCGCGATGCCGAGCGCGATCAGGGTGGCGCCGGTCTCTCCCAGCGCGAGCCGCATCACTGCGGTGGCGGGGGTCGGCGATGCCGCGAGCCCCGCCGGCCCCAGCACGACCACGCAGGTCAGCGCGACGAGCGCATAGAGCGTCACCACGCCGATCACGCCGAACAGCAGGCCGCGGGCAAGGTCGCGACGCGGATCGCGCATCTCGCCGGCGACGAAGCTGGAGGTCTGCCAGCCGCCGTAAGCGAACATCACCGGCGTCAGCGCGGCGCCGATCGCGGCCAGCGTGCCGAGCGGCGGGGCCGGCGGGGGCGGGGCGTCGGCGCTCGCCGGAAAGGCCTGGGCGAGGAGGAGGCCGCACAGCACGAGCATGATGATGGCGCCGATCTTGAGCACCATCAGCACGGTCTGCACCGTGCCGCCGGCGCGCACGCCGAGGCAGTTGATCGCGGTCAGCAGCACCAGCGCCGCCACCGCCGGCACGGATTCGTGAACGCCGAGATGGGTGAGGTCGAGGAAGTAGCGCGAGAAGGTGATCGCCACCGCCGCCATGCCGCCCGACTGGATGACGAGAAGCAGCGACCAGCCGTAGAGGAAGGCCGGCACCGGCCCCCAGGCATCGCGCAGATAGGCATATTGGCCGCCGACGCTCGGCCGCCGCGCCGCGAGCTCGGCATAGACGAACGCGCCGGCGATCGCGATCAGCCCGCCGATCAGCCAGACGCCGACGATCAGCAGCGGGGTATGGACATGCCGCGCCACCTCGGCCGGATTCACGAAGATGCCCGAGCCGATGATGCCGCCCATGACGAGCATGGTGACGTCGAACGGCCCGAGCCGCCGGACGAGGGAAGGCTGGCTCTCCGGCGGCTCCGCCATCAAAGGCCCAGCACGTCGATCATGGTGTAGCGTCCGGCCGGCCTGCCGGCGAGCCAGAGCGCGGCCTTGACCGCGCCGCGGGCGAAGATCGCGCGGCTCTCGGCGCGGTGGCCGAGCTCGATCCGTTCGCCCTCGCCGGCGAAGATCACCTGATGGTCGCCGGCGACCGATCCGCCGCGCAGGGATGCGTAATAGATTCCGCCCTCCTCGCGTCCGTGCGGCCCCTCCTGCATGCGGTCGAGGCGGTTGAGCGCCGCGCCGTCCGCCGCGCCGCGGCCCCGGTTGGCCGCCCCGCCGAGCAAGAGGGCGGTGCCGGAGGGCGTGTCGAGCTTGTGGCGATGATGCATCTCGACGATCTCGACGTCCCAGTCGGGGCCGAGCCGCCGCGCCGCCTCCTCGACCAGCGCGCCGAGCAGGTTGACGCCGAGCGAGGTGTTGGCGGTCTGCAGCACCGCCACCCGTCCGGCGGCCGCCGCGACGGCCTCGAAATGCGCCGGCGTGAGCCCGGTCGTCCCGACGACGATCGGGGTGCCCGCCTTGGCCGCGGCATCGAGATGCACCTGGAGCGCGCCGGGAGCGGTGAAATCGACGAGCACGTCGCTCGCCGCCGCCAGAGCGTCGGGCGAGGCACGATCGCCGTGGACCACGCCGCCGCGGTCGATCCCGCCGGCGACGATCGCGCCGGCGCCGGTTGCCGCCTCGGCGATCGCGCGGCCCATCCGGCCCCCGGCGCCCAGAATTCCGATCCGCACCATGGCCCGCTTCATGGGCGACCGGCGCGGCCGGGGCAAGCCCGACGAGGAACAGGCCAACGCCGTCCCGCGTTGGGCGCCCAATCCGTGAATCACAAGGAGGCTGACATGGCCGAACGTGAGAAAGAGGTGATCGTGACCAACGGGGGCGGTGGCGGCAGCGGCGTGCTGATCGCCGTGGTCCTGCTGCTGGCGATCATCGTCGCCCTGTTCTTCGTCTTCGGAGGCAATCTGATGAACGGCGGCGATGGCACCGACATCAAGGCCGACGTGAAGATCGACACGCCCGCCAAGAACAACTGACGTTTCGTTATAGCCCCGGCGCCGGTCGCGCCGGGGCCTGCTACCGGCTTCCGGCCCGCAAGTGCCTCAGCCAGCGCTCCCGTGCCCAGTCATGGACCAGCCGGTCCGCGTCGGCCCGCTCAACCTCATCCAGCTCGTCATGGCGCTTCCATCGGCCGCTCCGGTCGGTCCAGAAACGGTTCCGGAACAGATCGAAGGTCGTGCGGGCGCCGGCCGGATCGACCAGGCCGATCGCGATCGGCCGGTCGAGCGTGCCGAGATACTGGAAGACCTTCCCGTCCGGCGCGCCCGCGAGATCGGCGCCGGCGGCGCGCAGGATGATCCCGCGCATGTCGGCGAGGCCGATCGGCCGGTCGAGCGGCACGCCCGGATCGCTCAGGATGAACGGAATCCGCGTCTGCTGATCGTTCAGCATGTGGCCGTGGCCGAGGAAGCCGTCGTCGAACAGCGACTCGCCATGGTCGGCGGTGACAATGATCAGCGTCTCGTCGAGCACGCCGAGCCGCCGCAGCCGCCCGATCAGCGCGCCGATCAGCCGGTCGTTGTAGGCGATGGCGTTGAGATAGGTGCGCTCGACCCGGTCGCGGGTGGCGAGCGCGATCTCGCCGCGCGGGATCGGGTCGCCGGCGAGGATGCGGTCCATGCCGGGCCCGTAATAGGGGAAATGCGCGGATTGCAGGTTGAGATAGAGGAAGCGGGGCCGTGCCCAGGCCACGCGGCTGCCCAGCGCCCGGTCGAACTCGCGCAGCAGGATCTTGCCGTCGATGTTGATCGATCCCTGCGCCGCGAAGGTCGAGGCGCGCTCGTCCTTGAGCATCGTGCCGTCGATGAACAGCGCGCCGCGGCGCATGCCGGTGAGCGCAGCAGTGTTGCCGAAATCCTCGGCCTGGCCGGAAATGACCCCGACCTCGTAGCCATTGGCGAGGAAATCGCGGACCAGCGACTGGCGGTCGTCGACCGGCGCCAACTCGCCCGAGAACAGGCTCTGCAGCGAGGCGGTGGTGAAGCCGACATGGGAATAGGCGGCGCGTGCCGCGCTGCCCCCGGCCACCAGCGCATCGAGGACCGGGGTCAGCGGCCGCCCGTCCACCTGCCGCCCGATCGCGTCGGCGCGGGTGCTTTCGAGCACGATCAGGATCACATTGCGCTTGCGTCCGGCGATCACCGGCGCCGGCGCCTCGGCAAGCTCGCCGGTGAAGGTAAAATCGCCACCGATCCCGTCCTCGTTCACGCCATTGTTCGGGATGTCGAGCGCATAAGGGTGGCGCGTCCCGTCGAACGGCTGGCCGTCGATCGGGTAGGAGTAGAAGCTCCAGCCGTCCCGGTCGAAGTCCGTCGCCTCGTGAAGCAGCGTGCCGATCGCGAGCGGCGCATTGAAGCGCGCCAGCGCGGCGCGGGCCTCGTCGATCCGGTTGACCCCGAAGAGGAGCGCGGCGGCGGCGAAGAAGCCGGTCAGGAGCCGGCCGGCGCCGATCCGGTAGCGGTCCGGGAGTGGCACCGAACCTTGCCAGGCACGACGCAGGAGGAAACGTGCGAGGACATAGAGCGCGGCCGCGCCGAGGCCGGCGATGACGACGAGGCCGGCCTCGCTCAGGCTGTAGAGCAAAGCGTCGGCGAGGCTCCCGCCGCCCAGGTTGCGGACGATCTGGAGGCTCATCGCGTCGCTGAAATAGGAGAGGGCCTGATATTTCGCGATGGTCAGCCCGATCGCGCCGCCGCCGACGAAGAAGGCATAGTTGAAGTGGAAGAGCGGGGTGTCGGCCTTGCGCCCGTGCAGGCGCCGGACGAGGCGGTAGAGCGCCGCGAAGACGAGCGCCTGGCAGGCGAGCAGGGCGATGAGGAAGGCGGCGATCGCGGGCGGCGTGTCGAGCGCCTGCGACTGGCCGAAGCCGCCCCCGAAGATCCCGTATTTGCGCTCGGCCAGCGCCAGCTCGACGAACAGCGTCGCCAGGATGGCGGCGGGCAGGGTGAGGCGGGAGGCCGTGGCCCATGACAGGCGCGGCCCGGCCTTGGCAGCAAAAGAGGCGGTCTCGGCGCGCATCCCGCCCCGATAGCGGCGAGGGCTTAAGACTCGGTTGTCAGCCCTTCGGCACGCGCCAGGCAAGGAGCAGCCAGCCGGCGATCATCGCGACGCCGCCGAGCGGCGTCACCATGCCGAGCCAGCGCATGTTGGCGAGCGCCATCACATAGAGCGAGCCCGAGAAGAGCAGCACGCCGAGGCCGAGCAGGATCGCGACACCGCGCGTTCCCGGCAGCGCGGCGGCGCCGATCGCGACGAGGCCGATCGCATGCCAGAGCTGGTACTGGACCGCCGTATGCCACCAGCCGAGCCGTTCCGCGTCGAGCACGGCCTTCAGTCCGTGCGCCCCGAACGCCCCCAGCGCGACGCCGGACGCGGCGAGAAGGGCGCCGAGGAGCAATGCGAGCCGGGCCTCTGCGATCATGTGAGCCCGATAGCGCCGAAAACGCGCCGGATGAAGACCTGGATAACCGTCTCTTAACCGAAAGCTGGAAAGGAGGTCGGCGATGGGGGCGATTCACATCTCTGAGCAGGCCTGGCAAGGCAGCCGCTACGGCGCGGTCCACGGCGCGTTGCAGCGCCTGCTCGACTCGGACGCCCGCCTCCTGCCGCCGGGGACCGAGGGCGTGATCGGCCGCGCCCAGTATCACTTCGCCCGGATCGGCAACCAGGCCGCCGCGGCGCGCCTCGAATCGATCTCGATTGCCCTGTTCCGCCTGCGCTGGGCGCACTGGACGCGGCGCGAGGCCGACCTGCGCGACGTCGGGCAGGAGCTCGGCGCGCTCGCCGAGCAATGGTTCCTCGCGGCGCCGATGCTGCCCGGCGAATCGCCCGACCACGCGGCCTGAAATAGCCGCCGCCCGATTTCGGCTCTAAGGGAGCCGGATGACCGACATCCGCAACATCGTCGTCCTGACCGGCGCCGGCATCTCCGCCGAATCGGGTCTCGCCACATTCCGCGGGCCGGACGGCCTGTGGGAAGGGCATCGGGTCGAGGACGTCGCGACCCCGGAGGCGTTCGCGCGCGATCCCGTGCTCGTCCACCGCTTCTACGATGCGCGGCGCGCCAACCTGAAGACGGTCGCGCCCAACCAGGCGCACGCGGCGCTGGCCCGGCTCGACGCGGCCTGGCCGGGCGACCTCCTCATCGTCACCCAGAATGTCGACGATCTGCACGAGCGCGCCGGCGCGACGCGGGTGCTGCACATGCATGGCGAGCTCAGGTCCGCCTGGTGCCGCGGCTGCGACGCCCGGTCGCGCTGGGAAGCGGATCTCGGCCACCATCCGCTTTGTCCGCGCTGCGGCACGGGCGGCGGGCTCCGGCCCGACATCGTCTGGTTCGGCGAGATGCCCTACGAGATGGACCGGATCGACCGGGCACTGATGGACGCCGACCTGTTCGTCTCGATCGGCACCTCGGGCAACGTCTATCCCGCCGCCGGCTTCGTCCAGACCGCCCGCTATGTCGGCGCCCGGACGCTCGAGATGAACCTCGAGCCGAGCCTCGGCAGCACGCATTTCCACGAGAGCCGCATCGGCAACGCCGGCGCGCTGGTGCCGGCCTGGGTCGACGAGATCCTCGCGCCTACCCCATGATCCGGTAGACGAGATCGGGCCGGACCACCTCGCGATTGCCGATCAGGCCGCTTTCCGCCCCCGCCAGCGTCGCGGTGAGGTCGGTGGAGACCGGTGGGCAGGTGAGAAAGTAGCTGTGATAGGCGATGTCGCTGTCGCCCTTCGCCGGCACCACGCGGCGGCAGTCGACGACGACGATCTTCCTGGGCAGCAGATCGAGCATGCGCGGGCCGTCCGAACCCAACCGGTCGGGATTGGCCTTGGTCTTGTCGGAGACGAGCAGCGCCCGGTCGCGGCTGTTGTGATAGAGGGTGATGCGCCGTGCGATCTGCGGAAGGAGCCGCAGTTTTCCGTCCGTCTCGAAGGCGTCGTCATCCTCGTCGGGCGCGGCCAGCACGATCTCGTCGAACAGCCGCACCAGCCGGCGCGGTTCCTTGGAGAGCAAGGCCTGCAGGCCCTGGCGCAGCACGTAATTGCCCATCGAATGGGCGAGCAGGTGCAGGTTGCGGTTGCAATAGTCGTCCGGCTTCAGGCCGCAGACGAAGTCGTGCAGCTTCAGATAGGCGCGGGCGATTGCCGCGCCCGAGGAACGGGCGTCCTCGCGGTCGCTGTAGTAGGACATCCAGGGGATCGCCTTGCCGTCCGCCGGCCAGCTGAACACGACGACGTTGAGCCGCCGCTTTTCGATCGTCACCTGATGGCCGAGCCGCGCGCCGGCATGCAGCGCCTCGACGAAGGTGACGTTGAAGCCGTGGATGAAGACGAGCGTGTCCGAACGCTCGTCGCCCATCGCGGCGCGCAGATCGTCGAGGAAGCCGGCACTGCCCTGCCGGGCGAAGCCTTCCGCGGGCGCATCGGCCTTCGCCTCGGGATAGACGAAGACCGACTGGAACGCGGGCTTGCCGCCGCCGACGCCGTAATCGGCATAGCCGAAACGCAGCGCCGCCACCCCGTCCGGATTGAACTGCGCCCCGAACACCGCCTCCTTGTTGTCGGGCAGGTGGTTGCGGTTGGTGACGAAGAAGACGCGAATGTCCGGCATGGCCCCTCCCGTTCAAGGCGTGACCCGGAACGCGCCGGTTTTCAACCTGTGCTCTTCCCGGTACCGGCGGCGCTGCCGGCGCTACAGGCTGCGGATCAGCTTCACAGCCACCGCGGCCCAGGGCGGGTCGGTGACCACCGTCTGCCGCCCGCCCGCGCCCAGCGGCAGGATGTGGAGCTTGCCCCCGGGCTGCCCCGGGACAGGCTCCTCGCGCCCGATCAGGCGGCCGAACAGGAAGCGGCCGGCGGGGCGGGGGACGAGGATGTCGCGGTTGAGCGCGCCGGCGAACTGCTCGGGTGCCAGCCGGTTGAGCCAGATCTCGTCGCCGCTGCGATAGTCGCCGACGCCCGAGCCTACGGTGACCGCCACCAGCCCGGGCGCGGTCTGCGGCGGCACCACCACGCCGGTCCGGCGCGGGGCATGGGCGCCGTCATGGTCGAGCGTCGCGGCGATCGGCACGTCGGCGCGGTCCGGCAATTGCACCAGGTCCCCCGCCTCGACGCCGAGCGCCCGCGCGATCCGGTTGAGCCAGCCGACCGAGACGGTGCGGGTGCCGGTCTCGAGCCGGCCGATCGTCTGCGGCGTCGTCGGCGGATCGCAGCGGTCGGCGACGTCCTGCAGGGTCATCCTCCTGGCGCGGCGGACTTCGCGGATGCGGGTGATCATGGGCCGTCCTCTTTACTTTGCGTGACTTGCGCCGAACCGGACCAGTTCATATGCGAACCGATACGGTTATTTCTCTTTCCTACAGGTGCGCCGGAATGGCAAGTAGATTCTGCAAGCGAGTCGGGGGAGAGACATGCGGAACAGATTGCTGGCGGAGCGGCCGCTGCCGCAGGACGGGGCGGAGCGCAAGCGGGGCACCGGCACCGGCCGGCACCCGGCGCGGTCGGTCACCGTCAACCTGGCGGAATCGCCGCTCGGCTGGCTGAAGGCACGCGGCCTGGTGAGCGATCGGCAGTTCGATGCCGGCGAGCAGTTGCGGGCGGACTGGGAGCGCGCCCAGCTCGCGCCGTCGGTGACGATGCGCTGGGACGCCGCTTCGCCGGGCCGCAATCGCGCCGCGCCCTTCGCGCCCACCAATCCGACGGAAGCCCAGCTCGCGGCGAAGCGCCGGTTCGAGCAGGCGATCGACACGGCCGGGCCGGGCCTTCGCGACATCCTCTGGCGGATCGTCTGCGCCGGCGAGGGAATGCGCGATGCGGAGCGGGCCCTGGGCTGGCCGGCCCGCGCCGGGCGGCTGGTGCTCGGGTTCGCGCTCGACCGGCTGGCCGATCACTACCGGATGAGATGAGCGCTTCAAATCCGTCTTGCCGCCGAAACGATCCCGGTCGAAAAGGGCGGCGGGGAGGGAGCAGATGGCCAGCACCGCCGCGGGGGAAGGCGAGGAGCCGACGCGCATCATGGACGCACCGATGCCGGTCCGGGCCGCGCCGGCCGCGCAACGGATCGAGGCGCTGGATTTCGTCCGCGGCGTCGCCCTGTTCGGCATCCTCCTGATGAACATCGTCGGCTTCGGCCTGCCCGATTCCCAGGTCAACCCGACCAATGCCGGCGGCGCGACCGGCGCCAACCTGCTGGTCTGGATCGTCGGCCAGATCGGCGTCGAGGGGACGCAGCGCGCGCTCTTCTCGATGCTGTTCGGCGCCAGCACGATCCTGCTGACCTCCCGGCTCGAAGCCTCCGGGCGGAGCGATGCCGCCGACATCTATTTCCGCCGAAGCCTCTGGCTGGTCGCGCTCGGCTTCATCAACGCCTTCCTGTTCCTGTGGTGGGGCGACATCCTCTACGCCTACGGCGTCGCCGCCCTGTTCCTGTTCGCCTTCCGCAAGCTCCCGCCGCGAAGGTTGCTCGGGCTCGGCATCTTCGTGCTGCTGCTCGCCGCCGCCTGGAGCACATACGAAACGCTCGATCTGATCGCGAAGCATGACGCCGCGATCGCCGCGCAGGCGGCCTATGACAGCGGCGCCGAGCTGACCCCCGGGCAGGACGCCGCGCTCGGCGCGTGGGAAGGCGCGCGCACCGCCTTCAAGGCGACGCCGGAGGGCATGCAGCGGATGACCGAGGCGATGCGCGGCGGGTATGTGTCGGCTTTCCGTCAGGTCGCGCGGATCAACGCGGTCTGGCAGACTTGGGGCCTCTATCGCTTCTTCTTCGACATGTTCGGGATGATGCTGATCGGCATGGGGCTGTTCCGCCTCGGCGTGCTGACCCTGGAGCGTTCGACCCGGCTCTATGTCGCGATGATGGTGGCGGGCTACGCGATCGGCATCACCGTCAATGTGCTGGAGACGCGCTGGATCATCGATCACCAGTTCAGCGCGATTTCCTTCGCCCAGGCGAACATCAGCTACGATGTCGGGCGGCTGGCGATGACGATGGGGCATCTCGGCGTGCTGCTGCTGTTCGTGCGCGCGGGGATGCTCGGGCCGGTGCGGCGCGCCTTCGCCGCGGTGGGGCAGATGGCGGTGACCAACTACATGATGCAGTCGGTGATCGCGGCCGCCCTGTTCGTCGGCCTCGGCTGGTACAACCAGCTCGAACGCTATCAGCTCTATTACGTCGTGCTCGCCACCTGGGCGTTCCAGCTCGTCTTCAGCGTCGTCTGGCTGCGCGCGTTCCGCTTCGGCCCGGTCGAATGGGTGTGGCGCTGGCTGACCTATCTGCAGAAGCCACCGCTCCGTCGCACCGCTGCGTCTTGAGCGGCGGGGCCAAGCGGCGCTAGGAAGGTTGCAGATGGAAACGCAACCAGGAGTCGCTGCCATGATCATCTACGGGTCGTCCCTGTCGCCGTTCGTCCGCAAGGTCGTCGCCTTTGCGGCCGAGAAGGGGGTCGCGGTCGAGAACCAGATCGTCCGGCCGGGTGAGGACAATCCGGATTTCCTGGCCTGCAGCCCGTTCCGCAAGATCCCGGCGCTGCGCGACGGCGATTTCCTGATTTCCGATTCCTCGGCGATCATCTCCTATCTGGAGGCGCTCCGGCCCGAGCCGAACCTGATTCCGACGGAGCCGCGCGCCCGGGCGCGGGCGATCTGGTTCGACGAGTTCATGGACACGATCCTGTTCGATTGCGGGCGCAAGATGTTCTGGAACCGCATCGTCGCGCCACTCACCGGCCGGCAGGGCGATCTGGTGGCGGCCGAGAAGGCCGAGCGCGAGGAACTGCCGCCTTTGTTCGACTATCTGGAGAGTGTGATCCCGGACAGCGGATTCCTCGTGGACGACCGGCTCACCCTGGCCGACATCGCGGTGGCGAGCCCGTTCGCCAATTTCCACCACCTCGGCATCGCGGTGAACCCGGCGACCCATCCGCGTCTCGCCCGCTATGCCGCGGCCATGCTGGCGCGGCCGAGCTACGCGACTCAGCTGGAACGCGAGACGGGATTCCTGGCGCGGTTCCTGCCCGATGGTCCGGCCGCGGTGGCGCCCGCGGCGGCCTGACAATTCGGTCCGTCGCGCACATCTTGCCGTTCGCCGAAGAAATAGAGTTAACGCAATTTCAGCCTGCATCCGGCGGGCCGGAAAGGCGTTAGGGCCCGCGAATACCAGCGGGGACTCTCATGCCTCTTGATCCTTCGGCGCACGCCGGCGCCCGGTCCCGGCGTCGCGAGCGGCGCTACGCGATGCGGCTGCCCGCCGCGATCCGCGACGGCAACGTCTTTCTTCCGGCCGTGCTCTGCGATCTTTCGCAAGGCGGCGCGCTGGCGCAGAGCCGGACCCCGCCGCCGCAGGGCCGGGCGGTGACCTTCCGTGCCGGTGACCTCGAATGCGCCGCGCGGGTGGTGTGGGTCCGAGGCCAGCGTTTCGGCCTCATCTTCCAGACGCCGATCAGCGCGACCGCCCTGCTCGTCGCAATGAGCCGGACCCGCGCGGTTCTGGACGGACCGTCGGCCATGCTGGCGGAGCGCGAGGTTCGCCGCTAAGGCCCGGTCGACGACCATTTTCAGGGCCCTTCATGTTCCGCGCGCTTTACGACTGGACGCTCCGGCTGGCCGGGCACCGCCACGCCGACCGGTACATGGCGGCCGTGTCCTTCGCCGAATCCTCCTTCTTCCCGATTCCGCCGGACGTGATGCTGGTGCCGATGATGCTCGCCCGGCGCGAACAGGCCTACCGGATCGCGACGATCTGCACGATCTCCTCGGTGCTCGGCGGCGTCCTCGGCTATGCGATCGGCATGTTCCTCTACGAGAGCGTCGGCCAGTGGCTGATCCGGCTCTACGGCATGGGCGAGGGGATCGGCGAGTTCCGGCTCTGGTATCAGGAATGGGGCGCGGCGATCATCCTGATCAAGGGCATGACCCCGATCCCGTTCAAGCTGGTGACGATCGCGAGCGGCATCGCCGGGTTCAATTTCGGCCTGTTCCTGCTGACCGCGACGATCACCCGCGGCGCGCGCTTCTTCCTGATCGCCTTCCTGCTCCACCGTTACGGCGCGCCGATGCAGGAGTTCATCGAGCGGCGGATGAACCTGATCGGGACCTTGTTCCTGATCGCGCTGGTCGCCGGCTTCGGCGTGGTGGCGCTGCTGTGATGGTGCCGCTGCTCGCATCGCTCCTCGCGATCCCGCCGGCCGCGGCCGTCCCGGCCTGGGAGGCGATCGACGCGCCGGGCGGGTTCGTCCAGACCTTTGTCGACGCGAACGGGATCGCGCGGGAGGGCGACGTCGTCCGGTTCCGGGTGCGCGGCCTGTTCGAGCGGACCATGGCGACCGGCATGCGCGCGATGATCGCCCACTGGCAGGTCGATTGCGCCGCCCGGAACGGACGGATGACGCGCCTCGAAACCTATGGCGAGGACGATCGGCAGCTCTCCGCCCGCGATCTCTCCGTCGAGGAGGAGCCGGTCCAGCCGATCGGCGATCGGCCGGAGGACGCCGCGATGCTGCGCCGGATTTGCGAGACGCCGGCACGGTAGGTTCTCGGCGAGGAAGCTCCCTCCCTGCTCGCATGGAGGGGAGCTTCCAGAAGTCGATCGGCTTCAGGCCTGCCACACGCCGGTCGCGGCGGTGGCGCGGACATAGTCGGCGAAGTCGCGCGGCTTGCGGCCCAGCGCCTCCTCGACGCCATGCGCGACGGCGCTGTTCCGTCCGTCGAGGACGACGGTGAACAGCTCCATCAGCATCGCGATGACGTCCCCGGGCACGTGCGGCCGCATCGCCGCGGCGAAATCCGCGCCGCCGATCTCGGCATAGCGGATGTCGCGGCCGGCCGCGGCACCGATCTCGGCCACCGCCTCGGCGAAGGTGAGGGCGCGCGGGCCGGTCACTTCGTAGAGCCGGTCGAGATGGCGGTCGTCGGTGAGCGCCGCGACGGCGACGTCGGCGATGTCGTCGGCATCGATGAACGGCTCCGGCACCGGTCCGGCGGGCAAAGCGACCTCGCCGGCGAGGATGCTGTCGACCAGATAGCCTTCGCTGAAATTCTGGTTGAACCAGCTCGCCCGCACGATCGACCAGGGGACGCCCGACTCCTGCAGCGCCCGCTCGGCGCGCTGCGCGCCGGGCTCGCCGCGGCCGGAGAGGAGGACGATCTGGCCGACGCCCTTGTCGCGCGCGATCGCGCCGAGCCGGGCGATGTCGTCGGCGGCGCCGTCGACCATCAGATCGGGCTGGTAGGTCACATAGGCCTTCGAGACGCCGTCGAGCGCGTCCGCCCAGGTTTCGGGCCGGGTCCAGTCGAAGGCGGGAGTGCTCGAGCGGGAAACGGCGCGGGTGGCGATGCCGCGTACGGTGAGCCGGTCGGTGACGCGGACGCCGGTCTTGGCGGTGGCGCCGATGATGAGAACGGGGGCCTGGCTGGTCATGGCTGGATATCCTCTGCTCGGAAATACGAGATAATCTCGTATTTGCAAAAGCCGATAAACTCTCGTATTTGATTCGTCAAGCGGATTCGAGGAGACTGGAATGGCGACGGGAAAGGCGACGCTGGTGCCGACCCAGCAGCGCAGCCGGGAGCGGTTCGAGCGCATTCTCGCCTCGGCCGCCGAGCTGCTGGTCGAGAAGGGCAGCGAGGAGTTCCGGATGAGCGACGTGGTCGCGCGGAGCGGCGTCCCGTTCGGCTCGCTCTATCAATATTTCCCGGACAAGACGGCGATCGTCGGCACGCTCGCCGCGCGCTATGATGCGATCGGCCGCGCCTGCGTCGAGGGCGAGCTCGCGGCCGTCGCCGCCGTCTCGGACGTGAAGCCCGCGCTCGGACGGATCGTCGACGGCTATTACCGGATGTTCGCCGACGCCCCGGTGATGCGCGCGATCTGGCAGGCGACGCAAGCCGATCGCACGCTCCAGGCCCGGGACGCGCAGGAAGGCGCACATCTGGCGTCTCTCCTGGGCGACACCCTGGCCCGCGTCGCTCCGGAGGTCGACGCCACGCTGCGCGGCACGTTCGCCGACATCGCCATGGTCCTCATCGCCGCCGCCGTCCGCCACGCCCTCGTCCTCGCTCCGGACGAGGCCGAGCGCTCCCTGGCATTGTTCAAGGCGATGTTGCCGGAGATACCGGCCGGCCTCCCGTCAGCGCGCTAGCGCGGCTCGCAGGCCTGACGATCGCCGTCGAGGCAGGCGGCGACCTGCGCCTCGTAGGCTGCGCGCCGGCGGGCGACTTCGGCATCATGCGCGGCGATCGCCGCCTGATGCTCCTCCTCGGTGCGACGGATCGATTCCTCGCGATCGACGACCGCCTGCTCATAGTCGGCCTGCGCCTGCTCGGCGCGCTGCCGCGCCGCCTCCTGCTCGGCCGCAATATTGGCGTTGAGCCGCGCCACGACCGGGCTTTCGACCGCGTTGATTTCCTGGCGCCGCTGTTCCTGGAGCGCCGCCCATTCGGCATTGGCGGCGGTGTCGGTGCCGACCGGAGCGGGCGGAGCCTCGACGGCGACGACCGGCGTTTCCGTGAGCGGCACGTCCGCGGCCGGCGCGGGCATATCATAGGTCACCGACGAGGGGGGCAGATCCATCGTGCCGACATGGCCGGGCGTGACGGTGGGCGGCGGCGGCAACGGCGGCGGCAACGGCGGCGGTGTCGCGGAGAAAGGCGGCGGGCGTACGATCGGGATCGCCGGGCCGTTCTCTTCGATCCTGGGCGACGGTTCCCGAGGCGCAGCTTCGCTGCGCTGCGCTGCTTCCGGCGGCGGAAGGCTTTCGAGCAGATCGCCGAGCGGCCGCTCGGGTTGCTGAGCCGTCGCGGGAGCGGCGAGCACCGCCGCTGCGAGGAGCATGCCGGTAAACTCTCGTCTCATCATTTCACAGTTCCATGAACGGCCTGAGCGCGCCCTGAACGGCTGGGTCGCGCGAAGGTTTCGCAGGCGGATCAGCCGCTTCGCGAAACCGCGGCTCGAGGCCGGCGTTCCGCCTGCGCAACCTTCACCGGAGAGACCGCGATGAAGCGCTACGCCTATGCCTGGATCACCCTCGCCTTCTTCCTGATCTCGTTCGGCCTGCACTGGCTGTTCGGCTGGTATGCCTTCGTCGACGAGGCGCGCGAGCATGGGCAGTCGCCCGAGCTTTCCGGCTATCTCGCCGAGATGGGGCGCGACACGTTCGAGAACTGGCAGTCCGAATTCCTCCAGCTGATCTGGCAGGTCGTCGGGCTGGCCTATTTCCTCTATATCGGCTCGCCGGCTTCCAAGGAGAATGACGATCGGCTGGAGGCGAAGATCGACGCGCTGCTGCGGATGAACGGCGGCGAGAAGGCGGAGGCGCTGATCGACGAGATCGACCGTCACTATCTGCGCACCGGCGGCCATGCCCGGCCGCATGGACACGAAGCCGAGCTGGCCAAATCGGCCGGACGTGGCGTGCCCCATGTGGCGGCGGCCGGCCAGGCGGGGTAGAATGACCCTCGTTCGGGGAGGAGCGATATGCGTGCGACGCGGACATGGGCGGTTTTTGCGGTTGGCGTGCTGAGCGGCGCGGCCTTGCTGCTGTCGCCATCGCTGGCGGCCGACCCGCCGCGCAAGGCGCCGCCGGCACATGACACGCGCGGACCGCATCCGGGCCGCGACATCGTGCAGGAAGCGGCCGTGCCGGGACCCGAGATCGGCTTTCGCGGCTGCGCCTATTTCGCGGACGCGGGCTTTGCCGGGCAACGGGCGGACGTGCAGGATGGGGCGTCCGTCGAGTGGCTGGGCCGCGCGTGGGACAACCGGATCTCATCGGTCGCCTGCGCGAGCGGATGCCGGCTGATCGGGTATGAGAACATCAACTATGGGGGCGCGCGGCGGAATTTTACGGGCGCCGTGGCGGACGCGGGGGCCGGCTGGAACGACAGGGTCAGCGCGCTGAGGGTGGTCTGCGCGGCCGCGGCGCCGCACGGTGCCGCACATGAGGGAGCGCCCAAGCCGCATTAAGGCGCAAGGGTCAGGCGGGGATCGGCCGCGGCCTGGCGAGACGAATCGGTGGCAGGCCGTCGCGTTCGGCCCGGGCGGCGAGCTCGTCCCTGCGGGCGACGAGGCGGTCGCGCAGCGCCAGGAGATCGACGCCGGTGCGGCGGCAGCGGGCGAACAGGCCGTTGGACGGACGCTCCAGCTTCTTCACCTGAGGGGCGATCTCGGCACGGAGGGCGGCGATCCGGCCTTCGCAGGCGTCACCGTCGTCACCGGCTTCGATCGCGTCGACGAGGCGCATGACGCCGTCATGCCCGGCGCAGATGGCGGCAAGGGTGACGCCGTCGATCCGGCCGGAGAAGGCGGGATAGAAGACCTCCTCCTCGATCAGCGTGTGGATCTTGAGTTCCGTGCAGATCTGGCGGGCGAGGCGGGCCTTGCGGGCGCGGTCGCGCGCGTGGGCGAAGGCCTGGAACAGGTTTTCGAGCGTGCGATGTCCCGCGCGAAGCACGGCGATCGCATCGGCGAACTCGGCATTGGCCATGGCAGCCCTCCCCAAGTGCCGCTGGGCGGCATCGTTGCGACAGGGAAGAACGCATCGCCCGCCTTTTGGTATCCGCGCGCGACGGAAATGCCGGATTCTGCGACGGAATGTTGCGGTGCAATAGTGCAGTGCGGAACCAGCGCCGCCTGCGCCGGTTGAGCTTCGGCCATCAACGCGAGGGAGGGAAACGAGGCGATGGAGCCCGACCACAAGGATTACTACCTGGCGCGCGCCGAGGCCGAGCTGACGCTGGGCGACGAGGCGACGGACGATCGCGCCGCTTGGGCCCATTTCCAGCTGGCCGGCCGCTATTTCGACCTCGCCTTCGGCGGGGCGGAGGATCGGGGCGCACCCGCGCAGCCGATGCCTGAACAGCGCAGCGCGGCCTAGTTCCCCCCTTATCGGATTGTGCACCGATCCTTTTGCCTGTCCACAAGGCAGGCGCCGGGGACAGAATCCCCGACGTGCACGCCAGAGGGCGGCCGCGGCTCAGTCGGCGGTGTCGGCGACCGTCTCGCCCACCGACTCCACGTCGCGGCCGATGCCGCGCACCGTATTGCAGGCGGTGAGGAGGATGGCGGCGCCCAGCAGGACGGTGATGATACGCATTGCGAGTTCCCTTTCCACGCGCGAATCTCTGACACCGTTTCGCCGCCGTCGCAATATGCGAGGCGGTGGGCGGAGCGTTAAGGTCCAGACTCATAAGCCTCCGGTCAGGGCGGCGGCCTATGATCGGCGCCAGAGCAGGAGGCGCGTCATCATGTTCCACAGCCTTGTCGCGATCGCCCTGGCGGCGGCGGGTCCTGCGGGGGGCCAGGCACCGGACCGGATCGCCTATAGCGGCTTCGGCAACGGCTGGACCGGCGGGCGCACGACCTGGTCGATCGACCGAACGGGGCGCGGGCACTATGAAAGCACGGAGAGCGGGCGGCAGGAGTCCGGGCGGTTCGACGCGGGGGCAGAGGGATTCGCGCGCGTCCGCAGCCTGCTTGCGCCGCTCGAGGGCCTCGAGGAGATGCCGTGCGACGCCGGCGGCATCACCGATCAGGCGATGGGCGGGCTGAGCTGGGAACGCGGCCGCGAGGCCAGATCGCTGCGTCTCGATTTCGGCTGCGCGCACGACAACGATGCGGACGCCTGGACCCGATACGGCGAGGCAAGCGCGCTGATCGTGGAATGGGCGACGCAGGCGCGGTAAGGTCACCGGCCGGGAAGCATCAGGCAAGGGGAGGAACCGATGGGGGGACCGGGTTTCGCGGCGATCGCCGCGGCGATGCTGACAGCGCAATCGAATGCGGAGGCCGGGTCCTGCGCGATCAGCTACGGGGCGGACGAAGCGATCGCCGCGCTCATTCGCGACAAGGGCTTCTCGTTCGACACGTACGACCGGCTGTGCCCTGCGCTGCGCCAGCACGGGCTGGAGCTGGTCATCGTCGGCGGCAAAGGCGTCATGGAGGAACGCGCCTATGGCTGGGCAACCCTGTCGGCCCGCCGCGTCGCGACCCATGCGCGCAGCGACATCAATTTCAACTCGATCACGCTGTACCAGGCGACGGACGAGCCGGCGGCGGCGGATGCGCTGTACGAGTCGATCAACGGCTCGGCGGACGGGATCGCCGACGACATGGCGGAGCTCGTCCAGTCGATCGAGCAGGAGGAAGCGCGGCTGCGCGCCGCCTTTTCAGCCGAGGGCGGCAGGAGAGAGCGTTGACGTTTTTACCATATTGGCACTTTTCTGTTGACAGCGTGACGCTGATATGGTACTCATCACGCAAGCTGGGCAAATGTAGCTGATTCGCACGGCCCGCTCCCCGGGCCGTTTTTCTTGGGTGGCCGGCGCGGCGTTCGCCGCGGCCGGCTTTTTCTTTGAGGAGAGGGGTGATGGCGCTGAGGAAGGCGGAGCTGACCCGGGCGGCGTTCGGGCGGCCGCAGTTGCAGAAGCCCAAGCCCAGGGCATTCACCAAGGCGAAGGAGGACAAGTTTCTCGCCGCGCTGGCGGCGACCTGCAATGTGACGCAATCGGCGCGGCGGGCCGGGGTGAGCAAGGCCGCGGTCTATGAACGGCGCCAGAAATCCGCCGCGTTCCGCGCGCGCTGGGCGGCGACGGTGGGCGAGGCCTATGCCAATCTCGAGCTCGCCATGCTGGAGCGGATGATGAACGGCACGGTGAAGACCGTGCGGCGGGCGGACGGCTCCGTCGACGAGACGCGGGACTATCCGAACGCGATCGCGCTGCAATTGCTGCGGCTCCACCGCGAGACGGCGATCGAGGCAGAGCAGGAGCATGATCCCGAGGAGATCGAGGAAGTGCGCGTGCGCCTCGCCGAACGGATCGAGCGGCTGCGCAAGCGGATCGCGACGGACGCCGGGCGGCAGGCGGGGAAGGGCGACGCAACGGACGCGGCATGAGCCGTCACCCGATGGCCGAACAGGCACGGCTGCTGGCCGGCACAGACGCCGCGACGGCGTGGCGCCTGCTGACGCAAATGACGCCGGCCGACGTCCTGCGCTTCGACGTCAGTTTCGAAAGCTGGGCCGATGACGGCCAGCATCCGCCGGACGGCGAGGGCTGGCGAACCTGGCTGATGATGGCCGGGCGCGGCTACGGCAAGACCCGGGCCGGGGCGGAGTGGATCACCGGGTTGGCGACCAGACGAAAGGGGTGCGCGATCGCCCTGGTCGGCGCGACGATCGACGAGGTCCGCAAGGTCATGATCGAGGGCGAGAGCGGGCTGATCGCGGTCGGCAAGCGCTACGGGCTGAGGCCCAGATGGGAGCCGAGCCTTGGGCGGCTCAGCTGGCGCGGCGGCAGCGTCGCTTATTGCTATTCGGGGGAGAATCCGGACGGGCTGCGCGGGCCGCAGCATCATTTCGCCTGGTGCGACGAGCTCGCCAAATGGGCGCGGCCCGAGGCGACCTGGGACAATCTGCAGTTCGGCCTGCGCGCCGGCCCGCGGCCGCGGGCGCTGGTGACGACGACGCCGCGGCCGATCCCGCTGCTCCAGCGGCTGAAGGGCGGGCGGCGGACGGTGGTGACGACCGGGCGGACCGACCGCAACATCACGCTGTCGGCCGACTTCGTCGACCTGATGGTGGAGACCTATGGCGGCACCCGGCTCGGCCGGCAGGAACTGGACGGCGAACTCTTCGACGAGGTCGAGGGCGCCCTGTGGACCCGCGCGCTGATCGAGAAGCGGCGGGCCAGGGCCCCCGACACGTTCCGGCGGGTGCTGGTGGGCGTCGACCCGCCCGCCGGCGCCGCCGGGACGTGCGGCATCGTGGTGTGCGGACTGGGCGTGGACGGGATCGGCTATGTGCTCGACGATTGCAGCGTCGCGGGACGATCGCCGGAGGGCTGGGCGCGGGCGGTCGCGGATGCGGCGGCGAGCTGGGGTGCCGACCGGATCGTGGCCGAGACCAACCAGGGCGGGGCGATGGTGGAGAGCATCCTGCGCGGCGTCGATGCGGCGCTGCCGGTCCGGCCGGTGACGGCGCGCTACGGCAAGGCGCAGCGGGCCGATCCGGTCGCGCTGCTGTTCGAGCGCGGCAAGGCGCTGTTTGCCGGGGCGTTCCCGGCGCTGGAGGACGAGCTGTGCGGATTGGTCGCCGGCGGTGACCATGGGAGACCGGGACGGAGCCCGGACCGAGCCGACGCGATGGTCTGGGCGATGGCGGAGTTGACGGGCGGAGTGGCGAAGGAGCCGCGGGTCCGGGCACTCTAGGCGTTCGCGCGCCGGGAGGGGCTGGATCGTCCAACAACTGCGCTGCCCGTCACTCCGGATTGGATCCGGGGTGACGAGCAGGGCTTGGGTACGGCGCCCTCAGAAGGGGACTCCGTAGTAGCCGTAGACGCGTTCGCCGTAGATGCGGTCGTAGGTCGGCTCCTGGTTGGGCTCGTAATAGGGCGCGCCCTCGATCTTCGCCTTGTCGAGATCGACGACATAGCCGCCTTGCTGCGTGTCGTAGTCGAGCACGTCCCAGGGGAGCGGGTAGTAGCGTTCGCCGAGGCCGAACAGGCCGCCGAAGCTCAGCACCGCATAATCGACGCGGCCGGTACGCTTGCCGACCATGAAGTTCTTGATGCTGCCGAGCTTCTCGCCCTGGCGGTTGTAGACGGCGGTGCCTTCGACCCGGTCGGAGGCGATCAGATCGCCGGACTCGCTGCGCGCGAGCGTGGCGGTGACGTCGGTTTGATGGGCCATGGAGCAGCTCCTTTGGTTCGAGGTTAGGAGTTTGGATTCAACGGCTTGGAGCGGCGCACGTTCCGGGCCGGGGATGGTTTTCCGGCGGAAGGGCCGAAACAGGAGACGAGCATGAAATGGTTTGGCCGCAAGGCCGTCCGGGAGACCGGGCGGCCGTTTCTGTTTGCGGGACTGCGCGGGCTGTTCGCCGCCGAGCCCTGGCCGCGGAGCTACGAGGCGCAGGTGCGCGAGGCCTATCTCGGCAATCCGGTGGCGCAGCGGGCGGTGCGGCTGGTGGCGGAGAGTGTGGCGGGCGCGCCGGTCTATGCGGTGGAGGGCGCCGACGTGCCGGCTGTGGCGCTGGTGACGCCGGCATTGCTGGAGACGGCGGCGACTCAGCTGCTGTTGCACGGCAATGCGTTCGTGCAGATCGTGCAGGACGGGGAAGGGCGGGCGGCGGAGCTGTTCGCGCTGCGGCCCGAGCGGGTGACAGTCGAGGCGGACGCGCACGGCTGGCCGGCGGCCTACGTCTACAAGGTCGGCCCTTCGACAGGCTCAGGACAGGTGAGGGGGAGCCGGATCGCTGCGCGCGACGGGCTGGGACGGCCGGGGCTGGTCCATGTGAAGGCGGCGCATCCGCTCGACGACCATTACGGGCTGGGGTGTCTGGGCGCGGCGGCGGGCGCGGTGGCGGTCCACAATGCGGCGGCGACGTGGAACAAGGCGCTGCTCGACAATGCAGCGCGGCCGTCGGGGGCTTTGGTCTACGAGGCGGGCGACGGGGCGGCGCTGTCGGCTGACCAGTTCGAGCGGCTGCGCGCCGAGATGGAGACACAGTTTTCCGGGGCCGGCAATGCCGGGCGGCCGCTGCTGCTCGAGGGCGGGCTCAGATGGCAGGCGATGAGCCTGACGCCGGCGGACATGGATTTCGTCGGGCTGAAGGCGGCGGCGGCGCGCGAGATCGCGCTGGCCTTCGGCGTGCCGCCGATGCTGCTCGGGCTGCCGGGGGACTCGACCTACGCCAATTATCGCGAGGCGAACCGGGCGCTGTGGCGGCTGACCGTGCTGCCGATGGCGGAGAAAATGCTGCGCAGCATCGGTGACGCGCTGGCGGCGTGGTGGCCGGGACTGAGGCTGTCCGTCGACGTCGACCGGATCAGCGCGCTTGCCGAGGACCGGGAGCGGCTGTGGCGGCAGGTGAGCGCAGCAGATTTCCTGAGCGACGCGGAGAAACGCGAGATGCTCGGTTTCGCGCCCGGGGAGAAAACTGAATTCGTCATCCCGGCGAAAGCCGGGATCTCAGGACAATAAGGCTCATCAGGTCTCCATGAGACCCCAGCCTCCGCTGGGGTGGCGGCCTTTCGGAGGATCGAGAAAATGGCGAACGATGGTCAGGCCGCCATGCTGGCGCTGCTCGTCGCGCAGGCGGAAGGGCAGGGCGCGGACATGGTGACGCTGCGCGCCCTGATCGAGGAGGCGAGCGGGGTGGGGGCGGAGCGGGCGCTCGCCGCGCTGGGGCTCACCGACGAGGAGGCGCGGCGCGACATGGACGACCTGCGCGAGCTGCTGCGCGCCTGGCGGGACGCCAAGGCCTCGGCGTGGAAGGCAATGGTGAGCTGGGCGGTCCGGATCGTGCTGGCGTTGCTCGTCGCCGGAATGGTGGTGAAGATGGGGCTGCTGGAGCTGATGCGTGTCTGACCGGGCTGGGCCCCGGCCTGCGCCGGGGCGCACTGGCGTGCGGTTTGCGGGCTATGCCGCCGTGTTCGACCGGCCGGACCGGGGCGGGGACGTGGTGCGGGCGGGGGCGTTTGCGCGGACCCTCGGGCGCGGGGCCGGGGCGGTGCCGCTGCTCTGGCAGCACGATCCGGCGCGGCCGATCGGGCGGGTGGAGTATCTGAAGGAGGACCGGCGCGGTTTGCGGGTGATCGGGCGGCTGGTGGATGCGCGGGCAACGCGGCTGGTGAAGGCCGGCGCGGTCCGGGGCTTGAGCTTCGGCTATCGGGTACGGGGTGCGCGAGGCGATGGGCCGCGCGAGCTGACGGAGCTGGAGTTGGTTGAGGTGAGTCTTGTGACGCTGCCCATGCAGCCGCGGGCGCGGGTGCATATGGTGGAAGCTTGAGAGCGGCATCCTTTCGTCATGCCGGGCTTGACCCGGCATCCACCTTCTTTCAGCCAATGTGCACGAGAAGAAGGTGGACCCCGGATCAAGTCCGGGGTGACGGCAAGAAGGGGTGGCCCGGCCATGGGGAAGCTCAAGCGCAAGGAGTATGAGGCGCTGCTCGCGCCGATGAAGGAAGAGCTGATCGAGATGGCGCACTGGGTCGACGAGACCCGGCAGCGGGTCGTGATCCTCTTCGAAGGACGCGACACGGCGGGGAAGGGCGGGGCGATCCAGGCGATCGCCGGGACGCTCAATCCGCGGCAATGCCATGTCGTGGCGCTCGCCAAGCCGACCGAGCGCGAGGCGACGCAATGGTATTTCCAGCGCTACGTCGCGCACCTGCCGGCGAAAGGCGAGGTCACCCTGTTCGACCGCAGCTGGTACAACCGCGCCGGGGTCGAGCGGGTGATGGGCTTCTGCAGCGAGGAGCAGGCGGTGGCGTTCCTTGACACTGCGCCGGCGTTCGAGAAGCAGCTCGTCGATGACGGCATCCTGCTCTTCAAATACTGGCTGTGCTGCGACCAGGAACGCCAGGAAGAGCGGTTCGCCGAGCGGCTGAACGACCCGCTGAAGAGCTGGAAACTGTCGCCGATCGACCTCGAGGCGCGGCAGAAATACGGGGACTATACCAGGGCGCGCGAGGAGATGCTGGCGGCGACGCACAGCGACGTCGCGCCGTGGACTTTGATCGACTTCAACGACCAGAAGCTGGGGCGCCTGACGCTGATCCGGGATCTGCTCGACCGGCTGCCCGAGCTGAAGCTGCCGGCGGCGAAGGTGAGCTTCCCCGCGCTCAAGGGCAAGCCGCTCAAGGAGAAGTTCGGGGTGGTGAAGCCGATCCCGGAGTTTCCGGTCGGCTAAAGATCTAACACCGACCGGTGGACAAACTTAACGTCATTCCCGCGAAGGCGGGAACCCAGCTTTTTGGCATTTCGGTGTGGAGGAATGAGTATTGAGAGGCGGTTGGGTCTACCTGTTGGCGAACCGTTATCGCGGCACGATCTACACGGGCGTCACGGCGGACTTACGCGCGCGAGTATCGCAGCATCGCGAGCGGCCCAGCGGCTTCGTTGATCGCTACCGCGTGAACCGGCTCGTTCATGTTGAGGAATATCCGACCATCGCGCGCGAGAAGGCCATCAAGAAATGGCGACGCGAGTGGAAGATCGAGCTGATCGAGCGAGACAATCGCGATTGGCTGGATCTCTATGAGCATCTCATAGGCCTGTGAAGAAGCTGGGCCCCCGCTTTCGCGGGGGTGACGAGGAGGTGAGGCGCCTCCCGAAATGCCCGACGAATTCGAATTGCATCGCCCTCGCCGGGATTGGCGGGGGCTTTTTCATTTGTAGTGAGGAGACGATGACATGATCGAGGTGAAGGCGGATGCGCTGGAGGCGTCGTTCGAGGCGCTGGAGCGGGAAGCGGATGACGTCGCGGCGTTGCGCGGCGAGGTGGCGGCGCTGAAGGCGCGGGTGGAGGCGGAGGCGCTGGCGGACGCGCGGCCGGCGCTGTCCGGGGTCAAGGCGGCGAATGCCTCGCCGTTCGTCGAGCGCTATCTGCGCAAGGGGCTCGAGGCGGGGCTGGAGCTGAAGGCATTGTCCGGCGCGAGCGATGCGGCGGGCGGCTATGCGGTGCCGGAGGAGATCGACGCGGCGATCGAGCGGACGCTCGCGGCGGTCTCGCCGATCCGGGCCATCGCCAATGTCGTGAAGGTGGGATCGAGCGGCTATCGCAAGCTCGTCACCTCGGGCGGCACGCCGTCAGGCTGGGCGAGCGAGACGGGGGCGCGGGCCGAGACGGCGACGCCGACCTTCAACGAGATCGCGCCGCCGTTCGGCGACCTCTACGCCAATCCGGCGGCGAGCCAGGCGATGCTCGACGACGCGGCGTTCGATGTCGAGGCGTGGCTGGCCAACGAGATCGCGATGGAGTTCGCGCGGGCCGAGGGTGCGGCGTTCATCTCGGGCAACGGGACGAACAAGCCGCGCGGCTTCCTCGCCGCGCCCAATGCGGCGACGGCGGACGGGGTGCGGCCGTTCGGGACGCTGCAATTCCTCACCACGGGGGTCGCCGGCAATTTCCCGGCGAGCAACCCGCAGGACAAATTGATCGACCTCGTCCAGGCGCTGCGCTCACCCTACCGACAGGGCGCGGCGTTCGTGATGAACTCGGCGACCGCGGCGCGGATCCGCAAGTTCAAGACGTCGGACGGCGCGTTCATCTGGCAGCCTGGGCTGGTGGCGGGACAGCCCGATACCCTGCTCGGCTATCCGGTGGTGGAGGCCGAGGACATGCCGGACGTGGCGGCGGATTCGCTGTCGGTCGCGTTCGGCAATTTCCGGGCGGGTTACCTGATCGCCGAGCGGGGCGAGACGCAGATCCTGCGCGACCCCTTCACCAACAAGCCATTCGTCCACTTCTACGCGACGCGGCGGGTCGGCGGGCAGGTGATGAACTCCGAGGCGATCAAGCTGCTGAAGTTCGCGGTCTAGCTCCCTCCAGTCGATGTGACTCCTCCGGGGCAGGCCCGGGAGGAGTCACATCAGGGCGAGCGGCCAGTGGGAGAGGGGCGATGGGGTTTTATCTGAAGGACCCGCAATCACGGGTCGATTATGCGATCGACTGGGCCGTGCAGCTGAACGGCCAGGCAATCGCCGAGAGCAGCTGGGCGGTCGTGCCCGACGAGGCAGGTGGCATTGCCGTGGAGGAATCAGGCTTTGATGGCAGCCGCAGCGGCGCGCGCTTGAGTGGCGGCGTGATCGGCCACGTCTACAGCATCGGCAACCGGGTCACGCTGTCGGACGGCAGCGTCGACGCGCGATCGATCACCTTGCGGGTAGAGGACAGATGACCGGCGCCGAACCGGGGCCGGCGGCCGTGTCGTTGCCGGAGCTGAAGGCGTTCCTCAGGATCTTCAACGACGAGGAGGATGCGCTGCTGGCCGGGATGGTGCGCAGTGCCGCGGCGGCCTGCGAAGCCTTTACCGGGCGGCTGCTGATCGCGCGCGCCGTCGAGGACATCCTGACGGCTTCCATGCGCTGGGCGCGGCTGGGAACCGCGCCGGTCAATGCCATCGAGGCGGTGTCGGAGCTTGCGCCGGACGGGGAGGAGACCCCGCTCGCCGCAGATGCCTTTGCCGTCGATATCGACGGTGCAGGCGAAGGCTGGGTGCGGCTGGTCCGGCCGATCGAGGCCAAGCGGGTTCTCGTGCATTACCGGGCCGGGCTGACAGGCAATGCCGCGACCATGCCCGAGGCGCTGCGCCACGGCATCATCCGCCTCGCCGCCCATCTCTACACGCACCGCGACGCGCCGGCCGACCATGCGCCGCCGGCAGCCGTGACCGCGCTCTGGCGGCCGTGGCGCCGGCTTCGATTGAGGTGAGCGGGATGTTCGAACAACTGATGCGCAGGATCGATGTACGCGCCCGGCGCGCTGCGGACCAACGCCGCGCGGACCTTGCGCGGCAGATGGCGGCGGACGCGCCGGGAGATGTCACGGTGCAGGTCGAGGATCAAGGGATCGTGATGTCGGGGCGGGGCTTGCGGCGCCGGACGGCGCTCGATCCGGCCCTGCGCTGGATCGTGGAGACGAGGCGATGATCAGCGCCGGCGAGGCACTCCTGGCGGCTGCGATCCAGCGACTGCGGAGCGTGAAGGGACTGACGGGGGTGCACGAGCGCGCGCCGGTCCAGGCCGCCTTCCCGCACGCGACCGTCGAGGTTGGGCCGGAAGTCGGCTGGGGCCACAAGACCGGGCTGGGGCGCGAGCTGCGCCTGGCCGTGATCGTCCGCGACAAAGGCGAGCGGCCCGAGCGGCTGCGCCGGCTGATGGATGCGGCCGAGGCGGCTGTCGGGGAGGTCGAACCGCTTCCGGAGGGCTGGCAGATCGTGACGCTCAACTTCCTGCGCAGCCGGACCGTCAGGGACGGCACCAGCTGGGCTGGCGTGCTCGATTTTCGCGCGCGGATGCTTGCGGCGCCCGACTAGCGGCCGCGGCGACCCGCGCGCGGGCTATTGCGGCGTCGCGGGCGCCGGTTGCGGCGTGGTCGCGGCCGTCTGCGGCGCGGTGGCCTGCGCCGGAGCCTGCTGCGGCTCCGGATGCGCGTCCGCATATTCGCCGCGGTAGCGCTCGATCATGTTGGCGCGGATGTCCTCCATGGTCATGCGGGCATCCTCCTCCGCCTGGGCGCGCGTGCTGGCGTTGCGGCCGTCGCGCGCGACCATCGCCGCGCGGAAACCGTTCGCGCGGTCGCCGCACTGGTTGGGCAGCGCGGCTTCGAACGCCGCCGGCTGTGCTTCCGCATTGAGCTGGGCACGCAGATACTCGCGCAGGCAGACCGAATAGGCGTCCCGCGCACTGTTGACGCCTTCATTCTGGAGGGCCGCACCGGCGGCGAACGCAAGCAACACTGACAGCATCCTAACCCCCTATTTTTCAGTTGCTTGAGAAGAAGGAGATTGCGCCATGAGCGCCGAAAAAGGAAGCGCATTCTTGCTGAAGATCGGCAATGGCGGCGCCCCGCCGGGCTACGCCACGATCGCCGGCATGCGCACGACCCAGATGTCCGTGAACGGCGAAGCGGTGAACGTCACCAGCAAGGAGTCCGGAGGGTGGCGGGAGCTCCTGTCCGGGGCCGGCGTGCGATCGGTCTCGGTGGCGGCGAGCGGCATCTTCACCGGCTCGGTGGCGGAAGGGCGGCTGAAGTCCAATGCGCTCGGCGGCCTTGTCGACGATTACGAGCTGAGCTTCGAGAGCGGCGAGCGGATGCGGGGCAGGTTCCTGGTGACCCGGCTCGACTATGCGGGCGACTATAACGGCGAGCGCACCTACACGCTCGCGCTCGAAAGCTCGGGCGCGGTGGCGGCGGCATGAGCCGGCCGGCAAATCCGGCGCGGGGCGAAGCGGCGATCGTCGTGAACGGCGAAGCGCTCGTACTGCGCCCGACCTTCGAGGCGCTGGTCGCCGCGGAGGAAGAGCTGGGGGCGCTGTTCGCGCTCGTCGAGCGCGCCGCGGCGGGCGGGCTGAAGCTCGGTGAGATCGCCACCCTGTTCTGGCACTGCGTGGCGGATCGGGGCGAGAGCTGTACGCGCACCGGGATCGGCGACGCCATCGTCGAGGGCGGACTGGCGCGGGCCACACCGGCACTGAAGGTCCTCCTGACCCAGATCCTGCAAGGACGTGTTTAGGGCAGGGGCAGGCCGGCTTGCCGGACTGGCTGGCGCGCTGCTCGGCTGGCGGCCGGAGGAGTTCTGGCGTGCGACGCCTGCCGAGCTGGCGGCGATCCTGGTGGCACTGACCGGCACGACGCAGGCGCCGGCCTCGCGCGGCGATCTCGCGCGGCTGATGGAGATGTTTCCCGATGGATGAAGAGATCGATCCTTCGACATGCCGTTTCGGCTTCGCTCAACGGCTGCTCAGGACGAGCGGGACAAGGAGATGAGGTCATGGACGAGGAAATCGAAAGATTGATCGTCAGCGTGCGCGCCGACACCTCGGTCTTCGCGCGCGACGTCGCGACGATGCGGGCCGAGCTGGACGGACCGTTCGCAGCCGGGGCGGACCGGGCCGGACGGGCGCTCGAGACCGCGCTGGCGCGGGCGGTGCGCACGGGCAAGCTCGGCTTCGAGGATCTGAAGCGGGCCGCGCTGTCGGTGATGGCCGAGATTTCGGCGGCCTCGATCGGCGACGGCCTTGCGGCCATCTTCGGCGGTGGAAAGGGGGGCGGCAGTCCGATCGGATCGCTCGCTGCCCTGCTCACAGGCGTGCCGGGGCGCGCGACGGGCGGGCCGGTATCGCCGCAGCGGCCCTATCTGGTCGGCGAACGCGGGCCGGAGCTGTTCGTGCCGACGGCGAGCGGAAGGATCGAGACGTTGCGGGCAGGCGATGCGCGGGAGGTGCGGCTCAGCATCACCGTGAACGCGCCGGCCGGCCGGGAAGCGGGGGCGCTCCAGGCGTCGAGCCGGCAGGTGGCGCGGGCGGTCAAGCGCGCGCTCATGCAGGTGGAGGATTGAGATGGGCCATTGGCTTGCGCCGGCCGGCAGCGCCAAGACGCTCGGCACGGTGAAGCGTTTCGATGCGCGCTACTGGACCGTCGATTTTCCGCGCCCGATGATGGCGAGCGTGGTGACGACCGGACCGAACGCGCTCCGGATCGAGACGGTGTCCTACACGGCGAACGACCTTGCCGGGTTGATCTGGGAAGCTGAGGACCGGTGGGATCACCCGCTGCTAAGATACGAGACAAAGAAGGATTTCCGGCGCTGCCGACTGTCCTTTTGCTGGCGATCGGGTGGATTGCTGCCGCTCGACGCCGTGAACGGACCGACGCTCACCATCGAAGGGCGCGATGCGGCGGGGGCGGCGCGGACCTGGTTCGTGCGGCTGTGGAACTATGCCGAGGGCACGCCTGAGGATGCGCTGGTCATGTTCGATTTCGATGCGCTGGCCGGTGGCTGGGAAGCGGACGATCCTGTCTTTGCCGGAGACATCGACCGGCTGTTCGTCTCGCTCGCCTCGCCGGGCTATACCGGCGTGGACCTGCCGCTCGCGGCGCCTGCGGAGGGCTGGGCAGAGCTCGCGGACATCGCGTGCGACGGATCGGGCTCCGTGCTGGGACAAGGCGACGCGCTGGTGCCCGAGCACGATCTCAGGATCGCGACCGGCTATGACGATCTCTATCACCTGACGCCGGCGCGGGTGCTGCGCAACACCGCCTGGCTCGGCTATCGCAAGGCGATCAACCACTATGTCGGGATGAGCCATTATTTCCGGCTCGAGGCGCTGGGCGGCGGATTCTACGTCAGCCTGGCCGGCGGGGTGCTGAACACCCCCTGCGCCGCGTGGCATCGCGATTTCGCGGCGAAGGCCAAGGCGCTCGGCTTCGAGCTGATCGTCTCGCTCTCCTACGAGCTGCTCGATCAGCATTGCTGGAACGATTGGAAGCAGCGCGCGGCGGACGGATCGCCGGCGCTGACCGGATGGGAGCCGCCTTCCACGCTGCTGTCGCCCGCCCATGAGGGTGCGATGAACTATCTGCGGCTCGTCGCGCGCGCATTCGCGGCGATGCTCCTGGAGGCTGGCCTGCCGGTGCGGTTCCAGGTGGGTGAGCCGTGGTGGTGGGTGACGGCGGATGGACGCATCTGCCTCTATGATGCGGCTGCTGTGATGGTCTTCGCACCGGCGCCGATCCCGGACGTGCGGACGCCGCTCGACGCGATGCAGACCGCGACGCTGGACGCGGCGGGCGCCGTGCTGGCGGCATCGACGGCGGCGCTCTGCGTGGCGGTCCGGGATCTGGCGCCTGAAGCCGAGACGCTGCTGCTGGTCTATCTGCCGACCGTGCTCGATGCAGCGGCGCCCGAGGTGAGGCGGGCGAACGTGCCGCTCGGCTGGGCCGTGCCGGCCTTCGATGTCCTGCAACTTGAGGATTATGACTGGGTGACGTCGGGCCGCTCGGGCGCGACGGCCGGCGCCGTCGCGGCGATGGCGGCGCGGCTTGGCTATCCGCCGGAAGCCCAACACTATCTCGCCGGATTCGTGCTGTCGGGCGACGACGCGCATCAATGGTCGGCGATTGCGCGCGCCGCCGAGGCTGCCGAGCGGCGTGGTGCTGCCGAGGTGTTCGTCTGGGCGCTTCCGCAGGTGCTGCGCGACGGTTTCGTCCATTTCGGAAAAGGGGAAGGGGAGGTGGAAGCTTTCGACGACGTGCGCTTTCCGATCGCGCTCGGGCGCGAGGCCAGCGTGGAGCCGGCCTTCTCCACCGCAATCGTGACGACGGCGAGCGGCGCCGAGCAGCGCAATGCCGAATGGGCGGATGCGCGGCTGCGGTTCGACGTGGGACCGGGCGTGCGCGGCGAGGCGGACATTCAGACGCTCATCGGCTTCTTTCGTGCCCGGCACGGTGCCGCGGTTGCGTTTCGGTTTGAGGATCCGTTCGACAATTCTTCCAACGGGATGACGGGCATCCCTCAGATAGCCGATCAGGATATCGGCACCGGCGACGGAGCGCGGACCGACTTCCCTCTCATCAAGGCATATGGCGCGCAGCAACGGCGGATCACCCGGCCGGTGCCGGGTAGCGTGCGGGTGGCCGTGGACGGTGTCGAGCGGATCAGCGGCTGGACGCTCGGGCCGAAGGGGATCGTCAACTTCGCCGTGCCGCCAGCTTCCGGGGACGTGATCGCCGCAGGGTTCCGGTTCGACGTGCCGGTGCGATTTGCGGAGGATCGGCTCAATGTCAGCTGCGCGACTTTCGCGGCCGGCGAGATCCCGTCGGTGCCGCTCATCGAGGTTCGGGAGTAGGCCGTGACCAGCTTTCTGCAGCGGGAGTTGATCACCGTCGCCTTGTGCTGGCGCCTCGAGCGGCGGGACGGTGCGGCGCTCGGCTTCACCACGCATGACCGCGACCTGTCGATCGACGGACTGATCTATCGTGCCGCTCCCGGGATGTTGCCGTCGTCGATCAGCCTGTCGGATGGATTCGATGCGGACATGCTCGACGTCGAAGGCGCGCTGACCAGTGACGCGATCCGGGCCGCCGATCTCAAGGCCGGTCGGTGGGATGGGTCCATCCTCTCGGTATTCATGGTCGATTGGCGCGATCCGGCAGCACAGAAGCTATCCGTCGCGCGCGGCGAGCTCGGCGAGGCGACCCTGAAGGGCGACGGCTTCGAAGCCGAGCTGAAAGGGCCGACCGCCATCCTGGACCGGCCCGTCGCCGAGCAGACCTCGCCCGAATGCCGTGCGCTCCTGGGTGACCGCCGATGCCGGATCGACATGGCGCCGCGCACCCGGCTCACGCGGATTGCCGCGGTGATCGCCGAAGACGTGGTGGAGGTCGCCAGCGCCGCGCCCGGCAATGCCTATGCCTACGGCCGGCTGCGCTGGATCAGCGGACATTCGAGCGGGCTCGAGAACGCCATATTGCGTTCCGACGATACGCGTCTGACGTTGCGCGACGCGCCCGATCTGGCGCCGCAGACCGGCGACCTCGTCGAAATCCAGGAAGGGTGCGACAAGAGCCTGGCGACCTGCGCGAGCCGGTTCGCCAATGTCGCGAATTTTCGCGGAGAGCCGCACCTGCCGGGTATGGACCTGCTGACCCGCTATCCGGGCGCCTGATCAGCTTTGTTTCCGGGGCAGCTTCGCCCCCGATTTTTACACGAAGGAGACTGACCATGCGGCATCTCGCCTGTCCTGGATCGCTGCTGCTCGCCCTCGGCGCCTGCGCGCACATTCCCGATCATATCCGAGTGGAAGTGGACGGAAACGCGGTCGAGATCGTCAAGAAACCGGCAATCGCGCCCGCTGATGAAGACGAATAGCGGCGTTACCATCGTGGAACGGGCGCGCACCCTGATCGGGGTGCGCTTCCGCCCGAAGGGCCGGAATGCAGAGAGCGGGCTGGACTGTGTCGGTGTCGTAGCCATGGCCGCGGGGATTGTGCGCCCGCCGGATGGCTATGCGCTGCGCGGCGGATCTCCTGAACACCTTGCGGACGGGCTATGCGCGGCCGGCTTTCGTCTGTCCGAAACGCCCGATCCGGGTGACGTGCTCGCGATGCGCGCCGGGCCGGAACAGCTCCATCTCGGCATCTGGACCGGCGCGGGACTGGTGCACGCGGACGCAGGCCTGCGCCGGGTGGTCGAGCGTCCCGGCAGCCCGCCCTGGTCCGTCCTCGGCATCTGGCGGCGCATTTTCGAGGAGGCATGAATGGCGACCCTGGTGCTCACCGCGGTTGGCAGCGCGATCGGCGGGCCCATCGGCGGCGCGATCGGATCGATCCTGGGCCAGCAGATCGACAATTCGCTCTTTGCGCCCAAGGCCAGGCAGGGGTCGCGGCTTGGCAGCCTGGCCGTACAGACATCCGCCTACGGCACCGATATCCCCAGGATCTTTGGAATGATACGCGTGGCCGGCACCGTGATCTGGGCGACCGACCTCGTCGAAAGCCGGTCGACGAGCAGCGGAGGCAAAGGACGTCCCAAGACCATTTCCTATTCCTATTCCGCGAATTTTGCCGTCGCGCTGTCCGCCCGGCCCATCCGGACCGTTCGGCGGATCTGGGCCGACGGCAAGCTGCTGCGGGGCAGCGCAGGCGACTTCAAGACGCAGACAGGCTATCGTCTCCACGCCGGCGACGAGGATCAGGATGCCGATCCGCTGATCGCGGCGGCCGAGGGGGCAACCCAGGCGCCGGCCTTCCGCGGCCTTGCCTATGCCGTGTTCGAGAACTTCCAGCTTGAAGATTATGGCAACCGCATTCCCTCCCTGAGCTTCGAGGTGGAAGCGGACGAAGCGCCGGTGACGATCGGGGCCATTGCGGAGGCGTTGGCGGGGCCGGCGCTCGCGGCTGACGCTGCAACCCCGCTCTTGCATGGCTATGCGGCCGGCGGAGACAGCGTGCGCAACGCAGTTGAGGCGCTGGCAGACATTGCTGCATTGTCGCTCGTCGATCGGAATGGTCGGCTGTGGCTGGGAAGCAACGTCGGTTCTCCGGTGCCGGTCGATGGCGCCGGGGAGACAGCGCGACGCCAGATGACGCGGCGCGCGCTTGCCACCCTGCCTGGTGAGGTCAGCATTGCCTATTATGACACGGCTCGCGACTATCAGGCGGGTCTTCAGCGGGCTTTGGCTGGCGCGCCCGATGGCCGCGTGGTCGAGCGGCGCGACGTCCCCGCGGCGCTCTCCGCAGGAGCGGCCAAAGGTTTGGCGGAAGGCCGCCTGGCCGTCCTTCGAACCGGGCGCACCCGCGCCAATCTGTCGCTTGGCTGGGCGTACGCGGCGCTGCGGCCGGGCAATGACGTGATTCTTTCGAGCGAAGCCGGCCTGTGGCGCGTCCGACGATGGACGTCAGAGCGAATGTCGATCGCGCTGGAGCTTGTCCGGATTGGAAACGGATTCCTCCACGAGCCGGCGACGGCGACGCCGGGAAACGGCGTACGTCAACCCGATCTGGTTCATGGACCCACGACTCTGCGGGTCTTCGACTTGCCGCTGGGCGAGCCGCAGGGCGCGCAGCCGTCGCTCCTCGTGGCTGCCGCCGGGATCGAGGACGGTTGGCGGCGGGCGGCGCTCATGGCGAGCTTCGATGACGGGGCGAGCTGGCAGGATGCCGGTGTGACCGCGCCGGCGGCGACGATGGGCACGGCACTGACCGCGCTGGGTACGGGGAATTCGGCCCTGTTCGACGAGGTCGCGAGCCTCGAGGTCGAACTGCTGAACGAGACGATGTGGCTGGAAAGCGCCGGTGACGACGCGCTTGCGAATGGTGCCAATCTCGCCTTGGTGGGCAGCGAGTTGATCCAGTTCGGCAGCGCCCTCTGGCTGGGCGGTCGGCGTTTTCGGCTGAGGCACCTGTTGCGTGGGCGTCGTGGCACCGAATGGGCGGCAGCGGCGCATATATCGGGTGATCCCTTTGCGTTGATCGAACGCGAGAGCCTCGCAACCATCGATGCGCCGATCGGGGCGGCAGGTGCTTCGGCACGCGTGACGGCGAACGGCGTCGGCGACGACGAGCCCGTCAGTATCGACCTCTCGATCACCGCGGAGGCCCTGCGACCACCGGCGCCAGTCCATTTGGAGGCAGAGCGGCTGACCGATGGAGGTGTCCTGATCCGCTGGATTCGGCGCAGTCGTCTCGGCTGGACCTGGCTGAGCGACAGCGACACGCCGCTCGGCGAGGAAAGTGAATCCTATCGCCTTCTCTTGTCCGGCGAAGGATTCGAACGCGTGGTTACGCTGAGTTCGGCTTCCCACGTCTACAGCGCTGCCGATCAGGTCTCCGATGGCTGGGTCGGGGCGCTTCATATCGCGGTCGCACAGATCGGAACCCATGCGGTGTCGCGCCCAGCAGAAATCCTGTTCGAATGATCGGAGAGCCCTATGACCGAAACCAGTGCGCGTTTCGCGCTGCCCTTCATCCTGCCTGGCCAAGCGCAGAAGGAGATTTTTCACAATGAGGCGCTGACAACGATCGATTGTGCGCTGCACAGTTGTGTGAAGGGGTTCGCAACCGAACCTCCCGCCGAGCCGGTGTCCGGCGAGGGGTGGATCGTCGAAGCCGGAGCATCGGGCGCCTGGGCCGGTCGGACAGGCTGTCTCGCGACCTGGACTTCGGCCGGCTGGCGCTTCGTCTCGCCGGTTCCCGGCATGATGGTGTGGGACAAGGAAGCCTCCCACTGGATATATTGGAACGGTGAGGCGTGGTCCGACGGCGCGATGCCGGCTGCCGCGCTGATGATAAATGGCGAACAGGTGGTTGGCCCCCGCCAACCTGATATTCCAACTCCTTCTGGTGGAACGACAATCGACGCTGAATCTCGGTCGGCGATAGGGGCGATAATTGTCACATTAAAGTCACACGGTCTGATTGATTGAAATTTGTCTTGCATCCGATGCAACTCGAAGGCCGGTGCGTCGTTTGCCGACGCGCTGTGAGCCTTCGTTCATCTTCCCGGTGAACTGCGGCTTTTCAGCAACAGGTGAGGGGCGAAGCGCGCTTGCACGCAAACTCCGCTTACCGTAAGGAGTTCACGTCGTTCCCGATCGGGACGCAGAAGAAAGGGGAAGATTTATGCGGAAGCTCGCCATTGTAGTGGCGCTGTCGTCCACCGTCCTCGCGACTCCGGCTTTTGCGCGCAATGGCGCGTGGTATGTCGGCGGCGATTTCGGTGCCATGATCGTTGAGGACATCGGGTTCGACTTCGGGCGTCCCCAGACCATCCCGGGCGGCGATGCCCAGGTCGAGATCGATCATCGTTATGGCTTCGACGGCGGCCTCTATGCGGGTTACGATCTTGGCGCGTTCCGGATCGAAGCCGAGGTCGCTTACAAGCGGGCCAGGCTTGATGAGGTCGAGAGCGTTATCGCGCTGCCCGGCATCGGTGCCGGTGGGCCGATTGCGCAGACGGTATTCCCGGCCGGTGGTGGTAACACCACAGCGCTCAGCTTCATGGTCAACGGCCTGCTGGACTTTGGCGATGAGGATGGCCTCAGCGGGTTCGTGGGCGGTGGTGTCGGCGTGGCTCGTGTCAGCTACAACAACCAGCGCATCTTCGAGAACCAGGGCGCTTTCCTCGATGATTCCGACACGCGTTTCGCGTGGCAGCTCATCGCCGGTGTCCGTCAGGCGGTCACAGACAATATCGACGTGACGCTGAAGTATCGTTTCTTCAACGCCGACGATATCGAGACGGTGAACTTCCTCGGCGACGTGTCGTCGACGCGGTTCCGGTCGCACAGCCTGTTGGGTGGCATCACCTTCAACTTCGGCGCTCCGCCGCCGCCCCCGCCGCCTCCGCCGCCGCCGCCGCCTCCCCCACCGCCGCCTCCGCCGCCGCCTCCCCCGCCGCCGCCTCCGCCGACGCCGGGTCCGTTCATCGTGTTCTTCGACTGGGATAAGTCGGACATCACGCCGCAGGCGGCTGCGATCCTGGACAACGCGGCTGCTGCGTACCAGCAGACCGGACAGGCGCGTGTGGTGCTCGCGGGTCACGCCGACCGCTCGGGTTCGGCCGACTACAACGTGGGCCTCTCGCAGCGTCGTGCCGACAACGTCCGCCAGTATCTGGCCGGCCGTGGCGTGCCCGATGGCGCGATGTCGACCGAAGCATTCGGCGAAAGCCGTCCGCTGGTCGAGACCGCCGACGGCGTTCGCGAGCCGCAGAACCGGCGCGTGGAGATCACCTTCGGCCCCGGCTCCGGCTGGTAAGAAGGTAACCCTCCGCTTCGGCGGCGGGTTGATCACAGAATTGGGAGCCGGTTCTTCGGACCGGCTCCTTTTTTGTGGGTTTCATCGTACGCACGGCGGTGCGGCCTCGGCGCCCCTGTTCGATCTCAGACAGCTCTGGTATCGGCGCCCCGATTCACGCTGAATTGGAGCGAAGATGCGTATTGCAGTTGTCGGGACCGGTTATGTCGGTCTGGTGTCGGGTGCCTGCTTTTCCGACTTCGGGCACGACGTCGTTTGCGTCGACAAGGATGCCGGCAAGATCGAGGCGCTCGAGCGGGGCGTGATGCCGATCTTCGAGCCGGGCCTCGATCAGCTCGTCGCCCGTAATGTGGCCGGGGGGCGGCTGTCATTCACGATGGATTTGGCAGCTGCGGTCGACGGTGCCGAGGCGATCTTCATCGCGGTTGGGACGCCCTCGAGACGCGGCGATGGTCATGCAGATCTGAGTTATGTGTTCAGCGCGGCGCAGGAGATTGCGGCCGCATTGACCGGGCCGGCCGTGATCGTCACGAAATCGACGGTCCCCGTAGGCACGGGCGATGAAGTCGAGCGGATCGTGCGCGAGACGGCGCCGGGCAAGCAGGCCTGGGTCGTCTCGAATCCCGAATTCCTGCGCGAAGGAGCGGCGATCGAGGATTTCAAACGCCCGGATCGCATCGTCGTGGGCACCGAAGATCCACGCGCGATCGAGATGATGAGAGAGGTTTATCGATCGCTTTATCTCAACAAGGCGCCGCTGCTCTTCACCTCGCGCCGGACCGCCGAGATCATCAAATATGCAGCGAACGCTTTCCTGGCGACCAAGATCACCTTCATCAACGAAATCGCTGACCTTTGCGAAACGGTAGGTGGGGACGTGCAGGATGTCGCCCGCGGCATCGGCCTGGACGGTCGGATCGGGGCCAAATTCCTGCACGCCGGGCCGGGCTATGGCGGCTCCTGCTTTCCCAAGGACACGCTCGCCCTGTTGAAAACCGCTGAGGACTATCAAACGCCGCTGCACATCGTCGAAGCCGTCGTGAAGGTAAACGACGCGCGCAAGCGGGCGATGGGCCGCAAGGTGATCCGGGCACTCGGCGAGGAGCCACGCGGCAAGACGGTGGCGCTGCTTGGCCTGACCTTCAAGCCAAATACCGACGACATGCGCGATGCGCCGTCGATCGCGATCGTGCAGGCGCTCGAGGACGCAGGCGTGAAGGTTCGTGGCTACGATCCCGAAGGCGCGGAACAGGCCCGTCCGCTTATGCCCAATGTGGAATTGTGCACGAGCCCTTACGAGGCCGTGCGGGGCGCTGACGCGGTCGCGCTCGTCACCGAATGGGATGTGCTGCGGGCACTGGATCTCAAACGGATCGCCCAGGCGATGGCGGCCCCGGTGCTCGTCGATCTTCGCAACATCTACCCGCCCGAGGAGGTTGAGGCCGCTGGCCTGGCCTGGCATGGTCTCGGTAAGCCGGCGCGGCCGGCCAGGGTTCAGCTGAAGCTCGCCGAAACCCTTCGGTCCGAAGCCCGTTGAACGCCGAAAGGGAGACGAGACGATGAGATCAGCATTGATCGGTGCGAGCGGCATTGCCGCGCTGGCCATCGCCACGGGTGTCGCGGCGCAAGCGGGCGGCGGTTCGGCCCAGGCCGATCTGCGCAAGACCGAGGGACAGGTTGTCGCGCGGGCAACGGTCGAGCAGGCCGGCGAGGCGGTCCGTCTGCGGATCGAGGCGAGCGGACTGCCGGCGGGCACCTATGGCGCGCATATCCACACGGCCGGCCTTTGCGACGCGCCCGATTTTGCGAGTGCGGGCGGCCACTGGAATCCCATGTCCAGGCAGCATGGCCGCGAGAATCCCCAAGGCGCGCACATGGGCGATCTGCCCAATCTCACCGTGGCCGGGAACGGCACCGGCAGCCTGACGTTCGACATTCCCTCGGCGCAGCTGCGGGGCGGTCACCATCCCTTGCTGGACGCTGATGGCGCTGCGGTGATCATCCATGCCAGCCCGGACGACTATCGGACAGATCCCACCGGCAACAGCGGGGCGCGGGTGGCCTGCGGGGTTCTGAACTGATCGTTCGCGAGCGCTAAACGGGTTCGCCCGCGGCGCGTGCGCGCTCGACCTTCGTCGCTTCGAGCGTCGCTAAGTGGCGGGCGCCGATCCAGAGACCGATCAGCGTCAGGACCGGCATGAAGTAGAGAGCCGCGATCCCGACCGCGATGTTGCGGTCGGCCAGCCCCATCATCTGACCGGCAAAATAAGGACCGAGCGCGAGGCCGACCATGGTCGTGCCCAGGATGTAGGTCGCTCCGGCAGTTGCGCGCATCCGCGGCAGCACCAGATCCTGCAGCGTCGCCACCGCCGCCCCGACCCAGGCGGAAGCGAACATATGCGCGATCGGGTTCACCCAATAGAAAGCGGCGAGATTTTCAGTGGTAAGCAGGAACCCAATAAGTGGGATCGGCAGCACGACCGAGAGCATGTTGACGAAGATACGGCCGCGCGGGTCGCGCTGTCGCCAGAGATCGGACAGGTAGCCGCCAAGGATGACGCCGATCGCCGCAGAGGCAGCAGACGTCGAGCCGATGATCAGACCGACCTCCGCCTTGGCGGTGAGGCCGGCGAGATAATGCGCCGGGGCGGCGCCGCCACCGTAGAAATGCTCCTCGACATAGAAGGGGATCCAGAAGCTTGTCGCATAGGTGACGAATGAGATGCTGCCGAAGGCGATGGCAAGAATGAGGACGACGGGCGAGCCCCAGATCAGCGCATAGACGGGTGGATCGCGATGCTTCAGCGACTGCACCCAGGAAAAGATCGCATAGACACCGAGACCGTAGGCGAGCCACTGCGCGCCAGTGCCGGTGACGAGGTAGAGACCATAACCGATTATTGCGGTGAGGCCGAGCGCGAGGAGATTTGGCATCAGCGCGCCAGGGATGCGGGCGACGTTCAACAGAGTCAGCGGCGGCAGAATCGCGACCAGTTCCTTCCCGAAATCGCGCCAGGCATTGGGGCGCACCACCGGCTGCGGCCGTCCTTCCGAGGCGCCGCGCATCGGTTCGCGCAGGGTGAGCACCCAAAGGGCGAGCAACAGACCAGGCAGGCCGACGGCGAGGAAGGCCGCCTGCCAACCGGCGAGACCGAGCGGCGCATCGGCCACGATCGGATAGGCCGCATTCCATTTGGCGACCACGAGGCCGCCGATCGGCAGGCTGAGCGCGCCACCGATATAGAGGCCACTCGAGTAGATAGAGAGGGCGGTGGCGCGCCGTTCCTTGGGGAAGCTATCCGAGATCATCGAATAAGCTGCAGGCGAGGCGCTGGCCTCACCGATGCCGACGCCGATACGGGCCGCCGCAAGCATCCCGAAGCTGGTCGCGAAACCGGACAGGGCAGTCATCGACGACCACAGCGCCAGCCCGATCGCCATCAGCCGGCCGCGGTACCAGCTGTCGGCGAGGCGGCCGAGCGGGATGCCGAACAGGGCGTAGAAGACGGCGAAGGCCGTGCCGTACAGGAAGCCGATCTGAGCGGGCTCAACATTTAGGTCGCGTTGGATGTCACCAACGAGAATCGAAATGATGTGCCGATCGATGAAGTTGACGATGTAGACGAGGACGAGGACGAACAGGGCATACCAAGCATAGCCGCCGATCCGCGGTTTTGCCTGAGTCGCGGCGGCGGCTTCCTCGCCCATCGACGCCATGGCCATCCTCCCGATTGTTGTTCTTTCCACCAATGGCTAGCAGAGCGTCGCACTTTGGCAACCGGGCGAGGAAGCATGTCGACCGCCGTCCTCTTCGTCTGTCTCGGGAATATCTGCCGCTTCCCGTTGGCAGAGGCCGCGCTTCGCGCCGAGGCGGAACGGCGCGGACTCGAGGTCGACGTGGATTCCGCGGGGACAGGCGACTGGCATGTCGGGCATGCGCCCGACCCGCGCGCGCAGGCTGTCGCGCGGCGCAACGGCCTCAATATCGCGCATCTTCGTGCCCGGCAGGTGTCCCGGGAGGATTTCGACCGCTTTGATCACATCATCGCGCTCGACGGTCAGAATCTGCGCAATCTTGCCACCATGCAGCAACCGGGGAGCCGCGCGGGGATCTCGCTCCTGCTCGATCATATTCCGGGGCGGGAGGGCGCGGACGTCGTCGACCCCTATTATGGTGCGGACGCCGGATTCGATGTTACATGGTCGGACGTAACCGAGGGCGCCAGGGCGCTCGCGTGCAAGATCATGGCCGGAGATCAAACGAGCCGATAGCGTTCGACTTCGGTATAGACCGCGCCTTCCGGGGTCAGCCTGCTCTCGAACAGAGCGAAGGCAGCGATGCGGAAGGGCGGGCTCGACAAGCCTCCAGCTTCCTCGAACAGGCTCCCCACCGGTCCAGCACCGCGATTGAGCCGCGCGAGCGTGATGTGCGGCAGATAGGCGCGCTGTTCCGGCGCCAGGCCGACCCGCGCGAGGGCCTGATCGACCTTCTTGTGCAGCGCGTTCAACGGCTCGTGCGGCGTGACGCCGGCCCAGACGGCCTCTGGCTGGCCCCGCCGGTCGAACGCACCGATCCCCTTGAGGGTGATCTCGAACCCGGGGTGATGGATGCAGCCGAGAGCGGCATGGATATCCTGTGCCAGATGGCGGTCGACCTCGCCGATGAAGCGAATCGTAAGATGGAGCTGTTCGTCGGTCTGCCAGCGTGCGCCGCTGACTCCCCCCATCGCGCCGAGCAGGAATGCCCGAATATTCCCGGGTGGACGGATGGCAACGAAAAGCCGGTGCATTCACGCCTATTATGCCTTTGATGACCGCCTGAAAACGGGCGCTGGCCTTCGCCGGGATGGCAGTTTGCGCCGGTTTCGCTTGAAAGCAGGCCGTAATCCCACGATATTACCCCCATTCGGCGAATTTTCGCCGGAGATGAGGAGTTTTGAGAGATGGCTAATTGGTCTGACCCGCAAGTCCGCGGATCGGCGCAGGCGACGGGAACCGTCGGCACGCGCGACGTCGCGTTCGACGCCGGCCTGCGGTCCTACATGCTGTCGGTCTACAATTATATGGCGTCGGGCGTGCTGCTCACCGGCGTCGTTGCCCTGCTGTTTGCGCAGTGGGAAGGCGCGCCGGCGGTGCTGTTCGGCCCGGGTATCCTCAAATGGGTGATCATGCTGTCGCCGCTGGCCTTCGTGATGGTGCTGAGCTTCGGCATCAACCGGCTGTCGACCGGTGCGGCACAGGCCCTGTTCTGGGCGTTCTCGGTGGTGATGGGCCTCTCCATGGCCTCGATCTTCTTCGTGTTCACGGGCACGTCGATCGCGACGACCTTCTTCGCGACCGCCGCGGCGTTCGTCAGCCTCAGCCTCTACGGCTACACGACGAAGCGCGACCTTTCCGGCTTCGGGACGTTCCTGATCATGGGCGTCGTCGGCCTGATTGTCGCGATGCTGCTGAACCTGTGGCTTCAGTCCTCGGCCTTGCAGCTGGTGATCAGCGCCATCGGCGTGCTGCTGTTTGCGGGCCTGACCGCTTATGACACGCAGCGGATCAAGAGCATGTACGCCTATGTCGCCGGCACGGACATGATCGGCAAGACGGTGATCATGGGCGCGCTGTCGCTCTATCTCGACTTCATCAATATGTTCCAGTTCCTGCTCAGCTTCCTGGGCAACCGCGAATAATCGACACGGAAGTCAGAACGGATTGGGGGCTCGGCGGCAACGCCGGGCCCCTTTCTTCTTGACCGAACGAAGGGAATCTCTCGCGATCGCGTTAGGAAGATGCCGCTGCGGATTGGATCTGTGCTGGATGTAGGCGTTTTGCCGGACGAGAAGTCTTCGCCCTCCGCCGGCGAGACGACGGAACGCGCATTGATGATGCACGTCGCCGGTGGCAATGCCGCGGCGTTCCGGCAGCTGACCGAGCGCCACACGCCCCTGGTCCACGCGCTCGCCTGGCGCCTGCTGGGCGATGCGGCCGAAGCGGAGGACGTGGTGCAGGAGGCGTTCGTCAAGCTCTGGGTCAACGCGAAAGGCTGGACGCCGACCGGCGGCGGGCTGGGCGGCTGGTTGCGGCGGGTCGCGACCAATGCCTGCCTCGACCGGCTGAGACGGCGGCGTTTCGTGAGCGACGAGGCAGCGCCCGAACGCGCCGACGAGGCACCGACGGCGGATGCGATGATCGACGCCGAGCGGCGGCGCGCGGCGGTGACGGCTGCGATCCAGGCATTGCCCGATCGCCAGCGGGCCGCGATCGTGCTGACCTATCACGAAGGCGTGTCCAATGCCGAAGCGGCGGCAATTCTCGGAGTTGGCGTGAAGGCGTTTGAATCGCTCCTGGTCCGCGCCCGTCAGGCCCTGACGCGCGCGCTTGCCGGCGAAGGCTTCCTCGGCGGAGGGGAGGGCGCATGAGCACGCAGCCGTACGATGCCGCGCTCGACGCGCTGCTGGCCAACTATACGCCACCGCCCATGCCGGAGGGCCTGGCGGCGCGTGTTGCCGAGGCGGCTGTCACTCTGCCGCAGGAGGCATCCCGTTCCGCGGCACGCCCCTGGCGGGATCGCCGTGGCAGCTGGCTGCGCCGCCCGCTCGTGATCGGCGGCGCCGCGTTCGGCCTTGCCTTCAGCGGCGCGGTGGCGGCGACCTATGTCGGGGTTCCACTGCCGCCAAAGGTTCAGTCGGTGCTGGCAGAGCTGCCGTTCGTCCGGGTCAAGGCCGAGCCGGAAGCACCCAAGGCCCCGCCCCGGAAGGCATTGCCGGCGCGTGCCGAGGAGATGCGCCCGGCGACGGCCGGGGATGCACAGCCAAGGGCCGAACGCCCGTTGCGCGCCTTCTGGCGCGAACTTTCTCCTTACGAACGCCGGCGCCTCTACGACGCGCCGCCGGGGCGGCGACTCGCGGTCGCCAAGCAGATCGTCGATTCCCGTCGCTCGGTCGGGTTGCCGACGCCGGGCGCTGAACGGATCGAGCGCGCCTTCGATCGCCGGCGGGCTCGGGCCGTCGAGCGTGATCCGGTGGCGACGGCCCGGATCGAGAACCGGCGCGCGATCCGGCGGGCCCGCATCCGCGCCGAGATCGAGCGGCGCCGGGAGATCGCGCCGGCGCTTCCTGTCGAAGTGCCGTCGGACATCGCCTCCTCTGACATTGATCCCGGCGCAGCCAGGCTCCCGGACAACAATTTCATGCCGGCCGATCCGGATCGCGCGGAGCGTTTCCGTGCGTTTCGCGAGGAACGGCTGGAACGTCGTCGGGCACTGCGCGAGGAGCGGCTGCGGCGCTGGCGGGCGCGACAGGAACGCCGGCGCGAAGGGTTCGTCGAGCCGCCGCGTTAAGGGCAGCGAGAGGCGCGGCCGGCCTCTCTTTCCAAGCGAAGGAGAATAGTGTGAAGACCATCTTTCTCGCCGGCCTGGCCGGCCTACTCTGCCTGCCGTTGGCGGCCGGCGCCGAGCCGGTGACCCGTACCCGGACCGTCGAGACGCCGCGGTACGAAGGCTCGCGAACCACGACCGTCGACCGCGAAGCGCGGACGATCGCGCGTGACGGCACCCTGACCCGCCTGTCCGATGGCGCGGTGGCCACCCGTTCCTACGATCGCCAGCGCACCGACGCCGGCGTCGTCGCCTCCGGCGCGACGACGCGATTCAACGGCGATACGCGCAGCTTCGATTATAGCCGCGAGCGCACGGCGCGCGGCTATCGCGCCGAGGGCAGTGCGACGGGTTTCAATGGGCGGACCTACGACTATCGTGCCGGCGCGCGGCGCACGTCTAACGGCTACGTCCGCGGTCGCGGCGTCCGGAACAGTGACGGCGAACTCGTCGCCGGCCGCCGTGTCGCCGTGCGACAGGGGCCCTATGGCGGCACCCATCGGCGGGCCACCCGCTTCGGCCGCCGCTGAGCCTCGGCTCCCTTCACCCCCAGAGAGCCAGCCCGCTCCGCTTGTGTGCGGAGCGGGCTTTCTATGCGCCGAGATGCCGCCGGAAGAAGTCGAGCGTCGCGGCCCAGGCCTGCTCCGCGGCCGCGCGGTTGTAGCGGGCGGCGGACGTGTCGTTGTGGAAGGCGTGATCGACATCGGGATAGGTGATCTCGGTCACGTCCTTGCCCGCGGCCCGCAAGGCAGCGACCCATGGCCCGGCGGTCGCGTTTACCCGGGTATCGCGGCCGGCGAGAATGACGAGCTCGGGCGCGACGAGGCGCGACGCTTCGGCAGGGTCGGGCGCGGGGCCGTAGAAGGACACGGCGGCCGCAAGACTGTCGCCGGCCGCGAGCGCCACGCGATGGACCATTGCGCCGCCCCAGCAGAAGCCGACGATGCCGACCTTGCGCTGTCTTTCCTGCAGCACTCCCAGTCTCCGGACAGTCTCGGTCCCGTCGGCGATGGTCCGAGCCATGTCGAGCTGGCCGATCATCTCGCGTGCCCGGTCCTCATCGGCGGGTGTCCCGCCGGCGCCACTCAGGAAATCGGGCGCGACGGCCTGGTAGCCGGCCACCGCCAACCGCCGGGCCACGTCGCGGATGTGATCATTGAGGCCGCGATTCTCATGGATCACGACCACTGCAGGCACGGGATTTGCGGCCTGCGCGGCGCCTTCGGGCATGGCCTGATAGCCACGCAGCGCGCGCCCGGGCGCGACCTCCCACTCCACTTCCTGTCCCTGAATCCCCGGCGCGTCGGGCGGTACCTGCGCCGCCGCCGCCCGGCAGGCGACGCTGGACAGCAGCATCGCTGCCGCCGCGCTGCCGCCGGCGATCCGGGTCAGCTCGGCCATGAAGGCACGGCGGTCCATGCCTTCGTGGGTGAACCGGTCGTAGAGCGCGATCGCCGCGCGCAGCACGGGATCGCTCATGCCGGCTCCTCCTGCTTGGGCATCAGCGCGTCGTCGAGCTCGTTGGCGCGGATCGCCGCCGGACGGGACTGGAGGCGGCCGACATAGTCCTCGAAGGCCGGTCGCTTCGGAATCGTGCCGAACATCAATCCCCAACCGATCTGCGCGCCGACATAGACGTCGGCGGCGGTGAACTGATCCCCGCAGATATACGGCCCGGGCAGGATCGCGTGCTCGAGATTGTCGATCGTCTCCTCGAAGCAGCCATAGCCGACGAAGCCTTTCTGCTCGGGCCCGACCTCGACCTTGAGCGCCTGATTCGTCACCGCGGCCTCGACCGGGCCGGCGGTGAAGAACAGCCAGCGATAATAGGGGCCGCGTCGCTCGCTGCCGTGCGGCGGCGCGAGATTGGCCTCGGGAAACGCATCGGCGAGATAGGCGCAGATCGCCGCGCATTCGGTGACGACCGTGTCGCCATGCCTGATCGCCGGCACCTTCCCCATCGGATTGATCGCGAGATAGTCGATATCCTTCATCGACGTGCCGAAATCGAGCGTGACCGTCTCGTAGGGCGCGCCGACCTCCTCCAGCATCCAGCGGATGATCCGCCCGCGGGACTGTGGATTGGTATAGAAGGTGAGGGATCGGGTCATGGCGACTCTCCTGTCTGATCGCCGGGGAGATAGCAGTTTCGCTGCCTTCACGGCAGGTCTCAACGCGCGTGCAGCGGCTGTCCCGACAACGCATCATGACGGTGCCGCGCCGCATAGTTAACCGGGAAATAACTCCTCGCGCCTAGGGCAGAGCCATGTTCGAACGTGGCCTGCTCCTCGCGCTGCTGGTGCTGCTGGCATCATGCGTGCCGCCGGCCGCGGCCCGCCATGCCGAAGTGCCGGAGGTGCAGGCCGTTTCGCTCGAGACTTTTCGGCATCTCCCGGCCGAGCGCATTCCCGAGGTCATCGACACGCTCACCGCGCCCGGCACGGCCGCTGCGCCCTTTGCGGGCGGCACGGACGTCACCGGTCGTGCGCTCGATTGCCTCACGGCCGCGGTCTACTATGAGGCGCGTTCCGAGGGGACCGACGGCCAGCGTGCCGTCGCCCAGGTGGTGCTGAACCGGGTGCGTCACCCGGCCTTTCCGCGCGGCATCTGCGGCGTCGTCTTCCAGGGCGCGCAGCGCGCCACCGGCTGCCAGTTCAGCTTCACGTGCGACGGTGCGATGCGGCGTGCGCGCGAGCCCGTTGCCTGGGAACGCGCCCGCGACATCGCCGAGGCGGCGCTTGCCGGCCATGTCTATGCGCCGGTTGGCCTTGCCACCCATTTTCACACCACCGCGATCCACCCTTGGTGGGCGTCATCGATGCGGCGCGCCGTCACGGTCGGCTCGCACATCTTCTACCGCTGGCCCGGCCGGTGGGGCGATCCGATGGCCTTCCGCCGCCCCTATGAAGGGGGTGAAGGCGGATTGCCCGCGCAGGCCGCCGCCGCGACGCCGTCGGAATCGCCGGATACGGAAATGGTGATGGGTGTCGCCATCCATCGCAGCAACGCACCGGCCCCGGCTTCGAATCGCCCGGGGCGCGCCGATCTGGTCCAGATCGAGAGCGTTCAGGGCGTGCGCATCCATCGGGGCGGCAGCTTTCCGCCATTCGAGACGAGGGCGGTCGACGAACCGGCGCCGGCAGGCGAGGGCGCGGCCGCTGCGTTGACCCGCTAGAACGGATAATCGTAGCGCAGGAAGCCCTTGAAGCGCGCGACCTTGTCATAGAGGGCGCGCGCGGCCCGGTTGTCTTCCTTGGTCAGCCAGTAACAGGCCGACGCGCCTCGTGTCCGCGCGGCCTCTGCGACTGCGGCGATCAGTGCGCGCGCCACGCCTTTGCCGCGCACCTCCGGCGCCGTGAACAGGTCCTGGAGATAGCAGACCTCGCCCTTCCAGATGTGCGGATGGAACAGATAGTGGGTGATCCCGACCGTCCGGCCGTCGATCCGCGCCCCGAGCCCGTGAACTTTGTCGCCGGCCATCAGCAGCTGCCAGGTCCGCACATAGTCCTCGTCGGGAAGGGGATCGTTGTAGAAGGCCTTGTAGCCGCGGGCGAGCATCTCCCAGTCGGCGCGGTCGGCCGGCGCAAGCGGTGCAATCTCGATCACCGGACCCGCTTCACGTAGGCGGCGCCGCTTTCGCGGCGCTCGACCTGGAAGTTCGGGATTGCCTCGATCATGTCGGAAAGCCGCGTATAGCCGTAGCTGCGCGCGTCGAACGAGGAACGGTTGCCGGCGAGCTTGCCCACCTCCGACAGGCTGGCGAAGCCGCGTTCATCGCGCTTGGCGTTGCGCCACGCGTCGGCGATCACCCTCACGACGCTTGGGTCGATGGCGGAACCTTCCCCGCCCTCGCCGTCCGCCTCGTCGGTGCGGGCCAAGGCGCCGACGTCGATGAAGCGCGTACAGGCCTGACGGAAGCTCTCCGGCGTCTTCGCCGTCCCGAAGCCGTAGACCGGGAAGCCGTCCTGCCGGATTCGCATCGCGAGCGGCATGAAATCGCTGTCGCTCGACATGATGCCGAACCCCTGGACATGGCCGCGATAGAGCATGTCCATCGCGTCGATCACCATCTTCATGTCGGTGGCGCTCTTGCCCTTGGTGACGTCGAACTGCTGCTGCGGCTCGATCGCGTGGCGATGGGTCATCGCCGCCCAGCCCTTCAGCGCCGGCTTCTGCCAGTTGCCATAGGCGCGGCGCACGTTCACCGTGCCGAGCTCGGCGAGGACGGTGAGCACCGGGTCCAATGAATCCGGCGAAGCGTTGTCCGCGTCGATCAGCAACGCGACATTGCGTGCGCGAAAACCATTGTCGTCGGCCATGGGGGTCCTCTACGCCAGATCACAGAATGGAAACGCCGAATAGCACAGGCCCAAAGAGAGTCGAATGCGGTGAAGCCGCAGGCGCATGCGGTGGGTCGCGGTGCACGGGATCACGAAACCGCGTAGATTCCAGCGCTTTGTCGAGCAGGGGAGCCGAAACGTGGCGCTCGCCGCGCTGATCGCCGCCTATCAGGAATCGGCCGAGCCCGGGGCGCTGCGCGCCGCCTTGCCGCTGGCCGGGCGCACCGTTCTCGAGCGCCAGGCGCGGCTGGCTCATGCTGCCGGCGCACGGCGGATCATCGTGCTGGTCGAACGGATGCCGGCCGCGCTCACCGCCGCGCTCGACCGCCTGCGTCGGGAGGGCCTGCCGCTCCAGGTCGCCCGCGGCGTCGAGGAGGCAGCGGCGGCGATCGAGCCCGAAGACCGTCTGCTCGTCATCGCCGACGGCGCGATCGCCGACGGCAGTCAGCTCGACCGGCTGGCTGTGGAGGAGAGCGCGATCGTCCTCACTGTCCCCGACAGCACCCATGGCGAGCTCTACGAGCGGATCGACGCCCATGCCCGCTGGAGCGGTCTCGCGGCAATCGACGGCGCCATGCTGAAGAGCACCGCGGCAATGCTGCGCGACTGGGATCTCCAGTCGACCCTGCTGCGCCGGACACTCCAGGCCGGCGCCCGCCATCTGCCCGCCGATGCGCCGGTCGCGATGCTCGACAGCCTCACCGACGTCGCCCAGGCCGAGCGCCAGATCCTCGAAGGTGCCCGTGCCGCCCGCGGCGGCTGGGCCGCGCGGATGCTGGCGCCGCTCGAGCGGACGGCGACCTCGCTTCTCATGGCGACACCGGTCACCACGATCGGCGTGGGCACGGCCGGTGCGGTTCTGACCGGACTCGGTGCGGTCTTCCTCGGCTATGCCTGGCTCTGGACGGGCCTCATCCTGATGCTGCTGGCGACCCCGCTCGAGGGGATCGCGCTGCGCCTCGCCCGCCTGCGCATGCAGCCCGACGCGCGGCGGGCCTGGTGGCGGCATCTGCTCGATGCTTTCGGAGGCGCCGGACTCATCGGGCTCTCCTATTCGGTCGGCCAGACGTACGGCTGGGGCATGATCCTGCTCGGGTTCGTCACGCTCGCCTTCATGATCGCGCTCGAACCCGAAAAGAAAGCACGTCGGCCGCGGGGCCGTATCGCATTGGCCGGCCGCAAGAATCTGATTTGGCTGCTGCTTCCGGCCGCTCTGGCCGGCGGCTGGCATCTCGGCCTCGCCTTGCTGGCCGCCTATGCTGCGGCCTCCTTCTTCTGGGCGCAGCACGAAGCGCATGGCGCGCGGCCGAACGGCGCCGGCGCGAACTAGCTTTGGCGGGTTGGCCGCCCGGCGACCTCGATGGCCGTTGCAATTGCCTGCTCCACGCTCATCTCGCTGGTGTCGAGCAGAACTGCATCCTCGGCCTGGCAGAGAGGGGCGGCGCCGCGGCCCGTGTCGCGCTGGTCGCGCGCGCGGATGTCGGCGAGGACGTCGGGGAGATGGACATTGAGGCCGAGGCGCTTCAGCTCCATGAAGCGGCGCTCAGCACGCGCCTCCGGGCTGGCCGTGACGAAGAGCTTCACGTCGGCGTGCGGGGCGATGACTGTGCCGATATCGCGGCCATCGAGAACGGCCCCGCCGACCTGGTCGGCGAATCGGCGCTGACGCTCGAGCAGAGCCTGGCGGACGAGCGGATAGACGGAAATGCGCGAGGCGATTCCGCCCACCGTCTCGCTCTTGAGTTCCGGATCGTCGAGATCGATCTGCGCGATATCGGTGGCGCGGGCGGCGGAGAACTCGCTGTCCGGATCGCCGCCGGTCTGCAGCAGATTCAGTGCGGTGGCGCGGTAGAGCACGCCGGTGTCCATGTGGGGCAGGCGAAAATGGCGGGCGAGCGCCTTGGCGATCGTTCCCTTGCCGCTGGCGGCGGGCCCGTCGACGGCGATGATCATGCCGGCGCCAACGCGCGGGGCCTGAAAAGGAGGCAAGGCGGGCGGTGCATGACGGGGCCTTTGACAGCCGCCCGGCCATGTGGCAAGGCGCCCGCCGATCGGCGCTTTCCCTGCGGCGGAGCGCTCGTTTTCTATTTCTGACGGAGACTTTCACCCATGGTGAAGCCTGAGTGGGGCACCAAGCGGACTTGCCCCAAATGCGGAACCCGCTTCTACGACCTCGGCAAGGACGAGCCGGTCCAGTGCATCGCCTGCGGCGTCGCCTGGAATCCCGAGCCGGTGCTGAAATCGAAGCAGCCGCTGCCCTTCGAATCGGCCAAGCCCGAGGTGGAGGCCGAGAAGGAGGATACGGATCTGGTCGAGGCCGGCGACGATCTCGACATCGACGTCGATGAGGAAGCCGAGCAGAATCCGGACGACGAGGTCGATCTCGGCGGCGACGACGATATCGGCGTCCCCGGCGCCGGCGACGAGGACGAAGAGGTCTGATTTTCCGTCACGCCATTCCCGCGGAAGCGGGAATGGCGGAAAAGGGAGCGAGCGAGGGCGCGAACGCTCTTGCCTCGTGGCGGCGCCTCCCTTACATGCGCCGCTCACCACCGGGTCGCCCAGGCCCGGCGCGAAGGGTTCGGGGCCGTAGCTCAGCTGGGAGAGCGTCGCAATGGCATTGCGAAGGTCAGGGGTTCGATCCCCCTCGGCTCCACCATCCTACTTTCTCCTATACATTCGAAAATAATAGCTATTTCTCCAAGCAACGGCTCATGCCGTGTATTTTTTGGCGCGTGTATCGACCTTCGATCAGCGTTGCTGGCCACTGAAACCGGTGTCATCGCGGTGCAGCATTGTTGTCATTGCAGCGCAGCATGGCAGCCATCGAAGCGCAACGCGACGGGCCTAGCGACCCCTTCGACCGCAATGAGCGGCGATCCAGACAAGGGGTTTCATGATGACGATCCGGGGTTTTGCCTCCGCGGGCCTGTGCGCCTTTCTCGCCAGCACCAGCAGCATCGCGCTGGCCCAGCCCGCCACCGACACGGGCGATGCCGTCGAGTCGCCGGGCGACGATATGGGCGACGAGATCATCATCACCGGCCGCGCCGGCGCCGGCGAGCGCACCCGGCTCGAGACCAGCTATGCGATCACCTCGATCGACAATGACATGCTGCGCTCGCGCGCGCCGTCCAGCGTCACCGAGGCGCTGAAATCAGTTCCGGGCTTCTGGGTCGAGGCTTCGGGCGGCGAGGGCAGCGGCAACGTCCGCGCGCGCGGCATCCCGGTCGACGGCTTCGGATCGATCACCCTGCTCGAGAACGGCCTGCCGGTGCAGCACGATCCGTCGCTCGGCTACCTCAATGCCGACCAGGCGTTCCGCATCGACGAATCGATCGAGCGGATCGAGGTGGTGCGCGGCGGCCCCTCGTCGATCTTCTATTCGAACGCGCCGGGCGGCGCGGTCAACTTCATCACCCGCCAGGCGACCGACCGGCTGACTGGGGTCGCGCGCGTCCTCTACGGCCCGACCGCGAACCTCTTCCGCTTCGACGGCTGGATCGGCGCGCCGCTCGGCCGGGGCTGGAGCCTCGGCCTCGGCGGCTATTACCGCAGCGAGGACGGGGTGCGCGATCCGGGCTTCACCGGCAACCAGGGCGGGCAGATTCGCGCCGACCTCAATTACGATTTCGGCAATGGCCGGATTTCGCTCGGCTACAAAAGGATCGACGACAACACGATCTTCTACACCGGCATCCCGCTCACCAAGGATCGCAACGGCGACGTCGTCGGCCTGCCCGGCTTCAACCCGCATTACGACACGACGGCGAGCCGGGCGACGGCGTTCCTGACGCTGCGCGACGCCAACGGCACGGTCTTCTTCGACAATGCCGACGGCACCGACGTAACGCTCGACCAGTTCAGCCTGCTCGCCGAATGGGAGTTCGCGCCGGGCTGGCAGCTCACCAACCGGGCGCGCTACCGCGACTCGCTGACGGTTCGGAACGGCGTCTATCCGGCCTCGATCAGCACGGCGACGACGTTCCTCAACCAGAACCGTGCGTCGCTGCTCGCCGCCTTCCCGGGCGCGACCAGCGTCCAGTTGCGCTACACCGACACGGGCGAGGCGTTCGACGTGACCGGGCAGAACGGCAATGGCGACGTGTTCATCAACGCCGCGCGGCCGGTGACTGTCGACGAGAGCGAGTTCCTCAACGACTTCCGCCTCGCCCACACCTTCGACATCGGCGGGATGACGCACGATTTCGCGATCGGCTTCTATTATGCCCGGATCGAGGAGACGTTCGTCCGCTATTCGGCCTCGACCCTGCAGGACGTTTCCGGCAATTCGCGGCTGCTCGATCTGGTCGCGCTGAACGGCGCCGGGCAGGTGGTGGGTTCCGCGACCGAGAACGGTGTCGTGCGCTACGGCTCGGAATTCGCCAATGGCAGCGGCACCCAGGATACGTTCGCGCTCTATGCCGCGGACGAGTGGCAGGTCACGCCGGACCTGCGCATCGACGCCGGCATCCGCTGGGAGACGGTGAGCACCGAGGGCGCGCAGGAGGGCAGCACGACCGTCAATCTCGGCGATCCGACGACGCTCGCCGACAACAATGTCCTTGCCGGCAACGGCGTGTTCACACCGTTCGACCGGCAGTTCGACCGGGTCGGCTACACGATCGGCGCCGACTGGCGGTTCATGCCGCGCGCCGGCCTGTTCGCGCGCTACACCTCGGCCTTCCGCCTGCCGAGCGTCGGCAGCTTCATCACCAGCGCCACGGCGGTTCCGCGCGTCCAGGGGATCGACCTGTGGGAGGCGGGGCTGAAATACCAGTCGCGCTTCGCCAGCCTCTACCTCACCGGCTTCCTCACCGACTTCAATTCCTACGGGATCGGCAACACGCGGTTCGACACGGTGACCAACGGCTATGTCACCCAGACGGTCTACACCGACACGCGCGCCTATGGCGTCGAGTTCGAGGGGACCGTCCGGCCGACCTCGTGGTTCGACTTCACCCTCAACGCGACCTGGCAGGAGCCGACCTTCCGCAACCTGCGCTATGACGAGCTGACCACGGTCAATGGCGTGCCGACTTTGGTGGCGCGCGACTATACCGGCAACCAGCTGATCCGGGTGCCGAAGCTCGCGCTGCGGGCGACGCCGGCGGTGACCCTGTTCGAAGACCGGCTGCGGGCGCAGGTCGATATCGAGCATTATACGAAGCGCTATGCCGACGCCGCGAACACGTCAGAGCTGCCGGCCTATACGGTGGTCAATGCCAGCGTCCGTTTCCGGCTCACCGACCAGATCACGCTCTGGGCCTATGGCGACAACCTGACCAACGAGATCGGCCTCACCGAAGGCAATCCGCGGGCGGGCGAGCTGACCAGCGGGCAGGCGAACGACCTCCTGTTCATCGGCCGCCCGATCGTCGGCCGCAACGTCCGCTTCGCCGTGGACTTCCGCTTCTGATGCGGCGGATCGCGATCCTGTTCGCGGCCGTGCTGGCCGTCGCCACACCCGTAGCGGCGGCCGGCCAGGCGGCGCCGGACGTCACCGTCGCCGGCGAGATCGCCGGCGCCGACCACCAGACCTATCGCGAGGTGCGGTTCGACGTGCCGGAAGGGGTCGAGCGGATCACGGTGACGCTGAGCTACGACAAATCGAACCGGACAGTCGTCGACATGGGCGTGTGGGATCCGGCGCGCTTTCGCGGCTGGAGCGGCGGGACGCGCGACCGCTTCACGATCGCGGCAAGCGACGCGACGCCGGGCTATCTGACCGGCGCGCTACCGGCGGGGCGCTGGCGGGTGCTGCTGGGGGTACCCAATGCACGGGCGGAGAGCCGGGCGGCCTACACGGTCAATGTGTTCTTCGATCGCGGGGATGAGCGGCGCGCCAGCGCGGCGATCGCCGATCCGCCGCTTCGCGCCGGGCCGGGCTGGTTTCGCGGCGACCTCCACATGCACGACGCCCACAGCGACGGAAGCTGTCAGAGCCGCGCCGGCCGGCGCGTGCCGTGTCCGCTGTTCCGCACCGTCGCGGCGGCGGGCGAGGCGGGGCTCGATTTCATCGCGGTCACCGACCACAACACCACCGCGCATTTCTCAGGGCTGCGCGAGCTTCAGCCCTATTTCGACGCGCTGCTGCTGATCCCGGGGATCGAGGTGACGACCTTCGGCGGCCATGCCAACATCTTCGGACCGACGCGGTTCGTCGATTTCCGGGTCGGGACGGCGGGGGTGCCGGACGTCCGGACGCTGCAACGCGACGTGGCGGCGGCGGGCGCGATCATGTCGCTCAACCATCCGGCCTTGCCGTCGGGCGAGCAGTGCATGGGCTGCGGCTGGACCTGGCCGGAGACCGACTTCAGCGCGGTGACGGCGATCGAGGCGATCAACGGCACGATGACCGAAGGGCCCTATGCGGGTCTCGGCTTCTGGTATGCGCGGCTGAACGAGGGCCACCGCCTGACCGGCATCGCCGCCAGCGACAATCACGATCCGGACGTGACCGCCGGCAACCCGCCGCCGGGCCCCGCACCCATCGGGCGGCCGCGGACCGTCGTCCATGCGCGGGACCTGTCGACGCCGGCCATTCTCGACGGTATCCGCGCCGGCAACGTCTTCCTCGACGTCGAGGGGACGGCCAACCGGCTGCTGGAGGTCGAGGCCGAGGCGGGTGGACAGCGTGCCGTGATGGGCGGGGCGTTGCCGGGCCGCCGGGGCGTAGCGATCCGGGCGCATGTCGTCGGGGCGGCCGAGGCGTCGGCCGAGCTGGTGCGCAACGGGGAGCCGGTCGGGGCGCGGCAGCCGGTCGGGTCGGACGATGCGCGGCTGACGATGCGCCTGGAGGCCACGCAGGCCTGCGGCTGGATCGCGGTCAATGTGCTGAGCGGCGCGGGGCGGCCGCTGCTGATCGGCAATCCGGTCTATCTGACCTGCCGGTAGCGGCGCTCGGGCGCGTCGTCGGCCGGCTCACCCGGGCGGGTCGACCAGCCGAAATGGGGGAAGGTGATCGCGCGGCGGCCGCCGAGATCGACGCGCACGACGATGATCTGCCGCTCCTCCATGAAGGCGAGGACGCGCTTGAGGCGGCTCGTCGAGCTGGTGCCGTAGGCCTCGGCGAGGGCGGTCTCGGACGGGCTTTCCGCCTCGTCGCGCGCGGCCCGGGCGAGCAGCAGGAAGACCGGCAGCATGTCCTCGGGCAGGGTCGCGCCGAGGGCGAGGACGCCGTGCCAGCTCTCGTCGCCGTCGATGCCGGCGCGGGCCATGGCGAGGCGGGTGCGGAAGGCGATGAGGTCCAGGCCTGGTGTGGCGAGGCCGAGCATCCGACAGCGAAGCTGGAAATCCTGGTACAGGGTAGCGACGGGCTGGAAGGCGGTGCCGGGCTCGGCGGCGAGGCCGGCGAGCGCGGACTCGACGATGGTGCGGGCCTTGTCGTCGTCCATGTCGATCCGCGGCACGTTGCTTGGCGGCGGCGTATCGGCGGTTTCGAGGGTGCGCAGCACCTCGTCGGCGCTCGGTGGCGCGGGTGGGACGGGGAGGGGGATGAGCTCGGCTGCGACCCGCACGAGCAGGTCGTCGAGGCCGATTGCGTCAGCGGTGGGCAGAGGGATCAGCTTCGGGCTCGAGCTGCGCGCCTGGGTGCGGACCGGCCCGATGCGGATGTTGACCGGGCGGCGCGACAGGGCCGGGCCGAGCGCGAGGAACTGGCCGCGGGCGAGGTCGCGGATCGCCTCGGCCTGGCGGCGTTCCATGCCGAGCAGATCGGCGGCGCGGGCCATGTCGATGTCGAGGAAGGTGCGGCCCATCAGGAAGTTGGAGGCCTCGGCGGCGACATTCTTGGCGAGCTTGGCGAGGCGCTGGGTGGCGATCACGCCGGCAAGGCCGCGCTTGCGGCCGCGGCACATGAGGTTGGTCATCGCCGCGAGCGACAGGCGGCGCGCCTCGTCGCTGACCTCGCCGGCCGCGGCCGGGGCGAAGAGCTGCGCCTCGTCGACCACGACCAGCACGGGATACCGGTGGTCGCGCGGCGCTTCGAACAAGGCGGAGAGGAAGGCGGCGGCGCAGCGCATCTGCGCGTCGATCTCCAGCCCCTCGAGACTGAGCACGACCGAGGCGCGGTGCTCGCGGACCCGGGCGGCCATGCGGGCGATCTCGGCGGTGCTGTACTCGCTCGCCTCGATCGCGGTGTGGCCGAAGGCGTCGCCCAGCGAGACGAAATCGCCCTCGGGATCGATCACCACCTGCTGGACGAGGCCGGCGCTTTCCTCGAGCAGGCGGCGCAGCAGATGCGACTTGCCCGAGCCGCTGTTGCCCTGGACGAGCAGACGCGTGGCGAGCAGCTCCTCCAGGTCGACCTCGGCCGGCGCGCCGTCGCCGCCCGTCCCCATTTCGATTCTCACGGACATGATCCGTCCTTGGCCGGAAAGACGGGTCGGGGACAAGGGCCGCGACGGTCAGGTCAGGCCTTCAGCCCCGGCACCTCTCCTCGACCTCGGCCCTCGCTTCGGCGAGGCCCGCCAGATCGACGGTCATGGCGAGGTTTCCGCCACCGTCCGACCGGGTCCGCACATCGAGGCGGGACGCAGAGGCGATGTCGGCGAGGATGGTCGGAAGCGACCCGTCGTCGATGTGGATGGTGTCTTCCAGCACGTGCACCTCGGCCGGCTTCTCCATGCCGTCATCGACGCGGTAGTGGATGGTGCGCGGCTGCGGATCGCGGCGGCCGGCCGGCGCCACGTTCACCGGGGTTCCGATCAGGACGGCGAGCGGCCCGCCGCGATCGCACGACAAGGCGAGATAGCCGACGCCGTCGCGCGCGATCTTCTGCGCCGAGGCACCGGGCGTGGCGCCGCTGTCCCGGTCGCGAACCTTCCACTGATCCTCGCCGCCACCGCAGGACGCGATAAGCAGCGCGCCGAGGATCGCCAATGTCCGCATGGTCTCTTCCTTCGCTGCGCGGTCGCGGCCGCATCCTGCCGGGGACAATGTTGCACCGGCGATTTGGATGCATCCGGCCGCTTCAGCCGGTCGTCAGCAGCTCCGGGGCGAGGGCGGCGTCCGGCATCAAGACGCCGGCGTCGAGGCCGAGCCAATCCGCCATCAGACACAGTTCCGCCATCAGGCGTTCCTCCGTTTCCGCCGGTGCACCGGGCTCGAGATTTATGGAACGGACGAGGAGGCGGCGCTGCTGCCGGTCGCTCTTGAGGTCGACCCGGGCGACGAGGCGGCCGTCCATCAGGAAGGGGAGAACGTAGTAGCCGAAGATGCGTTTGGGCGCGGGCACGTAGATCTCGATCCGGTAGCGGAAGCCGAACAGCCGTTCGGTGCGGCCGCGCTCCCAGATCAGCGGGTCGAACGGGGCGAGCAAGGCCTGGCCGGCGATGCGGCGCGGGCGGCGGGCCTCGGCGTGAAGGAACGCGGGCTGGCGCCAGCCTTCGATGGCGACCGGGATCAGGGTGCCGGCCTCGACCAGTGCATCGAGACCGGCGCGGCTTTCGGCGACGTCGAGGCGGAAATAGTCGCGCAGGTCGGCAGCGGTGGCGACACCCAGGGCTTGCGCCCCCAGCTCGACAAGCTGGCGGTGGGCATCGACCTTGCCAGGGGTCGGCAGGTCCAGGATCGCGGCGGGGATCACCCGTTCGGTGAGGTCATAGACGCGCTCGAAGCTGCCGCGCCGGGTGGCGGTGGTGATCTGGCCGGACCAGAAAAGCCATTCCAGCGCCTGCTTGGTCTCCCCCCATTCCCACCAGCCGCTGCGGCTCTTGCCATGCTCGAAATCGGAGGCTGCCATCGGCCCGTCGGTCTGAAGGCGTTTGAGGATCGCCTCGGCCGCCGGTCGGCGCCCGTGGGCGAAGGCGCGCAAGCTGCGCCAGCCGCGCTCGCCGCGCGCCGCCTCGTCCATCCGCCAGCGCAGCAACGGGTGGAGCGCGAGCGGGAGCATGGACGCCTCGTGCGCCCAATATTCGAACAGGCGGCGCTCGCCGCGCTTCCCCCAGACGGAATGGTCGAGGAGGCTGCGGTCATAGGGGCCGAGCCGCGAGAAGGCGGGAAGATAGTGGGCGCGGGCGAGGACGTTGACGCTGTCGATCTGGTGGAGGCCGAGCCGTTCGATCGTGCGGTGCAGATGGCCTTTGTTGACCGAGTCGGGACGCGCCGCACCGAAGCCCTGGGCCGCGAGGGCGATCCGGCAGGCGGCGGGGAGGGTGAGCTTTTCCTGCGGTCGAGTCATGGATGCATGAGAACATATGGGAAACGCTTGTCAAGCACGGCGCTCGAAACCGGCAGCGAATAGCGTTTGCCGTGGGGCGGGAAGAGGCATAGCCTCGCACCATTCAATCGGAGGGGGAGAGTCCGGATGAAGACCGAGCGTCAACTCACGCGCCGTTCCTTTCTTGGCCGCGTCGCGGGCGGCGTCGCCATCACCGGCGGCGCGATCGTCGCCTTGCAGGGAAAGGCGGAAGCCGGACAGGTCAGCGACAATGACAGCGGACCCAATTCCGACCCGCCTGGCCGCGGCTATACCGGCGTCACGGATTCGGACAGCGGCGCCAATTCGGACCGGCCCAACCACGGCCGCAGCGGCGGCCGGCGGCGCGGCATTCAGGGCTGCACCGACAGTGACAGCGGCAGCAATTCCGATCCCGCCGGCCGCGGACGCGGCACCGGCCGTTCGGACGGAGATCCTAGCGATCCGGCGGGCTGCGGCCGGCGCTGATCGCGTCAATAAAAATCGGGAGGAGGCGCTGGTGGGGTGGCGCCTCCTCCCTTCCGGCCGCCAAGCGCGGTCAGAAATCGTAAGTTTCGAAACTTCGCATCAGAACTGGATCCCCACGCCCGCATTGGCACCGGCGCGGCCGCGGGTGTCGATCGTCGCGCCGGCGCGGATCACGGCGCGGCCATTGTCGGTGCGGGTGGAGAGGCCCATCGCGAAGGCGCCTTCGCCCTGGAACAGGCCGGTGCCGAAGGCGATCATGCCGCGGCCCGCGTCAACCGCCTGCGGCAGTGACGCGGCGGCAAGGGCGCCGGCGGTGCCGGCCTCGGAGTCGCGGCGGAGGCTGTCCATGTCGCGGCCGAGCAGGTCGAAGCGCGCATCGATATAGGCTTGCGCTTCCGCGACCGCGCTCTGGATACCGGCTTGGAGCTGGGCGACGTTGACCGCATCGGTCGCCGCGACGCCGGGAGCGACGTTGCCCAGCCGGACCGGGGCCGCGCCGGGGCCGAAGGTCACCGACCGGCCGCCCGCATCATATTGGACGGAATTGCGACCCAGCGCGACCGCCTCCTGGGCGACCGTGTTGGTGGCGGCGAGCTGGTCGCCGTTGACCGCATCGGTCGACCCGGCGGCGACGCGGCCGGCGGCGACATTGTGGACCGCCACCGGCGCCCCGCCGGCGCCGACCAGCGTCACGTCGTTGCTGACCGTGCCGCCGTTGGGAACCGTCGGCGTGGCGGTGTTGGAATATTGGATCGGGCTGATCGCGCTGCCCGTGACGCTGTTCTCAATCACCGTGATCCGGGTCTCGTGGTCGGCGACCTGCTGGTTGGTGGCGAAGAGCTGGCCGCCATTGACCGCGTCGGTCGAGGATGCGGCAAGCGCGCCATCCCGAACATTGTGCAGCCCGACCGCGCCGGCGGCCGCGCCGACCAGGGTGGCCTCGTTGGTCGGCGTGCCGGCATTCGGCGTGGTCGGCGTCGCCGCGTCGGCATAACGGACCGGGCCCGGTGTCCCGCCACCTCCGCCACCCGCCTCGAGCGCCGTGATCCGGGTCTCATGATTGGCGATGGTGGTGCTGTTGTTGGTGACCCGCGTGTCGATCGCCGACACGTCGTCGGCGACGCCCTGGAGCTGCGCGACATTGACCGCATCGGTCGCGGCCGAGCCGGCGGCGACGTTGGTGACCTGACGGGTCGCACCTGCGGCGCCGACCGAGAATTCGCCGGTGGAGGTCTGTGCCGTGTCGAGGCCGAGTGCGGCATAGCCGGCCTGCGCACCGCGCGTGGCGGTCGAGCCGGCGCCGATCGCAACGCTGTTTGCCGCGCCGGCGCGGGAATCGGCGCCGATCGCGATCGAGCCGGTTGCACCGGCGTCCGCACGGGCGCTGTTGCCGAAGGCGATGGCGTCGATGTCGGCGGCGGTGGCGGCCTCGCCGTTGGCGCCGAGCCCGGTGATCTGGTTGCCGCCGATCGCGATGCCGGCGGGATTGGTAAGGCTGATGCCGTCCGCCTGGACGTTGCAGCCGTCGGCCGGATCGACGACATTGCCGTTGGTGTCGAGCACCTGCAGCGAGATCGGCGCGCCGGCGGCCGCGTTCGAAAGCAGGCCGGCGACATTGGTGTTGAGATCGGGAATGAGCTGCCCGACGATCGGGATGATCGCGATCACGTCGAGGATCGAATTGACCCGGTCCTCGATCGGGTCGACGATGCCGTTCGCCACCGGCCCGAGCACGTCGGTCACCGCCGAGCGCGGCAGCCGGATTCCGGTGCAGACATTGACGACGGCGGTCTGGGCCTGCGCCCGAGCCGGAACCAGCGTGGCGCACGTTGCGGAAATGAGGGCGCAGCTCAGAAGCAGCTTGCGTCCGATGTGGCGATTCTTGCGAGTAGGCATGACGATTCCCCTTTTGAATCTGATTTCACCTGCGTTGTTCGCAAGGGTGATTATTGAATCAAAAGATTAATTCGACTTTTTACTTGAACTTATCTGATCGCGTATTTTGAGTCCGATACAAAGTTCATTTCGGATATTTAGACGAACCCGGCCGCGAGCGGACCTTGATGGGCCGGCGTCTCGATACGGGACGCTGGAGGCAGAGCGGCGGCGGGGCGCTTGCAACCTTTTGGTAAATGAATTCTTAATGACGGCATGAATCGCCTGTCGCCCCTGATCGCTCGCCGGATCGACCCGACGGCCACCGCCCAGGTGGACGTGGCCGTTCCTTTCGCCGGCATCGATGCGGCGATCTGGCTGGATGATCTGAGGCTGTTCGCCACCGCCTGGATCGGCGGGCTGATCTTCTTCGGAACCCTGCTGGGCTAGCGTTCCGCTAGACCGTCGGCGGGAGGACTTCCTTGTCGACGCATTCGACGTCGTCGCAGGCCTTGTGCAGCTTCCAGGCGAGCCAGGCCGAAATCAGGCACATGGCGGCGGCGAGGAGGAGCTGGTCCTCACCCTCGATCCCGAACAGCGACAGCGCGCCGGCGATGATCGAGCCGATCACCATCGCGCCCGAATTGACGATGTTGTTGGCCGCGACGGTGCGCGCCGCCTGCGACTTGGGGACGGTGGTGGTGAGGAAGGCGTAGAGCGGCACCACGAACATGCCGCCGAAGATCGCGATGCCGAGCAGGGAGCCGAGCAACGGCCAGTTGCCGGAATGGTTCATGAAGGCGCCGAGATCGTAGAGGCTGCCGTCGGTCGTCCCGACCCAGCTCGCCGAGACGAGATGGAAGGCGACGACGAACAGGCCCATGACGAGCACCGCCGGCGTCGAATAGCGCGCCGAGACCTCGCCCTTGAGCAACCGGTTGACCGCGACCGAGCCGATCGCGACGCCGATCGAGAAGATGGCGAGGAACAGGCTGGCGACCGCCTTGTCGGCGGTGAGCACATTCTTCACCAGCGGCGGGAACTGGATGAACAGCACCGCGCCGATCGTCCAGAAGAAGCTGATCGAGACGATGGCGAGGAAGAGGCGCGGGATGTGCAGGGTCGCCGCGATCAGGCGGTAGGAGGAGCGGAAGACGTTGAGATCGATGACGTGGCCGCCCTCCAGCGCCGGCGCCGGCGGCACCCGGCGGCCGGAGAGGTAGCCGACGACCGCGATGAGGATCACCGCGATGGCCGAGGCCTCGATCGAGATCATGCCGGCGAGGATCGTGCCGCCGAGGATGGCGATATAGGTGCCGGCCTCGACCAGGCCGGTTCCGCCCAGCACCTCGTCGGGCTCCAGATGCTGGGGCAGGATCGCATATTTGATCGGGCCGAAGAAGGTCGAATGGACGCCCATCGCGAAGAGGGCGAGCAGCAGCAGCGGGATCGCCACCGTGTGCACCATGATTCCCTGCCAGGCCATCAGCAGGCCGCCGGCGCCGACCAGCATGATCGCCACCTCGCACGCCTTGACGATGCGGATGATGCGCGCCTTGTCGGTCGCGTCGGCGAGCTGCCCCGACAAAGCCGACAGCAGGAAGAAGGGCAGGATGAAGATCGCGGTGGTGACCGCGCTGAACCAGAATTCCGACGCCTCGTCGTTATAGACCTGGTAGACGACGAACAGCACCATCGCGTTCTTGAACAGGTTGTCGTTGAACGCGCCCAGCAGCTGGGTCGTGAACAGCGGCAGGAAGCGCCGCGTGCCGAGAAGATGGGTTGCGCCGGTCATCGCTGCTCTTCTGGCCCCCGGAAGAGACTGCTCAATTGCCGTCCGAGGAAGGGGCGGCGACGGGCTGGAAATTGCGGACGAAGCGATCCAGCAGCCTCACGCCGAAGCCGGCATAGCCGTCCGGCACGGTCGGCTGGTCCGCGCCCATGTCGACCCCGGCGATGTCGAGATGCGCCCAGGGCGTGCTTTCCACGAAGAAGCCGATGAAATGGGCCCCCAGACCGGCTCCGGGGCTGCCGCCCTCATCCGAATTCTTGATGTCGGCGATGTCCGAATCCATGTCGTCGGCATAGTTGGAGTGAAGCGGCAGGCGCCACAGCTCCTCGCCGGTGTCGCGGCCGGCGGCGAGCAATTGCCCGGCGAGCCCGTCATTGCGGCTGAACAGGCCGGCATATTCGTTGCCGAGCGCGGTGGTGACCGCGCCGGTCAGGGTGGCGATGTCGACGATCGCGGCGGGGCGGAACCGCCGCTCGGCCAGCGCAACGGCGTCGGCGAGGACGAGGCGGCCTTCGGCATCGGTATTGATGATCTCGATCGTGCGCCCGTTCATGGCGCGCACCACGTCGCCGGGCCGGCTGGCGTTGCCGCCCGGCATGTTCTCGGCCAGCGCGGCGATCGCGACGACGTGGACCGGCGCCCGGGCGCGGGCGAGGCTGAGCACCGCGCCGACGGCCGCGGCGGCGCCGGCCATGTCGCCCTTCATCGCCGACATACCGGTCCCTGGCTTCAGCGAGATTCCGCCCGAATCGAAGGTGATGCCCTTGCCTGCCAGTACGACGGGCGCATCGGGCGAACCCGCGCCGCGATATTCGACGATGAGCATCCTCGGTGGCCGTTCCGACCCGCGGCCGACCGCGAGGATCGATCCCATGCCGAGTCGTTCCATCGCGGTCACATCGAGTGCCTCGATGCGCACGTTGCCGACGCCGCGGAACGCCTCGCGCGTCCGCTCGACGAAGCTTTCCGGATAGATGACATTGGCAGGCTCGGTGATGAGGTCGCGGGTGAAGTGGACGGCGTCGCTGAGCGCCTGTCCCTCCGACTGCCAGCGCGCAGTGGCGGCCGCCGCGCCGGCCGTCAGGATCGTGAGCGGGGTGTCCTGGCCCGGCCGGCGCGGCGCCTCGGGATCTTCGGAGCGATAGCGATCGAAGCTGTAGCCGCCGAGCCGGGCGCCGATGCCGATCTGCACCGCCGCCGCCGCATCGCCGACCCCTGCCACGGTCACCGGCCCGTCCGTGGCGGCGGTTTCATGGGCAGCACGGCCGCCGATGTCCTGTAGCTCAACCGTCTCGAGCGGGTCACCGCCGGTGCCGATGAGGGTGATCTGGCTCCACGGGCCCAGGCCGCGAAGCGTGAGCACATCGCTGGTGCGGTAGCGGAACCGGGCGGACTCCAGCGCCCGCGCAACGGAGTCGCGCGTCGCCGGATCGAGCATGGCGCCGCGTGTCTGGAGGTCCGCGGCGCTGCCGAGCGGCAGCACCAGCGCCCCGCCGGGTGCCGCCTGTTCGGCGAACTGGACGGGCCGGGCCGCCTGTGCCGGTGCCGCCATAGCCGAGGCGAGCAGGGCGAGAAGGGCAAGGCGGTGCATGCGGGTCTCCGGACCGTGGACGTCGCTCGCCTGTTTGGCGGACCGTCCGACGCCGCACAAGTCATTCCGCGAGACGGCCGCGGCAATGCGTGCATGACCCTCCCATTCCGGCGCAGCTGCCGCTAAAGCCGGGGTGTGACATGCTGACCCTGCCGAACCTGCTCACCCTGTCGCGCATCCTGGCGGTGCCGATCCTGGTCTTCCTGCTGTGGCAGCCAGGCTGGTTCGACTATGCGGTGACCTTCGTCCTCTACTGCCTCGTCGGCATCACCGACTATTTCGACGGCTATCTCGCCCGCGCCCAGGGGACGGTCTCGCGGCTTGGCCAGTTCCTCGATCCGATCGCCGACAAGATCATGGTCGCGGCGGTGATCGTGATGCTGATCGCCCGGCCGCCGGCGGACGGCAGCTTCGCCGGGCCGATCATCGCCGACTGGCACCTCATTCCGGCGCTGGTGATCCTGCTGCGCGAGATCATCGTCTCGGGCCTGCGCGAGTTCCTCGCCGGTTTGCAGGTCTCGGTTCCCGTCAGCCAGCTGGCCAAGTGGAAGACGACCTTCCAGCTCGTCTCGCTCGGCGCCCTGATCCTCGCCGGCGCGTTGCCGCACTGGGGGTGGGTCTATCTCGTCGGACTGGTCAGCCTCTGGGCGGCGGCGGCGCTGACGCTGGTGACCGGGTGGGACTATCTGCGAGTCGGCCTCAAGCACATGGACTGACGATCGGGGAGGGAGTCGGAATGATCGAGCGCGTCTGGCGGGGCTGGATCGCCCCCGAGAGGGCCGAGGCCTATCAGGACTTCCTGCAGCGCCACTTCCTGCCGGCCGCCCATGCGATCCCCGGCTATCTCGGCGCCCGCGTGCTGCGGCGCGACCTCGGCGAGGAAGTGGAGTTCCTCACCGCCACCCGCTTCACCTCGATGGACGCGATCCGCGCCTTTGCCGGCGACGATCCCGAGCGCGCCCATGTCGCGCCCGAAGCCCGGGCCCTGCTTTCGCGCTGGGAGGAGCGGGTCGCCCATTATGCGCCCGCGTTCGAGGACCAGGTCTAGGCTGTATCGACGTTCAAGCCTTTTACCCTCTCCCCGGTGGGGAGAGGGCAGGGTGAGGGGGTTCGGCTTCAGCGGAAATCCTCGGAGTCAGAACCCCCTCGCCCCAACCCTCTCCCCACCGGGGAGCAGTGTGCTGAATGTCGATACGTCCTAGGCCGCCGTCTTGAGCGCGTCCGCGAGCAGCCGGAATTCCTTCTCGCGCGGGCTGCCCTTGCGCCAGACCAGGGCGATGCGGCGGGCCGGGTGATCGGCGTCGAGGCGGCGGGCGACAACGTTGGTGCCGTCGAGGAGGCCGGCATCGACCGCCATCTCCGGGACCAGGGTCATGCCGAGGCCGTTGTCGACCATCTGGACCAGGGTGTGGAGCGAGGTGCCGAGGATCGAGGCCTCGGCCCGCAACTCCGGCCGGTTGCAGGCGGCGAGCGCATGATCCTTGAGGCAATGCCCGTCCTCGAGCAGCAGCAGGCTCGCCTCGTCGATCGCGCTGGCCGGCACGCACTCCGGCAGGTCCTTGGCGCCGCCGGGCGGGAAGGCGACCATGAGCCGATCGTCGAACAGATCGGCCGAGTCGACGTCGCCGCAGGCGTAGGGGAGAGCGAGCAGCACGCAATCGAGCTTGCCGCGGTGGAGCGCGTCACAGGCGGCCTGGCTGGTCTCCTCGCGCAGATAGAGTTTCAGGTCCGGCCACTGCTCGCGGAGCCGCGGCAGCAGGGTAGGGAGCAGGAAGGGGGCGATGGTCGGGATCACGCCCATCCGGAGCTCGCCGGCGAGCGGCTTGCCGGCGGCGCGGACCATGTCGGCGAGATCCTCCGCCTCGCGCAGGATGCGCTGCGCCTTGTCCGCGACGCGCTCGCCGAGCGGGGTGAAGCGCACGACCCGGCGGGTGCGCTCGACCAAGGTCACGCCGATCAGCGTCTCCAGCTCCTTGATTCCGGCCGACAGGGTGGACTGGGTGACGAAGCACGCGTCGGCGGCCCGGCCGAAATGCCCGTGGATTTTCAGGGCCACGAGGTACTGAAGCTGCTTCAGGGTGGGCAAGTGAACGTTCATCGTTTCCCTCGATCAATCCATGCGATCTAATCAATTGGAACGATGAATTCCACCTTCTATATGCGCTGCACAAGATTTCTGACGCAGTGCACAAAAACAGGAGACGCGCACCTATGCTTACCGTTGGCGACACGCTTCCCGGCCTCACCCTTCCGGTCCAGCAGGGCACCGCGGCCCTTCCGGCCGGCGAGACGATCGACCTGGCCGAGACCAACGGCAAGTGGAAGATCCTGTTCTACTGGCCGAAGGACTTCACCTTCGTCTGCCCGACCGAGATCGTCGGCTATGGCGAGCTCGCCCGCGATTTCGCCGATCGTGATGCGGTGCTGATCGGCGCGTCGACCGACACCGCCCATGTCCACTTCGCCTGGCGCCGCTCGGACGAGCAGCTCGCCAATGCGGACTTCCCGTGGATCGCCGACAACGGCGCCCAGCTCGCCGGCGCGCTCGGCATCCTCGACCGGAACGAGCATGTCGCCTTCCGTGCGACCTTCGTCGTCGATCCGGACAACGTGATCCAGCACGTCACGGTCAACGGCCTCAACGTCGGCCGCAATCCGGCCGAGACGCTGCGTGTCCTCGACGCGCTGCAGACCGACGAACTGTGCCCGTGCAACTGGGCGGCCGGCGAAGAGGTGCTGCGTCCGGCCGCGTGAGCCGGCGCGAGTTCGAGGTCCGGCCCTCGCGGCGTGTTCCCCCCGCACGCCCCCGAACCGGCCGACCTCCAGTGCGGGGGCGCGGCGAACCACCAATCGCCGGGCCCCTTTCTTTGCAATTGCGTCACGCAGGCGTAGGCGGGAATTTGGTGACGAGAAGTCTCCAGCGAGTCTCCCTGAGATCCCGGCCTTCGCCGGGATGACGCGAGTGGAGTAATGCCATGTCCCTCAAGGATTTCGCCGATACCCTCCCCGATTATGCCAAGGATCTGCGGCTCAACGTCGGCTCGCTGCTCAGCGACCAGACGCTCGGCGAGGAGCGCAAGCTCGGCCTTCTCCTCGCCTGCGCCCACGGCACCGGCTACAAGCCGATCGTCGCGGCGGCCGAGGCGGAGGCCGCCGGCAAGATCGACGAGACCTATGCCAATGCCGCCCGCGCGGCGGCAGCGATCATGGCGATGAACAACGTCTACTACCGCTTCGTCCACCTCGCCTCGAACCCGGTCTACCAGTCATTGCCGGCGAAGCTCAGGATGAACGTCATCGGCGCGCCGGGCATCGACAAGGCCGATTTCGAGCTGTTCAGCCTGGCGGTCAGCGCCCAGAACGGCTGCGGCATGTGCATCGAAAGCCACGAGCGGGTCCTGACCCAGAATGGGGTGAAGACCGAGACCATCCAGAATGCCGTGCGCATCGCGGCGGTGATCAAGGCGGTCGCGACCGTGCACGCGACGCTCTGAAGGGGCCGGCGGCCCGTGGGCGCGGACGGCACCGAGTCCTCGCCGGGGCTGCGGGATATGATAGTCTCTTGCCCTTTTCCGCCAGCGGACGGATAGGCGCAAGATGGCAGCGGGATCGATCCATATCGGCATCGGCGGCTGGGACTTCGATCCCTGGCGCGGCACCTTCTTTCCGGCCGGATTGGCGAAGACGAAGCAGCTCGCCTATGTCGGCGAGCAGCTGACCGGCACCGAGGTCAACGCCACCTACTACAGCACCCAGAAGCCGGAAACGTTCGCGCGCTGGGCACAGACGGTGCCGGACGGCTTCAGGTTCGCGCTGAAGGCGTCGCGCTTCTGCACCAATCGCCGCGATCTCGGCGAGGCGGGCGAGTCGATCGCCAGGTTCTGCGGGCAGGGCTTCACCCAGCTCGGCGACAGGCTGGGTCCGATCCTGTGGCAGTTCGCGCCGACCAAGAAATTCGATCCGGACGAGATCCGCGCCTTCCTCGCGCTGCTGCCGGCGAGGCAGGACGGGATCGCGCTTCGCCATGCAATCGAACCGCGGAACGAGAGCTTCAGGAATCCCGGCTTCGTCGCCATGATGCGTGCGGCCAAGGTCGCGATCGTGTTCGCCGATCACGCCGAATATCCGTTGATTCCTGACGTCGCCGCCGACTTCGTCTATGCGCGCTTCATGCAGGCGCGCGAGGAGGAGCCGACCGGCTATGACGCGGCCGGGCTCGATCGCTGGGCGGCGACGGTGCGCGGCTGGGCCGCCGGGAGGCCCGTGGATGGCTACGACGAGGTCGGCGATCAGCCCGCGCCTGGCGGTGCGCGCGACGTATTCGCCTTCATGATCAATGGCGCCAAGGTCCGCGCCCCGGCGGCGGCCCAGGCGCTTCTCGCGAGGATTTCATGACCGGCTTCTCCGCGGCTGCCGAGGCGGCCGACCTGCTCCGCCGCCTCGGGGTCGAGGCCGGCGCCGGCGACCTCGAATCGCGGTCCCCGATCGACGGGCAGGCGATCGGCCGCGTCGCCAGCGCCTCGCCCGACGAGGTCGCGGCGGCGATCGGCCGTGCGCAAACGGCGTTCCTCCGCTGGCGCCTGGTGCCCGCGCCGCGTCGCGGCGATCTCGTCCGCCTGTTCGGTGAGGTGCTGCGGGAGGAGAAGCAGGCGCTCGGCCGCCTCGTCACCCTCGAGTGCGGCAAGGTCCTCTCGGAGGGTCTGGGCGAAGTTCAGGAAATGGTCGACATTTGCGACTTTGCCGTCGGCCTGTCCCGCCAGCTCCACGGGCTCACGATCGCCACCGAGCGGACCGACCACCGGATGATGGAGACCTGGCATCCGCTTGGGCCGGTCGGCGTGATTTCGGCGTTCAACTTCCCGGTGGCAGTGTGGGCCTGGAATGCCTGCCTCGGCCTCGTGTGCGGTGACAGCATCGTCTGGAAACCATCTGAAAAGACGCCGATTTGCGCAGCCGCGGTCGCCGCCCTTTTCGCCCGGGCCGTCGAACGTTTCGGCGGGGCGCCAGCGGGATTGCTGGAGGTCGTCCAGGGAGCGCGCGCCGTCGGGCAGGCGCTTGCCGACGATCCGCGCGTGCCGCTCGTCTCGGCGACCGGATCGACCCGGATGGGCCGTGAGCTGGCGCCGCGCGTCGCCGCCCGTTTCGGCCGGAGCCTGCTCGAGCTCGGCGGCAACAACGCGATGATCGTCACGCCCTCGGCCGATCTCGAGCTGGCGACGCGCGCGATCGCGTTCGCGGCGGCCGGCACGGCCGGGCAGCGCTGCACGAGCCTGCGTCGCCTCCTCGTTCACGCGGATATCTATGATGCGCTGCTCGCACGCCTGCGCCGCATCTGGCGCAGCTTCCCGATCGGTAACCCGCTCGACGACGGCATTCTGATCGGCCCGCTGATCGATGCCGATGCGGTCGCGATGATGCGTTCGGCACTCGATGAGGCGCGAGGGCAGGGCGGCGTCGTTCATCAGGACGACGCGCCGCTCGAAGGAAACTACGTGCGGCCGGCCCTGGTGGAGATGCCGGCCCAAACGCCGGTCATGCTCAACGAGACCTTCGCGCCGATCCTCTACGTGCTGCGCTATCGCGATTTCGACGAAGCGATCGCGCTACAGAACGGTGTTGCACAAGGTCTTTCCTCGTCGATCTTCACCACCGATCTCAGGGAAACCGAGCGCTTTCTCTCCACCTCGGGCTCCGATTGCGGCATGGCCAACGTCAATATCGGACCGTCCGGCGCCGAAATCGGCGGCGCATTCGGCGGCGAGAAGGAAACGGGCGGCGGGCGCGAGAGCGGCTCGGATTCCTGGCGCGCCTACATGCGGCGGGCGACCAACGTCATCAACTACGGCCGCGAATTGCCGCTCGCGCAAGGGGTTGACTTCTCCCTTCCGGATTAACGCAGTGCACTGTCGAAAACCGCGGCAATCCGCGCTTTTCCGCCCTGCAGGCCTGAGCGATTTGTTAACCCCTCCTGCGGTATTGACCGCGCCTCTCGCGGGGGAGGTTATTGGTGGGTTATTCGCGCAAGGTCGGCCCGCCGATCGTATCGGCAGCAGTGGCGACCCTGGTCCTGACGAATTTCGCGACGGTCTCGATCGTGCGCGACGACACCGCGTCCCGTCTCGAGCTGTTCACGACCATCTGGCCGATCTCGCTGACCTCCGCGGTCGCGATCGTCCTCGTCATGTCCTTTCTCTATCGCTCGATCGTCGAATTGGTAAGCGAGCTGGAAACGCGCCAGGCCGCGGCGCAGCATCAGGCGCTGCATGATCAGCTCACCGGCCTCGCCAACCGTGCCCTGCTCGAGGATCGCCTCGCCCAGGCGCTGACCCGTTATCGCCGGGCGGGCGAGCAGGTCGCGTTGCTGATGCTCGACCTCGATCGCTTCAAGCAGGTCAACGACACGCTTGGCCACAATGCCGGCGACCAGCTCGTCATCGAGGTCGGGGAGCGGCTGAAATCCCTGCTGCGGGAGACGGACACGGTTGCCCGCATCGGCGGCGACGAATTCGCGATCGTCCAGGTCAGCCCCAAGGGTGAGGCCGATGTGCGCCGCCTGTGCGAGCGTATCATCACGATCATCCGCGAGCCGTTCCAGATCGGCGAGCGCGAGGCGCGGGTCGGCGTCAGCATCGGCGCGGTCTTCGCCAGCAAGGAGGTCGCCGAAGCGTCCGAGCTGCTGCGCAAGGCGGACATCACCATGTATCGCGCCAAGGCGGCCGGCCGCGACTGCTTCCGCATCTTCACCGAGGCAATGGACGCCGACGTCCAGCGCCGCGATCGAATCGAGAGCAGCCTGCGCGCCGAGCTGCGCGCGCCCGATGCACTGCAGCTCCATTTCCAGCCGGTGATCGGCAGCCGCGGCCAGGTCGTCGGCGTCGAGGGCCTGCTGCGCTGGGATCATCCGACGCTCGGCCAGGTCGCGCCGATGGAGATCGTGCCCATCGCCGAGGAATGCGGCATCATCGACGAGCTCGGCCTGATGGCCTTCCGCGAGGCTTGCAAGGTGGCGCGGCGTTGGCCGGAGCTCAGCGTCGCGGTGAATCTCTCGCCGATCCAGTTCCGCAATCCGGGCTTTCCGGCGGCGCTGCGCCGGATCGCCGACGAGCATGGCGTCGACCACGCCCAGCTCGAACTGGAAATCACCGAAAGCCTGTTCATCGAGCATGGTGCGCTGTGCAGCGCCGCGATCGAGGATCTGCGCCAGGACGGCTTCCGGGTCGTGCTCGACGATTTCGGCACGGGATACTCGTCGCTGTCCTCGCTCCGCCGCTTTCCGGTCGACAAGATCAAGCTCGACCGTTCGTTCATCGACGTGGCGGCGCGCGATCAGAGCGTCGCGATCATTCGCGCCGCGGTCACGCTCGGCCATGCGATGAATTTGGAAGTGGTCGCCGAAGGCATCTCCTGCGTCGCCGAGGAGCAGGTGGCCCTGGAAGCGGGCTGCGACGCGCTGCAGGGCCATCTCTACGCCCATGCGCTGACCCCGGACGATCTCGGTGCCTATCTGGAGGCCGCCCGCCGCGGCTCGGCCTTCTCCGACGCAGCTTAGCTGCGCGAGAGCAGGTCCCCCAGCGGCGACACGAGCGGTGCGTGGAAGGATGTCACCACCGCCCACAGGACGAGGCCGCCGATCAGTGCGGTCCAGCCCGGAAAGGCCGACCGCCATGGGACCCGGCCGGAGGCCAGCGCTCCAAAGGGCAGGAACGAGGTGCGCCGTGCCCAGTCGCGCCAGGCATCGCCAATGAGTCCGGCCTTCTTGCGGTCCTGACCGAGCGAGCCGACCCAAGCCAGCAGCAGGATGCCGCCGGCGACGATCAGGTTGCGGGCGCTCCCCGACAGCGAGATGTGGACGAGCGCCCACAGGATGAAGCTCCAGTTCATCGGATGGCGGGTGATCGCGAACACGCCGCGCGGGGTAGGGATGTCGCGCGCACCGGCGCCGGGATGCGGGAAGGCCGGATTGCGGTTGAACGAACCGACCAGAAGGATGCTGGCGGCCAGCATGAACGCGGAAGCAATCGGCCACCACCAGAGCGGCGCGACCCACAACGGAACGGAGTCCGTTCCCGCCCGCCAGGCGAGGACCATCCACCCTAGGGTCGCCAGCGACACCAGGGAATAGAGGCCGAGAAAACCCTGTGCGCCGAGCCGCCCGACCAGCGCCGGCCGCAAGGGATGCGACATCAACAGATGCGTGCCGACGAAGGCCGCGGTCGCCAGCGCGAGGCTGACGACGGGAGTCACCGCACCTGCGCTCCGTTCATCTCGGATCGTAGGCGTGCGGCAGCGCGCCCTCCTGGGGCTGGCGATAGCGGTCGCGCAGCCGCGTCTGGCGGTTGGTGAGGTCCTGCTGGACGCCGTCGATCCACACCGCGTCGACGCCGGTGGCGAGCTCCAGCGGGTCGCCGTCCCAGATCACCACGTCGGCGCGCCGGCCGGGGCGCAGCGAGCCGATCTCGTCGGCAAGGCCGATCGCCTCGGCGGGATGCGCGCTCAACGACGCGAAGGCCTCGTCCCACGACAGGCCGGTATGGCCCGGCACCCGACCGATGCCGACCAGGTTGCCGGCATATTGGGTCAGCAGGCGGATCTGCCTCGTCTCGTCGTCATTGATCATGCCGAGCGCGACATTGACCCCGGCCGCGCGCATCCGTCCGACATTGGACTGGGTCGCGGCCAGCTGCTCGAAGGTCGACGGCAGGTCGTTGAGCGCGTTGGCGATCACCGGCACCCGCGCCGCGGCGATCCGATCGGCCACGCGCCAGCCCTCGGTCGCGCCGATCAGGACGAGGCGCAGATTGGGGAACTCCTCGCGAAGCGCCAGCGTCTGGAGGAGGTCGCTCGCCCGTTCGACATGGACGAGCAGCAGCTGCCGGCCCTGCAGCACCGGAACGAGCGCCGCCGCGTCGAAGCGGGTCAGCAGCACGTCCTCGGACCGACGGGCGTCGGCCTGGATGTGGGGATCGTTCGGGCCGGCGCCGCGCCCGGCGCCGGGGCGCAGGTCGCGCGCCTCGCGCAGCGCGTTGCGCAGCATGACGTGGGCGGCGGCGCGGCTGCCGCCGGCGTCCTCCGCTCCGGTCTCGCCCAGTTCGATGAACTGGAACAGGCGGGGGCGGGTGATCGGCTCCATGTCGCCGCCGAGATCGATGACCGCGCCCTGGCCGGCGAAGATGCTGCGGCCGGTGCCGGGCGACACCACGGCACGCGTGATCCCGGCGGCGCGGTTCACGGCGATCGACGCCGACTGCGGGTTGATCGCCGGCACCACGTCGATCGCGGCGTTGAACGGCGAGTTGTTGGCGCTGATGTCGTTGGTCTCGTCGACGGCGTCGACTTCGGTCAGGCCGATGCGCGAGAAACCGGCGACGAGGCCGGGCGTCACCCACTTGCCGCTCGCATCCACGGTCGTGGCGCCCGCCGGCACGTTCACGCCGGCGCCCGCCGCGACGACGCGGCCGTTGCGAATGACCACGGTCCCGCCGTCGATCGGCGGCGATCCGTCGCCGACGACCACCCGGCCGCCGGTGATGGCGATGGTCTGCGCCACCGCAGGCGTGGCGGCAAGGGCGGCGACGCCCGCGAGAAGAAGCCCGAGCGCCTTCATTTCACGTCTCCCTCGCCCGGCTGGCCGAGCTCGAAGTCGCTCACCGGACGCAGCTGCGGATTGTTCATGTCGTGGAGCAGGGCGCCGTCGATCCACACCTGCTGCGGTCGGGTGTAGGCGCTGAACGGATTGCCGTTCCACAACACCACGTCCGCGCGCTTGCCGGGGCGGAGCGAGCCGGTCTGCTCCTGGATGCCGAGCGCCTGGGCCGGGTTGATCGCGAGCCAGCGCCAGGCGACCTCGTCCGGGATGTCGATCCCCATGCGGCGGCCGTCGGCGAGCGCCTTGGCGGCTTCCTGGTTGAGCCGCTGGATGCCATTGGCGTCGTCGGAATGGACGATCGCACAGGCGCCGGCGTTGTGGACGAGCGGGATGTTCTCGTTGACCGCATCATAGGCTTCCATCTTGAAGCCCCACCAGTCCGCCCACATCGCCGAGCAGGTGCCGTTCTCCCGTAGCAGATCGGCGATCTTGTAGGACTCGACCGCGTGATGGAAGGTCGAGATCCGGAAGCCGAACTCGCGCGCCATGTCGAGCATGATCGCCATCTCGTCGGCACGGTAGCAATGGTTGTGGATCAGGATGTCGCCGTCCATCGCCTCGACCAGCGTGTCCATCTGCAGGTCGCGCGCCGTATTAGGATCTCGCGCCCGCCGTTCGCGATATTCGATCGCGCGCTGCCAGGTCGAACGCATCACCGCGACATTGCCCATGCGGGTGCTCGGCATGGTGTTGCGGTTGCCGTAGACGCGCTTGGGATTCTCGCCGCAGGCCAGCTTGAGGCCGCGCGGTGCGCCCGGGAAGCGCATCGCCTGCATCGTGCGCGCCGGCACGTTGCGCAAGGTCACGCCGCGGCCGCCGAACAGGTTGGCCGAGCCGGGCAGGATCTGCAGCGTCGTGATGCCGCCATTGGCGAGCGCACGACTGAAGCCGGGATCCTGCGGCCACACGCTGTGCTCCGCCCAGACTTCCGGGCGCACCGGATTGGTCATCTCGTTGCCGTCGCTGTGCGCGTCGACGCCGGGGCTCGGATAGTCGCCGAGATGGCTGTGCACGTCGATGACGCCCGGCGTCACCCAGCGGCCGGCACCGTCGATCCGGGTCGCGCCCTCGGGGATCGGGGTGTCCGGCCCGCCGACCGCCTGGATGCGGCCGTCGACCAGCACCACCGTGCCGTTCTCGATCCTGCCGCCTTCGCCGTCGAAGACGGTCGCGCCGGTGATCGCGGTCGGCACGCCGCCATAGGGGCGATAGGTGGAAGGGTAGGGGTCCTCGGGCGGCGTGTAGCGCTCCCGAGACGAGGAAGGCTGGGAGGCCGACGCGGATTCGGTCTCTCCCCCGTTCTGCGCGCAGCCGGCCAGCGCGGCCGCCGCGACAAAGCCCAGCAGCGCGCTGCGCCCCTTAGACAACGCCATGCATCCACCTCTTGAGTAGCGGGGAAATGAGGAACAGGAACACGCCGATGATGATCGCCGCGATGCCGATTGTCCAGAAGGTGTCGACATAGGTCTGCAGCGCCAGCGCCGGGTTGGTCACCTCGCCGCCCACCGTCTCGACGCTGGCGAACTGGGTGATGATGCCGCCGACATAATTGGCCATCGACGTGCCGAGGAACCACACACCCATCATCAGCCCGACGATGCGTGCGATCGAGAGCTTGGTGATCATCGACAGCCCGATCGGGGACAGGCAGAGCTCGCCGATCGAATGCAAGAGATAGAGCAGGACCAACCAAATAATGCCGACGCGGAACTGGCTGTCGGCGAAGTTGGCACCGAACACCACGACCAGGAAGCCGAGGCCGACGAGCACCAGCGCGATCGCGAACTTGACCGGGATCGAGGGCTCGACGTTGCGCTTCGCCAGCCGCACCCACAGGCCGGCGAAGAACGGCGCCATCAATACGATGAAGATCGGGTTGAACGCCTGGACGGAGCCAGCCTCCATCACGACTCCGAAACCCAGGCTACGGTCGGTCGAGCGTTCGGCGAACAAGGTCAGTGCGGAGCCGGCGAGCTCGAACAGGGTCCAGAACACCACCGACATGACGACCAGGATGATCGCCACCACCATCATCTGGAATTCGGCCTTGCTGCCGACCCGCGCCGCCCAGATAGGAATGCCGATCACGGCGACGAGAAACAGGGCGAACAGCGCCTTGCCGAGCAGCGGCAGCGCGGCGAGATACCCGAGGATGCCGCTGCCGTCGCTCGCCGCGGCATGGGCCGCCTGCGCCGACAGCATCGCATTGTTGAGCAGGAACCAGGCGACCGGAATGGCGAGCAGGATGCCGATATAGACGTAGAGGCGGGTGCGGTCGCTGACCCCCTCGGGCGGCTCGCCATAGCCCTTCAGGCGTCCGCCATCGAACTGGAACAGGATGAAGGCGATCGCCATGCCGACGGCGACGAGCGCGAAGCCCGCCCACCAGCCGAACCAGCTCGCAAACAGCGGCGCAAGGATCTGGCTGCCGATCGAGCCGATGTTGATGCCCATGTAGAAGATGGTGAAGCCGGCGTCGCGGCGCCGGTCCCCCTGCTCGTAGAGCGTGCCCACCATGGTCGAGATGTTGGGCTTGAAGAAGCCGTTGCCGACCACGACCAGCGCGAGCGAGAACAGCATGACCGAGATCCAGAACGGATCGCGCACCGCGTCGGCGCGGAACTCGCCGCGCGCGATGGTCTGCGGCAGCACGCTGCCGTCCGAGCCCTCGAGCGTCACGCTGCCGTCCGGGTTGCCGCGGATCGCGTAATTGCCCGCCGGCGTGACCACCGACTGGACCGTCCGGCCCGACGCGTCGACCGCCGAGGCGACCTCGTAGGTCTGGTTGTTGTGGACGAAGAGCGGCTTCGCCTGCTCCCCGCCGAAGCAGAGGCCGAGATAGCCCAGGCACATGATGACCGCGCCGGTCTTCACCGACATCTTCGAGCCGAGGATGCGGTCGGCGATCAGGCCGCCGAACAGCGGGGTGAGGTAGACCAGGCTGGTGAAGGCGCCGTAGAGGCCGCCGGTGGTCGCATCGTCGAACAGGAACCATTGCGCGAGATAGAGCGCGAGCAGCGCCCGCATGCCGTAATAGCCGAACCGCTCCCACATCTCGGTGGTGAACAGTCGGGCGAGCTGGCGCGGATGGCCGAACCAGGTCGACTGGGCGGCCGGGTTGACGTGGCTGATGTCGGGTTCGCGCGGGTTGTCCGCGGTCGGTGTGTCCACCATGTAGCTTTGCTCCCTGGGCAATCCTGTGGCCGTGTTCCCGGCCTTGATCGGGGCAACCTAACGGCCAAAACCGCATTGTGAAGCGGGATTGTTGCCGAGCCGCCCGGCTGGTAGCGCCGCCGTCATGTTCAATGACCTGACCTCGACCCTCAGCCTGCTCGAAACCCGCCGTTCCGGCCGCCCGCGCGATCTCGTCGCGCCGGGACCGAGCCCGGGGGAGCTGCGGCGCATCCTTGCGATCGCGACGCGAAGCCCCGATCATGGCAAGCTCGCCCCCTGGCGCTTCGTCCATGTGGCGCAGGCCGAGCGCGACGCTTTCGCGGCCCTCCTCGACGCCGCCTATCGGATCGACCGTCCCGAGCCGGGACGGCTGGAGATCGAGGCGAACCAGCGCTTTGCCCATCAGGCGCCGGAGCTGATCGTCGCGCTGTCCTGCCCGACGCCGGATCACAAGATCCCGGTCTGGGAGCAGGAGCTCTCCTGCGGCGCCGCCTGCATGAACCTGCTGCTGGCGACGCACGCTTTGGGTTATGCGGCCGGCTGGGTGACGGGCTGGGCGGCCTATTCGGACAGGGTTCGCGAGGCGTTCGGCGGCGGGCCCGACGACCGGATCGCCGGCTTCATCTTCCTCGGCACGCCCGGCGCCGATCTCGAGGAACGCGTCCGGCCGGCGCCCGAAAGCGTGATCTCCGCGTGGACGCCGCCCGCTTAATGACCGGAAAGCGATTCTTTTCTTGACCTTTGCGGTGTATTAGGAGACCATCACGCTTATGACCGATGATCGTCCCGTCTATCTCCGCCTGCGCGACCGCATCGCCGCGATGATCCTCGAGGGTCGGGTCCGCGACGGCGATCCGCTCCCGTCGGTGCGCAGCCTCGCGGCCGATTTCGGCGCCAATCCGCTGACGGTGGCGAAGGCCTATCAGACCTTCCAGGAAGAGGGGCTGGTGACCGTGAAGCGCGGCGTCGGCATGTTCGTCGCCCCGGGTGCGGCCGATCGTCTGCGCACCGCCGAGCGCAAGGACTTCCTCGAGAATCGCTGGCCGCGCATCGTCTCGCACATGCGCATGCTCGGGCTCGACACCGAAGACCTGGTCGAGCGCGCGCTCGCCTGATTGCGCCTGGGCCCGATTCTTCGACCAACACGACAAATCCGTCGACCGGGATTCTTGCCCCGTAACGACCGGCGCCCCATATCGGGCCGCGGCGCAGGGCCGCGAAAGGACGAGACTCGTGACGATGACTCCGCTGCGTGCGTTCCTGATCTCCTTCTCGGCCGGGCTGCTTGCCCTGGTCGCCGGCCAGGCGATCCTGTCGCACATGCTCGCGACCCCTCCGGAGGCACCCGCCAAAGGGCCGATCAAGCCGCCGATCGCTTGATTTCGAGACGTCGCTGCCGCACCATGGGGTCACAGGTGCGAGAGGCCGCAAGATGACCAGATCGTTCCCCATCACTGCCGCGACCTTGATCGGCGCGGCCTTCCTGCTCTCCGGCTATGCCGGCGGCGGGCGCGTTGCCGCCAGTCCCGCGACCGTGCCCTATGTCTGCCAGAACGGGCAGGCGGCGAGCGCGATCTACGAGAATGGCGGCGATTTCCTCCATGCCAAGGTGCTGCTCACCTATGACGGCCGCACCACCGAGCTCGAAGCCGCGCCGACCCAGTTCGGCGTCCGCTACACGAGCGCGCCGGCGGCAGGGAGCGCACAACATCTTTCCTGGTCGCTGCAGGGCGAGCAGGCATTCCTCACCGAGGTTGCCGATCCGGCGGACGTCACCACGCCGGGCCGACCGATCGCGCAATGCCTGCGCCAGCGCGGCATGCAGATGGCGAGCCGTTCCGAGGGCGAACACTAGGCAGGTGTGACCCTTTTGCCGCAGTGCAGTGGCCGTTCAGCGGCGGGCCATTGACGGGGCATTAAAATCCTGCACCTGCACGCTTATGTGGGCGCCTTCGGTCTCAATGGGGCCGTCGGTTGCGGGGTTGTCGAGCGAAATAGATGGTGATGAACAAGCGGAGGCTGTGGGTGATTGGCGCGGTCAGCGCCGGATTTGCCTGCGGGATGCCTGCCACGGCCCAAAACAGCGTGGTCGCCCAGCCTGCCCCGACCCAGAATACGCCGTCTCCGGTGATCGGCCCGCCGCAGCTGCGCGACTTCTCGCTGCAGCCGCAGGAGCGGATCGTCACCCAGCCGCAGCCGGCGCCACAGGCGCCGCCGGTTCGCGTCGCCCCGCCGTCGCCCGTCGCGACCCGGCCCGCACAGTCCCAGCCCCGATCGTCAGCCCCGTCTGCCACGACGCGGCCGGCACCGCAGGCGTCGGCGCCACAGCAACAGGCGCCCGCGCCCTCGGCGGGCGCCCCGCTGCCCACCATCGTTCCGCCAACCAACGAGCCGGCCCCGCCGCCCGCCGAGGCGCCCGCACCGATCCCGAGCCTTCCGGCACCCGCACGCCCGGCCGAGGAGAGTGGCGCGCCCTGGTGGCTCTATGCGCTGCCGGTGGCACTACTCGCGCTGATCGGCGCCGCCGTGACCTTCCGCCGCCGCCGTCGCGCCGGCGAGGAAGGGTGGGCGGAGGAAGCGGCGCCCGTCGCTGCCGCCGCGCCGCCCCCACCGCGCCTCGAGCCCGGCGAACGGCCATGGATCGAGCTCGATCTCAAGACCGATCGTGCCTCCTTCACGGCGACCGAAGCCAGCATCCAATTCCAGCTCGAGATCCGCAACGCCGGCAAGACGACGGCGCGCAACGTCCGCATAGACGTGAAGATGTTCAACGCCGGCGCCGAGCAGGACAAGGAGATCGGCGCCTTCTTCCGCACCGCCGGCCGCCAGAGCACCAAGCTCAGCCTGCCGGGCATCGCCACGGGCGCCAGCGGTACGATCCGCGGCGAGGTCGCGATGACGCTGGAGGAAATGCGCGCCGTCCGCCTCAACGATCGCATGCTGTTCATCCCGGTGGTCGCGGTGAACGCGCTCTACGATTGCGGCGACGGACGTACCGGACAGAGCTCCAAATCCTATGTGGTCGGCCGCGAGCTCCAGCAGCAGACCGACAAGATGGGCGCCTTCCGCGTCGATCAGGGCCCCCGCATCTGGCGCACCGTCGGCCAGCGCCCGCACAAGCTGACCCGGCGGGTCTAGCGGGGCGTAGGCAGGCGCATAAGCCGTTCGGCGAGTCTCGTCGCTTCGGCGACGGTGAACGAGCCCGAGATCATGATCTGCCTGCCTTCGATCGGCTCCGCCAGGATGGGACTGGCGATGACCTCGCCATCGAGGCTGATTTCGATGACCTGGTGGAGGCGGCCTTCCTGCGCGCGCGCAAATTTCGCGTGACCGGTTTCGCTCAGCGTCAGGACCACGATGGGCACGGCTGTGTAGCTGTCAAAGTCCTGGGTCGCTGCGGCGACATCCTCCCGACCGAAGGAGATGCCGCCGATCCACAGGCCCGGCCCGCTCTGCTGGGTTGTGGCCTGCCCGGGCTCGGGCAGGCCTGACGGCTCCGGATCGTTCTGCGCGGTCGCGGCCAGGAGCAGCAGCATGGGAAGAATCGACATTCTCGCCTCCAACAATCAGGCTGCGAACACGTCCTCTTCAATAGAATAGAGGATCCCCGCGTCTGCCACCGCCGCTGCCTTCAATCCACTGGCTTCCGGCACAACCTGATGCAGATAGAATCGCGCCGCGGCCTGCTTCATCGCAGCAAAAGCGGGATCGCCTTCATGTGTGTCCAGCGCCGCCCACTGCCGCACCATTAACCAAGCGGACGTGGCGACCGAGAGCATCGTGAGAAAGGGGTAGGATGCGGCCAGCCGGTCGTCCGGCCCCGCCGACAGCAGATGAGTCGCTACCTCCTCGCAGTCCGCGAGCAGATTCTTCAGCGTCGGTTCGCCCCCCGCGTCCGTCCGAATATCGGCGAGCAGCCGCCGCAGCACGCCGCCACCCTCCATCGCCAGCTTGCGCCCGACCAGATCGGCAGCCTGGATGCCGTTCGTGCCCTCGTAGATCGGCGAGATGCGCGCGTCGCGGTAGTGCTGGGCGGCGCCGGTCTCCTCGACATAGCCCATGCCGCCATGGACCTGCACGCCGAGGCTCGTCACCTCGACCCCGACGTCGGTGCCATAGGCCTTGACCAGAGGCGTCAGCAGGTCCGCCCGTGCCCGCGCCGCCTCGTCACCGAGGCCGGCCCGGTCGGTCTGGCCGGCGCAATAGTAAGTGAGGGCGCGGGCGGCCTGGGTCAGCGCCTTCATTCGGAGCAGCATGCGGCGCACGTCCGGAAACTCGATGATCCGCGCCGGCCGGCCCTCTCGGCTGCCTTGCACGCGCTCGCGGGCATAGGCGACCGCCTGCTGCGTCGCGCGCTCGGCGATCGACACGCCCTGCAGGCCGACATTGAGGCGGGCGTTGTTCATCATCGTGAACATCGCCGCCATGCCCTTGTTCTCCTCGCCGATCAGCCAGCCGGTCGCGCCGCCCTCGTCGCCGTAGGACATGACGCAGGTCGGTGAGGCGTGGATGCCGAGCTTGTGCTCGATCGACACGCAGCGCAGGTCGTTCCGCGTCCCGTCCGGCAGGATCTTGGGCACGAGGAAGAGCGAGATGCCCCGCGTGCCCTCGGGCGCGTCCGGCAGCCGGGCGAGGACGAGGTGGACGATGTTGTCGGCCAAGTCGTGCTCGCCGAAGGTGATGAAGATCTTCTGCCCGGTGATCCGATAGGTGCCGTCGCCGGCCGGGACGGCGCGCGTCTTGAGCGCGCCGACGTCGGAGCCGGCCTGCGACTCGGTCAGGTTCATTGTGCCGGTCCATTCGCCGGTGACGAGCTTCGGCAGCCATGCGTCCTGCAGCTCGGGCGAGCCGTGATGGCGCAGCGCCTCGACCGATCCCGGCGTCAGCATCATCACCAGCGAGAAGCCCATATTGGCGGAGCCCAGGTCCTCCATGACGACGGTGGCAAGGGTCAGCGGCAGGCCCTGGCCGCCTTGTTCGGGCGGACCGGCGAGCGTGCCCCAGCCGCCCTCGACATAAGCGCGATAGGCCTCCCTGAAGCCGGGCGGCATGGTGACGCCATCAGGCGACCATTGCGCGCCGATCTCGTCGCCGCTGCGATTGAGCGGCGCGAACTCGCCCGCGGCGAAGGCGCCCGCACCTTCGACGATCGCGTCGACCAGGTCGGGGGCGGCTTCGGCGAAGGCGTTATGGCCGGCCAGCTCGTCCATGCCGACGATGTGGCGTAGCAGGAATTTCTGTTCCTCGACCGGCGGCGTGTAGCCCATGACCCCTCTCGCATGTTGCGCTGTGCTTTGCGCGGCTATAGCGCGGGCCGGTGAGCGCGCAAAACACCCGCGTCCTGCCCTTCGGGCCCGAGGCCGTCGCCGAGGCGGCGCGGCTGATCGGCGAGGGGCAGCCGGTCGCGGTGCCGACCGAGACAGTCTACGGTCTGGCGGCCGATGCGACAAATGGCGAGGCGGTGGCGCGCATCTATGCCGCCAAAGGGCGGCCGAGCTTCAACCCGCTCATCGTTCATGTAAGAAATCTTGATCAAGCTACTGAATTTACTAGTTTTGATGAAGAAGCCTGCGAGCTCGCTACGCGCTATTGGCCTGGTCCGCTCACACTGATCGTGCCGCTCAAGGAGAATATCCCGATCGCGTCGCTGGTGACAGCGGGTCTCGCCACCGTCGCCGTTCGCGCACCGGCGCATCCCGCCATGCAGGCACTCCTCGACGCGGTCGGCCGGCCGCTCGCCGCGCCGTCGGCCAATGCGAGCGGCCGGATCAGCCCGACCCGGGCCGATCATGTCCTGGCCTCGCTTGGCGGCCGGATCCCGTTGATCGTCGATGCCGGCCCGACCCGACATGGCATAGAATCCACCATCGTCGCGGCGACCGGCGGGCCGCTGCGCCTGCTGCGGCCGGGGCCGATCGACTTGGGCCTCTCCGTGGCGGCGGCCAGGGTGATCGAGGCGCCGGGCCAACTCGAAAGCCATTATGCCCCGGAAAAGCCGCTGCGCCTGGATGCCAGGGCGGCCGAGCCCGGCGAGTGGCTGATCGGGTTCGACGCGGTGGCCGGCGACGTCAGCCTCAGCCCGTCCGGTGATCTCGTCGAAGCGGCGGCACGGCTGTTCGCGCTGCTGCATGAGGCCGATCGTCAGGATCGCCCCGCCATCGCCGTAGCGCCGATCCCCGAACAAGGTCTCGGCGCCGCGATCAACGATCGCCTGCGCCGCGCCGCCGCGCCGCGGGGCAGGGGATGATCCCCATCGCGATCCAGGCAGGCCTCTGGGGCCTGCTCAGCGGGTCGGCGCTGTTGCTGGGCGCGCTGGCGGGGTGGTTCGCGCCCTTGTCGCGCCGGACGATCGCCGCGATCATGGGGTTCGGGGCGGGCGTCCTCATCTCGGCGCTCTCCTTCGAGCTGATGGACGAGGCCTGGCAGCGCGTCGATGCGGCGGGCGGCGGTTTCTGGCCCGTCGCTGCCGGCTTCCTCGGCGGCGCCGTCATCTTCACCGCCTGCAATTTCGCGCTTGGCCTGTGGGGCGCGCGGCACCGCAAGCGCTCGACCCTCGCGCATCGGCGCAAGGACACCGACCGGAACGCCAGCAATGGCGGCGCGCTGGCGATCGGCGCGCTGCTTGACGGCATTCCGGAATCGATCGTGATCGGGGTCAGCCTGCTCGAAGGGGGCGGGGTGGGCGTGGTCGCGGTGGTCGCGGTCTTTCTCTCGAACCTGCCCGAGGGCCTGTCGAGCGCCGCCGGCATGAAGGCCGAGGGCCGGACGGCCGCGTTCGTCTTCCTGCTCTGGTCGGGCGTGGCGCTGATCGCGGGCCTCGCCGCCTGGCTCGGCTATGTCGTTTTCGCCGGCGCCGACCCGGCTCTGATTGCCGCGGTCCAGGCGGTGGCGGCCGGCGCGATCCTCGCCATGATCGTCGACACGATGGTGCCGGAGGCCTTTGAAGGCACGCACGATTTCGCCGGCCTCATCGCCGTCGCCGGCTTCCTCGCCGCCTTCGCGCTGTCCAAGCTCGCCGGCTGACACCCAACCATCGGAGTAGGACGTGACCACTTCCTGGAACGCCAATCTTGTCGCCGAGCGGGCAACCTTCGTCACCCATCTCGAATGCGGGCTGACCGGCCGGCGCTACGAGGCTGACCGTCTCCACGGCCTCTCCGAGGCGGGCCGCCCGTTGCTCGTCCGCTACGACCTTGCCGCCGCCTCCCGGGAACTCACGCGCGAAACGCTCGCGCAGCGCCCCCGCGATCTCTGGCGCTGGCGCGAGCTGCTGCCGGTCCGCCGGACCGCCAATATCGTCAGCCTCGGCGAGGCGGAGACGCCGCTCGTCGCGCTGGATGCGATGGCGCGCCGCCTCGACGTCGCCGACCTGCTGGTCAAGGACGAGGGCCGCCTGCCGACCGGCTCGTTCAAGGCGCGGGGCCTCGCGCTTGCCGTCTCAATGGCGAAGGAGCTCGGTGTCAGGAAGATCGCGATGCCGACCAACGGCAATGCCGGCGCCGCGCTCGCCGCCTATGGCAGCCGTGCCGGGATCGAGACGATCGTGCTCTGCCCGGAGGACACGCCGGAGGTGAACGTGCGGGAGATCGCTTTCCAGGGCGCGCGCGTCTACCGGGTCAACGGCCTGATCGACGAATGCGGCGCGATCGTTGCCGACGGTGCCGCGAAAGGCACCTGGTTCGACCTCTCGACGCTGAAGGAGCCCTACCGGATCGAGGGCAAGAAGACGATGGGGCTGGAGCTCGCCGAGCAGCTCGGCTGGCAGCTTCCCGACGTCATCTTCTATCCGACCGGCGGCGGCACCGGATTGATCGGCATGTGGAAGGCGTTCGACGAGCTCGAGGCGCTCGGCTTCATCGGACCGGAGCGGCCGCGCATGGTCGCCGTCCAGGCCGCCGGCTGCGCGCCGATCGTGAAGGCCTTCGAGGATGGCGTCGAGCATGCCGCGCGCTGGGAGAATGCCCGCACTGTCGCGGCGGGCATTCGCGTGCCGAAGGCGGTGGGCGATTTCCTGATCCTGCGCGCGGTACGGGAAAGTGGCGGCTTCGCCATCGCCGTCCCGGACGAGGAGATTGTCGCCGCCACCGAGGCGGCAGCGCGGGATGGCGTGCTGCTCTGTCCGGAAGGCGGCGCGACGCTCGCGGCTTGCATGCGGGCGCGTTCCCAGGGCCTGATCGCCCCCACGGACCGCGTGGTGCTGTTCAATTGCGCAACCGGCCTCAAATATCCGATGCCGGACGAATCGCGCCGGCTCGACCGGCACGCGGCGATCGACCCGTTCGCGCTCTAAGCGGTGGCGTCCGCCTTTACCCGCGCCGCGAAGCTCTTTCTTAGCTTCTGGAGCTTGGGCGGAATGATCGCGAGGCAGTAGGGATTGCGCTGGCCTTCGCCCTCCCAATAGTCCTGATGATAGTCCTCGGCGGGATACCAGTCGCCGAGGGGCTCGATCGTCGTCACGATCGGCGCCGGCCAGTCCGGCTGGGCGCGCGCGATCGCCGAGCGCGCAGCCGCCTCCTGCCCCGGCGAATGCGGGAAGATGGCGGAGCGGTATTGCGTGCCGATATCGTTGCCCTGGCGATTGAGCTGGGTCGGGTCATGGGTCGCGAAGAACATATCGAGCAGGTCGTCATAACTGACCTGGGTGGGATCGTAGGTGATCCGGATCGCTTCGGCATGGCCGGTATCGCCGCCGCACACCTGCTTGTAGGTCGGGCTGGGAACGGTGCCGCCGGTATAGCCGCTCTCGACCTTCTCGACGCCGATCACGTCCTTGAACACTGCTTCCGTGCACCAGAAGCATCCGCCGGCCAGAGTCGCCTGCTCGATCGCCATGTCAGTCTCCTTGCGCACCCGCGCCGGGCGCTTTTTCGCGTCTCAGGCGGCCTGGCCGGTGGTGGCCGGTGTGAGGCCCGCCTCGATCGCCAAGGTAAGCGCTTCGGCGAGATTTGCGACCTCGAGCCGGTCCATCATGTTGCCGCGGTGCATTTCGACGGTGCGCAGGCTGATGCCGAGCCGCTTGGCGAGCTGCTTGTTGGATTCGCCGGCGAGTAGCCCCTCCAGCACCTCGGTTTCGCGCGCGGTGAGCTGGTCAACCCGCTCACGCGCGGCGCGCCGCCGCCGGCTGGTCGCCTCGCGCTCGCCCAGCAGGTTGAAGGCATTGTTGAGGCAGCCGAGCAGCGCCTCTTCCGAGAACGGCTTCTCGATGAAGTCGACCGCGCCCTGCTTCATCGCCCGGACCGCGACCGGCACCTCACCATGACCGGTCATGACGATGATCGGCCAGTCGACATCGCGCCTGGCGAGCTCTGCCATCACCTGAAAGCCGTCCATCTGCGGCATGCGCAAATCGAGCAGGACGCAGCCGGGGGAGAGGTCCGGCACTGCATCGAGGAAGTCCATGCCCGATCCAAAAGGGTGCGAGCGGGTCTCCGATGCGGCCAGCATGAAGCTCAGCGAGCGGCGGACGTCGCGATCGTCGTCCACCACATAGACATAATGAGACTCGCCGGCCTGTTGCTGTGCCGAAACCATGGCGTTGCAAATGACCATTTCGATCCGAAAGAGCAACCCGTCACAATCGCGATCACGCGTGAAAATGCGCAGGAAAATGGGGCGCCAAAGATCTGCAACCCATTCGACGCGCGAAGAAAACGCTTCGTCGACGGGGCGGCCAGAGCGTTAACCAATCACCCCGCATTGTGCGGCGAAGCGCGGCTCAGTCGCGGTAGACGGATGGAACGCTTTGGTTCTTCTCATTGAGACGAAAGGGGAAAAACCCTAGCTTCCTGATCCGAGCGGAGGGATTTGGATGACATTGTCGCGTCGGCAGATGATCGAGGCTGGAGCCGCCACGGGCGCGCTCGCCTTGATGGCCAGCTCGCCGCTGCTTGCGGCCACGATCGATCCCGACGGGATTCGGCGCCGTCCCGACATGGATCCGCAACCGGCGCAGCCGCAGGCCGCGCGTCCGCGGGTCATGGTCGATCCCACCGTCGATCCACGCATCGTCCAGCGCGCGCGCGCGGCGTTCGACCGGCACCGGTCGCAGATCCGCGACACCAATGTCGTCGGCATCGTCGACTTCACCAAATATTCGAGCGATCCACGCTTCTACCTGCTCGACACCAACACCGGACGGGTGACGCGACACTTCGTGTCCCACGGCCGCGGCTCCGATCCCAGCCACACCGGCTTCCTGCAGCGCTTCTCGAACCTGATCGGATCGGAAGCCAGCTCCGACGGCTCCTACATCGTGGGCGACTATTATTACGGCCGCTATGGCCGCTCGATGCGGGTGCGCGGACTCGATCCGTCGAACAACAACGCCGAGGCGCGGGCGATCGTCGTCCACACCGCCTGGTACGCCGAGCCGGAGGTTATCGCCCAGCAAGGACGCCTCGGCCGCAGCGAGGGCTGCTTCGCGCTGCCGAACCGCAGCCTTCAGGAAGTGATGGCCCGGCTCGGACCCGGCCACTTCCTCTACGCCGACCGCATTCGGTCGATCTAGCCCCAGCCTCCGCCTAGTCCGCGCTGGCGACGGCGGTTCGGCCGCCGTTCAATGCCCGGCGCACGGCGGCATCGCGACCATAGATGTCGGCATAGGTGACGATGTTGCCGTCGGTGGTCGCCGCCGCGGTGAAATAGGCGATGTAGACCGGGATCGGCTGGGCGAGCGGCACTTGCTGGGTGCGCCCGGCGTCGATCGCCGCATCGATCGCCGCGCGGTCCCACTGGCCGGTCGAGGCAAGCAGCTCGGCGGCGAAGTCGCGGACATATTGGGTGCGGATGCAGCCATGGCTGAAGGCGCGCACCGGCCGGCTGAACAGATTCTGCGCCGGCGTGTCGTGCAGGTAGATCGCATGCTCGTTCGGCATCTCGATCTTCACCCGGCCGAGCGAGTTGCCCGGTCCCGGCCGCTGGCGCGCGATCGTCATGCCGCCGTTGCGGGTGACGACATAGCTGCTGTTGAAGCGCCCGCCCATCTCGCGGATGATGCTCTGCGGCAACGTCCACCAGGGATTGAGGGTGACGGCGGTGACGGTGGCGCTGAGTGCAGGCGTCTGGGTCCGGCGGGCGCCGACCACGGTGCGGTGGCGGCGCGTCACCCGGCCGTCATCGACGATCGCGGCGGTGAAGGCCGGCACGTTGACCAGCAGGTGGCGCTGGCCGAGGCTGCGCGGCATCCAGCGCCAGCGCTCCATATTGGCGCGGATCAGCTCGCGCCGCGCGGTGTCCTCCTCCGGCGCCATGGCGAGCGCGCGCCTGAGGCCGGCATATTGCGGATGGGTCGGCAGCAACGCGTTCAGGATTCCGGCTACGCCGCCGCCGGCAGCGCGGGCGAGCAGCTGCTGCTGCTGGTTCCCGTCGATCGAGCTGTCCGGCATATACCATTCGCCGCGCGCATCGCCGCGCACCGCGCCGCCGCTGAGGTCTGCCGTCAGCCTCAGGAAAATCTCGGTCGCGGCCGGGCCGACCGAGGCATCGTCGCCAGTGGCGAGCGCCGCACGCAATTGCTGCGGTTCATAGGCGGCGGGGTCGAGGCCCTCCTGGCCGATCGCTTCGACATAGCTGAGCAGCTCCTCGGCCGCCGCGCGCTGCCAGATCACCGGAACCGGCGCCACCGGCTGATAGCTGAGCGGTGGCGGCGCCTGCACGGGCACCGGCTGCGCCTGCTGGGCGAAGGCGGCCGTCTGGATGGCCCCGGGCATGGTGGGCGAGGCGAGCAACAGCGCCAGCGCCGAAAGTTTGAACATTTTGGTCATATCCCACTTTACGACAGCACGCTCCGGGGCGCCAGACCGACATATGTCCTATCGGACCGTGCCATCGGGGCGTGACAGGACCGCGTCAGGGGCGCTGCGGTGGACCCAGCCGAAATAGGCGGTCGGCAGCGCGAACAGGGCGTGCAGCCAGATGTCGTTGCCGTAGAGCGGCAGCAGATTGCTGAGGGCCGGCACGAAGCCGAGCAGGGTCAGCAGGATGAGGATGCCGGTCATAAGGCGCAGGTAGCGGGCCGCCGTCCGCGCGCCGCGCGACCAGAACAGGCCCCAAAGTCCGAGCACGGCGTGCAGGATGTTGTCGCCCGCATTGACCGGAAACAGGCCGAACAGCTGGTCGTGCGGCGTATCGACGGAGAGCGGATGGATGTCGGCACTGGGCACCAGCAGGGCGGGGACGAAGCCCAGCGCGGCGCCGAGCAGCAAGATGCCGCCGAGCAGGACCGCGAAGGTCCGCGTGCTCATGCTCCGGCTCACCGCCAGGTCTGCCGGCCAATGATCGTCACGCGCCGTCCTCCAGCAGCCGGTCCTCGCGGCTGGTCGCGTCATCCGCCTCGAAGCCCGAGCGCTTCGCCACCGTCGCGGTGGCGGCGACGTCCATGCTGACATTGCCAAGCGTGCGGACGAGATCGGGCAGCACCTCGACCGCGATCAGCAGCGCGAGCGGCTCGATCGGCACGCCCATGGCGAGGCAGATCGGCGCGATCGAGGTGATGAAGGTCGCCTGTCCGGGAACGCCGGCGGCACCCATGGTGGTGGTCGCGGCGGCGGCGACGCCCATCGCCATCTGCGCCGGGGTCAGCTCGATGCCGAACCAGTATGCGATGTAGATCGCGACCGCGAGGTTCATGACCGGCCCGGTCGCGCGGAACACCGCCACCGCCATCGGCAGGGTGATGCCCGAGGCGGCGACCGGGACGTCGAGCTTGTGCGCCGCGCGCAGCATCGCCGGCAGGCAGGCGAGCGAGGACTGGGTGCTGAGCGCGATCGCCTGGCTCGGCGCGACCGCTTTGGTGAAGCGGACGAGAGAGACTTTCGCGCCGACCGCGGCCAGCGGCCAGGCGGCGAGCCAGACCACGGCGCCGACCGCCGAGACGATCAGGACATAATGGAGCAAGGCCCCGAACGCCGATCCACCGGCGCGCACTCCCACCACGTAGGCGAGGGCGAACACGCCGATCGGGGCGATCCACAGCACCCAGCCCACGACGACCAGCATCGTATCGGCGAAAGCCTGGAACAGGCCGACCAGTTTCGTGCGGGGCTCTTCCGGAAGGCGGGTCAGCGCGAAGGCGAAGACCAGGGTGAAGACGATGAGCGGCAGGATCGCGTCCTGGGAAGCGGCCGCGATCGGGTTGGTCGGCACGATCCCGCGCAGGAAATCGGTAAAGCTCGGCGCTTCGCCCACCGGCGCCGTGGTCGTCAGCGCATCGCGGAGCGCGGCGGCCGATTCGGCCGGGAGCGGGAAGAGGTTGAGGAATAGTGGCGTCAGCAGCGCCGCGGTGAGCGCGGACGCCCAGAGCAGGACGACGAACAGGACGAGCGCCCGGGTCGCCAGCTTGCTCGCCCGCGCCGCCTCTGCCGACGCGGCGATGCCGGTCACGATCAGCGAGACGACCAGCGGCACGATCGTCATCTGCAGCGCACTCAGCCACATGCCGCCGATCGGCTCGGCGACGGCGACGGCGCGGGCGGCGAAGGTGCCGGCCCAGGCAACGCTCGCGATCCCTGCAACGATACCGACGACGAGGGCGAGAAGAATGCGGGTGGGCTGCGACACGCGAACGTCTTAACCGGCTCCGCGCGATGGCGGAAGAATCACTTTTGGGTTGATTCTCGTCTTTTTCACGCGACTGAGAAAAGAATGACGCGCAAATATTTCGGTACCGACGGCATTCGCGGCCGCACCAACCAGTCCCCGATGACCGCCGAGATGGCGCTGAAGGTCGGCCAGGCGGCCGGCGCCCATTTCCTGCGCGGCGACCATCGCCACCGGGTGGTGATCGGCAAGGACACCCGCCTGTCCGGCTATATGATGGAGACCGCGCTCGTCGCCGGCTTCACCAGCGTCGGCATGGACGTGGTGATGGTGGGGCCGGTGCCGACGCCGGCAGTGGCGATGCTGACCCATTCGATGCGCGCCGATCTCGGCGTGATGATCTCGGCCAGCCACAACAAGTTCGCCGACAACGGCATCAAGCTGTTCGGCCCGACCGGCTACAAGCTCTCCGACGCCGACGAGGCGGCGATCGAGGCCCTGCTGGAGCAGCCGCCGAAGCTGGTGCCGGCCGAGGCGATCGGCCGCGCCAAACGAATCGAGGACGCCCGCGGCCGCTATATCCACGCCGCCAAGGCGACCTTCCCGCCGCGCCTCACCCTCGATGGTTTAAAGGTTGTCATCGACTGCGCCAACGGCGCCGCCTACCAGGTCGCGCCTTCGGCGCTGTGGGAACTCGGCGCCGAGGTGACGGCGATCGGCGTCGCGCCGAACGGGCTCAACATCAACGATGAATGCGGCTCGACCGATACGGAGCTGCTCCGCACGACCGTGGTCGAGACCGGCGCCCATGTCGGCCTTGCGCTCGACGGCGACGCCGACCGGCTGATCGTCGTCGACGAGAAGGGGGCGATCGTCGACGGCGACCAGCTCATGGCGCTGATCGGCGCCTCCTGGCACCGCCGCGGCGTGCTGAAGGGCGGCGGCATCGTCGCCACGGTGATGTCCAATCTCGGCCTGGAGCGCTTCCTGGACGGGCAGGGACTCATCCTCGAACGCACCACGGTCGGCGACCGCTACGTGCTCGAGACGATGCGCGCCAAGGGCTACAATGTCGGCGGCGAGCAGTCCGGCCACATCATCCTCGCCGATCACGGCACGACCGGTGACGGTCTGGTCGCAGGGCTGCAGGTGCTGGCCGAGCTGGTGCTCGCGGGCAAGCCGGCGAGCGAGCTCCTGAACCTGTTCGAACCGCTGCCGCAATTGCTCAGGAACGTGCGCTTCTCCGGTGGCGCCCCTCTAGACGCCGATGGCGTCAGGGCGGCGATCGCAGACGGCGAGGCGCGGCTCGACGGTCGTGGCCGGCTGGTGATCCGCAAGTCGGGCACCGAGCCGCTGATCCGGGTCATGGCCGAGGGCGACGACGAGGCGCTGGTCGCCGACGTCGTCGACTCGATCTGCGCCGCGGTGCAGGCCGCCTGATGCTGGAGCTTCGCCCCGATTGCGAGCGGTGCGGCCGCGACCTGCCGCCCGAAGCCGACGCGCGCATCTGCACCTTCGAATGCACCTTCTGCGCCGGCTGCGCCGACGGGCCGCTCGCCGGAACCTGCCCGAACTGCGGCGGCAATTTCGAACGCCGCCCGATCCGCCCGGCGCATCTGCTGGAGAAATATCCCGCTTCGACGGAGCGGAAGGGCCCAGCGTGAAACCCTTCCTGGTCATTGCGAGGAGCCCTGCGGCGTCGCTCAGGATAAACTGCCACTTCGCGGCCGCGACGCGGCAATCCAGCTGGCCTCGGAGGCTGCACTGGATTGCTTCGCTCCGCTCGCAATGACGGCACCGTGAAAACGCCGCGCATCCTGATCATCGCCGGTTCGGATTCCGGCGGCGGCGCCGGCATCCAGGCCGACATCAAGACGGTGACGATGCTCGGCGGCCACGCCATGACGGCGGTCACCGCGATCACCGCGCAGAACACGTTGGGCGTGCAGGCGGTGCTGCCGATACCCGCCGAGATGGTGATCGCGCAGATCGACTCAGTCGTGAGCGACATCGGCGTGGACGCCGTGAAGATTGGCATGATTGGCTCGCCGGAGATCGCCAACGCCGTGGCGGATCGGCTCGAACATCTCGCCGCGCCGATCGTGTTCGATCCGGTGATGGTTGCGACCAGCGGCTCGGTGCTGGCCGACGCGGCGACGGTGACAGCTTTCGGCAGGCTGATGCGACTGGCGTCTGTCGTTACGCCGAATACACCGGAGCTTGAGAAACTTTCCGGCACCAGAATCGAGACTTTCGAGGACCGATATTCGGCTGCCGAGATACTCATTCTGAAACACGGCTGTCGGGCAGTTCTGGCGAAAGGCGGTCACTTTCCGGGTATCGAGATTCAAAGCAGCGACATTGCCACCGGAGAAACACGGATTCGATCGACTGAAGATGAACTGTTCGATGCACTCTTTTTCGCGTCGGACGAAGGGCAGGCATTAGAAGTCGGTTTTTCCCATCCGCGTATCCAGACTCGACATACGCACGGCACTGGATGCACCCTCGCCAGCGCAATCGCAGTCGGCCTTGCCCGGGACTACGATCTTGATCGAGCTGTGATGAACGCGCGGGACTATGTGCAGGCCACGCTGCGCGCCGCGCCGGGTTTTGGAGCTGGGCATGGCCCGATCGGACACGCGCTTGGTGAAGCGCCCTTCGACCTTATCCACAGGAAAGATAATTGAGATTCCAGCTTTCGCTGGAATGACGATGGGTGCAGATTCTAGGCTGATGGTGATGGGCCGTCCCTGCTTCAAGCTCGAGAAGCTGCATCCCGATCCGCTTGCGGGGGTGGACGAGGCGGGTTGCGCGCCGCTTGCCGGGCCGGTGGTTGCCGCCGCCGTGATCCTCGATCGCGAACGCTTCCCGCGCGGCATCGACGATTCCAAGGCGCTGCCGGCCAAGGCGCGCGAGGCGATCTGTGCGCGGCTGCGCAAGACGGCGGTGGTCGGCGTCGGCATCGCGACGGTCGAGGAGATCGACACGATCAACATCTTCTGGGCGCGGATGCTCGCGATGCAGCGCGCGGTCGATGCGCTCGGGGTCGAGCCGGCGATGGTGCTGGTCGACGGCAACCGCTGTCCGGACTGGGAGCGGCCAAGCCTCGCGATTGTCGGAGGCGATGCCAGATGCCGCTCGATCGCCGCCGCCTCGATCGTCGCGAAGGTGACGCGCGATGCGATAATGGCCGACTATGCCCGCGCCTGGCCCGGCTATGGTTGGGAGACCAACCAGGGCTATCCGACCCCCGCCCACCAGCGCGCGCTGCGCGAGCTCGGGCCGACGCCGATTCACCGGCGGAGCTTCGCGCCGGTGCGGCAATTTACCCTCGACCTGTGAGTCTTTCGCGCCACACCCACCGCTAATGGAGTCCACGCCGGTTCACGCGCCACAACATTTGGGGGCAGACTCCTTTCGTTCTCCCGCCTTCCGCCCTGTCTCAGATTCGAACCCCTAAACCTTTGAACTTGACCGCGGAGTCCTGAAGACTCAGCATAAGGTCCAGGACTTCGAAGGGGGCATCTGCATGGGCGTGCTGGGACGTGTCGACACGGCGGTGAAGTCGCGCCAATCAGCCGCGCCCTCGCCCGATCTCCCGCTGGAGCAGATCCTGCAGGACGATTGCGTGAAGGCGATGGCGCGTCTCCCCGACGCCTCGGTCGACATGGTCTTCGCCGATCCGCCCTACAATCTGCAATTGGGCGGCGATCTGTTCCGCCCCGAGGGCAGCCGGGTCGATGCGGTCGACGACGATTGGGACAAGTTCGACACGTTCGAGGCGTATGACGCCTTCACCCGCGCCTGGCTCAGGGAGGCGCGCCGTATCCTGAAGCCCAACGGAACGCTCTGGGTGATCGGTTCCTACCACAACATCTTCCGGGTCGGCGCGGCGCTGCAGGACGCCGGCTACTGGATCTTGAACGATATCATCTGGCGCAAGTCCAACCCGATGCCGAACTTCCGCGGCACCCGCTTCACCAATGCGCACGAGACCCTGATCTGGGCGTCGCGCAGCGAGGACAGCCGCTACACGTTCAACTACCGCGCGATGAAGGCGCTCAACGACGAGCTCCAGATGCGCTCCGACTGGGTGATCCCGATCTGCGCCGGGGCTGAGCGGGCGAGGGACGGGGAGGGGGCCAAGGCGCATCCGACCCAGAAGCCCGAGGCACTGCTCTACCGGGTTCTGCTCGCCTGCACCAACAAGGGCGATGTCGTGCTCGATCCCTTTTTCGGCACCGGGACGACCGGCGCGGTGGCGCGGCGGCTCGGGCGGCACTGGATCGGGATCGAGCGCGAGACCCGTTACATCAAGGTCGCGCGGGAGCGGATCGAATCGACGCTGGAGCTGGACGAAAGCGCCATGAAGGTGATGGCCTCGCGCGCCACCCAGCCGAAGGTGCCGTTCGGCGCGATGATCGAAAGCGGGCTGATCGTGCCGGGAAGTCTCATGACGGACAGCAAGCGCCGCTGGCAGGCGCGCGTCCTCGCCGACGCGACGCTGGAGCATGGCGGCCAGCAGGGCTCGATCCACAAGATCGGCGCCGCCGTCCAGGGCGCGCCGAGCTGCAACGGCTGGACCTTCTGGCATGTCGAGGAGGCCGGAACGCTGATGCCGATCGATACGCTGCGGCAGAGATATCTGGCGAATCTCGCCTGATTTTCCTTCGTCATTCCAGCGAAAGCTGGAATCCCTCTTCCTTCTTCAGCTTAGAAAATGAGATTCCAGCTTTCGCTGGAATGACGAGGGGTTGATGAGCGAGCGAATCTATATCCGCCCCACCGGGTTCGTCGATGCGCCGTTCGGGCATGACGGCAAGGTCGCGCGGCTGGCCGGCGGATTGCTGTGGTTTTCGTCGGTCGAGATCGTGAGCGAGGGCGCCGCGGAGCTGGCGCCGGTCGAAGGCATCGAGGTGCGGCTCGATGCTCTGGGAGATCAGGCGCGCGCCGTCTGGGCAAATCTCACCTCGCCGCGTGCGCCGCTGACCCTCGGCGACCGGACGATCCGGCTTGACCAGCCGCAGGTGATGGGCATCCTCAACGTGACGCCGGACAGCTTTTCCGACGGCGGACGATTTGACGATACCGAAGCGGCTGTTGCGGCGGGCCATGCCATGGCGGCGGCCGGGGCGGCGTTGATCGACGTCGGCGGGGAATCGACCCGGCCCGGCGCCAAGCCGGTCTGGGAGGGTGACGAGATCGGGAAGGTGGTGCCGGTGGTGCGCCGGCTCGCCGCGTCCGGGACGGCCGTGTCAGTGGACACCCGCAAGGCCGCGGTGATGGAGGCGGCGATCGTGGCAGGCGCGGGGCTGGTCAACGACGTTTCGGCGCTGACCTGGGATCCGCACGCCCCGGAGATCCTCGCGCGGACCGGATGTCCGGTCGTGCTGATGCACCATCTGGGCGATCCCGAGACGATGCAGGACAATCCGCGCTACGACCGGCCGGTGCTCTTCGAGGTCTATGACTGGCTCGCGGCGCGGATCGAGGCGGCGGTGGCGTCGGGGATCGCGCGGGAACGGATCATCGTCGATCCCGGTTTCGGCTTCGGCAAGACGCTGCAGCACAATCTCCAGCTGATGAACGGCCTCGCCATCTTCCACGGTCTCGGCTGTCCGGTGATGCTCGGCGCCAGCCGCAAGCGCGCCATCGGTGCGCTGTCGAACGAGGCGCCGGCGGACCGAAGGCTTGCCGGCTCGCTGACGCTCGCGCTCAAGGGCGCGGAGCAGGGCGCGCAGCTGCTGCGCGTCCACGACGTGCCCGAGACGCTTCAGGCGCTGCGGGTCTGGCGGGGCTTGCGCGACGCGGCGCTGACGCCGTCCTGAGCGGCGAGGTGGCGCTGCCGCTTGCCACGGGCAATCTCGGTTTCGAGCGCGTCGAGCTTGCTCTCCCAGAAGACACGGAACCGCCCGAGCCACCGGTCGACCTGCTCGAGCGGCGCGGTGTCAACCGCATAGACGCGGCGCTGCGCCTCGGCGCGCACCGTCGCGAAGCCGCTGTCGCGCAGGACCTTGAGGTGTTGCGAAACCGCCGGCTGGCTGATCCCGAATTCGCCCCCGACGATCTCGACCAGCTCGCCGGACGCGCGTTCGCGCTCGGCGAGCAACTCGAGGATGCGCCGCCGGACCGGGTCGCCGAGGACGTCGAACGCGTGCATCAGCCTCCGTAGAACTGGGTCGTGCGGTCCGCCGCCTCGGTCGCGGCCTCGGCATCGGTGCCGTAGGTGATCGAGGCGTCGCGCCAGTTCGTGCTGCTGCCGCGCGCGAAATCCTTGTAATTGTCGCTCTTGACCCATTCCGTGTCGGTTTCGGGCGGCTTGTCCCAGCCATGCTCGAGATGCTCGGCAAGGCCGAGGAAGGAGAGATCCCAGCCGATTCCGACCGCGCCGGGGCCGTACTGGTTCCAGAATTCCTCCGACTTCTCGTCGAGCGGCGCCGCATGTTCGAGCTCGAGCCGCGTCGTGCCGCCGGCTTCCTCGGCGAGGGTCAGCGACACCCACGACATGCCGCCGCCGAACTCCCAGGTCACGGCGAGGCGGCGCGGCGGGGCGCATTCCTCGATCGTGCCGCCGGCATTGCCCTCGATCTGGTAGCGGCCGCCGAGCTTCAGGTCGCCGCTCACCGGCGAGAACCAGCGCGGGATGCGCGCCGGATTGGTGACCGCGTCCCAGGTGTCGTCGATATCGGTGCTGAAGCTGCGGCTGGCGCGCACGATCCGGGTCGGCTGGCCGTCGCGCTCGCCGCCCACAACTTCCCTGGTGATCGCGCCGATATGGCGTGGGACATCGAATTCCATCACTCTCTCCTTCGTCGTGATGGCGGGCGCTATATCAGTTTATACTTATATAAGTCCAGACCGTGTTACTGCGGTCCGGGCACGAGGTGGGCCCCGTCGAACCTCTCGACCTCGACCGCATCGAGATCGATCTCGTCGACGCAGCGCAGGTTGATCTCGACCATCGGCCCGTTCGGGCTGTCGCCCTCGGCAAAGGGCGCGCAGCCGCAGGTCCTGCAGAAATGGTAGCGGATCGCCTGTTTGTTCCATCTGTACGTGAGCAACGCATCGCGGGGCGTGTTCAGGGTGAACTTTTCGGCGGTCGTGAAATGATGCAGCGCGCCGCGCCGGCGGCAGATCGAGCAGTTGCATTCCATCGCCTTGGCGGGCGTGTCTTCGTCGACGCTGTAGGCGATCGCGCCGCAGTGGCAGCTTCCGGTGAACGGCATCGATATTCTCCTTTTGTTCCGGGATCTGGCTAGCCCTGGACCAACGGGGAATCAAGTCCGCAGGATTTTGGGTCGGGCGCTCACAGCCAGTCCCTGCGACGGAAGTTGACGTAGAGCGCAAAGCAGGTGGCGAGGACGAGCGCGAGAACGAAATAATAGCCGTTCGCCCAGCGCAGTTCGGGCATGTTCTCGAAATTCATGCCGTAGATGCCGGCGACCGCGGTCGGCACCGCGAGGATCGCCGCCCAGGCCGCGAGCCGGCGGGAGATCATCGTCTGCTGCGACTGTGAGGTGAGCAGGCTCGCCTCGAAGGCGAAGGCGAGCATTTCCCTGAGGCCGTCGATCTCCTCCTGCACCGAGCGGACATGATCGGTCACGTCGCGGAACAGGAGCTCCATCTTCGCGTCCATCTCGAACAGGTCGCTGTGCTCGAGCCGGCGGCAGACCTCGACCAGCGGCAGCACGCCGGCGCGCAGCCGCAGCAGGTCGCGGCGCAGGATGTAGAGGCGCTGGACCTGGACCGCGCTGAGGCGCTCGGCGAGCACGTCGTTCTCGATCCCCTCGGCCTCCTCGTGGACGCTTTCCAGCACGCCCTGGTAATTGTCGACGATGAAGTCGAGGATCGAGTGGAGGATATAGGTCTCGCCGCGCACGAGCAGCGCTGGCGAGGCTTCGCAATGGGCGCGGACCTTCTTGTAGGAGGCCGAGGGGCCGTGGCGGATCGAGACGACATAGCCGCAACCGACGAAGAGATGGGTCTCGCCGAATTCGATCCGGCCGTCGATCAGCTCGGCGGTGCGGGCGACCACGAACAGCGATTCGCCGTAACGCTGGAGCTTCGGCCGCTGGTGGGCCTGGCCGGCATCCTCGATGGCGAGCTCATTGAGGCCGAATTGCCGCTGGACGGTGCGTAGCTCCGCCTCGGACGGCTCGAGCAGGCCGATCCAGACGACATGGCCCTCGCGTGCCGCCCAGCCGCCACCCTCGTCGATGCCGATGTCGGCGACGCGGCATCCCTTGTGATAGACCGTCGCGGCGATCAGGCTCGCCGGTCTCGATGGGCTCTGGTCGTCCGCCATGGCTGGTCCCCTCCGCCAGGGCCAGCTTAGCGCGATCAGGCGGCGATGTCGCCGATGCCGAGCTCGCCCAATTTGCGGTAGAGGGTCGAGCGGCCGATGCCGAGACGGCGGGCGACCTCGGTCATGCGGCCGCGATAATGGCCGATGGCGAGGCGGATGACGTCGGCCTCGATCGCCTCGAGCGAGCGCAGGTTGCCGTCCGAATCATAGAGTGTGACGCCCGGACCATGAGCCATGGCGGCGGTCTGCGACTGCCCGGCAAGCGGCTTGGCGTGATAGTCGTCGGCCCGGCGGCCGAAGGTCGCCTCGTTGGCGATGTGCGGGAAATCGGCGGCGGTCAGCGCGTCGCCCTCGCACAGCACCGCGGCACGGAAGAGGGCGTTCTGGAGCTGGCGGACATTGCCCGGCCAGCCGAAGGACATCAGCACCGCGAGCGCATCGTCGGTGATCGAGAGCGGACGCATGCCCGGCTGGTCGGCGATGCGGGCGAGCAGGTGGCGGGCGAGGGCAGGGATGTCGCTGGCCCGGTCGCGGAGCGGCGGGACCGGCACGTGGACGACGTTGAGCCGGTAATAGAGGTCCTCGCGGAAGCGTCCGGCGGCGACCTCGCCGGCGAGCCGCCTGTTGGTCGCCGCGATGATCCTGACGTCGACCGTCTGGGTGATCCGGCTGCCGATCCGCTGGAACTCGCCGCTTTCGAGCACGCGCAGCAGCTTCACCTGGGTGTCGAGCGGCAGCTCGCCGACTTCGTCGAGGAACAGGGTCGCGCCGTCGGCATCCTCGAACCGGCCGATATGGCGGTCGAACGCGCCGGTGAAGCTGCCTTTCTCATGGCCGAACAGCACCGATTCGACGAGATTCTCGGGAATCGCGCCGCAATTGACGACATGGAGCTGCTTCTTGCCGCGCGGGGAGGCGGCATGGATCGCTTGGGCGATGATCTCCTTGCCGGCACCGCTCTCGCCCTCGATCAGGACGGAAACGCGGGCACGGGCGGCCTTGGCGGCGACCGCGAGCGCGGCGCGGAACTGCGGCGCCGAGCCGACGATCTCGTCGAAGCCGAGGCTCTTGGCGATCTTCTCGGACAGCGGACGCAGTTCGCCGGCCGAGCGACGGCGGTCGGTGGCGGTGTTGAGCGCGCCGAGCAGCCGGTCCGGCGCGATCGGCTTCACCAGGAAGTCGCTGGCACCGGCACGCATGGCCTCGACGGCGACGGCGACGCTGCTCTGGGCGGTGAGGACGAGGAGCGGGATTTCCGGCTTCAATGCGCGGATCTGGCGGATCAGCTCCGCGCCCTCCTCGCCGGGGAGCCAGTGATCGATCAGGATCGCGTCGAATTTCGGTTCCTGTGGATCGGCGAACATCGCGCGCGCGGCGTCGAGATCGTTGGCGCCGCGCACCCACCAGCCGGCGCGCGCGCCGATCGCCGTGACCAGGCGGCGCTGGGCGGGCTCGTCGTCGATGAGCAACAGGCAACGGGTCGGGTCCGGCCGCATCTTGTCCCCTCTGTGCGAATTCGGGACCGGTTACTCCGAAACGGGTAAAGGGGGGCTTAAAGCAGATTGCTCCAACGGCGATCCTGTGCGCCGGCCGTGCCGCTTCCGGAACGGAAATCGGGCAACGGCGAGACGAGCCTTGCCCTTCCTTCCCCGCCCTTGATAAGAAGGCGCCGAACAGGGGACTCCAGGAAGGACAGGACATGGCTGCCGACGCTGAAGCGGGCAAGGAATTCAAGGCGCACGCGAACACCTACGATTTCTTCATCGGCCTGATGAAGTGGGGAACGATCCTCAGCGCGATCACGGCGATCATCGTCGTCCTGATCATCGCGAACTGAGCCGGGACCGCGGGGGGTGAAGATCGCGGTTCTGAAAGAAAGCGAAGCGGGGGAACGCCGTGTCGCCGCCACGCCGGAGACGGTGAAGAAATTCGTCGGCCTCGGCGCCAGCGTCGCCGTCGAATCGGGGGCGGGCGACGGTGCCAGCATCGCCGATGCCGATTACGTGACCGCGGGCGCGGTCGTCGGTCCGCGCGGCGAGGTGCTGAAGGATGCGGAGATCATCCTCGCCGTCCAGGGTCCCGATCCCGATGCGCTGAAGGGCGCGAAATCGGGCGCGATCCTGGTCGGCGCGCTCAATCCGTTCGGCAAGCGCGAGCGGGTCGACGCCTATGCCGCCGCGGGCTTCGAGACGCTGGCGATGGAATTCCTGCCGCGCATCACCCGCGCCCAGTCGATGGACATGCTGTCCAGCCAGGCGAACCTCGCCGGCTACAAGGCGGTGCTCGACGCGGCGGCCGAATATGGCCGCGCCTTCCCGATGATGATGACCGCGGCCGGCACGGTGTCGGCCGCCAAGGTCTTCGTGATGGGCGTCGGCGTCGCCGGCCTGCAGGCGATCGCCACCGCGCGCCGGCTCGGGGCGCAGGTCTCCGCGACCGACGTGCGCGCGGCGACCAGGGAGCAGATCCAGAGCCTCGGCGCCAAGGCGATCTTCGTCGAGAGCGTTGCCGGCATCGAGGGCGAGGGCACCGGCGGCTACGCGTCGGAGTTGTCGGACGAGTACAAGGCGGCGCAGGCCGAGCTGGTGTCGAACCATATCGCCAAACAGGACATCGTCATCACCACCGCCCTGATTCCGGGGCGGCCGGCGCCGCGCCTGATCAGCGACGCGCAGATAGCGACGATGCGGCCGGGCAGCGTGATCGTCGACCTCGCCGTCGAGCAGGGCGGCAATGTCGAGGGCGCGGTCGCGGGCGAAATCGTCGAGAAGCATGGGGTGAAGATCGTCGGCCACAAGAACGTGCCGAGCCGGCTCGCGTCGGACACCTCGGCGCTCTACGCGCGCAACCTGTTCAACCTGCTCAGCGCCTTCTGGGACGCCGAGGCGAAGGCGCTGAAGCTGCCCGACGAGGACGAGATCGTCCAGGGCGCCCGCCTCACCCGGGGCGGCAAGGTCGTCAGCGAACGGCTGCAGGGATGATCGCGATGCGCGGCGCCCTGAAAGGATTGCCGCCACGTTGCGTCATGCTCGGCGCTGCCGCGCTCGCCGGCTGTGCGACGAGCTCGCCCTCCGCGCCGCTTGCCGGGTGGAGCCGGGCGCCGGATCTCACCGTCTATGCGGCGATGGACGCCTATGGCGGGATCGCGCGCGAGCAGGCGACGCTGTGCGGGGGATTCAGTCCGGTGTCGGTGCGCACCCACTGGGACGATGATTTCGGCGCGCGCGAGGCGGCGGTGCGGGTGGCCCTGGCGGCCCGGCACGGCGCGGACGCGGTCGATCGCGCGCGGACCGAGCCGGTGCAGACCGTGCCCTGTCCGGACGTGCCGGACCTTACGTGGCGCACCCATTATTCGCGGCTGCTGCGGCTCTTGGAAATGCGGCTCGGGCTGGCCTGAGGGGGAGGCTTCAAAGTGGATTTCATCTCGATCCTGTCGATCTTCGTGCTGGCCTGCTTCGTCGGCTACTACGTCGTCTGGTCGGTGACGCCGGCGCTGCACACGCCGCTGATGAGCGTCACCAACGCCATTTCTTCGGTGATCATCGTCGGCGCGCTGATCGCCGCGATGGCGGGGGCCAGCTCGCCGGGATCGAAATGGCTGGGCCTCGCCGCGATCGTGATGGCGAGCGTCAACATCTTCGGCGGCTTCGCCGTCACCGCGCGCATGCTCGCCATGTACAAGAAGAAGGAGCGCAAGGGGTGAAGGGGGCAATCGTCACCCCGGCGAAGGCCGGGGTCTCAGGACCAGAAGTCACGGCGTGTCTCACCGAGATCCCGGCCGGAGTTTATCCTGAGCGACGCCGCAGGCGGCGTCGAAGGGCCGGGATGACGGTCACAGGGGGTGCCCGTCATGCATGAGACCGCCGCCGCGCCCGCCTGGGTGATGCTCGCCTATCTGATTTCGGGCGTCTGCTTCATCCTTGCGCTGAGAGGACTCTCCAGCCCGGAAAGCTCGCGCCGCGGCAACCGCTTCGGCATGACCGGTATGGCGATCGCGCTGGCGACCACGCTGGTGCACTATGTGCCGCACGCCGCGCCGGCACCGGGGCTCGACAGCTATGTCGGGCCCGACTGGATGGCGATCGGCGAGGTGCTGGTCGCGATCGCGATCGGCGCGGCGATCGGCCTGGTCATGGCACGGCGGATCGCGATGACGGCGATGCCGCAACTCGTCGCCGCCTTCCACAGTCTCGTCGGCCTCGCCGCCGTCGCGGTGGCCGCGGCCGCCTTCCTGAATCCGATCGCCTTCGGCATCGCCGACGCGGCGGGGGTCATCCATCAGGTCAGCCGGATCGAGATGGGGCTCGGCGTCGCGATCGGCGCGGTCACCTTCTCGGGCTCGGTGATCGCGTTCCTCAAGCTGAACGGCAACATGTCGGGCAAGCCGATCATCCTGCCGCTGCGGCACGTAATCAACCTCGGCACCCTCGCGGTGATCGTCGGGCTCGTCGGCTATTTCACGCAGGACCAGAGCCCGTGGATCTTCTGGACGGTCACGGCGCTTTCTTTCCTGATCGGCTTCCTGCTGATCATCCCGATCGGCGGTGCGGACATGCCGGTCGTCGTTTCGATGCTCAACAGCTATTCGGGCTGGGCGGCGGCGGCGATGGGCTTCACGCTGCAGAACAGCGCGATGATCATCACCGGCGCGCTGGTCGGCTCGTCGGGCGCGATCCTCAGCTACATCATGTGCCGGGCGATGAACCGCAACTTCATCTCGGTCATTGCCGGCGGCTTCGGCGGCGATGCGATCGCCGCGGGCGCCGAGGCGGCGATCGACCGGCCGTGGAAGCGCGGCTCCGCCGAGGACGCGGCCTTCCTGATGAAGCAGGCCGAGCTGGTCGTGATCGCGCCGGGCTATGGCATGGCGGTCGCGCAGGCGCAGCATGCGCTGCGCGAGATGGCGGACCTGCTCAAGAAGGAGGGCGTCACCGTCAAATATGCGATCCACCCGGTCGCGGGCCGCATGCCGGGCCACATGAACGTGCTGCTCGCCGAGGCGAACGTGCCCTATGACGAGGTGTTCGAGCTCGAGGACATCAACTCCGAGTTCAGCCGCGCCGACGTCGCCTTCGTGATCGGCGCCAACGACGTGACCAACCCGGCGGCGAAGACCGACAAGACGTCGCCGATCTACGGCATGCCCGTGCTCGACGTCGAGAAGGCGAAGACCGTGCTGTTCGTGAAGCGCTCGATGGGCGGCGTCGGCTATGCCGGCGTCGACAACGAGCTCTTCTACCGCGACAACACGATGATGCTGCTCGCCGACGCCAAGAAGATGGTCGAGGAAATCGTCAAAGCCATGGGCTAGCGCGAGGCGCTGGCCTTTTGACAATCTCGTGAAGGCGGCGATGAGCTAGAGCGGACCAGCCTTCGCCTGGGGCGATCGACATGCACCTACGCCGCAGCCAGCTCGCATTCGCAAGTGGGTCCACAATGGACCAATTTCGGCGACATAGGATGCCCGAGAGGGAGACTGACTGAATCCGCCGTTCTCCCGCAGGCGACCCTCCCGATTCCGCGATTGGCTCTCGGCGCTCGCGGCCTCAAGAAAGACGCAGGAATGGATCGACCCGGGGATATTAAATTCCACTCCGGTTCGGAGGCGAAAACGGTTTGATGCCTTCGAAGATGGAGCGATCTTTCCCAGCAAATGATGATGGCATGGGAAGTAAAGATGGCGCATGATGCGCTGATGATGATTGAATATGGCGACGATCAGCCTCTTCTTGTCTTTGGCGATACTCAGATTGCTCTGGATCAGGCGCGACGCGATGCCGAGGTGGCCGGGTTCCGGGTCGTCCGATCCGACCTCGTCTCCGCTTTTGATACCGTCGATCAGGCTGCACCGGCACCGATCTTCTTGAATCTGGATGGGCATGTCGCTCGGGAGGCCCTGGTCGGTCTGCTCGACAGGATGGAGATGGATGCCCAATCGGGAAGACCCGGCATTGTCGCCGCGCCACGTGGAATGATCGACGTGATCGCGGCGCACGCATTCCATTCGTCCATCACCCATTTGTGCGAGGCTCCGGAGCCGGCCCGGCTGCTGGCCTTGCGTCTCGCGAGCATGCGCCGACCGGAACGGCTCCACGATGTCAATCGGGAGGGCGACGCACTGATGCAGCATGCGCTGCTGCATCAGCTTTCCGAGGAGGTCGGGCGGATTGCGGGCATCCTGGCCTCGCTCTCGGAGGACGAGGAAGCGGCGCGCGCCGGGCCCGGCAAGATGCACGCGAGCGACGACGATTTCGCGGATATCGATGCGGGGCATATTCGCGCCATCATCCGGGCCCGCCGGTTGCGGGACCAGTTCTTCCGCAACGACCTGTTCGCCGATCCGGCCTGGGACATGCTGCTCGATCTCATGGCTGCCCGGATCGAGAAGGGCCGCGTCGCGGTCTCGAGCCTGTGCATCGCGGCGGCGGTGCCGCCGACCACGGCGCTCCGGTGGATCAAGGCGCTGACCGACCGGGGCCTGTTCGTGCGCTCGGCCGATCCGCTCGACGGCCGGCGGGTCTATATCGAGCTGTCCGACGAGGCGGCGCGATCGGTCGCGGCCTATCTGCGCGCGGCGCAGCGGCTGGCACCCACGGTGATCTGAAGAGGCTTGCCCTGCTGCGCCCGCGATGGCAGTGGAGCCGCCCACGCGATGTGGGCGCTTAGCTCAGTTGGTAGAGCAGCACGTTTACACCGTGCGGGTCGGCGGTTCGAGCCCGTCAGCGCCCACCATCGCGAAAAAGCCCGGAGGCGCGGTCAGCGGGCGATCTTCGCCCCTAGCTCTGCTTTCGCGACCTCATATTCCCGCGTCAGCCGAGAAATATAGTCCGCCGCAGGCAGCACGGCCTCGATCGCGCCGATGCCCTGACCGGAGCCCCAGATGTCGCGCCAGGCCTTGGCCTTGCTGCCGCCGGGATTGGCGAAGTTCATCGTGCTGATGTCGCCCTCGGGCAAGTTGGCGGGATCGAGGCCGGCCAGCTCGATCGATTTCCTGAGATAGTTGCCGTGCACGCCGGTGAAGAGATTCGAATAGACGATGTCGCTCGCCCGGCCCTCGACGATGCCGTTCTTGTAGGCGTCGGTCGCATTGGCCTCCGCGGTCGCGATGAAGGGCGAGCCGATATAGGCGAGGTCGGCGCCCATCGCCTGCGTGGCGAGGATCGCGCGGCCGCTGGCGATCGCGCCGGAGAGGATCAGCGGCCCGTCGAACCAGGTTCGGATCTCCTGCACCAGCGCGAAGGGCGAGAGCGTTCCGGCATGGCCGCCCGCGCCGGCGGCGACCGCAATGATCCCGTCCGCGCCCTTCTCGATCGCCTTGCGGGCGAAGCGGTCGTTGATGATGTCGTGGAGCGTGATGCCGCCCCAGCCGTGCACCGCATCGTTGAGCTCGGGGATGGCGCCCAGCGAGGTGATGACGATCGGCGCCTTCCACTTGGCGCAGGTCGCCATGTCCTCCTGCAGGCGGGCGTTGGACTTGTGGACGATCTGGTTGACCGCGAACGGGGCCGACGGCGTGTCGGGATGGTCGCGGTCCCAGGCGGCGAGCTCCTCGGTGATCCGGTGCAGCCATTCGTCGAGCAGGCTCTGAGGCCGGGCATTGAGTGCCGGGAAAGACCCGACGATTCCCGCCTTGCACTGGGCGATGACCAGCTCCGGGCTCGAGACGATGAACAAGGGCGAGCCGATCACCGGCAGGCGCAGGCGGTCGAAGAGTGCGGGCAGGGTCATTGCTTTACCTTAACGTAAACTGCCGGACTGACAAGCGCCGCCAAACCGGTCTGGCTAACCTTTGCTGCCTCCTCTTCGATCGTCACCCCTGCCCTTCAATCGTCACCCCGGCGAAGGCCGGGGTCCAGTTCCTGTTCGGGCTGGATACCGGCCTTCGCCGGTATGACGGGAATTGTCGCAGGCTATGAACCGGAGGCTGGCAGTCCTAGACTGGTGGAATGATGCAGGCGATGCAGGTGGAGCGGCCCGGCGCCCCGCTCCGGATGGTCGAGCGGCCGATCCCGATGCCGGGACCCGGCGAGCTGCTGATCGAGGTGGCCGCCTGCGGCGTCTGCCGCACCGATCTCCATGTCGCCGAGGGCGATCTCAACGGACCGCTGCCGATCGTGCCCGGGCACGAGATCGTGGGGCGGGTGAGGGCCCTGGGCGCGGGTTCGGAGGGTTTCTCGGTCGGCGACCGGGTCGGCGTGCCCTGGCTCGCGCAGACCTGCGGCCGCTGCTTCTATTGCCAGACGGGGCAGGAGAATCTGTGCGACGCGCCGCTGTTCACCGGGTTTACCCGCGATGGTGGCTTTGCGAGCCATGTCGTGGCCGATGCGCGCTATTGCTTCCCGATCCCGGACCGGTTCGGCGATGCCGAGGCGGCACCTTTGCTCTGCGCGGGGCTGATCGGCTACCGCGCGCTGCGGCTCGCCGGGGCAGGGGAAGCGATCGGCCTCTACGGGTTCGGCGCCGCCGCCCATATCCTCGCCCAGGTCGCGACCTGGCAGGGGCGGCGGGCCCATGCCTTCACCCGCACGGGCGATGCGGCCGCGCAGGATTTCGCGCGGTCGCTCGGCTGCGGCTGGGCGGGTGGATCGGACGAGGCGCCGCCGGAGCTGCTCGACGCGGCGATCCTGTTCGCGCCGGTCGGGGGGCTGGTGCCGGTGGCGCTCCGCCATGTCCGCAAGGGCGGCCGTGTCGTCTGCGCCGGCATCCATATGAGCGACATTCCGGCCTTTCCCTATGCGGACCTCTGGGGCGAACGCAGCATCCTCTCGGTCGCGAACCTCACCCGCGCGGACGGGCGGGAATTCCTCCACATCGCGGCACAGGTCCCGGTGAAGACGCACGTCACCGTTTTTCCGCTGGCCGAGGCCAATGTCGCGCTGGACCGGCTGCGCACGGGCGCTATCGAGGGCGCGGCCGTGCTCCAGCCATGAGGGGATTCGCCCGATGCACTACCGCAGACTTGGCGACAGCGATCTCGAGGTTTCCGCCATCTCGCTCGGCTCCTGGCTGACCTATGGCGTGGGCGTCGAGGCGGAAAAGGCGCGGGCGTGCCTTGATCGCGCGTTCGATGTCGGGATCAATTTCATCGACACTGCCAACGCCTATGGCCGCGGTGCCGCAGAAACGTTTCTGGGAGAAGCGCTCGCCGGGCGCCCGCGCGACAGCTATGTGCTGGCGACCAAGGTTTATTTCCCGATGTCGGACACCGACCGGGGCCTGTCGGCGGCGCAGATCGAAAAGCAGCTCGATGCGTCGCTGCGGCGTCTCGGGTGCGATTACGTCGATCTCTATCAATGCCACCGCTATGATGACGAGACCCCGCTCGAGGAGACGATGCGGGCGCTGACCCGCGCGGTCGAGGGCGGCAAGGCCCGCCATGTCGGCTTCTCCGAATGGCCGGCGGACAAGATCCGTGCGGCGATCGACATGGCGGGGGTGGTGCGCTTCGTGTCGAGCCAGCCGCAATATTCGCTGCTCTGGCGCGCGCCGGAGGCCGAAGTGATACCCCTATCCGCGGCGAACGGCATCTCGCAGATCGTCTGGTCGCCGCTCGCCCAGGGCGTGCTGACCGGCAAATATCGTCCGGACGCGCCGCCGCCTGCCGGCAGCCGGGCAACCAGCGACGAGATGGGCGGCTGGATCGATCGCTTCCTCACCCGCCCGACGCTGGAGGGGGTCGAGCGGCTGAAGCCGGTGGCCGCCGAGGCCGGGCTCAGCCTCGCCCAGTTCGCTTTGGCCTGGGTGCTGCGTGAGCCGAACGTCGCCTCCGCCATCATCGGCGCGTCGCGGCCCGAGCAGGTGGACGAGAATGCGGCGGCGGCTGATGCCCGGGTCGATCCGGCGCTGTTTGCCGAGGCCGAGCGGATCGTGGCCGGCGCATGACCCGTTTCGCGCTCGAACGCTTCGATCTCGATCGCTTCGTCGCGGCGACGCTCGAGGAGGACCTGGGCGATCATGGCGACGTCACCTCGGCGTCCGTGATTCCGGCCGATGCGCGCTTCTCAGGCGTGATGGACAGCCGCGATGGGATCGTCGTTGCCGGCCTGCCGATCGCCGAAGCCTTTTTCCGCGCGCTCGATCCCGAGATGGAGATCGCGCGGCTGGCCGAGGAGGGTCAATCCGTTCCGGCCGGCACCGATCTGATGCGGCTGCGCGGCAATGCGCGGGCGCTGCTCACCGCAGAGCGCCCGGCGCTCAACACCGTCCAGCACCTTTCCGGCATTGCGACGCTGACCCGGCGCTATGTCGACGCGATCGCCGGAACCGGCGCGATCCTGCTCGACACCCGCAAGACCATTCCGGGCCTGCGGGTGCTGGAAAAATATGCGACCCGGATGGGCGGCGCGCAAAACCACCGGATGCGGCTCGACGATGCGGCGATGATCAAGGACAATCATGTCGCCGTCGCCGGCTCGGTGGGAGAGGCGGTGCGCCGGGCCGTAGCATCGGGGGTGCAGCGGATCATGGTCGAGGTCGACCGGATCGACCAGATCGTGCCGGCGCTCGACGCGGGGGCGACGCATCTGCTGCTCGACAATATGGATCCGGCGACGCTGCGCGAGGCGGTGGCGCTGATCGGCGGCCGGGTGCCGACCGAGGCGAGCGGCGGCGTCACCCTCGATACGATCCGGGCGAAGGCGGAGACCGGTGTGACCTACGTCTCGGTCGGCCGGATCACCCAGTCCGCGCCGGCAGCCGACATCGGGCTCGACTTCGCCACGCTCTAGCCGGTTCCTCGCCCGACCACTTCTCCCTCGATCGTACGGGCGGCGGGGTGGTGCTTGTCGAGATGGCGCTTGATCATCCTCAAGTTGCGGCTGTTCGAGCGGAAGGCGAAGTCGAACAGGTCGCCGACCAGCGGGATTGCGCCGATTGCGGTGTCGATGCCGACATTGCCGACCATCCGCGCGAGATGGAATTTCGACATGCCGAGATTGCGCGCCTCCCAGACCAGCCAGGCGCCCATCGCGGTCGTGACGACGTCGCCCAGCACCGGCACCAGGCCGATCATCGCATCAAGGCCCACCGGCCGGTTGATCCCCGGCACGACGAACAGCCGCTCGAGCATCGTCTCCATCGCCTCGATCCGCCGGCGCACCGAATGCGGGTCGCGGCCGAGCGGAAGCTGATCCGCCATCCGGCCCAGCGCTTCACGGTCGATTGCCACTCAAAACCCCTCCGCGATCAACTCGCTCGCCGGGTGGCGCGCGAAAGCGTTCGGGCGAAATCCGGTCAGCCGGCGGGATACCAGCGACCAGCGGACCGGACCGCCCAGCGCGATATAGGGTGTCAGGGCGGCGAGGGAACGGTCTGCCTCGGCGAGCGCCGCCTGTCGCTCGGCGGCGGTGGCCGCGAGGCGAGCGCGCTGCAGCGTCTCGTCGACCGCCGCATCGCAGACCGGGCTCGCGTCGCAGGTGAAGAAACGCAGGTACCAGGTGGGCAGGTTCGCCGGCGCCACGGCATCGACCAGCCGCAGGTGCGCGGCCGCGCCAGGCGCGACCCGCATCGCCTCGACGCCGATCCGCGCCCAGTCGCGACGCAGCGAAGAGAACATGATCTCGTAGCCGGGCCCGTTCGGGATCGCGACACGCAGCCGCAGCGATGTATCCGGGCCGAGGGCGGCGATCGCCGCCGCGGCCTGTTCGCGCCGCATCGGCAGCGGCTCGGCGGCCCAGTCTGGCGCCGCCGGGCGCGGGAGCTCGGCTGTGCCGCCGGGCACCAGCCCCAGGTGCGCCTCGAAGCCGGCGTCGAGGGCGCGCGCCAGCGCCGCACGGTCGACCGCCATGCTGAGCGCGCGACGCACTTCGACGGCCGCCAAAGGGCCTTCCGCACTGGTGAAAACCAGTCCGAACAGGCCCTGCGGCCGGTCGAAGACGAGCGCCCCGCGCGGCAGGTCGGCAACGCGCGCATAGGCGAGGTCGCCGATCGAGCCGCCGGTCACCAGTTCGACCTCGCCGGCGACGAACCGTGTAACGGCATAAGCCGGCGGCTCGCCCCAGAGCAGGATGTCGGGCACGGGATCGCGCGGACGATCGTCATCGTCCGGCTGAGGCAAAGCGAGATGGAGCGGCGCATTGCCTTCGCCTTCGACGCGATAGGGGCCGGTACCGCGACCGTTGAGCAGCAACCCCATCTCCGGCTGGGCGAGGACCTGCAGGAAATTGGGGCGAGGCCCGCGCAGCTGGATTTCCAGTACCTCGTCGGTCATCGCGACGACGTCCGAGATGGCGGCGAGGATCGGCTTGAACGGATTGCGGCTCGCCCGGCTGATCGCGGCGCGAAGCCGCGCGGCGACCTGCTCGGCCGTCACCCTTTGCCCGTCCGACCAGGTCAGCCGGCGGATGCGGAAGGTATAGCGCAGGCCATCGTCGGAAACGATCCAGCTTTGCGCCAGCGCCGGCTCGATCTCGCCGCTCGCATCGAAGCGAACGAGGCCCTGGGCGACGGCCTCGGTCAGGAAGGCGGCGGGCGGATCGAGCGGTCTCAGGTTCGGGTTCACGAGTTGCGGCGCCGAACCGATCGCGCTCACGGTGATCGGCCCGGTCGCTTGCGGCCGGCAGCTCGCCAGCAGCGCCGCAGCGCCGCCGACAAGGACCAGCATGAGCCTTCTGAACGCCATTCACTCGCACCATGTCGACGCCGACCATCGGCTGCCGGTCGCGCTCTTTTACCTGCTGACAGCGGAAAAGCAGCCCCGCCTTTACTCCTCCTTCACCGAACCCGCGCTAGGGATCGACGATGGAACGCGCCGCTGCGGACATGTCTGCCGAAGAGCTGGAGGACGGTTTCCAGCATCGTCGTTCGTCGCGCCTCGCGGTGAATTGTCCTGCCAGCCTGAATGCGCAGGACCGCTACACCATCCAGGTGAAGGTCCGTGACGTTTCCACATGCGGCTTCATGGCCGAATGCGACGAGGTCGTACGGATCGGCAGCTATGTCGTCCTGGACGTGCCGGGAATCGGTCGGGTCCATGCACAGGTGCGCTGGCAAATCGGCCTGCGCATGGGCGGCATGTTCCTCGATCCGATCAGCCTGGCGCGCTGCGAATGGGTGGCCGTTCGGGCCGACGCTGACTTGAAGGCCTGATTGCAGCTGCAAAAAGGCCGGGGCGGACCCCACCCCGGCCCTTCGAAAGCCGCTCTACGGGCTGGTGGGCTCGTCGTCGTCGTCGAAGATCACGCCCGTCGCGGTCAGGATGCCCGCGATAACGATCGCCGCGGCAACAGCCGGCGCAAGCCAACCGCCACCCTCCACGGAATTGGCGTCGTCCATATCCGCGCCTGCTCGCGCGGCGAGAGGCTGGAGCGAAAGAGACTGGGCAGAGGCTTGTGCCATCGCCGGCGTGGCAACCAATGCAATGCACGCAAGCGGTGTGAGTACGCGACTGAACATCTGAACCCCTTTCCATCGGCCAGTGGATGCAAAGGCCGCAACTGACGCATCGGGGAAAGGGTGCAACGCTAGCGACGAAACGCGCTGAAACGACGATGACGCGCAGGTCCCACGCAGATCGTAGGGCACCTGTCATGACCCTTCGAGGCGGCGCTTGCGGCTGCGCCAGGCTGTGTTGGTGCGGACGGCGGGACTCGAACCCGCACGCCCTTGCGGGCAGAAGATTTTAAGTCTCCAGCGTCTACCGGTTCCGCCACGTCCGCACATTTGCGTCGTGCGCGGACGGCGCGGCATTGGTCAAGGTTCCGTGCGCATTTCCTGCTGCGTAGGCAGGCATAGGCCGAACTTGTGGTCCGTTCGATCGTTTTGATTGGTCACGCAGAGAATGGCGTGATCATAAAAGTCGAATGGGCAAGACCATCAAAGCCACGCAACCGCCACGGCGGCTGAATCCTGCCGCGCTCGGCGCAACGATCACCGAGCACTATCACAATCGCTCGCTCGCCGATGTGAACGACCACGAGATCCGACTGAGCGTGATGACTGAGGGTTTCCCCTGGCACATCCATCCCGATTCCGACGAGACCTTCCTCGTCGTCGAAGGTCAACTCGTCATCGAGTTCGAGGCCGGCGAAGTGGTGCTGTCTCCCGGGGAGATGCTGACCGTGCCGCACGGGGCGCGTCATCGGACGCGGCCGGGCGGCGCCCGGTCAGTCAACCTGACGTTTGCGCGGAAGGACGCCGCGACCGCCTTCGAAGCCGGCGGCTAGGCGCGGCACCCGAACGTCAGACGTTCAGCCGCTCGCGCATTTCCTTGCCGGGCTTGAAATAGGGAACGCGCTTGGCGTCGACGTCGACCGGATCACCGGTGCGCGGGTTGCGGCCCTTGCGGGCATCGCGACCCCGGGTCGAAAAGGCGCCGAAGCCGCGGAGCTCGACGCGGCCGCCATCCTGCAGCTGGGCGATGATGGCATCGTAGAATGCCGAGACGACGCGTTCGACCTCCTTCAGCGTGAGATCGGGGTGGTCGTCGCACAGCTTCTGCACGAGTTCAGATCGAATCACGCTTGCCCCCTTCAAGAAGACGCATGGCTTGAGACGCAGCCGGAAAGCGGCACGTCCCCAAACGCCGCCGCTGATTCAGGTTAGTCGCACCGATGCGGGCAAAATGCAATCGGGGATCGCGCGAAATTCCGTGCAATTCAAAGGCGCTAGTTAACGAAACGAAACCGAAACGAACCGGGCGGGCGCGTACGCACCCGCCCGGTAATATTCGTTAGCTTTGTTTTTGCTTGAGGGCTTCGCCGAGGATGTCGCCGAGGCTGGCGCCCGAATCGGACGAGCCGTACTGGGCGACCGCCTGCTTCTCCTCGGCGATCTGCAGCGCCTTGACCGAGAAGGTCGGCTTCTTCGAGCGGTCGAAGCCGGTCACCATCGCGTCGAACTTCTGGCCCGGCTGGAAGCGCTCCGGGCGCTGCTCGTCGCGGTCGCGGCCGAGATCGTTGCGCTTGATGAAGCCGGTCGCGCCGTCGTCGCCGACCTGGACGTCGAGGCCGCCGTCATTGACCGCCAGCACGGTCACGGTGACGATCTCGTTCTTGTTGACGCCGCTGCCCGTGCTCGCGCCCTTGGCGACGCCGCCGCGCTCGAGCTGCTTCATGCCGAGCGAGATGCGCTCCTTCTCGACGTCGACATCGAGCACGACGGCCTTCACGACCTCGCCCTTGCGGTGCAGATTCAGGGCCTCCTCGCCCGACACGCCCCAGGCGATGTCCGACATGTGGACCATGCCGTCGACGTCGCCGGGCAGGCCGATGAACAGGCCGAACTCGGTCGCGTTCTTGACCTCGCCCTCGACCTCGGCGCCGACCGGGTGCTGCTCGGCGAAGCTCGCCCACGGATTGGCCTGCGCCTGCTTGAGGCCGAGCGAAATCCGGCGCTTCTCCTCGTCGACCTCGAGCACCGAGACGTCGACCTCCTGGGAGGTGGAGACGATCTTGCCCGGATGGACGTTCTTCTTGGTCCAGCTCATCTCGGAGACGTGGACGAGGCCCTCGATGCCCGGCTCGAGCTCGACGAAGGCGCCATATTCGGTGATGTTGGTGACGCGGCCCTTGAACACGCCGTCGACCGGATATTTGGCGGCCGCACCCTCCCACGGATCGGATTCGAGCTGCTTCATGCCGAGGCTGATGCGCTGGGTGTCGCGGTTGATGCGGACGATCTGCACCTTCACCGTGTCGCCGATGTTCAGCACCTCGCTCGGATGGCCGACGCGCTTGTAGGAAATGTCGGTGACGTGGAGCAGGCCGTCGATGCCGCCGAGGTCGACGAACGCGCCATAATCGGTGATGTTCTTGACGACGCCGTCGACCACCTGGCCCTCGGCGAGGCTCTGGATGAGGCCCGAGCGCTGCTCGGCGCGGGTCTCCTCGAGGATCGCGCGGCGCGAGACGACGATATTGCCGCGGCGGCGATCCATCTTGAGGATCTGGAAGGGCTGCGGCAGGTCCATCAGCGGGCCGACGTCGCGGACCGGGCGGATGTCGACCTGGCTGCCGGGCAGGAAGGCGACGGCGCCGCCGAGATCGACGGTGAAGCCGCCCTTGACGCGGCCGAAGATCACGCCCTCGACGCGGTTGCCGGCGGTGTGCTCGGTCTCGAGCTTGTCCCAGGCGGCTTCGCGGCGGGCGCGGTCGCGGCTCAGCATCGCCTCGCCGTTCACATTCTCGATGCGGTCGACATAGACCTCGACCTGGTCGCCGACATTGAGGTCGGACTTCTGGCCCGGCGTGGTGAACTCGCGCAAGGGAACGCGGCCTTCCGACTTCAGGCCGACGTCGATGACAGCCATGTCGTTCTCGATGGCGGTGATGGTGCCGACGACGACGCGGCCTTCGAAGCTTTCGTTCTCGCCGCCGAGGGATTGGTTGAGGAGCGCCGCGAAATCGTCGCGGGTCGGATTTGCCGTGGTGGCCATATGAAAAGGAGTCCAAACTAACGTTTGCCTGGGGAGCGTTCCCTTAGAGCGGGAACGCACCTCCCCCGGTCTTTTGCACCAGCATGCCGAAACGGCCCCATGCCGCTGCGGCGCCCGTTGGATCGGAGAGGCCGCGGCCCGCGCAGGAAAGCAAAAAGGCGCGCTGGGGCGGAGCTGAGATGCCCACCCAAACGCGCTGCCCTATCCTGGCTGCCGCGAGCGCAACCGCCCGCCGGACGGGCGCGCATATAGGGGAAGAGCGGGGAGGGGGCAAGTGCCATGCGGGACCCAGCCTGGAGGAGAATGGCCATTAGGCGGGACGGCGCGGCCATCGCGGAAAGGTGACCTGCCAGGCAGGGTGATAACGTATCGATGCCGAAATCAAATTGATCGTTCCGAATATTTTTGCTTGTCTCTGCTTTCAGGGGGGCTTCGATGGCAATACTTACGACGGAGGAGAAATCGGCCGTCACGGCCTACACTTCGTCCTATTATCGTGCGATCAACGCATGCCTCCGTGGCGATGGCGGATGTGACGACAAGGTCAAATCCACCATTGAAGCGCTCGACCGGGCCATCGCCAAAAGCCTGCTTCCTGCCGAGCAGGTTGTTTTCAGGGGTGTCAGCGACAATTATGCGTCCTATCTAAGGAGCAGCGGCCTTCGCACCGGGTCCGTCGTGATCGACGATGCATATGTCAGTACCTCACGCGATCCCAAGAAGGCGTCGTTCTTTGCGGCTATTCCGCCGGAGGGCCTGATAATGAAGATTCATATTCCTGCAGGCAGCCTCGCCCTTGATGTGGCGCCCTATTCCGACTTTCCCGCCGAGGAGGAGATTCTTCTCCCGAGAGGTACAAAGTTGCGGGTCACTGGTTACGACAGTGGGACCCGAACGCTCGAAATGGAGGTGATCTGATGGCGAACGATCGTGCTGCCCGATTCATCGCCAGCAGCAGGAAGGGCGTCAGAATCGACAACAGTGGGGCCACTGGCGAGCCCCTGCTGGGGAAGCGTCATTCGGCAAAGGCTGCAAGCGGCCTGACGCGACCTGTGCGGCCGTCCGATGACCTCGCGGTCATCACCGGAGGTGCGGCGCTGCCGCGCAGCCAGGTCGTCAGCAAAGTCTGGGACCACATCAAGAAAAACAACCTCCAGAACCCCAAGAACAAGCGCGAAATCCTGGCCGATGATAAACTGAAGAAGATATTTGGCAAGGACAAGGTATCGATGTTCGAAATGAACAAACACCTATCGCGCCACCTTTCCTAGTAGCGACCGCGACCTACGTTTGGATAATAGGTGAGCTGAGAGTTGGCCTCACCCAAAACACGCTGCCTTATCCTGGCTGCCGCGAGTGCAACCGCCCGCTGTACGGGCGCGCATATAGGGGAAGAGCGGGAAGGGGGCAAGCGGGGAGGGTGTTGCGGGCCCAGCCGCGCGAAACGTGCCTGCGCTTGCCCGGATTCAGGGGCCGACTGCCGAGGAGCGCAGAGTCAGACGGATCATTTTGTTGGATTAATGTAGGATTTCATCTGCGATCCGGTCGCCTCTGAAACCCAAGTGCGGAGGACGACATGGCTTACGTTACGGATACCCAGCTTGCCGCCGACAATGGCTCGACGCTCGTCGAGCATATTGCCGATGGCGCGGGAGCGACGGCACGCACGGTGCAGGGTAAGCTGAGGGATGTCGTGCACGTCGATGACTTTGGCGCTGTCGGAGACGGGATGGCCGACGATAGCGGCGCATTCACAGACGCGCTGAGCGCATTGCAGAGTCAGGGCGGGGGCACGCTCAGGATCGGGCGCAAGACCTACGCCATTGCCAGCCCGATCATACTCGACGCGCCTCATCCGATGAGCCTCGTCATCGAAGGCGAAGGTGCAGGGTCAATCATTCGCCAGACGACTGCAAATGCATCGGTCGTCGAGATCGGCGCCACTCAGATCCAGCGCGCCTCGGCGTTCCGGCGACTCGCACTGACCAATGCGGGTACCGGCGGCCACATCATCTCGGTGGGACGCAAGGGCTGCACCCTGTTCGAGATGGATCATGTCGATATCGCACAATCCAATCCGGCCAAGCATGTCATCCACGCCCCCCATGGCGAAGTCTATGACAGCCGGTTCCACGGTGGTGACTGGTATCTGCACCCCGGCTCCACCGTTTCCGGAGTCCATATCCGCACCGATCCGGTGAAAGGCCCCAGTTTCAACGAGAATATTTTCGAGAATCTGCGCGTCCATCAGGCCTATGCCGCGCCCTTCTTTGATATCGCCAGCGCAGCTTCCGACAGCTGGTTGGTGAACAATACGTTTCGCCACATCAATTTCGAGAAATGCCGGGGCGGTGGTATTAAGTTCGCAAACGCTCGGGGGTGGACGATCGAGAATCTCAGCTTCTGGGATCAGGATTCCGGTCCCTACGCGGGGCACCTCATCCACGCTGCCGGCAATGGCGGCTACGCGTCAGTGGCGAACAGCTTCAAGGCGATCCTGCGTCACGGCGACTCGCTGGCGCCTGGCAAGCGAGACATTTTCTTGGAGGACGCCGATTTCTCGTTCGTGGCCAATTGCTTCACGCAGCATGCCGACGGCCCGTCCTACGATTGGAACAACAAGAATGTCGTCGTGATTGGGCTACTCTATGGAGAACTGAATGTTGGCGGCCGCACATCGTTGCGGGGCGATCAGTTGATCAACTACGGGTCGATTTTCGGCGGTTCAGTATATGGCGACGCGCTACTGAGCGTAGGTGGGATCAACGTGCCGGAACAGTGCCGGATCTCGTCCGGCGGCGGCTATGTCAACTTCGATGCCATGGCCAACGGGCTCGGGCAGATTTTCGCCGCGCGCGCGCCTGATGGAACGATTACCAAGCTCGTGTTCGCGGCGGACGGCCAGTCGTTCTGGCCGCTGACCGATGCCAAAGTCGATCTCGGCTTTGCCGGCCAGAGTTTCCGCGACGCCTATTTGTCAGGGACGCTCAAGGTCGACTCGGTTCAGGTCGTTTCCTCGCAGCAACCGCCGATCACCGACGCGAAGGGTGGCGACGAAGTGCCTAAGATCAACGCGATTCTTGCCGCACTTCGGGCGCATGGCCTGATTGCGGCCGCTTGAAAAGGAGGAGGAGGTCGTCCGCATCGCGGGTGATCTCCTCCGCATATTATGGGCGTCCTCCTTGTCCGGCGACGCCCCTCTGATCGCCGCACACAGGCTGGGTTCCGGCGAGGACCTCGATCAGGGCGCTACATATCTATGAGAAGGTCGGGCTGCTCACGCCCAATCGGCGCCCGGTCGGCTGGCGGCTCTACGGGATTGCGATGCCAGGGTTTGCGATGATGGTGCACCCAATTCCCGTTGCTCCACTCGCCGCGCATTCCCGGATCAAGTCCGAGATGACAAAGAGGGGTGGTCAGTCCCTAATCTCCCCAGCTGCTGTTTTGAATCCCTTGGCTGTGTGCTCGATCCGGGAAGCTCCAGATGGCAGCAAAGCTGAAGTAACAGGACAGTAAATCAAAGATGATCAACAATCATTGTAGATAAACCCTTTCTTCGCGAGCCCGATTCACCTAATCCATGGTGCTGGAGGGGCCTTGCCGAAATACGGACCTTATCATCGCGTCAGCAGTACGTCGCAGACCGATGAGGATGCGGCGAAGATCGTGGCCAGTTCGGAACTGTGGGGTAAGCCCCCGCGTGGCAGCGATATTCCGCAGCCGCAGGCCTATGACGGCCCGCTGCCGCCGGATAGGATCGGTATCGAATTCTGGACCGATGTCGCGCCGCATAAGGGAAGTCCGCCCGGGCAGGTCCGCTGGGTGCCCGGCGATCCGGGCGTGGTGAGGATCGACGATGATTATGCTAAGATCGCCATCGTGGTAACGAAGAACACCCATCCGAGGCCTAGATGACCCGTCAGATTCCGCTCGACGAATGGCCGCTGGGGCTGGAGATGGAGGCGTTGCAGCTGACGCTCGCGCCGGCCGAGCTTGCGCGGCGGGCGGGGGTGACATTCGCGCGGGACCATGATTCGCTCGACGATTTCGACGCCGCGGTGATCGACCTCGGCGAGGGCCGCAGCTTCGGGCTTCAGCATCATCTGAACGCGCCGCATCCCGGCACCGTCGTCCTGCTGGAAGCCGGCAACGATGAGGGCGTCAGGGATGTCGTGCGCGTCCTCAAGCTGAAGCGGCAGGAGATCACCTGGGCGGCGCCGCAACTGGTGAGGGCCGTCGAGCGGGCATTTGCCGGGCGCAAAGCCAAAGGCCTTGCGGACGCTTTGATCGCCACCGCGGCCACGACCGCTGCTGTTGCGGCCACGGTCAAGCTAGGCATGACGGCCGGGATGCGGGGGTCAAAGAAAGCGTCGCGCTCCGGAGGGCGCAAGACGAGTGGCTGACGCGAGGTGGATTGTGATCCATATGGGTTAGTCTATTTGGCATTCGTCACGCTGATATGGTAAGCATCCGCAACACTGGAAAAGTGTAGCTGGATCCCGGATCAAGTTCGGGATGACGAAAGGGCGCCGTGTCAGCCCTTATCCTTCTCAACCGCTGCTTCGAGACCGCGGCCACGTGCTTCGATCGCCATTATTGCGATCATGGTGCCGTCTCGTTGTTCTTTCGGCGGCGTAACCATGATAGGCGCGTCGCGATGGAACGGGTATCCTTGATCGTCGGCTTTGCCTGCCTCGGCATCATCGGCTCGGTCGTGATCTACGTTTTTCTCCTCTCGGGACCGGCCGGCTGGCAGGACCGCATTGCCAGCGACCATGCCAGGAACGAGGTCACTTACGACTTTCGCCTGCCATCGATCGACGGCGATAGCGAGCTCAGCATGACCTGCAGGCCCAACGAGCGGATCCGCGCCGTCCTGTTCACGGATCGGTTGGGACCGTCCGGATCGGGCGAGCCGCTGCGCGCGGTCCGCGTGCGCCTCGATCAGGGCCAGCCTGTCGTGCGGCGGATCGTCGTCAGCGAAGGGACGATCGCCCTGACCGATCCCGACGATCCGGCGTCCTCCGATTTCATCTCTTCGCTCGCCGGCTCACGGCGCTTCGAGGTCGAGCTGGCCGCGCCGAGCGGCGGGGCACGATTCGTCGCGGCCTTCCATACGATCGGCGCAGACGATGTCGTCGCCGACCTGAGGCAGAACTGCATCTAGGGCATGATCAGCTTGGCCTGAAGCACCTCGTCATTGCTTCGTCGCTTCGCTCCTTGCAATGACGATACAGCCTAAAATTGATCGCGCTGCAGGCAGGCGGCGTTGTGGTGCCCGGACCGTAAAACGGGGGGATCAGCCCGCGGCGCCGGTGCGCCTGACGAGGCTGTCCAGAGAGCAGCCCAGGCGGCTCAGGACATTGCGCGTGCAGGCGAGCCTTTCCTGCTCTTCGTCCCATCCCTCCGGCGCTCGGGCGTGACACTCCCGGCCGCATCGGTAGATTGCCGGCAGGTCCGGGCGGGTCGGGCCCAGCGACCATTCCGGGACCCAGCAGGGATTGCCGTAGAGGTCGATCAGCGCCCATCCCCTCTCCCGTGCAACGACATCGACCTGCGTTCCCACCGCCGCCGATCCGATCGTCCCGCGCCACCCGCGCCGCGGCGTGTTCTTGCAGGACGTATCGCCCGCCATGTATCGGACTTCGCCGCCGCCGGACCGGACCAGCCGCACCAGTTCCATCCGCTGGAAGTGCATCGAGAGGAAGAACCAGGCGAGGAGAGATGTCCCGATCACCCCGACCACGAGCGATCGAATGTTGCGCCTGGTCGATTCTCGCCGGTAATCCCGCAGCTCGCGCTCGATCGTCTCGTCATCGGGGAAATCCTCGTCGACGTCCGGGTCCACGCCCCAGTCGGGCCGCATCTCGTTCCCCCTCGGCATGCCCCTGTACTCCCCGACTTCGGTTCCGGACGATCGGCAGAATGCCTGTCTCGTCAGCAAATGAAAGGCGAGAATGAATGGTCCCGCCAAATGACCGAGTCGATGCGCCCGAGGGTCCGGGGGCTGCGGACTCTAAGGCTGCAGACCGGGTGTAGGCGGATCGTCACCGGCTGCGGCCGCCGTGCCGAGGCCGAGCCCCATGCCCATGCCGCCCATGCCCGCGCCCGTTCCTCCGCCGCCGCGCCCGCCGCCGTCTTGCCGGGCGTCGCCGCCGCCGCGCTCGGCCTTGCCGCGGCCGCCGCCGGCGCCCGCCGGGCGGGTCGGGCCCTGCATCGGGATGTCGAGATCGGCGGGAATCGGATCGAGGTCGAGCGCCGCGCGGATGAAGCTGCGCAGCGCGACGACGAGCGCGTGGGTGTGGACCGGACGGCCGGCGACCAGCTCGCGCGCGGCCCGTTCGGCGAGGCGGACATGCTCTTCGGTGCCGAGCAGGATGATGTCGGAGAGCGCGGCCTCGACGGCGTCGCGGATGCGCCGCGGACGGTCCGACCCGGGAGCCGGGTCTTCCGCCTCGGCCGTCTCGGTCGCGTCGCCGCGGCGCAGGTCGCGCAAATGGGTGGGATCGACGGTGAGGGTGCCGGTGAACGAGCCGCCGAGGACCTTGTAGGCGGCGATGAGGGTGCGCAGGCGCTCGTTGATCTGGCGGTTCATCCGCTCGCGGCGCTGCTGGATCGTCATCATCACGACGAGGCGGATGCCGACGCCGATCAGCGCGACCAGCGCGAGGCCGATCAGGGTCGCCAGGATGCTCTGCCACGAGCTGAAATCCACGCCGCGCATGACTGCCTCCGCGAGACGACCGGCGGCGGATCGAACGCATGGGGCCGCCGCCACGCGCAGCTCCTTACAGGAGCGAAGGGCGGGGCGGTAGCGCATCCGCAGCGACCTCGGCGGCAAGACTTGCGCGTGTCGCTGACCCAAAACGGGGCGCTTCGCAGTCCGGCGCGGCGATTTCGGGCGCCTGGCGGGTTGCCTTAACGACAGCGCAACCCTGTTCGCGCTAAGCCCCGGCGATGGCCGGGCCGGAAGCGACGAGGCAGGTGAGACAGGGTGACGCCGCGCGCCTGCTGCTGGCCGCGGCGCGCGAGCGCTTTGCCGTGGCGGCGACCGACCTGCTGCTGCCCGATCGGGCGCGCCTCACCGAATGGCAGCGGCTGACGGCGGCCTCGCTCCTGACCCGGCTCGTCGCCTCGATCGAGGACGATTTGCGCACGCGCCTCGCCGGACGCTTCGCGGCCAACGAGGCGCTCCATGCCGCGCTGAGCTCGGCCCATGTCCCGATCGCGCTCCCGATCCTCGAGCGCGCGCAGGTGTTGCGCGATGCCGATCTCACCACCGTCCTGGTCCGCCGCGCCGAGGAGCATCGCTTCTGGAAGGCGGGGGCGCCGGCCGGGCGCGACGACTATCTGTTCGAGCTGGTGCGCGACGCGGACGAGCATATCGCCTCGGAGGCGATGGCGCTGGTGATCGCGCGCAGCCGGCGCTTCGACCGCTTCCAGGAGCCGGTGCTGGGCCAGGTCGAGCTGCCGGCGGAGCTGCAGCACAAACTGGTCTGGATGGTCGCGGCGGCGCTGCGCCAATATGTCGTCCAGCATCATCACGCGACCGGCGTCGATGCGGCGATCGAGGAAGCGGCGAGCGCGCTGATCGCCGGCTATGACGAGGGCGAGAGCCTCGAATCCGCCGCCCGCCAGCTCGCCCGCCGCCTTCACCATGCCGGGCGGCTCGACGGCGCGGCGCTGGCGCGGATCATCGGCGACGGCCTGCTGCCCTTCTTCCTCGCCGGCGTCGCGACGCTCGCGGCGCTCGATATGGCGGCCGCCTGGGAGGTGCTTTCCGATCCGCGCGGGCGCGGGCCGGCGCTGCTGCTGCGCGCCGCCGGGCTGGAACGCGACGAGGCCGGCGCGGTGCTGCTGGCATTGGGCGCGCGCGGGCCGCTCCTCTCCGGCGCGGAGGGCGAGGCCGTGGCGACGCAGCTCGAGCTCTACGACACGGTCGATCGTGCGTCGGCGCAGGAGGTGCTGCGGCTCTGGCAGGCCCACCCGGCCTATCGCGCCAGCGTCGCCCGCATCTCGACGCGCACGCACCTCGGCGAGGCGGCATGAGCATCCTGACCGACGAGCGTCCGGTCACCGGCCGCATCGATGCGGACGGTCGGCTGGTCGCCGCCGATCCGCCGCTGGCGGCGCTCAACGAACGCGCCGGCGGACGCGAGGGCGGGCCGCTCTCCGTGCCGCAGATCGCGGCGCTCGCCCGGCTGGCGCGGCGTCTCGGCATCACCGTTTCGCGCGCGGCGATCGCGGCCGACGGCGACCAGGACATCGACCTGTGGGTGCGCGCCGCCCCCGAAGGGGACGAGGTCGCGCTTTCGATCACGGGATGGGCGGCGCGCCCGGCCGCCGAATCCACCGCGCCGCCGGAGCGCGAGGCCGATTTCGTTCGGGCCGCTGCCGACTGGACCTGGGAGACCGACGACACGCTGCGCCTGACCGCGCTCTCGGCCGCCGCGGCCGCCGCGATCGGGCGGCCGGCGGGCGAGCTGACCGGCAGGCAGCTCACCCGCCTGTTCCGTTTTCGGGAAAGCGCGGACGGCTCGCTCCCGATCCTCGCCGCGCTCGCCGAGCACGGACGCTTCGACGGCCAGGTCGCCGAGCTGCGCGCCGGCCGCAAGGGGCGTTATCGCCTGTCCGGCGTGCCGCTGATCGACGGCATGGGCCGGTTCGCCGGCTTCCGCGGTGCCGCAGTCAGCCTGCGCGCCGAGGATGCGGCGCCGGCGCCGGCCGCGACGGCGGTGCCCCACGAGGGCTCGGCGTTCGGCGAGCGGCTCGATCAGGCGCTGCGTGCGCCCCTGACCGAGATCGTCGACAATGCCGAGCGCCTGCGCGCGCGCGACGAGGGGCCGCTGCGCAGCGACTATGCCGGCTATGCCAGCGACATCGCGACCGCAGGCCGCCACCTGCTGGCCCTGGTCAACGATCTCGTCGACCTGCAGGCGATCGAACGGGCGGACTTCGTGCCCGAGGCCGAGGAGATCGACCTCGCCGACCTCGCACGCCGCGCCGCCGGCCTGCTCGCCGTGCGTGCTGCCGATCAGAATGTGCGGATCGGTGCGCCGGCCGAGGACGAGGCGCTCAAGGCCACCGGCGATTTCACCCGCACGCTCCAGATCCTCGTCAACCTGATCTCGAACGCCGTGCGCTACACGCCGGAGGGCGGGCAGGTCTGGATACGCGTCGAGGAGGAGGGCGACCTCGCCCTCGTCATCGTCGCCGACCAGGGCAAGGGGATCGCGCCGGACGATCAGGAGCGCATCTTCGGCAAGTTCGAGCGGGTCGACCCGTCGGAGCCCGGCGGCACCGGCCTCGGCCTCTACATCGCTCGCCGATTGGCGCGGGCGATGGGTGGCGACCTCGGCGTGGACAGCGCGCCGGGGCAGGGCGCGAGATTCACGCTGACGTTGCCGCGCGCCTAACCGTCATGCCAGCGCAGGCTGGCATCTCGGGACCAGAAGTCGCTAACGTCGCCACATGAGCGGGGGCTGGGTCTACATCATGACGAACAAGCCGCACGGCGTGCTGTACGTCGGCGTGACGGCGGATTTGGCGCAGCGGGTCAGTCAGCACAGGAACGGGGAAGGGTCCGCTTTCTGTCGCCGGTACAACGTCATTCGCCTCGTCTATGCCGAGATGCATGACAGGATCGAGGACGCCATCGCACGCGAAAAGGCGATCAAGGCCTGGCAGCGGCTTTGGAAACTGCGCCTTATTCAGGAGCAGAATCCGACTTGGCGGGATTTATACCCGGATTTGATCGGTGCGTGACAATAACGTCACCGCAATGAAGACGGGTTCAGGGAAAAGGGCCGAGCCTTTCCGGCCTGAGATGCCAGCCTTCGCTGGCATGACGATAAGGACGTGCCTTACCGCTTCCCCACCGGCACGTAGTCGCGCTGCGTCGGGCCGGTGTAGAGCTGGCGCGGGCGGCCGATCTTCTGCTCGGGATCGGCGATCATCTCGTTCCACTGGGCGACCCAGCCGACGGTGCGTGCGAGAGCGAAGAGGGCGGTGAACATCGTCGTCGGGAAGCCGATCGCGGAGAGGATCACGCCCGAATAGAAATCGACGTTCGGGTAGAGCTTCTTCTCGATGAAATAGTCGTCCTTGAGCGCGATCTCGGCAAGCTCGCGGGCGGTGTCGAGCACCGGATCGGAAATGCCGAGATCGTCGAGCACCTCGGTCGCGGTCTGCTGCATCACCTTCGCGCGCGGATCGAAATTCTTGTAGACGCGATGGCCGAAACCCATCAGGCGGAACGGATCGTCCTTGTCCTTGGCGCGGGCGATATATTCCGGAATCCGCTCCGGCCGGCCGATCTCGCGCAGCATGTTCAATGCCGCCTCGTTGGCGCCGCCATGGGCCGGGCCCCAGAGGCAGGCGATGCCCGCGGCGATACAGGCGAAGGGATTGGCGCCCGAGGAGCCGGCGAGGCGCACCGTGGAGGTCGAGGCGTTCTGCTCGTGATCGGCGTGGAGGATGAAGATCCGGTCCATCGCCTTCTCGATGATCGGGTTGACCTCATAGGGCTCGGCCGGGACGCCGAAGGTCATCCTGAGGAAGTTGCCGGTGTAGCTGAGGTCGTTCTGCGGGTAGAGGAAGGGCTGGCCGACCGAATATTTGTAGGCCATCGCGGCGATCGTCGGCATCTTGGCGATCAGCCGGTGGCTGGCGATCATCCGCTGCCTGGGATCGGTGATGTCGGTCGAATCGTGGTAGAAGGCGGAGAGGGCACCGACCACGCCGCACATGATCGCCATCGGATGGGCGTCGCGGCGGAAGCCACGGTAGAAGGTCGCGAGCTGCTCGTGCAGCATGGTGTGGCGGGTGATCGTGCGGGTGAACTGCTCGAGCTCGTCGCTGCCCGGCAGCTCGCCGTTCAGCAGGAGATAGGACACCTCCATGAAGTTCGACTGCTCGGCGAGCTGGTCGATCGGATAGCCGCGGTGGAGAAGGATGCCGGCGTCGCCGTCGATATAGGTGATCTGGGACTGGCAGGAGGCGGTGGAGGTGAAGCCGGGATCGTAGGTGAAGACGTCCGTCTGGCCGTAGAGCTTGCGGATGTCGATCACGTCGGGTCCGACCGAGCCCGACATCACCGGATAGTCGAAATTCTTGTCGCCGATCGTCAGGCTGGCTTTATCCGCCATGGTCTTGGTCCTTCCCCATCTGGTCGGCGATCCGCCCGAGGCTCTCGTCGCGCCCGAGCAACGCCAATACGTCGAAAATCCCCGGCGACATGGCCCGTCCGGTCAGCGCGGCGCGCAGCGGCTGCGCCACCTGTCCGAGCTTGACGCCTTCGGCCTCAGCAACCTCCCGTACCGCCTGCTCTGTCGCCTCGGCGGTCCAGTCGGCGAGGGCCGACAATTTGCCGTGCACGAGGGTGAGCAGATCCCGCGCGGAGCCTTCTAGCAGGACGGCGGCCTTTTCGTCCATGTCCAGCGGTCGCACCTTGAACAGGAACAGAGCACCGTCGGCCAACTCGTTGAGATCCTTGGCCCGCGGCGTCAGGTGCGGCATCGCGGCGGCAAGCAGGTCGATGTCGGCGAAGTCGAGTCCGCGCTTCAGCCGGCCCTCGATCTTGCGATCGATCAGGGTGGCAAGCCGGCGCGGCTCGGCGGCGCGCAGATAATGGCCGTTGAGATTCTCCAGCTTCTTCATGTCGAAACGCGACGGGGAGCGCCCGATCTGCGGCAGATCGAACCAGGCCGTGGCGTCCTCGCGCGAGATGATCTCGTCGTCGCCATGGCCCCAGCCGAGCCGGAGCAGATAGTTGAACACCGCCTCGGGCAGCATGCCGAGCTCGTCGCGATAGGTCTCGACACCGAGCGCGCCGTGCCGCTTGGAGAGCTTGGCGCCGTCCGCGCCGTGGATCAGCGGCACATGCGCGTAGACCGGCTCGGTCCAGCCCATCGCGCGGATGATGCCCAATTGGCGGAAGGCGTTGTTGAGATGGTCGTCGCCGCGGATGATGTGGGTCACGCCCATGTCGTGATCGTCGACCACCACCGCGAGCATGTAGGTCGGCGTGCCGTCCGAGCGGAGCAGGATGAAATCGTCGAGCTCGGCATTCTGGACGGTGACCGGCCCCTGGACCTGATCGTCGATCGTCGTCGCGCCCTCCTGCGGGGCCCGCAGACGCAGCACGTGCGGCTGGTCCGCCGGGCCGTCGTCGCGGTCGCGCCACGGACTGACGATCCGGAAGGGGCGGCGCTCGGCCTGCGCAGTGGCGCGCTGCTCCGCCAGCTCCTCGGCGGTCATCCAGCAGCGATAGGCCGCGCCCGTCGCCAGCATCTGGTGCGCCACTTCGGCGTGTCGATCGGCGAAGCGGGATTGGTACCAGACCTCGCCATCCCAATCGACGCCGAGCCATTTCATGCCGTCGAGGATCGCGTCGATCGCCGCCTGGGTGGAGCGCGCCTTGTCAGTGTCCTCGATCCGGAGCAGGAACCTGCCGCCGAAATGGCGGGCGTAGAGCCAGTTGAACAGGGCGGTGCGCGCGCCGCCGATGTGCAGGTAGCCGGTGGGCGAGGGTGCGAAGCGGGTGACGACGTTGCTGGGCATCGGGCTTGCGCTCACGCGCGCATTCTCCAAGGATGGGCCGCATGGCGACCGGGGAAGGAGGGGCCCCTAGCATAGGGAGCAGACCGCGCGGAAGGGGCGGCCCTACCCAGACATGTCCGGGTGCGCTTCCTTCGCCTTTCCGTCATTCCCGCGAAGGCGGGAACCCATGAACACTGATATCGCCGATCTGGTCGAGGCCGACGTTCTTGGGTCCCGGATCACGTCCGGGATGACGGCTTTGGGCAGGCGGGTCGAGCATCTTGCCGAGGCGGAGCGCGATCAGCTGCCGCTGTGGCTGCCCGTCGGGCTGATGGCGGGGATCGCCGCCTGGTTCTGGCTGCCCGACCGGTTCGGCTGGATGGCCTTCGCGGCCGGGGCGGGCGCGCTGGCGCTGGGCTTCGCGGCGACGGCCGGCGGGACGCGCTGGGGGCGGGCACTTGCCTTGTTCAGCCTGGCGGCGGCGATCGGCATCGGGCTCATCTGGTGGAAGAGCGAGCGGGCAGCGGGGCCAAGGCTCGAGCGCGAGGGGCTGGTTGAACTCACCGCCTCGATCGACGCCGTGCGGCCGCTGGCTGCCGAGCGTACGCTCCGCCTGCTCGTCGCACCGCAGGATCCCGCCATGCCGCGGCGGCTGCGCGTCACGTTGCCCGAAGCCGACGCGCCGGCGGGTCTCGCGCCCGGCGCCACCGTCCGGGTGCGCGCCTGGCTGATGCCGCCGGCGCCGATGGCGGTGCCCGGCGCCTATGATTTCGCGCGGGCCGCCTGGTTCCAGGGGATCGGCGGCACCGGGCGTGCGCTCGATGTGACCGTGGTCGCGGCGCCGTCCGGCCAGAGCTGGCGCGCCACCATCGCCGACTGGCGGCAGCGGCTCGCCGCCCATGTCCGCGGGCAGCTCGGCGGCGGGGAAGGGGGGATCGCGGCCGCGCTCGCCACCGGCGACCAGTTCGGCATCTCCGAAGCCGACGCCGAGGCGATGCGGCGATCGGGCCTTGCGCATCTGCTGTCGGTGAGCGGGCTGCATCTCACCGCCGCGGTGGGCGCGGTGATGCTGCTGACGCTGAAGCTGCTCGCACTGAGCCCGACGCTGGCGCTGCGCGTCCGGCTCGTCCTCGTCGCCGCGGCGACGGGGGCGCTGGCCGGGGTCGCCTATACGTTGCTCACCGGCGCCGAGGTACCGACGGTGCGCGCCTGCATCGCCGCCTTGCTGGTGCTCGCCGGCATTGCGCTCGGCCGCGAGGCGCTGACGCTGCGGCTGGTGGCGGTGGGCGCGCTCGTCGTGCTGCTGCTCTGGCCCGAATCGCTGGTCGGGCCGAGCTTCCAGCTCAGCTTCGCCGCGATCACCGCGATCGTCGCCCTGCACGAGAATCCGCGCATCCAGCACTGGCTGTCGCGCCGCGACGAGGGCGCCGTCGCGCGGATCGGCCGCTTCCTGTTCGGGCTGGTCCTCACCGGCCTCGCCGTCGAGATCGCGCTGACGCCGATCGCCTTGTTCCATTTCCACAAGGCCGGGCTCTACGGCGCGGCGGCGAACGTCGTCGCCATTCCGCTCACCACCTTCGTCATCATGCCGCTCGAGGCGCTGGCGTTGCTGTTCGACACGGTCGGTCTCGGCGCGCCGTTCTGGTGGCTGACGGGTCAGGCATTGTCCTTCCTGCTCTGGTTGGCCCACGCGACCGCCGATGCACCGGGGGCCGTCGCGCTGCTGCCGGCGATGCCGCGCGGCGCCTTCGCGCTGCTGGTCGCAGGCGGGCTGTGGATCTGCCTGTGGCGCACGCGCTGGCGCCGGTGGGGGCTGGCGCCGGTCGCGGCGGGCGCCATCTGGGCACTGGCGACGCCGGCGCCGGACCTGCTCGTCACCGGCGACGGCCGTCATCTCGTCGTGCGCGACGTCGCGGGGCGGCTTGCGCTGTTGCGCCCGCGCGCCGGCGACTATGTTCGCGATACGCTGGCCGAACTGTCCGGCGCCGAGCCCGATTTCCTCGATCTCGACCGCCTGCCGGCCGCGGCCTGCAGCGCGGACCTGTGCGTCGCCCATCTCGACCGGGATGGGCGCCGCTGGCGCCTGCTCGCGACCCGCACGCGCCATTTCGTGCGCTGGGACGCGATGATCCGGGCCTGCGCCGAGGCCGACATCGTCGTCTCCGACCGCCTCCTGCCGCGCGCCTGCCAGCCGCGCTGGCTGCGCGCCGACCGTGCCTTCTTGCGCCGCACCGGCGGCCTTGCCATCAGCCTCGGGCCCGAGCCGCGGGTGGCGACTGTGGCTGGGCAGGTCGGCCGTCATCCCTGGGCGACGGCGCCGTAAGTCGCGATTGCCACCCCGGCGCAGGCCGGGGGAAAATCCACATCCATCCGCGCTCCACGTCTTCTGGATTGCTTCGTCGCTTCGCTCCTCGCAATGACGGCCAGATGCTGATCCGTCCCTTTGAGCCTGCCGACGCGCCCGTGGTCTGGACGATCCTGGAGCCGGCGATTCGCGGCGGCGAGGTGTTCGCCCTGCCGACGGACATGATAGAGGCGGATGCGATCGCCCATTGGTGCGCGCCGGACCGGGCGACCTTCGTGGCCGAGGAGGAAGGGCGCGTCCTCGGCACCTATTACATCCGCGCCAACCAGGCCGGGCCCGGCGCGCATGTCGCCAATGGCGGCTATGCCACCGCGCCCGAGGCGGCGGGGCGCGGCGTCGCCCGCGCGATGTGCCTCGATTCGCTGAAGCAGGCGCGCGCGCGCGGGTTTCGCGCCATGCAGTTCAATTTCGTCGCCTCCAGCAACGATCGGGCGGTGCGGCTCTGGGAAAGCTGCGGCTTCGCCATCGTCGGTCGGCTGCCCGGCGCCTTCGCCCATCCGCGGCTGGGCGAGGTCGATGCGCTGGTCATGTTCCGGCGGCTGTGACCGGATTCGCGCTTCGCCCCGCGATCGAGGCCGATCTACCGGCGCTCCGGGCGCTGATGGCGCGCGCGATCGCGGAGCTCCAGCGCGGGTTCCTGACGCCGCAGGAGATCGCGGCCAGCCACTCGGTCATGGGCCTCGACACCCAGCTGGTCGCCGACGGCACCTACTGGCTGGCCGAGGCGGCGGGCGGCGAACTCGCCGGCTGCGGCGGCTGGAGCCGGCGCCGCACCCTTTACGGCGGCGATCACAGCACGAAGCTGCGCGACGCCGGTCTGCTCGACCCCGCGGTCGATGCCGCCCGCATCCGGGCCATGTACACCGATCCGGATTTCACGCGGCGCGGCGTCGGCCGGCTGATCCTCGAGGTCTGCGAGCGCGAGGCGGCCGCGGCGGGCTTCCGGCGCTTCGAGCTGATGGCGACGCTGGCCGGCGTGCCGCTCTACCGGGCCTGCGGCTATGTTCCGGTCGAGGAGGTCCGCGCGGAGCCCGTCGACGGCGTTTGCGTGCCGCTGGTCCGGATGCGCAAGGACGCCTGACGCGCGTTTCGGCGGCTGGCATCCGTTCCGGCCATGGGCTAAGCCGCGTGCCGTGGGGGTTGACCCGAAAGGAGCGTTCTCATGGCCGTCGCCAAGACCATCGAAATCATTTCCGGATCCGCCGAAGGCTTCGACGCCGCTGTCCGCGAAGGCATCGCCAAGGCCGCCGAGACGCTCGACAATATCGAGGGCGCCTGGGTCAAGGACACCAAGGTCGTGGTGCGGGACGGCGCCGCCGCCGAATGGCGGGTGACGCTCGCAATCACCTTCATGGTCAAATAGGCACGGCGGATCAGTCCGCGGCGGACGGCACGCGGGTGAGCTGGGTGTAGGCCAGCCGCCAGCGGCCGTCCTGTTTCGTCCAGACATGGGCGATGCGCAGCCGGCGGCTCTGGCGGGCGCTGCCGTCCTGGACCCAGCTCAGGTTGAAGAGCCCGCCGGTCAGCGCCGCATCGGCCCACACCCGGTGCATCGGCTGATCGATCTCGTAAGGATCAACCCGGAAGCCCGGCACCTCGAAATCGGCGAGGTACGAGTTCTTGTCCTGCATGCTGGTGTCGGAGTTCACGAGCATATAGTCCTCGGTGACGAGGTCGCGGATCGTGGCCGTGTCGTTGCGGACGGTCGCCCGGTTGAGCGCGTCCCAGGCCAAAGCGAGATCGGCCGGCATCGCCGCGCCAGACCCGGTCGCGGCGGCGGCCGTTCCGGTCATCGCGACGGCCAGCGCCGGCGCCATCGCCAGCAGGCTCCGGCGGGTCAGGCCGGACGCCTCGTCTTCTTCGTGCATGGATGCTCTCCTCTCCTCATCGCCTCGTGTCGGTGGCGATCCAGTTCATTTCCCAGCTGGCGCCGCCGTCGGCCGAATAGGCCTGCTCGAAGCGCGCCTCGTTCGGCGAGACCTGGGTGATGACGAAGCGGACCAGGATCGCACGCCCCTCCAGCATGTCCTGGCCGTAGAAGACGCCCCGGCCGCGGCCGTCGAATCCGCCGAAGACCGGCGCCGTCAAAAGGCCGTTGCGGTAGCTCGCATAGTTGAGGCTCCACTGGCGGCTCTGCGGATTGTAGAGCCGGAGCGAGACGCCCTCGATCCGCCCGGCCGGCCCTTCGACCGACAGCTCCACGATGTTCGCCCGCCCGCCGGCGATCGGCCGCACGAGGCTGGTGCCTCGGTATTCGGCCCAGTCCGCCGGCGCGCCGGAGAGGGGATTGCGCCGCACGCGGACCTGAGTGGTCCAGGTGCCCGTCTCGAAATCGAAATCGCGCTGGCCGTCGCGTTCGGCCGGCGCCTGCGCCGCCGCGGGCACTGCCGGCTGCGCGAGAGCAGCGGCGGCAGGGCAGGCGATGGCGAGAGTGAAGGAAAGACGTCGGTATCTGACCATCGGCTCGAGGCTCCTGCTTCGCGTAGGCAATCGGCGGTCCGGATCACCAGCGCATCCGGCCGCCCGGATCGTCGACGGCGACGACGTCATAGCTTTCCAGCATCGGCATCAGCACGGCCTCCAGCTCGTCCTTCCACAGCCGGCTTTCGTAGAAGCTGGCCGCCAGCGCCGCGCGCGTCGCCGCGTCGCGAAAGCCGCGCATGAAGACGAAGGCGTCCGGATCGTCCACCGACAGGAACGGGCCCAGGATCGGCATGCCGAGACGGGCATGTTCGGGGATCGATTTTGCCCGGAAGACCTCCAGGAACCGTGTCCGCATGCCTGGCTTCGTCCGATAGGTGCGCATTTCGACGATCATTTTCGGGCCCTCGTCGAAGCGATGGTGGCGGGGAATCCGCAACGGGCGCAAGGACGCACTTTCCGGTAACCGGGAGGATAGCATGGTCAGTCTGTACAGCATCGGGGCGCGCGACGAGGCGCCGACGCCGATGACCGACTGCCCGATGACCGCGGCGCTGAACGCGATCGGGGGGAAATGGGCGCTGATCTGCCTCTATTTCCTCGACACCGGCACGCGCCGGTTCAACGAGCTACGTCGGCTGATGCCCGATGTCTCGCACAAGGTGCTGGCCGAGACGCTGCGCAACCTCGAGCAGGAAGGGCTGATCGTTCGGACCGTCCATTCGCTGGCGCCGTCGCACGTGGAATATGAGATTTCCCCGCACGGCGAATCCGTGCTCCCCCTGATGCACGCGGTCCGCGCCTGGGGCAGGGGGCATCTGACCTGGCTGAGGGCCCGCGCCAGCGGGTAGCCGCGGTCGCCGATCGCGCGAAAACCGGGATCGGCAGCTCGCGAAGCCGGACCGCCCGATGTGGCGGCATTTGCGAAGAGTTGGTGACGCGCGCGCTGCGGCGACGGGTGCGGCTCGTGTCTTGACACGCAGCTTTCCTCTCTGGGTCCGGTGTATGGCATGATTAATGCAGCGATACAGTTGCACCGGTGGGCCGGTGCAACTTCGTTGGAGGATTCTATGACGACCCATTTCGCCGTTCGCGCCGTTGGCGCCGCGCTCGCCGTCCTGCTCGCCACGACCATGGCGGCCGCCCATCCCGGCGAGCCGGCGCATGGCCCGGCGCCCGCTCCTGGAACCGAAGCGGCGCGCGATGCGAGACTGGATGCGGCGGGCGACGCAGCGAGCGATCGTCGCCGCTATTGTATCGAGCGGCCGCGCACCGGCACGATACTGACGCGCCCGATCTGCAAGACCCGCGCCCAATGGGCCCGGATCGGAATCGAGATTCCGCGGCAGTGACAGGAGGAGAGCCCGCGGCTTTTCCGCCGCGGGCGCCCTTCTGTGCCGTCTATGCCTTCTCAATTCTAGAGCGTGATAAGTTTAAGTTGCATCGTCATTGCGAGGAGCCCTTCGACGCCGCCTGCGGCGTCGCTCAGGGTAAACTGCCGCTTCGCGGCCGCGACGAAAGCAATCCAGCCTGACTCCAAGGCCGCACTGGATTGCTTCCCCCGGCCTGCGCCGGGGTCGCAATGACGAAGTGTGTTCAGGTGAAGCTGATCGTGTTTTAGTCTGTCTTCACGCAGGCGAGTTCGTTGCCGGCGGGGTCGCGGAACTGGAAGCGGCGGCCGCCCGGAAAGGCGAAGGTCGGCCGCACGATCGTGCCCCCGGCCTGCCAGACGGCGTCGAGCGCAGCGTCGAGATCGTCGACCTCGATCACCGGCAGGGGCGCCTGCGTCGCCTCTGCGGCGTCGCCCTGAAGCCCGATGTCGGTATCGCCGCTGGTCGTCGCCGCATAGGTCGGCCCGAACGTGGTCAGCGACCAATCGAACACGCGTTCATAGAATGCCCTCACCGCTTCGGTGTCGGCGACAGCCAGCTCGACATAGTTCAAACGCGCCATCGAAAGGCCCTTCAAGTCCCCGCGGGCACCATGGCCATGCCCGGAACAGGATGGCCCACGCCTGCAAATCCACCATCGCGCGACGGGCCGATGCTGCTGCACCGTCGCCCCGAAAGCCGTTGGTCGATCGGTCAATACCGCCTGAGCAGCCCCGCCAGCCGGCCCTGGATCTGCACCTGATCCTCGCGGTAGCGCTGTGGATCGTAGAGGCGGTTGGCCGGATCGAGGCGGATCATCTGGCCCTCGCGCCGATAGGTCTTGAGCGTCGCTTCCTCGTCGTTGACAAGGGCGACGACGATATCGCCTTCGCGGGCCGTGTCCTGGCGATGGATCAGGGCATAGTCGCCGTCGAGAATGCCTTCGTCGACCATCGAGTCGCCCGCCACCTCCAGCGCATAATGCTCGCCCGGGCCGAGCAAGGCGGCGGGAACAGGGAGCGTGTCGGTGCCCTGCAGCGCCTCGATCGGCGTGCCGGCCGCGATCCGGCCGTGGAGCGGCAGATCGATCACGTCATTGGCGGCGCGGGGGGGCATCATGGTGACGTTCGACCCTGCGGCCGCCGGCGCGCCCTTCGCGTCGGGCATCTTGAGCACCTCGAGCGCACGCGCCCGGTTGGCCAGCCGGCGGATGAAGCCGCGCTCCTCCAGCGCCGAGATCAGGCGATGGACGCCGCTCTTCGACTTGAGATCGAGCGCCTCCTTCATTTCCTCGAAGGAGGGTGAGACGCCGCTCTCCTGGAGCCTGGCTTGGATGTAGAGGAGCAGCTCATGTTGCTTGCGGGTGAGCATTCCGGTTCCTTCCCGATGGAACGTATACGGAACGTGTAAGGAACGTTACGGACGCTGTCAAGCGGTTGCGACGATGTCCAGGAAGTTGCGCAACAGCTTGTGTCCATGCTGGCTCGCGATGCTCTCGGGATGGAACTGGACGCCATGGATCGGGAGGTCGCGATGGCGCAGGCCCTGCACGGTGCCGTCCTCGGCCCGCGCGGTGGCGATGAGGCTGTCGGGCATGCTCTCCGGCGCCAGCGTCAGCGAATGATAGCGGGTGGCCTCGAACGGGGAGGGGAGATCGGCGAAGAGGCCGCTGCCGTCATGGGCGATGGCCGAGACCTTGCCGTGCATGATCCGGGCGGCGCGCTCGATCCGTCCGCCGAAATGCTGCCCGATCGCCTGGTGGCCGAGGCATACCCCGAGCAGCGGCCGCCGCGCCGCCGCGCAGGCCGCGACCAGCGCCAGCGACACGCCGGCCTGATCCGGGGTCCCCGGGCCCGGCGAGATCAGGACCGCATCGGCGCCGCTCGCCAGCGCCTCGTCCGCGCCGAGCGCATCGTTCCGCGCGACGCGCACCTCGGCGCCGATCTCCTTCAGATACCGGACCAGGTTCCAGGTGAAGCTGTCGTAATTGTCGACGACGAGGATCACCTCGCGCGCCCTCCGGGCCGGCCCTATTGCAGCGCGTTGCCGGCGAGGCGGGCCCGCATCCGCTGGATGGCGTCCTGGTTGCGCTCGACCTGGGTGCGGGCCTCGACCGCGCGGGCGAATTGCTGGGCCATCTCCTCCGCCGCCGAACTGGAGAATTCGTTGCGGGTGGTGGCGATGAGCTGCGGCTGCTCGCTGGCGTCGCCCGCGGTGCGCTCGGCATGGTGGACGATGAACCAGCCCGCCCCGTTCGGCGCCGGCACGATCCGGGCGCGGCCCTGCGGCAGGGTGAAGAGCGCGAGCAGCGGCGGCGGCACCTGCTGGCCGCCGCGGCTGATCTCGAGGCGGCGCATGTCGACCGACTGTGGCGCGGGAATACGGGGCTGCGCGGCCGAGAAGGCCTGGGCCGGCGCGGTGCCGCGGTTGATCTGGTCGACGATGCCCTGGGCGACCTGGCGCGCGCGGGCCAGCGCCAGCTCCTGCATCACCGCGGCGCGGACCTGGTCGCGGATCTGGACGAGCGGCGGCGCGGCCGACGGGATGACCCGGTCGACGCCGACCAGGGCGAAACGCTCGTTCGGGGTCACCGTCTCGACCACCGGCTCGGGATCCTCGGGGTCGATCTCGAACGCGGCGCGCAGCAGCGGCTGCAGCTCGGGCGGGAGCACCCAGGTCTGGCCGATCACCTGGCCGGCGGCGGTGATCGGCGGGGTGGTGACGAGCTGGAGGCCGTTGGCGCGGGCGACCTCCTCCATCGAGCTGCGCTCGGCAAGGCCGTCCTCGACGCGGGTGACCAGCGCGCTCATGAGGTCGGCCGTCTTGCGCTGCTCGATCGCCTGCGCGATCTCGGCCCGGACGTTCTGGAGCGGCCGGGCCGGTGAATTCTCGATCGCGACGACGCGCACGACATGGAAGCCGAGCTCGGTGCGGACCGGGCCGACGAGGGCATCCTGCGCCGCCGCGAAGGCCTGGCGCGCGACATCGGCGGACGAGGCCTCGGTGAACTGCTGCTGGCTCTGGCTCGGGAAGGTGATGTCCTGGGCCGAGAAGCCCGCCTGGGCAGCGGCATCGGCGAAGCTGGCGCCGCCGCGCACCCGCTGGACGAACGCGTTGGCGGCATTCTGGTCGGGCAGCACGACTTGCTGGAGCGAGCGGGTCTGGCTCGGGCCGAACTGCGCCTGGTTCTCGCGATAATAGGCGGCGATCTCGGCATCGGTCGCGCGCGCCTGCGCGGCGATCCGCTCGCGCCCGATCATCGCATAGCGGACGACGCGCCGCTCGGGCAGCGCGAAACGGCTGCGGTTGCGGGTGTAGAAGGCGGCGATCTGGGCGTCGGTCGGGTTGATCCCCTGGGCGAGCAGCTCCGCGGGAACGACGCCGATCGTGCCGCGCCGCCGCTCGAGCAGCAGGTTGGCATATTCGCGCGCCACGCCGTCCGGCGCGCGGGCGCCGAGCGCGATCGGCCCGAGCAGCTGGCGCTGCATCAGCGCACGGGAGATGTCCTGGCGGAGCGCCGCCTCGGTGATGTTCTGCGACTGGAGCGCCTGGCGGAAGGTGTTCTCGTCGAACTGGCCGGTGAAGTTGCGGAAGGCGGGGATGTTGACGATCTCGCGGTCGACCATGCGCTGCGAGACGGTGAGGCCCTGGCCCTCGCCGAAGCCCTGGATCGCGGCGCCGGTGACGAGCTGGTTCAAGAGGCCCTCGAACGCGCCCATTTCGAGGAAGGCCGCCATGGTGAGCGTCGGCTGCTGCTGGCGGGCCTGGTTGAACTGGCGGTTGATGAGGTCGTTGAGCTCGGGCTCGGTGACGGACCGCCCATCGACCCGCGCGAGCCGCTCGCCACTCTGACCGCCACCGCCGAGGCCGCCGAGCCCCCCCATGCCGTCGGTGCCGAAGCCGGTGACGACCATCGCCACGAGAACGAGGCCGAGCAGGGCGATGGCGATCCACTTGGAGGCCTTTTTGCGGGCAAAAGCGAGCATGAGCTTGGAATATCCTGACGTGACGTTTGCGCGGGTCATAGAAGCGCGCTAACCGGCCCGCAACCGTGATCAGGTTCATGCCCGCCGGACCCGGCGGCCTGATCGCGCCTGCAAGGGACCCTGAAAGATGCACCTCCGCCGCAAGCTCGTCGTCGGCAACTGGAAGATGAACGGCAGCCTTGCCCAGCTCGCCGAGCTCGGGCCGATCGCCGAAGCGGCGAAGGAAGCGGGCGGCGTCGATGTCGGCATCTGCCCGCCCTTCACCCTGATCGCGCCCGCCGTGACCCGCTCGGGCGGGCTGATGATCGGCGCGCAGGACTGCCATGCCCGGGAGAGCGGCGCCCATACCGGCTGCGTCTCGGTTGCCATGATCAAGGAAGCGGGCGCGCGCGCCGTCATCGTCGGCCACAGCGAGCGCCGGGCCGACAATCACGAGACCGACGCCCAGGTCTGCGCCAAGGCCGAGGCGGCGCTGGCCGCCGGCCTGATCGCCATCGTCTGCGTCGGCGAGACCGAGGCGCAGCGCAAGGTCGGATCGCATGTCGAGGTGGTGACCGCGATGCTCGCCGGCTCGCTGCCCGACGGATGGGAGGGTGGCGAGCTGGTCGTCGCCTACGAGCCGGTCTGGGCGATCGGCACCGGCAACGTCGCGACTCCGGCGGACGTCACCGAGATGCACGCCGCGATCCGCGCCGCTTTGGTCGGGCGGTTCGGCGACAAGGGCGACCGCATCCGCATCCTCTACGGCGGATCGGTCAAGGCGGACAATGCCGCCGAGCTGTTCGCCTGTCCGGACGTCGACGGCGGCCTGGTCGGCGGCGCCAGCCTCACCGCCGACGCCTTCGTCCCGATCATCGCGGCGGCGGCAAAGGCTTGAGAACGCGCAAGCGATCGCCTAAGTCGCCCTGCAATCCGTCACCCCGGCGAAGGCTGGGGTCCATACGGAGTCAGCATGGATGCCAGCCTTCGCTGGCATGACGAATTCAGCGAAAGCGAAAGAACTCGAAATGGCCGGCCTGTTCACCTTCCTGCTCATCATCCAGACGCTCGTCGCGATCGGGATGATCACCGTGATCCTGATGCAGCGCTCCGAAGGCGGCGGGCTGGCGGGCGGCGGCAGCCCCTCCGGCCTGATGACGGCGCGCGGCGCGGCCGACTTCCTGACCCGGACGACCTCGATCCTCGCGACCATCTTCGTCGTGCTCTCGATCGTCATCGCCGCGCTCGCCGCCAATCGCGGCGGCCCGCGCACGATCGATCCGAACCTGGCGCGCCAGGCCCCCGCCGCGCCGACCGCCCCGGCCGGGCAGGCGCCCGATCCGTTCGCGCTGCCCGGCGCCGTGCCCAAGGCCGGCACGGTGCCGGCACCTGCCACGGCGGCGCCTGAAGCCAACCAGGCCGGCGGGGTCCCGCTCGCGCAGTAGCCCTGCGTCATCCCGGCCCTTCGACTGCCTGCAAGGCAGGCACTCAGGATAAACTTCAGCCCAAGACTGAAGGCCGGGATGACGGTCGACGACGAAAAAATCCGATTCGCACGCTTGCCCGAATCCCTCCGGTCCGCTTAAGCCTGTCCTCCCATGGCGCGGTTCATTTTCATCACCGGCGGCGTGGTCTCATCGCTTGGCAAGGGCCTCATGGCAGCATCGCTCGCGGCGCTGCTCCAGGCGCGCGGCTACAAGGTGCGGCTGCGCAAGCTCGATCCCTATCTGAACATCGATCCGGGCACGATGTCGCCCTATCAGCACGGCGAGGTCTATGTGACCGACGACGGCGCGGAGACCGACCTCGATCTCGGCCATTACGAGCGGTTCAGCGGCGTTCCGGCGCGCCAGAGCGACAATGTGACCTCGGGCCGCATCTACCAGGGGATCATCAGCCGGGAGCGGCGCGGCGACTATCTCGGCGCCACCGTTCAGGTGATCCCGCACGTCACCAATGCGATCCAAGAGTTCATCGGCGCCGACATCGAGCCCGATCTCGACTTCATGATCTGCGAGATCGGCGGCACGGTCGGCGACATCGAATCGCTGCCGTTCATCGAGGCGATCCGCCAGTTCCGCAACCAGGAGGGGCGGGGGCAGACCCTTTCGATCCACACGACCCTGGTCCCCTATATCGCCGCGGCGGGCGAGCTGAAGACCAAGCCCACCCAGCACAGCGTGCGCGAGCTCACCAGCCTCGGCATCCAGCCCGAGATCCTCGTCTGCCGCACCGAGCATCCATTGCCCGACGGCGAACGCGCCAAGATCGCCCTGTTCTGCAACGTGCGGAAGGAAGCGGTCATTCCGGCGCTGGATGCGAAGAGCATCTACGCGGTCCCCGCCCAGTATCACGAGGCGGGGCTCGACAGCGAAGTGCTGCACGCGTTCGGCATCGACGACGCCCCGCCGCCCGACATGGCGCGCTGGGACGACGTGCTCGACCGGCTGTTCCACTTCGAGGGCGAGGTGACGATCGGCGTCGTCGGCAAATATGTCGGCCTGCCGGACGCCTACAAGAGCCTGACCGAGGCGCTGATCCACGGCGGCCTCGCCAACCGGGTCAAGGTCCACATCAACTGGCTCGATGCCGAGCTGTTCGAGCAGTCGGCCGGCGAGATCGCCGCGAAGCTCGAGCCGATGCACGCCATCCTCGTGCCCGGCGGCTTCGGCGAGCGCGGCAGCGAGGGCAAGATCGCCTCGGTCCAGTTCGCCCGCGAGCGCAAGGTGCCCTTCTTCGGCATCTGCCTCGGCATGCAGATGGCCTGTATCGAGGCGGCGCGGAACACTGCTGGGATCGCGGGCGCCGGCTCCAGCGAGTTCGGCGAGCCGGCGGAGCCGGTTGTCGGCCTGATCACCGAATGGATGAGCGCCGAAGGCCTGCAGAAACGAGCGGCCGGCGGCGATCTCGGCGGCACGATGCGCCTCGGCGCCTATGAGGCGAAGCTCGCCGGCAACAGCGTGGTGCGCTCGATCTACGGCGCCGACACGATCCATGAGCGCCACCGCCACCGCTACGAGGTCAATGCCCATTACAAGGACGCGCTGGAGCAGGGCGGCCTGGTGTTCAGCGGCATGAGCCCGGACGGCGAGCTGCCCGAGATCGTCGAGCGGCCCGACCACCCGTGGTTCATCGGGGTGCAGTTCCATCCGGAGCTGAAGTCGAAGCCGTTCGATCCGCATCCGCTGTTTGCCAGCTTCATCGAAGCGGCGGTAAAGCAGAGCCGGCTGGTCTAGCGGACTCGTTCCCGGAATCCCACGTCACGGGCGTGTCCCGCGCAGGCGTGCCCAGATCCGGAACCGGTCGAGCGCGGTGAACCCGAGCAGCGCCACGCCGATCCACATCGCGACCTCCGTCACGATCGCGGCCATGGTGACGATCAGCGTCCATTGCGCCAGCGTCGGCTTGAGCAGCAGGAACGCGATCAGCGCGCCTGTCCAGGCGAGGATGACGAGCCCCAGCAGGCCCGCCCCGATCAGCAGCTTGTTCGATTTTACCATGGTCTTTCTCCTCGGGCTCAGTTGCCTGCGCGCAGGCGCTCGGGATCGAGCAGCACGCCGTTGTTGACGACCGCGCGCACGTCGGCGACGCGGTTGAGATCGGGCCGGGGATCGGCGCCGATGAAGAGGATGTCGGCCTCCAGGCCTGGCCGCAGCGCGCCGGTTCGCTCGCCGACGCCGATGAGTTGCGCCGCATCCGAGGTCGCCATCCTGAGAACGGCCCAGGCGGGAATGCCGGCCTGCTGGTGCAGTGCCATTTCGCGCGACACGCTGATCCCCGGCGCAACGAAGGGATTGGCCAGATCGGTGCCGATGGTGAGCGGCACGCCCGCCTCGTACAGCCGCCGGGTCAGCTCCAGCAGCCGCGGCCAGACCGCCTGCGCGCGGCGATAGTCGCCGGCCTGCCAGCCGAGATCGAAGCGCAGGCCTGCGCGCCAGTTGGCGACCATCGCCGGATGGCCATAGCGCCGGTCGCGGTCGAGCAAGGCGGGATCGTTGCCGAAGAAGGCGGGCTGAAAGGCGACCAGGGTCGCGTCGAGATGCACCCGCCGCCGGGCCAGGGTCGCGATCATCCGCTGCACATCCGGCGCGTCCAGATCGGCCGCCTCATACCATTCGAAGAATTCGAACCCGCCGCGTCGCCGGTGCGCCCGATAGGCGTCGCGCCTGTCGGCCGGCAGCAGATCCGGACTGACCGGCATCATGTGGACCAGCGCGTCGACCCCGAGCTCCGCCGCGCGCGTCCAGCTGAGGTCCCCGAGATGGGCGACCGCACGCATGCCGTGGCGGTGGGCGGCGACGATGCCTTCCGCGACCTCGGCCTCGCTGAGCCCGATATAGAGCTTCGCATAGCGGGCTCCCGAACGCGCCTGCTCCGCCACGATCTGCGAGACCGAATGCGTCGGCGTCACCTGTGTGACGAGGTTTTCGAACGGGACCGGCGAGCGTTCGATGACCTCGGCCGCATAGATCATCTCGGGGCCGAGGATCGAACCGTTCGCCAACCCCTCGATATAGCGGCGGCTTTCCGCGGCGGGCCCGCCCGGATTGCGGATCGTCGCCACGCCGAAGGCGAGCAACATGCGGGCGTTATGCGCGGTGATCTCGTCGCTCGGGGTCGTCCGGATGCGCGGCGCGCCATTCTCGGCGGTGACCGAGACCGGCCCGAGCGTCACATGCGCATGGGTGTCGATCAGACCGGGAAGCGCATAGAGCCCGGTCATGTCGTGCGGTGTCGCGTCCGGCGCGTCGGGGCGGCCGCGGCCGATTTCGGCGATCCGCCCATTCTCGACCAAGATGTAGCTGTCGGGCGTGGCCGTCGCCGTGGCCGGGTCGAGGAGGGTAAAACCGTAGTAGAGGTCCCGTGCCTGTGCCGGGCTGGCATTGGCTGCGAGAATGACGGCGATGGCGGCGAGCAGGCGGCGTTTCATGGTCTCTCCAGAGTTGCGGTGTCGCCCTTCAGTCCGGATCCGGCCGCGCGCACTTACAGGCTGCGGCGGAAATAGATTCTGTAAGAAAAGGCTCGCCGGGAGAGACTGAACGCGCGCATGGCCGACCTGGAGGGGATCATCGCCGCCTACGGCTCCGGGCTGGCCCGCGTCGCGGCCTCCTACGAGGCCGATCCGGCCTTGCAGGAGGACCTGCTCCAGGACATCCTGCTCGCCATCCACCGCGCGCTGCCCGCGCTGAAGCAGCAGGAGCGGCTGGCGCCCTTCGTCTTCCGCATCGCCCACAATCGCAGCGTCACCCATGTCATGCAGCAATCGGCACGCCGGACGCGTGCGGCGTCCTACCTGGCTGAGGACGAGGCTGAGACACCCGAGCAGGTGCTGCTCGCCGATGAGCGGTCGCACCGGTTGACGGCCGCGGTCCGGCGTCTGCCGCTCCCCTATCGCCAGGTGATGACCCTGCTGCTGGAGGAGCTGAGCTACGCCGAGATCGCCGAAGCGCTCGGTCTCAGCCTGTCCAATGTCGGCGTCCGTGTGAACCGCGCCAAGGCGCAATTGAAAGCCCTGCTCGATGACGAATGACAGCTTCCTGTCCGATCTCGGCGCCGACTGGCGACGGCAGACCGCGGACCTGGACCGCCTCCGGGCGCGGACCGAACGACAGCGGCGGCGGACGCGTCTGGCGCTGATCGCCAAAGCTGCGGGAGCCGCGATCGCCCTCCTGTCGGGCGTCTGGTTCGTGTGGCTGGCTTTCAGGGGCGCGCCGACGGTCTTTGCTTTGGCCGGAATCGTCCTTCTCGTGTCGCTGCCGCTGATGTTGCTCGAATTGGCCGGGACGGCGCGGGCATTGCGGGTCGGCCATGACGACACGCCGGCCGGTGTGCTGCGCCGCGCCCGCGACCAGGCGGTGGCGGCTCGTCAGCTGCTCTGGGCGGGCCGGGTCGCGGCCCTGTTGATGGCGGCAAGCGCGGCCGGGCTGGCCGCCCTCTTCGTCGCCGGTCGCGCGCGGACCGAGGATACGCTGGCCTTCGTTCCTCTCTGGACGCTTGTCGCGCTGGGCGGCTGGGTCTGGCAGGCCCGTCGCGCCCGGCGCCTCGCGGCGGAAATCGCGCGCTGCGACGCGCTGCTCGCCGAGCTCCGCGAAGCCGGCGATACCTGACGAGGCCGCTCGCTGGTCTGTCCGGCCTGGAATTTCGACGTTTCGGCGCCAGATCGGCGAAACCATGCTATAGTCCGGTCAGCGGAGGCGGACATGGCCGGTGATCTAGCGATCGTGCTGAGCGGCGGCGGCGCCAAGGGTGCCTTCCAGGTCGGGGTGGTCCACGAGCTGGTCGCCAACCGCGGGGTCAAAATCGACATCATCGCCGGGGTGTCGACCGGCGCGATCCAGGCGCTCGGCGTGGCGCAGGACGACGTGCCGGCGATGCTGCAGCAATGGCTCGAGATCAAGGGCAACGGCTCGATCTACAAGGAGCGGCCGCTGGGGCTGGTCGGCGGCATCCTGGGCGAGGACGCGATCTACGACGCCGCGCCATTGCGCCAGTTGCTCAAGGACTTTGCCGACGACAGGAAGCTGAAGGCGAGCGGCCGCAAGCTCCGGATCGGCGTCGTCAATCTCGGCACGGGCGCCTATCGCAGCATCGACGAGAAGGTACCCGGCATCCACAACTGGGTCTATGCGAGCTCGGCGATGCCGGTTTTCTTCGATCCGCTGAGGACCCGCGCCAGCGACGGCACCGAGGAGCAATGGGTGGACGGGGGCGTGCGCAACGTCACGCCGCTGGACGCCGCCCTCGAGCTCAATCCGCGCGGCGTGATCGTCGTGCGCGCCTCGCCCAGGCCGCAACCGGGCAAGGTGCGCACCTTTCCCAACCTCATCAAGATCGGGCTGCGCGCCGTCGACATCCTGCAATCGGAGGTCTCGGCGAACGACACCGCCAACGCGACCTTGATCAACGACATGATCGCCGCGCGCGAGGCGCAGGCGCGGGCGCTGCAGTCGGAAGGGATCACGGGCGCCGCCGCGGCGCGCATCCTGCGGCCGCTCGACCTCCAGATCGCGCGCTACCGCTTCGCGCCGATCCGGCTCATCGAGCCCGAAGAGGACTATTCCGAGACGCTGGAGTTCGATCCCAAGAAGATCCGCAAGGCGATCGACGCTGGGCGCAAGGCGGTGGAGCGCGAGTGGGAAGCACTGGAGCCGCTGCTGAGCTGACCGAGGGTCTGTTTCAGCCTGTTTGAATCATCAATTCCGTTCGGGCTGAGCTTGTCGAAGCCCTGCCTCACTTATTCTGTAAAGAAGGACAGCCCCCTTCGACTGCCTGCAAGGCAGGCGCTCAGGACATGCTTCGACAAGCTCAGGGCGAACGGAGCGTGTTTCAATGACCGGCCGCGCGCCGTTTCTTTATGCGTTCCTTATGTCCGCCGGGCCAGATCGCCGTGGATTCCTAATCCGGTTTCGGCGCAGATGGTCCCGTCCGCAGATCCGCCGGCAAGGGAGGCACGCTTCGCCCGCAGATGACAGGTCCCAGGCTCCGCCCGTGACGGGGGCAGGGGAGGCGGTTGCGTCGCCGACGGCGGCGTCGGGCGCGCACGTGCGTCCGGACGCGGCCAGCCCGTGGGCGGTGATGCTCGGTGCGACCGGCGTCGTCTTCGGCGACATCGGCACCAGCCCGCTCTACGCCTTCCGCGAGAGCTTCATCGGCCACCATCGCCTGCCGCTCGACGCCTTCCATGTGCTCGGCGTGCTTTCGATGCTGCTCTGGGCGCTGATCCTCGTCGTCACCGTCAAATATGTGTTCGTGACCATGCGCGCGGACAATCGCGGCGAGGGCGGCAGTTTCGCCCTGCTCGCGCTGATCGAGCGGGTGGCGAAGACCTCGCCCGCTCTGCCGTATCTCGCCCTGGCGGCCCTCGGCGCGACCGCATTGTTCTACGGCGACGCAGTGCTCACCCCGGCCATCTCGATTCTTTCGGCGATCGAGGGGCTGTCGCTGCTCGGCGACGACTTCACCCGTTTCGTGATTCCGGTGACGCTCGTCCTGGTCGTGGCCCTGTTCGCGGTGCAGCGCCAGGGCACCGGCGCGATCGGGCGCTATTTCGGGCCGGTCATGCTGGTCTGGTTCCTGACCATCGGCCTGCTCGGCGCCTGGCAGGTCGCCGGCAATCCGGCCGTCCTCGCCGCGCTCAACCCGACCGTGGCGCTGGGCTTCCTCATCAACGATCCGGTGCGCGCCTTCTTCACCCTGGGCACCGTCGTCCTCGCCGTCACCGGCGCCGAGGCGCTCTATGCCGACATGGGCCATTTCGGCCGCCGCGCGATCGCGCGGGCCTGGCTGTGGCTCGCCTTTCCGTCGCTGATGCTCTGCTATGCCGGCCAGTCGGCGCTGGTGCTCGCCGACCCGTCGGCGATCCGCTCGCCTTTCTACCTGCTCGCGCCGCCGGTGCTGCTGATCCCGCTGCTCATCCTCGCCACCGCGGCGACGATCATCGCCAGCCAGTCGATCATCAGCGGCGCCTTCTCGGTCACGCAGCAGGCGGTCCAGCTCGGCTACCTGCCGCGGGTGCGCATCCTCCACACGTCGCACGAGGCGCGCGGCCAGGTGTTCGCGCCGACGGTCAACGTGCTGCTCGCCGTCGCCGTCGTCCTGCTCGTTATCGGCTTCGGCAGCTCGACCGAGCTCGCCGCCGCCTTCGGCCTCACCGTCACCGCGACGATGGTGCTGACCACCTTGATGATCGGCTTCGTCGTGCTGCGCGTCTGGGAATGGAACCGGCTCTGGTCGGTGCCGCTGCTCGGCCTGCTGCTCGCGGTCGACCTCGGCCTGTTCGGCGCGGCGGCGACCAAGTTCATGGACGGCGGCTGGCTGCCCGCGGGAATCGCGATCGTGATGATGCTGGTCTTCTCGACCTGGCGGCGCGGGCGCACGCTGCTCGTGAAACAGCTGCAATCCGAAACCATGCCGATCGAGCTGTGTCTGGAGACGATCGGCCATGTCCACCGCGTACACGGCACCGCCGTCTACCTGACCTCCGACCCCGTCGGGGTTCCGCCGGCGCTGCTCCACAACCTCAAGGCGAACAAGGTGCTGCATGAACGCATGCTGCTGGTGACCGCCCAGGCGGCCCTGATCCCGTATGTCGATCCCGCCGAACGGATTCGCGAGGAGGAAATCGGCCCGGGCATGGAGCGGATCATCGTGCGTTACGGGTTCGCCGAGACGCCCGACATTCCGGCGGCGCTGGCGCTGGTCGCCAACCCGCCGCCGCCGATGGGCACCTTCTACTTCCTCAGCCGCCAGACCCTGGTGCCGACCCGCAAGCCCGGCATGATGCTGTGGCGCGAGCATCTGTTCGCGGCGATGGTCCGCAATGCCGAGACACCGATGTCCTTCTTCAGATTGCCGGTGAACCGGGTGGTCGAGCTGGGCAGCCAGGTGGAGATCTGAATGCCGTATTCTCTCCGTAAAATCGTGAATAATTAAAGATGGTTAACAAGGAAATTTGAGCTCGACACTGAAAAGGCACGGCCCGGCGCATCGCGGTTGTTTCGTCACCGCCCCGGTGCTGTGAGCGCTCCCATCGCGCGCAACAGGGGAGCGGCGACATGGCCCATCTGCTCTCGCGCCGGCATATGCTGGCGGCGGCCGCGCTCGCGCCGGCCGCTCCGTTCCTCGCCCGTGCCCAGGGCAGCGCCACGACCCTCGTCGAGAATCGCAGCTTCATCGGCACGCGTTCGCTCGACGCCACCGGCGGTGCCGGCGGGGAAGGGCTGCGAGTCCGCTCGAACACGCTGATCCGTCGCTGCCAGTTCCTTCATCTCGGCAACGGCGGCGTCCGGGTGAACGTGCCGACCGTCAACCTCACGGTCGAGGAATGCAATGCGTACAACATGTACCGCTTCTTCGAGGACACCGCGTCGGTGCCGGCCAGTCCGGCGGTGCTCAGCAACTTCGTGCTGCGGCGGATCGCCGCGCATGAGCTGGATCACGGCCTCTCGCGGATCCGCTATTATTCGTCGATCGGTCTCATCGAGGATGTCGTCGCCCATGGCAGCCGGCAGTGCGACGCCTATTGCGTCGGCTTCCAGCTCTCCGGCGAGGCGCACCACATCACCTACCGGCGGGCCGAGGCGCACGGCTTCCAGGAGACCGGCCGCCCGGAAGGCGCCTATTGGAACGGCGACGGCTTCTCGGACGAGCGCGGCAACTGGGCGATCCGCTACCTCTCCTGCCTCGCCACCAACTGCACCGACGGCGGCTTCGACCTCAAGTCCGCCGGCATGTATCTCGAGGGCTGCATCGCCCGCGGCAACAAGCGCAATTTCCGGCTGTGGAGCTCCGGCACGCTCCAGGGCTGCCGCAGCGAGGAGCCGGTGTCGCGCGGCGGCATCGGCCGGCCGGCGCACTTCTCCTTCCACGGCGAGGTCGGCCGCCGCTTCACGCTGGTGAACCCGCAGGTGCGCGCCAGTCCGGGCAACGATGCGCCGGTGTTTCTCATCGAGACCAGCGTCCCGCTCGTCCTCGAGATCGTCGACGCCGACATCTACGCGCCGTCGGCGCCGCTGTTCGCGATCGACGGGCCCGAGCCGCAGATCATCTGGTCGTCATCGCGTGCCCGGCAGCGCATCCGCGTCGCGCGTGAACGATAGGGGTTGTTCGCGACCTTATTTCGCCGCGAACTGACCCGCTTCGGCGCCGAAATGCTTACGGGCGTGGGTGCGCGCGGCGGTGGCGCTCCTGAACGTCTCCTCGATCGGCGTGGCGGTAACCAAGGGGAAGCCCTGGCTGTTGAACCGGGTCTCGCGCAGGGTCAGCCGGAACCGGCCGTCTTCGCCCTTCTGGATCAGGTAAGGTTTGACGATTTCTCTCGACATCTCAGGTCTCCGCTCATGAAAACGCCCCCCGTCTGGCGACGGAGGGCGGTCGGATTTTCAAATTCTAGTCCACCATCGCCGCAACCAGCCTGCGCAGCTCCCCCGGCGGCAGCCGGAAGGGAAGGATGGCGGGCCTGGGCGCGGTCAGCGCCAGCGGCAGGTAGAGCTTGGGTCGTTTGCGTGTGCTTGTAATCGTCTTGGTCATTTCATTTGGTTCGTTGTTGATTTGAGGGAGGGCGCGATCAGCGACGGAATGCCCGCCGCCGCGGGCCGCCCGGGCCCTGACCGGGCGTCTTCTCGCGGAAGACGATCCGGCCCTTGCTGAGGTCGTAGGGCGTCATCTCGACATGGACCCGGTCGCCCACCACCGACTTGATGCGGAAACGCCGCATCTTGCCGGCGGTGTAGGCGATGATCCGGTGTTCGTTGTCGAGCTTCACCCCGAACCGGCCGTCGGGGAGGATCTCGTCGATCAGCCCCTCCATCACCAGCAGCTCTTCCTTCGCCACGCCCTATTCGGCCGCGGCGAGGTTGACGGCGGAGATCTTGCCGTCGCGGCCTGGCTCGAGCTCGTAGCTGAGCTTCTGCCCTTCGCGGATGGTCGCCATGCCGGCGCGCTCGACGGCGCTGATGTGGACGAACGCGTCCTTGCCGCCTGCCTCGTTGGTGATGAAGCCGTAGCCCCGGTCGGTGTTGAAGAACTTGACTGTGCCGATAGCCATGATCGGTCCTTTCGCATGCAAAGATTGCCCGCGCGCAAAAGGCGCGGCGGGGCCGGTGAAGCTCGAAAGGAAGGAAGAGGCCCGAAGGCGTCAGTCTCGCTCGCAGGCGACGTCAGCCCCCATGATATAGGCGGAGTTGCCGGGACTTACAACGTCAGCGGTCACCGGCAACCGGCGAAGATCTTCCGGCGGTTGCCCGCTGGTCCCGACGCCACATCTCGCCTAGGTTCCGTCCACGTGCTCCGCACCCGGCCGGGGCCGCGAACATTTTGGGGAGTTCGACGCCTGTGGTCCTGTCCGCCTTTCTCGGCCTGCTGCTGCTCGGCCAGGCGTCGTCGACGGCATCACCGGAGCAGTTCTTCATCGGCCGGACCGAAGGGCAGGGCACGGCGCATGTCATCCTCTCGGGCCGTCACGCGGTGCGTCATCGCGGCCACGGCCGGATCGCCCGCGACGGCGCGCTGCTGCTCGAGCAGGTCGTGGAGGAGGAGGGCAAGCCGGCGCGTCGGCGCAGCTGGCGGCTGGTGCGGGCGGGGCCCAATCGCTTCACCGGCACGATCAGCGACGCGCGCGGGCCGGTGACCGGCGTGGTCCGCGGCAACGTCCTCCACATCCGCTACCGCAGCGTCGAGGGGCCCACGGTCGAGCAGTGGATCACCGTCCAGCCGGGCGGCCGCACCGCCTCCAACCGGATGACCTTCCGCCGTTTCGGCATCCAGGTCGCGACGATGGAGGAGACCATCCGCCGGGTCGAATGACGGAGCGTGGGGCTTCGACAGGCGGACGCCGAACGACTAGGGTGACCGCGCATGACCGATTCCCCTCAGCCTTACCGCGTCCTCGCCCGCAAATACCGGCCGCAGACCTTCGCCGAGCTGATCGGCCAGGAGGCGATGGTGCAGACGCTGGCCAATGCGATCCGCCGCGACCGGCTGGCCCATGCCTTCCTGCTCACCGGCGTGCGCGGTGTCGGCAAGACCTCGACGGCGCGGCTGATCGCCAAGGCGCTGAACTGCGTCGGCCCGGACGGACAGGGCGGGCCGACGATCGACCCGTGCGGCGTCTGCGAGCCGTGCCGCGCGATCGCGGAGGGACGCCATATCGACGTGGTCGAGATGGACGCCGCCTCCCACACCGGCGTCGACGACGTGCGCGAGATCATCGAGGCGGTGCGTTATGCGGCGGTCTCGGCGCGCTACAAGGTCTATATCGTGGACGAGGTCCACATGCTGTCGAAGAACGCGTTCAACGCGCTCCTCAAGACGCTCGAAGAGCCGCCGGCGCATGTGAAGTTCCTGTTCGCAACGACCGAGGTCAACAAGGTCCCGATCACGGTCCTCTCGCGCTGCCAGCGATTCGATCTGAGGCGCATCCCCGCCGATCGCCTCGCCGCCCATTTCGGCGCGGTCGCGAAGGCGGAAGGGGTAGAGATCGAGCCGGAGGCGCTGGCGCTGATCGCCCGCGCGGCCGAGGGCTCGGCGCGCGACGGCCTCTCGATCCTCGACCAGGGAATCGCCCATGGCGCCGGCGCGGTGACCGCGGCGCAGGTGCGCGAGATGCTCGGCCTGTCCGACCGCGGCGCGATCCGCCGGCTGCTCGGCCTCGTTCTCTCGGGAGACGCGCAGGGCACGCTGTCGGCGCTCAGGGACCAATATGATCTTGGCGTCGAGCCGTCGGCGGTGCTGCGCGGCCTGCTGGAGGCCGTGCACGGCGTCACCCGCGCCAAGGTTGGCGGCGGACAGGACCCGGCCCAGTCGGCGGAAGAGCGCGAGGCTTATGCCGACTGGGCCTCCAAGCTCTCCTATGCGGCCGTCCATCGTCTGTGGCAGCTGCTGCTGAAGGGCCTGTCCGAGGTCCATGCCGCGCCGTCGCCGCTGGAGGCGGCCGAGATGGCCTTGCTCCGGGTCATCCATGCCTCCGAATTGCCCGATCCCGGCGAGCTCGCCGCGAAGCTGGCGAGCGGCGAGACGGTTGCCGCGCCATCCACGCCGGCTGCCCCGCCGCCGACCGAGAGCCAGGCCGAACTGCTCCAGGCGCCGGCAAGCTTCCCGGCGCTGGTCAAGCTGCTCGACGACCGGGGCAAGGCCCATCTCGCCCAGCAGCTCCACGACTATGTCGGGCTGGTCCGCTACGCGCCGCCCGAGCTGGTGATCCGGCCGGCCAAGCCGCTGCCGGGCGACTTCGCGCGCGATCTTGCGGCGGCGCTCAAATCGGTTACGGGGGCGGCGTGGCAGGTCCGCGCCGCGGACGAGCCGGCCGAGCCGTCGCTGCTCGACCAGGAGAAGGCGACGGCCGAGCGGGTGCGCCAGGACGTCCTCGAGTCGCCGATCGTGAAGGCGGCGTTCGCGGCGTTCCCGGACGCGGAGCTCGCCGGCTACACGATTGATGAGAAACGGAGCGCTTGAATATGCCCAGCATGGACGAACTGTTGAAGATGGCCCAGGACGCGCAGGCCAAGCTGATGCAGGCGCAGGAGAATCTCGACAAGATCGAGGTCGAGGGCGTCTCCGGCGGCGGCATGGTCAAGGTCCGGGCCTCGGCCAAGGGCCGGATCATCGCGGTCGACATCGACGCGGGCCTGCTCCAGCCGTCCGAGAAGCAGATGGTCGAGGACCTGATCGCCGCCGCGATCAACGACGCGCGGGCCAAGGCCGACGTGGCGGCGCAGCAGTCGATGCAGGAGGTGACCGGCGGTCTGCAGCTGCCGCCGGGCTTCAAGATGCCGTTCTGACGCGCACGCGACAGCGCGTCACCCCCAGCCCTTCGACGCCGCCTGTGGCGTCGCTCAGGATAAACTGCGGCTGGGGTCTCATGGGGGCCGCTGCGACCTCCTGTCCTGAGATGCCAGCCTGCGCTGGCATGACGGATCAGCTATACACGCACCCGTCCAGCCCGCCGCGGCGGACGACGCCCATGCGGGCTGCGATCATATTGCCGTAGCGGCGGGTGAAGCCGCGCGGCGCAACCGCCGCCCGACGCTTGGGCAAAGGCAGCACCGCGGCGATCCGCGCCGCTTCCTGCGGGGTCAGCCGCGAGGCGTCGTGGTTGAAATAGCGCCGGGCGCCGGCATTGACGCCGTAGGTGCCGATGCCGGTCTCGGCGACGTTCAGATAGACCTCCATGATCCGGCGCTTGTCCCACAGATGCTCGATCAGGAAGGTGAACCAGGCCTCCAGCCCTTTGCGGACATAGCCGCCGCCCTGCCACAGGAAGGCGTTCTTGGCGGTCTGCTGGCTGATCGTCGAGCCGCCGCGCAACACGCCGCGCCCCTCGAGATTGCGCCGGAACGCCGCCTCGATCGCCTCGCGGTCGAAACCGTTATGTTCGCAGAACTTGCTGTCCTCGCCGGCGATCACCGCGCGGACCATGTTCCGGTCGATCCGGTCGATGGCCATCCAGTCGCGGGTCACGCCATTGCCGGCAACGAGGTCGCCGACCTGGGTGAAGGTGATCGGCGGGCCGACGAAGCGGTAGGCGAGCACCCAGAGCAGGCTGACGAGAAGAAAGGCGAGCACGGTCTTCCAGACCCATCCGAAGATGCGCCCCGTCCAGCCGCGCCTGCGTCGTCCCGCCCGTGCCATGCGGCGTGATTAGCCGGGCGACAGGCGCGCGTCACCCTGCGGAATCGCGGGGCATGCGAGGCCAAGCTGGGCTTGGCCTTCGATCCGGGTTTCGCGTTGCGATGCGGCGTGATTCGGTCGAGCTTCGCACCGCCCACGATCTTCGACAGGACCCGAAAATGAAACGCGCACACGCCTTCGCTGCCTTCCTTGCCGCATCCATGCCCGGCGCGATTGTTGCCCAGCCGGCGGCGGAGGCCGTGGTACGGGAGGACGTGCGCGCGCTGACCGAGGCCGATGCGCCGGCGCTGCTGGCGCTGTTCGACGAGAATTCGGTGATCTTCGGCCTGCCCGACCATCCCGACCGGCTGGCCGGACCGGTGTCGGCGCGGATCGGCACGCATGCGCTGCGGCAGAGCGCCTTCCCCGCGATGCTGGCCGGCGGGCCGTCGGACCGGATGGAGATCGTCGACATGCTGTCGGTGGGCGGGGTGGTCGTCGCCAAGTTCCGGCAATCCTCGCCGCCGGATTTCGCCGGCGGGACCTGGACGCTGATGGTTTTCCGGGTCCGCGACGGGATCATCGGCGAGATGTACCATCTCGCCCGCACCGACAGGATCGACCCGACGCTGGAAGCGCGTGGACGCGCTGCGGTGGATCGCCTGGTGGCAGCCAACAATCGCGGCGATCTCGAGGGCTTTCTCGGCGCCTCGGCACCCGATCTCCGGTTCTTCCGCACGTCGACCGCGCCGCATGCGCTGGGCGATCAGCCGCCGCGATCGGGCAACGATCCCGCCGCGCGCCGCGCCGCCTTCACCCGGATGTTCGCCGAAGGTGCGCCGGCCCAGGTCGAGGTGACGGACGTCCTCACCTTCAACGATTATGTCGTCAGCCTGGATGTGGCGCGGCTGCGCGACGGCCGGGTGCTGGACGAGATTTCGATCTACCGCGTCGGCGCCGACGGGCGGTTCACCCACGACTGGCTCATCTACGAACAGGCGCGCTGAGCTTTATTCTCGATCGAAGACGATCACGCTGCCCGGTGCAGGCAGGCCGTCGATCGGGCGCGCCGGTGCGGGCTGCCAGGCCACGCCATTGTCGAAATCGGCGTCGCTCGCATAGCGCCCGAAGATGCGGCCGGCGCCGAAGCGATAGGGCAGGCCCTCCGAATCGAGCGGACGGACCCCGTCCGAGACATGGAAGTGGAGATGCGGCTGGGTCACGTGGCCCGACGAGCCGACCTGGGCGATGACCTGGCCGCGCCGCACCGTCGTTCCGACCGAGAGCCGGAGCCCGGGCTCGAGATGCTGGTAATGAGCGAAGCGGCCGTCCGGGAGCCGGAGCACGATCATCGCCCCGGTCTCGTCCTCCACATTGCGCGGCGCGCCGGGCGCGGCCGGCTCCTTGACCGCGACGACCTCTGCGTCGGCGACGGCGAGCACGTCGGCGCCCGATCCGTCGGCGGCGCTGGCGCCGGCCGATGCCGAGACAAAGCCGCGCGCCGGCATCCAGTCGATCGCGTGGCGGCCCGGCAGGCGTACGCGGCCGCTCACCGCATAGGGAAAGCGGCGATGACCATTGTCATGGTCGGGCAGGTAGACCGCGGTCCAGGGGCCGCCGCGCAGCGGCGCGCCAAGCGCGGTCGTTACTGCCGGGGTCGGGGTGACCGATCCGCCGACGATCGTCACCCGATCGGTCGCGGCGCCTTCACGCGCGGCATCGAAGGTGATCCGGTGGGTGAGGGGCGCGGTGCTTCGCCCGGCCCACGGAACGGAGAGGTAGAGGATCGCGCGCTGGCCGGGCGCCAGGCTCCGCGCATCGCCGCCCTCGGCGCCGATCCGGCGCATCATCCCGGCCGGATCGATCCGCGAGATCTCTGCTCCGCTGGCAGCATCGCGCACCTCGACGGCGGTGAGCGTCAGGGTTCGCCCGGAGAAATTGGTCGCGTGCAGCTCGTAGACAAGCCGGTCGTCGCCATCGATGCGCGCGACCGAGGGCGTGCAGGGCACCTCCAGGTCCAGCGACTGGTAGGGGCGGACCTCGGCCGGCGCCGCCCGCAAGGCGACGGCGGTGGAGAGGGACAGAAGCGAGGCGAATGTGAGCAGCACCGGACGAGACCTCCATCGGACAGGACGGGTCGGCGTCTGGCGTCGGGGGCAGCGGCTGGCGAGCGCCGATCTGCGAGCGGGATCACTCCGCCGGCTGGGCGGGCGCGATGAGGGCGGCGAGGTTGTCGCGGAAGCGGCGGCTGAGCCTCAGCTCCTCGCCGGTGACGAGCCGGACATGGGCGTCGCCCCGGCCGATCGGCTCGACCTCGCGGACGCGGTCGATGCGGATGAGCGCGCCGCGATGGATGCGCGCGAAGGATTGGGCGGGGAGGCGCCTGGCCAGCGACGCGAGCGGCTCCTCGATCAGGAACACGCCGCCGTCGCCATGCACTTCGGCATAATCGCCCGCCGCGCCGATCCAGTCGATCGCGGCGAAGGGGATGCGGCGGATCGCGCCGCGATTGCGGATCACCAGCGCGTCGACCTCCGCCTCGGCGGCCGGCGCCGCGGCCTTGCGCGGCCAGCGCAGCCAGGCGATCGTGATCCCGGCCAGGGCGAGATAGAGCATCGTGTTCGTGTCGAAATTGCGCACGAACATCAGGTCCGCCATCTGCCAGCGGGTCGCGACGGTTTCGCTGCGATAGATGGGCCAGTAGATCAGGCCGAACAGTCCGACATGCGCCGCGGCGACCACCGGCCACAAAGCGAGACAGGCGGCCAGCCGCGCCCACCAGTGCGCAACCCGCCGCTCGATTGCGCAGGTCGCCGCCACGATCGGCCAGGTCATCAGCGCCCAGATCGAATAGATCGCGCCGACATAGAAGAAGGTCGGCCACCAGTCCTGGTCATGACCCTGCCAGGCCGCGGCCAGATAGCCTTGCAGCGACTGGACGAGAGTCACCAGCGTCCAGCCGGCGACGATGAGGGCGCCCCGGGCAACGCGGCTGTCGGGCATTTCAGGCCGGAACCGCATCGCCGTCAGGGTCTCCGCCTCAGGCGGCGGTCAGCAGCCGCCGCTCGCCGGCGAGGTTCATCAGCGCCTTTTGGAGCTTCTCGAACGCCCGCACCTCGATCTGGCGGATGCGCTCGCGGCTGACGTCGTAGACCTGGGAGAGCTCCTCCAGCGTCTTCGGCTCGTCGGTGAGGCGACGTTCGGTCAGGATATGGCGCTCGCGCTCGTTGAGCGCCGCCATCGCCTCGATCAGCAGCTCGTGCCGCACCCGGCTCTCCTCGGCCTCCGCGACCCGCTCGTCCTGGAGCGGCTCGCTGTCGACGAGGAAATCCTGCCACGTCCCTTCGCTGTCGTCGCGCAGCGGCACGTTCAGCGACGTGTCGCCGCCCATCGCCATGCGGCGGTTCATCGAGATGACGTCCTCTTCGCTGACGCCGAGATCGGTGGCGATCTTGGTCACGTCCTCGGGCTTGAGGTCGCCGTCCTCGAACGCGTCGATCTTGTTCTTCATCCGGCGCAGGTTGAAGAACAGCTTCTTCTGCGCCGCGGTGGTGCCCATCTTCACGAGACTCCACGAACGCAGGATATATTCCTGGATCGACGCGCGGATCCACCACATCGCATAGGTGGCGAGGCGGAAGCCGCGATCGGGCTCGAACTTCTTCACGCCCTGCATCAGGCCGATATTGCCCTCGGAGATCAGCTCCGAGGTCGGCAGCCCATAGCCGCGATACCCCATCGCGATCTTCGCGACGAGGCGCAGGTGCGAATTGACCAGCTTGGCGGCGGCATCGGTGTCCTGATGCTCCTGCCAGCGCTTGGCCAGCATATATTCCTCTTCCGGCGCGAGGATCGGGAACTTCTTGATCTCCGCCAGATAGCGGTTGAGGCCCGCTTCTCCGCCGGTCGCGGGGATCGTCGCCACATTTCTACCGCTTGCCATGATCTTCACATTCTCCCTGGAGGCCGCATGCCTTCACAAACCGACGCGACCTACCCGACTCATACGGTGAGCGCCCCAAACAGTTCCTGAATATCAGATGGAAGGGCACTTTGGAAGGATAGGTTTTCTTTCGAAACTGGATGGACGAAGCCAAGCGCTGCGGCATGCAACGCCTGGCGATGAAAATTCAGCCTTTTCAACAGCTCCCGGTGCTGCGGCTTGGCCCGCCCATAGACCGGGTCGCCGAGCAGGGGGTGGCCGATCGAGGCCATATGGACCCGGACCTGGTGGGTCCGGCCGGTTTCGAGCCGGCATTCCGTTAAGGAAGCGTCGCGGAGCGGGGTGACGATTCGGTAGTGGGTCACCGCCCGCTTGCCCCGGTTCCCCTCGACGATCGCGATCTTCTTCCGGTTCGCCGCGGAGCGGGCGAGGGGCGCGTCGACCGTGCCGCTCGCAGGGATCGGCACGCCCGAGGTGATTGCCAGATAGCGACGGTCGATGCTGTGCTTCGCGAACTGCGCCGCCAACCCCTCGTGCGCCACGTCGGTCTTGGCGACCACCAGCAGGCCGGACGTGTCCTTGTCGATCCGGTGGACGATCCCCGGCCGCGCCACCCCGCCGATGCCGCTGAGACGGCCCGCACAATGGTGGAGCAAGGCGTTGACCAGCGTCCCGTCCGGATTGCCGGCCGCCGGATGGACGACCATGCCGGCCGGCTTGTCGACCACCAGCAGGTGGTCGTCCTCGAAGACGATCTCGAGCGCGATGTCCTGCGCTTCATTGTGCGCCGGCTTCGACTCCGGCACGGAAACTTCATAGGTGCCGCCCGGCACCGCCTTCACCGCGGGATCGCGCACCGGCGCGCCCTGCGGCCCGATCACGGCCCCGCTCCCGATCAGCGCCTTCAGCCGCTCGCGCGACAAGGTAGGAACGGCGGCGGCGAGGGCACGGTCCAGACGCCAGTCGACCGCATCCTCCGCGACCCGCGCCTGAATGATGGAAAGCCCCCCAGCCATTGGACACGGGAGATGGGGAGGAAACGGGGATTTTCAAGGGGCAGCGGGGCTCCGCCAGCCGGTCCGCACGGCCCATTCGTGCATCTCCCGCTTCCGCCGGGCGAGGTCCGCGGGTCTCGTCTCGGCGGCGGCGTTGCGCCGGTGCTTCGCGGTCGTTTCGGCGAGCGGCGCAAGGCCGATCGCGGCGCGCCGGGCGTCGACCTCGTCCGGCGCCTCGATCGGCAGCGGCGACATCAGCCCCTTCTCGTCCCAGTCGAACTGCGTGCCGTAGAGCTGCGGCCGGCCTTCGAGGCTGCGGATGCGGTCGGCGAGATAGGCCGGCTGCCATCCGGGCGCCTCGTCCCGTGCGGCGGCGGCTTCGAGCAGGGCGAGGCAGCGGCGCTGGAACCCGGGCTGGCCGATCGCATGCTGGGCGACGAGCCAGGCCGCCTCCTCCCCGTCCGTGCCAGCCAGTGCGACCGACGGCCAGCCCCGCTCCGCGATGATGGCGTCGAGCGCGGTGGCATTGGCGTCGTGCACCGCCTGCATCTCGGGATGATAGCCCTCGAACAGGCTGCCGTCGTCGGCGAGCCGGGTCCGCACGTCGAGATCGTGCCGGGCCATGGCCAGCAGCTGCTCGCGTAGCCCTTCGTCCACGCCGGCCTCCATCCTAGCCGGCCGGCAGGTCCGCCGGAACGCGGGTGTTCTGGTCGTGGATCAGCCGCCATTCGCCGTTCTCGCGGCGGAAGGTGAAGGTCACCCACGAACTGGTGTTGACGGGCTGCCCGTTGTCGGTGTCGCTGTAGAAGCTGCGCGTCGTGATCATCCCGTAGTCCGGCCCCTCGATCCTGGACAGGACCTGGAAGCGGATCGACCAGGTCGGGGAGGCGAAGAAGTCGCGGTGGAAGGCGAGGAACGCCGCGCGCGTGTCGGTCCGAGTGCCGTTGGGCAGGATCAGGGTCAGCGCCTCGCCGCTGGTGATGGTGCGCTCGAGCCCGGCCATGTCGCGCGCCTGCACCGCGGCGACATGGACTGCGAAGGTCTCGTCGAGGCTCGACTGGGCGACGGCCGGCGCCGCGGCGATGCACAGGGCGACCGGAAGAAGGGCGGAAAGGGGGCGCATGGGAAGCTCCGTCGGAGGACGCGCCTGCATCGGGCGCACACCGTCCGGCGTCAAGCCGCCGTGCCCGCACGCCTTGCATCCCGGACTTGGCGGGGCCAATAGGGTTCGATCATGCGAGAGGATCGGGGCTCAGCGGAATGAAATCGCACGAATTCGCCAGTCTGCTCTGCTCGCGCCTATGCCACGACCTGCTGTCGCCCGTAGGCGCGCTCAACAACGGCATCGAGTTGCTCGCCGACGAGCATGATCCCGAGATGCGCGCCCGCTGCCTCGACCTGCTCGCCGAGAGCGCGCGCGCGTCCGCCAACAAGCTCAAATTCTTCCGCCTCGCCTTCGGCGCCGCCGGCGGCTTCGCCGACGAGGTGGATTCGCGCGAGGCCCGCGCCGCGATCGAGGGCCTGTTCGGCGGCGACGGCCGCATTCAATTGGGCTGGATGGTCGACGAGCCGACGATGAGCAAGGCGGCGCTCAAGGTGCTGCTCAACATCGTGCTCATCGCCGGCGACTCGCTGGTCCGCGGCGGCAGCCTCGACATCGGCGCCGAGAAGCACGAGGCCGGGCTCGACATCGTCGTGCGCGCCGAGGGCCCGCGCATCGTGCTCGATCCCGAGCTCAAGAAGGTGCTGATCGGCGAGACGGGCGAGGACGAGGTCGCGCCGCGCGCCGCCGCCGCGTGGCTGGTCCACAGCCTGGTCGAGGAAGGCCAGGGGCAGCTCCAGGTCTCCGACGAGCAGGAGAACCTGCTCCTCGTCGGCGCGAGCCTGCCCGCCTAAGGCGTAAACAAGAAGCTGACAAAAAAGGCCCCGCCCAAAAGGGGTAAGGGCGGGGCCATTCTTGGCTCGGATGCCAGGCAGGGATCAGGCGGAGCGCTTGCCGAGCCTCTTGCGCGCCACCAAGGTTGCCGCCGCAGCGCCGAACAGCAGGATCATCGGCGGTGCCGGGACCGGCGTGCCGCCGGTCGACGTGGAGCCGTGTCCGCCGCTGGAGCTGGACGTAGACGAAGAGGTCGAGCTGCTGGTGCTCGAGCTGGTCGAGCTCGAGGTCGACGAGCTGGTGCTCGAGCTCGTGCTCGACGAGGTCGACACGTTGCCGCTTGACGTCGAGGTCGAGCTGGAGGTCGAGACATTGCCGCTCGACGTGGACACGTTGCCACTCGAGGTCGACACGTTTCCGCTCGACGTGGACACGTTTCCGCTCGACGTCGAAATGTTGCCGCTCGACGTGGAAGTCGAGCTGCCGCCACTGGATGTCGAGGTCGAGCTGCCGCCCGAGGAGGTCGAGGTGGATCCGGTCGAGCTGCTCGTCGAGGAGATGACGATATTGCCGCCCGAGGCGCTGCTGCCGCCGAAGAAGCCGCCCGAGAAGAAGCCGCCACCCCAGCCGCCGCCGAAGCCGCCCGAGCCGCCGATCACGACCGGCACGCCGCCACCGCCGCTCGCGACCGCCATCGGAGGCGGGGGCGGAGGGGGCACGAACATCGGCGGGATGATCGTGCGGGTGGTGACCGTGCCCGGCGCCGGCGCGGCGCAGGCGACGCGGCGCACCGTGCGGCGGATCACGCGGCGCTCCTGCGCGGCACGACGGACCTGCGCGGGCCGCTTCGAATCCTTGAGGACCGCCGGACGCGCCGGGGGATTTTCGGCGACGTGGACGGCGCCACCGCCGACGATCGCGCCACCGACGGTGCACGCGCAGAGCTTCGCCAAAGCCATTCGAACCGACATACCAGCTTCCCGTTTCTGGCCGGTCGACGAAGGTCCGAAGTTCTGCCCCGGGACCCGTCAGCCAGCGTGGCCATGGACGGAGCAGATGCAGACCGGCGGGGCGGGCGCAAGCGCGTTGACCCTCTCCGACCCCCGAATCGGGGTCCGCCACGGCCTTCCGTCCCAAAGCTGCACAGCTTGTCGGGCCGGATGAACGAAGGGGGGTGATCCGGCGGCGTTCCGCAGGCCGTCGCGGCGCGCGATTCGGCGGTTTCCGGATCGATTCGGCGGGCTTTCAGCAACCCGGGAGGCCGCCGCAGCGGCCTCGGAATGCGACAGATTCTCACCCCGTTTGAGCGACTTGTGCTGCCCTTGCCACAAAGCTATAGGCGCGCTGGGGCGGGAAGTGTCGAGTTCAATGAGGGTGCACCCGCTCCAGATGTCGGCTCCCGGTTCAGCCGGGACGAGGAGTGGAGGGGTAATGGCTACGCTTCATAGTGACGCTTTCGAACCGGGACCTGCCGTCGGCTACCGACCCACCGCCAATGAAGAGTTCATGAATACCGAGCAGCTCGCGTATTTCCGCATGAAGCTGCTCGGCTGGAAGGAAGCCATTCTTCGGGAATCGCGCGAGACGATGACCGAGCTGGCCAACGGCCCGATCCAGGAGGCCGACCTGACCGACCGCGCCTCGAGCGAGACCGATTGGGGCATCCACCTGCGCACCCGCGATCGCCAGCGCAAGCTCATCTCCAAGATCGATGCGGCGCTGCGGCGGATCGAAACCGGCGAATATGGCTTTTGCGAAGTGACCGGCGAGCCGATCAGCCTCGCCCGCCTCGAAGCCCGGCCGATCGCGACGATGACGGTCGAGGCGCAGGAGCGTCACGAAAAGAACGAGCGCATCTCGCGCGACGACTAGCGTTCCAAGGCGGATACCGACGAGTCGGAAATCGCGACGGCAGAAGGTATCAAACGAAAACGCCCCGGCACTGCCGGGGCGTTTTTCGTGGGAGAAGATGCCTGGCCTAGTGGAGGCCGGCGATCTCCTCCTTGATTCTGAGTTTTTCCTTCTTGAGCCGGTTGAGCGTCGTCGCATCCGGCATGGGGCGCTGGGTCTCTTCGATGATTCGGGCTTCGAGTCCTGCATGCTTGGCCTCGAGGGCCGAAACGTGCGCCTGGTGCATTCCCGTTTCTCCTCTGCTGCTCCGCTTACATCTAAGCACTTATCCGGGTGACTGTCTCCCCCGATCGGACCCGTCCAACGGATATGTACGGCGGACCGTCGAAGGTCTATTCTGCATCCCGTTAAGATTGGATGTGGAGCGAGGAGCCTCATGATAAGGAACGACTCGGACCCCCAACATTTCGGCGCGCAGGACGCCGGATCGCGCCTCATGATCCTGCGCACGGAACATCGCGATCTCGACACCGCGATCGACGCGCTGCGCAGCATGGCCGCGCCCGACCAGCTGCAGCTCGCCCGCCTCAAGAAACGCAAGCTCCGCCTCAAGGACGAGATCGCCGTCCTCGAGGACATGAGGGTTCCCGATATCATCGCCTGAGAGGGCGTATGCGTTCGTTCGTGGAACGCAATCCGCCGTCTGTCGAAAAAGTGGCCTCCTTCGCCCCCGCCAGGGTGTATTCTTCGGTCGTCCTTCGGGATTCGAGAAGGATGAGAAGGAGAGGACGACATGATTGCACGCTCACTGCTCCTGATCGGCGGATCGTTGCTGGTCGCGACGGCCGCCAACGCCCAGACGATCCATGTCCTCGGCACCAATGCCGATGCGATTGCCTGCTTCCGGGCAGCCGAGTCCGAGTCGCCGCGCCCGGAGGCGCTGCGGCCCTGCGGGGAGGCGCTGCGGAACACCGATCTCAGTGCACACGACCGCATCGCGACCTATGTCAACCGCGGCATCGTCAATTTCCGGACGGCGAATTTCGACGCGGCGATTGCGGACTTCGACACGGCACTGGATCTTCATCCCAACCAGCCGGACGCCCTGATCAACAAGGGCATCACGATGCTCGCGGCCGGCTCCGAGGTGAATTCGGCGGTGTCGATGATCGATCAGGGTCTCGCCAACCGTCCGCAGCGCCCATGGGTGGGCTATTGGGGCCGCGCCGTCGCGCATGAGCTGGCGGGGCGCGATGCCCAGGCCTATCGCGACTATAGCCGCGCCCGGCAGCTGCGTCCGGGCTGGCAGCCGGCGGAGCAGGCCTTGGCCCGCTTCTCGGTGCGCGGCGGCTGATTTTGGGACAGTCGCCTCCCTTTTCGCCGTTCCCGGTGCCGGCCGCTTGTGGCAGGTACCGGGCATGGCTGACGCAAGGGCCCAGACGGAGCTGACTCCCAAGCTGATCGACGGTCTCTACGTCGAGGCGATGGTGCTCGCCGACGAGGCACGTTCCTATTTCGACACCGCTGCGCGCGATGACCGCCTGACGCTCGATCCGATCGATCGCGTCGGCTTTTCCTGCGAGTCGCTCAAGGTCACCACCCGGCTGATGCATGTGATCGCCTGGCTCCTGACCCAGCGCGCCGTCGCCACGGGCGAACTGAGCCGCGGGGAGGCGCGTACCGACGAACGCCGGCTCGGCACCGCTGCCGACAGCGACACCGCCTTGCTGCCCCGCCTGCCGAACGCGGCCATCGAGCTCGTTCGCGCGAGCGAGGAGCTCTACGACCGGGTTCGCCGCCTCGATCTCGGCGTCTTCACGGCCCCGATGGGCAGCCCGGCGCGCAGCCTGATGAGCCGGCTCGAGCGCTCGCTCTAGACCACGTCCCATTTGCGTCGGACTGCGCAGGCTTCGCCTGCCTGCCGCGGGCCACCGCCGGCAAGGCCCGACCCGATTCCGGCACAATTTCACCGCGGACCCCGTGAAAACCCGGTATTGAGACCGGTTTCCTTGGGGCCTAAACTGATGTCACGAAAAGGGTTTCTTCCCCATTTCGTACCGGACGGGGTCAAAGGAAGAGACGGCGCGTCTCCAAACCAGCGCTCCTGTTCCTCCCGTCCGGCTCCCCTTTCCGCCTACAGGCGGAAGGGCAGGGTCTTCGCGAACATCGCCTCGCGCGAGGCGACGCCCATCTTAGCGTAGATGTGGCGGATGTGCGAGCGCACCGTTTCGATCGACAGTCGCGTCGCGCCGGCAATCTCCTCGGCGGTATGGCCGTCGATCATCCGCAGGAGCACCCGATATTCCGATGGTGTCAGTCGGAAGGCGCGCTCCACGTCGGCGTGCAGCGCCCGGAACGAAGTCGTGCGCAAGAAGGTGAGGCCGATCCTGTCGACGCCCCCGATCTGCCGCCCGCGCAACAGCAAATGCCCGTCGCCGTCCGCGGCGGGCAGGGCGAGGGTGCTGAGCACGGCCTCGCATCCCTTCACGAACGCGGCCAGCGCCTGTTGATGCACCTGTGCGCGGGCGACGATGATGCCGTCGCTCAGGCGGAGATCGTCGCCCGCTGCCAGCGCCGCGCGACCTGCCTCATTGGCCCACACCAGTTCAAGCGCACGCGTGCAGACGAGATGCGGCTGTGGCTCCAGATCGAGCCAGGCGAGGGCCAGCGCGCCCTGATCCAGGCCGGCCTCCGGTGCGTCAGCGCCCCCTCGAGCCATTCATCGCGCCCCTTTGAGCCAGCTGAAGGACCAGAGAAATTTGTCGAACAAGCGGCCGTGCATTCAACCCAGAAATTCCAAAACTCTCGCAATGTCAAATGCCGAAGACACTATACGATTTTACATGCATGGGAATAAATAGGTGGGAAGATTTACTGACGACAAAGATCAGTTGTTGAAATGAACTCCATCGCAATAGAAACAGTATTCTAAATTTATCCCGTTCCGCATGTGCCAATATCGGACATGGGCCGGAATAGCGCGACCAACGGTGCATGGTTCGGTCGTTACCGCATCTCCGCCAGTTTTCGGCATATCGTTCAAAACATTTCGGAAATTTATGGTTAATAAAAAGTGGAGCACTGATTTCTCCCCAATATAGGGGATATTCGTGTCGCCCGTTTGGCTCTACCCATGAAATCGCCTGATCCGGGGGGATGGCGAGTCGTTTTAGAACGCTTTCTTCCCTGTGAAGGTCCGCGGTGACCGGGTCCTATTGGAGACGGACCCGGCCGGCGCGGCAACGACATGGGGAAGAAATCCGATGCGATTCGCACATGCGGCGATCGTCGCGGCGATGTTTGCCGCGCCTGCCACAGCAGCCGATATCGAGAACGTCCGGTCGCTCGACATGACCGTCCAGGGCACCATCGCGCAGCGCTGCGCGATGGGTACGATCGGCAATATGGACTTCGGCGATCTCAATCGCCCCGGGCTTGGCGCCGTCGCGCGGGTCAGCCTCGACTGCAACATCCCCTTCAACATGCAGATCCGCGCCCAGAACGGGTGGCTCGCGCATCAGCAGATGCCGTCGGGCCAGGGCCCCTATTCGGGCAGCCTTCCCTATACGATCGGAGTTTCGATGCCGATCCGCAAGCCGCGGACGTCGGTCGTCGCGCGGAACTTCGAAGGCCGTGAGCTGCAAGGCGCCGGCCGCACCATCTCCAGCGAGGGCGGCATCGCCGTCGACGGCATGGCCCTCAGCGTGGCCTTGGGAAGGCCTTCGGGAGAAGCCGGCCTCTTGGCCGGCGAATATGGCGAGACGATCGAGATCACGATCACGCCGAGCTGATAATGGCGCGCCGATTCCAAGCAATCGGCGGGTCGAATGAAGTGGTGGAATGAAGATGTTTTTGATCGGCCAAGAACCGGCAATTCCGCCGGGGAGGGTCATAAGTAGAAGAGGAAAGTTGTTATGAAGACCATTCTCCGCGGCGCAGTTGCCGCCGTTGCCATCATGTCGTTCGCCGGCACCGCGGCTGCGCAGACCAATCAGACCCACTATGCGGGTCCGCTGGGCTACACCTCCACCAATCCGACCGGTCTGGGCGCCCTTGGTGCGGCGCTCCTGTTCGCCGGCGGCTTCGGCACGCGCTACACCGCCCAGGCGGGTGCGCTCGGCAACACCCAGACCGCCACGCCGACCGTGACGACCAACTTCGCCCTCACCGGCAGCGTCACCAAGGATTGCTCGTTCTATGCCGGCAACAGCGCTGCCGCGACCAACATCGACTTCGGTCAGATCGGCGTTCGCACCGGCAACAACGAAAACGTCGCGGACGCGTTCGAGATGGTCGGTCCGGCGGTTGCCAACATCAACAGCGCCACGGCCGGCTGCAACTTCAACAACACCGTGTCGCTCGCGAAGGCCAATGGCGTTTCGGGCATGGTGAACAGTGCGGCTGGTGGCTATGACAGCAACCAGTTCCAGGCGAACATCCCCTACACGATTGCCGCGAACTGGACCGGCACGACCAATCAGTCGGGTCCGCAGGCCGGCTCGGCTCAGAGCCTGAACGTTGCGGCCAATGCCGGCAGCAACTCGATCGGTCAGGGCGCATGGCGCTCGTCGTTCAACATGCTCGTGACCGCGGCGCCTGCGACCAACGCGCTCGTCGCCGGCACCTATTCGGACACGATCACGCTGACGCTTGCGGCGCTGTAATCGGGTCTGATGGATCACTGAAGGGAAGGGGGAGGAGCAATCTTTCCCCTTCCTTAGTGATTTCTGGCCATCTGGCCGCTTTCTCCAATTTATCGGATGTCGAGTATGACAGCGTTCTTTCGTTCCGCCGGGTCCGCATGGCGCGCCGCGATCGCCGCCCTGATCGTGATCGCCGCCTCGACCGCCGCCTATGCGATGCGAGTCTCGCCGATGGTGGTCGAGATGGAAACCCGCGGCTCCAACGCTGTCGCCAGGATCGAGGTGCAGAACCTCAATCCCGGCAATCTCGCCTACGAGACCCGGATCACACGCATGCAGTTCGATGAGAACGGCAATGTGACGGAAACACCGGCCGATGAAGAATTCCTCGTCTTCCCGCCGCAGGGCGTGCTGCCGACCAACGGCCGCCAGGTCATCCGCCTGCAGTGGGTCGGCCCGGCCGAGATTCCGGCGTCCCAGGCTTATTATGTGTCGGTGAATCAGCTTCCCGTCGCGCTCGAGCCGGGCGCCCCCGAAAATCTCGGCGCGCAGGTCCAGATCGTCTACCATATGAAGGCGCTGGTAATCGTCGCGCCGCCTGGCGCGACGCCCAATGTCGAAACGGCTTCCGCCCGCGCGATCGACTATCAGCCGCCGCCGCCGCCAGACGGCTCGGCTACCCCGCCGGCGGGTCCCGGCGTCGAGATCCGGTTGCGCAATACGGGTCGCCGCCATGCGCTGATGTCGGTCTATGGCTGGCGCATCGAAGGCATGGGCCTGGACGGTCAGCCGCTGCGACTGGACGTGAGCCCGGACGAACTCAATCGGGCGATCGGCACCGGTTACGTCCCCGCTCTCGGCGAGCGTACCTTCCGCTTCCCGGTGAGCTATGGCTTCGGGCCGCAGCCCATTCGGGTCAGTTTCACGCAGTGACGCGCACCCACCTGTTCTGCGCCGTCGCATTGTCCGCCTTCTGGGTGGGCGAGGCTTACGGGCAGGCGAGCGTGCCCTTGCCGGCCGCGCAGCCGACCACGCCGGTGCCGTTGCCCGGGGCGACTCCCTCGGCACCCGCGCCAACCGTCGGTCAGTCGCGCGTCCCTATCGGGCGTCATGGCCGGCCCGACCTCAATCCCTACGAGCGCGACATCGACATGACGGTGCCGCTCACCTATCGGAACCGCAATCTCGGCGACATTCCGGTGCGGCTCACCTTCGACGACCAGTTCTTCGTCGAGACCGCGACGTTCGTCCGGCTGATCACCCCGCTCCTGAACGAGGAGGCTCTTGGTGCCGTCGTGTCGCGGTTGCAGCCGCGCCAGACGTTTACCGCCGAGGATCTCGCGGCCAGCGGGGTTTCGCTGGAATATGATCCGAGCAGCCTTTCGGTGGTCGTGCTGCGCATCGAGCCGTCGCAGCGGGCCGTCGAGATGCTGTTCGCGCCGCCGGCCGATGATCGGGACGACATCACCTTGCAGCCGGCCGAATTCTCCGGCTATCTCAACCTCAATGTCATCCAGAGCTATTTCTGGGAAGAATCCGACGCCGATCTCCCTACCGTCGCCTTGAACGGCGCGCTGCGCTTCGGACGCTTCGTCTTCGAAGGAGACGGGCAGTTCGGCCAGGAGATCGGGCTGACCGGAGACAGCTATCGCTTTGAACGCAATTATGCGCGGCTGGTCTACGATCAGCCCGAAGATTTTCGGCGCTGGATGGTGGGTGATCTCAGCCCCGAAATCCGCGGACAGCAGACCTTCGTCCAGATCGGCGGTGTCGGCGTGCTGCGGCAAAGGCGGCGCTTCAACGACTTCCGGTCCGCCGTCCTGCAAGGCAATCGGCAGCTCGTCCTGCAGCGCGAATCGACCGTTCGGGTGATCCGCAACGGCGTGCTCTATCGCGAGCTGCGCCTGGATGCCGGCGCCTATGATTTCAGCTCGCTGCCGTTGCTGACCGGCAGCAATGACGTCCAGATCGAGGTTCGCGACAATAGCGGATTCGTCCAGAGCCTGAACTACCAATCCTATCTCGACCCGATCGATCTCGATCCGGGCGACTATGAATATGGCGCCTATATCGGCCCGACCAGCCAACGCTTTGGCCGCTCGCCCGATTATGATGGTCCGGTCGCCTTTTCCGGCTTTTTTCGGAAGGCGTTCTTGAACCGGCCGGCGATCGGCATCGGATTGCAGGCGAGCCGGGAGGTGCAGACCCTTACCGGCCAGACTCAGTTCGTGGTGGGAAATGGCGGCCGTATCCTGGTGGACGGTGGCGTTAGCAATTCGCGCGGAGTCGGTCAGGGTTACTCGGTCGGTGTCGCCTACGACCAGCTTATCGACCGGGCTGGATTGTTGGACACGTTCACCATCCGGGCGGACTATCTCTCGCGCAATTTCGCGAGCCTGGGAAACCCGGATGCGCTAAACACCACCTCCTGGAGCCTCAACGGGCAATATGCCCGCTCGATCAGCTACAAGCTCACCGTCCTGCTCAACGCCTCTTATATTCGTGGCCGGGGCAATCAGGGCGACAGCTATCGTCTCGGCGCACTCGCATCTTACCGGATATCCGAGCGCTGGAGTGTGCGCGCGGGCGTCGACTATGCGCGCTATCCGAGCTCCTTCGCGCGTGGCGACGGCTTCGGTGTCAACATCGCCCTTGTCTATCAGCCCGATTATCGGCGCCGTGCCGAGGCGCGTTACGAAAGCAATACCGACACCGCCCAGCTTTCCTATGTGCAATCCGGCCTCAACCAGATCGGCAGCGTCGGCTTCGGCGGCCTGGTCTCGCGCGAGGATGGTGCGGTGCGCGCGCAGGCCTTTGCAGACTATATCGGTAACCGCTTCGACGCGTCGATCAGCCATGCCAGCTTCGGCCAGAGCCTGTCCTCGTTCGGCGGCGTGAATGTCACCACCGCACGTGTCGGCACTACTCTCGCCTTCGCCGACGGCATGTTCGGCGTCGGTCGCCGGATCAACGACAGCTTCATGCTCCTCTATGCACATCCCAATCTCGGCGATCGACGGGTGGTCGCCGGACAGTCGCTCGCCAGCAACGACTATATCAGCCGTAGTGGCGCGCTGGGCGGCGCGGTTAACAACTTCTTGACCTCCTATGTGACACAATCCGTGCAATATGACGTCGAGGATCCACCGACCGGTTATGATGTCGGCCCGGGCGTCGTGCGGGTGAGGCCGCCCTATCGCAGCGGCTATGCTTTGCGTATTGGTACGGATGCGTTCGTGAGCGCGATCGGCACGCTGCTTCTGCCAGATCGTCAGCCTGTGTCGCTGGTTGGCGGCCGCGTGATTCTGCTGGGCGAGCCGGCGGGAGAGCCAGTGCCGTTCTTCACGAACTCGGTGGGCCGGTTCGCGGTTGCGAACCTGCTGCCGGGCAGACGATACAAGGTTGAGATATATGGAAGGCCCGGCACGTTCGAATTCGAGGTTCCTCAGGATTCCACCGGCCTCGTCGATTTGAGCACGGTTCTCCTCGGGGCTGGCAATTGAGGTAACAAGATGATGAAGTTCATTCACCTTCTCCTCGCTGCCGCCTTCGCGGTGCTTCCCGCTGCGGTCGCCGGGCAAAGCGCCGCACCGCCCGCCGCCTGCCGGCTGCGGATCGACGCCGCCGCCTCAAGCTGGATCATTCGTGGCTATGATCCCTTCGGCAACAGCGCGCCTTCGGGCACTTTCGAGCTTATCTTTACCAATGAAGGTGATCGCGAATGCACCTTCTATCCAATTTTCTCCGTCGATCAGGAGCCGTTCGGCTTGCGTGCGAACAACGGCCGGCGCGTGCCTTATGCGTTGGCGGACATGTACGGAAACTACGACGCGACGCCGGTCGCCGGCCGCACCCAGCGCCGCGCGACCCGACGCAGCGTGGTCGTTGCGCCGCGCAGCCAACAGGTCGTGCAATATGGCTTCACGGTCGCCGAGGACATGATCTCAGGCGACGGCCTCTATGATCAGCGCGTCCAGATCGAGGCCGAAGGAACGGACGGCCTCCCGCTCAGCGCACGTCAGCTCGTGCTCGGCATCGATGTGTTGCCCTCGGCGACGCTTGGCCTGTCGGGTGCTTACCAGGTGAGCAACGGCCAGGCGCTGGTCGATCTCGGCGAATTGCGCGAGGGTTTTGCCGAGGTTCCATTACAGCTCCGCGTGCAGAGCACCCGGCGTTACAAGCTCATCCTCGAGTCGCAGAACAATGGCCGCCTCGAGCTGCCGGGGACCGACTGGTTCGTGCCTTATCAGATGAGCCTGGGCGGTCAGTCGGTGGCACTATCGAGCGGCCGCGGCGAACTTTCGGGGCAGAACGGGCAGGGCCTCACCCGGGAGTCCCTGCCGATCAGGTTCCGCATCGGCGATGTCTCGGATCAGCGTGCCGGCACCTATAGTGACGTGATTTCGGTGTCGGTCGAGCCCTTGTAAATCGTTTATCACTAACGGAATTTTTACCAAACCTGCGTAAAACCGCAGCATCTGGCTTAACTAATATTCAAAACCTTATCGGTTAAGCACGCCTCCAGGACGGCCAAAGGTCGCAACGGGAAGGTGTGCAATGCTGCAGAAATGTGCTCCGGCCGCACTGGCGTGCGCTCTTGTGATGGCGAGTGCGCCAGCAGGCGCGGAATCCCTCAATTTCAATCTCAGGGCGACCGTTCCGGTCTCCTGCTTCGTCCGGCACACGGCAGCGGGTGCGGGCCCGTCTGCCGGCGCCGCCGTGGCGCTCGGGCAGATCAACGAATTCTGCAATGCGCCGGGCGGCTACGAGGTCGTTGTCTCTTACGCTCCGGGCACGCTGCGCGGCGCCGTCCTGTCGGTCGGCAACGAGCAGGTGGTGCTGAACGGGTCGGGTCAGGCGGTGCTGAGCCGGGCCCAGGGCCCGCGCATCCGCGAACGGGCGCTGACCGCCCTGCCGGGTGCCGGCGGATTCGACACCGATCGCATCGATTTCCGGATCCAGCCGCTATAGGTTGGCAGCGACTTAGGCCGAAACTTCAGGATTCGCCGGTCGCCTTCCAGCGGCCGGCGTTTCGTTTTTCCGACGGACCCCCAAACGACAAGTGCCCGGGCGTTTTCGCCCGGGCACCCGTGTGACGGCTTGCGCCGTCGACCCCCTTGTGACGCTTCCTGCCCGCGCGCCCCTCTCACCTCGCAAGAGAAAGGCGGGGCCGAAGCCTCCCCGAACCAGGCCTAAGTCCTTGGTCTCGTGGGCTGGACGCTATGCCCGCCTTTTGCTTTTGTCATCGCCCTATCGCCGTTGCGGCGGAATTTAGGCCGGCCCTGTGGCCCGCGAGCCACAGGCGATCGGGGGGCGCCGCTCGTGTTGCGTTGCCGCCCGGCGCCCCGCAGGGCCTGTACCCATAACCGGCAACGGCCGTGACGGAGTGGATTTTGGTGCAGGGCAAGGAGTGAGGAGGGAGCGATGCTGGGCGCATCGTGACCGACGAGCGACGCCGCCCTGCGCCAAAAGCCGCCCGCCGCTTCGCGGTCGTCGGGAGAGGCCAGCGGGCGGCG
>NZ_JAVIFV010000005.1 GCF_031157375.1 Sphingosinicella sp. LHD-64
GCTGACGCTTATATTGTTGCCTGAACGCCGGTCGAATCTCCCGCTGGCACGGGCCCCAGCGACCCGCTAGAGGGCCGCGATGACCACGCGGACCGACACCCATACGCCGAGCCCCACAATCGAGAGCCGCGAGGATCTGCTTCGCGTTTTCGCGAATGGCGAGAAGCCCAAAATTGACTGGCGGATCGGCACCGAGCATGAGAAGTTCGTCTACCGCGTCGAGGATTATCGCGCGCCCTCATACGATGAGAAGGGCGGCATCCGTGACCTGCTGATGGGCCTTACCGATTATGGCTGGTCTCCGATCTTCGAAGGCGAGAATGTCATCGCCCTCTCCGGTCCGGACGGCACGGTCAGCCTCGAGCCCGCCGGCCAATTCGAGCTTTCCGGTGCGCAACGCACGCATCTGCATGAAACCTGCGCTGAGACAGGCAAGCATCTCGCCCAGGTCAATGCGGTCGGCGACAAGCTCGGCCTCGGTTTCCTCGGCCTTGGCATGTGGCCCGACAAGACGCGCGCTGAACTTCCGCGCATGCCAAAGGGTCGCTACGGCATCATGCTGAACTACATGCCGAAGGTCGGCAACCTCGGCCTCGACATGATGCTCCGCACCTGCACCATCCAGGTCAATCTCGACTATGCCTCCGAGGCGGACATGGCGCAGAAATTCCGTGTCGGCCTCGCGCTCCAGCCGCTCGCCACCGCGCTCTTTGCCAATTCGCCATTCACCGAGGGCAAACCGAACGGTTTCCTCTCCTTCCGCAGCCACATCTGGTCGGACACGGATCCCGATCGCACCGGCATGCTGCCCTTCGTGTTCGAGGACGGATTTGGCTACGAGCGCTACCTGGACTACGCGCTCGATGTACCGATGTACTTCGTCTACCGCGACGGCAGATATATCGACGCCTCCGGTCAGTCGTTTCGCGATTTCCTCGATGGCCGCCTTCCCGCGCTGTCGGGCGAAAAGCCGCTCGTCACCGATTTCACCGATCATCTGTCGACCATCTTTCCCGAGGTGCGCCTCAAGAGCTTTCTCGAAATGCGCGGTGCCGACGGCGGGCCATGGAGCCGGATCTGTGCGCTGCCGGCGCTCTGGGTCGGTCTCCTCTACGATCAGTCGGCGCTCGATGCGGCGTGGGACGAGGTCAAGGGCTGGTCCATCGCGGAGCGCCAGGCGCTTCGCGATGCGGTGCCCAAGCTCGGCCTCAAGGCACAGACGCCTCGTGGCGAGACGCTGCTCGATCTTGGCCGGCGCGTGCTGGCGATTGCAGAGGGGGGGCTCAACGCACGGGCGCAGCTGAATCCGTCGGGCGACAACGAGTCGGGCTATCTCGACCCGCTGCACCAAATCCTCGCGACCGGCGTCACCCCGGCCGAGCGCCTGCTCGAGCACTACCGGCGCGACTGGGACGGGGATCTGCGCCGGGTCTATGATGAGAAGAGCTTCTAGTCCCTACAGGCAGGCATCTCGCCCTTCGGCCTTCAGCCGATCGACGATGTCCTTGACGCGCTGGCTCTGATCCCTCGGCACGACCAGAACGGCGTCCGGAGTGGCCACGACCACCAGATTCTCGACGCCCACCACGGCGACCAGCGGCCCTTCGGAGCGGATCAGGCAATCGCGCACGTCAATGGCAATGATGTCGCCACCGACATCGTTGCGCGCCGGACCCCTGGCTGCATTCTCATGCAAAGCTTCCCAGCTGCCGATGTCGGACCAGCCGATCGACACAGGTGCGACCGCGACCTTCTCGGCCTTCTCCATCAGGGCATAGTCGATCGACACGGCCGGGGCCGAGGCGAACGCTGCGGCGTCCGGCTCGATGCGGCCGTTCCCGGCGTTCTGTCCTTCAACCGCGTCACGGACAGCCGCCAGGATGTCGGGAGCGTGCCGCGCCAGGCCATCGATGACCACATCGGCGCGCATAAGGAAAATCCCGCCGTTCCAGTCGTGCCCGCCCTCTGCAAGGTAACGGGCTGCGGTCTGCGCGTCCGGTTTCTCGACGAAGCGGTCCACCGCGAACAGTCCGTCGCCGAGCGGCGCGCCACGCCTGATGTAGCCATAGCCGGTCTCCGGCCGATCGGGCGTCATGCCGAAGGTGACGATCCAGCCGGCCTGCGCGAACGGCAGCCCGCGGCGAACGGCCTGGTTGAAGCCGTCGGCATCGCCGATGCTGTGATCGCTCGGGAGGACAAGCAGCACTGTTTCGGCCGGCATGTTCAATGCAGCCAGCGCGATCGCGGGGGCTGTGTTGCGCGGCGCCGGTTCGAGGACCAGTCGCGCCGCCGCTCCGACCTCGGCAGCGATCGCCTCGGCCTGGGCGGCGGCGCCGACGATCAGCGCCGGATCGTAGAGACCGGGATCATCGACACGACGGACCGTCTGGCGCAGCATAGAGTCCGTGCCGGTCAGCGCCAGCATTTGCTTGGGCCTGTCGCGCCGCGACATCGGCCACAGCCGTGTGCCCGCGCCGCCGCACAGAATAACCGGCGTGATCCGCCCATCCTTGTCCGCAGAGTCCATGGCCGATCCCTAGAGCCAATCCGCCATGGTGGAAATGCGTGTCAAAGCTGGGTGCGAAGGGTCCACAGCTCCGGAAAGGCGCGCTTGAGGAGGGTGGACTGGAGATATTTGACGCCGGCGGTGCCGCCGGTGCCGCGCTTGAACCCGATCACCCGCTCCACGGTCACCGCATGTTTGTGCCGCCATGTGGCCAGCGCATCGTCAATGTCGACCAGCTTCTCGGCGAGCTGGTAGAAGCGCCACCATCGGTCGGTGTCGCGGTAGACCTCGGCCCAGGCCGCCTCCACGTCCGGCGAAGGCTGGTAGGGCCGGGTCCAGTCCCGCTCCAGTGTCTCGGCGGGCAGGGCGAAGCCGCCGCGCGCGAGCGCCGCATTGGCCTCGTCCCACAGGCTCGGCCGGCCGAGCGCGCCGGCGAGCTCCGCGTGCGCAGCCGAACCCTCCTCATGACGGGACAGGTGCGCCCCGTCCTTGAGGCCGAGCCGGTACTCGACTTCACGGAACTGGGCCGACTGGAAGCCGCTCGAGGAGCCGAGCACACCCCGGAAGGTGAGGTAGTCTGTCGGCGTCAGCGTCGCGAGCACGTCCCATGACAGGGTCATCACCGACTGGATCCGCGACACGCGCGAGAGGTTCTTGTGGACCTCGATCAGCTTGTCGGCGCGAACCAGTTCCACCGCGAGGCGCAGCTCGTGCAGGATCTGCTTGAGCCAGAGTTCCTTGGTCTGGTGGATGATGATGAACAGCAGTTCGTCGTGATGATCCGAGACCGGATGCTGGGCGGTCAGCAACGGCTCCAGCGCCAGATACTGGCCGTAGGTCATATCGGATGTCGCCATGCGCCTGCACTTACACGCGGCGCCCGCATGCAGCAAACAAGCGTTTCGTGCGTTCAACGATCCGTTCGCAGGACAACCAAGGGGCGAGCAATGGCGGATGGGCATTTTGCGTGGCGGACTTCCATCGCCCTGGCTTCTATGGCGATGCTGTCGGGCTGCGGCGGCGGCGATGGCGGGTCTCCGGACCCGGGGCCGTCCAATCGGCCGCCGACCTTCACCTCAGCTGCGACCGCAAGCGTCCAGGAAGGCGCCACGGGTACGGTCTACACCGCCACCGCCAGCGATCCGGACGGCAACGCGCTGAGCTTCAGCCTGACCGGCGGCGCCGATCAGGCACGCTTCGCGATCACCGCCGCCGGTGCCCTGTCTTTCGTGACGCCGCCCGATTTCGAGGCGCCGACCGACGCCGACGGCAACAATGTCTACCTGGTCCAGATCGCCGTCAGCGACGGCACGACCAGCGCGACGCTGAATCTCAGCGTGACGGTTACCGACGACGGCACCGGCAGCGCCTTCCGCGTGACCCGGGTCGGCACCGGCTTCAGTTCCCCGCTGGCGCTCGTCGGTATTCCGGACAGTTCCGGCCGTGTCTTCATCGTCGAGCGGGCCGGGCGCATTCGAATTCTCAACCCGGCGAGCGGCGCCTCGAGTCAGTTCCTCGACATTGCGTCGCAGACGACGACCGACGGCGAGCGCGGCCTGCTCGGCCTCGCGCTGGCATCGGATTTTCCGACCAGCGGCACCTTCTATGTCTATCTGACCAACACCGCCGGAAACATCGAAGTCCGCCGCTATCGGACGGTTGCCGGCAATCGCGACCAGGGCGATCCGGCGAGCGGCGACGTCCTCCTCGTCATCCCGCATCCGGGCGCCTCCAATCACAATGGCGGCTTCATCGAGTTCGGCCCGGACGGCCTGCTCTATCTCGGCACCGGCGATGGCGGGGGCGCGAACGATCCCGACAACAACGCCCAGAATCGGGGCAGTCTGCTCGGCAAGATCCTGCGGATCGACATCGCCGGCGACGCCTTTCCCGCCGATCCGCAACGCGACTATCGCATCCCCGCCGGCAACCCGTTCGCCGGAGGAGGGGGCGCTGCCGAAATCTGGGCCTATGGCCTGCGCAATCCCTTCCGCGCGAGCTTCGACCCGCTCACCCAGAATCTGTGGATCGGCGACGTCGGCCAGGGCGCGCGCGAGGAGGTCGATCTGATGCGGCCCACCGACGGCGGCGCCAATTTCGGCTGGGATGTGGTCGAGGGCACGCTCGGCACGCCGCAAGCCGGCTTCGTCCCGCCGGTCGCCGAATATGGTCATGGCAACGGCCCGACGCAGGGCAATTCGATCACCGGCGGCCGCGTCTATCGCGGACCGATCGAGGCGCTGCGCGGCCAGTACATCTTCGGCGATTTCATCAGCGGCAATCTGTGGTCCTTCCCGATCGCGCAGGCGGCGATCGGCCAGACCATTCCGGCCAGCCAGTTCACGCTCCGCAACACAGATTTCGCGCCCAATGCCGGTACGATCGACAATCCCGCCGGGTTCGGCGTCGATCAGACGGGCAATCTCTATATCGTCGACTTCGACGGGGAGATTTTCCGGATCGAGCCGGCCTGAGCCGCTAGAGCCGCTCCGCGGTCGAGACCATCTCCACCGCCCGGAGAGCGGCGAGAATGCCCATCAGGTGCTGGAGATCGTGCACCTCGATGTCGAAGTGAAAGGTGTGGAACGATCCGTCCCGCGCCGTCTGGTCCATGCTGACGATATTGGCGCCGTGCCGGCCGAGGATGCCCGCCACCGCAGCGAGCGCGCCGGGCTCGTTCTTCACCACCACCGCGAGCCGCGCCGTGCCGCCGTCGGTCTCGTTCCCCCAGGCGAGATCGACCCAGTCGGCATCGACGCCGCTGGCGAGCGTGTCGCAGCCGATCGTGTGCACCTCGATCCCTTCGCCCTCGCGGCGCAGGCCGACGATCCGGTCGCCAGGGATCGGGTGGCAGCATTCGGCGAGCTGGAACGCGACGCCGGGGGTGAGGCCCTTGATCGAGATGGCCGTGCGCTGCGGCGGCGGCTTCGTCCCCTCGGTCGCGGAGCCCGGCATCAGCGCTTCCATCACCGCGACGTCGTCGACCCGCTTGGTCGCGATGGCTTCCATCAGCGCCTCATCGTTGGGGAGCTTCAGCCGGCGTAGCCCTTCGGTGATCGCTTCCCACCCGAGCGGGGTCGGCAGACGCTGGACGATCTCGTCGAAAATCTTGCGGCCCAGCGAGACCGTCTCCTCGCGCTCCTTCGACTTCACCCAGCGGCGGATCTTCGCGCGCGCCTTGCCGGTGACGACATAGGAAAGCCAGGCCGGCTGCGGGTGCTGTGCCTTGGAGGTCAGGATCTCCACCTGGTCGCCATTGTCGAGCAGGGTGCGCAGCGGCATCACCCGGCCGTTGATCTTGGCGCCGACCGTCTGGTCGCCGAGATCGGTGTGGACGGCATAGGCGAAATCGATCGGCGTCGCACCCTTGGGCAGCTGGATCAGCTCACCCTTCGGCGTGAAGGCGAAGATCCGGTCGGTGTACATCGCCATCCGGGTATGTTCGAGCAGCTCCTCGGCCGTCGCCGCATGCTCCAGGATCTCGACGAGATCGCTGATCCAGGGATGATCGCCGGTCGCAGTCGGCGCGCCTTCCTTATAGGCCCAGTGAGCGGCGAGGCCGTGCTCGGCCTGGGCATGCATCTCCCGCGTGCGGATCTGGATCTCGATCCGCATCTGCTCGTCATGGATGATGGTGGTGTGGATCGAGCGGTAGCCGTTGCGCTTCGGCGTCGAGATGAAGTCCTTGAAGCGGCCGGGGACCATCGGCCAGCGCTGGTGGATCAGGCCAAGGGTGCGGTAGCAGTCCTCGACGCTGTCGACGATCGCGCGGAACGCCATCACGTCGGAGAGCTGCTCGAAGCTGACATGGCGCTCGGCCATCTTGCGCCAGATCGAATAGGGGTGCTTCTCGCGGCCCGTCACCTCGGCCTCGACACCGTTCGCCTCGAGATGCGCCTTGATGCCGCGGCCGATGCGCTGGATGAGATCGTCGCCGCCGCCCTTGTTCAGCTGCGCCAGCCGCTTGGTGATCGATTCATAGGCGTCGGGCTCGAGCTCGCGGAAGGCGAGCGTCTGCATCTCGGTCATGAATTCGTACATGCCGATCCGCTCCGCGAGCGGGGCGTAGATATCCATCGTCTCCCTGGCGATGCGGCGGCGCTTCTCTTCGTTCTTGATGAAGTGGAGCGTACGCATGTTGTGGAGCCGGTCGGCGAGCTTCACGAGCAGCACGCGGATGTCGTCCGACATCGCCAGCAGGAACTTGCGCAGATTCTCGGCGGCGCGCTGGCTCTCGCTCTGCGCCTCGATCTTGGAGAGTTTGGTGACGCCGTCCACCAGGCGGGCGACGTTCTGGCCGAAATGCTTGCGGATCTCTTCGGGAGTCGCCAGCGTGTCCTCGATCGTGTCGTGGAGGATCGCGGTCGCGATCGTCTCGTCATCGAGATGGAGATCGGTGAGGATACCCGCCACCTCGATCGGATGGCTGTAATAGGGATCGCCCGAAGCGCGGGTCTGGTTGCCATGCGCCTTCATCGAGAAGACATAGGCGCGATTGATCAACGCCTCGTCGGCGTCGGGGTCGTAGCTCTTGACCTTCTCGACAAGCTCATACTGCCGCAGCATGCCCTAAAGATGTGGCGCTGCGGCGTTTCGATCAACCGAAATCGCTTGGTCTGCGGCTAGTTCTGCCGCGCCCGCATATTGCAGCTTTCCAGCTCCTCGGCAGCAAAGGCCCGGCCCTCGACCGAGAAGCTGCGCAGCCGGCCAACCTCGCGAACCAGCGTCTGGCAGACGATCGCCGGCCGCGCCGCGGTGCGGGCCGACTGGCACGCCCGGCTGTCGCAGCGCCAGATATTCTCGCGGACGAGGAAGCGCGCCTGGGCCGGCTGCACCTCTGGCTCGGCATGATAGTAGCTCTGCGCGAAGGTCGGGGCGGCGACGAAGGCGAGGGAGAGGGTGGCGGCGCGCAGCATGAAGGATTCCTCCATCTAGTTTCGTGCCGCAACCTATATGAATGATAGTTGCTGTTTACAACGGAAAATGCCACGCCATATCCATTTGCCGAGAAACAGCGTAGGATCGTCGGTCATGCTGGATGTCGAACGCCATCGCGAGCTGCTGCGGCAATGCTCGATCGCAGCTGCGCTGGAATCGGTGGGGGAGCGCTGGTCGTTCCTGATCCTGCGCGGCGCTTTCAACGGGCTCCACCATTTCGAGGAGTTCCAGTCGACGCTCGGCATCGCCCGCAACATCCTCTCCAATCGTCTCACGCGGCTGGTCGAGCGGGGCATATTGGCACGCGAGCCCGATCCGGCCGATCGACGCAAGATTGCCTATATGCTGACGGAAAAGGGACGGGATTTGCTGCCCGTGCTCATCTCGCTCCGGCAGTGGGGCGAGAAATGGGTATCGGAGCAGCCCAGCAATCCGGTGCTGGTCGACCGGCAAACGCGACGCCCGATCGCGCTGATGACCGTCCGCGCGGCCGATGGACGCCCGCTCGCGCTCGGCGAAATGGAGTGGCTGGACCGGTCGGAGATCATATCCGGATAAACGAACAGGGCAGGGTTCCGCGGTGAGCCGCGGAACCCTGCCCTGCGCAAACGGGATAAACGACTACGGGCTGGCCGGGGTGCCCTCGTCGCTGTCGTTCGAGACCGCGATCGCGATGATGGCGACGAGAAGCAGAACGCCCAACGCGATCCCCGCACTACCAGCCATCGAATTCGCATCGTCCATCGGCGCCGCGGCGCGAACGGGCGTCGCGACACTGAGCGGAGCCGCCGCCTGCGCGGCAACCGGCGACAATGCCAGTGCCGACGCGCTGACTGCGGTAAGAAGCCTCTTAAAGTTCACATCTGCCTCCCTGTTACAAAGGGCAAAGTCCCCTGCCCGTCGCTTCGAGTAACACAACAAAGCAGAACGTGCCAAGAGCCGCAAGGCTCCACGCTAATTGCGGATGCGAAATATTATTTCGGCAAGATCGGCTCAGCCGTCGTAATCGGCACCGGCATTGGTGTTGCGCTGGGGCGCTGCAGCGGTGAGGCGCAGCGCCTCGGCCGATGCGGAGAGCGAGCCCACCTCGTCGGCGACGTCGTCGTCGTCGACCTGCACGCGCTGCAAGCTGCCAACCAGCGCCTCTTCGAGATCGCGCGGACGAACCGTCTCCTCCGCGACCTCGCGCAGCGCCACGACCGGATTCTTGTCGCGGTCGCGATCGATGGTGAGTTCGGCGCCGCCCGAAATCTGCCGCGCGCGCTGCGCGGAGAGGAGGACGAGCTCGAACCGGTTCGGGACTTTGTCGACGCAATCTTCGACGGTAACGCGCGCCATGCGGCTGCTCCAACTCTATGAATCTGGTCTTGCGGGAAAGCCCGCGCGCCTATCAGCGCGGGCCCGCCGAGTCAATGTAAGAGGCCGGATGGTGGGGCGCTAGACCCGCATCGGCATCAGCACGTAGAGCGCTGGCGCCTTGTCATTCTCGCGCAGCAGCGTCGGCGCTGCAGCGTCGGCGAGGTGGACTTCGACCGCGTCGCCCTCGATCTGGTTCAGAATGTCGAGCAGGTAGCGGGCATTGAACCCGATCTCGAATCCGTCCGCGGCATAGTCGGCCGGCACTTCCTCGGCCGCCGTACCATTTTCGGGCGAGGTGACCGACAGCGTGATCCGGTCGCGCTCGAGGCTCATCTTGACCGCCCGGGTGCGCTCGCTGGCGATGGTGGAGACGCGGTCGACGCCCTCCTCGAAGCTGCGCGGATCAATCTTGAGGAGCTTGTCATTGGCGGTCGGGATGACCCGGCTATAGTCCGGGAAAGTGCCGTCGATGAGCTTGGACGTGAGCACCGCATTGCCGAGACCGAAGCGGATCTTGGTGTCGGAAAGCGACACCTGCACCGAGCCGTCGACCTCGTCGAGCAGCTTGCGGAGCTCGCCGACGCATTTGCGCGGAATGATCACGCCGGGCATGCCCTGCGCGCCATCGGGGCGCGGCACCGTCACCCGTGCCAGGCGGTGACCATCGGTGGCGGCCGCCTTCAGCACCGGCTGCGCCTCGTCTGAGACGTGGAGGTAGATGCCGTTCAGATAATAGCGCGTCTCCTCGGTCGAGATCGCGAAGCGGGTCTTGTCGATGATCTGGCGGAGCGCCGCCGCCGGCAGCTCGAACCGGTGCGGCAGCTCGCCCTCGGCGATCACCGGGAAGTCGTCCCGGGGCAGGGTCGCCAGGGTGAAACGGGCACGGCCGGCATTGACCTGCATCCGTCCTTCGGCGGCGATCAGCTCGACCTGGCTGCCTTCGGGCAGCTTGCGGGCGATCTCGAAGAGGGTGTGCGCCGGGACGGTCGTCGCGCCCGGATCGGAGATATTGGCCTCGACCATCTCGTTGATCTGGAGATCGAGGTCGGTCGCCATCAGGCGGATCGACCCGTCCTCGCCGGCCTCGATCAGGACGTTGGACAGGATCGGGATGGTGTTGCGCCGTTCGACCACGGAATGGACGTGGCCCAGTCCCTTGAGGAGCGTCGCCCGTTCGATCGTCGCCTTCATCGATTACCCCTGCTCGGCATTCTTTTCGGTTTCGGCAAGGTTATAGCGGCCGTTGCAAAGCCCGCCAGTGGGAAGTGAAACAAAAGGGGCCGGAGCGTCGCCGCCCCGGCCCGATATGGCACCGGCCCTAAGGCCGGGTGGATCCGCTCATGCCCCTCAGAAGCGGAAGCCGAAACCGCCGACCACCTGGTGGCGGCTGAAGCCGTCCTCGTAGTTCGAGTAGCGATACTCGGTCTTGAGGAAGGCGTTCTGACTGAGCGCATATTCCGCACCGGCGCCGAGACGGACGCCGTCCAGATTGCGGCCGATGTTGAAATCGGACGTCGTCGCGGCCGTGCCGTCGTCATAGTCGAGGCGGACGCGGCCGTTGGTGTAGCCGGCCTTCGCATAAAGCAGCAGGTTGCGGCTCACCGCGGCACCGGCGCGGCCGCCGACATAGAGGTCACGGCCAGCACCCGCACAGAGCTGGTCGCCGGCGATCACGGTGCCGCTGATGCACTCGTCCGCCGACGAATCGGTGACTTCACCCTCGATGCCGAAAACGGCGCGGCCGCGCTGCAGGTCGTAGCCGACCGCGGCGCCATAGGTCACGCCATTCGCTCCCTCTCCTTCGACATTGACGCGATCCCAGCCGACGATGCCCTCGATGCGGGCACCCTGGAAGGTGGCGTCCTGCGCGACAGCCGGCGTGGCAACGACACCGGCGAGAAGAAGCAACACAACAGACTTACGCATTATTCTAACTCCCATATTCTCCAGCCCTGAGGGGTAATGTCGGGCCGGCGGCGCCGCTCTGGCCCGGCGTTGGTGAACCTCAGCCGAACGGGTTTTTCAGTTGCCAGCAAGGTTCCGCGCGGGCGATCAGGGGCGGATGGTTCGGGGCTCCGTCTTTCTCGCTCTCCTCGCACTGGCCGCGCCGGCGGCGGCGCAGCGCCAGTCGCTGGGGGTGTTCGGCACCTGGGGTGCGTTTCGCGGCGCGGACTCCTGTTATGCGATTGCCCAGCCGTGGCAGGCGCCGGCGCCGGAGGGTTGGCGGCCATTCGTTTCGGTCGGACACTGGCCGGGCCGGCGCGTCGCCAACCAGCTCCACGTCCGGCTCAGCCGCGAGAAGCGTGAGGGCTCTGCGGTGCTGCTGCGGATCGACGGCGAGGTTTTCCAGCTGACCGGCAGCGGCCGCGACGCCTGGGCGCCGGACCGGCGTGCGGACGACGCGATCCAGGATGCAATGCGGACCGGTCTGGACCTCGTCGTCGAGACCCGCTCGACCCGCGGCGCACTGGTGCGTGACCTCTATCGCCTCCGCGGTGCCGCCACGGCGATGGACGCGGCTGCCGTGGCCTGTGTGGGGCGGCGCTGATGCGGTTCTTCATCGCCCGTCATGGCGCGACCGTGTTCAACGCCGCCGCGCGGCTGCAGGGCGGCGCGCGACATACGCCGCTCACCCGCGCCGGCTTTGCGCAAGCCGAGACGATGGGCGAGACCTTGCGCGCGGCGCTTGGCCCGCGTCCGGCCCTCGACCTGTGGGCCTCGCCGACCGATCGCGCGCTGCAGACGCTCGCGGTCATCGCCGAGCATCTCGAGCTGGACTGGCATGGCGCGCGCACCGATCCGCGTCTCGCCGAGATCGACGTCGGTGACTGGGGGAGTCGCACCTATGGCGAGATCGAGCAGCTCAGCCCCGGCTTCTTCGATCCGGCCGCGAAGCTCTTCGCGCGGCGGCCGCCCAGTGGCGAATGGTATGACGACATCGCCGCGCGCCTGACGACATGGCTGGACGATCTGGCCGGGGAGACGGCGGACCGCCTTGTCGTCATGCATGGCATCTCTTCATGCGTGCTTCGTGGCCTGCTTACCGGTCAGCCGCATCGCGACGGCTGCGGCGCGCCAGTGGCGGTGGGGCTTGCCCAAGGGTCGGTCGCTTGCGTGGCGGGCGGGCGGGAGACCGTTCTGGCTAGGCCGAACCGCGGAAGCTGAGGCCCGTCCAGGCAGCCAGCGCGATCATCAAGGCTGCGGTCGCCAGGAAGGGCAGCGGCAGGCTGATCATGTAGAGCCCGACGCCGACCGCGGGCGCGGCGATATAGGCGATGCCGTTGACCGAGGTGACCATGCCGGCGACGGCATTCTGCTCGTCGCGCCCGACGGCGAGACTGGCGCCGCTGGTGAAGCCGGGGCGGAACAGGCCGAAGCCGAGCGAACCCAGCGCATAGCCCAGGGTGATCCCGTAGAGCGTCTCGGCGACGCCGGTGACCGCTGTTCCTGCAGCGGTGACCAGGGAGCCCCACAGGATGAGCTGGCGCGGATCGAGCGCAAGCTGCGGAATCAGCCACCACTGCGCCAGCAGGGTGGCGAAGGCGCCGACGATCAGCACGATCGCGATCCATTGTTGGGCCTGGTCGGGCGCGATCGAAAGCCGGTCGATGACCAGGAACCCGACGACGCTGAGGAGGATCGCCTGGCCGTGACCGCCGATCATTCCCGCCATCAGCCAGGGCCATACCCGCGGATCGCGCCAGCGCAGCGGCGTGCGTTCTCCGTTTTCCGTCGGAGCGTGCGCGTCCGGGGCGCCGATCGAGGGATAGGCGACGATCGGCCCGCGCGCCGGATTCTTCGGCGTGTCGTCGGGAAGACGGGTGACCAGCAGCGCCAGCACGATCGCACCGATTCCGGCGAAGACGATCAGGGGCGCCGACAGGCCGAGCGGCGGAAAGATGAAGAGCGGCGCAACTGCCGGCCCGATGATCGTGCCAAGCCCGAACGACGAGGCGAGCGCGGCGAGCGCGTTGATGCGCTGCTCACCGTCGGTGCGCGCGGCGATATAGGCCTGCACCGCCGGCGGCGAGGCCGCGCCGAAGGCGCCGTAAAGCGAGCGTCCGAGGATGAAGACGACGAAGGCGGCGACCGGCCCGACATAGCCGGCAAGACCGGCGGCCAGCGCGCCGCCGCAGATCAGCATCGAGGAGACGAAACCGTAGAGCCCCACCCGCATCAGCGCACGCCGGCCGCGCCGGTCGGCGCGATGCGCCCAATAGGGTGCCGCGATGACCCAGAGCACCGCCGACAGGCTGAAGGCGAGCGCGACCCAGATGTCCGCGACGCCGAGCACCCGGCCGATCGACGGCAGCAGCGATTGCATCGCGGTGTTGCCCGCCGCGGCGACCAGCATCACCGAAAAGAGCAAGGCGAAGCGCCCGCGCGACAAGCCCAAGCCGCTCATAAGGTGTGACTTTCCGCCGCCGTCATCGGCTGCCGCTTCGTCCCGATCCGGCCCGCACGGGACCAACGGGACAGCGCTTGCCGCTGGACAAGCGCCCGGCGATTTGCGAACGCGTCATCTTTCCGCAACTGTTTGGACATCGGCATGTCGGCATCCTGGGACGAAGCGCGTAGAGAAAGCCGGTTCGCGCGTGGCGCGGGCGGCGGCCCGCTCTGGCACTTCCTGCGCGGCTTCATCAAGCATCCCGTGATGGTCGGCTCGATCATTCCCTCGTCCCGGCAGACGATCGACAAGGTGCTCGCCAAGGTCGACTGGGCCAATTGCAAGCTGTTCGTCGAATATGGCCCGGGCGTCGGCACCTTCACCGAGCATGTCCTGCGGCGCATGGCGCCGGACGCGACCCTGGTCGCGATCGACACCAACGAGGATTTCATCCGCTACCTGCGCGGCAAGTTCACCGACAACCGCCTGTTCGCGATCAATGGCTCGGCGGCGGACGTCAGGCAGATCATCGCCGATTGCGGTTTCGAGCATGCCGACTATGTCCTCTCCGGCCTGCCCTTCTCGACCCTGCCGCCCGGTGTCGGTCCCGCCATTGCCGAGCAGACCTATGAGGCGCTGCGTCCGGGCGGTGCCTTCCTCGTCTACCAGTTCACGCCAAAGGTCCGCGATTTCCTGGAGCCCCATTTCGACCGGATCGACCGCGGCATCGAATGGGTCAACGTGCCGCCCTGCACGATCTTCTGGGCCTGGAAGGATTGAGGCAAGCTCAGGTCGGCTCCGCCTCCCCGGCGAAGTTGAGCCGCCGGGTGATCCGGTAGTCGGCGATCGCCACGAGGAAATAGCCGATCGCCCAGCGCAGCCGGTTGAGGAAGGTGCGCTGCGCCTTGTGGCCTTCGCGCGTGATCTCCCGGGAATCAGCGACCTCGCCGTCGACATAGAGGCGCATTGTCGCCGCGAACGCATCGTCCTCGATCCGCAGCATCATCTCCAGATTGAGGAACAGGCTGCGCATGTCGAAATTGGCCGAACCGATATGGACGACGTTGTCGATCACGAACAATTTCGTGTGCAGCTTGGTCGGCTGATATTCGAAGATGCGCACGCCGCGCTTGAGCAGGGTCCAGTAGGTGTAGCGCGCGGCCGCAATCGTCGCGTTGTTGTCCGACTTGGCGGCGGTCACCAGCCGCACCGCGCCGCGCCGCGCGACATTCCCCGAGCGCCGCAGCAGCACCGGCCCCGGCGCGAAATAGGCGGCAATGATGTCGAGCCGTTTCGCGGACCGCATGTCCTTGCGCACCGCCTTGGCCCAGGGGCTCAGTCGCCGCGTCGGTCCGCCGAACAGCCAGTGGAGCCTGCCGTCGATCTTGCTGTGCTTCTGCAAAACGCGCCTGAGCTGCCGCATCGAGCCTTCGGGCTTCAGCGCCCATTTGAACAGATCGTCGAAATAGGCGACGGGGCGGGCGACGCTGTCGCCCTCGACCAGCAGCCCGAGATCGCGCCAGGCGCCCTCGGCGACCGTGCCGAAATAATCGGCGCCGATGTTGAATCCGCCGACGATCACCCGCCGGCCATCCGCGACGGCGAGCTTCTGGTGATTGCGCAGCAGATAGCGCCGGCCGAAGCGCGGCACGAATCGGCAGGATCGTGCGCCGGCCTCGGTCAGCTCGCGGAAGAATCCGTCCGGAGCGTTGGCGGCGCCGAAGCCATCGACCAGCAGCAACACCTCGACGCCGCGCCGCGCCGCCGCGATCAGGGCATCGCGGACGCGGCGGCCGACGGCGTCATTCTCCCAGATATAATAGAGGATTCGCAGCGATTCCCGCGCTCCGTCGATCAGGCCGATCAAGGCCTCCAGCCGCTCCGGCCCGTCGGGAAGCAGGGTGAGGCGATTGCCGGCCACCTCGATCGGCGCGATCCGCACCGGCTCTTCTGTCAGCGCATCCTCCATCCCGGGAAATGCTAGCCGGTGGAAATGACGGGGGGAAGCGTTCCGGTTGAAGGCGCGACCACTTGCGCTAGAGCGGAGCCGTGCACGTCGACCGCCTCAGCCTGACCGACTTCCGCTCCTATGCGGACGCGTCGCTGTCGCCCGGCCCGGGCCTCGTCGTCCTGACCGGCGAGAACGGCGCGGGGAAGACGAACCTGCTGGAGGCGGTGTCGCTCCTCTCGCCCGGCCGCGGCCTCAGAGGCGCGAGCCTCTCCGACATGGCGCGCAAGGGCGGCCCCGGCGGCTTCGCCGTGGCCGGCCGATTTGGTGAGATCGACATCGGCACCGGCATCCTCGCCGCGGCGCCGGATCGACGGCAGGTGCGGATCAACGGTGCCCCGGCCTCGGCGAACGCGCTGTCCGAATGGCTGTCGATCCTGTGGCTTACTCCGGCGATGGACCGGCTGTTCACGGAAGGCGCCTCGGGCCGCCGCCGCTTCCTCGACCGCCTCGTCCTCGCGCTGCGCCCGGACCATGCGACCCATGCCGCCCGCTACGAGGCGGCGATGCGGGCGCGCAACAAGCTGCTCGCCGAGGAGCGGCCCGATGCCGACTGGTTGACCGCACTCGAAGCGCGCATGGCCGAACATGGTGGGGCGCTCGCCGAGGCCCGTGCCGCGACCGTCGACGCGCTCGGCGACCGTCTCGCCGCCGCGCCGGAAGGCCCGTTCGCCCGCGCCGGCCTCGCGCTCGAAGGCGGAGAGGCCGACGACCTCGCCGCCGCGCTTGTCATGGCGCGCACACGCGATGCCGGCGCTGGCCGTACTTTGGCGGGTCCGCACCGGACAGATCTTGTCGTGACCCATCTGGGCAAGGACCAGCCCGCCGCGCTCTGCTCGACGGGCGAGCAGAAGGCGCTCCTGATCGGCCTCGTCCTCGCCCATGCCGATCTCGTTGCGGAACGGTCGGGCCGCCGCCCGATCCTGCTGCTCGACGAAGTGGCGGCCCATCTCGACCCGCTGCGCCGCCGCGCCCTGTTCAAGCGGCTGGGCGCAGCCGGCGGCCAGGTCTGGATGACCGGAACGGAGTGCGCGCTCTTTGCCGAAACCGGCGGCAGCCCGAGTTGGTTCGAGGTTTCGGACGGGCGCGTCGAACGGCGCTGAATCGCGCCGTTTTTCCTTGGGTTTCCCCCTGCGAATCCCTATATCCTCGCTATGTCATCCTCACCCAATGAAAGCAGCTACGGCGCCGAGTCCATCAAGGTGCTGAAAGGCCTCGACGCGGTCCGCAAACGGCCCGGCATGTATATCGGCGACACCGACGACGGTTCGGGCCTCCACCACATGGTGTTCGAGGTCTCCGACAATGCGATCGACGAGGCGCTGGCCGGCCATTGCGACCGCATCCTGATCACGCTCAATCCCGACGGCTCGGTCAGCGTCGAGGACAATGGCCGCGGCATCCCGACCGGCATCCATCCCGAGGAAGGCGTGTCGGCGGCCGAAGTCATCATGACCCAGCTCCACGCCGGCGGTAAGTTCGAGAACACGTCGGACGACAATGCCTACAAGGTCTCCGGCGGCCTGCACGGCGTCGGCGTGTCCGTCGTCAATGCCCTTTCCGAATGGCTCGATCTCACCATCTGGCGCGACGGCGAGGAGCATTACATGCGCTTCGCCCATGGCGACGCCGTGGCGCCCCTGAAGGTCGTCGGCCCGGCAGGCGAAAAGAAGGGGACGCGCGTCACCTTTCTGCCCAGCCCCGCCACCTTCAAGATCACCGAATTCGATTTCGAGAAGCTGGAGCACCGCTATCGCGAGCTCGCTTTCCTGAATTCAGGTGTTCGCGTCGTTCTCGCCGATGCCCGCCACGAGGAGCGGGCGGAGCATGAGCTTTATTACGAGGGCGGCATCGGCGCCTTCGTCAAATATCTCGACCGCGCCAAGACGCCGCTCTTTCCGGAGCCGATCTCGGTCTCCGGCCAGCGCGACGATATCGGCATCGATGTCGCGCTGGAGTGGAACGACTCCTATTACGAGCAGGTCCTCGCCTTCACCAACAACATCCCGCAGCGCGACGGCGGCACCCATATGGCCGCCTTCCGCGCGGCGCTGACCCGCACGCTCAACAATTATGCCGAGAAATCCGGCCTGATGAAGCGCGAGAAGGTGACGCTGACCGGCGACGACATGCGCGAGGGCCTGACCGCGATCGTCTCGGTCAAGCTGCCCGACCCCAAGTTCAGCAGCCAGACCAAGGACAAGCTGGTCAGCTCCGAGGTGCGCCAGCCGCTCGAAAGCCTGATGGCCGACAAGCTGGCCGAATGGCTGGAGGAAAATCCCGGCCACGCGCGCTCGATCATCCAGAAGATCATCGACGCCGCCGCCGCCCGCGAGGCCGCCCGCAAGGCGCGCGAGGCGAGCCGCAAGAGCGTGATGGGCATAGCCTCATTGCCCGGCAAGCTCGCCGACTGCCAGGAGAAGGACCCGGCCAAGTCCGAGCTGTTCCTGGTCGAGGGCGATTCGGCCGGCGGCTCCGCCAAGCAGGGCCGCGACCGCCACTATCAGGCGATCCTGCCGCTCAAGGGCAAGATCCTCAACGTCGAGCGTGCGCGCTTCGACCGGATGCTGTCCTCGAAGGAGGTCGGCACCCTGATCCAGGCGATCGGCACCAGCATCGGCCGCGACGAGTTCAACATCGAGAAGTTGCGCTACCACAAGATCGTCATCATGACCGACGCCGACGTGGACGGCGCGCACATCCGCACGCTGCTGCTCACCTTCTTCTACCGGCAGATGCCCGAGATCATCGAGCGCGGTCATCTCTACATCGCCCAGCCGCCTCTCTACAAAGTCGCGAAGGGCCGCTCGGAGGTCTATCTCAAGGACAATGCCGCGCTCGACGATTACCTGATCGACGCCGGCGTCTCGCTGAGCGCGCTCGAAACTGCGCAGGGGCCGCGCTCCGGCGAGGATCTGAAGGCGCTCGCCGAACATGCCCGCCGCGTCCGGTCGCTCATGACCTATGTGCCGCGCCGCTACGATCCGGGCCTGATCGAGGCGCTGGCGCTCACCGGCGCGCTCGATCCCGAGCTGCGGGCCACCGGTCGCGCGGCGGCATTGGGCCTGACCCAGGACTGGCTGAACGCGATCGACGAGGAAGGCCAGTGGACCGCCGAGGTCGGCGCGGACGGCGACTATATCCTGCGCCGCCTGTGGCGCGGCGTGACCGATCATCACGTCATCGACCACAAGTTCCTGGTCTCGGCCGAGGCGCGCAAGCTGCACGGCCTCGCGGTGCCGGAGGCCGCGACCTATGCCGGCGTCTCGCGCCTGGTCTCGCTCAAATCCTCGTCGGTCCAGACCGAGGCCGCCGAAGAGGCGGAGGAGAATGAGGGCGGCCCGGCGAAGACCCAGGCGCCCGATCCGCGCGGCGCGCTGGTCACCCGCCCGACCGAGCTGCTGGAGGCGATCCTCGCCGCCGGCCGCAAGGGCCTCAGCGTCCAGCGCTACAAGGGCCTCGGCGAGATGAACGCCGAACAGCTCTGGGAGACCACGCTCGATCCGGCCAACCGGGCGATGCTCAAGGTCGAGGTCGCCCAGGCCGACGTCGCCGACGAGATATTCACCCGCCTGATGGGCGACGTCGTCGAGCCCCGCCGCGACTTCATCCAGGAAAATGCGCTGAACGTCGCCAATTTGGACGTGTGATGCGTTGCGACTAAGTTCGACGAAAAAGCCAGTCGACAATCGAATTTTCATTCGGCGTCGGCGCATTCGTGCATGCTTGTGCCGCGGCGGCTCCCATTACGTCGGTAAGAGCATTCTCGAAATCGCGACTGACATCAACAAAACCTGTCGCTGCATGAACGATTTCATGGAGCAATGTCCCCGCGAAATTCCTGAGGTCGATAAGTTGATCCCTGCGGATCACGATGCAACTTGATTCTGGATCCCACAATCCTACCGAATCAGTGCCCGTCACGAAGTCGGCCCGCATCGTGCGGCTAATGCGAACACCCTTAACGTGACGAGGAAACCCTCCCGCAATCTGCGCAATAGAATCGCGCATCTCGAACACCCGCCGCTCATCCTTCGTCAGCGCCGCGGTGTCGACGAAGTCAAATACGAAGCTGTCGTTCCATTCGGCCTGATATGCCCCGAGGTCGCGGATCGGCGCGCCCAGAGCGTCGATTCCGCCGGCGACGTCAGCGTGAATGTTGTCCGGAATCGTTACGATAGCGAGACCGTCGTCCCGGGCCTTGTCGATCGCATCAACGTTCGTGACTAACTGAAAGGCTGTGACAAACAGATAGCGTCCGCTCGCATTCAGGATTTTACAAGCGTGAACAGCCACTTCTTTCCATTGTACCTCGTCGGCCCCAGTTCCCGCTTGGACTTTCACGAGTTCGTCGGCGAGGGTCGCGGCGACGGCTGCGCCTTTTGCTTGGAGAAGCATATGTTTGACGCGCTCAGTGTAGGCCGTGCGACCCACATTCGTTCTCTCCCTATTGAGGGCTTTTCTCATCGCGACGTTGAGCGAGGTGATATTGTAGGAGAAGGCGAACGCTTCCTCCTCGGCGATCAAGAGTCCCGCCACATAAACTCGCGCACTCTGTCCGTCCTTGCGCCCTAGAATCTGACCAACGCTCGTTTCCTCGAGCACCATTTCTCCCGAAAATTTCAGGAAGAAGCGCTTCGCCTCGTCCATCTCGCTATCGCGCAATCCAGCCAATGTAATTTTGGTGCCCACATAGTCTGGTCTGGCACTCGGCCCTACTTCGGCATGAAGGGTAACCACATCGTCAAATCCGTGCTTTGCCTTTTCGACAACGGTGATGGAGCCGTGGGCCGACTCGATCTCAACGCGCACGCCATTACGATGAAGCGTGGCCAGCGCATCCTTAAGTCCAACTCCGAATTTTCCGATAACCTTACCGACATTTTCAAGCTTCTCGGCACTCTCGTTCTGAGTGAAGTGCTCGTAGCGCAACCCCCGGCCATGATCCTGGATCACCCATGCCCCATCGCTGCGTCTAAGAATGTCGATTTCGGCGCTACGGCTGAGTGTCTGCTCATCAAGCGCGTTGGCGATAAGCTCCCGAACCGCGTGTGCGTTTGTCCAAGCCTCCAATATCCTTTCGATGTTGAGGTCGAATAGCCTTGTTCCGGTCATTTTGTCGTCCCCCAATATGCCGGCCGACATTACATCAAACTGAGATGCTGAGTTCGGAAATTACTAGCGCGTCGAGATTTGGTTCGATTCAGCCGACTAACACCCGCAGCTTCGCTCTGATCTCCTCCAACTCCACCGCGCTAGCCTTGCCCTTTTTGGTCGCCTTGCGTACTCGCCAATCGAGGCACTTCACTTGGTCGGCCAAGGCGACGCCGCCGCGGCTTCCCTTCACCGCCACCTCGAACGGATAGCCCTTCACGCGCGTCGTCAGCGGCACGCAGAGCATCAGGCCGGTCTTGCCGTTATAGGCGGCGGGCGAGAGCACCACTGCGGGGCGATGGCCGGCCTGTTCGTGTCCGGCCTGGGGGTTGAACTGCAGCCAGACGATATCGCCGGCGTCCGGCGTCCACTTGCCGGCTACCACGCCTCATTCCCGACAGCGGGGCCGAAATCGATTTCCTCATGCCGGTTCTCGGGGGTGATGCCTTCGAGCAGCCATTCCAATGTCGTCGCCTGCGGCTTGGCCTTCTCGATCACGATCCGGCCATTTTCCTCGCGCACCTCGATCGGATCATCTGGCTTCAGCCCGGCAGCGTCGAGCGTGGCAGCCGGAATACGCACAGCCGCACTGTTACCCCATTTGCGCACATACATGTTCATGGCGATCTCCGTATCTACACTGTAGATACTCGATGGCACGCATCGTTTCAACCGGTGCCTGCACGCGCTAGACGGCAATTCATGAAGCATATCGGTCAATGCCATTGCGGCGCGCTTCGCGTCTCTTTCGACACGAACAGGCCGCTCGTGCCACGTGCATGCCAATGCAGCTTCTGCCGTAAACATGGTGCGCGGACTGTGACCGACCCGGAGGGCCTGGCCATGCTGATCCTCGGCCCGAAGGCGAACCGCTATCGCTTCGCTTCGAAAACGACCGACTACATTTTGTGCGGCCGTTGCGGCGCCTATGTGGGCGCCGTCGCCGAGATCGAACGCGCTACCTACGCCACGCTCAATCTCAACGCATTCGACGATCCGCGGCTGGACCTCACCGCCGCCCCGGTCGACTATGACGGCGAGAGCCCGGCGGAGAAGGCGGCGCGGCGCCGGGCGCGTTGGACGCCCGCCCGGCTCGCCTGATTACTTGCTCCCGCCGCCTGCGAGCCGCTGCCGTTCCGCCAGCCGCGTGAGGTCGACGAACTCCTGCCGCCACCAGTTACGCCCCGCACCTTCCTCCGCCAGCGCGCGCGCGTCGGCGAAGGTGAAGCGGCCCATATTGGTGTCGCCGCGCAGCAACTGCCCATAGGCCGCCACCGCCGCCGCGAAGGCGCTGTCGCCGGTCGGCTGCTGCGCGGTGCGGATCAGGCCGGCGCGCACCGGCTGCTCGATGAGCCGCGACTGGTCCTCGCCCGGCAGTTTATACCTGAGGCGCAGGAACGCCATCTCGCCGGTCGGGTCGCCCGGCGGCTCGCGCCGCTGGTTCGCTTGGTAGCGACGGTCGGGCAGCCAGCCATAGGCGCCGAACGGCACGATCTCGTAGATCGCCGTCACCTGATGGCCTGCGCCGATCTCGCCCGCATCGACCGTGTCGTTGTCGAAATCCTCCTCGCGCAGCGCCCGGTTCTCGTAGCCGATCAGGCGGTATTCGCGGACATAGGCCGGGTTGAACTCGACCTGGATCTTCACGTCGTGGGCGATGGTGAAGAGGGTCGAGGCGAGCTCGTCGTCGAGCACCTTCTGCGCCTCGCGCGGGGAATCGATATAGGCATAGTTGCCGTTCCCGTGATCGGCGATCTGCTCCATCATCGCTTCGTTGAAATTGCCCGTGCCGAAGCCCAATGTAGTCAGCGTGATCCCGCTCTCGCGTTCGCGCTCGACCATGTCGATCAGCGCCTCGTTGTTCGAGATGCCGACATTGAAGTCGCCGTCGGTCGCCAGCACGACGCGGTTGATGCCGCCGTCGATCCTGCCCCGCCGCGCGGTCTGGTAGGCGAGCTGGATGCCTTCGGCCCCCGCGGTCGATCCGCCCGCCTTCAGCCGCGCCAGCGCCTCCATCACCACCTGCCGGCTGGAGGTCGGCGAGAGGACGAGCCCCGCCGCGCCGGCATAGACGACGATCGACACCCGGTCCTGCCGTTGCATCCGGTTGGCGAGCAAGGCGAGCGAGCAGCGGACCAGCGGCAACTTGTCGATCGAATCCATCGATCCGGACACGTCGACCAGGAAGACAAGATTGGCCGGCGGCCGCTCGTTCCTCGGCAGGTCGTAGCCGCGCAGACCGACGCGCAGCAGCCGCGTGTCCGGATTCCACGGGGTCAGCGTCATGTCGGCATTGACGCTGAACGGTCGCGACCGGTCGGCCGGCCGCGGATAGTCGTAGCGGAAATAGTTCAGCATTTCCTCGGTGCGCACCGCCGCCTGCGGCGGCAGCTGGCCCTGGTTCAGCATCCGCCGGACATTGGCGTAGGAGCCCGTATCGACGTCGACCGAGAAGGTCGAGACCGGCGCATCGGCGACGGCCTGCACCGCGGCAACCTCCTCGCCATCATAGCGTTCCCGATTCTCGGGCTGAGGCGGCAGCGGCCGATAGCGTGACTCGGGTGACGGCCGGGCGATGCGACCGCCCGTCACCGCGATCTGGTCCTCTGCCATCGTGCCGGAGACAGGCGGCGGCGGCGGAGGCGCCGACGGCATGATGGTGGGCGGCGGGGCGTAGTTCGACTGGGGCCGAACCCCGCCCAGACGAGGGGTCCGGGTGAGCTGGCGGCCCTCATATTCGTCGCGGAACGAGCCGTTGAGAAACGGCGCGCAGATCGTGTCGGGATTTTCCCCGCCGCGATCGCCGCGACGGTCCATCGGCTGGGCGGGCAGCGGCTCGACGGGAGTTGGAGGAAGTCCGCTGATCAACAAGGCGGACATGGTGGCCAGGACGAAAGCACGCATCGTCACCTCCCCGACAGTGATGTGACAGAATCACATGAGTCGGGATGAACCGCGACTGAACCCCGTTTCGGAACGGCTGGTCGCGGCTTCGCGTCTCCTCGTCATTGCGAGCGAAGCGAAGCAATCCAGTTCAGCGTCAGGGCAGGCTGGATTGCTTCGTCGCTGCGCTCCTCGCAATGACGACGGATCGGATCTGAACGCCTTTAATCCCGGCTGCGGCGATAAAGCTCCACCACCCGATCGACCGGCAGCGCCTCGATCCGCCCGCGATGGCCGGTCACCCCCTCCGCCGCGAACAGCGAATTGACCACCGCCTCCTCGGTCGCCTCGACCGCCGCCTGGAACAGCGGCGACAGGCTGTCGTTCGGCAATTCGGCGATCGGGGATGTTGCCGACCGCCGCGCGGCGGTGCGGCGCACCGCTTCGTTGGTGGAGAAGGCAACCGCATAGTCGCCCGATCCGTTGGTGATCGGCGATCCCGTCCGCGCGATGCCGAGAAAGGCGCGCCGCGCCAGCCGCTCCAGATTGCGATCGGAGAGCGGCGCGTCGGTCGCGATCACGATGATCACCGATCCGTCGGCCGAGGCGTCGTCGAGTTCGCGCTGCAGATAATATTGCCCGAGCGCCTGCCCCACCGGCACACCGGCAACGGTGAGCGCGCCGCCATAATTGCTCTGCACCAGCACGCCGACCGTCCAGCCGCCGAGGCTGGCCGGCAGCCGCCGCGAGGCCGTCCCGATGCCGCCCTTCCAGTCGAACGCGACCGTGCCGGTCCCGGCGCCGACCGATCCTTCCGCCACTGGCCCTGCGCGCGCCGCTTCGATTGCCGCGCGGGCATGGGCGGGCGTCACCCGCCGGGCACGGATGTCGTTCAGAGAACCGTCATTGGTCTCGCCGACGACGGCATTGACCGAGCGCGCCTCCTCATTGCCCGGCTGCGCCAGCGTCCATTCGATCGCGCCCGCCATCGCCTCGGGCACGGACAAAGTGTTGGTGAGCAGGATCGGCGTCTCGATCTCGCCCAGCTCGACGATCTGGGTCGATCCCGCGAACTTGCCGAAGCCGTTCCCGACCGCGAACCCGGCTGGCACCTTGTCCTGATAGAGGTTGCCGCCATGCGGCAGGATCGCGGTCACGCCGGTACGGATCGCCGTCCCTTCGTCCAGCGTGACATGTCCCACGCGCACGCCCGCCACGTCGGTGATCGCATTGAGCGGGCCGGTCGGCAGGATGCCGATCTCGATCCCCGCCTCCCGCGCGCGCGGCCGTTCCGGCGCCGCCGGGCTCAACGCCACCGCTCCGGCTGCAATGGCTGCAAAGATCCGCCTGTCGATCCGCATGTCCTCATCCCAGACTGAGCAGGCATAGCCCGACCAACAGCACGATTGCGAGCATCGCGATCAGCAGCGGCAGGCGGCCATCGCCGTAGAACCTCATGAACATCATTTCTCCTCCTCTTTCCTCGGCCGCCCGCGCGGACGGGCTTCGGGCGGGGCGACCTTGACGCCGCGCCGGGCGAGCGCCTCGCGCAGCAGCACCTCGATCTCCGCATTGACGCTGCGGAACTCGGCCGCGGCGCAGCGTTCCAGCGCGTCCCAGAGCGCCGGCTCGATGCGCAGTGGAAAGGCCTTCTTCGGCGCCACGCCCGATCCTACTGGTAGAGCGAGCCCGCGTTCACTACCGGCTGGGTGTCGCGCTCGCCGCAGAGCACCACCATGAGGTTCGAGACCATCGCCGCCTTGCGCTCGTCGTCGAGCTCGACGACCTGTTTCTCGGACAGCATCTGGAGCGCGGTCTCGACCATCGATACGGCGCCGGTGACGAGCTTCTGCCGCGCCGCGATCACGGCCTCGGCCTGCTGGCGGCGCAGCATCGCCTGGGCGATCTCGGCGGCATAGGCGAGATGGGTGAGGCGGGCTTCGTCGACGGTGATGCCGGCGCGGCCGACGCGCTCCTGCAGCTCGCGCTCCAGATCCTCGGCCACCGCCTCGGCATCGCCGCGCAGCGTCACCTCCTTGTGCTCGATGTCGTCATAGGGATATTTGCCGGCGATCGCCCGCACCGCGCTCTCGATCTGGATCTCGACGAACTCGAGATAATTGTCGACATCGTAGAGCGCCTGCGCGGTGTCGGTGACACGCCAGACCACGTTGGCGGCGATCTCGATCGGATTGCCGCGCTGGTCGTTCACCTTCAGCCGGTCCGACGTCAGGTTGTGGATACGGGTCGAGATCTTCTGGCGGGTGAGCCAGGGCAGCACCCAGCGGAGGCCCGGATTCCGGTCGGTACCCCGATATGCGCCGAACAGCAGGATCGCGGCCGCCTGGTTGGGCTGCAGCAGGTAGAAGCCGGGGCAGATGAGCCCGAACGCGATCGCGCCAGCCACGACGAACGTGATCCCGAGGCCGATATTGCCGCCGGACACGGCTTCGCCGGCGAGGTCGATCTGCTCGCCGCCCGTTGCGATCAGCTCGATCAGGCCGAAGACGATGGCGGCGATCGCAACGAGCCCGGCCAGCAGCATCACATAGCCGTTGCTCGTCATGGCCGGCCGTTCGCGCGAACGGCTGAGGGCGACGGGGCCGGCCTGTTCCACTGTGCTCATCATGTCCTCCCAGGGTGAATATATGATATCATAATTAAATCATCGATCGTTGCGCAAGCGGAATCTGCCGGAAAGCGCCCTGGGGCGATTTGTGGCGGGCGCCGCTTCTGCTAGAGGCCAGCGCGGCGCAATCCGAGGGCCTGTCGCCTCACCGTCTTAGGAGCTTACCGATGTCGGCATCCGATTCCCGCCCGGCCTGGCGCCTCGTCATCCATGGCGGCGCCGGCATGATCGAACGCGATCGGGTGAGTGCCGGAGAAGATCGGGCGATCCGCACGGCCCTCAACCATGCGTTGGAGACAGGCACGGCGGTCCTCGCGGGCGGGGGCGCTGCGCTCGATGCGGTCGAGGCGGCGGTCTCTGCGCTCGAGGACGATCCGCATTTCAACGCCGGCCACGGCTCGGTCTTCACCTGGGAGGGCGCGATCGAGATGGACGCCGCGGTCATGGACGGTCGCGACCGCAACGCCGGCGCGGTCTCCGGCGTCACCGCGACGCGCAATCCGGTCCGTCTCGCCCGCGCGGTGATGGAGGAGAGCCCGCACGTCTTCCTGAGCCGCGAAGGCGCCGACCTCTTCTCGGTCCGGCAGGGCCTGCCGCAGGTGCCGCCCGATTATTTCGAGACCGCAGAGCGCCGTCGCCAGCTCGACGAGCTGCGCGCCCGGCCGGAATCGGAGCATTCCGCCCTGCACCTCAAATATGGCACGGTCGGCGCAGTCGCGCTCGACACGGCGGGCAATCTCGCCGCCGCGACCTCGACCGGCGGCCTCACCGGCAAGCGTTGGGGACGGATCGGCGATTCGCCGCTCATCGGTGCGGGCACCTACGCCGACAACCGCGCCTGCGCGGTCTCGGCGACCGGGGCCGGGGAGTATTTCATCCGCGCGGGCGTCGCCCACGAGATTTGCGCCCGGCTGCGGCTGCTGGGCGGCGACGCCAGGGCGGTTGCGGATGCGGTGATGGCTGACGTCAAGGCGCTGGGCGGCAGCGGTGGCGTGATCGTCGTCACGCCGCGCGGCGAGGGCATCTGGAGCTTCAACACGCCCGGCATGTATCGCGGCGAGGCTTCGCCGGATGGCCGTTCGGTCGCGCTCTACGGCGACGATTAAGGCTCAGATCGCCAGCGGATAGCGCCGGCTGCCCTTGAGCGCTTCGCCGCTCTCCAGCACGACCTCATAGTCCCCGCTCTGATTGCCCGCGATCCGGCGGATGGCACCCCGCCGGACGAGCCGGGTGCGATGGATGCGCACGAAGCCGTGACCGGCAAGCGCGGCTTCGACGCCGGCGAGGGTCGCCCGGTGAAGGAGCGTCCAGCCCCGCCAGCGTATCTCGACATAATTGGCTGCCGAGGTGACGTGGTCGATCTCGTCGATCGGCACCTGATGAAGAACGGCGCCATCCCGAACCGCAAGCATCGGCCGTTCGTCCGGCCGCGTCGACGCAGCGCGCCGCGGCACGAGCCACTGGATCAGGGCGAAGACCAGCACGAAGCCGACCGTCGTCGCGACGTCCTTGCGATATTCGTAGAGCAATGCGCCCCAGATGTCGTTTGCGAACACGTAGGTGTGGCCGGCGGCCCAGTAGATGAGCTTGCGCAGGGCCACCATTCCCGCGACGTGAATCGCGGAGACCGGAGCGGTGATGGCGGCGACACCGATCGCCACCAGGGGCCAGCTGAGCCGGCGTTGCCGCGCCCAGGAAACCGCCCGCCAGATCAGAGGTGCGAGCCCGCACCAGACGATCGCGCTCGAAATCTCCCAACTCCAGGCTTCCCATCGGTGGAATCCCCGATCGCCGTGCTCGGCGATCGTCGATGTCGCGTTCGCCATCACGTTCACGGTGAGGAACAGGACCAGCACCAGCCAGCCGAGTGTGGCCGGCGCGATTCCGCTCGTCCCAGCCCCCTCGCCGCTCGTCCCAGGCCGATTCTCGTCCGTCACGCCGCCGCCGCTTCCCGTCCCTTGCCGCTCGCGCTGCCCGATGCGTCCGGTTTAGCCGCCTGATCCGCAACCGCAACAGCAAGTGAGGGGTGCGAACATGACGACGCAACGGCATTACGGAATGGACTGGCTCAGGATCGGTGCGTTCGGGCTGCTGATCCTCTATCATATCGGCATGTATTTCGTGCCTTGGGGCTGGCACGTGAAGATCGCCGCGCCGCTGGACTGGACGCAGGTTCCGATGATGGCCGTCAATCCGTGGCGGCTCGGGCTGCTGTTCGTCGTCTCCGGCTTCGCCAGCCACGCCCTGTTCTCGCGCATGCGCGGACCGGGGGAGTTCGTGACATCGCGCACGGCACGGCTGCTCATTCCGCTCGTCGCCGGAATGGTGATCATCATCCCGGCCCAGCCGTGGGTCGAGCTGATGTTCAAGCATGGCTACACGCACGGCTTCGCGCATTTCTGGCTGCACGACTATTTCCGGTTCGACGCTGCGCTCGGCGGGATCGCGCTCCCGACCTGGAACCACCTCTGGTTCGTCGTCTATCTCTGGGTCTATTCGCTCCTGCTCGGGGCGATGCTCTGGATCATTCCGGAACGTGTCCGCGCCGCCATCGCCGCGGGATTCGGGCGCGCGCTGTCCGGCTGGCTGATACTCATCGTGCCGATCCTGCTGCTCGCCTTCCAGGAGTTCATCCTGCTTCCGGGTACGGATATGACGCATGCGCTGATCGGCGACTGGGCGGCGCATGTCCTCTTCTTCCCGATGTTTCTGTTCGGCTATCTGCTGATGGGCAGCGAACGCCTCTGGGCGGCGATCCGGACGCACTGGCGGCCGATCGGCCTGCTCGCGATCGCGGGCTATGCCGCCTCCGTCGCGGTCGAGCTGGGCTGGAGCCTCGTCCCGGCCGGCTGGGGATACGGTGTCTATGAAGTCGCACGCATGTTCCAGGGCTGGGGCGCGATCGTGGCGTTGATCGGGCTGGCCGACCGCTATCTCGATCGCGACCTCCCGGCGCGCCCGATGCTGACCGAGGCGGTCTTTCCCTTCTACATCATCCACCAGACGACGATCGTGCTGCTCGGTTGGTGGCTGATCGGCCGCGGCTATGCGCCGGGCCTGCAGTTCGCCATCCTGCTCGTTGCCACGGTCGCGTCCTGCTGGGCCTTCTACCTGGCCGGGCGCGAGATCGGCTGGCTGCGCCCGCTGATCGGCCTCAAGCCCTGCAAGCGGGCCGCCCCGGTACCGGCCGCGCCGCAGGCACAATCGCTGTAGCGGCCGTCACCGAGGATGCGTATGGCGCCGGCATGCGCATCCTCCGGTACCTGCTTCCGCTGCTCGTCGCCTTCTCGCTCACCTCCCCCGCCGCCGCCTATTGGGACTATGGCCACCAGGTCGTGGCGCGGATCGCGTGGCTGAACATCCGGCCCGAGACCCGGGCCGAGCTTGGCCGGCTGATGCGCCAGTCCCGGCTGCTCGACACGCCGACCTGCCCGGCGCGGACGATCGAGGAGGTGAGCGTCTGGCCGGACTGCATCAAGTCGCTCGGCGAGCGGTTCAGCTACAGCGCATCCTGGCACTACCAGAATGTCGACATCTGCCGGCCGTTCGATCCGGACTCCGCCTGCCGCGACGGCAATTGCGTCTCCGTCCAGATCGAACGCAACGCACGCCTGCTCGCCGATCGATCGGTGCCGGCGCGCGAACGGCTGATGGCGCTGGCCTTCCTCGTCCATTTCGTCGGCGACCTCCACCAGCCGATGCACGCCGGCGACCATGGCGATCTCGGTGGCAACCGGGTGGCGGTGAGCTACGGGATCATCGCGGGGCGCACCAACCTCCACCTCGCCTGGGACGGCTATGTCGCGGAACGCGCGATCACCACCCCGCCCGGCAGTGCCGACGGCATTCTTTCGGAGCTGAGCGACGCCGACAAGGCGGCGATGAAGGGCGGCAGCATCGACGACTGGGCACGGGAGAATTGGGAGATCGCCCGCGACACCGCCTATCGCACGGTCAATCCGGACCCGTGCGGGCCGGAGGCCGCGGAGCGCCCGATGATCACCGAAGCAATCACGCGCAGCCTGATCCCGGTCGTGCGCCGGCAGGTGGCCCGCGGCGGCCTGCGCCTCGCCCGCATGCTGGACGAGGCGTTCGCGCCCGATTCACCATGGCGGCATGCCGCGGCGCGCCGTCGCCGCTGAACGCTGCGCTATCGGCCGGCGGCCGAGGCCATGAGCTGGACCTGGGTCACGTTGCCGACCCGGGTGGCGCTGACGGTGATCATGTCGCTGGCGCCGCGCCGGGCGGTCATGCCGACCGTCATTCGGTTCAGATTGGTGCGGTCCTCGATGGTGAAGCCGGCCTGCTCGGCGGCGCGCGCATAGAAATCGGCGACCTCGACCGGCGGGTCGGCGGTGCGGAAGGCCATGAACCCGCCCCGCCCGCCGGCCGCGCCGCCGGACTGGACCTGCTCGGCATTGGGATAGGCCGGCACGATGTCGAGCACGGCCGATCCATCGGACGCGGCGACGGCGTTGACCGGCTCGGCCGCATTTGCCGCCGATGAAGCTGCCGCGTTGCCGGTCTCCGGTGCTCCGCTGTTGCAAGCCGCCAGCGCCAACAGACCGATACCGGTGATCATCAATGCTGCGCGCATGCGACTCTCCCTTGTCCGATCGTCGTCCCGTCCTTGAAGGGGCCGGTCCGACAAGGCAAGAGGTGCGGGCGTGCGGCGATCAGAACCGCATCCTGCCTTCGATCACCGTTACGCAGCGGCTGCGCAGGATCACGCGGTCGCCCGCCATGCGTCCGGAGAGGTGGCCGCCACGGCGGCTCGCCTGGAAATAGCTGAGCTCCCCGCCGCCCAGGCGCTCCGCCCAGAACGGCACCAGCGCGGCATGGGCCGAGCCGGTGACGGGGTCCTCGTCGATCCCCCAGGCGGGGACGAAGACACGGCTCACGACGTCGGCCTTGCCGTCGCCGGGCGCCGTGACGATGGCCATCAGCTCGATGCCCGCCAGCGCCTTCATGTCGGGCGCGCAGACGCGCACCGCAGCGGCATCGTCGAGGAGCACGATCGCGGTCGCCTCCGCACCGGCATAAGAGAGGAAGGCCTGGCCATCGGGCGTGCCGAGCGCGGCCAGCAGGGGCGGATTGTCGTCGGGCGCGACCCGGATCTGCGGCAGATCGAGCACGAGGACATCGCTCTCGCGGCTCACGACCAGCACGCCCGCCTTGCGGGTGCGGAAGCGGACGGAGGGCCTGTCGCCGATCAGCACATGCCCGCTGGCCAGCGTCGCATGGCCGCACATCGCGACCTCGGTGGTCGGCGTGAACCAGCGCAGTTCGTAATCCGCCTCGCCGGTCGTGTCGGGAACGGTGAAGGCGGTCTCGCTGAGATTGTTCTCGAGCGCGATCGCCTGCATCTCATCGTCGGGCAGCCAGGCGTCGAGCGGCATCACCGCGGCGGGGTTGCCGGCGAACGGCCGGTCGGCAAAGGCATCGACCTGGATCAGCCTGAGTTCGGTCACGGACGCAATCCTTCTGTTTCGTCTGTCTCGGCGAGCGGGTTGTCCGGCTGGTCCACCTGCCCTTCGGGATCGAGGTGGATTAGCACGTCGGCGCCAGCAAATTCGCGGGCCAGTTCCGTTTCAATGGCCTCGACGACGCGATGGGCCTGCGCCACCGTCATGCCGGGATCGATCCAGATGTGGAACTGGATGTGATCGGTGACGCCGCTGCTGCGGGTGCGCAGATCGTGGACGCCGCGCACCTCCGGATGGCGCGCCGCGATCTCGACCACCCGGCGGCGCCTGTCGTCCGGCCATTCCTTGTCCATCAGTTGGTCGATCGCCCGGGTCGAGGCGCGCAGCGCGCCGAACAGGAGCCAGAGCGCGATGGCGAGGCCGAACAAAGGATCGGCGCCCGTGAGGCCGAAATACTGGTCGAGCGCCAGCGCGGCTATCACCGACAGGTTGAGGAGGAGATCGCTCTGATAGTGGAGCCGGTCGGTCAGAATCGCGACCGAGCCGGTGCGGCGGATGACGGCGCGCTGATAGGCGGTGAGGCCGAGCGTCGCGGCAATCGCGATCACGGAAACGGCGATGCCATATTCGGCATTCGCAGAGGTCGCGCCGGAGAGGAGGCGCTGCATCGCCTGCCAGCCGATCCCGACCGCCGAGACGCTGATGACGGCAACCTGGAACAGGGCGGCGAGCGCCTCCGCCTTGCCGTGGCCGAAGCGATGGTCGGCGTCGGCGGGCCGGCCGGCGACGCGGACGCCGAACAGGGTGACGAGCGAGGCGACCAGATCGAGTCCGGTGTCAGCGAGCGACGCGAGCATCGCCACCGATCCGGTTTCCAGGGCTGCCCATGCCTTGAGCCCGAGCAGCAGGAGCGCGACGGCGACGCTGGCGAGCGCGGCGCGGGCGGTGAGCGCGGCACGATCCGCTCCGCGCGCCATGCTCATGGGTAGAGCAGGCCTTCCGTCCAGCTGTCCGCGGTGCGGGTGAACAGCCGCCGCTCGTGGAGACGGTGCGGCCGGTCCTGCCAGAACTCGATCCGTTCCGGCACGACCCGCCAGCCGCTCCAGTGCGGCGGGCGCGGCACGTCGGTGGCGGCGAAGCGCGCGACCACCTCTTCGTAGCGCGCCTCGAACAGGGCGCGGCTCTCGAGCGGACGCGACTGGTCCGACGCCCAGGCGCCGAGCCGGGATTCGCGCGAGCGCGTGGCGAAATAGGCGTCGGCCTCGGCTTCGCTCACCGGTTCGACCTGCCCTTCGACCCGCACCTGCCGGCGCAGCGATTTCCAGTGGAAGAGCAGGGCCGCTTGGCGGTTGGCGGCGAGCTCGCGGCCCTTCCGGCTCTCCCAGTTCGTATAGAAGACGAAGCCGCGCGCATCATGCCCCTTCAGCAGCACCATCCGGACCGACGGCGCGCCCGAGGCGTCGGCGGTGGCGAGCGCCATTCCGTCGGGATCATTGGACTCGGCGGCGCGCGCCTCGGCGAACCAGGTGTCGAACAGGCGGTGCGGATCGGCTTCCATGGCCGCGCTCTACCCCCCATATCGCGGTGCGGACAAGCCGGCGCGGTTTCCGGCGGGTGTGGACTTTTCGGAAGGAGTGGAGAAGAAACCGGCATGGCCGACCTCTATTCGACCCTGAGCGTGGCACGCGGCGCGAGCGAGGCCGACATCAAGAAGGCGTACCGCAAGCTCGCCAAGGAGCTGCATCCGGACCGCAACAAGGACAATCCGGGCGCGACCGAACGGTTCGCCAAGGTCACGCAGGCCTATGACATCCTGACCGACAAGGACAAGCGCGCCCAGTACGACCGCGGCGAGATCGACGAGGACGGCAATCCGCGCATGCCGTTCGGCTTCGGCGGCGGCGGGGCACGCAGCGGACGCGGCCCGGACTTCCGCGGCCCCAATGGCGAGCCGTTCGAATTCAGCGGCGGCGGCGAGGCGGCGGATCTCAGCGACCTGTTCGAAGGACTGTTCGGTGGCCTCGGCGGACGGCGCGGCAGTGGTGGCGGCGGAACGGGGCCCTTCAGTGGCTTCGGGCGCCGGAGCGCGCCGCCGCAAAAAGGCGCCGATGTCGGCTACCGGCTCGACGTCCCGTTCGAGGACGCGGCGGCGCTGAAGGGGCAGCGGGTCACCCTTTCCAGCGGCAAGACGCTGGACATCAAGCTGCCCGGCGGAGTCGAGGACGGCACCAAGATTCGCCTGTCCGGCCAGGGCCAGGCCGGGCCCGGCGGCAACGGCGATGCGATCGTCACCATCGCCATCAAGCCGCACCGTTTCTTCCGGCGCGACGGCGACAATATCCGGATCGAGCTCCCGGTGACGCTGAACGAGGCAGTGCTCGGCGCCAAGGTGCGGGTTCCGACCGTCGACGGACCGGTGATGGTAAGTGTTCCCAAGGGCTCGAGCGCCGGCAAGGTTCTTCGCCTCAAGGGCAAAGGCTTCACCGGCAAGAACGGGGAGCGCGGCGACCAGCTCGTCACCTTGATGATCGACCTTCCCGCCGACGATGCCGGGCTGGCGAAGTTCGCGGAGGGCTGGGCCGACACGCGCAACATCCGGGCCGGCCTGGGTGTTTGATCCTGCATGAACGACACGAACGCCCCGGCCCCTCCGCTGAAAGCGCAAGCGGAAGCCGAGGCGATCGAACATGAGGTCCACGACCAGTTCGCCGCCAAGGGCCGTTCGCCGCATTCGCCCGAGGCGCGGCGCGAGGCGGCGATCCGCACCGAGCGGGCGCTGCGAAGGCAGGGCGCCTGGCGACGTCATGTCGGTCCCGGCACCCGCCCGTTCCGGATCGCCAGGCGCGTGCTGGTCGGCGCCTATTATGACGGCTTCATCCATGCCGGGAACCTCGCCTATCTGGCGCTGATCGCGCTCTTCCCCTTCTTCATCACCGCCACCGCGGTGATGAGCGCGCTCGGCCAGACCGCGGAGGGCGAGCATGCGCTGGAGGTGATCCTCGCCACCATGCCACCCGGCGTCGCCGAGACATTGGGCCCGCCGGTGCGCGAGGCGATGTCCGCGCGGACCGGGCCGCTGCTGTGGCTGGGCGCGGCGGTGGGCCTGTGGACCGTGGGCAGCCTGATCGAGACGATCCGCGACATCCTGCGACGCGCCTACGGCACCCAGTTCACCCGCAGCTTCTGGCACTACCGCCTCTATTCGATCGGCCTGATCGTCGGCGCCGTCGTGCTGCTGCTCATCTCGTTCAGCGCGCAGGTGGTGACCACGGCGGTGTCCGAGTTCATCGAGCGGGTCCTGCCGGAAGAGGTCGACGCCGTCTTCCAGATCGCGTTGTCGCGCGGAATCTCGGCCTTCGGCCTGTTCCTGTCGCTCTACCTGCTGTTCTACACCCTCACCCCCAGCCGCTACCGGCAGCGGCGCTATCCGAAATGGCCCGGTGCGCTCGCCACGACGATCTGGTGGGTGGCGGTGACCCTAGCCCTGCCGCCGCTGCTCGCCGGCCTGCTCTCCTACGATCTCACCTATGGCAGCCTCGCCGGCGTGATGGTCGTGCTGTTTTTCTTCTACCTCGTCGGGCTCGGGGTCGTTATCGGGGCGGAACTCAATGCCGCGCTGGCGGAATCGCCGATGGAACACCACGACGATGTCGGCCAGGCGGACGACAGGATGCACAAGGAGGCATGATGACGGCATTGATGGCGGGAAAGCGCGGGCTGATCATGGGGCTCGCCAACGACCGCTCACTGGCCTGGGGGATCGCGCAGCAGCTGCATGCGGCGGGCGCCGAGATCGCCTTCTCCTATCAGGGCGAGGCGCTGCAGAAGCGGGTGGCGCCGCTCGCGGAGCAGCTCGGATCCGATTTCCTGATCGATTGCGACGTCGCCGACATGGCGGCGCTCGACGCGACCTTCGACGCGCTGAAGGCGCGCTGGGCGACGATCGACTTCGTCGTCCACGCGATCGGCTTTTCGGACAAGAACGAGCTGCGGGGCCTGTTCGTCGACACCAGCCTCGACAATTTCCTGATGACGATGAACATCTCCGCCTACAGCTTCGTCGCGGTGGCGAATCGGGCACGGCCGATGATGCCCGACGGCGGCAGTCTCCTCACCCTGTCCTATTACGGCGCCGAGAAGGTGATCCCCCACTACAACGTCATGGGGGTCGCCAAGGCGGCGCTCGAGACCAGCGTCAAATATCTCGCTATGGACCTGGGGCCGGAGAAGATCCGGGTGAACGCGATCTCGGCCGGCCCGATCAAGACCCTGGCGGCGAGCGGCATCGGCGACTTCCGCTACATCATGAAGTGGAACGAGTATAATTCGCCGCTCCGGCGCAACGTCACCATCGAGGATGTCGGCGGCGCCGGCCTCTACCTCCTCTCCGATCTCGCCTCGGGCGTGACCGGCGAGATCCACCATGTCGACGCGGGCTACAACGTCATTGGCATGAAGGCCGAGGACGCGCCCGACATCACCACCCTGTGAGCGGCGGCATCCGCCCGGCCGAGCCGCCCGACGCGGCCGCCATCCGCGCCGTCCATCTCGCTGCCTTCCCCACCGCAACGGAGGCCGATCTGGTCGCGGCGCTCGATCGCGACGGCGACACCGTCGTCTCATTGGTCGGAGAGACGCAGGGCGAGATCGTCGGCCATGCCCTGCTGAGCCGGATGCGGGTCACGGGTGGCGGGCGTGACCGGCGCGCTGTCGCGCTCGCGCCGGTCGGCGTTCGCCCGGATTTTCAGGGCGCGGGTGTCGGCCGGCGCCTGATCGAGGGCGCGCTGGCGATCGCGCGGGCGACCGGCGAGGAGCTGGTCTTCGTGCTCGGCGAGCCGGCTTATTACGGCCGCTTCGGCTTCTCCGCCGAAGCTGCTGCGCCGTTCGCGTCGCCTTATGCGGGACCCTATTTCATGGCGCTCGCGTTGAAGGAGGGGCCGGCGCTCCACGAGAAGGGCGAAGCCGCTTACGCTCCCGCGTTCGCCGGCCTCGCGTGAGACCATGATCGTTCGCCGTCTCGTCATCCACGGCCGGGTTCAGGGCGTCTTCTATCGCGGCTGGGCGGTCGAGACGGCCCGTGCGCTCGGGCTTCGAGGCTGGGTGCGCAACCGGCGCGACGGGACGGTCGAGGCGCTGATCGCCGGGCATGAGGACGCGCTCGAGCAGATGATCGAACGCTGTCACGAGGGGCCGGACGCGGCGCTGGTCGAGCGTGTCGAGGTCGAGGATGCCGCCGACGAACCGCCGGCCGGATTCGCGCAGCGGCCGACCGTCTGACGCTGCTCCGTCATCCCGGCGAAGGCCGGGATCTCAGGACCAGAGGTCACGGCGGGTCCCCACGAGACCCCGGCCTTCGCCGGGGTGACGGCAAGCGCTATCCCGCCTTGCGGCCGATCAAAGTGCCCTTGGTGCCGGAGAGGTCGAGCCGGAAATCGAACTCGGGATGGGCGTGGCGCCAGCGGCGGGCAACGAAGCGCTCGCCGGGGCGGGCGCCGTCGTCGAGCATGACCGTGCCGCCGGGCGAGACATGATCGAACAGGGAGGCGGCCGCGCCGCGGGTGAGGGGATGGATCGACCAGGGCGGCCCGTCGATCAGCATCAGATCGATGCCGTCGGGCAGCGGGCCGTGATCGTACCACAGGCCCGGCCAGCCGTCGGGCGACGGCCGGAGCGGCACGGCGCGCAGGTCGCCCTTCAGGCCGTAGTCGGCAAGCCACTGCCGCGTCGCGACGACGAAATCGGCATGCTGGTCGAAGCTGATCAGCTCGCCGCCGCCGGCCTGCTGGAGCGCCCGCGCCAGGATCAAGGTCGAGGCGCCCATGCCGAACTCGACGACGAGCTGTGGCCTTGCCTCGAAAATGTGATCGACGACGAGGCCGAGGAGGCCGGTGTCCGCCTTCCAGCTGCCCAGATAGGGCAGGGCGTCATAGGGAAGGTCGAGGCGGTCGAGCAGGGCGTGCTTGTCGGCGAGCCGCCCGCCATGGAGGCTACGCAGGAGCCACGGCCATTGGAAGGCACCGAAGAAGATCATTGTCGCCCGGTCCGCGATCGACCGGCCGTCCGCGCCGATGATGAGCGTGTCGCCGATGCGGGGGAGCAGGCCGGTGGCTTCGCGGGTCGTCATGCTTGGCTCACCATAAAGCGCGTCCTTAACCGGCAAACGGGTCCCGCACCAGAATCGTGTCTTCCCGTTCGGGACTGGTGGACACCAAAGCAACGGGGCACGCAATCAGTTCCTCGATCCGGCGGATGTACTTGATCGCCTGAGCCGGAAGCTGCGCCCAGCTGCGCGCGCCGGCGGTCGATTCGGACCAGCCGCGCATCGTCTCGTAGATCGGCTCCACCGCGGCCTGGTCGCCCGGGTGGGAGGGGAAATGGTCGAGCGTCTGCGCACCGAGCGTGTAGCCCGTGCAGATCCTGATCTCGTCGAGGCCGTCGAGCACGTCCAGCTTGGTCAGCGCGATACCGGTGACGCCGGAGACGGCCATCGACTGGCGCACCAGCACCGCATCGAACCAGCCGCAGCGACGCTTCCTGCCCGTGACCGTGCCGAACTCGTGGCCACGCTCGCCGAGCCGCTGGCCGATCGCGTCGTCGAGCTCGGTCGGGAACGGGCCCGAGCCGACCCGGGTGGTATAGGCCTTGACGATGCCGAGCACGAAGCCCGCCGCGGACGGGCCGAGCCCGGTGCCGCCGGCCGCGGTCCCGGCGATCGTGTTCGACGAGGTGACGAAGGGGTAGGTGCCGTGATCGACGTCGAGCAGCACGCCCTGCGCGCCCTCGAACAGGATCCGCCGCCCCTGCTGGCGGGCCTCGTTCAGCGTCTTCCAGACCGGGCCGGCAAACTGCAGCACGAACTCGGCGATCTCGCCGAGCTCGGCCTCGAGCCGGGCGCGGTCGACCGGCGGCTCACCGAAGCCGGCGCGCAGCGCGTCATGATGGGCGCAGAGGCGATCGAGCTGCGGCCCCAGGCCACCGAGATGCGCGAGGTCGCAGACCCGGATCGCGCGGCGGCCGACCTTGTCCTCATAGGCCGGGCCGATGCCGCGCCGGGTCGTGCCGATCTTGCCCTGGCCGCTCGCATCCTCGCGCAAGGCGTCGAGATCGCGGTGGATCGGCAGGATGAGCGGGCAATTGTCGGCGATCCTGAGCGTCTCCGGCGTCACCGCCACGCCTTGCGCGGCCAGCTTTCCGACCTCGGCCTTCAATGCCCAGGGATCGAGCACCACGCCGTTGCCGATTACCGACAGGGTGCCGCGCACGATGCCGGACGGCAGCAGCGACAGCTTGTAGGTCTGGCCGTCGATGACCAGCGTATGGCCGGCATTGTGGCCGCCCTGGAAGCGCACGACGAGATCGGCGCGGCTGGCGAGCCAGTCGACGATCTTGCCCTTGCCCTCGTCGCCCCACTGGCCGCCGATCACCGTAACGTTCGCCAAAGCGCTGGTCCTGACAGAAACATGACCGGCCGCCCCTAGGCCACGGCGGGGCGTGCGTCCAGCAGGTTGCGGTTACCTGACGGAATCGTTGTTTTGGGTTAATGAAACCGAGTGGGACGGGGTGCGTTCATGTCCCGGAATTTCCCAGCACGGAGACCTGTCATGCGTAATCTGATTCTTGCCGCTTCGGCGACGGCATTGGCCGTTCCGGTCACCTTCGCATTGCCGACCACGACCGGTGAGGCCGAGGCCCAGCGCCGTTATTATCGCGACGGCTACTACAATGGTCCGACCTGGCGCGATGATCGCGGCCGCTATCGCTGCCGGCGGTCGAACGGGACGGTCGGCCTGCTGGTCGGCGGCGCCGCCGGCGCGCTGATCGGCCGCGAGATCGACGGCGGCCGTGACCGCACCACCGGCACCATCGTCGGCGCCGCGGCCGGCGCACTGCTCGGCCGCGAGGTCGACCGCGGCAGCAGCCGTCGCCGTTGCCGCTAGGCGGCTCGCTGACTTGAAGAGAAAGGGCGCCCGCGAGGGCGCCCTTTGTCGTTCAGACGCCTGCGGGTGGCGGCGTGGTGCCGCCGCCATTCGGCTTGCGGGCCCGCGCGGCACCCGGCTTGCGGGCGCCGGTCTTCTTCGCCGGGGCGCGCTTGGCGGCGGACGACCTTGCGGTCGTCTTGGTCTTCGCCGGCGCTTTCTTCTTTGCGGCCGATCGCGGAGAGGATTTGGCGGCCGCCGGCTTCGCGGCTGCTGGAGCCGTGCCGTCGCCCATCATGCGGCGCACTGCCTCGGTCGCGGCATTGATCATCGCCGCGCCGATCTTGCTCGCGCTCTCCGCCGCGGCGTCGGCCGCTGCCTCGGCCGCGTCCTGGGCATGGCGCGCGCTCTTCTTGGCAGTGTCGCGCACTGACTTGTTTGCCGCCAGGGCGGCGGCCGCCGTCACGAGTCCTGCGGCCAGCAGGCTGCGTGCGACCGGGTTTTGCGCCAGCTCGGCGGCCTTGCGGCCGGCATCGCGCAGCGCGTCAGGAATGGCGTCGGCGGCCTTGCGCGCACCGCCCGTCTTGCCCGTGGACGTCTTTCCGGTGGAGGATTTGGCCATCGTCGGTTCTCCTGCGGTTCGTATCCGTTGCGTAACAGACCCGCGAACGCACGAACAGTTCCACCGGCTCAGGCGTCGTCGGGCTGTTCGACCGAGCTGCGTCCGGTCGGCTCGCCATAGGGCTCGCCGTCCGGCCCCACCGGCTTTCCGGCCGGCTGCACGGCCTCGACGCTGTCCTCGCCGGTGCCTTTCTCGCTGACCAGGTTCTCCGGCAGCTCGTCTTCCCGCGCTTCCTCGCTGGCCGGCAGCGGATGGCGGGGCTCGGTGCTCAGGCGGTCATCTCCGGTCATCGTCTCGCTCCTCTTTGCCGAGAAAAGCGAAAGGCCGCCGGGTTGTTCCACCCGACGGCCTGTTCACATGGTCAGCGGCCGGAAGCCGACTGCCCGGAAGATCCTGGAAAGCCTAGGCTTTCATCTCCCGAACGGACTTGACCGACCTCTCTGCTGAACCATGAGACATCGGATCACCTCCTTTCGCTGGTTGCTGTTGACCCCTGTATGATTCGGGCCGAATCGCCAATCAAGACTTGAACTTGATTTTTTTCTGGCTAGGATTCCATGCTTCGCGCGGCGCCCCGGGAGGGCGCCTTTTCTTTATCCGCGGCATTCCTCCACGACGCGTGCCGGCTCCGGCCAGGCGGGCAGGAAGAGCGGCGTTGCGCCTGCGGTCTGGACGAGAAAGCGGCCGCGGCTGAAGGCGATCTGGTCGAGCAGCGGATCGTTCGGCGAAAGGCTCGCCGCCGATCCGGTGCCTTGCGGCGTGGCAGGGAGGCTGCGGTCGCTGAAGGTGGTGCGCACCGTCATGGCCTGGGCGGCGACACCGGGTCTCAGCAGGCTGATCTGCCGGCCCGGGTCGCAGCGCACCATGAAGACCGGATTGCCCTCTGCACTGTAGGCGGCAACGGACGCGCCGCCCTCGATGCTGTAGCTCCAGTCGCCGGGGGTGAGCGGCACATCGCGCCAGTCGGACGGCGCGGGAGACGGCGGCGGTGCGGGCGGCGGCGGAGGTGGCGGGGCCGGTTCCGGCGCCAGCGGGGGCGGCGGCGCCTCCGGGCGCGGCACGCAAGCCGTGACTGACAGGAACAGCAGGCCGATGCCGGCCAGGGCCAGATTACGCATTGTCACATCCTCTCGCCGGTTCAACGCCGCAGGCCGCAGCGGTTCACTGCGTCGCGGCGCCGTTCGTGGCGGCCTCGGCACCGTTCGCCTCGGGTGCGGCGGCGTTGCCGGCCTCGTCCGCCGCCGCGCCCGCGGTCTCGCCTGACGCGCAGGCAGTGAGGAAGGCGCCGATCTGGTCGCCCGGCGGCAGCACCAGCGGCGGCGAATCGCCGATCCGGATGGTGATCGGCGAATCCGCCGCGGTCAGGGTCTGGCGGAACGGATCGCCGGAGGTCAGCGTGGCGCGCAGCATCGGAATGGTCCCGCCGGTGCTGGTGACCGCGAAGCGCCGTGTATCGCTGCCGACCGTGATCAGCATGGTCGGCAGGTCGCCGGTGAGTGCGGCGCCGTGCCGTTGCAGGAGCGTGCCGCGGCGGCCGTCGCAGCGCAGGCTGAACAAGGGCGGCGCGCCGGCCGGTCCGAACTCGAGCGCCGCCGCGTCGTCCTGGAGCGAGTCCCGCCACTCGCCGAGCGCGACCTCATTGTCGTCCTGCTCCGGCGTGCGGACCCGCTCGACCGCGGTCGTCTGTCCGTTGGTGTCGGCGACGACGCTCGCATCCTCCGAACGCGCGCAGGCGCCCGCGAGGAGCAGCAGAGCAAGCGGAAACGCGGTGCGAACGGCCATGGTCATCCTTCTCATCCTGATCGGTCGGCGACGTCCTTAGCCCGGGACGCCGCCATGCGCATCCCATAGCGCAAGGAATTCGCGTCGCGTCCTGGGCCCGTAGGTCGCGAAGCTCGGATTGGGCCGCTCGCGATACGCGGCACGACGCTCGGCCAGGGTGCCGCGATCGTGGAGGGCGGCCACATCGATCCTGTAGACCTCGGCGCCGTTGAGGCCGAAAATCCGGCGCTTCGCCTCCGGCGTCAGCGCCGGATAGCCGTAACGTTCCTGGAATTCCTCGCTGATCCGGAAGGCGCGGAACGCCTGGATCTGGTCCTGCGGGCTGCCGTACCAGATCGAATCCGTCCCCCACATGATCCGGTCCTCGCCGAAATACCGGAGGAGCTTGCCCATCACATGGGCGGCCTCCTCCGGCCGGCTCATGAAGTAGCGCCAGAGCGAACCCATCTCGGCATAGAGATTGCCCTGGTTGCGCCGCAAGCCGGCATCCTGGTGCGACTTGATCAGCCGATCCACGCCTTGCGGGTTCTCGGGATTGTAGGGCCCCTCGGTCTTCCCGCCCTCGAAGCCGCCATGATAGACGAGGAAGGTGAGATCGGGATTGGCGACGGCTGCCGGGCCCATGTCGCGCGGCGAGCTGTATTCATATTCGAGGCCGCCCAGCGGCACGCCCTTGTGGACGGCGACGGTCTTCACATTGAGCGCGCGCGCCTTCTCGAAGAAGCGGTCGGCGTGCTCGCTCCGGTCGAGCCAGATGCCGCGGCCGTTCGATCCATATTGCGGATAGAGCTTCCACGCCTCGACCCGGTGGCGCTCGGCCATCGCGTCCATCGCCTCGATCGCGCCGGGCTCCTGCGGAAAGACGCCGCCATGGATGAGCGCGCGGGCGCCCTCGCCGCCGATGCTGGCGACGATCTCGCGCGCCTCGTCGGCATATTCGATCGGCGTCGGATTGGGCTGGCCCCACAGCGCCGAGACCACTGCGACGTCGGTGTCACTGTCGAGGAAGACCTCGCGCGCCAGCGTCTGCGCGGAATAGCATTCGAAGCTGCCGCTCTCGCATTTGGAAGCTTGGCCGAACACCCGGCTGAGCGTGCGCGTCCAGCGTTCGCCGTCGGCGCCTCGCGCCCAGCGGCCGGCTGGATCGACGCAGTGCGTTTGCACGTCGAAGATGAATTCATCACCACCAATCGCTGCCGCGGCCTGCTGCTGGTCGAGCGCCGCCTCGTTGTCGACCGCGAAGCTGCCGCCTGTCATGCCGTTCGCCTCGGCGGCGCGGTTGCAGGCGAGCAGAGTCGAGGCGGCGCCGGCGGCGGACACCAGGAAGGCGCGGCGGCCGAGCCCCAAACGCCGCGCATTCTCGCTCGCCGCCTCGTGGGCGAGACGCCTGGCCAGCGTCTGCGTCGGCGTCAGCGGCGGCGGCATATATTCGCCGTTCGAGGTGCGATCGATCTTGATCGGCAGCCGCCTGCCGTCGGGATCGAGATCGTCGGCGCGGGACATGAGGCTTTCCTCCGTGCGATTCGCCCCCCATCCACAAGCCTGACGGGCGGGGCCCGTGCTGGCAAGCGTCAGCGCGCGTCGTGGAAGATGATCCCGAGCGTGAACCTGAGGCCGGAGCGCAGCCGGCTGACGCCATGGCGCATCGCCCGGCGGTGCCAGCCGCGCGCGCCCTGCACTGGCCGGTCGCGGACCGGGAAGATCACCGCGTCGCCCTGGGTCAGCGGCACCACCTCGGCGCGCGACTGCTGGCGCGGCCGCTGCTCGGTGAGCACGAGTTCCCCGCCGGTGAAATCGCGGCCCGGCTCGGAGAGCAGGATGGCGACCTGGAGCGGGAAGACACGCTCGCCGTAGAGGTCCTGGTGCAGCGCGTTCCAGTCGCCGGGCTCGTAGCGCAGCAGCAAGGGCGTCGGCCGGCTCTGGCCGGCGGCATGGCAGCGGGCGAGGAACTCGGCATGGTCCTCCGGGAAAGTGGACGTTCCAAATATCTCTGCCCAGCGATTGGCGATCCGCGCCAGGTGCGGATAGAACGCTTCGCGCAGGCGCGCGACCGGTTCCGGCAGCGGATAGGCATAGTAGCGATAGGCGCCCCGGCCATAGCCGTGCCGGGCCATCACGACCTCCGACCGGTACAGGTCGCGCGCACCCCAGCCCGTACGCAGGGCCTTGCAGGTGGCGCCGTCCAGCAAGCCGGGGAGGATCGCGCAGCCATGCGCGTCGAGTTCGGCTTCGGTTTTCGTCCAGTCGATCCGTTTCATGAGCCCATTCTCAACGCTCGCGGGCCGGATCGCGTCCCGCCGCTTGCGCCCAAAGCGCTTGACACGGCTCTTGATTGAGCATTCAACTCAGCGCCGTGAACGCCGACACGCGCACCCGCATCGTGATGACCGCGATGGAGCTGTTCTGGGAGAAGGGCTTCCAGTCGACCTCGATTGCCGACATCCTGAGCCGCAGCCAGGTCCATTCCGGCAGCCTCTACCATTTCTTCCCCGGCAAGCAGGACGTGCTCGCGGCGGTGCTGGAGGCCTACCGCGACGGGATCGAGGAATGGCTGCTGAAGCCCGCCTGGTCGGGCGTCGACGATCCGGTCGAGCGGGTGTTCGCGCTGCTGGACGGCTACCGTATCCAGCTCGTCACCACCGACTGCACCTACGGCTGCCCGATCGGCAGCCTCGCGCTCGAGCTGCACGAGCCCGACCCGAACATCCGCGAGCTGCTCTCGATCAACTTCGCCAACTGGACCACCGCGATCGAGCGCTGCCTCGACGACGCGGGCGACCGGCTGCCGCGCGGCCTCGACCGGCGGCGTCTCGCCGAATTCACCCTCACCGTGATGGAGGGCGCGATCATGCAGGCGCGCACCTATCGCGACATCGCAAGCTTCGACCGCAACGTCGCCGTCCTCCGCGAGCATTTCGAGATGCTGCTGGAGACGGCGCGGCAGGAGAAGGAGTCGGCGTAGAAGCGACAGCCTTAAGGGAGGGAATATGCCGGAGGTGAACTATATCGCGGTGCTGCTCGCCGCCTTGTCCGCGTTCGTGCTCGGGGGATTGTGGTATTCGCCGGTCCTGTTCGGCAACAAATGGGCGGCGCTGACCGGACAGAGCGAGGAAGTGCTGAAATCCGGTTCCATGCCGGTGATCTTCGGCGGGGCGTTCCTCCTCAACCTGATCGCCGCCTTCGTGCTGGCGATGTTTCTGGGGCCGATGCCGCCGTCGCATGCGACCCTCGCCGGCCTGTCGGTGGGCCTGTGCTGGGTCGCGGCGAGCCTCGGCGTCAACTATCTCTTCGAGCGCCGGCCGCTCGGCCTGTGGCTGATCAACAGCGGCTATTTCGTCCTGCAGTTCACCGCGATGGGCGCGATCATCGGGGCGTTCAACTAGCCGCTAGCGCCGCTTGAAATACTGCACCTCGCGCTCATGCGTCTCGGCCGCCGCGCGCGAGGTGAAGGTCCCGAGGTTGCGACGCTTGCCGGTCTTCGGATCCTTCTTGCGCGAATAGAGGCGATACTCGCCGGATTTGAGCTTGCGGATCATGGGTGCAAAACGTGGGTGGCCGAGGCGCGTTCCTCAGGCCGCCTTTTGCACCGTAAGGCGCAACCCAAGAGAGGAAATAATCGCAGTCACCGTCTCGAGCGTCGGATTGCCCTGCTCGGACAACGCCGTGTAGAGTGCTTGGCGGCCGAGGCCGGTGCGTCGGGAAATCGCCGTCATGCCCTCGGAACGTGCGACGTCTCCGAGGGCACGGGCGATATGGGCGGGATCGTTGTCCTCCATCGCCGCGTCGAGATAGGCGATGATGTCCTCCTCGGACTTCAGATATTTGGCGGGGTCAAACACCTTCGTCTTGATCCTCATCGAAATCGCCCTTCGCCATTTCCTTCGCCCGCGCGATATCCCGCTTCTGGCTCGACTTGTCACCGCCGCAAAGCAGCAGGATCAGGCGATCGCCGCGGTTGATGAAATAGGCGCGATAACCCGGCCCGAAATCCATCCGCAGCTCATGAACGCCATCGCCCACGGACTTTGCGTTGCCGAACTTCCCATCACCGAGCTTGCGAAGCTGGTTGAGGATGCGGGCGCTCTTCTGCCGGTCGCGCAAGCCATCCAGCCAGGCCTCGAAAATCTCAGTCACGCGAACTTCGAACTCTTGTCCTCTATATAGGACAGAGGGCACTTGGTCAAAGTTTTTGCCTGTTGGGTCAGAGCTGCGGACCACGATGCTACCCCTCGATTTGGTAGCTGATTCTGACGCTAATCTAGGCTGAGTTCCACGGCCGTTAGGTCAACCACGAACCACCGCATTCACAGGGACCGCCGTCCGCCACCCCATTTCCTTTGCGTTTTTCCATAGCGCGTCTTCCGCGTGCCCGGCTTGCCCTCGTTGGAATGCCCGACGGCCGGGGCGCGGCTTTGTTCGGTGGCGAGGCCGAGCTCGCCGGCTTCGAGGCGGCGGATTTCGTCGCGCAGGCGGCCGGCCTCCTCGAACTCGAGATCGGCGGCCGCCTTGCGCATCCGCTTTTCGAGATCGTCGATATAGGCGCGCAGGTTGTGGCCGACGAGGTGGGGCGCGTCCTCGTCGCCGGTGTCGATCATGACGCTGTCGCGGTTCGACACGTCGGACAGGATGTCGGCGATGTCGCGCTTGATCGTCGTCGGCGTGATGCCGTGGAGGGCGTTGTACGCCTCCTGCTTCTCGCGGCGCCGGCTGGTCTCGTTGAGCGCGCGCTCGATCGAGCCGGTCTTGCGGTCGGCGTAGAGGATGACCTTGCCCTCGACGTTGCGGGCGGCGCGGCCGATCGTCTGGATCAGCGAGGTTTCCGAGCGCAGGAAGCCTTCCTTGTCCGCGTCGAGGATCGCGACGAGGCCGCATTCGGGGATGTCGAGGCCCTCGCGCAGCAGGTTGATGCCGACGAGCACGTCGTAGACGCCGAGGCGCAGGTCGCGGATCAGCTCGATGCGCTCCAGCGTCTCGACGTCGCTGTGCATGTAGCGCACCCGCAGACCCGCTTCGTGGAGGAACTCGGTCAGGTCCTCGGCCATCCGCTTGGTGAGCGTGGTGACGAGGGTACGATAGCCCTTGGCCGCGGTCGCCCGGGCCTCGGCGATCAGGTCGTCGACCTGGTCCTCGACCGGTTTGATCTCGACCGGCGGGTCGATGAGGCCGGTCGGGCGGATCACCTGCTCGACGAAGACGCCGCTCGCCTGCTCCATCTCCCACGGGCCGGGCGTCGCCGAGACCGCGACGGTCTGCGGGCGCATCACGTCCCATTCGTTGAAGCGGAGCGGACGGTTGTCGATGCAGCTCGGCAGGCGAAAGCCATATTCGGCGAGCGTGATCTTCCGCCGGTGGTCGCCGCGCGCCATCGCGCCGATCTGCGGCACCGTCTGGTGGCTCTCGTCGACGAACAGCAGGGCATTGTCGGGGAGATATTCGAACAAGGTCGGCGGCGGCTCGCCCGGCAGGCGGCCGGTGAGGAAGCGCGAGTAGTTCTCGATGCCGGCGCAGGAGCCGGTGGCCGCGATCATTTCCAGGTCGAAATTGGTCCGCTGCTCCAGCCGCTGCGCCTCCAGCAGGCGGCCTTCCGCATTCAGCTCCTTCAGCCGCTCGGTGAGCTCGAAGCGGATCGCCTCCATCGCCTGCTTGAGCGTCGGGCCGGGGGTCACATAGTGGCTGTTCGCATAGACGCGGACATAGTCGAGCGCCGCCGACTTCTTCCCCGTCAGCGGATCGAACTCGACGATCTCCTCGATCTCGTCGCCGAAGAAGGAGATGCGCCAGGCGCTGTCTTCATAGTGCGACGGGAAGATTTCGAGATTGTCGCCCTTCACCCGGAAATTGCCGCGCGCGAAGGCCTGATCGTTGCGCTTGTACTGGAGCGCGACGAGCTTCCTCACGATCTCGCGCTGGTCGACGCTCTGGCCCTTCTTCAGGTCGAAAATCATCGCCGAATAGGTCTCGACCGAGCCGATGCCGTAGAGGCAGGAGACCGAGGCGACGATGATCACGTCGTCGCGCTCGAGCAGCGCCCGGGTCGCCGAGTGGCGCATCCGGTCGATCGCCTCGTTCACCGAGCTTTCCTTCTCGATGTAGGTGTCGGACCGGGGCACATAGGCCTCGGGCTGGTAATAGTCGTAATAGCTGACGAAATATTCGACCGCATTGTCGGGGAAGAAGCTCTTGAACTCCCCGTAGAGCTGGGCGGCGAGGATCTTGTTGGGGGCCAGCACCAATGCCGGCCGCTGCACCCGCTCGATCACCTGCGCCATGGTGAATGTCTTGCCCGATCCGGTGACGCCCAGGAGCACCTGCGTCTTCTCGTCCGCCTCGATCTGCTCGACCAGCTCGGCGATCGCCTGCGGCTGGTCGCCCGAGGGCTGATAGTCCGAGACGATCCTGAACGGCCGGCCGCCCTCGGCCTTCTCGGGGCGCTGCGGGCGGTGGGGAACGAAGGCCTCGCCGGTCTCCGGCTCCTCGAGGCTGGTGCGAATCTGGATGGCCATGTTCCCCATATGGTCTCATACCGTAACCTTCGCAATTGCCACCTCCCCGCGTTTGCGCCACATTCCCGCAGGCGGGGGCGCGTGCCTTCGCGGCAACAAGGGGGGAAGTTCCATGAAGCGGCTTGTCTTGCTGGCGCCGGTCCTGGCGCTCGTCGCGGCCTGTTCGCAGGGTCCCGACACGATCCAGCCCGGCCAATGGGAAATGGCCGTGCAGATGACCGAATTCGACGCGCCCGGCGCGCCGCCCGAAGTCGCCAACCAGATGCGTGCGATGATGGCGACCGGCCAGAGCCAGACCCAGGCGCGCTGCATCACGCCGGAGGAAGCCGCCAATCCGACCCGCGGCATGATGAACCCGAGCGGCCAGGCCGAAGGGTGCACCTACACCGAACAGACCTTCGCCGGCGGCCGCATCCAGATCGCCGGCTCCTGCCCGGTGCCCGGCAATCGCGGCACCGTGAAGACGACGATGACGGGCAGCTATACGGCGACGACGATGGAAACCCGACTCAACAGCGAGATCGACGCCGGCGCCAATGCCCCGCCGGGCGCGCCGCGCATCGTGCGCATGGGCGGCACGATGACCGGCCGCCGCACCGGCGACTGCCCCGCGGGCTAGGTTCAGGATCGAGGCGCCGCGCCCGCGCAGGTCCGGCGCCTCGTCATATTTGCAATCCGGCGCGTGGGCGTTACGGTCCGGCCCCATAACAAAAGGGGGATGACCTGATGCGCAAACTTGCCTGCATTCCGTTGTTGTTCGTGGCCGCCTGCGGGGATGGCGAGGCGGAAAAGAATGCCGCCGCCCCGGCGACGGCCGCCAGCCTCGCCGCCGGCCAGTGGGAGCTGACATCCGAGGTCACGGCCTTCCGCGCCGCCGACGGCGGCGCGCCCAGGATCGACACGCCGGTCGGCACCCGCGCGACCCAGAGCGTCTGCGTCGGCGCCGGCCAGCCGCCGATCGAATTCTTCGCCGGCGACGGCTTCACCTGCACCACCGGCGCGTCCTATATCCGCAACGGGCGGATGAACGTCACAGCCTCGTGCACGCGCGATGGCCTGGAGGGTTCGATCCAGATCATGGCCGATGGCACGTTCCAGGCCGACTCGGCCGAATTCAACCGCAATATCGGCACGATGCTGAGCACCGACGGCGACGTCGAGATCACGGCGCGGGTCGACGGCCGGCGCACCGGCGACTGCACGCCGGGCACCGAAAGCGGCGGCAACAACGCCGCGACGGCCGGCTAGCGGGGGACATGGGCGCGCGGGCGATCCTGCTCACCGCGCTGGCCCTGCTCGGGGGCTGCGGTGGCGAGGAGAGCCGCAACATGTCGGCCAGCGAGGTCGCCGGCGCGCTCGATTCCCTGCCGATCGAGCCCGGCCTGTGGGAGATTGCGAGCGACGTGACCGATGTCGGCGCGCCCAACCTGCCGGTCGAGGTGCAGCGGCGGATGATCGGGCCGCGGCAGCGGCTGCGCAGCTGCGTCACGCCGGAGCAGGCGGCGCGGCCGAGCGCCGGCTTCCTCGCCGCGCGCGAGGCCGGGCAAGGCTGCAGCTATGCCGATTTCGCGATGCAGGGCGGCCGGATGACCGGGACGATGCGCTGCGCCGAACCGGATGGTGGCGCAACGGTCGCGCGGATGGACGGCACCTATCGCCGCGACCAGTATGTGCTCAGGATGGCGATCGAGACGCCGATGCCCGACGGCGTCACGATGCGGATTGGCACGCGGACGACCGGGCGGCGGATCGGCGCATGCGTCGATCCAGGACAGGAAGGGAATTCAGGATGATCGGCTATGCCTGCATCGGCACCAACGACCTCGGCAAGGCGCGCGCTTTCTACGATGCCCTGTTCGGATCGATCGGCGGTCGGCGGCTGATGGAATTCCCGGACGAGCAGGGCGGCTTCACCCTCTACGGCGTGGGCTGGGGCAAGCCCGGCGTCGCCGTGACCCGGCCCTATAACCGGGAGGCCGCCACCGCCGGCAACGGCAACATGATCGCGATCGTCATGGACAGCCGCGACAAGGTCGACGCCTTCCACGCGAAGGCGCTGGAGCTGGGCGGCACCGACGAAGGCCCGCCGGGACTGCGCACGCCGGAAGGCGACCGCGCCTTCTACGGCGCCTATTTCCGCGATCCCGAGGGCAACAAGTTCTGCGCCTTCCGGACCGGGCCGGCGGCCGGCTGATCAGGACCGCCGCGGCGGCGCGGCCTCGAAACGCCAGGTCGCCCCGCCAACGCATTTGACGCCGCCGAGCGTCGCCGATCCGCCAGACGCCAGCGTCTCCAGCAGACGGTCGAGCTCCGGCCCTCGTGCCGCTACGCCGGGCGCGAGCCCGGCGAGGATACGCAGTGTGAGCCGTCGACGAAGCTCGCCGGGAAGGCCGTCCGTATCGAGTTGGAAGGCGTCACCGGCCCGTGTCACGCACTCGCTCAGCAAGCGCTCGGCCATCCATTCAAGCGCCGCGTCCGCCTCGGCAAGCGCCGCCGCGCTGCGGGCGACCCCGCGTCGATCGATCCAGCCGGCATCCGCCAATTGTGCGCGAAGCCGGGCGCGGTCGTAGCGCGGATCGATATTGCCGGGGTCCTGCACAGGGATAAGTCCCGCTGCCGCGACGACGGCTGCCAGCTCTTCGCGCGACCAGCCCAGGAGAGGGCGCGCGACTTTTGCCCTGTCGATGACGGTCGTCGCCCGAACCCCGGCAAGGCCGCCCACGCCAGCGCCTCGGTTCAGCCGCATCAGCAGCGTTTCGACCTGATCGTCACGATGATGGGCGGTCAGCAGCCACCCGGCACCGGTCGCCTCCGCCCAGTGGCCGAGCAGGCGATAGCGCAGGGCACGGGCACCCGACTGTACGTTGCCCGTGATCGGCGCATCGTCGGCCAGGGTCGCGTGCGGCACGTCCAGCTCGGCGCAGACCCTCGCGACGAAGGCGGCTTCGTCCGCGCTCTCGGTGCGCAGCCGATGATCGACCGTGGCGGCCGCGATCCCCCCGGGCCGCGCGGCATGGGCGAGCAGCAGCAGCGCGAGGCTGTCGGGACCGCCCGAGATGGCGACGCCGAGCCGCCCGTCGCCCTCACCGACAAGCGCGTCCAGATCGGCCCGAAAGCGCGACACGAGAGCAGATGGGGGCACGGCAAGGGCCATGCCGTATCCTATCTGCCGCGATCCGCCGCGCCTAGTTCGCGCTGCAGCGGGCGTCGGTGCGGGCCTGGGGCAGGCGGGTGCGGATGAAGTCGCGCATGTTCGGATAGACCTGGGCGAGCTCGTCATAGACGCGGCAGGCCTCGGTGCGCCGGTTGAGCCGCGCCAGCGACTGGCCGAGGAAATAGAGGCTGTCGGCGGCCCGGTCGCCGCGTGGATTGTCCTGATAGTTGGCGAGGAAGATGCGTGCCGCCGTCGCCGGCTTGTTGTCGTCGAGATAGGCGCGGCCCTGCAGGTTGCGCGTCCAGCTCGTCCAGCGGCTGTTCGGATATTGGGTCGCCGCCGCCTCGAGCGCGCGCTGCGCCTCGCCATATTGGCCGGCATTCCACAACCGGTAGCCGGCATTGTAGGCGGCCTCCGCCGCGTCGCCGGCCGGCGCGGGCTCTGCTGCGGGTTCGGCAGCCGGCTCGGCCGGCGGTTCTGCGGCGGGCTCTTCCGTCGGGCGGGGCGGGCGTCCAGAGGATACAGGCGCGGGCGGAGTCACGGCGACCGGCGTCGCGCCCTGCTGCTCGATCCGGTCGAGCCGGCCCCTCAAGTCGGTGCGCAGCTCGCCGAGCTGCTGCTCGAGCTGGCGGGTGCGGAAATCCTGCTCCTCGACCTGGGCGGTGAGCGAGCGCAGCTGCGCCTCGAGGGCATCGACCCGGGCGGTGAGGTTCGACAGGGCATCGGCGCCGGGGCGCCCGGCCAGATCGGGCGGCGTCTGCTGCGGCTGGATCTCGGGCTCGACGAACTGGGCGCGTCCGCCGGGGAAGACGCGGCGCTGCACGGCGCGCATCTCCTGTTCGAGACGGCCGACGCGCCGCTCGACAGGATCGCTCTGCGCCGTCGCCGGCACCGCGACGCTCGCCATCAGGACCAAGCCGAGAAGATGAAAACGCATGATTGTCCCCAGAAATCCGGATCGGTGCCGGCCACTCTATTGAACGCCGGCGCCTGTCGCCAGCCTTAAGCGGCGCCCTTCATGGTGTCGGCGGCTGGGCCGCGGGAGGCGTGGCGCCCGCCGGAGCGCCGGCGGCCTGAATGCGCGCCGCGATGTCCTCGGCGCGCAGGCTGACGTCCGAGATGGTGCGCTCGACCGGGTCGATCGGGCCGATATCGCGTCCGCCGATGGTGACGCGCAGCACCTGCGGGCGCCCGGTGCGGATCACCGGTCCCTGCGCCGTCGCCGGCAGGGTGAAGGTCTGGCCCGGCGTCATGATGCCGTTGAACAGCGCCGGCCCGCCCGACGCATCGGTGATGCGCAGCCAGACTTCCTGGGTGGCGGTGAGCGTCACCGGCTGACCGGCGAGCGCCTGTGGCGCGGCGGGCTGCTGCGGCTGCGGAATCGGCTGGGCCGGACCCTGGGCTTCGTCGAGCGGCACGCTGACGCTGGCTGATGGTGCGCTGGTCTCGCCGCCGCCGAGGCCGCTGCGCCAGACCAGATAGCCGCCGACGAACAGTATGACGATGATGCCGACGACGATTGCCAGCGCCCGCGGCGGCACGCGGGCCGGATCGGCCGGCTCGTAATATTCCGCGGCCGGGGCGCGGCTCCGGAGGCCGCCGAGCCGGTCGCGGACCTCGCGGCTAACCTCGGCGCCGTCGAGCCCGACGGCGTTGGCATAGGCGCGCGCGAAGCCGATGCTGTAGGTGACGGCGGGCAGCGCGTCCCATTCCTCGTTCTCGATATGCTGGAGATGGCGGATCGGAATGCGGGTCTGGCTCGCGATCTGCTCGAGCGGGATGCCGCTCGCTTCGCGCGCCTCCTTCAGGCGCTCCCCGATCGATCGGGGAGTGAACGGATCCTCGAGGCCCTCTTCCGCCATCTGTCGATGCCGCTCCTCAAACCGGGGCTGCTGAATGGGTGCAAGCCATCGGCGGAAGCGGTGGTCGATGTCAACCGCCCGCGGGGTCCATAGCGAAGGAAACTTGGTTAACCGACCGCGATACCGTTCTTTTCCGCCCAATCGCCGAGCGCGGCGCGCATATTCTGCGGCGGTTCTTCCAGCAGGCTGCCGACGAACGCCATCGCCGCGGCACGGTCCAGCGTACGGATCATCGCCTTGATCGGGCCGACTGCGACCGGTGTGATCGACAGGCGCTTGACGCCGATGCCGATCAGCGCGAGCGCCTCCAGCGCCCGCCCGCCCATCTCGCCGCATACGCCGATCGGCACGCCATGCGCGTCGGCTTGTATGACGACCCGCTTGAGGAAGCGCAGGATCGCCGGCGAGAGCCAGTCGTAACGCTCGGCCAGCGCCGGATTGGAGCGGTCGGCGGCGAACAGGAACTGGGTGAGATCGTTGGTCCCCACCGACAGGAAATCGAGCCGGGGCAGCAGCACGTCGAGCATCTCGGCGAGCGCGGGCACCTCGAGCATTGCGCCGTAGCGGATCTGGGTCGGAAGCTGCTTCCTGCGGTCGGCGAGCCAGGCGCGCTGCTGCTCGACCAGCGCCCTGGCCTCGTCGAACTCCCATGGCTCCGAGACCATCGGGAACATGACGTCGAGCTCGCGCCCGGCCGCCGCCTCGAGCAGCGCGCGCGCCTGCGCCTTCATCAGCGTGTCGCGATCGAGCGCGAGCCTCAAGGCCCGCCAGCCCATGGCGGGGTTCTCCTCGCCATTCTCGCTGGCGCGCAGATAGGGAAGCTGCTTGTCGCCGCCGACGTCGACGGTGCGGAAGATGACCGGCTTGTCCCCCGCCGCCTCCAGCACCGAGCGGTAGAGCCGCTGCTGGCTCTCGCGCCGCGGAAGAGTAGCAGAAACAAGGAACTGGAACTCGGTCCGGAACAGACCGATGCCGTCGGCGCCGACCGCGTTCAATGCGGCGACATCGTCGCGCAGGCCGGCATTGACCATCACCGAGAGGCGTACGCCATCCGTCGTGACCGGCGGAAGATCCTTGGCGGCAGCATATTCGGCGCGGCGCTTCTGACTGGCGGCGAGTCTCGCGTCGAACGCCTCGTGCACCGCCTGGGTCGGCCGCGCGAAGGCGACGCCCTCGCCGCCATCCAGGAGGACGAGGTCGCCCTCGGCGATCTGCTGACGAACATTGCGCACGCGGCCGATCACGGGGATCCCCATGGCGCGCGCGACGATCGTGACATGGGCGGTCAGGGACCCTTCCTCCAAAATCACACCCTTCAATTTGCGCCGGTCATATTCGAGCAGCTCGGCCGGTCCCAGGTTGCGCGCGATCAGCACGGCGTCCTGCGGCAGGCCGGCCTGGGCGGCGGTGCCGAGCTGGCCGGAGACGATCCTCAGGAGCCGGTTCGACAGATCGTCAAGATCGTGCATCCGGTCTGCAAGCAACGGGTCGCTGATCTGGCGCATGCGCTGCTGCATGCGCTGACGGACGCGCTCGATCGCCGCCTCGGCGGTCAGGCCGGAATCGATCGCCTCGTTGATCCGGCGCGACCAGCCCTCGTCATAGGCGAACATTTTGTAGGTCTCGAGCACCTCCTGATGCTCGCCGACCGTGCCGAACTCGGCCTGGCCGGTCATCGCGTCGATCTGCTCGCGCATCCGGCCGAAAGCGGAAACGACGCGGTGGCGCTCCGCCTCGATATCCTCGGCGACGGTATGCTCGATGAGGACGCGCGGCTGGTGATAGACCGCATGGCCCTTCGCCATGCCGATGACGAGCCGCTGGCCGGTGAGCCGGGCCATGCCGGAATCCCGGTTCTCGCCGGCCGCGGCGCTGGCGCGGTCGGCCAGGCCCGCATTGGCGATCAGCTCGGACAGCACCATCGCGACGGTCTGCAAGGCCTCGATCTCGAGCTCGTCATAGGCGCGCGGATCGGCATGCTGGACGGCGAGCACGCCGATCGCCCGCTCCTTGCGGATGATCGGCACGCCGGCGAAGCTGTGGAACAGCTCCTCGCCCGTCTCGGGCCGGTAGGCGAATTCGGGGTGGCCGGCCGCCTCGGCGAGGTTGAGCACCGCAACCTCGCGCGCGATCGTGCCGACCAGGCCTTCGCCCTGCGCAAGCTTGGTGACATGGACCGCCTCCTGCTTGAGGCCGACCGTGGCGAACAGTTCCAGGACGCCGTCGCGCAGCAGGTAGATCGAGCAGACCTCGCTCGCCATCGCCTCGGCGATGATCTTCACCACCTTGTTGAGCTTGGCCTGCGCGCCGAGCTTGGAGGCCATCACGTCATGAAGGCCCGTCAGGATCTCCCGGGCGGACGTGGCGGACTGGGTGGGCATGGCCGAGCGCTATCAGAAAGCGCGGGTGGTTTCCAATGCGTGGGTGAGGATTTAACGGGGCAGGCCGACGCCGCCGACCGGCTCGGTCTCGGTGCCGTTCTCGAAGCCGGCGATAAGCGGCCGCGCCCGCGCGATGGTCGCGCGTACCGACGGGAGCTGCAGCGAGGCGGCGTGGCTCTCGCGCCGGTCCCAGACCTCGGTGATCCAAATTCCGTCCGGGTCGCCCGGATCCCTGGCGACCACGTAGGAGAGGCAGCCCGGCATCGCCTCCGTGCCTTCGAGAAGCAGGGCGATCAACGCGTCGCGCTCGCCGGCCACTGCTCTCATCTTGCCGATCAGTCCGAACATGCCTGGTCCCCCTCTCGTCTGTGCGAAGGCCGGAACTCCCGCCAGAGTGAGCGCCAGGCCACCCGCCAGAACCTCGCGCCGCGCCAACATCATAGACCCGACCTCCGATTCCGGATGGCTAGCACTGCGGCCGGACCGCCGCCACAGCCGGCTGCATGTCAAGCCGCGTGCATCGGGCGCGCGGGATTGATAGTCAGCGCTCGATGCGACTCCACGCCGGCCTCCTCTCCCTCGCCCTGCTTGCGGGCTGCGCCGGCCATGTCGCAGACTATGTCGGCCCACGATCGACCATCATCACGCCGCAGCTCGTCCGCTACGGCTACACCGTCGTCGAAACGCGCTGCGTCGGCGAGACGCTGGGGCGGACGGTCCGACCGGGGCGGCTGCGCGACCTTGCGGCCGCCGCGGGCGCGGTCAACCGCGGCTTTTACAACCCCGCCGAATTGGGCGTGCGCGATCTGGTCTGGGTCGCGACCACGATCGGTAGCCGTACCCGCTCCGCACTCGAGCAGGCCAATCGCGACTGCGGCGTCGCGGCTGAGCCCGCGCAGCCACCGGTCGTGGCGGTCGCCGCGCCGCCGCCGGTGCCGCCCGCCGCCTGGCTCAATCTCGGCGCGGCAGGATCGGGCCAGTCGATCGCCGTCGATGCCGCGACGATCGAGCGGACCGAGGGGCGGCGAGCCGCCTGGTTCCGGCTGACCGATCCCGGTGCCGATCCCAGCCCCGACCTCTTCCATCTCGTTGTCGATTGCGGCGCGCGCACGATTGACGCGACCGAACGGCGGCGGATCGGCGCCGACGGTTCGGTCGTGGAGCGGCGCGAATATCCGAGCAACCCGCTGCCGGTAGAAGACGACACCGTGATGCAGATCGCCTGGATGTCGCTCTGCACCTAACCCCTGTCGTCATTGCGAGGAGCGAGGCGACGAAGCAATCCAGACTGCCCCGGCGCTGCATTGGATTGCTTCGCTTCGCTCGCAATGACGGAAGTGCTAAACTGAGCGCCGCTCCAGCGCATGGGCGGCTTCGTCCATGAGCTGGGCGAGGATGGTCGCGACCGGCGCTTCGTCCTTGACCATCCCGACCGATTGGCCGGCCATCACCGAGCCAGTCTCGACATCGCCCTCGATCACCGCGCGGCGCAGCGCCCCGGCCCAGTAATGCTCGATCTGGAGCTGCGCCTCCATCATCTCGACCTTCTCCTCGTCGAGCAATTGGGCGACCTCGCGCTGCTTGGCGGCGAAGCTCTCCATCTCGCGGTTCTTGAGCGCGCGGACCGGGATGACCGGCAGGCGCGGGTCGATCTGGACCGAGGTGATCGCATCGCGCGCCGAGGCGCGGATGAAGGCCTTCTTGAAATTGGGATGGGCGATGCACTCGGTCGCGCAGACGAAGCGGGTGCCGAGCTGGACGCCGACCGCGCCCATTTCGAGATAGCCGGCGATCAGGCCGCCATGGCCGATGCCACCGGCGACGAAGATCGGCACGTCGGCCGCGAGCGGCGGCAGGATCTCCTGCGCCAGCACCGAGGTCGAGACCGGCCCGATATGGCCGCCGGCCTCCATCCCTTCGATCACCAGCGCATCGACGCCGGAGCGGATCAGCTTTTTCGCCAGCGCCAGTGCGGGCGCGAAGCAGAGGAGCTTCGCCCCGGACGCCTTCACCTTCTCGATCGCCCCGGCCGGTGGAAGGCCGCCGGCGAAGACGACGTGGCTCACCTCGTGACGCGCGCAGACCTCGATCAGCTCCGACAGCACCGGGTGCATGGTGATGAGATTGACGCCGAACGGCTTCGCGGTGCGCGCCTTCGTCTCGGCGATCTCGGTGTCGAGCAGGTCGGGTGTCATCGCTCCGCAGGCGATCACCCCGAAGGCGCCGGCATTGCTGAGCGCGGAGACGAGGTTGCGCTCCGAGATCCAGCTCATCGCGCCGCCGAGCACCGCGTACTCGCAACCCAGGAATTCGGCACCGCGCGCCATCAGGCGCTTCAGGCGGTCGTGGCCGATTGAGGTAGAAACGTCGTTCATCGAAATCCCGTCATTCCAGCGAAAGCTGGAATCCCTTTGCCTATTAAGAAAGCGAGATTCCAGCTTTCGCTGGAATGACGAAGAGGATCAGGCGGCGTCCTCTTCGGCATCGAGGCCGTAGGCGGTGTGCAGCACGCGCACGGCGAGCTCGGTATATTCCTCGGGGATCAGCACACTCACCTTGATCTCGGATGTGGTGATCGCGACGATGTTGATGCCGCGGTCGGCGAGCGTCTTGAACATGGTCGCAGCGATGCCGGCGTTCGAGCGCATGCCGACGCCGACCGCGCTCACCTTCACGACGTTGGTGTCGGTCAGCATCTCCGCGAAGCCGATCGACTCCTTGAGCTTTTCCAGCTCCGCCGCCGTGTGCGCCAGCGAGGCCGTCGGCACGGTGAAGGTGAGGTCGCTCGCCTCGCCGGCGCGCGGGATGTTCTGGACGATCATGTCGACGTTGATGTTGGCGTCGGCGAGCGGCCCGAACACGGCGGCGACGACGCCGGGCCGGTCGGGAATGCCGGTCAGCGTCACCCGCGCCTCGTTCTTGTCATAGGCGATGCCGGTGATGACGTTGCGTTCCATATTGCTGTCCTCGATGGCCTCGTCGGAAACGATCATCGTCCCGGGCTTGTCCTCGAACGAGGACAGGACCTTGAGAGGCATGTTGTAGCGCATCGCCAGCCCGACCGAGCGGGTCTGGAGCACCTTGGCGCCGACGCTCGCCAGCTCCAGCATCTCCTCGTAAGTGACGAGATCGAGCTTGCGGGCGCGCGGGACGATGCGGGGATCGGTGGTGTAGACGCCGTCGACGTCGGTGTAGATGTCGCAGCGGTCGGCCTTCATCGCGGCGGCAAGCGCGACCGCCGAGGTGTCGGAGCCGCCGCGGCCGAGCGTCGCCACTGCACCTTCGGCCGTCACGCCCTGGAAGCCCGGAATGACGGCGATGCCGCCGCCGTCGAACACGCGCTCCAGAACGTCGACGTCGATCGTCTCGATCAGCGCGGCGGCGTGGCCCGAGGCGCGGATCGGGAGCTGCCAGCCCATATAGGATTTGGCCGGGAGCCCCATGCCCTGCAGCGTGATCGCGAGCAGGCCGCTGGTCACCTGCTCGCCTGACGCCACCACCACGTCATATTCGCGCGGATCGTAGAGCGAGGCGGCCTCGCGGCAGAGCTGGACGAGCCGGTCGGTCTCGCCCGCCATCGCCGAGACGACGACGGCGACCTGGTTGCCCGCCTCGACCTCCGCCTTCACGCGCGACGCGACGTGGCGGATCCGCTCGATCCCCGCCATCGAGGTGCCGCCGAATTTCATCACGATGCGGGCCATGAGGAGCGCGCTTACGGAGCCGTTACGGGTCTGGCAAGCCAATCGGGAATCGCGTCCCCGGCGATCAGCTCCGCGACTTCGATCCGCTTCCTGACCACCGCCCATCTGTCGCCGTCGACCAGAACCTCGGGCGTGACCGCGCGGCTGTTGTAGCTGTTCGCCATCGCCGCCCCGTAGGCGCCGGCGGTGCGGAAGACGACGAGGTCGTCCGCGGCCACTTCGTCCATCTCGCGCGCGGTCGCGAAGGTGTCGCCGCTTTCGCAGACCGGGCCAACGACCGTGGTGGTCATTTTCGGCCCCTTGGGCTCCACCGCCCCGATCTCGTGCCAGGCATCGTAGAGCGCCGGGCGCATCAGATCGTTCATCGCCGCGTCGACGATCAGGAAGGGGTGGGTCGCGCCGGGCTTCACCCGGATCACGCGGGTCAGCAGCACGCCGGCATTGCCGGTGATCAGCCGGCCGGGCTCGAACACCAGCCGGACGCCCCAGTCGCCGGCGATCCGCCGGACCATCGCGCCGTAGTCAGCGGGACTGGGCGGCTCGGGCAGGGCCGGATTGTAGGGAACGCCGAGGCCGCCGCCGAGATCGGCGACCTCGATCGCGCAGCCGACGGCGCGCAGCTCGGCGATCAGCGCGCCGACCCGGGCGAAGGCCGCTTCGAGCGGGGCGAGGCTGGTCAGCTGGCTGCCGATATGGACGGCGACGCCCTGCACCTTCATGCCCGGCAGCCGGCGGATCCGCGCATAGGCGGCGGGCGCGTCGCCGATCGGGATGCCGAACTTGTTCTCGGCGGAGCCCGTGGTGATCTTGGCATGGGTGCCGGCCGCGACGTCCGGATTGACCCGGAAGCCGACCGGCGCCGCGAGACCCATCGAGGCCGCGACCTGCGACAGCATCTCGGCCTCTTCCAGCGACTCCAGATTGAACTGGTAGAGGCCACCCTCGAGTGCGCGGGCCATCTCGTCGGCGGTCTTGCCGACGCCGGAGAAGACGATTTTCTCGGCGGCGATCCCCGCCGCGCGGGCGCGAGCATATTCGCCGCCCGAGACGATGTCGGCGCCGAGTCCCTGCCGCGCCAGCGTCGCCAGCACCGCGACATTGGGATTGGCCTTGACCGCATAGGCGATCAGCGGATCGGCGAGGCCGGCCAGCGCCGCCTTCATCACGCCCGCATGGCGGACCATGGTGGCGGTCGAATAGACGTAGACCGGCGTGCCGATTTCGGCCGCGATCCGGGGGAGCGGCACGCCCTCGCAATGGAGGACGCCGTCCTTCAGGTGAAAATGATCCATTCGGAGCCTTCGCTGTCGATCCGCTTCCACGTCACCCCGGCGAAAGCTGGGGTCTCTTTTCCTTTGGCGGCGAGAAGTGCAAGGAGATTCCAGTCCTCCGGAACGACGAACGAGATCATGGCGACCACCATCGACCCCAAGGAAGCCGCCCATTTCGGCCAGCTCGCCGCCGACTGGTGGGACCCGAAGGGCAGCTCGGCGATGCTGCACAAGCTCAATCCGGTGCGGCTCTCCTATGTCCGGGCGCGGATCGACGCGCATTGGGGGCTGGACGAGCACGACCTGAAGCCGCTCCGGGGCAAGCGCGCCGTGGACGTGGGTTGCGGCGCGGGGCTCCTCGCCGAGCCGCTGTGCCGGCTGGGGGCGGAGGTGACCGCACTCGACGCGGCGCCGGAGAATATCGCAGCGGCGAAGCTGCACGCCGAGGGGCAGGGGCTGACGATCGCCTATCGCGTCGGTGGCACCGAGGCGCTCACGGGGCGCTACGACCTCGTCACCTCGATGGAGGTGGTCGAGCATGTCGCCGACGTGCCGGCCTTCGTCGCGGGGCTGGCCGATGCGCTGGCAAAGGACGGGCTGCTGGTCATGTCCACGCCCAACCGCACCGCCTGGTCGCGGCTGGTGATGATCGGGATCGGCGAAGGACTGGGGCAGATACCGCGGGGCACGCACGACTGGGACAAGTTCCTGACGCCCGGGGAGCTGACCGCCGAGCTCGCGGCGACGGGGCTGGAGGTGACCGACGTCACCGGCCTCGGCTGGACGCCGACGCGGGGATTTGCGCTCACCGAGGATGTGTCCCTCAACTATCTGCTGACGGCGCGGCGCGCGGCCAGCATCTGACGCGAATGTTCCCAATGTTCGCAGTGGCCATGGCGGGTGCGTTCCCCGACCTTTTTCAAGCCTCGGGGACGTCTCGAAGAGGGCGTCAAAACGAACGAATCAAAGAGCCGGCGATCCGGGCAAAGCCCGAGTCGCGGCAATGGTGTCAGTCGAAATCCTATTTGTATCCAACAATCCAGAGAGTCCGCTTTCGACCTCTTGCGGTCTAGGCCAGTGGCAGAATGTGCCCCTCCTGGTCATTTGCAACTCGCCCCTTAAACCTCCTCAAGCATCCGGTTGGAGAGGCGAGTGGCGCCAGCTAACATCGCGGGATGTCCAAATCCGAATCATCGCAATTAATGGATTCTATCGGAACTTGGATTAGGCGGATCGACGACACCCCGGGATGGAAGGAATGGCAGCGAGCTAAAATCGCTGCTGCCATGGACTCAGTTGAGGGGTACCGACATCGAGCAAGCGATCTACCTGATGAATTCAAGTTTCCAGACGATATTGAATCTCAACATGAAGCCATAATGTCCTACCTTAATCTTAATGTCTGCCTACATTCTCTCCAGCAATGTGAATTCTATTTTCGAAGATTTCCGTTTAGATCTTCATGGATATCCAAGGAGGATCACATTCGTAACATATGCGAGATGTATTTTAGTAGGTTCTACGAATTCAAATCACGCTTGAAACGTTGCTTGAACGCTATAAACATGACTATCGACGGGGAATTGGATGTCGGAAAAACTCTAAAAGGGTTTGCAAGGGATTTTGATCAAGAACTTAGGGCACGAAACGCAATTCACCACCACGACCAGTTTGACGACTTGGCGATCCAAGGGATCGGTATTGCCACAATGATGGGTACTGACGAACGAGTCGGTCCGGGCTGGCAACTTGTAGCCCGCATTGGCTATCGGCGCTCCTCCCGAGAATGGGCTGAACGGGTGAAGCGGCGCAGCAAGGACGTCGAGCACTACCTTGACGCGGTAGCGAAAGCTATGTTGGAACATTGCACATTCTTGGACGAGCCTGTCGACAGCCAAGAAACGAAAAAGAAAGCTGTCTGAAAAGTTCGCAGCTTAGCGACGCCCTCAGGCCGCCTATTCCCTTTCCTCCCGGCTCAACCTTGTCATCAGGATCGCCGCGCGCTGGGCCTGGCGGGTGAGGCTGTCGAGGTCGATCCATTCGCCCGGCGCATGGCTGCCGCCGCCGGCGGCGCCGAGGCCGGCGAGGGTGTCGGCGTCGCCCGCGACGAAGCTCGAATCGGCGGCGCCGCGGCGGGCGGGGTCGTATTCGGGCATTTCGGGCAGGCCGAGGTCGCGGTTGACCGCGTTGAGGCGGGTGAGGATGGCGCGGTTGCCCGCGGTCGGCGCCATCGGCGGATAGCCGTCCTCGGCGAAGACCAGCTCGGCCTGGGTCTGCGGCAGGTGCTGCGCGACGATCGCCTGCATCCGGGCGCGGACGCGCGCCTCCTGATCGGCGGAGAGGGTGCGGATGTCGCCGCGGGCGACCGCCTGCTCGGCGACGATGTTGGTCTTGCCCGAGGCGGTGACGCGGAAGCCGTCGGCGTCGATGCTGGCCGGCGTGCCGCCCGCCATCACGCCGACATTGTAGGTGAGGTTGGGTTCGGGCAGCTCGCGGCGGAAGGCGTCGAGGATGCGGGCCAGCTCGTAGATCGCGCCATAGCCGAGCCGCTCGCCGAAAACGCCCGACGAATGACCGGAGCGGCCGCGCGTGGTCAGCGTCCAGCTCGTCGAGCTGCGCCGCGCGACGGTGCCGAAGTCGCGGCCGTCCTGTTGCGCCAGATTCTCGAACTCCAGCGCGACGTCGGCCCAGCGGCCGGCCTCGATCAGGTCGCGCCGCGCGGTCGCGATCGGCGAGCCGGGACGCTCCTCGTCGCCGGTGAGCACGACCATGATGTCGGCGTCGCGCAGCGTCCCCGCCGCCTGCATCGCGCGCAGCGCCGCGACGATTACCGCGATGCCGCCCTTGTCGTCGCCGATGCCGGGGCCTGTGGCGCGGTTGCCCTCGCGGGTGAAGGTCTGGAACGGGCTGTCGGCCTCGAACACCGTGTCGAGATGGCCGATCAGGAGGATGCGCTTGCCGCGGCCGTTGCCGCGATGGGTGGCGACGATATGGCCCGCCCGCCCGGTTTCGCGCATGTCGATCCAGCGCACCTCGAAGCCGAGCGGCTCAAGCTCGGCGCGGGCCATCTCGCCGACTGCGGTCACGCCTTCGAGGTTCAGCGTGCCGCTGTTCCGGTTCACCATTCGCTCGAGCAGGGCGATGGTGCGGTCGCTCTCCTGCGTCGCGACCTCGGCTATGCGGCGTTCGGGCGCGCTGAGCTCGGCCCGGGCGGCGGCAGGGAGGAGGAGAAGGGCGGCGATGAGGGGGAAGATGCGCATGCCCCTTGGTGTCCGCCCGGACCCCTCGCGGTCAAGCCCGGCTGTCCGCATCCGGACGCTCGACTGTTCGCGCGCGAACTTGTTTCGACGTCCGCATGCGCCGGGAATTCCGGATTTCCGCCATTTCCGGCGCTGGCACGATGCTTGCCTGCTAAATTTGTAGCACATGGCAAAATGGAGGGCTCAATGATCAGACAGTTCATCGCGGTGGCATCGGCCGCCCTGCTCGCATGCGCGGCACAGCCGCCGGCATCGGCCGAGGTGCCGGACCGGATCGGCTGGGCGATCGGCCCGGCCGGCGACGCGGCCGATCAGGTTCAGCTGTCGCTCCGCTACCGGACCGCGACCAGCAACAGCACCTGGAGCAGCCGCATCGGCGTGGCGGAATTGCGAGGTATCGCCCCTGCGCAGCTCGCCGCCGCGTCGGCCACCGACGTGCGGTTCCAGATCGTGCGCGAGGCCGGGCGGTTCTTCTGCGACGGCAGCGTGCGTCGCGGCAGCGGCGCCGGCGATTGCAGCTTCGAGGCCGATGCAGGCTTCGCGGCCACCCTCGCCGAACGCGGCGTCGGCCGCCCCAGCCGCGAGGACAGCTTCCATCTCGCCCTCGCCCGGGTCGGGATCGCGCTGGTCGACGAGCTGGCGCGGCAGGACTACCGGACGCCGGGCGTCGACGGCCTGGTCGCGGCCGGCATCCACCGGGTCGATGTCGATTATGTGCGGGCGATGGCCGAGGCCGGCTACCGGGTCGGCACGGTCGACGGTCTCGTCCAGATGCGGATCCACCGGGTCACGCCCGATTATGTGACCGCGCTCGCCGCGGCCGGCTACCGGCCCGATGCCGACATGGCGGTGCAGATGCGCATCCACGGGCTGACCCCGGACTATATCCGCGCACTCGCCGCGGCGGGCGGCGAACGCTTCACCACCGACGACCTGGTCGCGATGCGCATCCATGGCGTGACGCCGGCCTTCGTCGCCGAACTGCGCGATCTCGGCTACCGGGGGCTGTCCGCCGACAACCTCACGGCGATGCGGATCCATGGCGTCACCGGCGATTTCGTCCGCCGCCAGATCGGCGCAGCCGGCGACCGGCCGAGCCCGGACGAGCTGGTCAGCCGCCGCATCCACGGCGGCAGGTGAACAGAACCCGGACGGCGTTGCGACTCTCTCAATTCGCTCATCCTGAGTAGGGACTGAGCGAAGTCGAAGGCCCGTATCGAAGGACCTGTCGGAGACTCCCTGCGCCCTTCGATACGCCGCCTCGACAAGCTCGGCGGCTACTCAGGATGAGCGGATGAAGTGGCTCGAAGGGTGTCAGCGGCCGCCGACGCCGAATTCGAGGAACAGGCCGATGCCGCCGGAGAACTGGTCGCGCGAGCCGAAGGCGCGCACGATCGGGGAATCGGCGGCGTCGCCGACCAGGCGGTCGTACCCGGCATAGGCATAGAGACCGAGGCCCTGGTTCAGCATGTGTGTGATACCGGCTGTCGCGCCGACCGCATAGACGCCGCTGCCGAGACGATAGACCGGAAGCCCGGTCGCCGCTGCCACCCCGTCGTCGACCCCGAAATAGGCGCGGTGGTAGCGGCCGTTGGCGATGCGGGCACGCGGGCCGATCGAGAAGATCGTGCGGTCGCCGCTGCGCATCACGAAATCGGCGCTGACGTCGCCGACCCAGCCGTCATGGCCGCCGATCCCGCGCCGGCCCTCGACGCGGAGGCGGAAATTGTCGGTCACATAGGCCTGGGCGAAGGCGCCGGCCTCGACCGTGAAGCCGACATCGCCCACCGCGGCGCCGACATCGTCCTCCTCGCGCTTGTTCTGGAAGCGGATGGCGGGACCGAAATCGAAACGGCTGCTGGGGCCGAGGAAGCCGAAGCCGGCGCCTTCGTCGGGCGCCTCGAACGGGCGCGGCGCGCCTTCGCGCCTCAGGCCCAGGATCGGCATCGGGTTGATGCCGTAGGAATCGGCGCCCGGATATTTGGGATAGATTTGCGGTCCCGCGCCCAGGGTGACGATCCAGCCGCGGCCTTCACTCTCCTGCGCCGCAGCGGGGGTCGCGAAGAACGGCAAGGCCGCGGCGATCACCGCAAGCGCACCAGCATGAAGTCTTCTCTTCATCGTCGCCCCTCTTTGGCTGCGCGCGATCGTTGCGGCGGTTTCATAACCGCGCAACGCAAGGGCCGGTTCCCGAAGTCGTTCGAGGAGGAGCCTATTCGAACTCCAGGATCACTGCGTCGACGGCGAGGCTGTCGCCAGGCGCGGCCTTCACGGACTTGACCGTTCCGGCCTTCTCGGCACGCAGGATGTTCTCCATCTTCATCGCCTCGACGACGGCGAGCGGCTGGCCGGCTTCGACCGCATCGCCCTCCTTGACGTGGAGCGCGGTGAGCAGGCCGGGCATCGGGCAGATCAGGAATTTGGAGAGGTCCGGCGGCACCTTCTCGATCATGTGCTGGGAGAGCTCGGCGACATGGACGGGGAGGATCTCGACCAGGTGGCTCGCGCCATGGCTGGCGAGGCGCCATTTGCGCCCGGCTTTGGCGATCTGGACGATGTGCGGGCGCCCGTCGACCGCGCCCTTGAAGCGCAGCTCGCCCGGCTGCCATCCGCCGAGGATCTCGTGCGGATGATCCTCGCCGGCGCGGTGGACCAGGGTCGCGCCCTCCGCCTGCTCGACCCGCAGCCGATGCTCGGCGCCGGCAATCCGCACGACCCGGTCCACGGGCGCGGCGACGGTTTCCCCGAGTTGGCCGCTGATCGCGGCGGCGCGGGCGTCGGTCTCGTGGGCGATCAGCGCCGCGATAGCCGCAAGATCGGCAAGCAGCTGGTCATTGGCCGGCGCGCCGTGGAAGCCTTCGGGATATTCCTCGGCGATGAAGCCGGTGGTGATGTTGCCGTCGCGGAAGCGGGAATGCTGCATCAGCGCGGAGAGGAAATCGATATTGTGGCCGATGCCGTCGATGCGGAAGGCGTCGAGCGCGCGGATCTGCCGGTCGATCGCCGCCTCGCGGGTCGGCGCCCAGGTGACGAGCTTGGCGATCATCGGATCGTAGAACATCGAGACCTCGCCGCCCTCGGCGACGCCGTCGTCGACGCGGGTGCGCAGATCCTCGTTGCGCCCTTCCGCCGGCGGGCGGTAGCGGACCAGCCGCCCGGTCGAGGGCAGGAAGCCGCGATAGGGGTCCTCGGCATAGACGCGGTTCTCGATCGCCCAGCCATGGATCTTCACGTCGTCCTGGGTGAAGGCGAGCTTCTCGCCGGCGGCGACGCGGATCATCTGCTCGACGAGGTCGAGCCCGGTGATCTCCTCGGTCACCGGGTGCTCGACCTGGAGCCGGGTGTTCATCTCGAGAAAGTAGAAGCTTTCGCCTGTGGCATCGGCGCCGGAGACGATCAGCTCGACGGTGCCGGCGGAATGATAGCCCACCGCCCGGGCGAGCGCGACCGCCTGCTCGCCCATCGCCTTGCGCATGGCGGGCGTGACGAAGGGCGACGGCGCCTCCTCGACCACCTTCTGGTGGCGGCGCTGGATCGAGCATTCGCGCTCGTTCAGATAGACGATGTTGCCGTGCTGGTCGCCCAGCACCTGGATCTCGATGTGGCGCGGGTCCTCGACGAACTTCTCGATGAAGACGCGATCGTCGCCGAAGCTGGCGAGCCCCTCGCGCTTGGTCGCCTCGAAGCCTTCGCGCACGTCCTGCTCGGACCAGGCGAGGCGCATGCCCTTGCCGCCGCCGCCGGCCGAGGCCTTCATCATGACCGGGAAGCCGATGTCCTGCGCGATCTTCACCGCCTCGTCGGTGTCGGCGATCTCGCCGAGATAGCCGGGGACGACGTTGACCCCGGCCTCCTTGGCCAGCTTCTTCGATTCGATCTTGTCGCCCATCGCCGCGATGGCGCCCGGCGGCGGACCGATGAAGGCGATGCCGGCCTCGGCCAGCGCTTTGGCGAAGCTCTCGCGCTCGGAGAGGAAGCCGTAGCCCGGATGCACCGCCTCGGCCCCGGTCGCCTTGCAGGCCGCGATGATGAGATCGGCCTTCAGATAGGATTCGGCGGCAGGCGGCGGGCCGAGCCGCACCGCCTCGTCCGCCATCAGCACGTGCGGCGCGCGGGCGTCGGCATCCGAATAGACGGCGACGGTCTTGATGCCCATCTTGCGCGCCGTCTTGATGACTCGGCAGGCGATCTCGCCCCGGTTCGCGATCAGGATTTTCTTGAACATTCCGCCCCGCTCTATCTTATCGTCATGCCGGACTCGATCCGGCGTCCATCTTCTCTCTCGCGCACGCACCGGAAGAAAAGGTGGGCGCCGGATCAGGTCCGGGGCGGGGCGATTGGGGATGCATCGCTTTAATGCCCAGCTTCGCGAACATCGCGGCGTCCTTGTCGTCGCCGGCATTGGGCGCGGTCAGCAGCTTGTCGCCGGTGAAGATCGAATTGGCGCCGGCGAGGAAGCAGAGCGCCTGCGTCGATTCGCTCATGCTCTCGCGGCCGGCGGAGAGGCGGACCATGCTTTCGGGCATGGTGATGCGCGCCGCGGCGACGGTGCGGACGAACTCGATATCGTCGATCTTGGCCAGCGGCGTATCGGCCAGCATGTCGCCGAGCACCGTGCCTTTCACCGGCACCAGCGCGTTGACCGGCACGCTTTCCGGATGCTGCGGCAGGGTCGCTAGCGCATGGATGAAGCCGACCCGGTCGTCGCGCGTCTCGCCCATGCCGACGATGCCGCCGCAGCACACCGACATGCCGGACGCACGGACGTGGTCGAGCGTTTCGAGGCGGTCCTCGAAGGTGCGGGTCGAGATGACCGCGTTGTAGCGCTCCGGCGAGGTGTCGATATTGTGGTTGTAGTAATCGAGCCCGGCCTCGGCGAGCATGCGCGCCTGTGTCTCGCTCAGCATGCCGAGCGTCATGCAGGTCTCCATCCCCATTGCCCTGACGCCCTTCACCATCTCGACGATGGCGGGCATGTCGCGGTCCTTGGGGTTGCGCCAGGCGGCGCCCATGCAGAAGCGGGTCGAGCCGTGATCGCGCGCCTGGGCGGCGGCCTGGAGCACCGCGCGCACGTCCATCAGCTTGGTCGCCTTGAGGCCGGTCTCGGCATGGACCGACTGGCTGCAATAGCCGCAATCCTCCGGGCAGCCGCCGGTCTTGATCGAGAGCAAGGTAGAAAGCTGCACCTCGTTCGGCGCGTGATGGGCGCGGTGGACGCGCTGGGCTTCGAAGACGAGGTCCATCAGCGGGAGATCGAACAGGTCCGCAATCTCGGCGCGGGTCCAGTCGTTCCTTACCTCTTCGTCGTGCTGAACTTGTTTCAGCATCCATGCCTCCATCCACACCATCGCGCGTGTTCCAAGATGGACCCTGAAACGAGTTCAGGGTGACGACCAGTGTGTGACCTCATTCGGCAGCCTCGTCGATGCCCTCGGGGGGCAGGTTGTGGCCGAGGAGGCGCAGGACCTCGCCGGCGGCGTTGATCAGGTTGGTGCCGGGGCCGAAGATCGCCTGCACCCCGGCGTCGCGCAGGAACTGGTAGTCCTGCGCGGGGATGACGCCGCCGGCGACGACCTTGATGTCGCTGCGGCCGGCATCGCGCAGATGGCCGATCAGCTCGGGGATCAAGGTCTTGTGACCCGCAGCGAGACTGGAGGCGCCGACCACGTCGACATCGGACGCGATCGCCAGCTCGGCGGCTTCCTTCGGCGTCTGGAAGAGCGGTCCGGCGACAACGTCGAAGCCGAGATCGCCGAACACGGAGGAGACCAGATTGGCGCCGCGGTCATGGCCGTCCTGGCCCATCTTGGCGGTCAGCATACGCGGCTTGCGACCCTTCTGCCGCGCCACCGACTGCACGCCGTCGACCAGCCGGTCCCAGCGCGCATCCTCGGCATAGGCGCCGCCATAGATGCCCTTCACCGGCGTGGGATTCGTGCCGTAGCGGCCGAACACGTCCTCCATCGCCCGGCTGATCTCGCCGAGCGTGGCGCGCTGGCGGGCGGCCTCGACCGCGAGGCCGAGGAGATTACCATTGCCCTTTGCGCCCTCGCGCAGCGCGTCGAGCGCGGCCTGGCAGGCGGCTTCGTCGCGCCCCGCCTTCACGCGCTTGATCCGGGCGATCTGCGCCTCGCGGACCGCATGGTTGTCGACGTCGAGGATGTCGATCGCGTCCTCATTGTCCTTGCGGTACTTGTTGACGCCGACGATCACCTGTTCGCCGCGGTCGATCCGCGCGGCGGTGGCGGCGGCGGCGCTCTCGATCATCGCCTTGGGCCAGCCCGCGGCAACTGCTTTTGCCATACCGCCCTCGCGCTCGACCCGCTCGATGATCTCCCAGGCCTTGTCGACCAGCTCCTGCGTCAGCGCCTCGACATAATAGGAGCCGCCAAGCGGATCGACGACGTTGCACATGCCGGTCTCCTCCTGGATGACCAGCTGGGTGTTGCGCGCAATCCGGGCGGAGAAATCGGTGGGGAGCGCGATCGCCTCGTCGAGCGCGTTGGTGTGGAGCGACTGGGTGCCGCCCAGCATCGCCGCCATCGCCTCGATCGTGGTGCGCATGACGTTGTTGTAGGGGTCCTGCTCGGTGAGCGAGACGCCGGATGTCTGGCAGTGGGTGCGCAGCATCTTGCTGCGTTCGTCCTTCGCGCCCAGCTTCGTCATTACCCGGTGCCAGAGCACGCGCGCGGCGCGCAGCTTGGCGATCTCCATGAAGAAGTTCATGCCGATCGCGAAGAAGAAGCTGAGGCGGCCGGCGAACTTGTCGATGTCGAGCCCGCTCGCGACGCCGTATTTCACATATTCCATGCCGTCGGCGATGGTGAAGGCGAGCTCCTGCACCTGCGTCGCCCCCGCCTCCTGCATGTGATAGCCGGAGATCGAGATGGAGTTGAACTTCGGCATGTTGGCCGAGGTGAAGGCGAAGATGTCCGAGATGATCCGCATGCTCGGCTCGGGCGGGTAGATATAGGTGTTGCGGACCATGAACTCCTTCAGGATGTCGTTCTGGATCGTGCCGTCCAGCGCCGCCTGAGGGACGCCCTGCTCCTCGCCGGCGACGATGAAGAAGGCGAGGATCGGGATCACCGCGCCGTTCATCGTCATCGAGACGCTCATCCGGTCGAGCGGGATGCCGTCGAACAGGATCTTCATGTCGTCGATCGTGTCGATCGCCACGCCCGCCTTGCCGACGTCGCCGACGACGCGGGGATGGTCTGAGTCATAGCCCCGGTGCGTGGCGAGATCGAAGGCGACCGAGAGACCCTTCTGCCCGGCGGCGAGGTTGCGGCGGTAGAAGGCGTTGGATTCCTCGGCGGTCGAGAAGCCCGCATATTGGCGGATCGTCCAGGGGCGGCCGGCGTACATGCTGGCGCGCACCCCGCGGGTGAAGGGCGCGAAGCCGGGAAGGCCGGGGTCGATGTCCGCTATGTCCTCCGCCGTGTAGAGCGGTTTGACGGCGATGCCCTCGGGCGTGTGCCAGGTGAGGTCCTTGCCCTTCACCTCCTTGGCGGCGAGGGTGTCCCAGTCGGCAGGGGTGGATTTCTTGTCAGACATACTCGACTTCCCCCTCTCCCCGGCGGGGAGAGGATACGAAGGCTTGGCGGCTGTGCCGCCTAGCCGGAGTTGGTGAGGGGGCTCGGCGCATCCGGAAATGCCGAGCCCCCTCACCCCAATCCTCTCCCCGTCGGGGAGAGGGGGTTCTAGCGCCCCTCACGCGGCGTCTCCATGATCTCGGTCAGCACCCCGCCCATGTCCTTGGGGTGGACGAAGAAGATCGGCGTCCCGTGCGCGCCGATCCGCGGCTCGCCGAGGATACGGGCGCCTTTCCCCTCGAACCACGCCTTGGCTTCGTGGATGTCCGGCACCTCGAAGCAGACATGGTGCTGCCCGCCGAGCGGGTTCTTCTCCAGGAACTTCACGATCGGCGAGTCCGCGCCCAGCGGCTCGATCAGCTCAATCTGGCTGTTCGGCGTGTCGATGAAGCACACCTTCACCCCCTGCGCCGGCAGATCGAACGGCGCCCGGATCACCTCCGCCCCCATCAGGTCGCGATAAGTGGCGATCGATTGCTCGATCGACGGGGTGGCGACCCCGACATGGTTGAGACGGCCGAGTTTCATGGCACCGCCCTCTTTACTACGTCCCATTTTGGTAGCTTGTCGGCGAAGAGAGGGATGTCTTTGTGGCCCCGAGTCCCATTGAGCCAATCCTGAAACTCAGCGTCCTGCCTTGGACGAAATTCAGAGCCTACATCAAAGCTGACGAGGAGAGTTTCGGTCTCGAGCAGTCGATCCATTTCAACCAGCCAAGCCTCGGTTGCCAAACCGAGATGAAGGTTGACGAGCAGACTCCCCGTGTTGCCCAGTACAACTTGATATCCGCCGATCGAAGGATCAAAGCCCGTTTCTCTCGCTAAATCCTCTGCCCGAAGTCGCTCATCAGCTAGGGCACGTTCGCTGGCTCCGGCGCTGTAAACCGTGGCATGCACCCGTTCCGAATCAACGACATAGCCATTCAGGGTTTGGACGTTGTGCGTGCGGAGGATAAAGCTCCAGCCTTCTGGTCGCATGAGCTTGCGTTCCACACTGCACGTTAGATTGAGCATTTGACGACCTCAGAGCGGAATATTGTCATGCTTCTTCCACGGATTCTCGAGTTGCTTGTCCCTGAGCTTCCGTAGTCCCAGCGCGATGCGTCGCCGCGTCGAATGCGGCATGATGACCTCGTCGATGAAGCCTTTGCTCGCCGCCACGAAAGGGTTGGCGAAGCGGGCTTCATATTCGGCGGTGCGTTCGGCGATCTCCTCCGGCGTCTTGCCGCGGAAGATGATCTCCACGGCACCCTTGGCGCCCATCACGGCGATCTCGGCGGTCGGCCAAGCGTAGTTGAGGTCGCCGCGCAAGTGCTTGGAGGCCATGACGTCATAGGCGCCGCCATAGGCCTTGCGGGTGATGACGGTGATCTTCGGCACGGTCGCCTCGGCATAGGCGAAGAGCAGCTTGGCGCCGTTCTTGATGATCCCGTCATGCTCCTGCGCGACGCCGGGGAGGAAGCCGGGCACGTCGACGAAGGTCACGATCGGAATGTCGAACGCGTCGCAGAAGCGCACGAACCGCCCCGCCTTCTTCGACGATTTGATGTCGAGCACCCCGGCCAACACCATCGGCTGGTTGGCGATCACGCCGACAGTGCGGCCTTCGACGCGGCCGAAGCCGGTGATGATATTGGCGGCGTGCGCCGGCTGGATCTCGAAGAAGTCGCCGTCGTCGACGACCTTCCGGATCAGCTCGTGCATGTCATAGGGCCTGGCGGCGCTGTCCGGGATCAGCGTGTCGAGGCTATCTTCCTGCCGGTCCCAGGGATCGCTCGAGGGACGCTCGGGCAGATCGTGGCGGTTCGACAACGGCAGGAAATCGAAGAAATCGCGGGTCGCGAGCAAGGCGTCGATGTCGTTCTCGAACGCCACGTCGGCGACACCCGACCTGGTCGTGTGGGTGACGGCGCCGCCCAGCTCCTCCTGCGTCACCACCTCGTTGGTAACGGTCTTCACCACATCCGGGCCGGTAACGAACATGTAGCTCGAGTCCTTCACCATGAAGATGAAGTCGGTCATCGCCGGCGAGTAGACGGCGCCGCCCGCGCAGGGTCCCATGATCAGGCTGAGCTGCGGGACGACGCCCGAGGCGAGCACGTTGCGCTGGAACACCTCGGCGTAACCGCCGAGCGAGGCGACGCCCTCCTGGATGCGCGCGCCGCCGCTGTCGTTGAGACCGATGACCGGCGCGCCGACCTTCATCGCCATGTCCATGATCTTGCAGATCTTCTGGGCGTGCCGCTCGGAGAGCGAGCCGCCGAACACGGTGAAATCCTGCGCGAAGACGTAGACGAGCCGGCCGTTGATCGTGCCCGAGCCGGTGACGACGCCGTCGCCGGGGAACTTGGTCGCCTCCATGCCGAAGTCGGTGCAATTGTGCTCGACGAACATGTCATATTCTTCGAAGCTGCCCGGATCGAGCAGCACCGAGAGGCGCTCGCGCGCGGTCAGCCGGCCCTTGGCGTGCTGCGCGGCGATGCGCTTCTCGCCGCCGCCGAGCCGCGCCTGCTCGCGGCGTGCTTCCAGCGCTTCCAACGTCGTCGCCATCAGGCCCTCGCAAATATCGGACGTTCCGCCCTTCCAGTGTTGCGCGCGAAGCGCAAATGTGAATTTGTGAAGATGCATATGGGGAGTTTGCAAATATGAGCGCGCCGCGCCGCCTCTTCGCCGGCGCGCGGGCGCGGGCGCTGCGCGGACGGCTTGGCCTCAGCCAGTCCGCCATGGCCGCGCGCGTCGGCCTTTCGGTCTCCTATCTCTCGCAGCTCGAGAGCGACGACCGGCCGATGACCGATGCCGTCCTCGCCGCCTTCTCCCGGGCCTTCCCGAGCGACTGGGCGGAGATCGGCCCGGACGACCATGCTGCGCTCGTCGCCCGCGCGGCGGCGGCGGCGAACGACCCGACCGTGCCCGGCGCGCTGGCCGAGGATGCGCTGCTCCGCGGCGTCGCCCGCCAGCCTCTGCTCGCCGAGCGCCTGGTCGCCGTCCACGACGCCTATCGCCGCAGCCAGGACCAGCTTCGCAGTCTCGACGATGCGCTGGAGCGGGGGACGGGCGGCGGCATGCCGCTGCCCTGGGACGAGGTCCGCGAATGGTTTCACGATGCCGGCAATTATGTCGACGCGATCGACCGCGCCGCCGAGCGGCTTGCCAGAGAGGTCGGCCCTGATGGAATCGGGGCGCGGCTTGCGGAACATGGCGTCGAGCTCGTGATCGCGACCGGCGCGGAGCTGCGCAGCTTCGATCCCGCGACCCGCCGCCTCGCCGTCGATCGCTCGATCCCGCCCGAGAGCCGCCTGTTCCAGATGGCGCACCAGCTGATGCGATTGGAGCTCGCCGATACGATTGCGGGCGTTGCCGGGAATGCAGGCCTGCATTCGCCCGAATCCGTCCAGCTGCTCAGCGTGGGCCTTGCCAATTATGCGGCTGGCGCCTTCCTGATGCCTTATGCCCCGTTCCGCGCTGAGGCCCGTCGCCTGCGCCACGATATCGACGCGCTCCGTCAGGTGTTCGGGGTCAGCTTCGAGCAGGCCTGCCACCGCCTTTCGACGCTCCAGCGGCCCGGCGCCGCCGGCATCCCCTTCTATTTCTGCCGGGTCGACATGGCGGGTAACATCACCAAACGGCACTCGGCGACGCGCCTGCAATTCGCCCGCTTCGGTGGCGCCTGTCCCCTGTGGATGGTGCATGAGGCGGTGGCGATTCCCGACCGCATCCTCGTCCAGCTCGCCGAGACGCCGGACGGGGTGCGCTACGTGTCGATGGCGAAGGGGCTGGTGAAACCTTCGGGGAGCTATGCGCGCCCGAGCCGGCGCTACGCGGTCGCTTTGGGCTGTGAGGCCGCCCACGCCGCCGACTTCATCTATGCCGATCAGCTCGATCTGAGCGGCGCCGGCAGCGCCACGCCGATCGGCGTCTCCTGTCGCATCTGCCCCCGCGAGAATTGCGACCAGCGCGCCTTTCCGCCCGCGGGCCGCGCGCTCAGCGTCGATCCGGACCGGCGCGCAATCGTCCCCTACGGTTTCGCCTGACGCCCGCGGTCAGCGCCCCAGTCGCCGCCAAGGCGCGCCTGCTCGCGGCGCCGTTCGAGTTCTTCGATGGTGGTCTGCATGGTGCGGTGAAAGACCTTACCGCGCCAAAGGTCAAGCGCATGTGGCGCGGCTATTTGTAGAAGCCTTCGCGCAAATTGATGCCGTGTTCGACCCAGGCCTTCATCGCGCACAGCATCTGCGCCCAGCCCTGACAATTGCCATAACTGCCCTGCAGGCCGCGCTCGGTCTGCCGCCAGCCTTCCTCGGCGATGGTCACGAAGGTGCGCTCGTCGCCCTTCGGCTCGAAGGTCATCGTCACCGTCGTCTGATAGCCGGACGGGGCTTCCGCCGGGGCATCGCTCACCCCGTCGGGCGGCGGGCCCTCATAGGCCTCCCATTTCAGCACGATCCTGCGGTCGGGCACGACCTCGATCACCTCGACGGGAAACGCGCCGGGAAAATCGGCGAAATCCCATATCACGGTCACGCCCGGCTCGATCCGGCCCTTGGCACCGCCGGTGGTGAAATAGCGCGACAGCGTGTCCGGATTGGCCACCGCCTCGAACACCTCGTGGACGGGCCGGGCGATGAAGCCGCTGATCTTGAACTTGAGATCCATGGCGATTCTCCTTGATCGCCGCGCTTATATGTTATAAAACTACAACATGTCAATCGAGGCGCGGAACGACCGGATTTTCAAGGCGCTGTCGGCGGCCACGCGGCGCTCGATCCTCGATCTGCTCAAGGACGATCCGCAGACTACCGGCACGCTTTGCGCGTCGTTCCCGGACCTCGACCGCTGCACGGTGATGCAGCATCTGAAGGTGCTGGAAGAGGCGGAACTGGTGATCGCCGAGCGCCGGGGGCGGGAGCGGTGGAATCACCTCAATCCGCTCCCGATCAAGCACATCCACGACCGCTGGATCGGCCCCTATGCGGCCCGCGCGGTCGGCCTGCTCGATCGGCTGAAAAGCGATCTCGAGCGGGCCTAGCGCCCGTCGAAGCTCGGCGGGCGCTTCTGCAGGAATGCGATGACGCCCTGCCTGAAATCCTCGGTTCGCTCAGCGTCGCGCTGGGCGATCCGCTCGGCGCCGAGCGCCTCGGTCAGCGTCCGCCGCTCGGCCTCGCGGGCGCGGCGGCGGAGCAGGCCTGTCATCGGCTTTCGACGCTCCAGCGGCCCGGTGCGGCGGGCATTCCCTTCTATTTCTGCCGGGTCGACATGGCCGGCAACATCACCAAGCGGCACTCGGCGACCCGCCTGCAATTCGCGCGGTTCGGCGGCGCCTGTCCCTTGTGGATGGTGCACGAGGCGGTGGCGATCCCCGACCGCATCCTCGTCCAGCTCGCCGAGACGCCGGATGGAGTGCGCTACGTCTCGATGGCCAAGGGGCTGGTGAAGCCGTCGGGCAGCTACGCCCGCCCCAGCCGCCGCTACGCCGTCGCACTCGGGTGCGAGGCGGTTCATGCGGCGGACTTCGTCTATGCGGACCAGCTCGACCTGAGCGGCGCGGGCAGCGCGACACCGATCGGCGTCTCCTGCCACATCTGTCCGCGCGACAGTTGCGAGCAGCGCGCCTTTCCGCCCGCCGGACGGGCGCTCAGCGTCGATCCCGACCGCCGCGCGGTGGTGCCCTACGGTTTCGCCTGACGGCGCGCGCGCCAGCGGCTCGGCGGCATGCGATAGGCCCGCCGGAACAATTGGTTGAAGTGTGAAATATCGTTGAATCCGACGTCGAGGGCGATCTCGGTGACGGGCGCCGCGCCGTCCTCCAGCCGCTCGGCGGCGGCGCGGAGGCGGAGGCCGATCAGGAACTGGGTCGGGCTGATGCCGACGAGACGTCGGAACTGGCGTAGGAAATGGAAGCGGCTGATCCCGGCCGCGGCAGCGAGGTCGGTCAGCTGGTTCGGCTCGTCGAAACGGCTTTCGAGAAAGCGGACCACGTCGAGGATGCGACGCGCCTCCTGCTCGGACGACCGGCCGACCGACGCCGGCTCCAGGCCGAATGCGTCGACCAGCAGGGCCACGACGACATCCTCCAGTGCCTCGCGGCTGCGTGCGACCTGACGGATCGCCGCCTGCATGGCGAGATTCCGGGGGCCGGGGGCGAAGATCGCCGTGGCGAAGCGCGGCTGCGCGCCGGCCTCCTCCGCGGCCTCTTCCAGAAGGCCGTCCGCGATCGCGACCACCGAACGCCGGTTGCCCTTGTCGTCGAGATGCGCGCAGCCGAAACTTTCGCCCGCATTGCCGAAGATGATCGACCCCGGCGCGACGATCGCCTCGCCGCTCTCGCAGTGATATTTGAACGCCCCGGATTCCACGACGCCGAAGATCGGCCCGTGATAGCGCCGCTCGAACACCGCGCCGGCATAGCCGCGCCGCAGGTCCTCGCCGGCCGCATAGAGCGCGCTGCGCCGCGGCAAAGCCGGGCCGGTCGTCTCAACCAGGAATTCGCCGTCCGTCGCCATGAACCGCTCCCGCGTTCCGGCGCCCACCATGTCTGATTCTACAGCAATATTCCCCAAGCGCGAGTCCCCAAGCGCAGGATATCCGTCGCAGCGATGTACAATGCGGCGCAGGCGGACGCGCTCTTCTTCGGCGGCGGGGCGACCTGGTTCGGCCTTCCGGGCCTCGCCGCGCTGCTGTTCGCGGCGCTGCCGTCGCCGCTGCGCGCGACACCGAATTACAGCGAAGGCTTGGGCGGGAAGGGCATGGACGCAATGAAACGGTACGACGGCATCATCCTCGCGATCGGAACCCTGGGCTACGGCCTCGTCTGTCTCGCCTTCGGCAATTTCGGCCTGCAATGGCAGCCGGTGCCGGAATGGGTACCGGGCCGGACGCCGCTCGCCTATCTCAACGGCGCGGTGCTCGCCGTGGCAGGCGCGTTGCTGCTCTGGCCCGCCGCTGCCCGCCGGACCGCCGGATTCCTCGCCGGCTACATCCTGCTCTGGGTATTGCTGCTCAAGCTGCCGAAGGTGCTGGCGGCGCCGCTGACGATCCTTCCCTGGCTGGGCTTTGCCGAAATCCTCTCGCTCGCGGCCGGCGCGCTGATGCTGGCGGCGCTGCTCGATCCCACGCCACGGCGGGCATGGCAGCAGGTGGCGCGCTACGGCTACGGCATCTGCCCGATCGTCTTCGGCCTCAGCCATTTCGCCTATCCGGACTTCACCGCCGGCATGGTCCCGGCGTGGATCCCCGCCCCGCTCTTCTGGGCCTGGGCGACCGGGGCGGGCCATTTCGCCGCCGGCCTCGCGATCCTGAGCGGCGTGCTCTCGCGCCTCGCCGCAACCCTGCTCGCCGCGATGATGGGTTGCTTCGTGCTGCTGCTGCACCTGCCCCGCGTCATCGCCGAGCCGGCCAGCCATATCGAATGGACGATGCTCACCGTCGCGACGATGCTGGCCGGCGCCGCGTGGATCATCCGCGCCGGTATCACGCCCCGCGAAAGGTCGGCGGCTGCTTCTGGAGAAATGCAAATACAGCCGACCTGAAATCCTCGGTCCACCCGGCCTCGCGCTGCGCGATCCGCTCGGCCCACAGCGCCTCGCTCAACGGCAGCTGCTCGGCTTCGCGGGCGAGCCGGCGCAGCAGGCCGTAGGCTTTCGTCGGCCCCCGGGCGAGCCGGGCGGCCAACGCACCGGCCTCGTCGAGGAGCGCCTCGTCGTCGACGACGCGGCTGATCATCCCCCAGTCGGCGGCCCGGTCGGCGGGAATGCGCTCGCCCATCATCATCATCTCCATCGCCCGCGCCCGCCCGACGAGGCGGGGCAGCAACCAGGTCGCGCCGGCATCGGGAATGAGCCCGATGTTGATGAAGGCCTGGAGGAAATAGGCCGAGCGGCCGGCGATGACGATGTCGGCGGCCAGCGCAAGGCTGCAGCCGGCGCCGGCGCACGGGCCGTTGACCGCCGCGACGATCGGCAGCGGGCAGGCGAACAGCGCCTCGACCAGCGGATTGAAATGCGCCTCCAGCGCCGCCCCGACATCCTCGGGCAGGCCGCCGTCCGACGCGAGGTCCGCCCCGCTCGAAAAGCCGCGCCCCGCGCCGGTGACGAGCAGCGCGCGTGCGCCCGAATCCGGCAGGCTCTCCACCGCCGCCCGCATCTCGTCGAGCAGCCTGGCGCTCAGCGCATTGAGGGAGTCGGGCCGGTTCAGCGTCAGCGTCGCAACCGCGTTGATATCCTGGTCGAGGCGGATGGTTTCGAAAGCCATGCGCGTTCGTAACGCGGCTATGTGCCGAAGCCTAGCTGCGGCGACAGGCCTTTCCCGTTTTGCCCGCCGCGTCTAGGCGGCGCTTTCGGCGACCGCCGCCTCGAATGCGGCGCGAAGGCGCTCCGATACGCTGGGGCCCGGCCTGGGCGGCACGCCGAGATGGATGGTGCGCAGCTCGTCCATGAAGTCGTCCCAAAGCGCCGGGCCGCCCTCCTCGAGCAGCTGGGCGCGAACCGAGAGCTCGTGGGTCACCGGCAGGTGGCGGCGGCCCCAGGCGCCCATATGGGCGAACAGCGGCACAAGCTGGATCGCCTTCTCGGTGAGGCTGTAGATCGCCTTCTGCTTGTGGGTCGGATCCTCGACCTTCGACAGCAGGCCGGACGCGACCAGCCGCTTCAGCCGGTCGGCGAGGATGTTGGAGGCGATCCGTTCCTCCGATTCGTTCAGCAGCACCCGGAAATGGCGGCGATTGCCGAACATGAGGTCGCGGATGACGATCAGGCTCCAGCGGTCGCCCAGGGTCTCCAGCGTCAGGTTGATCGGGCAGCCGGAACGTTGATCGGTCATAGTTCCCAATATAGGCGCAAAAAAACCGCTTGCAATATGAAATCAGTTGCCCTAGTCACAGCAACTGGTTGCAAATCAAAAGCAGTTCGATCGAGGAGAGAAGAGATGTCCAAGCTTACCGTCAGTGCCTTCACCGTCTCCGTCGATGGCTATGGTGCCGGTCCCGACCAGAGTGTCGAACACCCATTGGGCCGTGGCACAGAGCATCTGCACGACTGGCTGATCCCGACCCGGACCTTCCAGCAGCTCTCCGGCCGGGAGGGCGACACCGGCATCGACGACGGGTTCGCGCAACGCAGCTTCGAGAATGTCGGCGCCTGGATCATGGGCCGCAACATGTTCGGACCCGTCCGCGGGGCATGGCCGGACGAGAGCTGGCGCGGCTGGTGGGGCGAGAACCCGCCCTATCACGTGCCGGTGTTCGTCCTCACCCATCATGCGCGGCCGCCGCTGGAAATGGCGGGCGACACTGTCTTCCATTTCATCACCGGCGGCATCCGCGAGGCGCTGGACCGCGCCCGGGCGGCGGCCCGGGACAAGGACATCCGGATCGGCGGCGGCGCGTCCACGGTCCGCCAGTATCTGGAGGCCGACCTGATCGACGAGATGCATCTCGCCGTGTCGCCGATCCTGCTCGGCCGCGGCGAGCCGCTGTTCGCGGGCATCGACCTTCTCGCGAAAGGTTTTGCCGTGACAGAGCACGTCACCAGCGAACGCGCCATGCATATCGTCCTCACCAAGGGAGCCTAGAACCATGAGCCTCGTCCTCTATGCCCATCCGCTGTCCTCCTATTGCTGGAAGGTGCTGATCGCGCTCCATGAGAACGACACACCCTTCACGCTGCGCCAGCTCGACTTCGACAACGAGGAGGTCGGCCGGGAGTTCGCGGAACTCTGGCCGATCGCGAAGATGCCGATCCTGACCGACCACGGCCGGACGATCGTCGAATCGAGCGTCATCATCGAATATCTCGGCCTGCATCACCGCGGGCCGGCGAACCTGGTGCCGCATCACGCCGATCCGGACGCCGCGCTCAAGGTCCGCGAAATGGACCGGGTGTTCGACAATTACGTCATGATGCCGATGCAGAACATCGTCTTCGATCGCATCCGGCCGGCGGACTCGCGCGACCCGTTCGGGGTCGCCGGTGCGCGGACCCTGCTCGACAAGGCCTATGGCTGGCTGGAGGGCGAGCTTGCGGGCCGCACCTGGGCGGCGGGCGAGGATTTCAGCCTGGCCGACTGTGCCGCGGCGCCGTCGCTTCACTATGCCGAGAAGGTCCATCCGTTCCGCGACCGCTTGCCCGTCCTGGCGGCCTATCTCGACCGGCTTGAGGCGCGGCCGAGCGTCGCAAGGGTGCTGGAGGAAGCCAGGCCCTATGCCCATATGTTTCCGCAGGAACCGGCGGCGTAAGCGTCAGTGATTGTGCCGCGGCGTCTTCGAGGACGTGCCGCGATACTTGAGCGCGAACTCCAGCACGCCGCCTTCGGCGAGCTGGCCGGTCTTCTCGCGATAGAGTTCCTCCCAGGGGGTGGCGCTGTCGGGAACGGGCGGCACGGGCGCAGCCTTGCGGCGCGCGATCTCGGCCTCGGCGACCAGCGCGTCGCAGGTGCCGGCCTCGAGATCGATGCGGACGATGTCGCCGGTGCGCAGCCACGCCAGGCCGCCGCCGGCGGCGCTCTCTGGCGAGGCGTTGAGGATCGAGGGGCTGTCGGACGTGCCGGACTGGCGGCCGTCGCCGATCGTCGGGAGAGAGAGGATGCCGCGCTGGATGAGCGCGTCGGGCGGCTGCATGTTGACCACCTCGGCCGAGCCCGGCCAGCCGAGCACGCCCGAGCCGCGGATGACGAGGATCGAGTTCTCGTCGATGCCGAGCGCGGGATCGTTGATCCGGTGGTGATAGTCGTCCGATCCGTCGAACACGATCGCGCGGCCCTCCAGCACGCCGTCCTTGATGTAGCGGTCGCGAAAGGCATCGGAGATGACGCTGGTCTTCATGATCGCGAAGTCGAACAGATTGCCCTTGAGGACGAGGAAGCCGGCGCGCTCCCTGAGCGGCTGGCCGTAGGGGCGGATCATCTCACGATCGGTCGCTTCGCGCAGGCCTTCCGCCAATGTCCGCCCGGTGACGGTCAGGCAATCGCCGTCGAGCTTGCCGGCCTGGAGCAGTTCCCAGAGCACGGCGGGGACGCCGCCGGCGCGGTGGAAGCGCTCGCCGAGATAGGCGCCGGCGGGCTGCATGTTGACGAGCAGGGGGATGTCGTAGCCGTGCGTCATCCAGTCGCTCTCATGCAGCTCGACGCCGGCATGACGGGCCATGGCGACGATGTGCGGCTGGGCGTTGCTGGAGCCGCCGAGCGCGCTCACCGCGCGGATCGCGTTGAGGAAGCTTGCGCGGGTCAGGATCCCCGACGGCCGCAGGTCCTCATAGGCCATGTCGACGATCCGCCGGCCCGTTTCGTAGGCGATCTGGCCGCGCTCGCGATAGGGCGCGGGAATGGCGGCGCAGCCGGGGAGCGAGAGGCCGAGCGTCTCGGCGACCGCGTTCATCGTCGAGGCGGTGCCCATCGTGTTGCAATGGCCGGGCGAGGGCGCGCTGTCGCAGGCCCGGCTCAAGAATTCCTCCTCGTCGATCTCCCCGGCCGCCAGCTTGCGCCGCGCGCGCCAGATCACCGTCCCGGAGCCGACCAGCTCGCCCTCGTGCCAGCCGTCGAGCATCGGTCCGCCGGAGAGGACGATGGCGGGGATGTCGACGGTCGAGGCGGCCATGATCCCGGCCGGCGTCGTCTTGTCGCAGCCGGTGGTGAGCACCACCGCGTCGATCGGATAGCCGTTCAATATCTCGACGAGGCCGAGATAGGCGAGGTTGCGGTCGAGCGCCGCCGTCGGCCGGCGGCAATTCTCGAAGATCGGATGGACCGGGAATTCGATCGGCACGCCGCCCGCGTCGCGGATGCCGTCGCGCACGCGCCTGGCGAGATCGAGATGGATGCGGTTGCAGGGCGACAGATCGGAGCCGGTCTGGGCGATGCCGACGATCGGCTTGCCCGAGCGCAGCTCGCCCGGCGTCAGGCCGTAGTTCATGAAGCGCTCGAGATAGAGCGCCGCCATGTCGCTGCGGCCCGGCGCGGCGAACCAGTCGCGCGAGCGGAGGGGGCGGGCGGGGGTGCGGCGCATCTTCAGCCCGTCATCTCCTCGAGCTCGCGGCCCTTGGTCTCCTCGATGATCTTCGCGACGAAGACATAGGAGACGACCGCGCTCAGCGCGTAGAAGCTGTAGGTGATCGTGAGGCCGATATTGGCGGCGAGCCAGGGGAAGGTCGCGCTGATCGCGAAGTTCGCCGCCCATTGCGCGAGGCCGCAGACGGCCAGCGCGGAGCCGCGGATCTGGTTCGGGAACATCTCGCCCAGCATCACCCACATGACGGGTCCCCAGCTGACGTTGAAGAAGATGACGTAGAGATTGGCCGCGACCAGCGCGACGATCCCGGTCGACTCCGCAAGCTGGAGATTGCCGGCGGCGTCGAGTGTGCCGTTGGCGAAGGCGTAGACCATCGCGAACAGGGTCACGGCCATGCCGGCCGAGCCGATCATCAGCAGCGGCTTGCGCCCGATCCGGTCGATGACGAGCACGGTGAAGATGCAGGCGGCGATCGAGACGGCGCCGGAGACGACGTTGATCTGCAGCGCCTGGTCCTCGGTGAAGCCGCCGAGCTGCCAGAGCGTCGCGCCGTAATAGAAGATGACGTTGATGCCGACGAGCTGCTGGAAGATGGCGAGGCCGAGACCGGCCCAGACGATCATGCGCAGCTTGCCGGTCGCCGGATTCCTGAGGTCGGAGAGGCGCGGCTGGTGATCGGCGACCAGCGAGGCGCGGATCTCGGCGACCTTGGCGCGCGCCTCGGCCGGGCCGAACAGGCGGGTGAGCACCCGCTCGGCGTCGGCGTCGCGGCCCTTGACAACGAGATAGCGGGGGCTTTCCGGGATGAAGAGCAGGGAGACGAGGAACACCGCGGCCGGAATGGCCTGCATCCAGTACATCCAGCGCCAGGCCGGATAGCCGAGCCAGAACGGTTCGGTCGACGCGCCGGCATGCTGGGCGAGCAGATAGTTGACCACGAATGCGCCGGTGAGGCCGGTGATGATCATGATCTGCTGGATGCTCGAGAGACGGCCGCGGATCGCCGCCGGCGTCACCTCGCTGATATAAGCGGGGGAGAGGACCGACGCCGCGCCGACCGCCATGCCGCCGAGCACGCGGGCGACGACGAACAGCGCGGTCGATCCTGCCGCGCCGGCGACGAGCGCGCTGACAAGGAAGGCGATCGCGGCGAGCAGCATCACGTTGCGCCGCCCGATCACGTCGGCCAGCCGCCCGGCGAGGAAGGCGCCGATCGCGCAGCCGATCAGGAGCGAGGAGACGGTGAGGCCGAGCTGGGCCTCGGTCAGGCCGTAGGCGCTCCTGAGGCCCTCCTGGGTGCCGTTCACCGCGCCGCTGTCGTAGCCGAACATGAAGCCGCCGATCGTCGCCACCGCGACGATCGCGCCGATGAAGGCGATATTGGCCCGGCCCGCGGGACTGTCGTTCATCCTCTCCTCCCTTTCCGCCCGGTTCAGGCCGGTGTCGATCCAGTCATGGTAGCGATAACAATCAGAATGTCAGCCGGAGATTTGCAAGGTCTGTCGAAAAATCGCCGGCATCGCTTCAGGCGCCGGCCGGGGACAGCGCGGTTCCGCGCCCGCGACGGTCGGCAGACGCGGCGACCTTGCGCGGCGCGGCGGCGGATTCCCGGATGACGACCGAATGGTCGAGCACGTGCTCGGCGCCCTCGGGCTCCTCGCCGGCGCGGCGCGCGCGAAGGTCGGCGAGCAGCATGTCGACCGCCGCCGCCGCCATCGGGGCGATCGGCTGCCGCACCGTGGTGAGCTCGGGCCAGACCGTCGTCGCCGGCGCGGTGTCGTCGAAGCCGACGACGCTGAGGTCGCCCGGCACCTCGAGCCCGGCGCGGTGGGCGACGTTGATCACGGCCGCGGCCATGTCGTCGTTGGAGGCGAAGATCGCGGTCGGGCGCGGATCGCGCGCCAGCAGCCGCTGTGCGGCGATCAGGCCGGAGCGATAGGTGAAATAGCCCTGCTCGATCGGCGCCCGGGCCGGATCGAGGCCGGCGTCCTCGAGCGCGGCGAGGAAGCCGTTCTGGCGCTCGCCGCTCGCCGTGTTGTTCGGATGGCCGGCGATGAAGCCGATCGCGCGGTGGCCGAGGGAGACGAGGTAGCGGGTCATCGCCGCGGCCGCCTCGCGGTCGTGGATGCGCACGTTGAGCCCGCCGGGCTGGGGCAGGCCCATCGCCACCGTCACCACCGGCGTGCCGGCGGCCGCCAGCTCGGCATGGACGGGGATCGATTCCGACAAGGGCGGTGGCAGGATCACCCCGTCCACGCCGGAGGCGGCGAAGCGCCGGGTCGCCTCCGCCTGCTCGTCGGCGCGCTCGGATTCGCAGGCTTCGAGGACGATGTGGCAGCCGGCCCGGCGCGCGGCGTCGAGCGCGCCGACCAGGAACTGGCTCAGATAGGCGGCGGAGGGATTGGCGTAGAGCAGGCCGATATGGGTGGCGTCGCCGGCGGCGAGGCTGCGCGCCGCGGTATTGGGCGAATAATTGAGCCGGCTGATCGCCTCGAGCACCGCGGCCCGCGTGGATTCGCGCACGTTGCGCTCGCCGTTGATCACCCGCGAGACGGTCATCGCCGAGACGCCGGCCTCGCGCGCGACGTTCTGAATCGTGACGCTTCCCCGTCCCCGCCGGCTCGGCCTCTTCATCCCGCTCCCTTCGCCATGTCTCGGGCGGACACTATACCCGCACGCGGCTCTTGCAAATCTTCTCCGGTTGACGCTGACGCGCCCGTCGGACTAGGAATTGGTAGCGCTATCATAATCGGCCGCTGGATCGCAAACGGCAAGCGCACAGGGAGGATGACGAAATGGCGACCCTCGCGAAGCATGGACCGATGCGCTGGGCCGCGGCAGCGGTGGCGGCCTGCACGCTCGCGCTGACCGGCTGCATCGCCCTTGCCGGGGCGAGCCAGGGGGACCAGCGCCCGGCCTACAAGGACCCGTCCCAGCCGATCGAACGGAGGGTCGAGGACCTGCTCGCGCGCATGACGCTGGAGGAGAAGGTCGCCCAGATGCAGTCGGTCTGGGAGCACAAGGATCGCATCCAGACACCCGCCGGCGACTTCTCCCCCGAGCGCGCCTCCGGCGCCTTCCCGCACGGCCTCGGCCAGATCGCCCGCCCCTCCGACCGGCGCGGCGTCGCGGCCGATGCGAACGGCCCCGCCGGCGCCACCGCCGGCCAGGTCAACCGCAACGCCCGCGAGACCGCCGACTATATCAATGCCGCGCAGCGCTGGGCGGTCGAGCGGACCCGGCTCGGCATTCCGCTGATCATGCACGAGGAGGCGCTGCACGGCTATGTCGCGCGCGACGCGACCAGCTTTCCGCAGTCGATCGCGCTCGCCAGCAGCTTCGATCCCGCCATGGTCGAGCGGATCTTCAATGTCGCCTCGCGCGAGATGCGGGCACGCGGCGCCAATCTCGCGCTCGCCCCCGTCGTCGACGTCGCGCGCGATCCGCGCTGGGGCCGGATCGAGGAGACCTATGGCGAGGACCCCCATCTGGTCAGCGAGATGTCGCTCGCCGCGATCCGCGGTTTCCAGGGGACGACATTGCCGTTGGGCCGCGAGCGGGTGTTCGTGACGCTGAAGCACATGACCGGCCACGGCCAGCCCGAAAGCGGCACCAATATCGGCCCGGCGCCGTTCGGCGAGCGGACGTTGCGCGAAATCTTCTTCCCGCCGTTCGAGCGAGCGGTGCGCGAGCTGCCGATCCGCGCGGTCATGCCGTCCTACAACGAGATCGACGGCGTCCCCTCCCACGCCAACCGCTGGATGCTCCATGACGTGCTGCGCCAGGAATGGGGCTTCAGGGGTGCGATCGTCAGCGATTATTTCGCGATCCGCGAGATGGTGACCCGCCACCGCATGTTTCCCGACATAAGCGATGCCGCGGTGGCGGCGATGAACGCCACCGTCGATGTCGAGACGCCGGACGGCGAAGGCTACCTCCATCTCCCCGAACTGGTCCGCCAGGGCCGCGTTTCCGAGGCGCGGATCGACGATGCGGTGCGCCGCATCCTGCGCATGAAGTTCGAGGCCGGCCTGTTCGAGAATCCCTATGTCGACGCCGCGGCCGCGGACGGTCTGACCGCGACCCCCGACGCAGTCGCGCTCGCCCGCGCGGCGGCGGCCCGCTCGATCGTGCTGCTCAGGAACGAGAACAACCTGCTGCCGCTCGATGCATCACGCATCCGCCGCATGGCGGTGATCGGCACCCACGCCCGCGACACGCCGATCGGCGGCTACAGCGACATCCCGCGCCATATCGTCTCGGTGCTCGAAGGCATGCAGGCGGAATCGCGCGGCCGCTTCCAGGTCGACTATGCCGAGGGCGTGCGCCTCACCGAGCAGCGCATCTGGGCGCAGGATGAGGTCAACCTGACGCCGCCGGAGGTCAACGATCGCCTGCGCCGCGAGGCGATCGAGACGGCGCGAGGTGCCGACACGATCGTGCTGGTGCTCGGCGACAACGAGCAATTGAGCCGCGAAGCCTGGGCCGACAATCATCTCGGCGACCGCTCCTCGCTCGATCTGGTCGGGCCGCAGGAGCAGCTCGCCCGGGAGATTTTCGCGCTCGGCAAGCCGACCGTCGTCATCCTGCTCAACGGCCGCCCGCTGTCGGTCAACTATCTCGCCGAAAACGCGCCGGCCCTGCTCGAAGGCTGGTATCTCGGCCAGGAGACCGGCCATGGCGTCGCCGACGTGGTCTTCGGCCGGGTCAATCCGGCCGGCCGCCTGCCAGTCTCGATCGCGCGCAACGTCGGCCAGCTCCCGGTCTTCTACAACCGCAAGCCCAGCGCCCGGCGCGGCTATCTCTTCGACACGACGGCGCCGCTCTACCCGTTCGGCTTCGGCCTTTCCTATACCAGCTTCGAGATGTCGCCGCCGCGGCTCGCGCGGCGCACGATCGGCACGAACGACAGCGTCGCGGTCGAGGTCGATGTCCGCAACACCGGCCGGCGCGCCGGCGACGAGGTGGTGCAGCTCTACGTCCGCGACGACGCGGCCTCGGTGACGCGTCCGCTGCTGGAGCTGAAGCGCTTCCAGCGCGTCGCCCTGCGCCCCGGCGAGCGGCGCACGGTCCGTTTCGAGCTGACGCCGGCGGACCTGTCGCTCTGGAACCTGGAAATGCGCCGCGTCGTCGAGCCAGGTACCTTCACCATCTCGGTCGGGCCCAATTCGGTGGACCTCGAGAGCGTGACGCTGACCGTGCGCTAGTTCGTCTCGGTCGCCGTCCTCAGATTTCGGCTTCGAGGACGTCGAAAGCATCGCGCAGCAGCTCCACGAGGGGGCGCTTGCCGCCCTCCCGATTGAAGGCGTCGAGCGACAGGCGGACGGCGCCGAATGACAGCATGGCAATGAGCCGGAGGGCGGTCTCCCGCTCCGGCTCCGGCCATTTCTCGCGCAGGGCCGCGAACAACGTGCCTTCGTGCTGGACATAGCTCGCCACCTTGCGCGCCTGAACCGCCTCGCTGGAGCGCATCAGCCGGTCGAGAACGAGCATCTCGTCCTTTGGAACGGTTGCGGAGACCCGGAGCGCCGCATCGCGCACTGCGTCCAGAGGTCGCTTGTCGTCAGGCTCCTCCCGCAGCCGTTCGGCGAGAATGTCGCCCAGCGCGCTCTGCAGGCTCATCAGAATGTCGTCCTTGGACTTGTAATAATAGAAGAAGGTGCGCCGCGAGATGCCCGCCTCGGCTGCAATGTCGTCGATCGTCGCGGCATCATAGCCCCGTTCGATGAACAGGCGGATCCCGGTCTCCTTGATACGCTTCGCGGTCTCGCGGCGCTTGCGCTCCCTGAGGCCTTCCCCGGGTGGATTTCTGCCGGCGGTTTGCTTCATAAAAATTTCCCTTGATGCAAACTTGCACTGAGTGTAGTGTAATTTTACACCAAGTGCGAATCATTGGGAAGGCGTTATCATGGCGAAGTGGACAGCATCCGACATTCCCTCCCAGAAAGGCCGCTCGGCCATTGTCACCGGCACCGGCGGCCTCGGCTATGAGACGGCCCTCGCGCTGGCGCGGGCGGGCGGCGAGGTCATCATCGCCGGCCGCAATCCCCGGAAGGGCGTGGAGGCGGTTGCAAGAATCCGCGACGAAGTTCCATCCGCCGCCGTCCGGTTCGGAGAGGTCGATCTGGCGAGCCTCAGATCCGTCGCGGACTTTTGCGAACGGCTGCGGGATCAGGGAGACAGCCTCGATCTGCTGGTCAACAATGCCGGTGTCATGACTCCGCCCGAACGCCGCGAGACAAGCGACGGTTTCGAGCTGCAGTTCGGTACCAACCATCTCGGCCATTTCGCGCTGACGGCAGGACTCCTGCCGCTGCTGCGAAAGGGCAGGAACCCGCGTGTCGTCACCGTATCGAGCATCGCCGCGCGGAACGGCGCGATCGACTTCGACGATCTCAATGCGGAGAAGAGCTACCGCCCGTTTCCGGTCTATGGACAATCGAAGCTCGCCTGTCTCATGTTCGCCCTCGAGCTGCACCGCCGCAGCAAGGCGGGCCGATGGGGCATTGCCGGCATCGCCGCACATCCCGGCATCACCCGCACCGATCTTCTTCCGAACGGCGCGGGCAATGACAGCCTCAGCGGGCGGGTTCGCCGCTTCCTGCCCTTCCTGTTTCAGCCCGCGTGGCAGGGCGCTTTGCCAACGCTTTTCGCCGCGACATCGCCGGAGGCTCGGGGCGGCGCCTATTATGGCCCGGACAGGCTCAGCGAGACTCGTGGCTATCCCATAGAGGCGAGAGTTCCCGCTCAGGCGCTCGACCAAGGCGACGCTGCAAGGTTGTGGGCCGCGTCGGAACGGCTGACAGGGATGACGTTTTCCCCCGGCGAGGCGCAGGTCGCAAAGTGAGAGGCGATCGCGTGGCGTCGGTTTCGCCGTCCCCGGGAGCGCATCGTCCGTGTCCATCCCGTCAGCTGGAGAATCGAAAATCGACGCATCGCCGTATTCTTGGGAAGCAGTGACCTCACCCGACGCTCAAGCCGGTGCGGAGCCGGAAATGCCCTCAGTCGGCGGCCGGTGTCCCGGCGGAATAGGCATGGAGTCCGAATACCGCGCCGACGAATCCGCCGGCCGTGCGCGTGCTGAGGATCGTGCCGTCCTGCGGCTCGCCCAGCCGCTGCCATTTCCCGGTCTCGGCCGCATAGGAGAAGCGATAGGTCAGGCTGTCGCTCTCGATGCGCAGACGCACCGGCATGCCGGCTTCCCCGGCAAGCGGCACAGCGGCGACGGTCACGCCGCCCGCCGGATCGGACGGGCCGGTGCGCCGCTCCAGCTTGACGACCGGCCGGCCACCCTCGCGGCCGACGCTCAGCGCATACCAATAGTCGTCGCTCTGGAAGGCGGCGATGCCGGCCTCGTCGCCGTCGCGCGCCGGTGTGAAGCGCACGACCGTGGAAGCGCTCGCATGCATATGCTGCTGCCGGCGGGCGAGGAAGGAGGGATTGGCCATGCCGCCGAGCGGCACCGGCCGCGCGCGCAGGGCTAATTGGCCGCCGCGCAGGCTGTACCAGGGCTCGCGCGGATTGCGGACCATCATCCAATAGGGCGGGAGCCTCGGCCCGTCGAACTCTTCGCGCAGCGCGAAAGGACCCGTCGTCGGGATCGCGGGCGCTGCCTGGCGCGGCAGATCGGGACGGACATGGGCATAGGGAATGAGGTCGCCCGGATCGGTCATGCGCGGCCAGCCGTCCTCCCAGCGGACCGGCAGCAGGAAGGTCTCGCGGCCGGTATTGTAATAGTCGCCGCGATAGGGGCGCACCGCGAGGAAGGTTGCCCACCACTCGCCGTTCGGGGTTTCGACGAAATCGGCATGGCCGGCCGAAGTGATCGGAAAGGGGCGGTCGACGGGCAGGCCGCGCTGGGTCAGGATCGGGTTGCCGGGATAGGGCTGGTAAGGGCCGGCGACGCTGCGGCTGCGCAGCACGACCTGGCTGTGCCCCTCGGCGGTGCCGCCCTCGGCGCAGATGAGATAGTACCAGCCGTCGCGCTTCAGGATGTGCGGCCCTTCGATCCAGATCGGGTTGGTCGCCGGATCGACTCCGCCGTCCACCAGCACCCGGCGCGGCCCGATCGTGCGCAGGTTGGCCGCGTCGAACTCCTGGATCCAGATCGCCCGGTGGCCGGAATAGCGGGGCGGGCCTTCCGGTGGTCCGTTGTTGACGATCCAGGTCCGGCCGTCTTCGTCGAAGAACAGGCCGGGATCGATCCCGCCCTCCAGATCGGGCAGCCAGACCGGATCGGACCACGGCCCGGCCGGATCGCGCGCAGTGATGACGAAATTGCCGCCGCAATCGACGCAGGTGTTGAGGATGTAGAAGGTGCCGTTCTTGTGCTCGATGGTGGGCGCGAACACGCCGCGCGACAGGCCGAGCCGGCCGAAATCGAGCTGGTCCGGCCGGTCGATCGCATTGCCGATCTGCGTCCAGCTGACGAGGTCGCGGCTGTGGAAGACCGGGATGCCGGGGAAATAAGCAAAGGTCGAGGTGACGAGATAATAATCGTCGCCGGCGCGGGTGATGCTGGGGTCCGGGTAGAAGCCTTGCAGGATCGGGTTGCGATAGTCGTCGGGCCCCGCATTCAGCGTGACATCGACCGGATCCGAACCCTGATAGTCGAACCAGTCGAACCGCGCCTCCTGCGCGGCGGCTGGTGCGGCGAGGGCCAGGGCCAGCACGGCAATAAACCCTCTCCCCAGCGGGGAGAGGGTAGGGTGAGGGGATGCGGCGTTCAGGGGTGCCTGCCGAATCAGAGCCCCCTCACCCCAACCCTCTCCCCGCCGGGGAGAGGGAGATGGGCGGAGTGGCGACTTAATGGCCCGGCGCATAGGGGGTCCGGATGGCGCGGTAATAGTCCAGGCTGTGCGCCGGCGCGGCATAGCCGGCGGGGAGCGGGCGGCGGGCGATCGACTGGAAATAGGCGATGCTGGCGTCGCGCCACCATGTCGCCTCGTCGGTCTGGATGGCGAGGAAATCGCGCACCTCGGCATGGCGCTGTGGATCGATCCCTGGCGCAAGCCTGTCCCAGGTCCGGGCCATGCCGCGCACCGTCTCGACGCCCTGGGTGTAGCGGACGACCAGCTCGTCCCACAATGTCCGGCCCGAACCCACACGCTCGTCCCAGCCGACATGGTGGAACCAGAGCAGGAAGCGCTCCGGCACCCGCTGGCGATCGCCGAACACGGCGGCGACCGCGGGCGCATATTGCGCGACCGCGTTGCTGCCGGTGCGGGTGCGGTCGAAGCCGATGCCGACGGCGTCGGCGCGGTGGAAATAGACTGGGTTCCAGTCGGCCCGCAGCAGATCGTCGACCCAGGGTCCCGGACCGTAATGGTGACCGGTGGCGAAGAGGTGGTTGAGGCCGAGCGGGTTCATATAGTCGACCACCGCCTCGCGCGAGCCCATCATCATTTCGACGATCGGCTGGACGAGGGCGGGATCGTTGCCCCAGGTCATCCGCGTCCACTCCTCGGCAATGTCGCGGGCGGAAGCCTCCGGATCCCAGGCGAAGCGGCCGAAGGCGTACCAATTGGCCTGGTCGAACTGGGAGCCGGACCAGCTGCGGCTGTTGCCGATATTGGCGACGCCGGCGACCAGCGTGTGCCGATAATTATGGAGCTGGCCGTCGATCACCCGGGCCACGGTCGAGCCCGGCCCGCGGACATGGGTGTCGGCGTCCAGCACCTCCTCCCACATCGTGCCCAGATAGGCGAGATGGGTGTTGAAGCCGAGATATTCCTTGGTGATCTGGAACTCCATGCCGAGCGGTGTTCCCGGCATCGCGCCGAACAGCGGGCTGAACGGCTCGCGCGGCTGGAAGTCGATCGGGCCGTTCTTGACCTGTACGATCACATTGTCGCGGAACCGGCCGTCCAGCGGCACGAACTCGCTATAGGCCTGACGGGCGCGGTCCTCGGGATTCTCGTTCGAATAGACGAAGGCCCGCCACACCACGATGCCGCCATGCGGCGCCACCGCCTCCGCGAGCATGTTGGCGCCGTCGGCATGGGTGCGGCGATAGTCCTGCGGCCCCGGCTGGCCTTCCGAATTGGCCTTGACCAGGAAGCCGCCGAAATCGGGAACGTAGCGGTAGATTTCGTCCGCCTTGGCCCGCCACCAGGCGCGCACCCTGGGGTCGAGGGGGTCGGCGGTCGGCAGGCCGCCGATCTCCATCGGCGCCGAGAAGCGGGCCGAAAGATAGACGCGGATGCCATAGGGCCGGAAGACGTCGGCGAGCGCCCTCACCTTTTCCAGATAGGGTGGGGTCAGGATGTCGGCGTTCGAATTGACGTTGTTGAGGACGGTGCCGTTGATCCCGAGCGACGCGTTGGCGCGGGCGTAATCGGTGTAGCGTGGGTCGCGGAAGCGCGGCAGCGTCTGCCAGTCCCACAGCGAGAGGCCGGCATAGCCGCGCTCGATGCTGCGATCGAGATTGTCCCAATGGTTGAGCATGCGGAATTCAGCTTTGGGGCGGTCCGCGAGGTCGATCTCGGCGATCGGCTGGCGGGTCTGGATCAGCCGCAGCAGCCGGAAGGCGCCGTAGAGCACGCCGACGTCGCTGTTCGCTGCGATCACCGTGGCGCGTCGGCCGCCGATGCGGACCGCGCGGATCAGGAAACCCTCGTTGCCGAGGTCCGTCAGCGGCAGGTTAAGACCGGCGATCAGGGGCGAAGATGCCGGCGTGCCGATCACGATCGCGCCGTTTCGTACCCGATCGACGCGCTCCACCGCGCGACCGGTCAAGCCGCCCAGGCCGCGGACGAGCTCGGCGCGGGCAGCGCCGAGCGTCGGCGAGTCGCCCTCCTGGACAATCCCCGTCGCGGCGCTGCGATAGCGCGCCGCCCAGGGCGCTTCGACCGGCGCATAGCGCAGCCACAGGTCGTAGCCGTCCTCTGCCAAGGCGGGCATCGAAGCGAGCGCGGCCAGCGCGATCAGCAGCAGGCGCAGGGCGGCGAAAAAGCGCATCCTCATCCTCTCCATCCGGCGCGCGCCATTGACAAGGCGGCCTGCGCTCTTTCATGTGAGCGCTAACATAAATCGTCGTCCGCGCGCGGCAACAGGAAAATGCGCGCTGCATTTTCGTCGCGGACGGGGCTAGGGAGAGGCCATGCTCGAGATCACCGGCGCCCGCGTCATCGTCACCTCGCCGGGGCGCAACTTCGTCACGCTGAAGATCGAGACGAAGGACGGCCTCACCGGCCTCGGCGATGCGACGCTGAACGGCCGCGAGCTCGCCGTCGCCTCCTACCTCACCGACCATGTCATTCCCTGCCTGATCGGCCGCGACGCGCACCGGATCGAGGACATCTGGCAATATCTCTACCGCGGCGCCTATTGGCGGCGCGGGCCGGTGACGATGAGCGCGATCGCCGCGGTCGACATGGCGCTGTGGGACATCAAGGGCAAGGCGGCCGGCCTGCCGCTCTACCAGCTGCTCGGCGGCGCGAGCCGCGAGGGCTGCATGGTCTACGGCCATGCCAACGGCACGACGATCGAGGAGACGATCGACAACGCCCTCCACTACAAGGAGCAGGGCTACAGGGCGATCCGCCTGCAATCGGGCGTGCCGGGCCTGGCTTCGACCTACGGCGTCTCCAGGGACCGCTATTTCTACGAGCCGGCCGACGCCGACCTGCCGACCGAGACTCTCTGGTCGACCGAGAAATATCTGCGCTCCGTCCCGCCCCTGTTCGAGGCGGCGCGCGCGGCGCTGGGCTGGGACGTCCACCTGCTCCACGACGTCCATCACCGGCTGACCCCGATCGAGGCCGGGCGGCTGGGCAGGGACCTGGAGCCGTATCGCCCGTTCTGGATGGAGGATGCGACGCCGGCCGAGAACCAAGCCAATTTCCGCCTGATCCGCCAGCACACGACGACGCCGCTCGCGGTCGGCGAGGTTTTCAATTCGGTCTGGGACTGCAAGCAGCTCATCGAGGAGCAGCTGATCGACTATATCCGCGCGACCGTCGTCCATGCTGGCGGCATCACCCACCTCAGGCGCATCGCCAGCTTCGCCGACCTGCACAATGTCCGCACCGGCTGCCACGGCGCGACCGACCTGTCGCCGGTCTCGATGGCCGCCGCGCTCCATTTCGGCCTGTCGATCCCGAATTTCGGCATCCAGGAATATATGCGCCACACCGGGAAGACCGACGCGGTCTTCCCGCACGCCTACAGCTTCGCCGACGGACTGATGCATCCGGGCGAGGCGCCCGGCCTCGGCGTCGAGCTCGATGAGGCGCTCGCGGCCGAACATCCCTACAAGCGCGCCTATCTGCCGGTGAACCGGCTGGAGGACGGCACGCTCTACAACTGGTAGGCCCGCTCATGACCCGTCCGCTCGCCCTCCATCCCGACCGCCTCTTCCCGGCCGACCCGGCGACCCGCGCCATCGCCCGCGCGCTCTATGCGCCGGTCAAGGACCTGCCGATCGTCAGCCCGCACGGCCATACCGATCCGGCCTGGTTCGCCGATGACGCGCCCTTTGCCGATCCGGCCCGGCTGCTGATCGTGCCCGACCATTATGTGTTCCGGATGCTCTACAGCCAGGGGGTGTCGCTGGAGGCTCTGGGCATACCGACCGAGGACGGCAGCCCGACCGAAGGCGATCCGCGCAGGATCTGGCGGCTCTTCGCCGAACGCTATCACCTGTTCCGCGGCACGCCCTCGCGGATGTGGCTCGACTGGGTGTTCGCCGAGGTGTTCGGGCTCGACGTGCTGCTCGAGGCGGATACCGCCGATCTCTACTACGATACGATCGAGGCGGCGCTGAAGCGAACCGAATTCCGGCCGCGCGCCCTGTTCGACCGCTTCGGCATCGAACTCATCGCCACCACCGAAAGCCCGCTCGATCCGCTGGACCATCATCGCGCGATCCGGGAGAGCGGCTGGGGCGGACGCGTCGTCACCGCCTACCGGCCCGATCCGGTGATGGACCCCGAGCATGGCGGCTTCGCCGGGAATCTGCAGCGCTTCGGCGAGCTCGCCGGCGAGGATATCGGCACCTATGCCGGCTATCTGCGCGCGCATGAGAACCGCCGCGCCTTCTTCCGCGAGGCGGGTGCGACCTCGACCGATCACGGCCATCCCAGCGCCCTCACCGCCGATCTCCCACGGGCGGACGCGGAGGCGCTCTACGCGAAAGTCCTCTCGGGCGACTTCACGCCGGCCGAGGCCGAGCTGTTCCGCGGCCAGATGCTGACCGAGATGGCGCGCATGTCGATCGACGACGGGATGGTGATGCAGATCCATCCCGGCGTCCTGCGCAACCACAACGCCGCCGTCCTCGCCCGTTTCGGCCGTGACAAGGGCGCCGACATTCCCGGCCAGACGGAGTTCGTCCGCGCGCTGAAGCCGCTGCTCGACCGCTTCGGCAGTCATCCCGGTTTCACCCTGATCCTCTTCACCATCGACGAGGATGTCTATTCGCGCGAGCTGGCACCGCTCGCCGGCCACTATCCGGCGGTGCGGCTCGGCCCGCCCTGGTGGTTCCACGACAGTCCGGAAGGGATGCGTCGTTTCCGCGAGGCGGCGACCGAGACGGCGGGCTTCTACAACACGGTCGGCTTCAACGACGACACCCGCGCCTTTCTCTCGATCCCGGCGCGGCACGACGTCGCGCGGCGGATGGACTGCGCCTTCCTCGCCCGGCTGGTCGCCGAGCACCGGCTGCCCGAGGACGAGGCCCACGAGGTCGCCCGCGCGCTCGCCTACGATCTCGTCAAGGCGGCCTACAAATTGTGAGGGCTGTTCGCCCTTCCGTCACTCCGGCGAAGGCCGGGGTCTCAGGCCGGAAGATCCCGGCAGGTCTCCCTGGGATCCCGGCCTTCGCCGGGATGACGTGACATGAACCGGCTCTCTGAAGCCACGCTCGACCGGCTGCCTTCCTTCGTGCGCAGACCAGCCCCGCGCCCCGCGCCGCGTGTCGTCCATCTCGGCATCGGCGCCTTCCACCGCGCGCATCAGGCCGTGGTCTTCGACGATCTCGGCTGGGGCGTGACCGGCGCGTCGCTGCGTTCGCCGGCGGTGCGCAAGGCGATGGTGCCGCAGGACTGTCTCTACAGCCTCGTCGTCGGCGAGGAGGTGCGGGTGATCGGCGCGGTGCGCGACGTGCTGCTTGCCTCCGACGCGCTGACCGAGGCGCTGGCCGCGCCGGAGACGGACATCGTCACGCTGACCGTGACCGAGAAGGGCTACCTCCCCGATCCGTCCGGGAAGGGCGCCGCCGATTTTCTCGCCGCCGCGCTGAAGCTGCGCCATGCCCGGGGCATCGCGCCCTTCACCGCCATCTCCTGCGACAATCTCCCCGAGAACGGCCGGCGGCTGCGCGAGGCCGTTCTGGCCGCCAGCGATCCCGACACGGCCGACTGGATCGCGCGCGAAGGCGCGTTTCCGCAGACGATGGTCGACCGGATCGTGCCGGCGACCGAGGAAGCGGACATCGACGCTCTGGCCGCGCGCACTGGCCTCGTCGACCGCGCGATGGTGAAGGCCGAGCCCTTCCTGCAATGGGTGATCGAGGACAGGTTCGCCGGGCCGCGCCCGGACTTCGCCGCGGCTGGCGTGCAGCTCACGGCCGAGATCGCGCCGTGGGAGGATGCGAAGCTGCGCCTGCTCAACGGCGCGCACAGCGCCATCGCCTATCTCGGCGCGCTGGCCGGGCTCGATTTCGTCCACGAGGTCATCGCCGTTCCGGCCTATGCCCGCTTCGTCGCGGCCTTGTGGGACGAGGTGGATGCGACCCTTTCGCCGCCGCCCGGGCTCGACATCGCCGCCTATCGCCGGGCGCTGATGGCGCGCTTCGCCAATCCGGGCCTGCAGCATCGCACCCGCCAGATCGCGATGGACGGCTCGCAGAAGCTGCCCCAGCGCCTGCTCGCGCCGATCGCGGCCCGGCTCGAGCGGGATCAGCCGATCGCGGCGCTCGCGCTCGCGGTCGCCGGCTGGATGCGCTGGCAGAGCGGGCGCACCGATGCGGGCGAGGCCTTCATCGTCGACGATCCCCTCGCCGCCGAGATGGCGCGGCGGATCGCCGGACTCTCCAACCCTGCCGAACAGGCCAAGGCCTTGATCGGGATCGACGCGATCTTCCCGCCGCGCCTCGCCGCCGATCCGCGTTTCGCGGAGGCAGTGGCGCGCCAGCTTGCGCGACTTGCAACGCTTGGCGCGCGCCGGACGATCGAGGAGTTCCGACCATGAAGCTCAATCGCCGGGAAAGCTTCCTGCTCGCCTTCGGCCTGATGGCAGCGCCCGCGCCCGCTGCCGGGCGGCACGACTCGCTCGATGCGCTGGCGCAGCGCTCGGGCCGCCGCTTCGGCTCCACCGTCGGCATCGGCAACGGCGCGTTCGACGACCCGCGCTATCGCGCGCTGCTCACCGGGGAGTGCGGCGTGCTGGTGCCCGAGAACGAGCTCAAATGGGGCGCGATCCGCCGCCGGCCCGACAGTTTCGATTTCGCGCCGTTCGACCGGCTCATGGCCTTTGCCGGCCAGAACGGCCTCGGGATGCGCGGCCACACGCTGCTCTGGCATCACCCGCAATGGTTCCCCGCTTGGGTCGAAACCCATGACTTCGGCGCGAATCCCCGCACGCGGGCGGAGGCGGTGATCCGCGATCATGTCGCCACCGTCTGCCGCCGCTACGGCCCGCGCATCCACAGCTACGACGTGGTCAACGAGGCGGTCGACGCCGAGACCGGCGCGATGCGCGAGACCGCCTTCTCGCGCGCCGTCGGCAGCGCCGAGGCGGTGGTCGATCTCGCCTTCCACACCGCGCGCGAGGCGGCGCCCGGCGCCCAGCTCGTCTACAACGACTATATGTCGTGGGAGCCGGGCAACGAAGCGCATCGCGCCGGCGTGCTGCGTCTGCTCGAAGGGTTCCGGCGGCGCGGCACGCCGGTCGATGCGCTCGGCATCCAGGGCCATATCGGCAGCGGCAACAATCCCGGCGACCAGCCGACCTTCGGCCGCCATGACGAGGCCGCCTGGCGCCGCTTCCTCGACGAGGTGGTCGGCATGGGCTACGGCCTCGCGATCACCGAGTTCGACGTGCACGACCGCGGCCTTGCCGGAGACATACCGGCGCGCGACCGGGCGGTGGCCGACTATGCCCGCGCCTATCTCGATCTGATGCTCTCCTATCCCGCGCTCGGCGAGATCCTCGTCTGGGGAATGAGCGACCGCTATTCCTGGCTGCAGGAGCGGCCGGCCCGGCCCGACGGCCTGCCCAAACGGCCCTGCCCCTACGACGAGGCGTTCCGGCCGAAGCCGCTGCGGCAGGCGATTGCCGATGCACTGCGCGACGCGGGCACCGTGCACCGGCGCGCATGACGGACTATCGGCTCGACAACGGCAACGGCCTGACCCTCCGGTTCCTCGACCGCGGCGGCATCATCACGGCGATCGAAGCCCCGGACCGGGAGGACCGCCGGGCCAATGTCGTGCTCGGCCTGGCCTCCCCGTCCGACTATGAAAGCCTGGCGCGACATTACTATCTGGGCAGCCTGATCGGCCGCTATGCGGGACGGATCGCCGGCGCGCGTTTCGCGATCGACGGGCACGAATTCCGCCTTGACGCGAATGACGGGGCGAACACGCTTCACGGCGGCCGTGCGGGCTTCGACATCGCAACCTGGGCGGTGGAGCCGATCGGTCCTGACTGCGCCACCCTCCACCTGGCAAGTCCCGACGGCGCGGGCGGATTCCCCGGCCGGCTGGACGTGGCCGTGACCTACCGGCTGCTTGCGGACAACGCGCTCCGCATCGACTATCGGGCGGTGACGGACGCGCCGACCATGCTCAATCTCACCCATCACGGCTATTTCAACCTCGGCGCCGGCGCGCGCGATATCCGCGAGCATCGGCTCGAAATCGCCGGCGACCGGGTCGCGGAGGTCGATGCGTCGGCATTGCCGACGGGCGCGCTGCTGCCGGTTGCCGAGACGGCGTTCGATTTCCGCTCGCCCCGGGCGATCGGCGCGCGCTTCGACGAAGGGCCCTGGCTCGGCGGCCTTCCCGGCTACGACCACAGCTGGGTGCTGGCGGACTTGCCGCGGGCAGACCCCCGCTTCGCCGCACGGATGGCCGATCCGCTCTCCGGCCGCACGCTGGAGGTCTGGACGACCGAGCCCACTCTCCACGTCTACACGGCCAACCATTTCCCGGGCGCCGCCCATGACGCCGCCGGCGTTCCGCTCGGGCCGCATCGCGGCGTCGCCCTGGAAACGCAGCATCTGCCGAATAGCCCAAACCTCCCCGGCTTCCCCACGACGCTGCTGCGTCCTGGCGAGAGGTTCCGCTCGACGACGATCTTCCGGTTCGGGACCGGGGATTAGGATCGGCTGATCGCCAGGCGCAAAAAGGCGCCCGCCGAAGCCTCGCACCTTCGACGGACGCCAGCCGCTCCCTGTCCGAGCACTTCAGGCAGGCGGGCGGTTTCCCGCCGCCCTCCCAGCGGGCGGCAGGGGAGGGACTAGTGGACGAGCGCCGATGTCTCTCCGAAGGGGTGGCGCCGTACGGTGCGGATGATCTGGCCGCCCGCGACCAGCGCCGCATTCTCCAGCGGCAGCGCGGTGCCGCAGAACGCGCATTCGGCCATGATCCGGCCGATATACCAGTGCGCCCGCCCGCAACCCGGGCAGTGATTGGTCTCCTGGTCGCGATAGACGATGTGATAGCCGCGCTGCGCGGCGGGGGGGACAAGGCTGCCGCCGCGGTCCTCGAGAACGTTCGTCGCCATACTTCGGCTCCTTCAAACTCACGCCTGTGCGCTCCAACGGACCTGCCGGGCACAAGGTTGCATGGACGCCGGATGAACGGTTCGGCGCCGTTACCTTCGGCTCGATGGCGCCCGAGTAGCTGAAAAGACGACGGGGAGCGCCGAGCCGTGGAATTCCCGCGCCATGCGGAACCCGAGGCGTGTCTCGCGCGCTTTGTCGACCATGACATTCCTCCTTCACGATCGGCCGGACAGCGCGGCGTTTCAGGCCCTGATCCTGACCGAGGCCGAGGCGGCCCGTCAGCAGGCCGAACGCAGCTGGCGTGTGGCGCGCACGCGCCGCCTGCCCGATTTTCGCGGCGGAGCCTTCCAGTGAGACGCCGCTATCGGCCGCTCGCGGCCGGCGTGATGGCGTTCGCGCTCGTCCTCGCCGTCGCGCTGGTCCTGACCTCGGGCGGGGACGCCGGCAGCGAGGCGCCCGCCAATGCCGCCGCACTGGCCCGCATCGCCGCGCAGAATGACGACGCCGCCAGCCGCGCGGCCTCGCGGATGCGAGAGGATTCGGCGCGGGCCGCCGCCGCGGCCGATGCGCGCGCCGATACCGACATGGCATCCGTCGACCTTCCCTAGGTTCGGGCACCGGGTTTTCACGAGGGCAATGGTTACCGCGTCGTTAACCTTTATCTGTCAACTTCCGCCCTGACGCACGCCCCCAGGACCCCTACCCCCCCGGGCGTGCCATTGCGAGAGGCCCGCCGCGCTCCGGTCGCGGCGGGCCCTTTTTTCTCGTCGTCCGTCTAGACGACCCGCCGACCGGAGATCAGCTGGAAGATGAGGACGACGACCGCGATCACCAGAAGGGCATGAATGAGGCTGCCGCCGACGCTGAACGAGAAACCCAGCAGCCACAGCAGCAGAAGAATGCCGATAAGGGTCCAAAGCATATCCAAGCTCCTATCGAACGCCGGTTCGACCGGCCTTATGAAGCCGGAACGTTGCCTGGCGGGCTCTGTTCCGGCTCCGCGTTCGTGAAGCGTGGGTCTCTCGCGCCGGCCGAGGGACGGTCGATCGCCCCTAAACCGTCCCCAGCGCCTGATCGAAATCGGCGATGAGATCGTCCGGATCCTCGACGCCGATCGAGATGCGCACCAGATTGTCGGTGATGCCGAGCGCCGCCTTGCGCTCCGGCGGGACCGACAAATGGGTCATCGCGGCCGGGCAGCTCGCCAGCGTCTCGGTGCCGCCGAGGCTGACCGCGAGATGGGCGATCTTGAGCGCGTCCAGAAAGGCGAAGCTCTCGCGCTCCCCGCCCTTGAGGTAGAGCGAGAAGGTCGATCCCGCGCCGGTGCAATGGCGCCGGTAGATGTCCGCCTGCCGCCCCTCGGTCAGGAAGCCGAGATAGCCGACGCTCTCCACCTTCGCATGGTCCTTGAGGAAGGCGCAGACCTTCGCGGCATTCTCGCCGGCGCGGCTCATGCGCAGCTCCAGCGTCTCGAGGCTCCGCAGCAGCATCCATGCCGTGTTGGGATCGGTGATCGTGCCGATCGTGTTGCGGAGCATGCGGATCGTGTTGATCAGCTCCTTCGAGCCGGTGATCCCGCCCGCGACCAGATCGCTATGGCCGCCGGCATATTTGGTGAGGCTATAGACCGAGAGGTCGGCGCCGTGTCGCAGCGGCTGCTGCCAGAGCGGCCCGAGGAAGGTGTTGTCGATCGCTATCGGCGGGCGCTCGCCCTCGGCGAACAGGCTGTCGCGGACCTTGCGCACCGCCTGCACGTCGACCAGCGCGTTGGTCGGGTTGGCCGGGCTTTCGAGATAGATGAGCGGGACGCGGCCCTGCGCCTTGGCCTTGCCGACCACATCGGCGATCTCGTCCTCGGTCGCGCCGGCCGGGAAATCGAGCCAGGTGATGCCGAACCGGCCGAGGATGCGGCCGATCAGCGTCTCGGTCGCCGCGTAGAGCGGCCCGGAATGGACGACGACATCGCCCGGCTGGACGAAGGCGAGCAGCAAAGTCGCGATCGCCGACATGCCGCTGGAAAAGGTCAGCGCGTCCTCGGCGTCTTCCCAGAGGCCCAGCCGGTCCTCGAGGATCTCCTGGTTCGGCCCGTTGAAGCGCGAATAGACGAGGCCCTCGGCGCCGCCCGGCCGCTTTCCGGTCACGCCCTCGAAGTGGCGCTTGCCGGCGGCCGCATTCTCGAAGACGAAGGTCGAGGTGAGGAAGATCGGGGGTTTGAGCGAGCCTTCCGACAGGGCCGGGTCGAAGCCGTGGCCCATCATCAGGGTCGAGGGCTTGAGCTTGCGCCCGCCGATTTCCAGCACGTCGGGCTTGGGGCGACGACGGGGAGTCGCGCCGGTCAGGTCGTTTTCGTCGGTCATTGTGCATCCCTTTGTTCGGCCAGCCGAAGCTGCCGCCTGGAAGACCGGGCCTGCCGGGATGAGACAGGCCCACCGGCCGCGACGAGCGGCCCAGGGGGTGAGGTCCGTTGCCCGCGCGCTTCCTAGCCCAGGTCGCGGTGTTGCCGCTAGCCCCGACCGCTCCGGCTAGGGACCTCAGCATGATCCTGATGTGCGGCTGTCGAGCACCAGCGCCGGAAATGGCGGGAGGTCGGAGAATTGGAAGGTCCGGGAAAAGGCTGGTGCCGCTTGGGGGACTCGAACCCACGACCCCATCATTACGAATGATGTGCTCTACCAGCTGAGCTAAAGCGGCATGCCCGGAAAAGAGCGCGCCCCTTATCAGCGCGTTCGCCCAAAGACAAGCGGCCGCCCCGGCGATTAGGCTTAACCATATCTCAACCACGCGCGTGCACCTTTCGCTCCGAGCAAGAACGGCGGGGGCCTCAGCGCCAGATGGACAGCTTTCGGGGATTCGAGGACGAGACGGCGCTGACCGGCGTGCCGGAGGAGGAGCCGGCGATGGAGGCGCCGCCCGAGATCGGCGTCGACGAGCGGCGCATGCATGTGCGCGCCTACAATTACTGGGTCTCGCTGCTCGACGGGCGTGCCTATCCCTCGATCGAGGACATCGATCCGCACAGCCTGGCCGATTTCGGTCCGCACAGCGTGCTGGTCGATTTCTCGAAGAACGAGCATGATCCGGCGATCGCCTTTCTCGGGGCGGCGCTGCGCGACGAATGCGGGCTCGATCAGGATCTGGACAGCATCGGCCAGGTGCCGAGCCGCTCGCTCCTGTCCCGGCTCACCGACCATTATCTCCAGATCATCGCCAATAGCGCGCCGATCGGATTCGAGGCCGAGTTCGTCAGCCATCGCGGCCACAACACTCTCTATCGCGGCATCCTGATGCCGTTCTCGTCGAACGGCGAGGCGATCGACTTCATCTACGGCGTGATCAACTGGAAGGAAGTGGCCGACGGCGAGATGCTGAACGGCATTCATGGCGAGGTCGGCCGCGCCATCGCCGCGGCGCCGGCGCCGTCGGAGAATCCGGTGTGGGCCGACGGTCCCCATGCCGATTTCGATGCGCACGCGATCGAGGCTGCGCCCGAGCCGTTGGACGATGCGACGCTGAGCCTGTGGCCGGAGGCCGACGGCCTCGCCGACAGGCTGGTCGCGGCGCGCGAGTCGGCCGAAGCCGCGCGCGGCGACGCGCAGCGCAGCCGCAGCGCCCTCTACCGGGCGATCGGGCTTGCTCATGATTTCGCGCTGGCGACGCAGGACGATCCCGAAGGCTATGCCGAGCTGCTCGAGGATGCCGGCCTCAAGGTCCAGGCGCGCGCGCCGATGACGCCGATCGTGAAGCTCGTCTTCGGCGTCGGCTACGACAAGACCCGCCTCACCGAATTTGCCGCCGCCCTCGCCTGGGCGGAGCGCAGCTGCGTGCCCGCCGGCGCGTTCGCCGAGCTGATCGAGCGCCATGACGGGGGCCTCAAGGCGATCGTCGCCGAGGAGCGCGCCTTCCGCCGCCCCGCGCCGAAGCCCGACCGCTGGACGGAGATCCGCGCCGAACTGCAGGCCCGTCCGCCGCTTGCGAGGGTGGACATCGCCGTCGACGGCACCGAGGAATTCGTCCTGCTCGTCGCCCGCCGCGAGGGCGAGGGGCTCGCCATCGTCGCCCCGATCGCCGACCCGCGCCTCGTCGACCAGGCCCTCCGCAAGACCGCCGCCTGAAGCCGGAACGGCCACGGGAGTATCCGAGGCCCGCTTCCGAATGCTATAAGCCGCCGCGCAAGGGGGTTCGTCGGAGTCGGACCATGCGCATCCTTCCGTCCCTCGTCCTCGTTGCCCTCGCCGCACCGGCATTCGCCCAGGACGCGGTGCGCACCGTCGAGGTCGATCTTGCGAGCTTCTCGTTCACCCCGAGCACGATCGAGCTTCGTGCCGGCGCGCCGATCGTGCTGAAGCTCGTCAACACCGGGCGCGGCGGGCACAATTTCTCGGCACCGGAATTCTTCGCCGCGGCCCGGCTCGCGCCCGGGCAGGCGGCAATTGCCGAAGGCACGGTCGAGGTCCCTTCACGTCAGACGATCGAGGTCCGGCTGACCCCGGCGCGCGGCCAATACAGCCTGCGCTGCACCCACACGCTCCAAACCGCGTTCGGCATGCGCGGCGAGATCGTCGTCCGGTAAACTCCGCAAGCCTTGCTCGTCTGCGGACGGCAGGTCTATAGGCCCGCCATGAGGCGCGTCGCGCCGGTCCCGGGAGCGGATGGAATATGGCATCCAAGAGTAAGGTTGCGGAGGACGCCGCCCGTCGGCGTCTGCTGGACAGTCTCGTCCATGCGTTGTGCGACGGCGCGCTGCCGGGGGAGCTGGAAGGCTTTACCGCCGACGACCGCCAGGCGGCGGCCGAATTCATCGCCGACGCCGCCTATCTGCGCCCGCCCGGCATGGCACTGGTCCGCCTGGAATCGACCGGGACGCAGCTCGGCCAGCGACGCATGCGGCTTGTCATCGCCAATGACGACATGCCGTTCCTGGTCGACTCCGTTGCCGCCGCCATCTCGGCCCGCGGGCTGATCATCCACCGCCTGCTCCACCCGGTGATCTGCATCGCGCGCGACGCGGACGGCGCGCTGGTCGGGCTCGACGCCAAGGGCGACGGCACCAAGGCGCGCGAGTCGATCATGTATCTCGAGATCGACCGCGCCGACGCCCGCATCCGTTCCGAGCTCACCGCCGAGCTGCACCAGGCGCTCGCCGACGTCCGCGCCGCGGTCGCGGATTGGCCGCAGATGCAGGCGCGGATGCGCGCCGATGCGGTCGAGGTCGACGATCCGGAAGTCCGTGCGCTGCTCGAATGGTTCGCGGACGGGGCGATGACCTTGCTCGGCTTCGAGGTCGAGCGGCCGGGCAAATTCTCCTCCGAGGGCCTCGGTCTCTATCGCAAGCCGAACCCGCCCGACGAGGAAGGCGGCTCGGAAAGCGCGGTGCGCTTCTTCGAGAAGAGCGGCGAGGCGCTGCTCGCCGCCAAGGCCGAGCGCAAGTCGACGGTGCACCGTCGCGTTCCGCTCGATCTGATCGTGGTGCCGGTCCGCGACGGCAAGAAGGTTGCCGGCATCGGCGTCCATGCGGGCCTGTGGACCAGCCAGGCGCTCTCCGCCCCGGTCGAAGAGGTGCCGGTGCTGCGCCGCCGCCTCGCCGAACTGGAGACCGAATTCGGCTTCGATCCCAGGGGTCATAGCGGAAAAGGGCTCCGGCACGCGATGACCTCGTTGCCGCATGACCTGCTGATCAACCTCGACAAGGAGTCGGTGAAGACGCTGGTCGTCACCGCCATGTCGCTGGCGGACCGGCCCCGGCCCACCCTGACGCTGGTGCGTTCGATTCTGAAGGGCCACCTCTTCGCGTTCGTCTGGCTGCCGCGCGACGAGCTGACGACGCGCCGCCGCGTCGAGATCGGCGAGATGATCGAGCGCGCCGCCAAGGGCACGATCGGCAGCTGGTCGGTCGATCTCGGCGACGGTGACCTCGCCCTCGTCCGCTACACGCTCTCGATCAGCACCCGGACGCCCACGCCCGATTCCGCCGAGCTCGACCGCCAGCTCGACGATATGGTGCGCGGCTGGGGCCCGGCGGTGGAGGGGCGCCTGACCGAGCTGGTCGGCGCCGCCCGTGCCACCCGCCTCGCCCTCGGTTTCGCCGGCGCCTTCCCGCTCGCCTATCGCGGTCGCTATCCGATCGAGGACGCGGCCGAGGACATCCTGCGCCTCGATTCGCTTGGCGACGAGCGCGCCCGATCGGTCCGCTTCTATCGCCTGCCGATCGATCCGGAGGAGCATCTGCGCCTCAAGATCTACCGGCGCGGCGGGCTGGTGCCGCTGTCCGACGTGGTGCCGGTGCTGGAGAATTTCGGCTTCCGCGTGCTGAAGGAAGCGCCGACCCGCCTCGAAGGCGGCGTCACCGGCCATATCCACGAGTTCACGGTCGAGACCGCCGGTGCCGCGGCCGCGGAGTCGCTGATGGCGCGCACCGACATGATCGAGGCGACGATCGCCCAAGTGCTCGAGGGGCGTGCCGAGAACGACGCCTTCAACCAACTGCTCGTCTCGGTCGGGCTCGATCCCAAGGGCGTCGTGCTGCTCCGCGCCTGGTTCCGTTACCTTCGCCAGACCGGCCTCTCCTACGGCCTCGCCACCGTGGTCGAGGCGCTGCGCAAGGCGCCCGATGTCGCCCGGGGGCTCATCGCCCTGTTCGAGGCCGGCCACGATCCCGCGCTGACCGGCGACCGCGTCGAGGTCGTGAACGCGGCCGAGGCACGGATCGCCAAGGGCCTCGCCGCCGTCGCGGCGATCGACGAGGACCGCATCCTGCGCCTGATCCGCGGCGTCATCGTCGCCATCCTGCGGACCAATGCCTTCGCGCCGGCCGCCGGGGAGGCGCTCGCCTTCAAGCTCGACTCCGCCGCCGTGCCGGGCCTGCCGGCGCCGCGGCCCTGGCGCGAGATCTGGGTCTATTCGCCGCGCATCGAGGGCATCCACCTGCGCGGCGGCCCGATCGCCCGCGGTGGCCTCCGCTGGTCCGACCGGCGCGACGATTTCCGCACCGAGATCCTCGGCCTGATGAAGGCCCAGCTCGTCAAGAATGCGGTGATCGTGCCGACCGGCGCCAAGGGCGGCTTCTATCCCAAGCAGCTCCCGCCGGCCTCGGATCGCGACGCCTGGCTGGCGGAGGGGACGGAAAGCTACCGCAGCTTCATCCGCTCGCTGCTCTCGGTCACCGACAACATCGTCGACGGCAAGGTCGTCCATCCCGAGAGCGTGACGATCCGCGACGGCGAGGACCCCTATTTCGTCGTCGCCGCCGACAAGGGCACCGCGACCTTCTCCGACGTCGCCAATGCGATCGCGATCGAGCGCAAGTTCTGGCTCGGCGACGCCTTCGCCTCGGGCGGCAGCCAGGGCTACGATCACAAGGCGATGGGCATCACCGCCAAGGGTGCCTGGGTCTCGGTCCAGCGCCACTTCCGCGAGATGGGCGTCGACGTCCAGAAGGATCCGATCGCCGTCGCCGGCTGCGGCGACATGTCGGGCGACGTGTTCGGCAACGGCATGCTGCTTTCCAAGGCGATCAGGCTGGTCGCCGCCTTCGACCACCGCCACATCTTCCTCGATCCCGATCCCGATCCGGCCAAGAGCTGGAAGGAGCGCAAGCGGATGTTCAATCTGCCGCGCTCCAGCTGGGCGGACTACGACAAGGAGCTGATCTCGAAGGGCGGCGGCGTGTTCCCGCGCAGTCAGAAGTCGATCCCGCTCTCCAAGCCGGTCCGCGCGCTGCTCGGCGTCGAGGCCGAGGAGATGGAGCCGGCGGCGCTGATCAACACGATCCTGCGTGCCCAGGTCGACCTCATCTGGTTCGGCGGGATCGGCACCTACATCAAGGCGACCCACGAAAGTAACGTCGATGTCGGCGATCCCGGCAATGACGCGATCCGGGTGAGCGCGACCGAGGTCCGCGCCAAGGCGGTCGGCGAGGGCGCCAATCTCGGCGTGACGCAGGCCGGCCGCATCGAATTCTCGGACGTCGGCGGGCGGATCAACACCGACTTCATCGACAATTCGGCCGGCGTCGACTGCTCGGACAACGAGGTCAACATCAAGATCCCGCTCAATCGCGAGATGCTCGAGGGGCGGCTCGAATTCGAGACCCGCAACGCCCTCCTCGCCGAGATGACCGACGAGGTCTCCGATCTCGTCCTCGAGGACAACCGCCTGCAGACGCTGGCGCTGTCGATCGCCGAGCGCGGCGGCGCCAATGCGATGCCGCAGCTCATCCGCGCGATCGAGATCCTCGAGGAAAGCGGCCGGCTCAACCGCGCCGTCGAGGGGCTGGACTCGAACGAGGAGCTACTCCGCCGCGCCCAGCAGAACCGGGGCCTCACCCGGCCCGAGCTGGCGGTGCTGCTCTCGACCACCAAGATGCGGCTGCAGGCCGCGATCGAGGCCGCGGAGTTCCCGAGCGATCCGACACTGGAGCCGGAGCTGCTCGCCGCCTTCCCCAGGCCAATGCAGGAGCGCCATCGCGACGCCATCCTCCAGCATCGCCTGAGGAAGGAAATCATCGCGACCAAGGTCGCCAACCGTTTCGTCAACCGGCTCGGCATCATCGCGCCCTTCGCGCTGACCGAGGAGGAGGGCGCGTCCTTCGGCCAGACCGCGGCGGCCTTCATCGCCGCCGAGCGGCTGTTCGACATGGCGCCGCTCTGGGCGGACATCGAGAAGGCCGACATTCCCGAGCAGGTGCGCCTCGCTTTGTTCGACCAGGTGGCCGACGGCCTCCAGCTCCACGTCGCCGACCTCCTGCGCGCGACCTCGCCCGATCGCACGCCGGGCGAGATCGTCGCGGAGCTCAAGCCCGGGCTCACCAAGCTTCGGACGAACCTCGACGATCTGCTGCGACCGCAACCGCGGGCGGAGGCGCAGGGCCTGCGCGACCAGCTCGATTCGATGGGCGCGCCACGCGGCCTCGCCGACCGGATCGTCCGTCTGTTCGAGATGAACGGCGCGGTCGGCCTTGCCGTGCTCGGCCGCAAGCTCGGCAGCGACGAGATCGCGCTGACCCACGCATATTCGCAGCTCGGCGAGGCGCTGGGCCTCGACTGGGCGCAGGCCGCGGCCACGCAGTTCCAGGCGCGCGACCAGTGGGAACGCCTGCTCACCGCCGGCCTCGCCCGCGATTTCGAGCAATTGCGGCTCGACTTCCTCGAGCGGCGCAAGGCCGACGACCCGGGCGCGGTGGTGGCGAAGTGGGTGGCCGATCAGGGCGCCCGCATCGACCAGTTCCGCCGCATGGTCGAGCGCGCCCGCACCGCCTCGATCACCACGGCCCCGATGCTCGCCCAGATCGCGACCCAGGCGCGGGTGCTGCTCGCGCGCTAGGCCGACGCAAGGACGGCAGCGCTCATCCGGTTGATCTAAATCAACCGGAATTACAGTGGCTTGTGTGGAACCTCGCCAAGCGGGCGCGCGTTCGTGCGGGCGTGCCCGATCGGGCACGCCCGAGGAGAGGATGACCCATGAACAACGAAAACCGGAACGACCGCCAACAGCAACAGCAAGGCGGGCAGGACCGTGATCGCCAGCAGGGCGGCCAGGGCCAGAATCAGGACCGGCAGCAACAGCAGCAGGGTGGCGATCGCGACCGCCAGCAGGGCGGTCAGGCAGACCGGGACGATCAGGAGCAGCGCGGCGGCCAGATGAATCAGGGCGGCGCGGGCGAGCAGCAGCGCTGACCGGCAAGCTTCCGTGCGAGGAGGAAGGGCCGTCCGGGTGGTCCGGGCGGCCCTTTTCAGATGGCGCGAAAGGGCCCTACCGGCAGCGCACCTCGCCGCGCTCGACCTCGCGGCCGATCGCCGCGCCGGCAGCGGCGCCGATGATCGTGCCGATTGTCTCCGACCCGCCGGGGGCGATGATGTTGCCGAGGATGCCGCCGGCGACGCCGCCGACGATGAGGCCGGTCGTGCCGTCGCTGCGCCGGCAATAATAGCGCCCGTCGCGGCCGCGATAGAGCCGGTCCCCGCGCGCCAACCGCCGCTCGCGATAGCTGGGGTGATCGCGATAATAGCGGTCGGCGTAATAGCCGTTGTAGCGCGGATCGGGGCGATTGTAGTCATAGGCGCTGTAGCCCTGCCAGCCGCCGTCGTCGCCAGAGGTCGTGCATCCCGCGGACAAGGCCGCAGCCCCCGCGGCCGCGATGATCGCGATGCGCATGAGTCATCCTCCCTGTTGTTCGTGATGGGGGAGTAATGATCCGGCACCGGAATGGTTGCATCGTGCCTGACACGATCCCGGCCGACCGTGTCCGTCAGCCGAGGTTGAGCCGCACGTTCTGCTCGGCGGCACACTGCCGGATCGACTCGTTCTGGCCCGCACCGGCGAGCACCTTGTCGACGGCGCAGCCGCACAGGGCGGCAACGTCCGTGCCCTCGGGCACGTTGCCCGGCGCGCCGCTGGTGCAGTCGGCGAGCAACGCCGCGCGGCTCTGTCCGCCGGCGGTGGCGCTGCCATTGTCCGGCGCCGCCGCATTGCCTTCCGGCACCGGTCCGGTCGGCGGAACGGAGAGATTGGCGGGCGCCGCGCCGTCGGTCGCGCTGACCGGAGCGGTGTTGCCGGCATCGGCGCTGCTGTCGTTCGCGGCGCTGCCGGCATTGTTGCAGGCGGCGAGCGCGAGGGCGAGGCCGGTCAGGATAAGGCGCATGAGATCGTCCCCTTGAGCGGGTCGTGCCCGCGATCGCGAATAGGACAGGCCGGGTACGGCTTGTAAAGCGAAGATCATGGTGCGCTGCTCAGTGGTAGGGGGCTCCTCGTGATACGAGGACGGGAAGGGTAACATCGTGCCGGCCGTGAGGCCCATCCGGAGCGAAGCCGAGCGTCCGCGGTTGTCTGGGTCACGAGGAAGGAAGGCGGCGATGCTGAACGCGAGGAAGGTGGCGACGCGGCTGCCGGCGCAGGATCTGGACCGGGCGCGGACCTGGTATGCCGAGAAGCTGGGGCTGGAACCCGCCGAGGAACGGCCGGGCGGATTGCGTTACATGGTGGGCGGATGCGAGTTCGCCCTGTTCGCGTCGACCGGCCAATCGGGCGGATCCTTCACGCAGATGAGCTTCGAGGTCGCGGACCTGCGCGCCACCGTCGATGCACTCAAGGCGCGCGGGGTGGCGTTCGAAGACTATGATCCGCCGCTCGCCACGATCGACGGCCAGCATCCGAGCAAGGGCGTCGGCGAATATGGCGCCTGGTTCCGCGACAGCGAAGGCAATCTGCTCGGCGTCGGGCAGGTTTTCTGACGCCATACGGCGGGCCGAGGCCGTGATGCGGCCGCTCTCGGGGCCGGCGGCAGGCTCCGCGTTCGGCCGAGCCGCGGCCGCCCGAGGGGGAACCGACAGGAACTTTGAGCGTCAGGCCCGGGAGTCAGGAGGCGGCCATGACCTTGCGCGCGATCGCCCTCAACTGCAGCCTCAAGCGCGCCGGCGGCGGCGAGACGAGCTCGACCGACCGGATGATCGGCCTGATCGCCGACGCGCTTCGGGAGCGGGGCGTGGCGTTCGACGGGACGATCCGCATCGTCGACCATGACGTGAAGCCGGGTGTCACGTCCGACGAGGGCGACGGCGACACCTGGCCCGAAATCCGGCGGCGCATCCTGGCGTGCGACCTCCTGATCTTCGGCACGCCGATCTGGATGGGCCAGATGTCGAGCGTGGCGAAGCGGGTGTGCGAGCGGATGGACGCCTTCCTCGGCGAGACCGACGACGCAGGGCGGATGCCCAGCTTCGGCAAGGTCGCGCTGATCGCGGTGGTCGGCAACGAGGATGGGGCGCACGGCGTCACCGCCCATCTCGGGCAGGCTTTGGTCGACGTCGGCTGGACCCTGCCGCCCTCGCCGGCCTGCTACTGGGTCGGCGAGGCGATGGGCAAGACCGACTTCCAGCAGCTGGACAGGGTGCCGGACAAGGTGGCCGGGACGGTGGCGATGGCGGCGGCGAGCGCGGCGCACCTCGCCGGCCTGCTGAAGGCGCAGCCCTATCCGGGCGTGACGGCGGACCGGAAGGCCTAGTCGACGGGAACGAGCGCGGCCTGGGCGGCCGCCTTACGTTTCTCCTCCTCGGCACGCAGGCGATCGCTGCGGACGGCGCGGGCGGCCATCACGTCCCAGGCGGCGGCGGCGCGCAGGCAGCGGTCGCGGACATTGGCGAGGCCGGCGGCATCGGCTTCGGCGCGCGCCTCGTCGGCGCGGGTGCGGTAGAAATCGGCACTGGTGGACATCGGACGTCGGTCTCCTTCACAAGCCTCCCTCAGCCCGCCCGGCATGTGCCGGACGGGCCGAAGGTCCTCCCCTTGACCGGGGAGGGAAGCCCGCCCCCTCAGGCGCTCTGCAGATTGACCGCGCTGGTCTTGCCGCGCTGGTCCTGCTGGAGCTCGTAGGACACGCGCTGGTCCTGATTGAGCGTCGCCATGCCGGCCTTCTCGACCGCGCTGATGTGGACGAAGGCGTCGCTGCCGCCGTCCTCCGGCGCGATGAAGCCGTAGCCTTTCTGGGCATTGAAGAACTTCACTTTTCCAATGGGCATTTTCACTTATCCTTTCTGGGCGGGCGGGCCGGAATTGGCGCGCCCCATTGGGATGGGGTCAAGGGCCGGGGCTCACAGCCCCAGCCAGCGTTCGCGCATCGTCCGCACCCGCGGCCGCGGCACGCGGGGGTGCGCCTTGCGGGAATGCCGGGTCGCGAAGCGCCAGGCGAAGAACGCGCAGGCGCCGGCCAGCAGCGCGATGAGCGCCCAGGCGATCAGCAATCGGGTCTCCATGGCTCAGAGCGCCGGCGGCCGCAGGCCGGAGCCGAGGCCGACTCCGTCGAGCATGGTGCGGCGGCGAAAATCGATCCGGTCGCGGAACAGATCGGCGAGCGCGACATGGGCGGCGCGCGCCTCGTCGCTGCTGGCCTGGGCGGCGCGCACGCGCTCCTCGCCCTCGCGATGGATGAGGTGGTTGAGGTCCACGGATGTCGCTCCTTCGTTGCAAGCGGGAGCGCGGAAGAGCGGCGGGACCGCCGATCGAAGCGGAGGCAGGCCTCCGCAAGTCTCTCAGTCACCGGCAGGCTCACGGAAGAATGGAGGCCGGCGATGGGGCAAGTGTACACGCTTTCGGCGAAATGACCTAATCCGGCGGAAAGGCGCCGGTTTCCCCCGGATTGCGGCGCGGCGGCCGCGCGACTCGTCATTCCCGCCCCGCCGCGCAGGCGGTGAGCCAGGCGCGGTCGTCGTCGCTGAGCGGGAGGCGGCTGGCGGGGACGCGGGGCGTGCCCGCGGTGCGGGACAGGCCGGCGCAGCTGGCCGGCTGGCCCGGGCGGGCGGTGAACAGGCGGCCGTTGCAGACAGAGCGGGTGAGATCGTAGCGGCCCCAGCCGGCCTGCACCCGCTCCTCGGGCGGGATGCCCGGGGGCACCTGGCCGGCGCACCAGGTGTTGGTCTCCGATCCGGGATCGCCGCAGATCCGGTCGAAACGGACGCGGTTGCCCTCGGCGATGCCGACGAGGCGGTGGGTGTACCAGGCGTTGGTCGCGAAATCCTGCTGCATGCCGCACACCCGCGCACCACTCTGCACCATCGTCGTCCAGGCGCAGATCGACGACCCCCGATAGTCCTCGCAGCTCTGCCAGCTGCCGGTGAACGGGGCGGGGGTTGCGCGCTCGGTGCGCGCCGAGGCGGCGGGGATCAGCACGGCGACGAGAAACATGGCGGCAATACGCATACGGGCCCTCCCTTTGCGAGCCGCCGCCTACCAGCGGCCGCCGGCCTCCTCGATCGCCTTCAGGAGCGCGCGCTTGGACGGCGTCCTGCGCTTGCCGCTGTTGCGGGGGGGCTCCGGGTCGCCAGCGGCGGCGCGGCGGCGCACGAGATCGCGACCGAAAGCGGCCATATCGACCGGCTCGCCCGGCCCGTCATTTGCCTTGGATGTCTTCGATGCCATGATCGCCGCACGTTTCTTCCCGGATGCGCCGCTCAAGATAGTCGCGATCGAGGTCGGGATAAAGGCGGAGCAGCGCCTGCGCCTGACCGCGCATCTCCGGAGCGGTGCCGCTCGCATATTGGCCCATCCGGTCGGCGATCATGTCCTCGACGGAAAGGATGCGAAACAATGCCGTCTCGCCGATCGGGCGGACGAGCCCGATCCGATCCGGATCGACCGTGCCGCCCATCGGCGTGCTGGCGACGATCTCGACACCGAGCCGCAGCTCTGGATGGACCCAGCCGAGTGGCGTATGCCCGGGGCCGCCGGGACGGACGAAGCCGTGCCGCCGCAACTCCTCCTCCAGCTCGGGCTGAACAGGCGAGGCAAGGTCGATGTCGCCGGTCATCAGCGCGCTCGCCGAATAATATTCCACCGCCGCTCCGCCGACGAGGATGGGCCGGGGCAACCCGCGAGCGTGCATCGCATCGCTGATCCGGGCGAGCAGGCGCAAGGCAGCGACAAGCTCCGGACGCCATGGCGCGGTATCATCGGTCATGAGATCTTGTCGGCGCGGGCGACTGCGGGGGCAAGGCCGATTTGAAAGGAGGCGGGTCCGGCGAATCGTCACTGCAATCACCGCCCTTTCCGGACCCGCCGGGCACTGGCGCTGCGACTTCGCCGAACCAGGCGGCGCGCCGGGCTTCGGCGCGGGCGCGGGCCCCGGCTTTCTCGGCGGCCAGCCCGGCGTCGAGCGCGGCCTGTTCGTCCGGCGAAAGCATGCGGCGGTAGGTGCGCTCGCCATAGTCGCCATGTTCGATGCCGTCGAAGCCGGGCGGCGGCGGATAATCGGTCCACCATTCGTCCCCGTCCTCCTCCCACACCTGGTGCGGATCGCGGGTCTCGTCGTCGCAGGATTCGGGGTCTTCGCTCTCGTGAAGTTCACGAAGTTCACGATCTCGCAGAGCTTCGTCCCCTTCCTCCCCGGCGGCCCCGGCGAGCATGGCGAGGCCCTCCGCGCGCCGGTCCCCGCCGAGCGCGTCGAGATAGTCGTCCCAGCGGGCGACGAGGGCGAGATGGGGCGCGCCGGCCTCCTCGGCGCGGTCGACGCGGGTGTCGAGCCGTTTGAGCACCGACATGGTGAGGCGGTTGTCGTAGCGGTGCCGCTCGGCGACGATGACGCCGTCCTTGTAGATGCGGTCGACGACGCCGTTCAGCGCGCGCGAATAGGCCTCGTCGGCGAGCCGCGGCCGGGCCATCGCCTGCCCCGCGTCCCAGCCGGCGGCGAACAGCGGATCGCGGTCGCGCAGATTGTAGGCCGAACGCGCGCTCATCCCCACCGCCTCGCAGGCCTCGATCACGATGCCGCACTCTGCGAACCGCTCGAGGAAGCGGCGCATCTTCTCCGGCGTCCAGCCGTCGTGGCGCAGCCGGCGCGTTTCGGACAGCGCGGTGCCGGGATCGCGCGGCACGAGCGGATCGACGATGTCGGGGAGGTGGCCCTCGATCCAGCCGATGCGGGCCCTTCGAGACGGGTCTTCGTCTTCGCTCAGCCCCTCCTCAGGATGAGCGGAATGGAAGGGGTCGGGGGCGGCGGCGAAGGGCGCGGCGGCATCGGTGGATGCGGCGTCGCCCGGCGGGGTGCGATGCGTGTCCATCCGCAGGATAGATCAAATCAAATCCTACATTGCAAGCTTTTTGTTCTTTGTTTGTTCTGGTCTCGACGCGGGAATTCAGGGCGCCGTCACCGTAAGCGCGATGAACAACGCGATGATGAGGCCGATGGCCACGCCCGTGATCGTGCCGGCCGCGACACCGCGCATCAGCACCTTGTGTTCCGCGTTCGTCATGTCTCTCTCCAGGCTCCGCCCTATCCTATGACAAACCCGACCCGGATGTAAGCTGTCGCGGGTCGGCTTTCGTGCATCCGCCACGCATCGACGCGCGAGGGGGAGTTTGGTGCACTGTCACCGTAATCCGTCACCGTAATCCACCGTAATCCGTCACCGTAATCCCCGGAATTGTAGGTATAGTGTCCCCGGAACCCGCTAGTAACCTTCATAAGAAGAGATGGCTCTTCTTCGACCCGCACGAGCAGCCACAAATTCCTCCTTCGCCTTTAGGAGGCATTCACCAAAGGCACCTCGCTTTAATTCGTTATCGACGAACCATACGCATGACGCCTGCCCATTAACGACCTTTTCCACGGTCATGTACGGGCCACCAGATTGAAGGATGACCTGATCACCAGGCTTGAATTCATGGTCGCTCATTCAGTGCTTCCTCTCAGCTCATCAGCGCGCCTGTAACCCGCATTGGTAACTTGAAACACTTCGCCGTTGCTGCCCCTGGCGGTTAGGTAGGAAAGAGCAATTAACTCCTCCAGCGCGGCCTCCCATTTCGCGGACGACCGAGCATTTCCTGGTTCTCCAAACGTATTTCCGTTCGTTTGGATATGTTGTCCATTCATTGTGGATATCGTCATAACATATCCACTTGAGTCAGAGCTTGCTTCCAGCAATAGCTCCGTAGCCTCTTCAGACAGCTCTGAAGTTTCAGCGGGTAAAGGGTCATTTCTTTCCGAGTTATCTAAAACTCCACGAATATAAGGATTTGAGTTCAGTTGAATTTGCAACTGACTTTCAAACATAACTCGGAATTCAGCGGGGTTTGTAAAAGTTGCGACGAGTCCTCGCTCAAAACACCAGGCTTTAAAATCCTGAACTTTTGCGTACTGCTCAGCATCAATGGACTGCGGGGCAACTGGCGCGTCCGAGAAATATACCATGGCAGGTTTTCCAGCGTCGACGTGCCGAGAAATTTCCTCCACCGTGCCGCTTTGAAAATCGCCCGTTGGCGTGCCAAGCTTGGTCCAAAATACTCCTACCAACAAATCGCAATTTTCTAAAAGACGCTCGTTGATTATACCCTGAGCGCGGCCTGACAGCTCAGGGGCAGCGTGAGTTTCCCAGCCCACTGACATGAGAAGCGTTCTCTTGGAGTAGCCGTTGATAAAGTTCCAATTGTTGATGATGGAACGAATATCGTCCCGTTGCTCAGATACGTCACCAGGAGATGCAATCATGACGGGAAGTACGGATGCGCGATATGCCATTCTAGCTCCCCGCTGCTTTAGATAATTACAGAGTGTAGATAGAAAAAATCACTCTACAACCTCGCGCGCACGAAGCTTTGAAGAAGACCGCCCTTCGACAAGCTCAGGACGAACGGAGGCGCTGAGGAGCGGGGCGAGGTACTGGCCGGTGTATGAACGCGGCTCATTGGCGACCTCCTCCGGCGTCCCAACCGCGACAATCTCCCCGCCTTTATCGCCCCCCTCCGGCCCAAGATCGACAATCCAGTCCGCCGTCTTGATCACCTCGAGATTGTGCTCGATCACCACCACGCTGTTCCCCTGCTCCACCAGCGCGTGGAGCACCTCCAGGAGCTTGCGCACGTCCTCGAAGTGGAGGCCCGTCGTGGGCTCGTCGAGGATGTAGAGGGTCTGGCCGGTCGCCCGCCGCGACAGTTCCTTGGCGAGTTTGACGCGCTGGGCCTCGCCGCCGCTCAAGGTCGTCGCCTGCTGGCCGACCTTGATGTAGCCGAGGCCCACCTCGGCCAGCATCGCCATCTTGTCGCGGATCGGCGGGACCGCCTTGAAGAATTCGACCGCGTCCTCGACCGTCATGTCGAGCACGTCGGCGATCGAGCGCCCCTTGAACTTCACCTCCAGCGTCTCGCGATTGTAGCGCGCGCCGTGGCAGACGTCGCAGGTGACGTAGACGTCGGGGAGGAAGTGCATCTCGATCTTGATCAGGCCGTCGCCGCTGCACGCCTCGCAGCGGCCGCCCTTGACGTTGAAGCTGAAGCGGCCGGGCTTGTAGCCGCGCGCCTGCGCCTCCGGCAGCCCCGCGAACCAGTCGCGGATGTTGGTGAAGGCGCCGGTATAGGTGGCGGGGTTCGAGCGCGGGGTGCGGCCGATCGGCGACTGATCGATGTCGATCACCTTGTCGAGATAGTGCAGGCCCTCGATCTTCTCGTGGCGGCCGGCCTGAAGGCGGGCGCCGTTGAGGTGGCGCGCGGCGGCCGCGTAGAGCGTGTCGATGGTGAAGCTCGACTTGCCCGAGCCGGAGACGCCGGTGATGCAGGTGAAGGTGCCGAGCGGGATCGAGGCGGTGACGTTCTTGAGGTTGTTGGCGGTGGCGCCGGAGAGGGTGAGCTTCTTGCCCGTCCCCTTGCGACGCTTGTCGGGGAGCGGGACGGCGCGGCGGCCGGTGAGATAGTCGGCGGTCAGCGATTTCTCGTTCGCCAGCACCTCGTCGAGCTTGCCGCGGGCGACGACCTCGCCGCCATGGACGCCGGCGCCGGGGCCCATGTCGATGACGTAATCGGCCTGGCGGATCGCGTCCTCGTCATGTTCGACGACGAGCACGGTGTTGCCGAGATCGCGCAGGCGCTTGAGGGTGACGAGGAGGCGGTCGTTGTCGCGTTGGTGGAGGCCGATGCTCGGCTCGTCGAGGACGTAGAGGACGCCGGAGAGGCCGGAGCCGATCTGGCTGGCGAGGCGGATGCGCTGGCTCTCGCCGCCCGAGAGGGTGCCCGAGGTGCGGTTGAGGTCGAGATAGTCGAGGCCGACATTGTTGAGGAAGCCGAGCCGCTCGTTGATCTCCTTGAGGATCGCGCGGGCGATTTCGTTCTGCGTGTCGGTGAGCTTCTCGTGCAGCGTCTCGAACCAGGCGAGGGCGTGGCGGACGGAGCGGGCGGTGGCCTGGCTGATATGCTCGCCGGCGATCTTCACCGCGAGCGGCTCGGGGCGCAGGCGCGCGCCGTGGCAGATTTCGCAGGGCTGGGGGGTCTGGTACTTGCTCAGCTCCTCGCGCATCCAGGCGGATTCGGTCTGGAGGAGGCGGCGGTTGAGGTTGCCGATGACGCCGTCGAAGGCCTTCTCGACCTCGTAGGACTTGCGGCCGTCGATGAAGCGCAAGGTGACCTTGCGGCCGCCGGTGCCGTTCAGGATGACGTCGTGGACGCTCTCGGGCAGCTCCTTCCACGGCGTCTCCAGGCTGAACTCATAGGCGCGGGCGAGGCTGGCGAGGACCTGCATGTAATAGGGGCTGGGCGGGTTGGACTTCGCCCAGGGGACGATGGCGCCCTTCTTGATCGAGAGATTCTCGTTGGGGACGACGAGGTCCGGATCGAAGAGCTGCTTCTCGCCGAGGCCGTCGCAGCCGGGGCAGGCGCCCTGCGGGGCGTTGAACGAGAAGAGGCGAGGCTCGATCTCGGCGATGGTGAAACCGGAGACCGGGCAGGCGAATTTCTCGGAGAAGGTGATGCGGCCGGCGGGGGCGTTGTCGGAGAGAATAGCCCTCTCTCCTTGGGGGAGAGGGTTGGGTGAGGGGGTTCGGAGGTCGGGAGCATTCGCAGACTCAGGACCCCCTCCCCCTGCCCCCTCCCCGCCGGCGAGGGGGGATTGAGCGGCGTCGGCAGGGTCGAGATAGACGAGGCCGTCAGCGAGCTTGAGGGCGGTTTCCAGCGAATCCGCCAGCCGGGTCTCGATGCCTTCGCGGACGACGAGGCGGTCGACCACCACCTCGATGTCGTGCTTGTACTTCTTGTCGAGGGCGGGGGCCGCGTCGATCTCATGAAAGACGCCGTCGATGCGGACGCGGGTGAAGCCGGCCTTCTGCCACTCGGCCAGCTCCTTGCGATACTCGCCCTTGCGGCCGCGGACGACCGGGGCGAGCAGGTAGAGCCGCGTGCCTTCCGGGAGCGCCATGACGCGGTCGACCATCTGGCTGACGGTCTGCGCGGCGATCGGGAGGCCGGTCGCGGGCGAATAGGGGGTGCCGACGCGCGCCCAGAGCAGGCGCATGTAATCGTAGATCTCGGTGACCGTGGCGACGGTGGAGCGCGGGTTACGGCTGGTCGTCTTCTGCTCGATCGAGATGGCGGGAGAGAGGCCCTCGATATGATCGACATCGGGCTTCTGCATCATCTCGAGGAACTGGCGGGCATAGGCCGAGAGCGACTCGACGTAGCGGCGCTGCCCCTCGGCATAGATGGTGTCGAAGGCGAGGCTCGACTTGCCCGAGCCGGAGAGGCCGGTGATCACCGTCAGCGTCTCGCGGGGGATGTCGACATCGACATTCTTGAGGTTGTGCTCGCGCGCGCCGCGGACGGAGAGATGCGTCAGCATAGAGATATCTGTTCCAGATTTGTTCTTGGTCTATCGAGGGTTGCGCCGGGCGTCAACGCAGGTCTTGCGGAGATGGGTTCGAGGGCGAGCGAAGGCAAGGACGCTGAGCCTGCCGGGCAACCAATGCGGGCCGTGCGCCTTGGCGGCCGGGAATCCCGCGATCGCACAACGAAACTGTCCGGCCATTGCCGATATGGCTTGCGGTCGGCGCGAAACCGGCAATAGTCACCGACTCGAAACATATCCAAGCAATTCCAATATCGTTCGCGTGGATTGAACCGGCGGACCGATTGAGGCTGTCGAGTCGATGGGGCGAGTACAAGGGGGTCATATGATCGAATATGTCGCTGGCGGGGATTTCGGTGCGGTGAACCAGGACTATGTCTGGTTCGATGCGCTCGGGCGACAGGAGCAGCCGACGATTACGCGTCTTGCCGACGGCGGGTTCGTGATCAGCTGGATCTCGGATTCCGACCTCTACGTGCAGCGCTTCGACGCACAAGGACAAAAGCTGGGGGGCGAGCAGCTGATGGCCGGTCCGACCTCGGTCCTGCAGGCCTCCGTCGTCGGCCTCGGGTCCGGTGACTTTGTCGTCGCATGGTCGGAGACGGCATTCGAGCCCGGCGTGCAGACCCGAATCCAGGCGCGCACGTTCGACGCGTCCGGCACCCCGAAGGGTGATGCATTCACCCTCGCATCCGGAACCGAGCAGCAGCCCCATCTGGCGGCGCGCGGCGATGATGAATTCGTCGTCGTCTGGACCGACAATGGAAGTTCGGGCGTCAGCAATATCAAGGCGCGCGTCTTCAGCGACGATGGCACAGCGATGACCGGAGAGATCGTCGTCACCTCGAATGGCTCCATTAACAGCTATGACCCGGACGTAGTGGTGCAGGCTGACGGCGATTTCGTCGTAACATGGACGGGTCCCAATGCGGGCAGCTTCACGGCCGCGAACGGCCAGGTGTTTGACGGAGGTGGCAATCCCAAGAGCGCGGTGTTCTCCAGCCGCGATTTCCCCGACCTCCCGAGCTTCCACGAGGGATTCTTCACGTCCATTGCAATGCTGGCCTCGGGCGAGTTCGTGATGACGTGGACCGACTCCGCGGGCAATTCGACAAGGGTCTTGGCCCAGCGTTACACAGCGGACGGAGCGCCGATCGGCGCCTATTTTCGGGTCAATCCCGCAGATGGGGTGGCGGCGGGTCAGCCGTCCGCGACAGCGCTCGATGATGGCGGGTTCCTGGTCACCTGGCGCCCGGAGGTTCCAGGCGAAGGCCCCAATTATTTCCAGCAGGGTGATATCTGGGCTCAGCGGTACGATGCCATCGGCAATTCGATCGGTGCCCCGTTGGTCGTCAACACGACGACGGCGCTCGGCCAGGACCTACCCGCTGTGGCCGCCTTCGGTTCCGGGGATTTCGCAGTGGTGTGGCGTACCTGGGACGATGTCGGCGAGAGCTACATCGCGATCCGGACGTTCTACTCTGCGACCACCGGCACCTCCAGCGCGGAGACCATCGTGGGGACTGCGGATGCGGACGCGATCCGCGGTCTCGACGGCGCCGACACGCTTCAAGGTCTCGACGGGCGCGACCTGCTCGATGGCGATGCGGGAGACGATATCCTGGAAGGCGGCGATGGCGACGACGTTCTTCACGGCGGCAACGGGCGTGACATTCTTTACGGTGGTTCGGGCGACGACCTATTGAACGGCGACGGCAACACGACGGGTCCCAGTGGGGATACGCTGTACGGCGGCGACGGCAACGACACGCTGATCGCGGACGACACGGCGCTTGGGACCAGGCTCTACGGCGAGGGCGACGACGATCATCTGGTCGTCGGCTCCAATATCGTGACCGCGGACGGCGGGGACGGCGACGACTGGATCGAGGTGACCGGGGGGAACGTCACGGTTGTCGGCGGCGCCGGCAACGATCTCATCTTCTACAACGGCACCACGTTCAGCCTTATACCGGGCAGCATCGATGCCGGCGCTGGCGACGACCGGATCGTCTTCGTAAGGACGGGCAATCGGGCGACGCCGGTCACGCTGGGGACGGGGCAGGACGTGGTCGAGGTCCGCGGCTTCGGCGCGCGCATTTCCGA
>NZ_JAVIFV010000006.1 GCF_031157375.1 Sphingosinicella sp. LHD-64
CAGACCGCGCCGGCCCTCGCCGCCAGCGACTTCATCGTCATCTGAAATCCAAGGCGACGCCCCGACGCCGCCTTTCCGCCCTATTCGCTTGGCACATGGGCCCGGCAATCCTAAAGGGCCAAGTATGACCGACAGAGACGAGACCTTCGACAAGGTCGCCAAGCTGATCGCGCCGTTCAACAAGAAGGGCGTCCCCCTCGCGGATGCCACCACCTTTGCGGGCGACCTCGAATGGGACAGCCTGGTGGTGATGGATTTCGTCGCCTCCGTGGAGGACGAGTTCGACATCCTCATCACCATGAACATGCAGGCCGAGATCGAGAATGTCGGCCAGCTCGTCGACGCGGTCGAGAGCCTGAAGAACGAAGGCTGAGCCACGATGACCGACGCCCTCCGCCAGACGGCGGACGCCGATGCGCCCGCCACCGACCTCTTCTCCAAATTCGATCCGCTGATCGCCCAGCGCGAGGCCCTGCTCGCGACCGGGGTCAAGGATCCCTTCAGCCTCGTCATGGAGAAGGTGCTCTCGCCGACCCGCGCGATCTGCAACGGCAGGGAAACCATCCTGCTGGGCACCTACAATTATATGGGCATGACGTTCGACCCCGACGTCATCGCCGCGGGCCATGAGGCGCTCGACGAGTTCGGCTCCGGCACCACCGGCAGCCGCGTCCTCAACGGCACCTATGTCGGCCATAAGGCGGTCGAGGAGGCGCTCAAGGACTTCTACGCCATGGACCATGCCATGGTGTTCTCGACCGGCTACCAGGCCAATCTCGGCATCATTTCCACCATCGCCGGCAAGGGCGACTATGTCGTCCTCGATATCGACAGCCACGCCTCGATCTACGACGGCTGCAAGATGGGCGACGCCGAGATCGTCCCGTTCCGTCACAACGACATCGGCGCGCTGGAGAAGCGGCTTGCCCGCATTCCGGAGGGCGCGGGCAAGCTCGTCGTCCTGGAAGGCGTCTATTCGATGCTCGGCGATGTTGCGCCGCTGAAGGAGATGGTCGCGGTCTCCAAGGCCGCCGGCGCGATGGTGCTGGTCGACGAGGCCCATTCGATGGGCTTCATCGGCCCCAACGGTCGCGGCGTTGCCGAGGATCAGGGCATTATCGACGAGGTCGACTTCATCATCGGCACCTTCTCGAAGAGCGTCGGCACGGTCGGCGGCTTCTGCGTTTCGAACCATCCCAAGTTCGAGATATTGCGGCTCGTCTGCCGCCCCTATGTCTTCACCGCCTCGTTGCCGCCGAGCGTCGTCGCCACCGCTGCGACCTCGATCCGCAAGCTGATGCACGTGCCCGAGAAGCGCGCCCATCTCTGGGAGAATTCCAAGCGGCTCCATGCGGGTCTCAAGGGGCTCGGCTTCCAGCTCGGGACCGACGTGCCGCAATCGGCGATCATCGCGGTCCTCATGCCCGATCTCGAAAAGGGCGCCGCGATGTGGGAGGCGCTGCTCGCCGAGGGGCTTTACGTCAACCTCGCCCGCCCGCCCGCGACGCCGGCGAACATGACGCTGCTGCGCTGCTCGCTCTGCGCCGCGCACAGCGACGAGGAGGTCGGCCAGATCCTCCGGATGTTCGAGAATGCGGGCAAGGCGACCGGGGTGATCGGCTAGGCGCTCCCCGGGGCGCCCGCAAACTTCCTTTCCAACTTGTTAACCTTATTCTACTAGTCCGCCGTCATGGCGGACGAGGGGCTCGAAGCCGTTCCCGAGGAGGGCGGACCCTCCACCTGGCGGGCCGTATGGGTGAGCGCCGGCGCCTTGCTGGCGACTCTCGCCCTGATTGCGCTCATCTTCATGATCACCTGGTCGAACCGCGCCCGCGACGAGGCGCTCGGCTGGGAGCGGCGCACCTACGAGGTCATGGTGCTCACCCGCTCGATCGACGCCGCAATCGCCCGTTCGGAAGCTGCGCTCGGCCGCTACGTGCTCGACGAGCAGCGGCAGACCGGCACCGATTATTACAACGAATGGCGCGCCGCGGACTATCAGATCGGCCAGCTCGAGCGGTTGATCCGCCGCGACACCGACCAGGCGGCGCGCATCGACCGGCTGAAGCAGTTGTTCGACCAGCGCAATGCCGAACTGGTCCCGGCCGCAAGCGCCGCCCAGCGCGGCGAGGGCTCGGGCGGGCTTGGCCTGCTCTATCAGGCCGCGGCCGCGCCCACCCTGCCAGCGCTCCGCGTACTCCTTAGCGACATCTCGCGGGCCGAGCGCGCCAAGCTCACCCGGCGGGTCGAGGAGACGCAGGGTTTCGTCGCGCGCGCCGACGCCTATACGGAATGGCTCGGCTGGCTCGCCATCCTGATCGGCCTCGGTGCGGTCGGACTCGCGATCATGGCGTGGCGCACCTTCGTCGACGCGGTCTACGCCCGCCGCGAGGCGGAAAGCGAGGCGATCCGCGCCTCGGGACTCGAGGACGCCGTGCAGGCGCGCACCCTCGAGCTGGTCGAGGCCAATGCGGCGTTGAAGACCGAGGCGGCCGAGCGCGCCGCCGCCGAGGCGCAGCTGCGCCAGGTCCAGAAGATGGAGGCCGTCGGCCAGCTCACCGGCGGCATCGCCCACGATTTCAACAACATGCTCGCAGTCGTCGTCGGCGGTCTCGATCTTGCCCGCCGCAAGCTCCACGGCTCCCGACGCGAGGTCGAGTTCCACCTCGACAATGCGATGGAGGGCGCCACCCGCGCCGCCGCGCTGACCCGCCGCCTTCTGACCTTCGCCCGCGCCGAGCCCCTCGTCCCCGAGGCCATCGCGCCGTCCGAGCTGGTCGAGGACATGCTCGACCTCGCCGACCGCGCGATCGGCGAGCGCATCCAGGTCCTGACCCGCTTCGCCGACGAGCCCTGGCATGTCTGGGCCGACCGCACCCAGCTCGAGAATGCGATCCTCAACCTCGCGGTCAACGCCCGCGACGCGATGGACGGCGCGGGCACGCTGACGATCGCGGTCGAGAACATCGCCCTTGCCGCGCCGCGCGAGGCGCTCGACACCGGCGACTATGTCCGCATCCAGGTAATCGACACCGGCAAGGGCATCCCGCCGGAAAACCTCCACCGCGTGTTCGAACCCTTCTTCACCACCAAGCCGATGGGCAAGGGCACCGGCCTCGGCCTCTCCCAGCTCTTCGCCTTCGCCCGCCAGTCGGGCGGCGACGTCACCATCGAATCCGAGGTCGGCAAAGGCACCACCGTCTCGGTCTTCCTGCCCCGTTCGCTCGCCGCCGCGGACAAGGCGGCCGCGCGCGCCGCCGCCGCACGCGCGCCACGCCCCGCGCCGGCACCGGAGCGTGGCCGCGGCGCCGGCTCGATCCTGGTGGTCGAGGACGATCCCCGGGTCAGCCGCTCGACCATGGATGCGCTGGAGGAGCTGGGCTACCGCCCGGTCGCCTGCTCGGGCGGACGCGAGGCGCTGGACCTCCTCACCCGGACGTCGGATTTCGATCTCGTCATCACCGACGTGATGATGCCGGAGATGACCGGCACCGAGCTCGCTGCGGAGCTGCGCCGCCAGCATCCGCACCTCCCGGTCATGTTCGTCACCGGCTATGTCGGCGAGGCCGGCGAGACCGAGGACCTGATGGGTGGCGAGCTCCTGCGCAAGCCGTTCACCGTCTCCGCTCTGGCCGACACCGTCGAGGCGGCGCTGCGCGGCGTCAGCGGATCGCGCCCCCCCGCCAGAGGCGAGGCAGCAGCGTAAGCGCCCCCAGGATCGGCCAGCGCCGCATCCACGGCTTCACCTCGATCCCCGCGCCGGCATGACGATTGATCTTCCAGGCGAGATAGTCGACGCCGCCGGCGAACGTCGTCGTCGCCTTGGCGAGCCTCAGCAGGGTCAGGGCCTTGCCCTTCCAGCGGCGTTTCGGCCAAAGTTGGCGTTCCCATGCCAGATCACGCCAGTCGAGCCCCGTTAGATCGACGACACCCCTCCGCTCACATAATGCCAGCGGCGTATGCTCAAGCGCTGGTTCTGTGAAAAGGAGATAGCGATCCGCATCCAGATCGACGATCGAAGTTGATCGGTCGGTCCTTTCGGCCCTTAGCTCGGCGTCATAGGTCAGCCTGAATCCGAGACGCCAGAGATCGAGGGAGGTGATGGACGATTGGGTTTCGGCTGCGACGGCTGCTGCAGCGTTCAGCAGTGTCGGAGCCGCACGCGCCACGGTCTCGACGACCCTCGACCGCGCGTCCCCGTCCGAAGCCCAAACCAACCGCGATGGCTGAGCAAAACGCGCCCACACCGATACGGTGCTCGCCAACCTGTCGGCTTCCCGCGCGAAATCCGCCTCGCTCAGCACCGCATATTTGGCGATGAGGCCCTCATGCTCGAAGGGGAAGACGTTGGGCGGCACCATGCGGTTGGCGAGGGTCAGCCAGGCACTGCCATAGGCGTCGCGATAGTCGGACACGATCAGGTAGAAATCGAGCATCAGCCCGTCGAGCTCGCGCTGCCTCAGGCACGACCCGTAGAACAGCACCGCCCTGGCCGCCTCGGGATAGTCCGCCGCCAGGGCGGCCGCCATCGCCGTCACCTGCGGATCGACCGGCCGCGCCAGCTCTTCGGCGACGAGGGTTTGAAGCTTGTTCATGCACCCTCCATATCGCCCCTGCTCTCCTGCCGGGAAAGAGGGCGCGAACATGGAGACCGATGTTGCGTATCGATCGTCACCTGATTGGGCGGATGAGCCGCCGGAAGAAAAGGGCCTTTCAGCTCCTGAAGCGGCTGGCGGCCGCCGCGCTGGCCTTCGCCTCCGCGCCCGCCCTCGCCCAGGAGGCGGCCCCGGCGCGCCCGCCCGCGCCCTCCCCCACCGCCCAGGCGGCGCCGCTGCCCGATGCCGATCCCGCCTTGTGGGTGGTGCGCGACGAGGACACGACGATCTACCTCTTCGGCACCTTCCACCTGCTCGACGAGCGGCCCTGGTTCAACGACGAGGTCAGGACGGCGTTCGATGCCTCGAACGAGCTGGTGCTGGAGGCGATCATTCCCGACGACCTGGCGAGCATGGGCCAGCTCGTCGCCCGCTATGCCCGCTATCCCGAAGGCGAGAGCCTGTCGCAGCGCCTGACCCCCGATCAGCGAGCCGCGCTGAACAACATACTCGCCGGCGCGAACCTGCCGGCCGAGCGGTTCGACCGGATGAAGCCCTGGTTCGTCGCGATGACCTTGTCCGCCGTCGGCGGGCGGCAGATCGGCATCGGCGCCGCCAACGGCCCGGAGGGCGTGCTCACCCGCGCCGCACGTGCGCGCAACATGCCGGTCGGGGAGCTGGAGAGCGTGGAACGGCAGCTTCAGATGCTCGATTCGATGCCCGAGGCGCAGCAGGTGGCGATGCTCGCCCAGACGCTCGAGGCGCATGACGACGTCGCGAGCGAGCTCGGCCCGATGCTGGAGGCCTGGTCGACCGGCGACGTGGAGCGGCTGGTCGCGATGCTCGACGCCCAGAGCGAGGAGGATCCGGCACTGCACCGCCTGCTCTTCACCGAGCGCAACCGCGCCTGGGCGGACTGGATCCGCCAGCGGATGGCGCGTCCGGGAACGGTGTTCCTCGCCGTCGGCGCCGGCCATCTCGCCGGCAGCGACAGCGTCCAGGCGGCGCTTGCGGAGGGCGGCCTTCGTGCCGAACGCGTGCCGCATGTCGAGGCGCCCTGCGGGAGTCCTTGCGCCCGGCCCCCGCTTCCCCTATAGGCCGCGCCTTCCCGCGCATGGTCATCCCTGGAGGCGTGTGCGGGGGATATTGAACCCGCATTCTGGAGACATGCAATGAGCGAACAGCTTACGCTGTCGGCCGAGACGCGCGAACGGGCTGGCAAGGGAGCCTCCCGTCACCTGCGTCGCGATGGCCGCGTGCCCGCCGTCGTCTACGGCAACAACGAAGCGCCCCTCTCGATCCACGTCGAGGAGAAGGTGCTGATGAAGGCCCTCAACACGGGCCACTTCATGAACTCGGTGGTGATGATCGACGCGGGCGGCCAGCCGGTCCGCACCCTGCCGAAGGACGTCCAGTTCCATCCGGTCACCGATCGGCCGCTGCATGTCGATTTCCTGCGCATCTCCGAGCATGCGACGGTCACCGTCGCGGTGCCGATCCGGTTCATCAACGACGAGCTGTCGAAGGGCATCAAGCGCGGCGGCGTGCTCAACGCGGTGCGCCACGAGCTCGACCTGGTCTGCGACGCGGCCGAGATCCCTGAGGACGTGATCGTCGACCTCGCCGGCACCGACATCGGCGATTCGATCCACATCAGCGCCGTCACCCTGCCCAAGGGCACGACCAGCGCGATCACCGACCGCGACTTCACCATCGCGACGATCGTCGCCCCGTCCGGCGTCAAGGCCGAGGCGGCGGAAGCCGCGGCGGCGGCCGAGGGCGCCGAGGAGCCCGCGGCGGACGAAGTGCCGACCGTCGGCGAGGACGCAGCGTCCGAGGGCGGCGAAGAGGCCCAGTAATTGTCCGTACTTTCCTGGCTCGGTTCCCTCTTCGGCCCGCGGGCTGTCGAGGTGCCGGGCCAGCCCGCCTCGGCACCCGAGGTGCCAGATGATCCGAAGGCTTGGGGGGATTTCGCACCCGTGCAGATCTGGGTCGGCCTCGGCAATCCAGGCGCGCAATATGCGATGCACCGGCACAATGTCGGCTTCATGGCGGTCGATGCGATCGCCGAAATCCACAATTTCGAGCCGGCGAAGAAGGCCTTTCACGGCTGGGCCCAGCAGGGTCGGATCGGCACCAGCCGCATCCTGCTGCTGAAGCCCGCGACCTTCATGAACGACAGCGGCCGGGCGACCCGCGCGGCGATGGACTTCTTCAAGCTCGACGCCGGCGCCGTCACCGCCTTCCACGACGAGCTCGATCTCGCCCCGTTCAAGGTGAAGGTGAAGACCGGCGGCGGCACCGCCGGCCACAATGGCCTGAGGTCACTCGACGCCCATCTCGGCCCCGATTTCCGCCGGGTGCGGATCGGCATCGGCCATCCCGGCCACAAGGACAGGGTGACGAAGCACGTCCTCGGCAACTACGCCAAGGCGGAGACGGACGAACTCGCCGATCTCCTCGCCGCCATCGCCGCCGAGGCGGACTGGCTCGCCAGAGGTGACGACGCCCGCTTCATGAGCGATATCGCGATGAGGATGCAGCAGCCGGAGTGAGGCGATGGCGAAACGGCCGATCCATGCGATGCCCGACGATGTCCGCGCCGCGCTGAAGGCCGGGGGCGTCACCGCGGACTATGACGCCCGCCCCCACTACCAGCGCAACGACTATCTCGGCTGGATCGCCAGCGCCCGGCAGTCGGACACGCGGCAGAAGCGGATCGACCAGATGGTCGCCGAGCTGAAGGCCGGCGGTGTCTATATGGGCATGAATCACCGCCCGAGCGCGAAATGATGGTATTCTGGCCGACCATCTTCATATCAGGTGAATTGGCACGACACCCACCGAAAGCCCACAAGAACCTATTTTATATAGCCTTTGCCCTTGAGAAAAATCGTCAGTTTCTGACCACTGGCCGCCTCGAAAATCCAAGGCGCCGTTTCGTCTGAAAGTACGAAGCCAGCCTGAAGACGATACAAGACATCCGCGCTGACGGATGCTCGGAGTTTGATGTGACCCTTTGCAATCTGTTGGTTGGTATCGTTGAGAGATACCACTTGGGCGAAATCGTAAGATGCACATGATTCCCGATTGATAAAGGGATGGTCACCTACGTTCAGGACACACGACGAATCGGAGCGTTCGTGCCGAGTCACTATCGGCACAATAACAGCCAAGTCCTTTTGAACGTTGATGGCCACACAAATCATCAGGTGGGCTCCGGCAGGATTATGAGCCCCGCCGGTATTGTGCATCAGAAACGTCGCGCTGACGCTAAGCGGCACGCAGCCGCCCTAAGCGACCCACTTCCTTTTGTAGTGTGCGCAGATCGCGCGCACTATTATCGGGGTCATTAATCCCGACTTGTGCGAGTAATTCCGATAGATCAATCGGAAGGCTCGCTGCCGGGCCGACTTCGACATATTCAGGGCAATGCTTGTGGGTCCAATTGCGGATTTGGGAAGCCGTCATGACCCCGAACTCATCCCACGTCGCATCCAAGATCGCTCGATCCGCTCGACTTAATCGATCTTCAGTCACCTCGCCGATAATCGTTACGTCCTTACGATTCTCAGCCAGAGCCAATGCATGCCAAGCTCCATCAGATAAGTTGTGGTCCATGCCGTTGAGGGCGCTGGACGCAACAGGACCGTGTGGGAGGGAGAAATACGAGTCGAAGTTGATCGGCTTACCCCGGCGCGCGAACGACAGCCGGTCAGCCAGATAAACCAGCTTGATGAGCTTAAGCTTCTCGGCTGATCCACCCGCTTTCCGGACAAAGTAAGCAATCGTCTGAATCGATTTGAGGTGGTCAAACCCAAGCGCGGCCACCGGCTTGTAGTCGGGGTATGCGATTGACATGGGGTCCCCCTATACGCGTCGGTGGGTTAACCGTCCATGACCCATTTTATCATGAGACATGCAGATTAGCGCCTCGGGAACATAAATAGAACATACGATCCTATTTTGCAATCCTGTTCGGATTACGGTGGTGTTACGGTGCCAGTCTACCGAACGCCTCCCGGTGTCTCCGCGCGAAAGCACAAATGAACGATTGACGGTGGCCTTCCCGGCGAGCCTTCCTACAGAGTCTGTTTCTGTTATGTTCCGCATCGGCTCTTTCATATCGTCGATCCACGATGCGCCCGCTCTGCGTCCCTGGGCCCGTTTCCGAAGCCCCCATGGCCAGTGCGACCATCGGACCGTCGCATCCGCCGATGCCGCCCGCGCCCGTCGCCGATCTCCCGATCATCCCGCCATCCGTATCGCGCCGGATACCGCGCCAGCCGAGCACCAGGCCGTCCCGAGCGCAGCCGAAGGTACGAGGCATCGAACGAAGGGGAAGTTCACGGAGTCGCGGGAGATCGTGAACTTTACGAGAGGAAAAGCCCGGGCGGATGTCGGAGAAGCGGGGGACGCAATCGCCATCGGGACGGAATCCTGTTTTGCAAATCCCGTTCGCCGGCGGCAGGAACGGGCGATGACCAGCCGCGACCTCTTCGCCACCCGCTTCTACGCGGGCGACCTCGCCGATCCCGGCCTGCTGCCCGAACTGAAGGAGGCGTGCCTCGCCCTCGCCGATGAGGACATGGCCGGGCGGCGCTGGAGCCGCGCACACGGCTATCGCGGCTACACCTCCTATGCCTCGCTCAACGACCTGCCGGACCGCGATCCGCGCTTCGGCGATCTGGTGCGGCACCTGAACCGCCATGTCGCCGCCTTCGCGAAGGATTGCGCGTTCGATCTGGGCGGGCGGCGGCTGAAGCTCGACAGCCTGTGGGTGAACGTCCTGAAGCCCGGCGGGACGCACAGCGGCCATATCCACCCGCACAGCGTCGTCTCCGGCACCGTCTATGTCGCCGTGCCGCCGGGCGCGGGGGCGCTGAAGCTGGAGGATCCGCGCCTGCCGCTGATGATGGCCGCGCCGCCGCGCACCCCGGACGCGCCGGAGTCGCTCAGGACCTTCGTCTATGCCGAGCCGAAGCCGGGCACGATCTTCCTCTGGGAAAGCTGGCTGCGCCACGAGGTCGTGCCCGGCACGCAGAAGGGCGACCGGATCAGCATCAGCTTCAACTACCGGGTCTAGGCTGTATCGACATCCACCTTCTTTCCCCGTCTCCCTTCGGGGAGAGGGCAGGGTGAGGGGGTCGGGCGGCCGGGATTATTCTCTGACTCAGAACCCCCTCACCCCAACCCCTCTCCCCGTGGGGGAGAGGGGCAGCGGGCTCGATGCCTATTTGCCCTACAGCCGGCAACGTGCGGTGACGCCGGGCCGCACCGTGTAGCGGTCGGTGCGCGGATTGTAGCTGCGGTAGCGGCGCGCGCAGGCCTTCTGATGGGCGGAAAGTCCGCGGCCGCTTCGCGCCTGGCGTTGTTCGCGGATACGCTGCTGGTGGCGGCGGAGATTGTCGTGACGCTGGGCCTGCAGATGCGAGCCCAGCCAATCCTGGGCGGCGGCTGGGGCCGGACTGCCGATCCCGACGCACAACGCCAGCGCGATCGCTGCAAACAACGCTTTCATACCCACCTCCACGCTTACATCCGAAGGATAGAAACGGCGCCGGAACCATGGAGTTCCCGACACTTGGCAGCGTCCGGGTCAGGCCAGCGCCCCGCCCCCGCCGCAAAAGCGCCGCATTGCAAATCCATCTGCCGGATGCATATGTGAACAGGAAAGCGCTCCCCTTCGGGTCGTGAGCGCGTTAAGGACAGCGACGTGAAGACCGCCCAAAGCCCCGAACTGAAGCTCCTGCGCACCGCCTTCTGGCAGCGCGAGCATCATCTCGACAAGATGACCTTCAAGGAGCTGGTCGTCGCCTATTTCCAGTATCCGGCGATCATTGCCTATCTGCTGCTGTCGGTCGTCGCGCTCGGCGCGTTCGCCTGGTCGCCGGCGCCGGTGGTGCCGACCCTGCTGGCGATCGGCACGGCGAGCGTCGCCTATCCGCTCATCTGGTACGTGCTGCACCGTTGGGTGCTGCACAGCCGCTGGATGTTCAAGCGCCAGTTCCTCGCCGCGACCTGGAAGCGGATCCACTACGATCACCACCAGGACCCCAACCATCTCGAGGTCCTGTTCGGCGCGCTGCACACGACGCTGCCGACGATCGCGATCGGCGTGATTCCGCTCGGCTGGGCGATCGGCAGCTTCTGGGACGCCGGCTTCGGCGGCGCCGCGATCGCGTTCGCGACCGGGCTGATCACGACCTGCATCTACGAGTTCGTGCACTGCATCCAGCACCTCGCCTACAAGCCGCGCCACAAGCTGCTCGTCGAGATGAAGAGGCGCCACATGGCGCACCACTTCCACGACGAGAACGGCAATTACGGCATCACCACCTTCTTCTGGGACAAGCTGTTCGGGACGTTCTACGACCGCTCGGAGCGCCCGGCGAAGAGCCCGACCGTGTTCAACCTCGGCTATGACGAGACGGCCGCCAGGCGCTGGCCGTGGGTCGCGGAGCTGTCCGGCGGCGTGACGACCGGCCATCCGCGGCAAAGGGAAAAGTCGGCCTGATCCGCCGCTGTCGCGGATGCGCCGATTTCCTGCGAACATTCCGCGCTAGTCGGAACCGATCTCGCGCAGGGCCGCGGCGGTCGCCTCGGCGGCGACGCGGTTGATGGCGGCCGTCACCTCGGGGCGCGCCATGGCGGCCTCGACCCGGCGCCCGATGCGCGGGCCGGCGTTGCGGACGACGCGGCGCACGGCCGGATCGTCGACGCGGCGGCCATCGGTGCAGCGAAGCACGTCCCGGTGCATGTTGAGCTCATAGCCGTCCCATTCGCCGGGCGCGTAGCCGCAGGCGCGATTGATCACGGCCTGCTCGGCGGGCGTGAAGAAGGGGCCGCCGGCGCGGATCGCACGCTCGATCGTCGTGTCGAGCGCCTGCTCGGCATCCTCGGCCAGCGCCGGATGCACCGCCGCAAGGAAACCGGCGGCCAGGAACACCGTCACCCAGACCCGCACGATCATCGCCGCCTCCTCGATTTGCCGATGATGCTACATTTGTAGCATAGAGGCTGAACGCCGGATGAACGTGCATCGCGTTGGGATCGCTATTGCAAATCCCTCGCAACAAGGTTAGCCGCGACCCGTTCTCAATAACAATCGAAGGGTGGGTCATGGTTCGGGGTCTGTCGTTGTGCGTGCGTGCCGCTGCGCTGCTGTCTGTTTCCGGCGCGGGTCTGGCGGCTGCGCAGCCGGCTGACACCGGTGCACCCGGCGACGAGATCGTCGTCACCGCCAACGCGATCACCGCCACCAAGACCGACACCCCGCTGATCGAGACGCCGCAATCGATCAGCGTCATTTCGAACGACCTCTTCACCGATCGCGGCGCGCGCAACCTGCAGGAGACGCTGCGCTATTCCGCGGGCGTGACCGGCGAGGCCTACGGGCTCGATTCGCGCGGCGACACCAGCGCGATCCGCGGCCTCAATCCGGTCGAATATCTCGACGGCATGCGGCGCATCTTCAACTATGCGGTGCTGCCGCGCATCTCGGTCGAGACTCTGGAGCGGGTCGAGATCCTGCGCGGCCCCTCCTCCGTGCTCTATGGCCAGGGCGCCAATGGCGGCATCGTCAACATGGTGAGCAAGCGCCCGCAATTCGGCGCCTTCGGCGGCGAGATCGCCGTCCAATACGGCAGCTTCGACCGCTATCAGGGGCAGATCGACCTCACCGGCAGCCTCGATGCCGGCGGCACGCTCGCCGGACGGCTGGTGGCCGTGGTGCGCGATGCGGGGACGCAGACCGATTTCGTCGACGACGACCGCATCGTGATCAATCCGTCGCTGACCTGGCGCCCCGGCCCCGACACGTCGATCACCCTCATCGGCACCTATCAGCGCGACCGCGGCGCTTCGACCCAGCAGTTCCTGCCGATCATCGCCACCATCCTGGCGCCGGAGGAGGAGCGGCTCGACCTGTCGACCTTCCTCGGCGATCCGGAGCAGGACCGGCTGCGCACGACCCAATATGTCGGGACGCTGCTCGCCGAGCATCGCTTTTCCGATGCGGTGACCGCGCGCACCAGCCTGCGCTATCTCGACGCGGACACCTTCTTCCAGGAACTTTATCCGGACGTCTATTCGAACCCGCTCGACCCGTTCATCGACGCCGACGACCGGGTGGTGAACCGCTTCATCTACGGCACCCGCCAGCACCTGCGCACGTTCAACTCCGACACCAACCTGGAGCTACGCTTCTCGACCGGCCCGTTCGAGCATCTGCTGCTCGCCGGCCTCGACTATACCGACTATCGACAGCGCGCGCGGAGCGGCAGCGGCGTCACCACGCCGATCGACATCTACGATCCGGTATCCACCGGCGTGACGCCGGTGCCACTCGTCGACCTCCCCGATCAGCGCAACACCCAGCTCGGTATCTATGTGCAGGACCAGATCCGCTATGCCGACCGCGTCACGCTGGTGGTGGGCGCGCGGCGCGACCGGGCGCGCTCGCTGACGACGAGCCCCGGCTCCGAGGTCGAACGGATCGACAAGGCGACCACTTTCCGCGTAGGGCTGATCGGGGAGATCGGCTGGGGTCTCTCGCCTTATGCGAGCTATTCCGAGGCGTTTCTGCCGCTCGCCGGGCTCGACTTCGGCGGCCAGGACTTCGTGCCGCAACGCGGGCGCCAGTATGAGATCGGCCTCAAGTGGCAACCGCGGCGCGGCGTGCTCGTCACCGCCAGCCTCTACGATCTCGAGGAGACCAACCGGCCGATCAACGATCCCGAGAATCCGGTCAACATCATCCAGACCGGGCGGATCAAGTCGCGCGGCTTCGAGATCGAGGGGAGCTTCGTCCTGCCCGGCCATTTCACGATCACCGCCGCCTACAGCTACAACGAGGCGATCGTGAAGGAGAGCGGCTATCCCGAGGAAATCGGCGAGCAATTGAACGACACGCCGCGCCATCTCGCCTCGGCCTGGGCGGCGCGGACCTTTCCGCTCTCGGCGGATGCCCATCTGAGGCTCGGCGGCGGCGTACGCTATGTCGGATCGACCACCTCGATCGGCCTGTTCGGCGCGCCGACCGTCCGCACGCCCGGCTACACCCTGGTCGATGCGCTGGTCGAGCTCGACTATCGCCAGCACTGGCGGCTGTCGATCAACGCCACCAACCTGTTCGACAACGACTATTTCGCGCCCTGCCGCTCGTTCGGCGACTGCTTCACGGGCAACGGCCGGTCGGTTATCGCCACGCTCGGCTATCGGTTCTGAGGGTAGGCATGGTCTCCGCAAGCTCTCCCACCCCGCCATTGCGAGCGAAGCGAAGCAATCCAGCCGGGCGTTCAAGTCAGTCTGGATTGCTTCGTCGCTCCGCTCCTCGCAATGACGTTCTGAGGACGATTGCAAACTGGGAGACGGCACGATGACGCGCGGCAAGGTCAAGGCCTGGTATCTCGTCCACAAATGGACGAGCCTCATCTGCACGCTGTTCCTGCTGATCCTGTGCGTCACCGGCCTGCCGCTGATCTTCTGGGAGGAGATCGACCACGCGACGCGGGACATGAAGGAGCCCGCGGCGGTGGTCGAGGGCGCCCGGCCGGCGAGCCTCGACGGCATCATGGCCAGCGCGCTGGCCCGCGCGCCCGGCGACGTGCCGCTGTTCCTCGGCTGGGACGATCACGAGCCGGTCGTCTACGTCAACACCGGCCCGCGCCCGGACGTGACGGTCGAGGACATGAAGGTCTTCCTGTTCGACGCCCATACCGGCGAGGAGCTTGGGCGGCAGGCGCTCGATTCCGGCGTGATGATGTTCATCTACCGGCTGCACACCGACCTGTTCCTCGGGCTCGGCATGACGCTGTTCCTCGGCGTGATGACCCTGCTCTTCGCGGTCGCGCTCGTCTCCGGCATCGTCCTCTACGGACCGTTCATGCGCAAGCTCGACTTCGGCACGGTGCGGCGCCACGGCAGCGCGCGGCTGAAATGGCTCGACATGCACAACCTGATCGGGGCGGTGACGCTCGCCTGGGCGCTGGTCGTCGGCCTGACCGGAGCGATCAACACGCTGGCCCGCCCGCTCCTCTACGCCTGGCAGGCCGAGGCCGTGGCCGAGTTCAGCGCGCATTATGCCGATGCGCTGCGGCCCGAGCGCTTCGCCTCGCTCGACGCGACGGTGGCGGCGGCGCGCGCGCGGACGCCCGGCATGACGCCCGGTTTCGTCAGCTATCCCGGCACCGGCTATAGCGGCAACCACCATCTCGGCGTCTTCTTCCGCGGCAACACGCCGCTGACCGAGCGGCTGATGAAGCCCGTGCTGGTCGATGCGGCGACTGCCGAGGTGACGGCCGAGCCGGAAGTGCCCTGGTACATCACCACGCTGCTGCTTTCGCAACCGCTCCATTTCGGCGACTATGGCGGCCTGCCGCTCAAGGTCATCTGGGCGTTGCTCGACATCGCCACGATCATCGTGCTGGGCAGCGGCCTCTACCTCTGGCTGCGCCGCGCGCGCGGCTCCACCGATCAGCGCGTCAGCGAGATTCTCGAGGCGGGCGAACGCGCCCGGGCGGCGGCTGCCGCATGAGCAAGACCCGCATGGGGCTGTGGCGCGCCTATCGCGTGCCGACGCTGCTCGGCGTGATCAGCCTCGTCGGCCTGATCAGCGCCTTGCTCGAGGACGGGCCGTTCGACGTCGTCTCCTGGCTGCTGCTCGGCGTGATCGTCGTCGCGATGTGGCCGGCGCTGAAGCGCTGAGCCGGCTTCCCGAACCGCCGCCTTGCGGTCTACCAAGGTGGCGATGAAGGCACTTGCAGATCCGACCGGCGCGCTGAGCCGCGGCCTCGCCGCCATCCGCACCCAGTTCAAGGTGCCAGAGTCCTTTCCGCCCGATGTGCTCGCGGCCGCGGAGGTCGCGGCGAAGCGCGCGCCGTCGGACCATGTCGACCGGACCGACCGGCCGTTCGTCACCCTCGACCCCGCGACCTCCACCGATCTCGACCAGGCTTTCGTGATCGACCGTGCCGGCAGCGACCTCCTGCTTCACTATGCCATTGCCGATGTCGCCTGGTTCGTCGAGGACGGCGACCCGATCGATGTCGAGGCGTGGCGGCGGGGCGCGACCCTCTATCTGCCCGACGGCAAGGCGGGACTCTATCCGCCGGTGCTGAGCGAGGGCGCAGCCAGCCTGCTGCCGGACGGGCCGCGGCCGGCGGTCGTGTTCACCGTCCGGGTCGCGCCCGACGGCACGGTGGGCCTCGACGGCGTTGAACGCGCGATCATCCGCAGCCGGGCCAAGCTCGCCTATGACAAGGTCGCCGAGGCCGACCTGCCGCCCGGCTTCGCCGAGCTGGCCGGGCGCATCCAGGCCGCGGAGCGACAGCGCGGCGCGGCCCGCGTCGACCCGCCGGAGCAGGAGGTCGCATCGGACGGGAATGGCGGCTTCCGGCTCGCCTTCCGTCCGCGCCTCCTCTCGGAGGACCGCAACGCCGCCTTGTCGCTGGCGACGAACCTCGCCGTCGCGAATGCGCTTCAGGCCCATCGCACCGGCCTGTTCCGGACGATGGAGGCGCCCGACGAACGGGCGATCGGCCGGCTGCGGCAGACCGCCCGCGCCTTCGGTCTCGACTGGCCGGCGGGCACATCGCTCGATGCCTTCGAGGCCGGGCTCGATCCCGCCGATCCGAAGCAGGCGGCCTTCATGCTGGCGATCCGCCGGGCCAGCCCCGGCGCGCTCTACGTGCCATTCCGCGACGGCGTCACGCCTTGGCATGCCGCGATGGCCGCGACCTATGCCCATGCGACCGCGCCGCTGCGCCGGCTGGCCGATCGCTACGTCGTGCAGGCGACGCTGGCGATCGCGAACGGAAATCCGGTTCCCGCCGCGACGGGCGAGGCCTTCGCGAAGCTGCCGGCGGTGATGGCGCGGGCGGACGCGATCGCCGGGCAAGTCGAGCGCTCGGTGATCGATCTCGCCGAAGCGGTGATGCTGAGCGGCCGCGAGAACGAGATTCTGCCGGCGGTTGTGACCGACATCGACGGACGCGGCGCGCGCATCCAGCTTGCCGACCTCCCCGTCGTCGCGCGCGTGGACGCGCATCGGGTCGCGCCGGGGGATGCGCTTCGTGTCCGGCTCACTGCCATCGATGCGGATCGGCGGACTGTTACGTTCCAGCGCATCAGCTAAACAGGCGCCAGGGTCCGAAGACTAGGCCGAAGACTGGGATTGGGCACGGTTCAGGCGATCTGCGCGACGGCCCGGCAGTCCGCTCTGAAATTCGCGACGGTCTCGGAAGGGTCGGAGTCGAGATAGGCCAGGCCTTGCTCCGCGGTCGCATCGAAGTCGTCCAGGTCCCGAAAGACGATATGGTCCGGCCAGAGGCGCGACATCGCACGGGAATTGATCGTTATGCCGAAGCCGGCGGCGACGCAACTCATCACCTCCAGCCAGGTCACCGCCTCCTGCACGACGCGCGGTGGGAAACCGGCCTTGCGACATTGGGCGATGACCAGATCATGGAGGTCTGGCGCGACGCGCCGGGGCACGAAGACGAACGGCTCATCGGCAAGCGACGCCAGCTCGAAGCAGGTCTCGCCGGCGCGCGGGTGATCGCTCGGCAATGCCACCATGAAGGGATCGGCGCAAAGCGGTTCGGTGACGACGCCGACATGGGTCACCGGCGCGCGGACGAAGGCGACGTCGATCAGGCCGCGCGACAAGGCGGCGGGTACTTCGGCGACATCATGGCCATGAAGGCTGAGCGCGACATCGGGATAGCGCGCCCGGAAGCGGCGGACCGCATCGGGGAGGATACCGAATGCGGCGCTAGCGCCGAAGCCGATCCGCAGCGTGCCGGTTTCGCCCCTTCCCGCCCGCCGCACGTTCATCTCGATCTCCGCACGGCGTCCGAGCAGGCCGTAGGCCTCCCGTAGAAGCTGGGCGCCGGCCGGGGTCAGCGTCACCTTGCGACTGGTGCGGTCGAGCAGCGTCGCGCCGAGCCGATCTTCGAGCCTGCGGATCTGATAGCTGAAGGGAGGCTGCGCCATGCCGATCCGCGCCGCCGCGCGGCCGAAATGCAACTCCTCGGCAACCGCCACGAACAGCTCAAGCTGGCGAAAGTCCATCGATATAATCTGCGTCTTGATGATGACGAACTATGTATTGGATCGTATCGTTCCGACTGGCTAGCCGGTCAAGCGTGCGCAGACGATTGACCCGGCCCTTCTGTCTCGCCGCGATTGCGGCCGTGGCTCTGTGGGCCGCGTCACCAGCCGGCGCAGCTCCGGAAGATGCAGAAGCGATGGACCTTCCGCTTGCCGGCGTCGCGCTCGAGGCGTGCGGCGCGGTTTTCCTGACCGGCCTTCCCGCTTCGGACTTCCTTTCCCACAGCGGCCTCTTCTGGATCGGCGCGCGCGGCACGGTCGCCCCGCCGATCGTCGACCGGCGCCGCGGGCGCGTGACGGTGCGGGCGGAAGGGCGCAGCCGGACGGCGACCCATGTCCGTGGGCAGGGCTGCACGCTCGCCGACGATCTGCCGCCCGCATCACGAGAGCCAGTTGCGCCGTCAACCGGGGCGGACTGGACGGTTTCGCGCGAGCGCCTGCCGGCCTCCGCCGCGGCGGCGATCGACCGGGCAGTCGCGCGGGCCTTCTCCGATCCGGCGGCACGCACCAGCGCCGTGCTCGTCGTCCATCGCGGCGCCATCGTCGCCGAGCGCTACGCCCCCGGCATCACCGCCACGACGCCGCTGGCAGGCTGGTCGATGACCAAGACGGTGCAGGCCGCGCTCGTCGGCCTGCTCGCCGGCGAGGGGCTGATCCGGCTTCGCGATCCGGTGCCGATCGAGGAATGGACGGGCGACGACCGGCGATCGATCCGCTGGCTCGACCTGTTGCGGATGAGCGGAGGCCTGCGCTGCAGCGACGGCCGCGGCTATGACGCGCGGCGCTGGCACGCCGAGGGCTATCCCGATCATCTCGCCGCCGTCGTGCAGCCCGATACGTTCGCCTGGGCACTCGCGCGGCCCGCCGAGTTTCCGGCGGGGCGGATCGGCCGCTACCGCAATTGCGACACGGTGGCGCTGAGCGCCGCCATCGACCGGGTGCTACGGCGGCACGGCCGGAGCTTCGCGGCCTGGCCGCGCGCCGCGCTCTACGAGCCCATCGGAATGACCAGCATGACCGTCTCCAGCGACGCGCGCGGCAATCCGGTCATGACCGGTTTCGGCCATGCGACGGCGCGCGACTGGGGGCGATTCGGCCAGTTCCTGCTGCAGGACGGCACCTGGAACGGGGAGCGGTTGCTCGACGCGGACTTCATGGACATGCTGCGCGCACCGGCACCGGCCTGGGTCGCCGCCGGTACGCCCGATTATGCCGGGCAGCTTTGGCTGGCACGTTCGCGCCTCGACGATCCGGAGCTTCCCGAGGACAGCTATGCCATGCTCGGCATCGACGGGCAGGCGATGTGGATCATCCCCTCGCACGACCTTGTCGTGCTCCGCCTCGGCTTCGGCGGCGGCACACCGCCGGGCCAGCCGATCGCCTTCTCGCGGATGGAAGGGCGCTTCCTGCGCGAGATCGTCAATTCCGTGCGGCCGGAAGGGCCAGTCGGGCAGGAAGCCGCGATCCGTGCGGTGCTGGCCGGCTATTTCGGCGCGCTCGAACGCGGCGACCGGGCGGCGGCGGCGCGGCTGACGACCGGCGATTTCCTGCTCTACGACGCGGGCGAGGTGATGACCAACGACGTGCTGTTCGATCGCCTCGCCGCCGTGAGGCAGGCTTATCCCGAGCTGCGCTGGATCCTCTCCAACCTGGTCGTCGAAGCGGCGGGGGACCTCGCGACGATCCGCTATCGCAGCGAGGGCTGGCGGTTGGGCGCCGACGGCCAGCTGCAGACGCCGCAATGGCTGGAAAGCGCCCACCTGGTGCGCACGGCCGACGGCTGGAAGCTCCGCTTTCTTCATTCGTCCCGCAAGAACTGAAGCGGGCCTGGACGGGGGACAGAAGATGCTGACACGACGTTCGTTCATCGCCGCGGCGGGGCTGTCCGCCACCCTGGGCGCGGCGCCAGGCCTGTTCGCCGCCTCGCCGGGCGGGCCGGGAGATGCGGTGGCGCTCGCGGCGCGCATCCGGCGGGGCGAGATCAGCGCGTCCGAGGCGGTGGAGGCGGCGATCGCACGGATCGAGCGGGCCGATCCGCTGCTCAACTTCATGGTGACGAAGGCCTATGAGCGGGCGCGGGCCCGCGCCCGCGCCGGCGGACTGACCGGGCCCTTCGCCGGCGTGCCCTATCTGGTCAAGGACCTGACCGACGTCGCCGGGCTGCCGACCCGGTCGGGGTCCCGGTCGACGGCCGACCTGCCGCCGGCGGCGAGCCAGTCACCCTATGTGACCGCGCTGGAGGAGGCTGGGCTGGTCATCCTCGGCAAGTCGGCAACGCCCGAATATGGCGCATCGAGTGCGACCGAGCCGCTCGCCTTCGGCCCGACCCGCAATCCGTGGAACCGCGACCGTTCCCCTGGCGGCTCCTCGGGCGGCAGCGCGGCGGCGGTGGCCGCGGGCGTCCTGCCGTTCGCGCATGCCAATGACGGCGGCGGCTCGATCCGCATCCCCGCGGCCAATTGCGGGCTCGTCGGCCTGAAGCCGTCGCGGGGCCGGACGATCTCCTCGGGCAGGAGCCCGGCGCGGCTCGCGCTCGCATCGGACCATTGCGTGTCGCGCTCCGTCCGCGACAGCGCAACCCTGCTGGCGGTCACCGAGGACCGGTCGGCGGAGGCGGCGTTCCCGCCGATCGGCCTCATCGAGGCGCCCGGCCGGCGGCGGCTGCGCATCGGGATGGTCGCGGTCAGCCAGACGGATCGTCCGCCGGCAACCGACGTGCGCGACGGGCTGGAGGCAGCGGCGCATCTGCTTGCCGGGCTCGGCCATCATGTCGAACCCGCCGCCTGGCCGTTTCCGGTGCCGGGCTTCAACGACGATTTCCGCACCTACTGGATCACCGCCACTGCCCGGATCGTGCGCGCCTATGAGGAGCGGACCGGAAAGGTCGCGACCGCCGAGGCGTTCGAGCCGGCCTTCCTCGACATGGCCCGCAGCGCCGACACCGTGCCGGACGCCTTCGAAGCCAACCTGGCCCGATTGCAGGCCGCGGCGCGCGCCTATGTCCAATGGTTCGAGCGCTACGACGTCATCCTCTCGCCCGTGCTCAATCGCCCGCCCGCGCCGGTCGGCTATCTCGACGGGCGACTGAGCTGGGCCGAGATGAAGGACCGGATGTGGGATTATGTCGGCTACACGCCGATCCAGAATGTCGCGGGCGCGCCGGCGATCAGCCTGCCGCTCCACTGGTCACGGGACGGTCTCCCCATCGGCCTGCACTTCGCCGCGGAACCCGGAGGCGAGAAGGCGCTGCTGGAACTGGCCTTCGAGCTCGAACAGGCGCGTCCCTGGCACGACCGGACCGCGCCGCTCTTCGTCGGCTGATCGGCTGCGCGGGCACTTTCGCGGCGATGGCCTTTGCCCTATCCCCGCGCCATGCCCGCCGCCCCAATCAGCGTCCGTCCGCTCGCATCCAAGGCCGACAAAAAGGCCTTCGTCGACCTCGCCTATCGTCTCAATGCCGATGATCCGAACTGGGTGCCGCCGCTCAAGGACGAAGTCCGTGCGCTGATCACGCCGGGGAAGAACCCCTGGTTCGAGCATGCCGAGGGCGAATTCTTCCTCGCCGAGCGCGGCGGCCGGGTGGTCGGGCGCATCTCCGCCCAGGTCGATCAGCTCGTGCTGGAGCATATGGGCGCGGGGCTCGGCCAGTGGGGCATGTTCGAGGGCGAGGACGAAGACGTGTACCGAGCGCTCATCGCCGCGGCCGAGGACTGGCTGCGGGCGAAAGGCATGACACGCTCGATGGGCCCGTTCAGCCTCGGCATCTGGGACGAGCCGGGGCTGCTCGTCCACGGCCACGATTACCCGCCGATGGTGATGATGGGGCACAACAAGGCCGCCTACCAGGCCTGGGTCGAGAAGGCCGGCTACGCCAAGGTCAAGGACCTCGTCACCTACGACCTCGCCGTCGACACGCCGTTTCCGCCGCTGATCGGCCGGATCGTGGCCTCGGGCGAGAAGAATCCGCGGATCCGCGTGCGCCGGATCGACAAGAGCCGCTTCGACGAGGAGGCGGCGATCATCCTCAATATCCTGAACGACGCCTGGTCGGACAATTGGGGCTTCATCCCGCTGACCGACAGCGAGATCGCCTTTGCCGGCAAGAAGCTCAAGCCGATCGTCTTCCCCGATCTCATCCAGGTGGCGGAGCTCGACGGCGAACCGGTCGCGTTCATGCTCACCCTGCCGGACCTCAACCTCTTCATCCGCGACCTCAAGGGCAATCTCTTTCCGTTTGGCTGGGCGAAGCTGCTGTGGCGGCTCCACCGCCAGCGCTTCCCGAACGGCCGGGTGGCGCTGATGGGCGTCAGGAAGCGGCTCCAGTCGAGCCGGCTGGCAAGTCAGCTCGCCTTCATGCTGATCGAATATATCCGCCGCGCCGGCGTCTCGGTCCACGGCATGACGCGTGGCGAGATCGGCTGGATCCTGGACGACAACCAAGGGATGGTCTCGATCGCCGATGCGATCGAATCCAAGGTCAACCGGATCTACCGGATCTACGAAAAGGCGCTCTGAACGAAGCGCCCATCTCTCCGGGCTAGAACCGGTACAGCGCGGCCAGGCGGAAGACGTGGAGGGTTTGGTCGATCTCCCACGTGTCGCCGCCGAACGTATAATCGTTCGAGCCGAAGTTCATGTAGTTGTATTCGCCGCGCAGCGAGAAACCGCTGCTCACCAGATATTCGAAGCCGGCGCCGAAGACCGGACCGCTGCGCGTGTCCGAGATGCCGCCGGTGAGATCGGGCGCGACGCCGTCCGCATCCGCAACGCTGTAGTCGCTGCCGGTGAAGCCGAGGCCCGCTTCGAGATAGCCGTGAACCTTGCCGGTCTGGATACCGAACTGGGCGGTGACGGTGCCGATCCAGTCGATCTCGGTCGTATTGGTGCGGCCGGCGAACGCTGTATTTGCGGCGGAATCCTCGAGATTGGCCCAGCTCGCCTCGCCCTCCAGCCCGAGCACGAGATAGCCGGTCTGCCAGCGCCCGCCGACGGTGCCGCCGAGCAGCCAGCCGCTGGCATCGATATCGGCCACGTTCGCCGTCGAGAAACCCGGCGCCGGATTGCCGTTCGGCGTCCCCGCCCAGTCGGACGAGTCGCTGCCGCGGCCACCGTGGATGCCGACATAGAAGCCACCGATCCCCTCGCCTTCGGCCGCATGCGCCGCCGGCGCGCCGGCGAGCAAGGCGGCCGGAAGCGCCAGGGCCGCAAAAAACTGTCCCGTTTTCATGTTCGGATCCCCCCTGATGACCTCGGCGGCAGCCAAACATGCTTTCCCGGCCGGTGCAAGCAGCGCGCCCCGCGCTTTGCGATCAACCGGCGGCGGGCTATGATCGGCGGAAGGCAGTTGCGAGGCGCGAGGCATGAAGACGGTGGTTCTGGCAGCGGCGGTGCTGACGCTCGGCGCCTGCGATTTCGTGAAGGGCGGCCTGTCCGGCGGCGTGGTGGCGAACCAGGCCAACATGGCGGCCGAGGGCAACCAGGGCGCAGCGCCGGGCGGCAAGCCGACCGGGCAAGGATCGACCCAGGTTGCCGACGCCGGCGTCACGTCCAGCCGTTCGCTTCAGGCCTTTTCCAACAACGGCGCAGGCGCAGGCGGGGGCAAGGATCCGTCCGGCGGCTTCGGGGACGGAGCGGTCGCCATCTCCGAGGCGATGCTGATCGGCAGCTGGACCGATAACGGCAATTGCGGCATGGCCGTCCAATTCCTGCCCGACGGGACGTTCCGCTCCTTCAACGGCGGCGGCGGCGACTGGGAGCTCGACGGCGAGATGCTGTTTCTCTCGGGTCAGGGCGGCAACACGTCGCTGCGGCTCGAGGCGTCCGATGCGCGGACGATCCTGACCACCGACCCAAACGGGACGCGCGGTCGATCGACACGCTGCTAGGCCGGCTGCGGGAGAGGGGGAATCATCATGGCAAGACGTCTCTGCAAAGGCCTGGCGGTCCTCCTCATGGCCGGCGTGCTGGCGGCGGCCCCCGCTTCTGCGTTCAGCGGCAAACCGCAGCCCCGGCCTCAGGCGGACGCGCCGGTCACCGCGGCCGCGCTCGTCGGCCGCTGGGGCGACAATGGCGACTGCATGAAGGACGTGGCGTTCCGGGCCGACGGCACCTTCCGCACCCATCTGGGCGGCGAGGGACGCTGGACGCTGAGCGGCGACCGGCTGGTGCTGACCGGCGAGAATGGCGATTTCCCGCTTCGCGTGCGCCGGGGTGGCCCCGACCAGCTCATCATCACCAATCCCGACGGATCGGTCGGCACCTCGCAGCGCTGCTGAGTCCGGGCGAGCCGAGCCGGAGCGGGGACCGGTCGCGCGCGGGAGGTTCGCGACTCGGGCGGATCATGTTATGCAAATGGCCGGCGCGCGCGACACGGTGAATCTTGCTGCCGTAGCACGGGTCCGGCCCTCAGGCCGACCGAACGCATTGTGGGGAACGCAAGTCCCACCGCGCGCCACTTTTCCCGAAGCGCGGTTCCTAGTCGTCGAGAATTACCCAGGCCGGCGTATGGTCGCTGGGCCGCTCGCGGCCGCGATAGTCCTTGTCGACGCCGGCATCGAACAGCCGGTCGGCGGCCTGGGGCGAAAGCAGGAGGTGGTCGATGCGGAAACCCGCGTCGCGCTCCCAGCCGTTCGTCTTCATATCCCAGAAGGTGTACATCACCCCCTCGGAATGGCGGGCGCGGATCGCGTCGGTGTAGCCGAGATTGAGGATGCGGCGGAACGCCTGGCGGCTTTCGGGCTGGGCGAGCGCGTCGGACGCCATCGCCCGGGCCGAGAAGACGTCGTCGGGATCGTCGGTCGGGATCACGTTCCAGTCGCCGGCGAGCACCACCGGCCGCTCCTCGGCGAGCAGCTCCGAGGCATGAGCGCGTAGGCGGTCCATCCAGGCGAGCTTGTAGGCGAATTTCTCGGTGCCGACCGGATTGCCGTTGGGGAGGTAGATGGAGGCGACGATCACACCGTTCACCTCCGCCTCGATATAGCGGCTGTGGGTGTCGTCGGGATCGCCGGGAAGACCGATGCAGCGCAGCGTCGGCGCGCCGCCGGGCGTCAGGATGGCGACGCCGTTGAAGCCCTTCTGCCCGTGCCAGATGCCGTCATAGCCCGCCGCCTGGATCTCGCCGATCGGCAGATTGTCGTCGGCGCATTTGAGCTCCTGCAGGCAGAGCACGTCCGGCTTCTGCTCCTCGAGATATTCGACGAGCCGGGGCATGCGCGCGCGGATGCCGTTGATGTTGTAGGAGGCGATCTTCATGGCGGCGGTGATAGCCGCCGCGAGCTAGATCGAAAAGCTCGTCCCGCAGCCACAGCCCGATGCGGCGTTCGGATTGGTCACCTGGAAGGCCGCGCCCCCGAGGCTTTCGACGAAATCGACCATGCTGCCGCGGACCAGATCGAGCGAGAGCTGGTCGACCGCGAGGGTGACGCCGTCCGTCGAGGCGGTCACGTCGTCCGCCTCGACCGCATCGGCGAGGCCGAAGCGGTACTGGAAGCCCGCGCAGCCGCCGCCCTCGACCGACAGGCGCAGGATCGCCGGCTTGTTCTGCTTCGCCGCAATCGCGGAGATCCGCGCCGCCGCGCTCGGGGAGAGGGAGATGTCGGCCGTTTCGCTCATGAGAGGGAGATAGGTAAGCCCAAGCGGCAAAACCAGCCCCCTCTTCGTCACCCCAGCGAAGGCTGGGGTCTTGGGACAGGAGGTCTCGGCGGGTCTCCATGAGATGCCAGCCTTCGCTGGCATGACGATTAGGGACGCGAACCGCTTGTGCCGCAGGCAGGATCGGACCATATGGCGGCCAACCCGCGACCAGCCGGAGCATTCATGAAAACCCGTGTCTATGTGACGCTCAAGAACGGGGTCCTCGACCCGCAGGGCAAGGCCATCCATCACGCGCTGGAGGGCCTCGGCTTTTCCGGCGTCAACGACGTGCGCGCCGGCAAGCTGATCGAGCTGGATCTCGATCCGAAGGTCAGCGACGCCGAGGTCGAGGACATGTGCCGCAAGCTCCTCGCCAACACCGTCATCGAGAATTTCAAGATCGAGCGCGTGGGAGCCGCGGCATGAAAAGCGCTGTCATCGTCTTCCCCGGCTCGAACTGCGACCGCGACATGGCCGAGGGTCTTCGCATCGTGACGGGCAAGGCGCCGACGATGGTCTGGCATCGCGAGACCGAGCTGCCCGAGGGCCTCGACCTGATCGCGATCCCGGGCGGCTTTTCCTATGGCGACTATCTGCGCTCCGGCGCGATGGCGGCGCAATCGCCGGTGATGCGGGCGGTGAAGGACGCCGCCGAACGCGGCGTGTTCATCCTCGGCGTGTGCAACGGCTTCCAGGTGCTCACCGAGACGCACCTGCTTCCCGGCGCGCTGATGCGCAATGCCGGCCTCTCCTTCATCTGCCGGGATGTGCCGCTGACCGTCGAGAACAGCCAGTCGGCGTTCACCGCCCGCTACGGCGCCGGCGAGGCGGTCGCAATTCCGGTCGCCCATCATGACGGCAATTACCAGGCCGACGCGGCGACGCTCGACCGGCTGGAAGGCGAAGGCCGGGTGGCGTTCCGCTATGCCGCCGAAGTCAATGGCTCGGCACGCGGCATTGCCGGCATCCTCAACGAGGCCGGCAACGTGCTCGGCATGATGCCCCACCCGGAGCGGGCGGTCGAGGACGCCCATGGCCGCACCGATGGCCGCCGCCTGTTCGAAGGCCTGCTCGAGGCGGTCAGCCAGCCCGCCTGAGCTTTTTTCCAGGCCGAACGTTTGTTGCGGCGCAGCATTGCGTCTTGCAATTTATGAGTATGCTTATTATATCTCCGCTCATGGAACGCTTTGCCATCGAGGTCGTCGAGACCGCCCACGCGCTGCGCCGCGATTTCGACCGGCGCGCCGCCGTGCTCGGCTCGACCCGCGCCCAGTGGCGGGTGCTCGCCAAGCTGTCGCGCCGCGACGGCCAGAAGCAGGTCGAACTCGCCGAAGCGCTGGACGTCGAGCCGATCACCCTCTCGCGCATGGTCGATCGCCTGGCCGAGGCCGGCTATGTCGAGCGCCGCCAGGACGAGGCCGACCGACGCGTCTGGCGCATCCACCTGACTCAAAGAGCGCTGCCCGTGCTCGAGGAGCTCGACGCCCTTTCGGACGTCTTCCACGCCGACCTGCTCGCCGGCGTGTCCTCCGAGGACCGGGCCGTCGCCTCGCGCGTGCTCGCCCGCGTCCGCGACAATCTCAACGCCATACAGACCAGGGTATCCGCACAATGAGCGAAGCCGATCCCAAGCCGCCCGTCGAGGCGGCCGCCGTCGCCACTCCGCCCGACATTCCTGCCGCCGCCGAGCCGAAGAAGCGGCCATGGCGGCTGATCCTGATGCTCTCGGTGCCGCTGCTGCTCGCCGCGTTCGGCGGCTATATGTGGCTGACCTCGGGCCGCTACGTCTCGACCGACAATGCCTATGTCCAGCAGGACATGGTCTCGGTCGCGCCGGAGATTTCCGGGACGGTGGGCGAGGTCTTCGTGCGGGAGAACCAGCGGGTGCGCCGCGGCGACCTGCTGTTCCGCATCGACCAGCGTCCTTACCGGATCGCGCTCGCCAATGCCGAGGCGCAGATCCGCGCCGCCGAGGTCCAGGTCGCGCAGGCCTCCGCCCAGGTGGCGGGCACCGGCGCGGACATCCAGGGCGCCCAGGCGAACCTCCAATATGCCGAGCAGAATTTCGCCCGCTACGAGGCGCTGGTCCAGCGCGGCTTCACCACCCGCACCGCCTATGACAACGCGATGCACGACGTCGAGGAGGCGCGCGAGCGGCTTGCCAATGCGCGGTCCGCCGCTGTCACCGCCCGTTCGGCGCTGACCGGCGGCGGCGTCGCCGAGCAACCGTCGGTACAGGCGGCGCGGGTCGCCCGCGACCAGGCGCTGCTCAACCTCGCCCGCACCGAGGTGCGCGCGCCGGCGGACGGCATCGTGACGCAGACCGATCGGCTGCAGACCGGCAATGCCGCGGTCAGCGGCGTGCCGGCGGTGACGATCGTGCGCAGCGCGACGACCTATGTCGAGGCGAACTACAAGGAGACCGACCTCACCAACATGTATGTCGGCCAGCCGGCGGAGGTCGAGCTCGACGCCTATCCCGGCGTCCGCGTCCATGGCCATGTCCAGAGCATTGGCGCCGGCACCGGATCGCAATTCTCGATCCTCCCCGCCCAGAACGCCACCGGCAATTGGGTGAAGGTGACGCAGCGCGTGCCGGTGCGGATCGCGGTCGACGCCGATCCCGGCCGGCCGCTGATCGCCGGCCTTTCCGCCGACGTGACGGTCGACACGCGCGACCGCCCGCGCCAGCAGGTCGCGGTCCGGCATTGATCCCATGGCGGCGGCCGCCCCCACCCACCTCTACGACATGAGCCCCGGCAAACGCGCGGCGATCACCGTCGCGGTGATCCTCGCGATGCTGATGCAGGTGCTCGACACGACGATCGCCAACGTCGCGCTGCCGCACATGCAGACCAGCCTGGGGGCGACCCGCGATACCGTGAACTGGGTGCTGACCTCCTACATCGTCGCCTCCGCCATCGCCATTCCGATCACCGGCTGGCTCGCCGACCGGGTCGGGCGCAAGCCGCTCTTCGTCTGGTCGGTGATCGCCTTCACGATCGCCTCTTTGCTCTGCGCGGTCGCGACGAGCCTCGAGGAGATGGTGCTGTTCCGCATCCTCCAGGGCGTCGCCGGCGCCTTCCTCGTGCCGCTCGCCCAGGCGGTGATGTTCGACATCAACCGGCCGGAGAATCACGGCCGGGCGATGGCGATGTTCGGCGCCGGCATCATGGTCGGGCCGATCCTGGGGCCCGTGCTCGGCGGCTGGCTCACCGACAATTTCAACTGGCGCTGGGTGTTCCTCGTCAACCTGCCGGTCGGCGTGCTCGCCACCGTCATGCTGCTGCGCTTCCTGCCGGTCACGAAGATCGTGAAGCGGCGGTTCGACATTTTCGGCTTCGCGTTATTGGCCCTCGCGCTCGGCGGCCTGCAGATGATGCTCGACCGCGGCGAGCAGGTCGACTGGTTCGCGAGCTGGGAGATCTGGATCGAGACCGGCCTGTTCCTCGCCGGCGCCTGGATGTTCGTCGTCCACATGCTGACCAGCAAGGCACCCCTGTTCGACTCGACGATGTTCAGGGACCGCAACTTCGTCACCGGCATGCTGTTCATGGCAATCACCGGGGTGATGCTCCTCGCCGGCCTCGCCCTGCTGCCGCCGATGCTGCAGGGGCTGTTCGGCTATTCGGTGCTCCAATCGGGCTTCCTCACCGCGCCGCGCGGGATCGGCACCTTGCTCTCGATGATCGTCGTCGGCCGGCTCGTCGGTCGGGTCGACGCGCGCGTGCTGATCCTCGTCGGCCTCGCGCTGATGGCGCTTTCGCTCTGGCAGATGTCGGGCTTCTCGCTCGAGATGGACAAGCGGCCGATCATCGTCAGCGGCGTCGTCCAGGGCTTCTCCCTGGGCTTCCTGTTCGTGCCGCTGAACGCCCTCGCCTTCGGCACGCTCGATGCGCGCTTCCGCACCACCGCGGCGAGCCTGCTCAATCTCTCGCGCAACGTCGGGGGGTCGATCGGCATCTCTGTGGTGAGCGTGCTGCTCGCCCGCAATCTCCAGATCAGCCATGCCGATCTCGCCGCGCACGTCACGCCGGCCAGCCTGCCGCCGATCGACCCGACGATCGGCGCCGCCCAGCCGCTGACCGTCACGGCGGCGGCGCTGCTCGACGCCGAGGTGAACCGGCAGGCGCTGATGATCGCCTATATCGACGACTTCCATCTGATGATGATCGTCACCCTGATCGCCATCCCGCTGCTCCTGCTGCTGCGCAGGGCCCGGCAGGGCGACGGTCCGCCCGTGATAGCGGACTAAATCACCGTCTTGCCTCCGGGCATCGGAAGGTGGCAGCACGGGCCATCCCACGACTCACCCGGAGCGGCTTTCCATGGACAGACGGACCTTCATCGCCTCGCTCGGCGCGACATCGGCGCTCGCCTTCCTCCCCTCGGCCGCGCTCGGGCAGGCGGCGGCGGGCAGCGCGGACGCGGCGCTGACCGGTCTGCTCGACCGGATGTTCCTCTACTTCATGGAGATGAATCCGGAATATGCGACGATGCTGGGCCTCGACACCGGCGAACATGCCGCGTGGAAATCGAAGCTCACCGACTATTCGCCGGAAGCGCAGGCGCGCGGGCTCGCCGACAACCGCCGCTTCAAGGCCGAGATGGAGGGGATCGACCGCGCCCGGCTCTCCGAGAGCCACAAGCTGCACTACGACACCGTCCGCTTCCTCGGCGACAGCATCCTCGAGGGGCTCGCGATCCCTTATGGCAATAACGGCGTCGGCTATTCGCCCTATGTGATCAGCCAGCAGGACGGCGCCTACCAGAATATTCCCGATTTCCTCGATCAGCACCATGCCGTGCACAATGCCGGCGATGCCGACGCCTATCTGGCGCGGCTCGATGCATTCGACACCGCGCTCGACCAGAACAGCCAGAAGCAGCGGCAGGATGCGGCGCAGAACGTGTTCGCGCCCGCTTTCGCGCTCGATACGACGCTCGCCCAGCTGAACGCGCTGCGCGGCGTGCCGGCGGCCGAGACGGTCCTCGTCACCTCGATCGCCCGCAAGGCGGGCGAGGCCAGTCTCGGCGGCGATTATGCGACGCGGGCCGAGGCGATCGTCACCGGCAAGGTCTTTCCCGCGCTTGATCGTCAGATCGCATTGATCCGCGAGCTGCGCGGCCGCGCGACGCAGGAGGCCGGCGTGTGGCGGCTGCCCAATGGCGGCGACTACTATGCCTCGGCCGTCCGCGCGGCGACGACCACCACCATGACCCCGGCGGAGGTTCATCAGCTTGGCCTGACCCAGGTGGCGGAGATCAGCGCGCGGATCGGCGAACTGCTCGACGCGCAGGGGCTGGCCGGCGACGAGGTGGGCGCACGGCTCACCGCGCTCAATGCCGATCCGGCCCAGCTCTATCCCAACACCGACGCCGGGCGCGAGCAGCTGCTCGCCGACCTCAACCGGCAGATCGAGCAGGTCGACACGCTGCTGCCCCGCGCCTTCGCGACGCAGATCCGGTCGCAGATCCGGGTGGTGCGCGTGCCCGAGTTCATCCAGGACGGCGCACCCAACGGCTATTACAACCCGGCGCCGTTCGATAGCTCGCGGCCGGCGCTCTATTACATCAACCTCAAGGACACCCACGACTGGCCGAAATACGGTCTGCCCTCGCTCACCTATCACGAGGCGATGCCGGGCCATCACCTGCAGATCAGCCTCGCGCAGGAGAGCCGCGACACGCCGATGCTGCTGAAGCTGTCGCCGTTCGGCGCCTATACGGAAGGGTGGGCGCTCTATGCGGAATCGCTCGCCGACGAGCTCGGCGTCTACGAGGGCAACTCGCTGGGCCGCGTCGGCATGCTCCAGTCGCTGCTGTTCCGCGCCGTCCGCCTGGTCGTCGACACCGGCATCCACCACATGCGCTGGGACCGCGCCCGGGCGACCGACTATATGGTCAATACGACCGGCTTCCCGCGCCCGCGTACCCAGCGCGAGATCGACCGTTACTGCGTCGCGCCGGGCCAAGCATGCAGTTACAAGGTGGGTCATACCGTCTGGATGCGGCTGCGCGGCGAGGCGCAGACGGCGCTGGGTCAACGCTTCGACCTCAGGCAGTTCCACCAGATCCTTCTCAAAGGCGCCCTGCCCCTCACCATCCTCGAGCAGGAGGTGAATCGCTGGGTAGCGTCGCAGCGGGCCTAAAGGCGTTCGCCGCGCAGGCAGCGTGACTTGGCAGGACCACTATGCTACATTTGTAGCATGAACGCCCTGCCCGGCCGACGTGACGTCTTGCGCATGGTCGCTGCAGCACCGCTTGCCGGCCTCCCGATGCCGGCCTTTGCGGGCGAGACGGAGGGGTCGACGGATGGGTTCGTGCCGATCGGCGGGATCGAGCAATGGCTGTCGATCCGGCCCGCCGGACCCGCCGATCCCGTGCTCCTGTTCCTGCATGGCGGCCCGGGCGAGGCGATGTCGCCCTTCGCGTCGCTGTTCGATCCGTGGCGGCACGCGTTCACGGTGGCGCTTTGGGACCAGCGGGGCGCCGGTCGGACGTTCGGTCGCGACAGGGCCGGCCAGGGCGAGATGTCGCTGACGCGCCTGACCGCCGACACGATCGCCATTGCGGAGCATCTTTGCGCGCGGCTCGGTAAGACAAAGATCGTGCTGGCCGGCCAGTCGTGGGGCTCGATCCTGGCGTGGAACACCATCCACGCTCGGCCCGACCTTTTTTCCGCCTATGTCGGGACCGGCCAGAGTGTGAACTGGGGGCGCTCGATCATTTCGCAGGAGCGCTACGCCCGCGCCCGGGCGACCGCCGCCGATGATCGCGAGGCGCTGGCAGCGCTGGATGCGGCGCAGAGACTGCCGATCAGCGACATGGCGCGTACGGCGCCGCTCCGGCGCTGGATCATGCCACCCGCGGACTTGGCCTTTCTCGAAGAGCAGCGGCGCTTCGTCGGGGCCCGCCCCCATCCGGAGACCGGCCCAGTCGGCGACTGGGTCGCGGGCTTCGGCTTCTCGGCGGAGGCTTTGACGCCGGCGGTCGTGGCGTTCGACGCTTATGCCTCCGGGCCATCCGCGGCGATCCCCGTCGTCGTGATCCAGGGCCGGGATGACCACATCACACCGACTGACGTCGCGGAGCGGTTCGTATCGGACCTCGCCGCGCCAGCCAAAGCGTTCGCCACGATCGAGGGCGGGCATTTCGCCTGCTATACCAATGCCCAGGCCTTCGTCGGCGCACTGACAGCGCATGTAAGGCCGCTCACCGGGTGAGCCCCTCAATGTGCCGCCTCCGGCTCCTCGACGGGCTTGGCCATGCGAATGAAGACCCAGCCGAGCACGGCGGCCAGCACCGCGAAGACGGCGCCGACTGCGAAGGCAGCCTGATAGCCGCCGTTGAGCGCCGTGAGCGCGTCCGCATTCGCGGCGCTGAGCTGCCCGGTCCGGGCCGCGGCGAGGCTGGCCAGCACGGCAAGCCCCAGCGCGCCGCCCATCATGAAGCTGGTGTTGACCAGCCCCGAGGCGACGCCGGATTCGCTCGGGCTGACGTCGCTCATCGCCGCCAGTAGCACCGGATTGAATGCCATGCCGGCGCCGAGGCCGAGCAGCAGCATGCCCGGCAGGATGTCGACGACGAAAGTGCCGTCGACCGGGGCCCGCGCGAACAGGGCGAGGCCGAGCGCGGCGAGGCCGAGCCCGCAGACGATCGGCACCCTTATGCCGAAGCGCATCACGACCCGGGCCGAGAGGCCGAGCGAGAAGGCGGCCATGATCAGGTTCGCCGGCAAGAAGGCGAGACCGACCTGGAGCGGATCATAGTGCAGCACCTGCTGCATGTAGAGCGCCGAGAGAAAGAACCAGGCGAACATAGCGGCGGCCCAAAGCACGCCGATCACATTGGCGGTCGAGACGTTGCGCAGGCGGAACATCGAGAGCGGCACGAGGGGATGGGCGACGCGCGATTCGATGACCAGGAAGATGACAAGCAGCGCCACCGCCGCGCCGAACAACCCCAGCGTTTGCGGGGAGGTCCAGCCGGCGACGTTGCCGTTGATCACCGCATAGACGGCGAGCAGCATGCCGGCCGTGACCGTAAGGGCGCCGGAGACGTCGAGGCGCGGATCGGCATGTTCGTTGTGCGTGTCGGGCAGCAGCTTCAGGGAGAAGGCGATCACCGCCGCACCGATCGGCAGGTTGACGAGGAAGATCCAGTGCCAGTTGAACGCGTGCGTCAGGAACCCGCCGAGCATCGTCCCGATACTGCCGCCGGCGGAGGCGACGAAGGCGTAGACGCCCATCGCCTTGGCGCGCTCGGCTGGCTCGGTGAACAGGTCCATGATGAGCGACAGCGCCACGGCGGCGATCACCGCGCCGAAGATGCCCTGTGCCGCACGGGACGCGATCAGCACCTCCTGCGACTGGGCGAGGCCACAGGCGAGCGAGGTCAGGGCGAAGCCGGCAATGCCGATCAGAAACCACCTGCGATGCCCATAGAGGTCGCCGAGCCGGCCGCCGAGCAGCAGGAAGCCGCCGAAGGTCAGGATATAGGCGTTGAGCACCCAGGCGAGCGATGTGTCGTTGAAGCCGAGATCGGCCTTGATCGACGGCAAGGCGACGGTGACGATGGTCGTGTCGAGCACGTCGATCAGCACGCCGAGGCAGAGCACCGTCAGCGCCAGCCAACGACGGTCCGTGGGCTTGGTCGCGCTGCTTTGATCGTCCCTCATGCCGTCCTCCGGTCTCGTCTCTACGACGAATGGCGAGCAGAAAACCGCATGAACTTTCTTCGAGGCGAAGATCTATTTCGGCAAGCGCGGCCGGTGCAAACGTCGGAACAGGCCCCGGCGGCGGCCGATCGGCTCGAACATCTCGTCCGGCTCTTCAGGATCGAGAACCTCATGATCGGCGAGATAGGCCTCGACTGCGCTGAGATCGGGGACTTGGTACGGCCGCAGCGTCTTACCCGCTCCGACGAGACCTTCGATCGTCTCGATCAGCGAGCCTGTCTCGATGAAACGTGCCGAGACCTCCTTCGGATCGACGCCGAGATGCTCGGCCATGAGATCGGTGCGGATCGCCGCAATCCGTTCGCGGACGACCTCGCCCGCCGCCTCGGCGTCAATGATCACGTCGCACTCGGTGTCGAACCGCAGCGAGCGGTTGTTCATGTTGGAGGAGCCGCAGCGCAGAACGAGATCGTCGACCACCATCAGCTTGGCATGGACGTAGATCGGCGTGCCAGCCGCCGTGAACGGATGGAAGATGCGGAAGCGGCCCTGGGTGTCGACCCGCCGGACCGCCTCGAACAGGCGGGCGCGGGCGTTGTCCATCGCCGTCTGCTCTAGCCAGCCGTCCGCCTGCTCGGGGTTGATGATGACGATCTCGGGCCCGTCGATCTCGGCGAGCCGCCGCGCCATCGCCTCGGCGATGCGGCGCGACGCGAAATATTGGGTCTCCGCATAGATGAAGCGGCGCGCGCGCGCGATCAGGGCGAGGTAGAGCGCCTCGATCTCAATAACTTCCCCGAAATCCCGGTAGCTCGGCGAGGTCCGGGCGATCCCGACCGGGATCTGCTCGAACTGGGGGTCGAGCTCCTCCGGCCAGCAGGGACCGGTCGTTCGCACCGGCCCGAGCTCTCGGCCACCCGAGCGGACCCACCGATCGCGGGCAAGTTCGCCCAAGGCAGCCGCGATCGGGCCCGCCAACGCCATCGTGGCATCGTGCCACGGATCGTAGGGCTTGGCGCCCGGACCGACGCGACGCGGATCGTCGTCGCGATGGGTACGCGTGTCCCAGCGCCCCACGGTCATGTCGATCCCGCCGCAGAAGGCGAGGCAATCGTCGATCACCACGATCTTCTGGTGATGCGAGGCGCCGGTCGGATGGGCGCCGTCGAGCCGGACATGGATGCGCTTGTGCCACATCCAGCGCAGCAGCGTGATCGGGGTGATCCCTCGGAAGACCGATTTGAAGGCACCGACGTCCCAGCGAAGGAGATAGATGTCGAGATCGGGCCGCCGATCGGCGAGCCACAGGATGAATTCGCCGATCGTCGCCGGCTCGGCCGCATCGGCATCGCCGATCCTGAGCCGGGCATCAAAATCCCAACCAATGAGCATGATGCGTCGCTGCGCCTGCAGCATCGCGCTCCGTGCATGGTTGAAATAGTCGGCCGCATCGACGATGAGCGCGGCCCGGTCCGCCTGTTCGACTCGCCAGAGCGGATCGCCCGTCACCGGTCAGCCGCTATGCTTCGCGATCCAGTCTTCGAGCACCGGCGCGATGCGGCCCCGCCACTTGCTGCCGTTGAAGATGCCGTAATGGCCGACGCCTTCCGCGAGATGATATTTCTTGAGGCGCACGGGCAATTCGCTCGAAATGTCGAGCGCGGCCTTGGTCTGGCCGATGCCGGAAATATCGTCGCGCTCCCCCTCGATCGCGAGCACAGCCACATCCTTCAGCGCCGCCGGATCGACCTTGCGGCCGCGGTGGGTCATCTTGCCCTTGGGCAACAGATGGCGCTGGAAGACGACGTCGATCGTCTGCAGGTAGAATTCCTCGGTCATGTCGCAGACCGCACGATACTCGTCATAGAAATCCTTGGTCGCATCGGCGCTCTCGCCATCGCCTTCGACGAGATGCTTGAACATCCCCCAGTGGCTGACGAGGTGGTTGCCGAAATTCATCGCCATGAAGCCGGCGAGCTGCAGGAAGCCCGGATAGACCCGCCGGCCCGCACCCGGATAGAGATAGGGCACGGTCATGATGACGTTGCGCTGGAACCATTCGAACGGACGCTGGGTGGCGACCGTGTTGACTTCGGTCGGCGCCTTGCGGGTGTCGATCGGCCCGCCCATCATGGCGAGCGTGCGCGGCCGCGCCGGATGGTCATCGGCGCTCATCAGACAGGCCGCGGCATAGGCCGGCACCGACGGCTGGCAGACCGCGAGCATATGCGCGCCCGGACCGATATGTTCGAGGAACGCGACCAGATAGTCGATATAGTCATCGAGATCGAAGCTGCCGTCGTCGATCGGCACCAGCTTCGCGTCGCGCCAGTCGGTGATGTAGACGTCGTGGCCGGGAAGCATCCGCTCGACCGTGCCGCGCAGCAGCGTCGCAAAGTGACCCGACATCGGCGCGACGATCAGCAGCTTGGGCGATCCTTCGATCGGCTTGCCGCGGGCGCCGAGGCGGACGAAGCGCTTCAGCTGCCCGAACGGCTTGCGAAGCACGATCTCCTCGCGAACCGCGACAGTCTCCCCGTCGATCGTCGTGCTGTCGAGACCGAATTCCGGCTTGCCACGCGGCGCAGCGGCATGCGCGAAGACATCGAGGGCCGAAGCGGTGATCGGCCCCATATGGGAATAGGCGAGCGGGTTGATCGGATTCTGCATCCACGCCGCGCCCATATTGGCGAGGGTGCTGGCTCCGGCGAGGAGCGAGCGCTGCATCTCGTACGCGTCGTAAAGCAAACCGAGTCTCCCCACCCCTTGCCGCAGTGCAGCAAGCATATGAGCCTCGATTCGGGATTTATCCAGTGCGGAATCGGCAGGCCGTCCCGAAAGGGCATCGGGGCCCGCCATTGAGCCGCTGCGCCCCGGCTGCTACGCCGCGGCCATGGCTGCTCGTCCCGAACCCGCGCCGCTGCGCAAGATCGGCAATCTCAGGATGATCTGGCAGCGGGCGATCCGCTATCCGGGCAAGATCGCTGCCGCCGGCTTCTGCCTGCTCATCGCCGCGGCGGCGACCCTCGCGATCCCCGACGGCTTCCGGCGTGTGATCGACGAGGGATTCAGCCAGCCGAGCGCCGAGATCGGCCATCATTTCAACTATCTGTTCGCGATGGTGATCGTCCTCGCTTTGGCCTCGGCGGGGCGCTTCTATTTCGTCTCCATGCTCGGCGAGCGGGTCGTCGCCGACGTGCGCGGCGCCGTACATGACAATCTTCTTCGGCTCGAGCCCCGCTTTTTCGAGGAGAACCGGCCGTCGGAGATCGCGTCGCGGATCACGGCCGATACGTCGGTCATCGAGCTGGTGGTGAGCTCGACCGTGTCGGTCGCGCTGCGCAATCTCGTCATGGGCATCGGCGGCGTCATCTATCTGTTCACGCTGGCGCCGGGGCTGACCGCGGGGCTGCTGCTCGGCATTCCGCTGATCGTCATGCCCATCGTGCTGCTCGGCCGGCGGGTGCGCAACATCTCGCGCTCGAGCCAGGACCGGGTGGCGGATTTGGGCACGATCGTCGCCGAGACGCTGGGCGCAATGAAGATCGTCCAGGCCTTTGGCCAGGAGCGACGCGAGAGTGACCGCTTCCGCACCGCCGTGGAGAACGCGATGGCGACGGCGCGCCGGCGGATCGTGCTGCGTGCCTTCCTGACCGCGACCGTGATCGCGATGCTGTTCGGCGGCCTCACCTTGCTGATGTGGCAGGCCGCGGTCGACGTGTCGGAGGGGCAGATCAGCGGCGGCACCATCGCCGCCTTCGTGCTGACCGGCGGGCTCGTCGCCAATGCCTTCGCGCAGCTGACCGAAGTCTATGGCGACCTGCTGCGCGGCGCCGGCGCGGCGGGGCGGCTCGCCGAGCTGCTTGCCGAAGTCCCGGAGATCCGCGCGCCGGCCAATCCCATCCCCCTGCCCGCGCCGGCACAAGGCGCGCTCGCGTTCGAGAACGTCAGCTTCCACTATCCGACGCGCAAGGAAGTCAGCGCGCTGAACGATTTCAACCTGGCAGTCGCGCCGGGCGAGCTGGTCGCCGTCGTGGGCCCGTCAGGCGCGGGCAAATCGACCCTGTTCCAGCTCGCCCAGCGTTTCTACGATCCGCAGGCGGGAGCGATCCGGCTCGATGGCGTCGACCTCAGGGAGGCTGACCCCAACGATGCGCGCGCGCGGATCGCCTATGTGCCGCAGGAGACGGTGATCTTCGCGGCCTCGGCCCGCGACAATCTGCGCTATGGCAAGTGGGAGGCGAGCGACGAGGAGCTGTGGGGCGCGGCCGAGGCGGCGAATGCGGCCGAGTTCCTGCGCAAGCTTCCGAATGGGCTCGACACCTTCCTTGGCGAAGGCGGCGCCCGCCTCTCCGGTGGCCAGCGTCAGCGCGTCGCCATCGCCCGCGCGCTGCTCCGGGATGCGCCGTTGCTGCTGCTCGACGAGGCCACCTCGGCACTCGACGCCGAGAGCGAGCGTCTCGTTCAGGCGTCGCTCGAGCGGCTGTTCGAAGGGCGGACGACGATCGTCATCGCGCACCGCCTCGCGACCGTGCGCGCGGCGGACCGGATCATCGTGATGGATCATGGCGCCATCGTCGAGGAAGGAAGCCATGACATGCTCAACGCACGGAGCGGGCTGTATGCCCGCCTCGCGCGACTCCAGTTCGAAGGGCTGGCCGCCTAGCTATTCCTGGACCGGCGCCAGCTCGGGGAGCCAGGCGCAGCGCAATTCGCCATAGACCTCGACGGCGGGGACCGGGTACGCCGCATCGGCGAAACCGCCGACGGGCACGCTGATCATGCCGGGCCGCAGCTCGATCTCGTACCAGACGGTCGTGCCGCAGGTCGGGCAGAAGGAGGTGCGAGCCCAGTTGCCGGACTCGGCGACGCGGGTGAACTGGCTCGCCGGTCCGCTTGTGCTGACCTGATCGGCCGCAAAGGTGGCGTTCCAGGCGAAGGCGGAGCCGGTGGCGCGCTTGCACGCCCCGCAGTCGCAGACGGAATTGCGGACCGGTTCGCCCCGGGTCACGACCTTGAGCGCGCCGCAGCGGCAGGTGGCTTCACGTTCCATGGCCTGATGCTAGCGACAAACCGGGCCATGAAAAAGGGCGGCCCCGAAGGGCCGCCCGATCTCGTATCCAAGCGAAGCCGGGATCAGTTGAACGTGGCGTATGCCTCGTTGCCGACAAAGCCCATCGACTGGACATTGGCGCGCTTGGTGACAGCAAGCACCTCGTCCACCGTGTCGTAGCGCGCTTCCGGATGGGGCTGCAGGTGCAGCTCCGGTGTCGGGCGCATCGTGGTGGTGATGTCCAGATACTGGCGCAGCGTGGTCAGATCGACCGGCGTACCGTTCCATGTCACCGTATTGTCCGGCATGATCACGATCTTGTTCTTGACCGGATCGATCGGCGGCGGTGTCTGGTTCGGATTGTCCACCGGCAGGTCGAGCTTCACCGCGTGGGTCTGCACCGGGATGGTGATGATGAACATGATCAGGAGCACCAGCATGACGTCGATGAGCGGCGTCGTGTTGATGTCCATCATCGGTTCGCCGGCGTCGGAAGATACCGCGGCACCCATAGTCGTAACTCCTAACTAAATCCGATCAGAACCGAATGCCGCCGCGGGGCGGAGGCTCGGAAATGAACCCGACCCGCGAGAAGCCGGCGCGCTGCATGGTGAAGATCGCGCCGCCGAGGCAACGCCATGGCGTGGCGGAGTCGCCGCGGATATGCGCCTCGGGAAGCTCGGTCACATTGGCCGGGCCGCCTTGCTTTTCGATCTCGTCCTCGAGCTTCGCCACGGCCAAGTCGAGCAACCGCTGGGAATCCACCCGCTGGAGACCCCAATAGACTTCGCACTGGCCATCCACCGCCCGGACGGAGAGGTTCACATTCTCGGGCTTGGTCTGGGTCGGCTCGAAGTCCACTTTCGGCAACTCGACCGGGACGGTCTGCAACACGACGGGGACCGCGATGAGGAAGATGATCAGCAGCACCAGCATGACGTCGACGAGCGGCGTCGTGTTGATGTCGGACATCGGGACGTCTTCGTCGCCGGTTTCGCCGACCTGCATGGACATAGTTCAGTTCCTATCCTGACTCACCGCCGCCGCGCAGACGACGGTCCAACATGGCGACGGGGCCCGCACCAACCGGCCCGTCGCCATTATCTTCCTTAGGCCTTGGGCGCGGTGGTCGCGGCGGCGCCAGCGGCGGTCGTCGCACCTGCTGCCGGACGCGCGGCCGGAGCGGTCGCCGGACGGGCCGGAGCGGCGGCACGAACCGTCGGCTTCAGCGCGCCGCCCGAGACCAGGTAGCCATGAACGTCGTTGGCGAAACGGGCGAGCTCCTCGCTGATCGCCTTGTTGCGGCGCTGCAGCCAGTTGTACTGCATAACGGCCGGAACTGCGACGACGAGGCCGAGCGCGGTCATGATCAGCGCCTCGCCGACCGGGCCGGCGACCGCGTCGATCGACGCCTGGCCGGACGCGCCGATCTTGATCAGCGCGCGGTAGATGCCGACGACGGTGCCGAACAGTCCGACGAACGGGGCGGTCGAGCCGACGGTCGCGAGCAGCGCAAGGCCGGTCGCGAGCTTGGCGTTAATCGCGCCCTGGCTGCGGGCCAGGGACGACTGCATCCAGTCATGCTGGTCGACCGGGTCGGTCAGCTTGGTGTGCTGCTCTTCGGCAAGAAGGCCGTCATCGACGATCTGACGATAGGCGCCGTTCTTGGCGAGCTTGTTGGCGCCTTCGCGCAGGTTGGCGGACTGCCAGAAGGCGGTGCGGGCACGACGACCCTCGTTGATGATCTTCTGCTGCTCGATGAACTTCACGAAGAAGACGTACCAGGAGCCTACCGACATCAAGACGAGGATGCCGAAGGTGAGGTACGCGATGACGCCGCCCTGCTCGAGCGCGGCCATCAGGCCATAGGGGTTTTCGCCGGCCGCGGCGGGTGCTGGTGCTGCCATTTTAAGTAGTCCCTCTCAGTTAATTCGGTTGAAAACTTGAAATCTGCGTGCGTGACGAGATCATTGATCCTGAATCTGCCACCGGATCGGCGGTGCATTCACCGTATCGCTCGTGGCCGCGCCGGTATTGTCCCTCGCCGGCGTGAAACGTGCGCGGCTGCGCAGCAACCGGCAGGTCGTCGAGTCGAGCGAGGACGATCCGCTGCCGGAGGTCACCTCGCAGGCCGACACACGGCCGTTGGTATCGATCGTCAGCCGGACGCGAACGGTGCCGGCCTCGCCGTTGCGCAGCGCGGCGGACGGATAATCGTCGGCGGTGATCAAGCCCTGAAGGTTGGCGCGGGCGCGGGCCGGCTCGACGACGCGCGGCGGCGGCGGCGGCGCCGGGGGCGCCGGGGGCGCCGGGGGCGCGGTAGGCGTGATCACCGGCGGCGGCGCGATCCGCACCGTGGTGATCGTCGGCGCCGGGGCATTGGTGCGCACGAGCGGCGGTGGCGATACGACCGGCGGCGGCGGCGCTTCCTTCGGCGGCTCGGGCGGCGGCTCCTCGGGGGGCGGCGGCTCCTCGGTGACGTCGAACGTCTTCAGATCTTCCTGCACCGCCTTGACATATTTGTAGGCGAGGCCGGTGACGAAGGCGTAGCCAATGAGGGCATGGAGCACGGCCACCATGATGATGGCCCACATGCGTCCCCGGGTCATTCCCTGATCAACGTACGACATTAATCAGCCGCGCTCCCTCTCTCTTGCTGACGGTCCATCCGGTTCGGTAAAACGCAGCGGCCGCTAATCGGTTCATCCATGTAACGGACATGGACGCGGTCGGTGTCTCTATAGTGACAGTTTCCGCGACGCAATCCTTCATGTCTCTGTGAGCATGGCCGATTTCCGCGGCAATGCAAGGTTAATGCGCGTGCCCGTACAAAAATCGTATACGATAGTCTAGAGGTAGATGATGCGATCAAAAGCCTGGGCGCTTGCCGCCCCCGCCGCCCTCCTATTTTGCCAACCCGTTGACTCTCAAAATCTTCCTCCGCCGCCACAGGCGGCGATGAGCTATGCGGACCTCGCCGATCTGGCGATTCCGGCGCCGATCGCGGCGCATGTCAGTGTGGAGCGGGCACGAGCGCTCTCCGAGCGGGACGCACCCAATGTCCCGGTTGGGTACAGGCGATTCCTGATCGAGGCGCGAGTCGCCGCCCTGATTCGCGGCCCCGCCGAATTCTCTCAGCAGGTGAGATATTTGGTCGACATGCCGAACGTGGACGGGCGGCGGGCACGGATTCGCCGCGGCACCGAATATCTCGTCCTCGCCGCACCCGCGCCGAATCGCCCCGGCGAGATCCGGCTGATCGCGCCCGACGCCCAGCTCCCTTACGCGCCCGCGACCGCCGAACGGCTGCGCGCGATCCTGCGCGAATCGACCCACGCGAACGCGGCGCCGCGAATCACCGGCATCGGCCGGGCCTTCCATGTGCCGGGCTCGCTGCCCGGCGAGAGCGAGACCCAGTACTTCCTTCAAACGGCGGACGGGCGGCCGATCTCGCTGACCGTGCTGCGGCGGCCCGGCGAGACGCCGCGCTGGGCGGTGGCGCTGTCGGAGATCGTCGACAATTCCGCCGAACCGCCGGCGCGCGACACCCTGCTCTGGTATCGCCTCGCCTGCACGCTGCCGGCGACCCTGCCGCGCCAAAGCCTTTCGGAGGCGGCCCCCGACGAGGCGCGCGCGATCGAGGCCGATTATCGGGTCATCAAGCAGGGTCTCGGCGCCTGCGAACGAAACCGCCGGCCGCGCTGATCAGGAGGAAGACAGCTCGACGCCGACACCCGCGCAGTCCGGATAGATGTCGGGCTTGCGGGTGACGACGCGAATCGCGGTGACGCCGCGGCGGGCGGCGACGAGATCGTAGATCTCGCGCGCCAGCGTCTCCTGCAGGTTGAACCGCCGGCCGGCGACCAGCGTGCCGATCTCGGTGCGCAGGAAATCGTAGTTCCACGCGCTCGCCACCGAATCGTCGGGCGCGAAGGAGCGCTCGTCGACCCAGACCTCGACTGTGACCATCAAGCGCTGCGGGTTGCCGACCTCGAAATCGTGAAAGCCGATATCGACCTGGAGCTCATAGCCTTCCAGCACGATCTTGCGCGTCTTCGGGCGGAGCCGCTCGGGCACGAGGCCGTCGAGGGTGGCGAGGTTCTGCGTCATTTGAGCTCCAGGAATTTGCCGTCGCCGGATGGCGACAAAAACTGGACGTCGCGCGGCAGCGAGAGGAAGCGTTGACCGCCGTCCAGAAGGATCGTCTGGCCGGTGTAGCTGGGGGTCGCGATGACGAAGCGCAAGGCCGCGATGATCTCGGCGACTTCGACGCCGCGCCCCAGCGCGTTGAGGCCGTGGACCTTGTCGAAATTGTCGCGAGTCTGCGGACCGGACACCATCGTGACTGAAGGCGCGATGGCACAGACGCGGACGGCGGGGGCGAAGGCACGGGCGCTGAGTTCAGTCAGGCCGGCGAAGCCGAGCTTCGAGACGGTGTAGGTGAAGAAGTCTGGATTGGGCGCGGCCAGCTTTGCGTCGAGGAGGTTCACGATCAGGCCCGGCCCCTTGCCCACCCGCGCGGCGAAGGCCCGCGAGAGCAGCGCCGGCGCACGCAGGTTGATGTCGAGATGCGCATCCCAGCCCTCCACGGTGAAGTCCGCGGCCGAATCGAGGACGAAGCGCGAGGCGCTGTTGACCAATAGGCGCGGGGGCTGGAGGCCATCCAGCGCAGCCATGATCGTGGCGGCTGCGCCGGGGTCTGCCAGCTCGGCCTGGACGACAGTGCCGCCGATCTCGGCGGCCAGGGCCTCGGCCTCGGCGCGCGAACGGTTGTAATGAATGAGGACATGCCAGCCGTCGACGGCGAGCGCGCGCGCGATCTCGGCACCGATCCGTTTCGCGCCTCCGGTGACGATCGCCGTGCGTGGGCCTTCGAACTCCGCTGCCATGCTCCGCGATTAGCGGCGCGCTTGGCGCAAGGCCAGCGCGCGGTTAGATGCTGGGCATGCCGGAAAGCTTCTCCCTGCCTGCCGATCTCGCCGGCCTGGGCCTCGCCGAGATCGCGCGGCTGGCCGAGCAGCGCCGGCTGCCGCCAGTGGAGAAATGGAATCCGGCCCATTGCGGCCACAGCCAGATGCGGATCGCGCGCGACGGCACCTGGTTTCACGAGGGCAGCCCGATCGGCCGGCCGGCGATGGTGCGATTGTTCTCCACCATTCTGAGGCGTGAGCCGGACGGGCGGTTCGTGCTGGTAACGCCGGCCGAGAAGCTCGACATCGACGTCGAGGACGCGCCGTTCGTCGCCGTCGAGGTGACGAGCGAGGGCGAAGGGCGGGGCCGTCGCCTCGCCTTCCGGCTCAACACCGGCGATCTGGTCGTCGCCGGGCCCGAACGGCCGCTGCGGCTCGACGCTCGGCCCTATCTGCTCGTGCGCGCAGGGCTGGAGGCACTGGTTGCACGGCCGGTCTATTATGAACTGGCCGAGATCGCGTTGGCCGAGGCCGGCAACCGGCGCGGCGTGTGGAGCGACGGCGCCTTCTTCCCGATGGAGGGCACGGCATGAGCCTCGCCGAGACGTTGCGCGACGCGCTGGAGCGGGGCCGGCATCGCAGCCCCGTCCTGATTCCCGGCGACGTGCTGGAAAACGAGAAGGCCGGAATCACGCCGGCCGCCGTGCTGGTCGCTGTGGTCGACCGACCCGAGCCGACGGTCATCCTGACCATGCGGCCGGAGACGATGCGTCGCCATGCCGGGCAGATCAGCTTCCCCGGCGGCCGGATCGATCCGGACGACGACGGCCCCGTGGCGGCCGCGCTGCGCGAGGCGGAGGAGGAGATCGGCCTGCCGCCATCGCAGGTCGAGGTGATCGGCGTCGCGGACGTTTACCGCACCGTCACCGGGTTCGAGGTCACGCCGGTGGTCGGCATCGTGCCGCCGGACCTGCCGCTCAACCCGCATCCGGGCGAGGTCGCGGCGATGTTCGAGGCGCCCCTCGCCTACCTGCTCGATCCCGCCCACCAGCACGAACGCACCGCGGTCTGGCGCGGCAAGGAACGCACCTATTTCGAGATCGAGTGGGAGGGTCGGCGCATCTGGGGCGCGACGGCCGCGATGATCGTCAACCTGTCGCGGCGCCTGGAGGTCACTGCATGACCTTGACCCATGCGCCCTGGCGGGGACGGCCCGGCCTGGCAAAACTTCTCGACGTGCTCGGCGCTGATGCGGGCGAGACGCGCTATGTCGGCGGCTGCATCCGCGACACGCTCCTGGGACTCGAGGTCAGCGACGTCGATCTCGCCACCCGCCTGGCGCCGCAGGAGGTGCTGACGCGGCTGGAGGCGGCGCGGATCAAGGCCGTGCCGACCGGGCTTGCGCACGGCACGGTGACCGCGGTGATCCAGGGCTGGCCGGTCGAGGTGACGACGCTGCGCCGGGACGTCGCGACCGACGGACGACGCGCGACGATCGCCTACACCGAGGATTGGCAGGAGGACGCGGCGCGGCGCGACTTCACGATCAACGCGCTGAGCGCCGATCCGGGAAGCGGAGAGATCTTCGACTATTTCGGCGGCCTCGCCGACCTTGAGACGCGGACCGTGCGGTTCATCGGCGATCCGCTCGTCCGGATTGCGGAAGACCATCTGCGCATACTCAGATTCTTTCGCTTCCACGCCCGCTTCGGCGCCGGTGCGCCGGATGTGGCCGGGACAGAGGCCTGCGCGGCGCGGGCCAACGATTTGATGGCCTTGTCGCGCGAGCGGATCGCCGACGAACTCCTCAAGCTGCTCGGCCTGCCCGATCCGGCGCCGACCGTGGCACTGATGATCGCCCGCGGGATCTTCCGCCCGGTCCTGCCGGAAATCACAAGCGCCAAGCGACTTGCGGCGCTGGTCGAGGTGGAACACGGAGTCGGGATCGCACCCCATCCCATCCGCCGCCTCGCCGCCCTCCTGCCGAGCGATCACGAGGTCGCTGCCGCGGTGGCGGCACGGCTGCGGCTGTCGAAGCGGGCGGCCGCCCGTCTCGTCTCCGCCGCGGACAGCAGCCTCGACGAGCCCGGCGTGATGGCTTACGAGATCGGCGCCGAGGAGGCGGTCGATCGCCTGCTCCTGGCCGGATGCCGGGACCCGAATCTTCCCGCGCTCCAGACCCGGTCTCGGCCGCGAATCGGGATCAGTGGCGGCGACCTCATCGCCATGGGCCTTTCAGCGGGGCCGTTGGTGGCGAAGACCTTTCAGGCGGTCGAGCGCGAATGGGCGCGGTCGGGCTTTCCGGAGGACAAGGAGGCGCTCCGCGCGCTGGCGCGGCGGCATGTCGATCAGGCGTTGCGGTCGAGCCAGTAGGTCAGCGCGTCCTCGGCGGGCATCGCCTGCGAATAGAGAAAGCCCTGGCCGTAGATGCAGCCGAGCTCGCCCAGCGCCAGCGCGAGCGCTTCGGTCTCTATGCCCTCGGCCGTCGTCTGCATGCCGAGCGCGGCGGCGAGCGACAGGATCGCGCGGACGATCGCCCGCGAATCGTGATCCTCGAGCATGCCGGTGACGAAGCTCTGATCGATCTTCAGGAGGTCGATCGGCAGCGTCTGCAGCGACGCCATCGATGTGTAGCCGGTGCCGAAATCATCCATCGCGATGCGCACGTCGAGCCGCTTCAGCGCGTTGAGCGTGCGGGCGACCTTCTCGGGATCGTGGGCGACGGCGCTCTCGGTCAGCTCCAGCGTCAGCCGATCGCCGGTAATCCCCGCCGCCGCGAGCGCGCCGGCCACCGCGCCGACCACGTCGTCGCGGCTGACCTGGATGAAGGAGAGGTTGACGCTGATGTTGAGCGGCAGGCGGGTGCCGGTGCGCCGGTCCCAATCGGCCAGCGTCTGCGTGGCATGATCGAGCGCCCAGCGCCCGAGCTGGACGATGAGGCCCGATTCCTCGGCGACCGGGATGAACTCGGCGGGCGAGATGACCTGGCCCTCATGCTCCCAGCGCGCTAGCGCCTCGAAGCCGGAAACCCGTCCGCTCGACAGCTCGACGAGCGGCTGGAAAGCCAGCGTCAGCGCCTCGCTCTCGATCGCGACCCTGAGCTCGGTCTCGAGGCTGAACTGGCGGCGGACCGCCTGCGCCTCGACCGGCTCGTAGACCTGGGTGGTGCCGGAGCGTTTGGCGCGCTTCAGCGCGAACTGGGCGTTGCGCAGCACTTCGTCGGCGCTGGCGACGCTGCTCGTCAGGGCCGCGCAGCCGATCGCGCAATCGACCCGGATTTCGAGATCGGACAGGCGGAACGGCAGGGTGAGCACCGTCTTGATCCGCTCGGCGGCGCGCAGCGCATCGGCCATGCCGCGATTGAGGCGCATCAGGATGCCGAACTCGTCGCCGGAGGTACGCGCCAGCATGTCGGTGGGACGCAGGGCCGAGACCAGCCGACGGGCGAAGGTGATCAGGAGCTCGTCGCCCGCCATCGCGCCCATGCACTCGTTGACCCGGCTGAACCGGGTCATGTCGACGGCGAGCACCGCATATTGGCCGTCGCGGAAATTGGGATCGGCAAGAACGGCGTCGACCTTCTCGTTGAACGAGAGGCGGTTGGGCAGGCCGGTAAGCGTGTCCCGTAGCATCTCCGAGCGCAGGCTCCGCTCGGTCTCGACCTGGGCGGTCTTGTCGATCATCGACAGCAACATCCGCCGCGGCTGGCCCTCGACCTTCTTCAGACCGGCGAAACGCACGGTGAAGTGGCGGCCGCCGATCGGGCGTCCGTCGGTGGTGTCGAACTGATAGGCCGAATCCGGTCCCTTGATGAAGACGCCCAGGCGATTGCCGATCGGCCCCGCGCGCAGGATCGGCACGCGCGCGATCGCGCGGTCGCCGATCCGCTCGTCCCACTCGGCGACGAGCCGGAACAGATCATTGGCGCACTCGATGAATGGCTCTTCGTCCTCGATCGTGATCATCGCTGCGGCGATCGGCAGCGCGTCGAGATATCCCTGGCGGACGGTTTCCAAGATGGTTCCGAGTTGAGCGGCTGCGGCGAGCGCAACCTCCTCATCGTCCAACCCGGCGGCGGACACAGTTTTCCCGTCAACGCGCTTCGCTGCAGTCTGCATGGATTTAGCGATAAAGGAACAAGGTTAACGCATCATTGAGGGACAGCCCCTGCCGGCGCAGTAACCATCTGTTTTTCGCAGCGAACTCGATCAGCCGAACCGGTTGTCGCGCGGGAAGCCGATCGGCGGCATCCGCCCGGCCGCGCCCCGCGCGGTGCGCCAGGGGTTGAGATCGCTTTCGGTGCGGGTCCGGCCACCCTCCCCGCCCATCGGCCATGACAGCCCCTCGGCGAACAGGAAGGTGACGGCGTCGGAAAGGCCGCCGTCACGATAGCGCTGGAGCTGGACGCCCTGGCCGCGGCCCATTTCGGGGAGTTCGGCGAGGGGGTAGGCGACCATCTTCCGGTTCTCGCCGATCGCCGCGACATAGTCGTGGCCGGCCCCGACCGGGCGGACGACCTTGAGCTTCGCCCCGGTGCGCAGGTTCACCACCTGCTTGCCCTTGCGTGTCTCGGCGACCGCGGCCGCGGCAGGGGTGACGAAGCCGCGCCCGTCGGATGAGGCGAGCAGCAGCCTCTCGGCGCGGCTGGCGGGGAACAGGGCGACGATGTTCCCCTCCCCTTCGATGTCGACCATCAGCTTCACCGGCTCGCCAAAGCCCCGGCCGCCCGGCAGCTTGTCGGCGGCGAGCGTGTAGAAGCGCCCGTCGGAAGCGGCGAGGAGCAGCTTGTCGGTGGTCTGGGCGTGGAACAGGAAGGCGAGGCTGTCGCCTTCCTTGAACTTCAGCGCCTCCGGGTTGGTCAGCTCGACATGGCCCTTCATCGCGCGGATCCAGCCGCGCTTCGACAGGATCACGGTGATCGGCTCGCGCTCGATCATCGCCTCGAGCGGGATTTCGCGGGCCGGTGCGGCTTCCTCGATCACCGTGCGGCGGCGACCGAGTTCGGTTTCGGGACCGTAGCGCTCGCGAAGCGCCGCGAGGTCCTTCTTGAGCCGCGTGCGTTGACGCGCGGGCGAATCGACCAGCTTCTGCAGGTCCTCGCGCTCGGCGATGAGGTCGTCGCGCTCCTTCCTGAGCTGCATCTCCTCGAGCTTGCGCAGCGAGCGCAGCCGCATGTTGAGGATCGCCTCGGCCTGCCGGTCGGTGAGCGCGAACTCGGCGATCATCACCGGCTTGGGCTCGTCCTCGGTGCGGATGATCTCGATCACCCGATCGAGATTGAGGAAGGCGACGATATAGCCTTCGACCAGCTCCAGCCGGTCGTCGATCTTGCCGATCCGGTGCTGCGCCCGGTTGACCAGCACCTCGATCTGGAAGGTGACCCACTCACCCAGCACCTCGCGCAGGCTCATCACGCGCGGCGTGCGGCTGGCGTCGAGGACATTGAGATTGAGCGGGATGCGCACCTCGAGGTCGGTCAGCCGGAACAGGCTGTCCATCAGCACGTCGGGCTCGACCGTGCGGGCGCGCGGCTCCAGCACGATGCGGATCTGCGTGTCGGATTCGTCGCGCACGTCGGCGAGGATCGGCAGCTTCTTCTCGGAAATGAGCGCCGCGATCTGCTCGATCAGCTTGCCCTTCTGCACCTGATAGGGAATTTCGCTGACGACTGCGGTCCAGCTCCCCTGCGCCCCCTTCTCGATCGACCAGGTCGCGCGCACCCGGAAAGCGCCGCGCCCGGTCGCATAGGCGTTGGCGATGATCTCCGGGGGATCGACCAGCTTGCCGCCGGTCGGGAAGTCCGGACCCTTCACGAACGCCATCAGGGCGGCATCGTCCGCCTTCGGATCGTCGATCAGGTGGGTGGCGGCGTCGATCAGTTCGGCGACGTTGTGCGGCGGGATGCTCGTCGCCATGCCGACCGCGATGCCGCTGGCGCCGTTGGCGAGCAGATTCGGAAACAGGCCCGGGAAGACCTCCGGCTCTTCTTCCTCGCCATTGTAGGTCGGGCGGAACGCGACGGTGCCCTCGTCGAGCCCGGCCATCAGCTCGCCGGCGGCCGCCGTCAGCCGCGCCTCGGTGTAGCGCATCGCCGCGGCGTTATCGCCGTCGACATTGCCGAAATTGCCCTGCCCGTCGACGAGCGGGTAGCGCAGCGAGAAATCCTGGGCGAGGCGGACCATCGCGTCATAGACGGACTGATCGCCGTGCGGATGATATTTGCCGATGACGTCGCCGACCACGCGTGCGCATTTCTTGTAGCCCGCCGCCGGATCGAGCCGAAGCAGCCGCATCGCCCAGAGCAGGCGGCGATGTACCGGCTTGAGGCCGTCGCGCAGGTCCGGCAGCGACCGGGCGGTGATCGTCGAGAGGGCGTAGACGAGATAGCGCTGGGAAAGAGCATCGTCGAACGGTGCCTCGACGACGGTGTCGAATTCGTCACTCATGCCCGTTCGTTAGCAGGGCGGAATCGGTGAGGCGAGCCCTCCGTCGGCAGACTCATTCTCAACTGCTGAAGTAGAAATATCTTGCCTTCTCTACTGATCTGATAGACTATCTTTCCCCATGAGAGATCAACAAGGAGAGGAAAGTGCCATGAGACGTGCGATTCCCTTTTTTGCCTTGCTTCTCGCCACCACCGCCTGCGGGTCGGCCGACCGGGGCGGCGGGTCCGGCAGCGGACCTTCCAACCAGATTGCCGAAGCCGCCGCGGATGCCGGCGTCGAAGGCACGGCCGGCCGCGAAGAAGGCCCAGATATCGGGACCACCGCAGCGCCGGATGTCGCCTTCAACTACCGCTACGGCTTCCGCCTCGCGCCCGAGCGGATCGCCGAGGTGCAGGACCAGCACCAGCAGATCTGCGAACGCCTCACCCTCGCCCGTTGCCGGATCACCGGCATGTCCTACCGCGCCGTCAACGACGAGGATGTCGAGGCGATGCTGTCCTTCGCCGTCGATCCGACCCTCGCCCGCCAGTTCGGCCGCGAGGCGGTGCAGCGCGTGACCGCCGCCGACGGTGCCGTCACCGAAAGCGAGATCGAGGGCACCGACGTCGGCACCTCGCTGCGTGCCGTCGGCCGCACCCGCGCCGACCTCGAGGCCGAGCTCGCCCGGATCGAGACGCGGCTGCGCGGCATCGACCCGGTCTCCGCCGCCAAGACCGATCTCGAACAGCAGGCGGGGCGGCTGCGCGAGCAGATCCGCTCGCTCCGCGAGACCAGCGAGGCGCAGCAACAGTCGCTCGCGACCACGCCGATCCTGCTGCGCTACGGCTCTGGCCGGTTCGCGCCCGGGCCGGCGCCCGAGCCGACGCTCGGTCAGACGGCGCGGGAAACCGGCGAGGATGCGCTCGACATGCTGGTGATGATGCTGCGTATCCTGATCGTCCTGTCGCCCTGGCTCGCCGCCGGCCTGATCGGCTGGTGGGGCGTCGCCCGCCTGCGGCGTCGCTTCGGCGCCGCGCCGGTCGACGCCGCCTGACCGGCGCGCCTCTTCCCTGCAGGGGAGAGGCAGGGGCGGGCGTCTTCGGCTCGAACCTCGCCGAGCCGCGACGCCCGCCCCGACCCTTGCCCTACTGTTCCGGCACGGCTAGGGCCGTCTCCAGTCACTTGGGGAGTAGCCGCCGTCCCGCCGGACGGAATTCCGCGTCAACATGCTTGGCCGAGAGGCCGTGGCGCGGAGTGATCGGGACACCGATCGGGCGAGACCAATGGCGTCGCACTCCGTCTCGCCGGGCGGAGGATGCGATGTCGTTGGATCACGCCGCCCGGCCGGAGCTGTCCCTTGGAAGCCTTTCTCGCCTCCACCGCCATCGTCGCGCTCGCCGAAATGGGCGACAAGACGCAGCTGCTTGCGATCGTGCTCGCCGCGCGCTTCCGCAAGCCCGTGCCGATCATCCTCGGCATCCTCGTGGCGACGCTCGCCAACCATGCGGTCGCCGCGCTCGTCGGGGCACAGGCGGCCGCCATCCTCGAAGGCGCCTGGTTCGGGACCCTGGTCGCCATCTCGTTTGTCGCGATGGGACTGTGGACCCTGATCCCGGACAAGCTGGACGAAGACGGCGCGCCCAGGCCCGCGCGCTTCGGCGCCTTCCTCACCACCCTCGTCTGCTTCTTCCTCGTCGAGATCGGCGACAAGACGCAGGTCGCGACGATCGCGCTCGGCGCCCGCTATCAGGATGTCGTCGCGGTGACCGCCGGCACGACCCTCGGCATGATGCTCGCCAATATTCCGGCCGTGTTCCTGGGTGAGGCGCTTCTGCGCCGCATTCCGCTGAAGGTCGTCCATATCGTGGCGGCGACGCTGTTCGTCGCGATCGGTGTTGCAATGCTGGTGCAGGTTCGGAGCTAAGCCTGCTCCTTGGCGACGAGGATCTTGTCCGCTGCGGATTCGGCCGCCAGTTCGGCCAGATCGCGCTTCACCTCGGCGAGGAGCCATTCCCGGAAGCGCTTGATCTTCGGAACCATCCGCCGATGCTCGGCCGAGACGAGCCAATAACCCCAGCCTCGTGTCGAAAGCTGGTCGAACGGACGGACCAGCCGGCCCTGGGCGAGATCGTTGCGCCAGAAGAAGGGGGTGAGGATCGCGATCCCTTGCCCCACCATCGCCGCGACCCCTTCGTTCGCCTGGTAGCCGAGGCGGATGCCGCGGCGCGACAGCTCGTTCGGGACCTCCACGCCGGCATCGCGCAGCCAGACGCTCCACCAGGGATCGTCCGGGCCGATCCGCGGCAGGTCGAGCAGGTCCTTGGGCTCCAGCCTGCCGCCGTGCGCGGCCAGGAATTCCGGACTGCACATCGGGGTGAAGTTGATCCGGAACAGGAGGTCGGCGGAAAGGCCCGGCCACTCGCCCATGCCGGTGCGCACGCCGATGTCGACCTCCTCCGAGGCGAAGTCGGCGAGCGAATCGTCGGTGAGCAGGCGCACGGCCATTTCCGGGTTGGCCATCTGGAACGCCCCCAGCCGCCACGCGAACCAGGTATTGGCGAAGGTGTAGGACGTGGTGAGCGTCAGCGTCCCCTCGTCCTCGGCGCGGAGCGACGCGAAGGCGGCGTCGAGCGTGTCGAAGGCGCGGCCCACGGCACCGGCGACCCGGCGGCCCGGCTCGGTCAGCGTCACCCGCCTTTTCTCGCGCCGGAACAGGGCGAGGCCGAGCCGCTCCTCGAGCAGGCGTATCTGATAGCTGACCGCGGCCTGGGTCATGCCGAGCTCGTCGGCGGCCTTGGTGAAATTCTCGTGCCGGGCGGCGGCTTCGAAGACGCGGACGGCGGTCAGGGGCGGAATGCGGCGCATGGATCAATCATAAGCGCATTTTATCACCTGCGTCGAGCCTTTCGTTGGCGAAACGCCGCCGCCTTTGTCATTTGGGAGCAGGTAACGAGACGCATTTTCCGAGACGATGTTCGAAGGAGAAAGACGATGCTGGACGGAATGGAAGGACGGATGTGGGCCGACCATCATGATCAGTTCGGCAAGTGGGTCGACGGCGCGATCGGCGCCATCGGCGCGGCATTGCGCCTGGGTTTCTCGCGCGGCTCGACCGTCCCCGGGCAGCTGCTGTCGATCGCCGGCGCGGTCGGCGTGACGCTGCTCACTCTCGGCGCGACGGCGGCCTGAGCCGCCGTCCGCCACAGGCAAGAAAGGAGCTGGACATGACGAGCAGGACTTATCCCAAGAGCGGCTTCACCGCGGCGCTGCGCCGGGTGCTTGCCGACCTTTATCTCGGCCTCAGCAGGCTCAACCGGATGCAGTACGCCGCGCCCTGGCGCCCCGAACGGGCGCGCGACTGACAGCGCTGCCCGCCGGTCTCCCCGGGCCGGCGGGCCGCCAGCGCAACACCTTGTCCCTCTCGCCCTCCCTGGGGCGAAGCCTCGACCCCGCCCTCGCCGGCGGGGTTCCTTTTGTCGGGGCCGGACTGGCGGACGGACGCGAACTCCGTCATCAAGGGCGCGATGCCGTCGACGAAAGCCCTTGCCCTGCCCCTGCTGGCGGCGCTAGCCGCCGCAGCCGTGGGCGCGGACGGCGAGATCAGGGCGAGCGGCGAGGACGGCCTGATGGCCTGGCCGGACCTGCTCGAGCGGCCGCGGCCGGCACCCCGCACCACGATCCCCTATGGCGACGACCCGCTGCAGGTCGTCGACCTGTGGCTGCCGGACGGACCGGGACCGCACCCGACCGTGCTGATGGTCCATGGCGGCTGCTGGCAGACCGAGATCGCCGATCGCACCATCATGAACTGGATCGCCGATGATCTGAGGCGCCGCGGCATGGCGGTCTGGAACGTCGACTATCGCGGGGTCGACCGCGGCGGCGGCTATCCCGGCACCTTCCAGGACGTCGCGGCGGCGGCGGATGCGCTCAGGACCCATGCTGCGCGCCATCGGCTCGACATCTCGCGGCTGGTCGCGACCGGCCATTCGGCCGGCGGGCATCTCGCGCTCTGGCTGGCGGCGCGACCGCGCCTGCCGGCGGACTCGCCACTGCGCACCAACAACCCACTCCCGATCCACGCCGTGGTCAGCCTCGGCGGCCTGCCCGATCTCGAGGAAGCGGCGCGGCCGCCCGGGAGCGGCTGCGGCACCGAGGTGATCGCGCAGATCAGTGGCGGCCGCTTCGCGGAAACCTCGGTGCCGCGCCTCGCGCCGCTCGGCATCCGCCAGGTGCTCGTCAACGGGCTGCAGGACCGGATCATCCCGACCGCCTATGCCGAAGGCTATGCCGCCCCGATGCGGGCGGCCGGCGACGATGTGACGGTTCGCATGGTCGACCGCACCGGCCATGTCGAGCTGGTCGCCCCCGAGACCTCGGCCTGGGCGATGGCGGTCGCGGAAATCGAAAGGGCGCTGCACCCATGAGCTTCACCCTCGCCGAAGCGAAGGCCACCGACGCCGCCGATCCGTTGCGCAGCTATCGCGAGCGTTTCCACCTGCCCGAGGGCGTCATCTATCTCGACGGCAACTCGCTCGGCGCCCTGCCCAGGGCGACGGTGGCGCGCCAGCAGGAGATCGTGGCGCGCGAATGGGGAGAGTCGCTGATCCGCGGCTGGAACGTGCATGGCTGGATCGGCCTGCCGCAGCGGGTCGGTGCCAGGATCGCGCCGCTGATTGGCGCCAGGCCGCATGAGGTGATCGTCGCCGATTCGACCTCGGTGAACCTGTTCAAGCTGCTCGTCGCCGCGGTGCGCCTGTCCGACCGGCCGGTATTGCTGTCCGAGAGCGGCAATTTCCATACCGACTTGCACATCGCGAGCGGCGTCGCGGACCTGACCGGCCTCAGGCTCGACATCGCCCCGCGCGCGAAGGTCGAAGGCCGGATCGGGTCGGACACCAATCTCGTCCTCTTGACCCACGTCCATTACAAGACGGCGGAGCGGTTCGACATGGCGGCGGTGACGGCACGGACGCACAAGGCCGGCGCGCGGATCGTCTGGGATCTCAGCCACAGCGTCGGCGCGGTGCCGCTCGATCTCAACGGCGCAGGGGTCGAGCTCGCGGTCGGCTGCGGCTACAAATATCTGAATGGGGGGCCGGGCGCGCCGGCCTTCCTCTACATCGCGGAGGCGCTGCAGGAGCAGCTGCTTTCGCCGCTGCGCGGCTGGATGGGCCATGCCGAGCCCTTCGCCTTCACCGACGACTACCGGCCGGCCCCGGGCATCGACCGCTTCCTCGCGGGAACGCCGCCGATTCTCGGCATTGCGGCATTGGAGAGCGGCCTCGACGCCTTTGACGGACTGACGATAGAACGGCTCTGGTCCAAGTCGCGCGCCTTGTTCGACGTCTTCTATGCGCTGATGGAGCAGCGCTGCCCGGAACTCACCTGCATCACGCCGCGCGGCGAGGAGCAACGTGGAAGCCACATCTCCTTCGCCCATCCGCACGCTTTCGAAATCTGCCAGGCGCTGATCGCGGACGGCGTGATCGGCGACTTCCGCGCGCCCGACGTGGTCCGTTTCGGCCTGACTCCGCTCTATCTCGGCTTCGAGGACATCTGGCACGCCGTCGACAGGCTGGCGCGCATCCTGAAGGAGGACGGCTGGCGCGACCCCAAGTTCGCGGTGCGCAGCAAGGTCACCTGAGATCGGCACGCCGTCGCAGCGCCGCCGCGAAAGCCAGCACCACAAAGATCGCGGCCGTATCGGTGACCCAATCCGAGAACTGGGCGTCGCGATGCAGCGCCGGAACCATCTGGAAGAACTCGATCGCCGCGCCGAACGCGGAGAGCGCGATACCGATCCGCAGCGGCGAAATCGTCGGATAGGCGAGCGTCGCGAGCGCGGCGAGGGTCATGAAGGCCAGCGCGTGCTGGAACTTGTCGGACGGCTCGAACGGCAGATTCGGCGGCTGCGGCAGCAGGGCCATGACCAGAGCGAGCAGCGCGGCGGACCAGAAGGCGGCGCGGGCGAACAAGGTTACGCGGGACATCGCGGCGGCTGTGGCGGGACGGGACGGCAAAGGCAAGCGGATCGTTTGCGCTCGGTTCATGCCTCCTCTATAGAGCCGCCTTCCCAAGCCCCGGCGTGTCGGGGCCGCCCTTTTCGAAGCCGGAGGCTTTGCTCCCATGACCCGCCGCCGACTCGTCTATGAAGGCAAGGCCAAGATCCTCTACGAGGGCCCGGAGCCCGGCACGCTCATCCAGTATTTCAAGGACGATGCGACCGCATTCAACGCGCAGAAGAAGGGTCAGATCGCCGGCAAGGGCGTGCTCAACAACCGCATCTCCGAGCATATCTACACCCTGCTCGGCACGATCGGCATTCCGACCCATTTCGTCCGCCGCCTCAACATGCGCGAGCAGTTGATCCGCCAGGTCGAGATCGTGCCGATCGAGGTGGTGGTGCGCAACGTCGCCGCCGGCTCGATCTCCAAGCGGCTCGGCATCGAGGAGGGCACCCAGCTCCCGCGCACGATCATCGAATATTATTACAAGGACGATGCGCTGGGCGATCCGATGATCGCCGACGAGCATATCGCCTGCTTCGGCTGGGCGAGCCAGGAAGAGATGAACGACATCGCCGACATGGCGATCCGGGTGAACGACTTCCTGTGCGGTCTCTTCGCCGGGATCGGTATCCGCCTGGTCGATTTCAAGCTGGAGTTCGGGCGGCTCTGGGAGAATGATTACGCCCGCATCATCCTCGCCGACGAGATCAGTCCGGACGGCTGCCGGCTGTGGGACATGGCCTCGGGCGAGAAGCTCGACAAGGACCGTTTCCGTCGCGATCTCGGCGGCGAGGCCGAGGCCTATCAGGAGGTGGCGCGCCGGCTCGGGCTGCTGCCCGAAGGCGAGCCCAATGCGGTGCTCGACATGGCGGAGCACCGGCAGAAGCGGGGGAAGTAGTTATCGTCGTCCCGGCGAAGGCCGGGACCTCAGCGAGACCCACTGAGACTTCTTGTCCTGAGATCCCGGCCTGCGCCGGGACGACGAATAGGAAAAAGGCCCCGCCTCTTCGGACGGGGCCTTCCTGTTCAGGGCCCTCTCCTGGCCTGTCTCTTGAAGCTTAGCGCGAACCCCCGGCGGGGCCGCCGACCGCCACCGGGGCGTCGAGGCGGCGCTGCAGCGCGGCGAGCGACTCGGTGGACTGCATGAAGGGGATCGGATTGACGGCGCGGCCGTCGATGCGGACCTCGTAATGGAGGTGGCTGCCGGTCGAACGGCCGGTCGAGCCCATCAGGCCGATGAGGTCGCCGCGACGGACGCGCTGGCCTGGGCGGGCGATCAGCCGCGACATATGGCCGTAGCGGGTCTGGATGCCCTGGCCGTGGTTGATCTCGACGAGGTTACCATAGCCGCCGCTGTTCCATTCGGAGCGCTGCACGATGCCGTCGGCGGTGGCGTAGATCGGCGTGCCGATCGGGCCGGCGAGATCGATCCCGCCGTGCATCGCGGCGCGGCCGCGGAAGGGGTCGGAGCGGACGCCGAAGCCGCTGGTGAAGGCGATTTCGGTGCGGATCGGGCGGGCCGACGGGATGGCGGCGACGCCCTGCTCGAGCTGCTCGAGCTGGCGCCAGGAGGCGAAGAGCTCGCGGAAGCGCGGGTCGGCATTGTCGACCTCTTCCAGCGGGCCGCCGACGCCGCCCCGGGCGCGGTGGAAACGGGCCGGATTGAGGCCGAGCTGGCGAACCGCCTGCGCCGTCTCGCGGTAGCGGGCGACGGTGGCGGCCTTGGCCTGCGCGGCGAGCTCCTGCTGCATGCCCTCGACGCCGGCATAGGAACGGGTGAGCGGGTTGTGACCGGCCGCTTCGGCCTGGGGGAGCATCTGGGCGAGCTCAGCGGCGTCGGCGTCGCCCGACAGCATTTCGGCGAGGAAGGCCTGGCGACGCTCCAGCATTGCGGCGTGTTGCTGGGTCTCGGTGCGCATCTGGGCGACATCCGCCTGCATGCGGGCGACCTGGCGCTGCATTTCGACGACGTCGCTGTTCATCGCCGCCATCGCCTGGAAGGTCGCGAAGGCGCACCAGGCCAGCAAAACAAAGGCGGCGAAAGCCGCCGCCATCTGCACCCGGGCGCCGATCGTGAATCGACGCAGGCTTTTGCCGTCGTGGAGGAAAATGTCGCGCGCTTTGAAAAGTTCGCGGAACTTCGCGGTCCAGCCAACGTTGGTCGCGGCAATCGAATGCATCATCAGCTTCCCCGGTCGACTCACCGAAGTGAGCCGGCTCGGCCACGCTCAGGCGACCGCGTTGAACCATCGGGCCTTGTGCCCCTCACAGACGCAGGAAGGTGCCCACCCCGTGCGTGTGGCCGGACTTTGTTAACGAAACTCTGAGGCGGCAAGGCCCCCGTAATAATCCCGGGACAAACCGGCTTCGCCGCGCGCCGAGTCGTTGAACGGCGGCTTAACGGCGCCGTGAAAATGCCGCCGAACCAGCGCATGCCAGTGAGGAACCGGGTCCAATCCAAGGGATTCGCAGGCGAATCCGAACCAGCGCGTGCCGGCGGCGACGTGGCGGATTTCATCGCGATAGATGCGCATCAGGATCGCCGCCGCGCGCGGGTCGCCGCCGCGCTCGAACGCGGCGACCGTCGTCGGCGTCACGTCGAGGCCGCGCGCTTCCAGCACCATCGGCACGACGGCGAGGCGTGCGGCCACGTCATGCGCGGTCGCCGTCGCCGCCGCCCAGAGGCCGTCGTGCGCGGGCAGCGCACCATAATGTGAGCCGAGCGCGCGCAGCCGCCGGTCGAGCAGCGCAAAGTGTATCGCCTCGTCGGCGCCGACGCCGATCCAGTCGTCGATGAAGGCCCGCGGCATCTCCGCCCCGAACCGCCCCGCCATGTCGAAGGCGAGGTCGATCGCGCCGAACTCGATATGGGCGAGCGCGTGGAGCAGCGCGATCCGGCTGCGCTCCGATCCCGCCTTCCCACGCTTGGGCATCCGGTTGGGCGGCAGCAGCTCGGGCGCCGCCGGGCGGGCCGGACGATCGGGCATCGCCGCGTCGAACCGGTGCGCGAGACGGCCGCGGCGCCAGGCACGGGCGACGGCGCGCGCGGCTTTCACCTTGGCGTAGGGCTCGGCGGCCAGCAGCACCGTGCGGCAGGCCGTGGCGATCGATGCCTCTTCCTTCTCCATGGCCGGCGCTGTACCGGCTGCGGCCATGACTTTCACCGCCAAAATCCTCCTCCTGGGCTCGGGCGAGCTCGGCAAGGAGTTCGCCATCTCCGCCAAGCGCCTCGGCGCCCATGTCGTCGCCTGCGATTCCTATGCCGGCGCGCCGGCGATGCAGGTCGCGGATGCGCACGAGGTCTTCTCGATGCTCGATGGCGCTGCGCTGCGCCGGGCGGTCGAGACCCACCGGCCGGACTATATCGTGCCGGAGATCGAGGCGATCCGGACCGAGGAACTGGTCGCGCTGGAGAGCGAGGGCTGGAGGGTCGTCCCGTCGGCGCGCGCCACCCAGATGACGATGAACCGTGACGCGATCCGCACGCTGGCCGCCGAGGAACTGGGCCTCAGGACCTCGCGCTACCGGTTCGCCGAGAGCCTGGACGAGGTCCGCGCCGGCGCCGCCCACACCGGTCTCCCCTGCGTCGTCAAGCCGGTCATGTCCTCCTCGGGCAAGGGCCAGAGCCTGGTCCGCAGCGACGCGGAGCTGGCCGCGGCCTGGGACTATGCCGTCGCCAACATGCGCGGCGACCGCCCGCGGGTGATCGTCGAGGAATTCGTCGCCTTCGACTACGAGATCACCCTGCTCACCGTTCGCACCCGCGACGGCGTCCTGTTCTGCCCGCCGATCGGCCACCGGCAGGAGCGCGGCGACTATCAGGAAAGCTGGCAGCCAATGGCGATGTCCGACACGGCTCTCGCCCAGGCGCAGGCCATGGCGCGCAAGGTGGTCGACGATCTCGGCGGCTGCGGCATTTTTGGCGTCGAGTTCTTCATCGCGGGCGAGGAAGCGATCTTCTCCGAGCTTTCGCCGCGTCCGCACGACACCGGCATGGTGACGCTGGTCTCGCAAAACCTCTCCGAATTCGATCTTCACGCGCGCGCCGTGCTCGACCTGCCGATCCCGGCGATCCGCCTCGCCGGCCCGTCGGCCTCGGCGGTGATCCTTGCCGACCGCGGCGCGGACGGCTTCCGCTTCGAAGGGCTCGTCGAGGCGCTGGCGCTCGGCGGCGACGCCGAGGTCGACGTGCGCCTGTTCGGCAAGCCGGTGACCCGGCCCAATCGCCGCATGGGCGTCGCGCTCGCCCGTGCCGGCAGCACCGACGAGGCACGGCGGATCGCGGCCGAGGCCGCCGCGAAAGTGCGGATCGTCTATTCCTGAGGCAGGCTGAGCGCGGCGGCGCCCTCGACCGGGCTTGGCGCCGCGACGTTCACGACGGCGGGCGCCTCCTCGATCCTCTCCCGGACCCGCCGGTTCATCGCGTCGGCCGTTTCCTCGGCGAAGTCGCGGTCGATCACCCGCATCGCCCGGCGCTGCGCCGCCTCGATCTCCTCGCGGCTGCCGAAATAGGGCACGCTCGCCGAATAGGTGGCGCTGCCGCCGCAGGGCGGGCCGCACTCCTGTTCGATCGCCGCGCGCCCGTCCTCCCAGCTGTAGAGTTCGGAATAGCTCGGCAGCCGCCGCGCGAGCGGCGCCGGCGGCGCTTCATCGAGCACCGGCACGCGCGGTTCGAATGCGGTGACGGGACGGAAATGGATCGGGTTGATGCCCTTGACCGACGCATTGCCGAGATTGATCCCCACCACGATCGCGACGATCAGCCCGAGCGCGATACCGACCAGAGCATAGGGCTGCACCATGACCCGCGAAACGAAGCCACGCCGGCTGCGTTCCGCGCGGCGCCTCACGGCAGGTCCCTCGCCGCCGCGAGCACCTCCTCCGCATGACCCGGCACCCGCACCTTGCGCCAGATCCGGGCGATCGTGCCGTCACGGTGGATCAGGAAGGTGGCGCGGTCGATGCCCATATATTTGCGGCCGTAGAGCGACTTTTCGATCCAGGTGCCGAACGCCGCGCAGACCGTGCCGTCCTCGTCGCTGGCAAGGCGGACCTTGAGATCATATTTGTCGGTGAACTTGCGATGCTTCGCCGGACTGTCCTTCGATACGCCGAGGATCCAGGTGCCGGCCTTCTCGAACTCGCCGGCAAGGGCGGTGAAGTCCTGCGCCTCGCGGGTGCAGCCGGCGGTGTCGTCCTTGGGATAGAAATAGAGGACCAGCTTCTGGCCGCGGAAGTCGGCGGGACTCACCGCCTCGCCGTCCATGCCGGTCAGCTTTACGTCCGGCACCCGGTCGCCCTCGCGCAGCATGTCAGCCTCCCTTCGCAGCCGAAACCTCCAGCCACAACGCCCCTATGCTCTGCCGCGCCCGCGCGTGCGCCGCAAGCAGTTCCTGCCAGCTGCCGAGGCCGCAGGCGCGCGCCACGAGGAGGCGCGACGCCTCTGCCGGCTCGGTGGATTCGGGCGAGACGAGGCGCAGCGTCACCAGCATCGCGGTGAGCAGCCGATAGGCGTCCCCGATCTCGCCCGGCATCAGGCCCGCGGAGATCAGTGCATCGATCGCCGCGCCGGTGTCAGGGGTCAGGCCCGCATGATGGACCAGCTGGAGGACCTGCACGGCGAATTCGAGATCGACGAGGGCGCCCGGCCCGAGCTTGATGTCGAACAGGCCCTTTGCCGGCTTGTGGCGGGCGATCTCGAGCCGCATCCGCGCCGCATCGGCGCGAACCCTGGCGGGATCGCGATCCATCCGCAGCAGGCCGTCGATCGTCGCCGACAGCGCCATGCGATCGGTGTCGGATCCGAAGACCGGCCGGGCGCGGGTCAGGGCCATATGCTCGAATGTCCAGGCCCTGGTGCGCTGATAGTCCGCGAAGCTCTCGGCGCTCACCGCCAGCATCCCGTCGGTGCCGGAGGGCCTGAGGCGAGTATCGACCTCATAGAGCGGGCCGGCCGCGGTCGGCACGCTGAGCGCGGCCGTGACCCGCGGCGCGAGCCGGTTGAAATAGTCATTGGCCCTGAGCGGCTTCGCGCCGTCCGATTCCGCCTCGTGCGACCCGCTGAACAGATAGATGAGGTCGAGGTCCGACGCGTGGGTGAGGGCCCCGCCGCCAAGCCGCCCGAGCCCGAGAATGATCAATTCGCAGCCTTGAACCTTGCCATGCGCCTGCTCGAACTCGGCAACGGCGGCGCCGGCCAGCGCCTCCACCGCGGCTTCGGCCACGCGCGCATAGCCCAGCGCCGCCTCGAGCGGATCGCTGCGGGCGAGCACGACCTGCGTGCCGAGGGCGAAACGCGCCTCGTTCACATCGCGGCGGACCCGATCGAGATAGCGCTCATAGTCCTCGCCGGCCCGGGCGAAGCTTTGGGCCAATGCCGGAACGCTGCGGGCGGGCTCGAAGGCACTTGCGTCGATCAGCCCGTCCAGCAGTTCGGGCCGTCGCGCCAGCTGATCGGCGAGTGCCGGGGCATGACTCAGGATCGCGCCGAGATGCTGGGTCAGCGCCGGCCGCGCCTCCAGCAGGCGGTAGAGATTGAGGCCGGTCGGCAGCCGCTCGACGACATTGTCGAAGCGGTTCATCGCCCGCATCGGATCGGGCGCCGCGGCGAAGGCATCGATCAGGGCCGGAAGCATCGCCTCGAACGCCTCGATCGCGGCCGGCGTCCTCAATGACCGCGCCTTGCCCGAACGCCAGCCTTCGATCCGCCCGCGCGCGCCGGCAGAGTCCGCGAAGCCGGCCTGTGCGAGGCCGGCTTCGAGCGCGTCGGCATCGGCCGGCAGCCGTCGTGCCTCGCCACCGCCGAGCCGGTCGTAGATCGCCTCGACCCGCTCGACATGCGGCCGGACGAGATCGAGCAATGCCTCGCCGTCCGCCAGCCCGTGCAGGCGGGCGACATTGTCGAGCGATTCACGACCTTGCGGCAGGCTGTGGGTCTGGAGATCGTCGACCATCTGCAAACGGTGCTCGATCGTGCGCAGCAGCGGGTAGGCGGCGGCCAGGGCCGCGGCGTCATCCGCATCGGCCCGGCCCGCCTCGGCAAGTGCCGCAAGCGCATCGAGCGTCCGCGGCGCACGCAGCGCCGGCTCCCGCCCGCCATGGATGAGCTGGTGGATCTGGACGAAGAACTCGACCTCGCGAATGCCGCCACGGCCGCGCTTGAGATCGTAGCCGGGGCCGAACCTTTGCCCCTGCGCATAGTGATCGCGGATCAGCCGGCTCATCGACTGGACCTCGCCGATCGCGCCGAAATCGAGGCTGCGGCGCCAGACGAATGGCTGGACGGCGTCCAGGAAATAGCGGCCGACCTCCGGATCGCCGGCGGCCTGCCGGGCGCGGATGAAGGCGGCGCGTTCCCACGGCAGCGCGGAGGATTCATAGTAGCTGATCGCCGCCTCGACCGGCAGCGCGATCGGCGTCACCTCGGGTGACGGTCGAAGGCGCAGATCGACCCGGAAGGCATAGCCGTCCTCGGTCCGCTTCTGGAGCAGCTCGGTGACGCGCTGGCCGATTCTGAGCGCCGCCTGATCCGGCTCCTCGCGCGGGCGGCGCGGCAGCGTCCCGGGATCGTAGAGATAGATGAGATCGACGTCGGACGAATAATTGAGCTCGCGCCCCCCCAGCTTGCCGAGCGCGATCACGGCGAAGCCGCGCGGCGCCTCCTCCGGCGTCCGCTCGGCGATCGCGGCGGTCAGCGCCTGTTCCAGCGTGGCATCGGCGAGATCGGACAGCGCACCGGAGACTTCGGCGAAGCTCAGCACGCCGGCGAGATCGCCAATCCCCAGCGCCAGCGCCAGCGCGCTGCGCCGACGCCGCAACGCCACCATGACCTCGTTGCCATCCCCGGCCTCGGCCGCCGCCGCAACGATGGCGGCGGCCATGTCGCCAGCCTCCAGCGCCGCCGCGACTTGAGGACGTTGATCCAGTTGGAACCGAAGGAACGGGGAATGCGTTCGGCCCCGCTCAATCGCTTCGCGCACGGCTAAGACTGTCGCTTTCATGTCACAGAAGCGGCTCCGTTCCGTTCACTGCGCGCAACAATTGCAACCGGACACGACAACATACGTTAAGACAGACGTGGAAAAGATGGGTTCAAACGACGTGGCTTTGATCAAGGCATCCGCCCGGCACTTTGTGAAAGTACCGGCGCCGAATGTCCATGCCGGCGTCGGCGATGCCCTGCGGCGCGCATTCCACATGAACGGCGAAGGGGTGTCGCTCAAGAAGTTTCAGGACCTGCTCGACCGGCTCGACTGAGCCATCGGGCCGCATCTACTCCAACGGCTCGCCCTCATCCCCACTATTTCGCGGGTCGCGATCGCGGCTGAGATCGTCGACCTCGCCCATGATCGTCTGCAGCGCCGTCTTGTCGCTGGTCGGCTGCTCGCGGCGTGACGGCAACTTGCCTTCGTTGAGCAGGCTTTCCAGCGCGACGCGGCCGCGTGCCACCCGGCTCTTGATCGTGCCGACCGCGCAGCCGCAAATCTCGGCCGCCTCTTCATAGGCGAAGCCGCCGGCGCCGACGAGGATCAGCGCTTCGCGCTGGGGCTGCGGCAGATGGAGCAGCGCGCGCTGCATGTCGCTGAGCTCGATATGCCGGTCCTGGCTCGCCGGGGCGGCGAGCAGCTTGGAGGCGGTGATCTCGTCCCATTCGCCTTTGAAGCGGGCGCGACGCATCTGGCTCAGGAAGAGATTGCGCAGGATGATGAAGGTCCAGGCGCGCATGTTGGTCCCAGCCTGGAAGCGCTTGCGGGCTGCCCAGGCCTTGAGCAGGGTCTCCTGGACGAGGTCATCGGCGAGGTCGCGGCTGCCCGACAAGGAACGGCCAAAGGCGCGCAGATGGGGGATGACCTGGGTCAGCTGGTCCTTGAACTCGGGATCGCTGAGCGGCACCGTTTCCTCGGCACGCTCCCGTTCCATGTGAATCGCCGGCCTCACGCCCGCCATCGGTCAGCCCTTCATTGATACGCGAACCCGGATCGGCGACGGCGCCCGCAAGCACCACCGATCATCGGTGGCCAAGATAGGCCCTAACGCCAGACAAACAACAGGATCAGGAAGATCGCGACGACCAAGGCGAGCCCCCAGCCGAGCGCATAGCGCGCAACATGGGGAGTCGATCCGGCCCGTGCCTCGGTCGTACTCAGATGCTCGCGTTTCTCGTCCATGCCGCTCGCTCTTCAGGTTCCATTCGTTACAGCAGGGCAACGCCCGCACGTCGTAACCGGTTCCCGCCAAACGACATTCAGGCCGGCACCGTCGCCGTGTCGAAGAACAGGGCCTGGGCGATCGCCGCCTTCACCGTCGAGCGCTGGAACGGCTTGGTGATGAGGAAGGTCGGCTCCGGCCGCTCGCCGGTGAGCAGCCGCTCGGGAAAGGCGGTGATGAAGATCACGGGCACCTGGAATTCGCCGAGGATGTCCTTGACCGCGTCGATGCCGGAACTGTCGTCGGCGAGCTGGATGTCGGCGAGCACCAGGCCGGGCCGCTTGGCGAGCGCCTGGCTCACCGCCTCGTCCCGGGTGACGGCGACGCCGGTGACATTGTGGCCGAGGTCGCGAACGATCGTCTCGATGTCCATCGCGATGATCGGCTCGTCCTCGATGATGAGCACGTCGGCGCGGGTCTGCCGTTCGATCTCGGCCAGCGCCTCGGCGACCAGGCTTTCGACCTCACCGGCCGACGCGCCGATCAGATAGCCCGCGTCCTCCGGCGTGAATCCCTCCATCGCGGTCAGCAGCAGCGCCTGGCGGGACAGCGGCGTGATCCGGGCGAGGCGCGCCTGCGCGATGCTCTCCGGCTGGTCCGGATCGACATGGCCCGGCTCCTCCTCGACATTGGCCGACGACCAGATCGCGTGGAACGTCCGGTAGAGGCCGAGGCGTGGATCGACGTCGCGCGGAAAGTCGCCCGGCGCCGCGACGATCGCCTCCAGCGTCGCCCGGACGAAGGCGTCGCCATGCGCCTGGCTGCCGGTCAGGGCGCGGGCATAGCGCCGGAGAAAGGGAAGATGCGGCGCTAGTTCCTGGCCAAGCGACATTCGGTTAAACTCCTTTGCGGTGCTCCCGGGCTATCGGATGCAGCCCACCCCAAGCAACCCTTGATAGAGAATGCTCTATAACTCGTACGGTTCCGAAACGATCCCCGGCCCAGCACGTGCCAAGGTGGAACCAACAGAGGACTTTTTTGTTTCCAAGCCCACGCGGCCCCATTATCCGGGGTCGCCTTTGGTATCGGGCGTCTGTCGGCGGGGACGGCTTGGCTGGAGCTGCACAGGCGCATTGTTGAGGGCTGCGGGGCGCGGCCTTTGGTGCTGGCCGCGAGGGGTTAGGAACGTTGAGCGTACAGGCCGACAGGGACAAGCAGCGCAAGCGAAGAACAGAAACCGAGGAGGCTCCCGTCCCTTCCCCCAAATCGACCCGCAACCGGAAGGAGTCCACCCCGGGCAACGTGGGCGACGCGCTTCGCTCGGTTTACCAGCGCACCGTGGATGAGGACATCCCGCCCGAGATGCTCGATCTGCTGGGCAAGCTCGGCTAGGCGGGCTGCCGCCATGCCGCAGGGGACGACGTGAGCGACCAGCGAACCGGGTGGTGGACCCGATTCTGGGCGCGTCTGGCGACCGGTCCAAAGATGCTCGTGATCCTGACGCTGGGCCTGCTGCCGCTCGGCGTCGTCGCGATCCTCACCTCGATCCACAGCGCGCGCGAGAACAGCGCCGAGCGGGCGCGCCAGACGCTGGCCCGGCTCGACGACAAGGCGGAACGGCTCAACGAGCTGCTCGCCCGCACCGCCGGCACGATCCGGGCGGCCAACGCCGCCGTTGTCGCCGCGCCACCAAATTCGCAGATCTGCGAGGTCGCATTGCGCCGGCTCGGCACGTTACAGGCGATCCCCGGCCGCTACGCCCTCTACCGTACCGATGGACAGCCGAGCTGCGCCAGCGCCGGTTTCGCGCCGTCGGCGGCGCGGGTCGCCGATCCGGGCAGCGACCTGGCGATCGGCGCCGACGGCCAAGCGCTGAGACTCGTCCTCTATGACGATTTCGGCCGGATCGAGGGGATTGCCGAGTTTAGCCGGGCGGCGCTGCGCGACCTCACCTTCATCCCGGGCACCAGCGCGGATTTCGATCTCGAGCTGCTCGGCGGCGGCCGGCGCATGCTCTTGCGCAACGACTACCGGGCGGTCCCCTTCGTGCAGGCGCTGTCCGACCTCGCTCCGATCGGCGACGAAGGCTTCCAGCTGCGCATCCGGCTCGGCGCCGCGCCGGTCCGCGCGGTCGATGTCCTACTGATCCTGCTTCCGGTCCTGATGTGGCTGGCGGCGGCGTTGATCGGCTGGATCATCGTCAATCGCCTGCTGCTCCAGCCGCTCGGCAGGATCCAGCGCGTCGTCTCGCTCTACAAGCCGGGCGACCGCCCGCTCGATTTGCCGAGCTTGCGGTCGCCCGCCAAGGAGATCGGCGAGCTCGGCCAGGCGTTCGATCAGGTCACCCGCACCATGGCGCGCCACGAGGCCGATCTGGAGGCGGCGGTCGAGCGCCAGAAGCGGCTCGTCCGGGAGGTCCATCACCGCGTCAAGAACAACCTCCAGGTGGTCGCCTCGCTGCTCAACCTCCATTCGCGCGGCTCGCCCAACGAGGAGGTCGCCGCCGCCTATGCCTCGATCCAGCGGCGCGTCGACGCCCTCGCCGTCGTCCACCGCAACCATTATGCCGAGCTCGAGGAGAATCGCGGCGTCGCGCTGAAGTCGCTCGTCTCCGAGCTCGCCGCGAACCTGCGCGCCAGCGCACCGGCGCAGGCGGCCGGCATGCAGATCCGGCTCGACATCGCGCCCTTCCATGTGACGCAGGACACGGCGGTGTCGGTTGCCTTCCTGGTCACCGAGATCGTCGAGTTCGGCATGTTATGCGGGGCGAGCGCGGTCTCGATCGTGCTGGAGGCTGCGGAGGACGCTGGCGCCGCCCGCCTCACCATCGAAGCAGATAGCCTTGTCGATGGCTTCGACTGCGATCCGGCTCTGGCCGAGCGGTTCGACAGGATCGTGATCGGCCTCGCCCGCCAGCTTCGCTCGGCGCTCGACCGCGACCCCGAGCACGGCCGCTACGCCGTCCGGCTGGCCGTTATCGACCGCGCCGAGGCGTAATCACCCCTCACCCAAAAATAGATGTTTCCCGGCGCAAGTGCGATATTGACCGACGGTCGGTCTGGTGTTATTGAGAACGAGTCGCAGTAATTTGGACACGGGCAGGCGAGGATGGGTCGGGAGGATGACGCAGCGCAACCAGGGACCGGGCTTCTGTCGCCCCGCAGTGCCTTTCGGCTGCGCCAGAGCCTGCACATTAAGCTCGAGCGCCGACTCGCCGCCGCGGCCTGGCGTTGCCGCGAGCGGGCCGCGGCGAAGCGCTGGGAGAATGGTGGCGAGGCCGGCTGGCTGGAGGAGATGGCTGCGATGCTCGACGCGGCACGCGCCGCACTGGCTGCGGCAAAATCGGATCCCGCCTGACTCCGCTCAGCAGTGCGCCGGGCCCAGCAGGCGCCGCACCATCGCCGAAACCCGGTCGGCGAGACCCGTCCGGTCACTGCCCCGCGCGATGCAGTCGTCGACGGCTCCGTGCATGCCCTGGAAGATCATGATGGCCGCAAGCCGGACATCGTCGACCGCCCACGCGCCCGCCGCGATGCCGCCCGAGATCAGCCCTCCCAGCCGATCGAGGATGGCGTTCATTTCATCGCTACCGCGATCATAGGGCCCGTAATCATGGAAGACGACATCGTGGATCTGGAAATTGTCGAGATAGGCATCGACCGCGCCCGCCACCCAGGCACGCATCCGGGCGTCCCAATTGTCGGGCGATGCCTGGACGGCGGCCTCGACGCTCGCGACGAATGCGTCCGAAAAGCGTGCCCGCAGCGCCGTGACGATGTCCGCCTTGGTCTCGAAATAATGATAGAAGGTGCCCTTGGAGACGCCGGCCGCCGACACGATCTCGTCGACGATCGTCGCCTCGACGCCCTTGGCGATGAACAGGGCCGCCGCCGCATCCATCAGCTCGTCGCGGCGAAGATGCGGCGCTTTCGTTCGTGGCCTGGAAATGATGTTCGGCTCCCGCTTCGACCTTGTCCGGGCTAACATGGCGCCAGCGGGCAAGTCCATTGCGACGCCTCATGGCGCCGGAATCAGGCGCTCCGCCGGAACTCTCGGAAAAAAATCATCAACCCGTGGAACCGGCATCCTCCTCTGTCGTTGTGCGGTTCGGATAGTGACCTTTTGCCCCCCCGCTCTCGCTATCCAGAACATGGACCCGGATGCGCAAACCTCCCCCCCCCCGGTAGCGCGTCCGGGTCCGAATTCTTTTTGGGCCAAACGCTTGTTTTTCCTGACTTAGCGACACTTTCCACCGGTTCGTCACGGCCGCGGAACCGAAGCGCCTGCGCGGGCATTTTGCGCACATATGGCACTGCCTCATCCTCCGGCGGCGCCAAGGTTCAGGAGACGGTCGATGAAGAAGCTGATGTTGATTTTCGCGCTATCCGGCGGATTCGTGCTTACCGCGTGCAACACCGTCGAGGGCGCGGGCCGCGACGTCCAGTCGGTCGGCAACGCGATCGAGGACACCGCGGACTGAGTGTTGCAAGCTTGGGAGAAGGAGAGCGCCGTCCGCCCGGCGGCGCTTTTCTTATGCGTCGGCCTTGGCGGCGTCCTTCGCCCGGCGCCGCTCGGTAAACCAGATCGCGATCAGCGAAACTTCGTAGAGGAACACCAGCGGGATCGCGAGCAGCAGCTGCGAGACGACATCCGGCGGGGTCAGGACCGCGGCGATGACGAAGGCAACAACGATCGCATAGCGCCGTCCCCGCTTCAACTGGTCGCGCGTGACCAGCCCGGCACGCTCCAGCAACATCAGCAGCACCGGCAACAGGAAGGCGACGCCGAAGCCGAAAATGAAGCGGGTCACGAAATCGAGATAATTGCCGATGCCGGGGAGCGCCTGCGCCTCGACCCCGCCGATATTGCCCTGGTAGCTCAGCAGGAAATGCAGCGCGACCGGCATCGCCACGTAATAGGCGAGCGCCGCGCCGCACAGGAACAGGAACGGCGTCAGGAAGATGAACGGCGCGAAGGCACGCTTCTCCTTGGCGTAGAGGCCCGGCGCCACGAACTGCCAGAGCTGGTTGGCGATGATCGGGAAGGACAGCATCAGCCCCGCGAAGAAGGCGACCTTGATCTCGACGAAGAAGGCCTCGAACACCGCCGTATAGATCACGCGGTCCTGTCCGGCTGCGAGCAAAGGCTGGACCAGGAAGGCGAAGATCGGCCGCGCCTGCCAGAGGCAGAAGGCGAAGGTGATGGCGAGCGCGGCGAAGCTCCACAGCAGCCGGCGCCTCAATTCGATGAGATGATCGAGCAGCGGCGCCTTGCTGGCGTCGAGCTCGTCCTCGGCGGTCCGGTCGACGTCGCTCACGGCCGGTCGTCCGTGGCAGATGCGGGGCCGACCGCCGGGATCGGCGGCGCCGGGCTGGCCTTGCGCGCCCGCGGCGCCCGACGCGGGGGCGCCTTCGGCTTGGAGGCAACCGGCGTTTCGCTGGAGGCCGTCGCCGGCTCGGGCAAGGGCAAGGGCAAGGGCAAGACAGGATCGGCAGGCGCCGACACGACGTCAGCGGACTTGCCCCAGTCGCTTTCCACCGCCGGCGGCGCCGACGACGGGCCCTCGCGCATGATCCGCTCGTTGTTGGCCTTCCACTGCTGCTCCATCTCCTCCAGCTCGGCCTCGCGGATCATCGTGTCGAGGCCGGAGCGGAAATGGCGGGCCATGCCACGGGCCCGACCGACCCAGTGACCTACGGTGCGCATCACGCGCGGCAGATCCTTCGGCCCGATCACCAACAGGGCGACGACCGCAATGATCAACAATTCGCCGGAATCGATTCCGAACATCGCGCCCTTTCAGGCCTCAAGAGAGGCGAGCGAACCTAGCGCCGGTCGGCGTCGGGGGCCGGCGCGGGAGTGACCGCGGGATCGACGGCCGGGCGCGCCTCGACGGTGCGCTCGTCGGCGATGCGACGCGCGGGTGTCGACGCCTCCTCGTCCTCGGTCATACCCTTCTTGAAGCTCTTGAGGCCCTTCGCGACGTCGCCCATCATGTCCGAGAAGCGGCCCTTCCCGAACAGCAGCAGGACGACGAGGCCAACGATGAGCCAATGCCAAAGGCTGAAACCGCCCATTTCAAGATTCTCCCAATATCACGCTGAATTTAGGCGTCTTCGCCGTCAGTTTCCAGTTCGGCGTCAATTTCGCCCTCTTCCATGCCGTCCAGACCCAGCCGTTCGAGCGCCGTATCGACCGGATCGAGCAGCCCTGCCGCCTTGAGATCGTCGATTCCCGGCAGGTCGCGCCGGCTCTTAAGCCCGAAATGTGTCAGAAATTCTTGCGTCGTCGCATAAGTGAGCGGGCGCCCCGGAACCTCGCGCCGGCCGGCGGGGCGGACCCAGCCCGCCTCCATCAGCACGTCCAGCGTGCCCTTGCTGATCTGGACGCCGCGAATCGCCTCGATCTCGGCGCGGCTGACCGGTTCGTGATAGGCGATGATCGCCAGTGTCTCGACTGCGGCACGGCTCAATTTGCGGCTTTCCTCGCGTTCGCGCCTGAGGAGATGGGCGAGATCGGCAGCGGTCTGGAAATGCCAGCGCTTGCCCCGCTCGACCAGCTCGACGCCGCGCCCGGCATAGTGCGCCTCGAGCTCGGCCAGCGCCGCCTTCACATCGATGCCCTCGCCGAGATAGGCCGCGATGTCGTCGAGCCCGAGCGGCTCGGCGGCGGCGAACAGGGTGGCCTCGACGGCGCGGACCGAGTCGGGCAGCTCCCGCATCACCTCCCCTCCCTAGCAGGGAGGGGCCGGGGGTGGGTAGCGACTGCGCCCCCTCGATGGGCGCGAAGGCGCCTGCGGCATCCTTGCGGGCATCGAGCCCGCTCGGCTGCGACCCACCCCCAACCCCTCCCTAAAGAGGGAGGGGAGTTTCTTTCCCTTCTCATGCCGCCCTCACATAGAGGGGCGCGAACGCCTCCTCCTGCTGCAGCTCGACCTTGCCGGTCCGCGCCAGCTCCAGCGTGGCGACGAAGCTGGAGGCGAGCGCGGACTTGCGGAATTCCCGGTCCTGCGTCTCGGGCAGGAAGGATTCGAGGGTCGTCCAATCCATCTTCGCGCCGATCATCCGCTCCAGCCGGTGGATCGCCTCATCGAGCGTCATCACCGGCCGGCGCGACACCACATGGACCGCGGGCTGGGATCTCGCCCGCACGATGCCATAGGCGGAGATGAGGTCGTAGAGATCGGCCCGCCAGGCGGCACGGCGGACCACGGTCAGCCCCTCCGGCGCCGCGCGCACGAACACGTCGCGGCCGATCCGGTCGCGGGCGATCAGCCTGGCGCCGGCCTCGCGCATCGCCTGGAGACGCTGGAGGCGCAACTGCAGCCGCATCGCCAGCTCTTCTGGGCCGGGATCGACGATCGGGTCCTTGGGCAGCAGCAGGCAGGATTTGAGATAAGCGAGCCAGGCCGCCATCACGAGATAGTCGGCGGCGATCTCCAGCTTCAGCTTCTTCGCATCGACGATGAAGGCGAGATACTGCTCGACCAGCGCGAGGATCGAGATTTTGGCGAGATCGACCTTCTGCGCCCGCGCCAGCGTCAGCAGCAGATCGAGCGGACCTTCCCAGCCGTCGAGGTCGAGCGTGAGCCGGTCCGCCTCGGAGGCAGGGGCGGCCAGCTCGAAATCATCCGGGGAGTCGCTCACGAAGGCAAGCCTAAGACGACGCGGACGGCGGCGCTAGCCCGGCGCGGCCGCGGACGATAAAGCCCGGTCGAAATCTGGGGATAAGCCACGTGACAGGGGAACGGATCGCGCGCCCGCGGCTGGCGCTGGGGCTGGTGGTGGCGGCGACGGTGCTCGGCATCATGGGTACGGACCTCGTGCTGCCCGCGGTGCCGTCGCTGCCCGAGACGCTGGGCGGCGACGCGGCAGCGGCGCAGCTCGTCCTTGCCGCCTATGTCGCCGGGACCGGCGCGGGCCTGCTCGCTTTCGGCGCGCTCGGCGATCGTTTCGCGACACGCACGCTCGTCATCGTCTCGTTGCTGCTGACCGGCCTGGTCTCCTTCGCCTGCGCCTGGGCGCCGTCGATCGGCGCGCTGATCGCGATGCGCGCGGCGCAGGGCGCGGTCGCCGCCGGGCCGGCAGTATTCGCACCGGCCATCGCGCGGGCGATGTTCGACGAGGCCGGAGCCGTGCGTGCGATCGGGGCGCTCGGCAGCATCGAATCGCTGGCGCCGGCGCTGGCGCCGATCCTCGGCGTCTGGCTGCTCGCGATCGGCGGGTGGGAGCTGTCGTTCGAGCTGATCGGCGCGATCGCGCTGGCGCTGGCGGCGCTGAATCTCGTCCTGCCGCTCGTCCCGCAGACCAGCCGGCGCGCCAGCGGCAGCTATGGCCGGCTGGTCGGCGATCCCGTCTTCCTGCGCTATGCGCTGAGCCAGGCCTGCGTGCTCGGCGGCCTGCTCGTCTTCGTGTTCGGTGCGCCGGCGGTGCTGGTCCGTGCGCTCGGCGGCACGCTCGCCGACTTCATCGTCATCCAGCTCAGCGGCATCACCACCTTCATCCTCGCCGCCAATGTCGCCGGCAGCCTGGCAAGACGTTTCGGGGCGGAGCGGATGATCTGGCTCGGCACGCTGGTCGCGACGGCCGGCGCCGCGGCGATCCTCGGCTACGCGCTCATCGGCGGCACGAACCCGATCGTGATCGCGGCGCTGTTCGTGCCGATCAACACCGGCCTCGGCCTGCGCGGCCCACCGGGCTTTTACCGCGCGGTCATCGCCTCCCATGGCGACGACGCCCGCGGCAGCGCGCTCGTCATTCTCGCGATCATGGCCGTGACCGCCTTCGGCACCGCAGCGGTCGCACCGTTCATCGAGCAGGGGCTCGTGCCGCTGGGTATCGGCGCATTCGTGCTCGAGCTCGCGGCCCTTGCCTGCCTGGCCGGCTTGCCGCCCCTGCCCGAGACGGAGTAGCTTGAGCGGGAAGGAGACGGCCCATGCGACCCCTGCTGCTCATCCCGCTCATCGGTCTCGCCGCCTGTGCGACGGCACCGTCGCCGGGTTCGGCGACACTGACCGGCACCGCCACCTATCTCCAGCGGATCGCGCTGCCGCCCGATTCCCGCCTCGTCGTCACGATCAGCGACGTGAGCCTCGCCGACGCGCCGTCGACGACGATCGCGGAGACCGAGACGGCGACCGAGGGCCGCCAGGTGCCGCTTCCCTTCTCGCTGACCTACGATCCGGCGCGGATCGAGCCGCGCCGCACCTACGCCGTCTCGGCCCGCATCCTCGACGGCCAGGGCCAGCTCGCCTGGATCACCGACACGCGCAATCCTCTGCCGCCGCCCGGCCAGAGCATCGAATTGAGACTCGTCCAGGTCCGTCGCTGACACGCGGCGGGCCGTCGCCCGCGCGATTCATTCTGTAACAATCCCAAAGCATAAGCGCCTCAAGTCGAACCCAAGGGCATGGGGAGGCGCCGGATGAATGCCGAAACCGTCGTCGTCGCCGATTCCGGCACGCCGACCACCGATCAACTTCGCAAGAACATCTCGAAGTTCGACAAGAAAGTCGGGCCGTCGGGCGCGCCCCGACGCCGTTATCGCACGATCTGGATTTCCGACATTCACCTGGGCACGCGCGGCTGCAACGATCATCTGCTGATCGACTTCCTCGACCATGTCGATTCCGACACGCTCTACCTGGTCGGCGACATCATCGACGGCTGGCGTCTCAAGAAGCGCTTCTACTGGCCCGAGCGGCACAATGCGATCGTCCGCCGCGTCATGAAGCGCGCCAAGCACGGCACGCGGGTCGTCTACATCCCCGGCAATCATGACGAGATGTTCCGCCAGTTCGCCGGCATGAACTTCGGCGGCGTCGAGATCCGCAAGAAGGCGGTCCACGCCACCGCCGACGGCCGCAAGCTGCTCGTCCTCCACGGCGACGAGTTCGATGCGATCATGCTCGCCCACCGCTGGCTCGCCTTCTTAGGGGACGCCGCCTACGACATGCTGATGCGGCTCAACATCGTGGTGAACGTGGTCCGCCGCTGGCTGAACCTCCCTTACTGGTCGCTTTCCAAGCATGCCAAACACAAGGTCAAGAACGCGGTCGAGTTCATCTCGCGTTTCGAGGAGGCGGTGGCGCACGAGGCGCAGCGGCTGAAGGTCGACGGCGTCGTGTGCGGCCACATCCACACCGCCGAGACCCGCCAGTTCGGCGACGTGACCTACTATAATGACGGCGACTGGGTGGAAGGCTGCACCGCGCTGGTCGAGCACCAGGACGGGCGGATGGAGATTCTCCACTGGGCCGACGAGATTGCGGCACGCGCGGTGCCGCAGCCGGCCCATGCCTCCGATCCGGTGGACGATCCGGTCGACGAACTGGTCGCGGCTTGAACAGGATCCTCATCGTCACCGACGCCTGGTCGCCGCAGATCAACGGCGTGGTGCGCACGCTGCAGACGGTGCGCGCCGAGCTGGAGAAGGAGGGCTGCGCCGTCGAGGTGATCTCGCCGGACCTGTTCCACTCCGTCCCCTGCCCTACCTATTCCGAAATCCGCCTGGCGCTCGCCACAAGGCGGACGGTCGGCGCGCGGATCGAGGCGTTCGCGCCCGATGCGCTGCACATCGCGACCGAGGGCCCATTGGGCGTTGCGGCGCGCGGCTGGGCGCTGAAGCGCGGTTACCGCTTCACCACCGCCTACCACACCCAGTTCCCGGACTATGTGGCGCAGCGCACCAGGCTGCCGGCCAGCCTGTTCTGGCGCTACATCCGCTGGTTCCACCGGCCGAGCCAGGCGATCATGGTCTCGACCCAGACGATGGCCGCCCAGCTCGCCGCCCAGGGCCTGCCGCAGACCGCCCATTGGGGCCGCGGCGTCGACCTCACGTTGTTCCGCCCCGACGCCGCGCCGCATCCGGCCTATGAAGGGCTGGCGCGCCCGATCCAGCTCTATGTCGGCCGGGTCGCGATCGAGAAGAATATCGAGGCGTTCCTGGAAAGCGGCCACCCCGGCAGCAAGGTCGTGGTCGGCGACGGCCCGGCTCTGGAGAGCCTGAAACGCCGTTTTCGCGAAGCGCACTTCCTCGGCGCGCTGCGCGGGCCGCCGCTTGCCTCGGCCTATGTCTCGGCCGATGTGTTCGTCTTCCCCAGCCGCACCGACACGTTCGGACTGGTGATGATCGAGGCGCTCGCCTGCGGCACGCCGGTCGCTGCCTATCCGGTTCCCGGCCCGCTCGACGTGCTGACCGAGGCGGTCGGCAGCATGGACGAAGACCTCGCGCGCGCGACTGCAGCGGCGCTGACCAGGAACCCGGCGGATTGCGCCGCCTATGCGCAGGGCTTCACCTGGACCGCGAGCGCGCGCCAGTTTCGCGCGGCGCTGACGCCAATGCGGCCGGTGTCAGAAAATTGCCGTGCGCTCGCGCAACCGGTCGCTCGCGCTCAGGAAAAAGCACAAAGCGAGCTTGCCGAACAGCAGGGCTGACCCGCCCAGGCCCTTGAAAAAGTTCGATATCGCCATCGAACGACTCCCCAGTGATCGGGACGAGTCGTCCAGTAGCAGCCGATTGTGTCGCTTATGCTTCAACGCCGGACGCGGATAAGCTTCGGTTGGCCGCATGGCCATTGTCAACTTATCAGGTAGAGATAATCTGCGGCCATCAAGAACGGCACCGACCGGTCCACCGGAGGGCTTCCTGGAGAGACATGGGAGGCGAAGGTGCAGATCATCGGATTGCCGGGCAAGACGGACGACGCCGGGTTCGAAAGAACGGCGTCACAGCCCCCGACAGACATTCTGATCCTGCCGGGGCTCGACAACTCCGGACCGCGTCACTGGCAGGCCCACTGGGGAGAGCTCACCGGATTCCGCCGGGTCGACTTCGGCAATTGGGAGAAACCGCGACTTCACGAATGGGTGCCCGCGCTCGACCGGGCGGTGCGTGCGAGCATGCGGCCACTTGTCTTTGCGGCACACAGCCTCGGCTGCCTCGCCGTCGCCTGGTGGGCGTCGCTGCGCTGGACCGCAGCCTTCGCGGGCCGGGTGAAAGGCGCGCTGCTCGTCGCGCCGCCCGACGTGGACGTGCTCGACGCCTCCCCACGCCTCCGCGACTTCCGCCCGTCGCCGCGGCTGCGCCTGCCCTTCCCGACGATAGTGGTCGCCAGCCGCGACGATCCCTATGCGCGTTTAGAATGGTCGCAGGCCGCGGCCGAAGGCTGGGGAAGCCGGTTGGTCGACCTCGGTGCGGCCGGCCATATCAACGCGGAGTCGGGCCTCGCCGAATGGCCGCAGGGCCTTCGCCTGCTGGCCGAGCTGTCCGGACACAATCCGAATCTGCTTGTCGCCGAACTGGGATTGAGACGCGCACTGGCCTGAGAATCCGCCAGGGCGCCGCGTGGCGGGCGGCGATTGCGAGGCGCCGCCCGTCACGCCACCGGATCAGCCGCCACCAAGCAATCGCTGCTCCAGCAGCGCACGCATATCGCGCCGCCCGTCCGCAATCAGAACGACGAACACCATCCCATCAACAATCTTGTAGACGATCCGGTAGGGCGCATGGAGCAACTGGCGGAACTCGCGGATACCAAGTGCGGCGAGTTCCTTCGGAACGGTGCCGCGTGTAGAAAACGCCTCAAGCGTTTCGACTTTGCCGGCAAGCGCATCCAGAAGTGCCTCGGCCTTCTCGGGCGACCGATGGACCGTCATATAGTCGTAGAGTGATTCCAGGTCCTCTTCGGCGCCCTGCGTGAGAAGCACCTCGTACGCGCTCGCCTGCGCCATCAGGCGGAGGTCTTTTTCTCGCGAAGGCGCTTCAGGACCTCGCGTGCAGGCCGGGTGCGGCCCGCCTCGATGTCGCGGTTGCCGAGCGCGAGCAGCTTCAGCAGCGCCAGTGTCTCCTGCGTCTCCTCAAAGGACGCGACATCCTGAAGAACGGCCTTGGCCTCACCGTTCTGGGTGATCAGCATCGGCTCGCGACGGGATGCGATGTCGGACAGGATTTCGGCCGCATTGGCCTTGAGAAAGCTGATCGGCTTTACACGGCTGGAATAACGCATCTCGACCTCGAACTGAATTCAGTTCGAATATAGTCCGCCCACCGGAAGAGTCTATGCCTGCGCCAAAAGCACGTCGCGCTTGCCCGCCAAGGCCTCGTAGCTTCCCGATTTGGTGCCGATGCGGGCCATTGCCCGCCCGAGACGCGCGCGGGCCTTGTCGCCGATCGCCGGCAAGGCTGCGGCGATCTCCCGGCTTTCGGCAAGGATCCCGGAGCAATGCAGGACCACGTCGCATCCTGCGGCGATCGCCGCTTCGGCGCGGGCGGCGAGAGGTCCCGCCAGCGCCGCCATGGCAATGTCGTCGCTCATCAGGAAACCGTCGAAACCGATCCGGCCGCGGATGACCTTGTCGATGATCGTCGGGGACAAGGTGGCACAGCATTCGGCGTCCCAGGCCGGATAGAGAACATGGGCGGTCATCGCCATCGGCGCGTTCCTCAGAGCCAGGAACGGTGCAAGGTCATCCGCCAGCCCGTCTTCGCTCGCCTCCACCACGGGCAATTGCTTGTGGCTGTCCGCGCCAGCGCGGCCATGGCCAGGCATGTGCTTGACGACGCCGATGCAGCCGCCTGCCTCCAGCCCCTCCAGCACCGCCCGGCCGAGCGCGGCGACCCGCATCGGCTCGCCGCCGAGCGCCCGATCGCCGATCACGTCATGCGCGCCCTCCCGCCGCACGTCGAGCAACGGCAGGCAATCGACGTTGATGCCGATCTCGTCGAGGGTCAGCGCGATCGCCTGGGCATTGACCCGCGCCGCCTCGATCGCGCTGATCGGCGCGACCTCGTAGAGCTCGGCGAAGCGCCAGGCGGCGGGAAAGGGGGGCCATGCGGGCGGCGCCAACCGGGCGACGCGACCGCCCTCCTGGTCGATCAGGATCGGCAGGTCGTCGCGTCCGCTCAGCGCGCGAAGCGAGTCGGTGAGTGCCCTGACCTGCGCCCTGTCCCGGCAGTTGCGCGCGAACAGGATGTAACCGGCGGGATCGGCATCGCCGAAGAAAGCGCGCTCGTCGGCGCTCAGTGTCTCGCCGGACAGGCCGAAGATGGCGGGCAGCATCCAGGCGCCCTAACAAAGCCTACCCGCACAATAAAGGAGGGGCACCTTTCGGCGCCCCTCCTCCCCCCACAACAGGGCAGCGACCGGCTGCCCTACTGACTGTACAACTCGGAAATGTGGAGCTGGGCGGGCTGCAGGCTGCTGTTGCCGTAGGTGCCGATCCAGATCTCGTAGCGGCCGGACGGGGCGTTGTTGAAACGCACCGCCGGGTTGAGCCCGTTCTGGCCGCCGTCATCGTCGCAATACCAGCGCCCGTCCGGGCCGTTGATGACCAGCGTCGTATCGGCGCTGGAATTGGCCGAGATGATCAGCGGCAGATTGCCGGCGGTGAAGTTCAGCCGCACGTCCGGCGCGCTGGCGATGAAGCCGCGGCAGGCGCCGCCGATCGACGACGAAGCGTCGATATTGCCACCCGAGCGGACGTTGACGACGTTCGGATCGGGGGTGAAGCCGGTGCGCAGGTTGACCGTGCCGTAGCTCGGGTTGCCGTTGAAATTCTGGGCCGAAGCCGGAATGGCGGCGGCGAGCGCAGCGGCCAAAGCCAGCGATCCGGCGACCTTCACGGGGCGAAACAAGGACATGGCGAACTCCCTTCGAAAGGGTTGGAACCTGGTGTCGCTTCGGCGTCCCCGCCGCTCGACAATCGGGAAGATGCCCGGGTGAACCGAAGAAGTAATTCCCGCAGATGTCCTGAAAGCCGCCCCGCAGATGTCGGGCGGCGGCATCCGACAAATGCCGGGATGGCGGGGGACTATAGGCGGGCGATATGATGCCTGCTTGTTCCGGAACGCCGCCCCCATGACCGATCAGCCGCTCACCATCCTCCTCCTCGAAGACCAGTCTCTGGTCCGCGCCGGCATGCGCGCGCTGGTCCAGATCAGCGAGCCGCACGCGCATGTGCTGGAGGCGGCAAGCTATGAAGAAGCGGTCGCCCAAGCGGAATCGACGTCGATCGACATCGCCTTCCTCGACATCGATCTGAAGGACTCGCGCTCCGGCCTCGATTTCCTGCGCTGGCTACGGGTGCGCGAGCTCGACACGCGCGCGATCATGCTGTCCGGCCGGGCCGAGAAGGACATCGTCATGGCCTGCCTCAACGAGGGCGCCAGCGGCTATATCCTGAAGGACATGGAGAGCGACGGCGTGTTCCGCCGCGCGCTCGACACGGTGTTCCAGGGGAGCATCTACCTGCCGGCCTCGGTGATCGGCCGCGGCGGCTTCTCGCCCGCTTTGCCGGCCGCGCCGGTGCCGGTCTCGCCGGAATCATTGGGCGTCACCGGCCGGGCGCTCGAAGTGCTCTATTATGTCTGCCAAGGGCTGCCGAACAAATCGATCGCCCGCAACATGGGGATCGAGGAGGGCACGGTCCGCAAGGACTATCTTCCCAAGCTGTTCCGTATCTTCAAGGTGGTGCGGCGGACCGAGCTGCTCATTGAAGTGTCGCGGCGGGGGATTGCGATCCCTCAGCCAGCGCTATTGCCAGACACTGTGCGCTGATCTCGGCGATCAGGCTTTCCGATGAGACCGGCTTGCGCAGGACGCGGCCGTCGCCGAGCCAGTCGCCTTCCTCGAACGCCTGCATCTCGCCGGTGATGACGATGAGCGGCAGCACCGTGTCGAACGCTTCACTGGTCAGCCGCACCACGTCCTTCGCCGTCCGCCCGTCCGGCAGGCGGAAATCGGTGATGAGCAGGTCCGGAATGCGTTCCAGGTCCGCGACGGCGGCGGCCAGCTCGTCATAAGAAGCATAGGCCTCGTAGCGCATGTCGAGCGTGTCGAAGAGCGCGGTCGCGGAGCGGCGCACCATCGCATCGTCCTCGACATAGAGGATGTAGAAGCCCGAGAGATCCATCGGCCCCGGCGGCCGGGTCGGCTCGTGGCGTGGCACCGAGGCGGCGGCGGCGCGACTGTAGGGCAGCTCCAGCGAGAACCGCGTGCCGACCCCCTCGCGCGACCGCATGTCGAGCCGATGCTCCGGAAGCAGCGGGATGATCGCATTGACGATCGAAAGGCCGAGCCCGACGCCCTTCTCACGGTCGCGTTCGCTGTTGCCGAGCTGCACGAACGGGTTGAACACCTTCGCCCAGTCCGCTTGCGGAATGCCGACGCCATTGTCGACGACGTCGATCCGCACCCGCCCGGGCAGGCAGACCACGCCGACGAGCACGCCCGGACCATTCTCCCTCGCCGGATCGCTGTACTTGATGCCGTTCGCGACGAGATTGCCGACCACCCGGCCGAGCAGGTGGGGATCGCTGTGCACGGCGATCGATCGGTCGCGGCGCCAGCGAAAGCGCACGTCGACGCCGCGTTCGGTGGCGACCGGCAGCAAGGGCGCCAGCGCCTCCTCGAGCATGCCGGTCAGGTCGAAATCAATGGGCTCGGCCTGGACGAAGCCGGATTCGAGGCGGGAGATGTCGAGCACCGCATTGAACGAGTTGCGGGTGAGACGCGAGGCGTCCTGGGCGAGCGACAGCACCTCGTCGCAGCGCGCCCTGTCATCCTGGTCGAGCGCGTGGCGAGCCGCGCCGAGCAGGTTGGTCAGCGCCTGCATCGGCTGCCTGAGGTCGTGGGCGGCATCGGCCAGGAACTTGGACTTGGCGACATTCTGCCGTTCGGCGAGCGCGCGCAGCTCGTCCTTGGCCTTGACCAGCGCATCGGTCTTGATCCGGGTCTCTTCCTGCGCCGCCTCCAGCCGCTTGTTGCGGTCGGTGAGCTGGCGCTCGCGGGCGAAGGCGTCGCGGGCGCTGCGCTCGAGCTCCACCGCGACCGCGCAGCCGACCAGCGAGAAGGTGACGAGGAAGATGAGCGCCGCGACATTGTAGTAGGAGAGAGTCTTGGAGAGGAACTCGACCAGGCTCTTGGGCGAGTTCGTGTCGGTCGTCTGGGCGAAGACAAGGAAGGCGATGCTGGCGAGGAGGAAGACGGCGGTGAGCCGGTAGACCAGCCGGCTGTCCAGCCGGAACAGGCCAAACATGAACAGCATGATCATCGGCAGGCAGATGAAGTAGAAGAGGTAATTGTACGGGAACTCGGTGACCGCGATCATCGCCAGCGACAGCAGATAGAGCACGGCCAGGCCCCCCGCCGACGCGATCGCGACGGTGCGCGGCTCACGGGCGCGGACGATCGCAACCGCCAGCGCGGCGATGCACAGGGCGCCCGCCAGGCGGAGCGTCGCGATGATGCCGAAGGCCGCGCCGAACTCGGCATTGCGCTGGCTGTGGAACCAGTCCCAGCCGAAATAGGCGACCCAGATCGCCGCCAGCAGCACGACGGCGGCATGGCGGGCCGTCGCCCAGCGTTTCGCCATCTCGGCCCGATAGACCGCCTCCAGCAGCGGATCGAACCGCGGCGGCGGCGCGAACATATGGGCGAGGATCGCCGGCACGCCGAATGCCGCGCGCCACCCCCTGCCGTCCCCTGTCGAGCCCGTCGTCGCCACCATTCACCCCTGTGGGCCGATCCTAGACCCCAATGGGTTCGAAATGAAACCTTTCATCCCGAGCGGCGGCGGGCACGGCCTGCGGATTGCCGCAGGTTGAGAGCGTCATCCGCCGCGGATATGCGACGCCGCGGGAGAATATGCTCATGCCATATCCGTCTGGCCGCGCCGTTTCCTGGGCCTTCGCGGCCTTTCTTGCGACCGCGACTGCCGAGGCGCCAGCCTTGCCACAGGACAAGCCGGCAGCCGCCACCCTGTCGCCGCGCGACGCGGACATCGCGACGCTCCGCACCTTCATGACCGAGGGCCCGGGACGCGGCATCCGGCTGGACGACGCCGTCCGGGCCGAGACGCGCCTCGATCCCTGGCCGGAGTCGCTGCCCGATCGCGAAAGCGTCCGCGGCGTCCTCCAGATGTACGAGCTGGAACGGCAGTTCAATCAGGGGGTCTTCGCCGGCGGCAATCGGGTCGTCGAGATGGGCGTCAGGATGATTGCCGCCTCCGATCGGATCAACCGCGATCGCGAGCCCGATGCGTGGCGCGCCAGCCAGGCCCGCACGGCCGAATTCATCGGCCGCTATTTCTGGCGCTTCCTGCGCGCGCGCCATCAACCCGGCCCGGGCGAGTATCGTCCCGATATCGCCGTGACCGCCGATTGGCTTCGCGACCGCATCGCGCCGCTGCTCGACGACGAGGGTGTCGAGCCGGAGATGCGGGCGAAACTGCTCGTTGCGGTTGCCCGTGGCTACACTCCGGAAGGGCGCGCGACCTATGTCGGGCAGGAGAGAAACACGCCCGTCGGTCTCGATGTCTATCGGCGCGCCTGGCGGACGGCGCTCGACGGCGGCAAGGCCGATCTCGCCCGGCAGATCGTCTGGGAGGCGGCCGGCAAGACCTTCCTCGCCGATCCGGCCGGACGGCAGGCCGAGGCGCTGCTCGCCGAAGCCGCGCCGCAAGGGCCGGCCGGTTGGCTGGATTGGGGCGGCACCTATGAGATCCGGATGCGGATCGCCGAGGCGCGCGGGGATCATGCCGCGTTCGACAGGTTCTCGGAGCTCTGGATCGCGGCGCTGCGCGAGGACCGCGCTTTCGGCAACGCGCCGCTGATCGGCGGCGGGCCGGGGCCGGCGACGCAGGAGCGCGAATTGTCCTATGCCGCGATGCCGCTCCGGCGCGGCGATGCCCGTGCGGCGATCGATCGGCTGGACCTGCTCGCGAACCTCAGGGACGCACGCCTCTCGAGCGGCCTCAAGGCCCCCGTTGCTGCGGCTGCTCCCGCCCCGGCCCAGCTGGGGGAGGAACTTGGCGTCGACTATGTGATCATCGCGCTCGGCGACGGTGGCGGGCGGATCGATCCCGAGGTCGCGGCACGGGTCCAGCGCGGCGACACGACGCCGATGGCGCCGACCTCCTTCGTCGATTGGGGTCGGCTCGCCGTCGGCGCCGAGGCCGCCCGCGCCGGCCCCGTCTCCGCCGCGGCGCGTTCGGGCATCGATCCGAGGCTGTGGTTCCTGGAGACCGGACGCGGCTACGCCACCTATCTCCCCGAGGTCGACCGGTTGTCGGGGCTGCGCGGACCGTGGGGCGACATCCCGGAATTCATCGCGCTGATGACCAGCCGGCTGCCGCACTATGAGGACCAGTTCTTCGAGGCCTTCGGCAAGCCGATCGACGATCTCGCCGGCGGCCGCTGCGCCGCGGACCGCCCGCTCGCCGGTCGGACGCCGCGCATCCTGCTGATCGCTTCCGAAGGCCTCAACATCTATCCCGTCGAGATGGCGCGGGCGCCGAACGGCCGGCGGCTGATCGACTGCTACGAGTTCCGCCGCGCCCCGACCCTGGCCGCCGCCCGCGCCTCGGCTGCCGGCTGGCGAACGAGCCGGGAGCTCAGTGGGATCTCGGGTGTCTGGGATCCGCAGAACAATCTCCCCTTCGCCCAGGCCGAGCGCGCGCTGATCGCCGCCGCCGTCGGGAACCGCAGCGAGATCACCCCGGTCGATCCGACGACCGACGAGACCGTCTTGCGGCCGGCCAGCGGCGCCGACATCCTCCACATCGCCGCCCACGGCACCTTCAGCGCGGCCGGCCCGCTCAACACCGGCATCACCGTCGGCCCCGAACGTGTGCTGACCATCGCCGGCATCCGCTTCGTCTCCGATCCCACCACCGTGTCGCTCGCCGTCCTCTCCGCCTGCGAGACCGGCCTCAGCGACGCCAACGGCACCACCGCGACCGACAGCGTCGCCGCCGCCCTGATGGCGAGCGGCGCGGCCGGCGTGGTCGGCGCGCTCTGGCAGGTCGACGATGCCGTCTCCGCGCTGGTGATGGGCAAGTTCTACGAGCGGCTGCTGCGCCACGACCGGCCGCCGGCCGCGGCATTGCGCGAGGCGCAGCTCTGGGTCCGCGATGCCAGCACCGCGGACATCATGCGGTTCCTTGTCGAGAGCGAGCGGCGGGTCGATCCCGAGAGCCGGGCCTCTCTCGCGAGCCTGCGCGAGACGATCGCGACGGCGACCGCCGGCACGCCGCCCGGCGAGGCGCCGCTCGCCAACCCGATCCTGTGGGGCGGGTTCGGCTTTTTCGGCACCTATCCGGACCGTTGAGCCGGCTCAGCCGACGACGGTGCAGGCCTCGCCGGCAACCCGCAGGCGCCGGCAGACGTCGGCCGCGCCGGGACCGCTGGCGCGCAGGCGGTAGAGCGTGCGGCCGCCCGACTGGACCGGGATCACAGAACGGCTGAGCGGCGCAAGATAGCGGAAACGTCCGGAGAGTGCGGTCCACGCGCTGTTCGCGCTGGCGCCGGTCGAGAAGGCGCCGAGCTGGATCGTCGCGCCGCCGCCCGTGGCGGCCGGCGCCGGACGCTGCGGCTGCGGAGCCGGCGCCTGAGGCCGCTGTGCCTCAGCCTGTTGCTGCGGCGCTGGCTGCGGCGCCGGGCGGGCCACCGGCGTCTCCGCGACCGCATTGGTATTGAGCTGGCCCTGCGGCACCTGACCGGCGCTCGCGGCATAAGCGGTGTCGCCCTCGCCGGCGACGTTCATGCCGCCCGGCTCGTCGGGGCGCACCTTGTAGTCGCCCTCAGGCGCCGCGATCAGGTCGCCGGTGCCGCCCTCGCGGCCGCGATTGCCGAGCCAGAACAGACCGCCGACGATAAGCCCGATGGCGAGCAGGCCGATCACGACCGCGCCGACCAGCTTGGCGATTCCGGGACCCGCACTGCCTTCGTCCTCCTCGACCGCCTCGAGCCAGGGCAGCCGGTCCTCGTCCGGCGCCCCGGCGCTGAAATCGACGACCTCGTCCTGATCGAACGGCGTCGCGTCGCTCTCCGTCTCGTCCCCCCGGCGGCGTGGCATCACTGCATCTCCTCGACGGCCTCCACCCCCATCAAGGCCAGGCCATTGCGGACAATCTGCCCGATCCCGTCGGCCAGTTCCAGCCGCGCGCGTGTCAAATCGGGATTCTGTGCCACCAGGAAACGTTTTTCGGGATCGTCATTGCCCTTGTTCCACTGCGCGTGGAACGCGGCGGCGAGATCGCCGAGGTAGAAGGCGATGCGGTGCGGCTCATGCGCCGAGGCCGCCCCTTCGACGATGCGGGGAAATTGCGCGGCGAGCTTCACGAGATCGAGTTCGTCCGCATCGAGCAGCGACAGATCGGCATCCCCGGGCAGCGACAGACCCTCCTCCTTCGCGCGGCGGTGGAGCGAGCGGATGCGGGCATGGGCATATTGGACGTAGAAGACCGGATTGTCCTTCGACGCCTCGACCACCTTGGCGAAGTCGAAATCCATCTGGGCGTCGGCCTTGCGGGTCAGCATGGTGAAGCGCACCACGTCCTTGCCGACCTCGTTCACGACGTCCGCCAGCGTCACGAAATTGCCGGCCCGCTTCGACATCTTCACCGGCTCGCCGGCACGCAGCAGCCGCACCATCTGGACCAGCTTCACGTCGAACGGCGTCTTGCCTTCGGTCAGCGCCGCGACCGCCGCCTTGATCCGCTTCACCGTCCCCGCATGGTCGGCGCCCCAGATGTCGATCAGCTGGTCGGCGCTCTGTGCCTTCTGGAAATGATAGGCGAGGTCGGCGCCGAAATAGGTCCAGCTCCCGTCGGACTTCCGGATCGGCCGGTCCTGGTCGTCGCCGAACCGCGTCGCCCGGAACAAGGGCAGCTCGACCGGTTCCCAATCCTCGGGGGTCTCGCCTTTCGGCGCCTCCAGCATCCCGTCATAGACGAGGTCGCGCGCGCGCAGCCAGGCCTCGGCCGCTTCCGGCTTGCCTTCGGCCTGCAGCTCGGCCTCGGACGAGAACAGGTCATGATGGATGCCGAGAAGGGCCAGATCGGCCTTGATCATCACCAGCATTGCCGCAACGGCCTCGGTGCGGAACAGCGCCAGCCATTCGCTCTCCGGCTTGCCGACGAACCCGTCGCCATGCTCCGCGGCAAGCTTCTGCCCGACCGGGATCAGATAGTCGCCGGGGTAGAGGCCTTCGGGGATCTCGCCGATCTCCTCGCCGAGCGCCTGGCGATAGCGCAGGTGCGCCGAGCGGGCGAGCACGTCGACCTGACCACCCGCATCGTTGACGTAATATTCGCGTGTCACCCGATAGCCGGCGTGCTCCAGCACGGCGGCGAGCGCATCGCCGACCACCGCGCCCCGGCAATGGCCCATGTGCATCGGCCCGGTCGGGTTGGCGGAGACATATTCCACATTGACCATCTGCCCGTCGCCCATCGCCGAGCGGCCATAATCGCCGGCGTCGGCGAGGATCGTCTCCAGCTCGGCTTCCCAGACGCCGCGCGCGAGCCAGAGATTGATGAAGCCCGGTCCTGCCACCTCGACGCTCGTGACTTCATTGAGCGCCCCGAGCTTCGCCGCGATCGCTTCCGCCAATGCGCGCGGGTTCGTCCCGGCGCGCTTGGCCAGCACCATCGCCGCATTGGTGGCGAGATCGCCATGCGCCGGATCGCGCGGCGGCTCGACCGCCACCGCCCCGCGCTCGATCCCGCGCGTCAACACCCCTTCGCCTTCGAGGGCGTCGAGCGCATCGTTCACATACGCGGCAAAGCGGGCGTAGAGGATCACTGCAGCAATTCCAGTCTCGTAGGGACGGCGCGCTCTAGCGAACATGGGCGCAGATTTGAAGCGGTGGCTGCCAACCCTTTTCGGCTCCGGTCATGAATTCAGAATCAAAGCAATGCGATCAAACGTCAGAGCCAAAGCCTCGATCTTTTATTACTTATGTGTTATGATCAGAGGAGTATTTTGAATAAACTAAATGAACTGAGGGGGAAGGAATATGGCTGACTCGATAGATCCTTCGGATGCAAGAGAGTCAATCGACAAGATACCAACGGAAAGTGTGCGATCACAGCTAAATCTAGAGTTGAACGATATAATCAATAGAATGAAAACAGCGGATGAAAATGAAAAGAAAGTCCTTGAAGATCAAATTATTCAACTGAAAAGATCTGCAGATATCGCTTCGAATGTCAAGTTGTGGTCGAATTTTTCCAGATGGCTGGTAGGACTGGTCGTCTTCGCATTCTTTGTTTGCGTGGTCGGTTATTTTGTCGGCCTCGGCCCAGATCGATACTCATCGATTGAAGCGACTCGACCCATATTGGTTTTCACGCTCATTGTCGCCATGCTCGGTTTCGGCGGCCTTCTGATTGTTCGCGCATTATATGCCACCGAAGCCGATGACGCACTTCAAGGTCGCTATCGGCTCGCCCGGGAAGTCTTTCTGGTTTTCTCGGGTGTGTTTGGAACCATAATCGGTTTCTATTTTGGGGCGTCGGATCGCGAAGGCGTTCCGACCGAGCCGGAATTGAGCGTGGCCATCACCGAAGGCCGGATCACGGCCGCCGTCGCGCAGGGGACCGGACCATTCTTCGGCCTCATTGAATTTGAGAATGATGGCGGCAGGCAGATGAACGTGGACGGCCGTGTCCTCTCCCTCGACGTCAGATCGAACGAATTCTGTCCTGTCGGCGCGCGCCTGACCGTCATCGACGGCCGTGGCCAACGCGCCGAGGCGGAGATCGGTCGATCTGCAATAGATGCCAATCAGTGGCCACGTTGCGAAGCAACGCGACCCGAGACGAATGAGGCCGGCATGACCGAGGGTAATGAGGTCAACGGCGTCGATGGCAATGAGATCGGCGCATAACCACCCGAATGCCCGCAGAAGGCTGACTATCCGTCGACCACCATGGCCATGATGAAGAACCCCGCCGCGGCCAGACAGGCAATGGTGCGGACATGGTTCCACTGCGTCCAGCGGACCAGATAGTGCTTCCACAATGCCTCATTGTCCGCCGCCGGATCGGCGCGGTCGATCGCGTTGTTGAGTGGCACGTTGTACGCCATGGTCAGCCAGATGTTGCCGGCGAGATAGGCGAGCGCGCCGGACAGGAGCCAGCCCGACGCCTCGGTCCGCACGAACCCGCCGTAAAGGGCGAGGATCAGGCTCAGGACGCCCGTGCCCATGAAGACCGGGATGAACAGCGAGCGCAGGATTACCCGGTTGATCGACACCATCGCCGCCATCCCTTCCACCGGCGGGCGCTCGCCGAGTGCGCGCATGACGAAAGTCGAGAAGGCGAAATAGAGGCCGCCGATCGTCGCCGATCCCAAAGCGGCGGCGAGCGTCAGCACGAACAGGGCGATCGAAAGCGGCGCCATTCCCGTCCCTCCTGTTTTGCCCATTCATAGGGACGGCGCGGTCCGCGCGAAACCGCAAAAGCCGCAAGGTCAGGCGCGGATCAGACCCTCCAGCGGCCGGGCGCTGGCGATGTTCGGGAACAATGTCCGCCCGGCGCGCCCCGGATCGAGCCGGTAATGCTCCGCCATCGCGCTTGCGATCAGCAGGTCGAGATCGATCGTCGGCTTGAGGTCGCGGCCCTCATGGAGCGCCGCGTTGCCGAGGCCCGGCCAGTCGGCGATCACCCGCCCGCCGGCGACCGCACCGCCGAGCAGCATCGCCATCGATCCGGTGCCATGGTCGGTGCCGCCGGTGCCGTTCGGCGCGACCGTGCGCCCGAACTCGGTGGCGACGATCACCAGAGTGTTCGCCCAGTCCGGCCCGAGCCCGGTTTTCAGCGCCGCGATCATCGCATCGAGCCCCCGCAACTGTATCCCGAGCCGGGCACGCTGACCGGCGTGGGTGTCCCAGCCACCGGTCTCGATCACCGCGATCCGCGCGCCCTCGCCGGTCAGCAGGCGTGCCGCCAGCGTGCCGGTCGCCGCGGCGTTGCGGCCGCCGGCCTGGGCCAGATCGCCCGCTATCGCGCGGGTCTGCAGCGCCTGCTGCCAGGCAGCGTGAAGTTCCGCATCGCGTTCATAGAGCGCGCTCACCCGTGCGAGCAGATCGTCTGATGCGTCGGGCAGCGCAGAAGGAGCGTAGGAACTGACCTCGTGCGATCCGCGCAGGACCATCGGCACAGTCGCCGACACGGCGATCGCGCGCGACTCCGCCGGCGGCAGCAGGCCGAGCAACCGGTTCATCCAGCCGTCGCGCAGCGCATAGGCGGCGTTGCCGCCGGTCTCGAGCACGTTCTGCCCGTCGAAATGCGATCGCTCGCGATAGGGCGAGGCGACCGCATGGACGAACAGGGCCTCGCGCGCGGCATGGAGTCGCGCAATCTCGGCGAGATTGGGGTGAAGGGTGAAGTCGCCCATCCGCGCCCCGCTCGCGAAATCCTCGGCGAAGGCGCCGCGCACCTGGGCGAAGGCCGGATCACCGGTCGGGGCCAACGTGCCGAGCGCGTCGGCCGCGCCGCGCTGGATGATGAAGACGAAACGCCGATCGGTCGCCGCCTGCGCGACGGCGAGATGGGGCGCGGCGAGCAACACCGCGCCCGTGGCCGCCGCGCCACCCAGAAAGGCCCTGCGGTCGAACATGCTCATCTCCTGAGAAATTCCGGCGAAACGAGCAGAAGCGCAAGCCCCTGCGCCGAGCTCTCTGCCCGGGCGATCGCCTGGACGGTCGCGTCGCTCACCGCGCCGGGCAGCAGCCGGGGGGCGAGCCGGCGGGCGTCGATCGTCTCGGCGGTCCGGCCGGCGAGCCGTTCCGCCGCCTCGACCCGGCGCATCAGCGCGTCGGGGCCGGACCAGTTCGCATCGATATCGTCGAACCCCGCCGGCGAACCCGGTCGCCAGACCGGCTGGCCGAGCTGGGTGAGCAGGCCCGCCGCCGGCTGCGGCTGCACTTCGCGCGTGCCGACCGCGCGCAGGGCCGCCAGCGACCAATCCCAGGGGCTGCGGAACTTGGCCGGCGCCGGGGTCCATGCTTCCGGAGAATCGATCAGCGCGCGATAGACGGCCGGCAGATCACCGCCACTCCTCAGATACGCCTGCTCCAGCCGCTGCACCATCGCCGGCGGCGGCGCGTCCCCGGCGAAATGGCGGGCCAGCTTGGTGGCGAGGTGCCTGGCGGTCGCGGGATGGGCGGCGAGATCGGCAAGCACCGCCGTCGCCTGCGCCTCGCCCTCCTGGGCGTAATTGCGCCCCATGATCGTCCGTGGGCCCGGCTCGTGGATCATCGGCACGAAGGCGAACTCGCCCGGCGCGCCGCGAATGAAGCGCTGGCCGGGGCCGCGCGTGATGCCGGCCACGGTCCAGCCGGTCAGAGCGCGCGCGAACTCGGTCACGTCCGCCTGGGCATAACCACCGTTCACGCCGAGCGTGTGCAGCTCCAGGATCTCGCGCGCCAGATTCTCGTTGAGGCCGCGCTGCCGCCCGCGCTGGGCGATGCGCCGGCCGATGGTGGAGTCCGGCCCGATCGACACTGCCTGGTCGAGATAGAGCAGCATCGCCGGGTGCCGCTCGACCGCCATCAGCATGTCGGAGAATTTGCCCAGCACATGCGGCCGGATCGCCTCGAACTCGAGCAGCCCGGCAAGCCCGATCACGGTCAGCTTGTCCGCCGACACGGCGAAATGATTGGCCCAGAAATGGACCAGCCGCTCGACGAACGGCGCCGGCGCGGCGAGCGCGGCATTGGTCCGCGCGCCGACCAGGTTCAGATAATAATCGTGCGCCTGCCGCCTGACGAAGCGGCGCGCCTGGTCCGGCACATTGGCCATGGCGTCCGGCATTTGCGCCATGCCGGGCTGCGCCTCCGGATCTGGCATATCCTTCATCGCGGCCGGCTGCATACGCAGGCGTCCGCGACGGCCTGCGCCACCCGCTGCGCGGCGCAGCTGCGCCTGGCCGCGTTGTTCCTCGTAGAAGTCCGCCAGATCGGCGACCACGGTCTGACGCTGCGGCGCGGCGGCGATTGAGGGCGGACGCGGCTCGAAGCGATCGAGCTGCCCGAGCAGCCAGCGCTTCGCGTCGCCGGGCGGCGCCTCGTCAGGCCGGCCGCCAAGGCCGAAGCGATTGAGGGCAATGGCGATTTCGGTCATAAGCGGGCCTCGATCGGTCGATCCGATATAGCCCAAACGCGCCAGTCGTCAGAATCCTTCGGGCAGGTGCGCCGGGCCGACCAGCTCCTCGTAGCGGCGGACCGCATAGCGGTCGGTCATGCCGGCGATGAAGTCGCCGATCGCGCGCAGCGCGGCAGTCGGGCTCGCCTCAACCGGCTGCCATTCCGACGGCAACAGGCGCAGATCGTCGCGATAGGCGGCGAACAGGCCAGCGAGGACGCGTTGCGCTTCCTTGCGCACCGCCTGGACCGGCGGGGCATTGTACATGCGGGCGTAGAGAAAGCGTTTCAGCCGCCGCTCGTCGGTCGCGAAGGCTTCCGAGAAGCCGGCGAGCGCATGTCCCGCGTGCCGCACCTCCTCGGCATTCGCCACGCCGGCCTCCACGATCCGGCGCCGCGTCTCGGCCAGCACGTCGTTGACCATCGCGCCGATCTGCTCGCGGATCAGCTCGGGCAGCAAGCGCACCTGCGGCACATCCGGGAAACGCGCCCGCACCGCCGTCCAGTTCTGTTTCGCCAGCGGCACGTCCAGCACATCGTCGAGCCGGAACAGGCCCGCGCGCAGGCCATCGTCGACGTCGTGATTGTCATAGGCGATGTCGTCCGCGATCGCCGCGACCTGCGCCTCCAGGCTCGGCCAGGTGCCGAGCTCCAGCGGAAACTCGCCATCGGCTTCAGCGAGTGCCCAAGTCGCCTTGGCGACCGGCCCGTTATGCTTGGCCAGCCCCTCCAGCGTCTCCCAGGTAAGGTTCAATCCGTCGCAGCGGGGATAGGGCCGCTCCAGCTTCGTCAGCAGTCGGATCGTGTGCGCGTTGTGATCGAACCCGCCCGCCTCCGCCATCGCCGCCTCGAGCACGTCCTCGCCGGCATGGCCGAAAGGCGGGTGGCCGATGTCGTGGGCGAGGCACAGGGCCTCGGTCAGATCCTCGTTGAGGCCCAGCGCTCGGGCCATCGTCCGGCCGATCTGGGCGACCTCGAGGCTATGGGTCAGGCGCACCCGGAAATGGTCGCCGTCCGGGGCGACGAAGACCTGGGTCTTGTGCCTGAGCCGCCGGAATGGGATCGAATGGATGATCCGGTCGCGGTCGCGCTGGAAATCGTCGCGGGGGCCCCGCGTCGTCCGTCCCCCCTCCGCATGGCGCCGCCCGCGGCTGCGGGAGGGATCGGAGGCGTAAGGGGCGAGGGTCATCGGCGCGTCTGGAGGCGCTCTATCTCCTGGCCGGCCTCGCTTGTCCAGGCGAATGCCGAGACGCTGGATTGGCCGAGCCGGTTGACGAACTCCTGCGCCGCGCGCGGGGTGTCGAACGGACCGACCAGCAGCCGGCTGGAAGAGCGCCCGTAAGGCGCCGTGTAGATCGTCCGGCCACTGAGCTGCTCCGACGCCCGCCCCCGCAGCCGGTTGAACTCACCGGCGAGCCCCGCCCGGTCCGGCACGGTCGCGATCTGCACCCAGTGCCGGCTCGGATTCGCCGGCCGCGTCGCGCGCGCCGGCGCCGGCGCCGGCCGTGCCGGCTGGGCTTGCGCGGTCGTCGTACGCGCGGGTGGGTTGGCGCGCGCCCGCTCGCGGGCAAGGCCATCGGCAATCTGCCGGTCGGTCATCGGCGGCGTGGCGGAATTGGCCGGCGGCCGCACCGTCTCCTCCTCGCGCAGCTCGTTCACCAATGCGGCGATCTCGGAAAATGGCCGGGCGGGGATCGCAACGACTGGCGTGGTTTCGTCGGGCGGCGATTGCGCACCAGGTGACGGCTGCGTGCCGGAAGGAGTCAGAGAAAAACCGGGGGTCGCACCGACGGTCGAAGCGGGGATGGCCGTCGAAGTGATCGATGCGCCCGTGCCCGGCACATTGGGCTGGAAGCGGGCCAGCGGCGGCTGTGTGGTCGCCGATGAAGCAGGACCCGTCGGCGGTGAGACGGCAGGGTTCGACGGGCCAACGACGCGCGGGTTGAGTTCGGCGATCTGCGGACGGCTCCGGCCAGGCGCCGCATTCTCGATCGGCGAGACTGGCCATTGCCGCCGCGGCGGCATGGTGGTTCCCGGCGCGTCCGGTTGGGCGCGGGTCGGCGGCGGGACTGATGGCGGTGCGCTCGTCGGGGCCGGCGGCACGGTGCCGCTGCCGCGACTGGCCATCCGCACGGTACCGTTGCCGGGGAAGTGGCCGAAATGCGCGGCCATCGCTTTCTGCGCGGGCGTCAGCGACGGCAGGCGCGCGAAGAAGGGGGCCATCGCCTGTACCATGCCGGCCGGCATCACCCCGGCCGCGGCGCGATTGGCGCCCGCGGTGTCGCCGTTCATCGCCAGGATGAAGGCCTGGGTGCGCCAGGCCGCGCGATCGTTGCGCCGGAGCTGCGCATCGATCATTCGGCTCGCCGCCTCGCTCTGGCCGCTGATCGCCATCGACAGCGCCATGCGCCGGCGAATTTCGGGGTCGTCGCGGTTGCGGAGTGCCAGCGCATAATCGCGCTGCGCTCGGGCCGGATCGCCGACCGAGTCATAGGCAAGGCCACGGTCCCCGGCGATCTCCGCCTCGGGCGCGCCGAGCTGCACCGCCTCGGCAAAGAGATTGAGCGCCGCCGGCGCCTGCTCGAGCTGGGTCATGGCCACGGCGAGGCCGGCCTTCACCCGCGCGTCGCGCGGCGAAACCTCATCGGCACGGGAAAAAAAGGTCAGCGCCGCATCGGGATCGCCCATATCGAGCGCGGCGCGGCCGGCGCCGGCCAGGGCCGAGACGCTGCGCGGATTCTCGTTGAGGGCGGAAAGATGACGGCGCAATTCCTCGCCGGCGCCGGTATCGAGCGGCTGGACGACCGCGCCGGGCGGCAGATTGGCCGGCCGCCGCGGCGGCTGCGCCGAAAGGCTGGTTGAAAAGGCGGCGGACGCCAGCAGCACAAGGCCAACGCGGCGAGACCGCACCGTCGATGAGATCATGTCACATGTAGAGCCGCGCATGCCTTTACCGGCAATGACCGACGTGCCCGTCGTGCGCCGAGGCGGTATCGCAAGACGATGAAATCGCGTCTCCCCGGTTGCCGGGCGGCATCAGGCAAGCAGCCATGCCAGAACCTCGTCCATTTGCACGGCCGTCCGGGCGAAAGCGTGGCCGGCGCCCCCCTTAGACGCGCGTCTCCAGATCGCGACCGGGCCGCCATCCCAGTTCCGCCAGTCGCCGCGCGATCCCGATTTGATGCGGGGCCATGCCGGCGTCCATCATCAAGGTGCCATGATCCAGCCACAGCCGCCGTCCGGCCGGGCCGCCGAGCCGGCCGAAATAATCGGGCCAGAGCGTAAGCAGCTGCGGATGCTCGATGAAACGCTCGTCGTAGATCGGCCAGTTCGGTGACATGCACGCGGCGCGGTCGAAAGTCTGCTGCGCCTCGACGAAGATGGCGCCGGCCATCACACCGGCCTGGCTGGCGCCGAAGATGGCAGTGTCGAGGCGGTCCGCCAGAGTGCGGTAGCGCGCGTCGATGAACGGCTTCAGCCTTGTCGTGAGATATTGGATGAACCGCGCCGAGAGAAGCGGCCGCCCCGCGAGGCGCGCGATCTCACGATCGATCGCGGCGCGCAGACTGCCCTCCGACAGATCGTAGATCGTCTGCGGCATATATTGCCGGAAGCGATCGTCCCGAGATTGTCGATCGCGACGATCAGGACCGGCTCGATGCGGCCAGCGGCGGCAAGCCGGGCGACGCGGTGATCGGCGGCAAAGTTCTCGCCGTCGGCGTCGCTCGCGAAGGCCCACTGCCCGTCGAGCATGTAGAGCGTGCGGTAGGACCGAACCTCTTCGTCATAGCCGCACGGCAGCCAGATCCGGACGCGCAGCTCAGGATCATCGCCGGAACGAAGCGGCTCGACCGTCTCGATACGGCCTTGCGGCGCGTCCGGCGCGGCGATCGCAGATGCTGCCGCCGCGGCGGCAGCACCTATTACGAACGTCCGTCGGCAGACCAGCTGCATCGCGGATCGGCCGCTTGGACTCCCCCTACTGGTTGTTCTGCCGGTTGAGGAAACGCGGGATGTCGAGCGGGTCGCGGCCAGGGCGCACCCGCGGCGAATCCTCGTCGTCGACCTGGGCCTTGGCGGCGCCGCGGGCGATGCTCGACATGCGCTCGAACAAGGTGCCGCCTTCGCGCGGCTTGGCGGCTTCTTCGGGTTCCTCCTCGGCGTCGCGGTTCAGCCAGGAACGGCGCTCGCTCTGGCTGATGTCCTCGTCGCCGCGCAGCGGCGGTGCGACCTCCTGCCCTTCGAGATTGTCGAGCAGCAACTCGTCATCGCCGGTTTCATCGTCGGCTGGCTGGTCGAGCAGCATTTCGGCCGGCGCCTCGACGGTCTCGTCGATGAAGCTGACCGTCTCCTCCTCGGCCGGCGCTTCGGCGGCCGGCTCGGGCGGCGTGAGCGTGATCGAAGGCGCGGCCGACGGTGCTTCCTCGACCGACGGCATGGTGGCCGCGCGGGCTGGCGCCGGCTCGGCGGCCGGGGCAGCTGCGCCGCGCGAGCCCGGGAAGGTGAACACCTTCGCCTGCAGCGGCGTCGCCTGGGTCGCTTCCTCGACGTCGATTCCGGTCGCGACGACCGAGACGCGGATCTTGCCGTCGAGATCGTTGTTGAACGCCGAGCCCCAGATGATGTTGGCGTCCTCGTCGACCAGCTCGCGGATATGGTTGGCGGCCTCGTCGACCTCCATCAGGCGCATGTCCTCGCCGCCGGTGATCGAGATGATGACGCCCTTGGCGCCCTTCATCGAAACACCGTCGAGCAGCGGATTGGCGATCGCCTGCTCGGCCGCCTCGATCGCACGGTTGTCGCCCGCGGCCTCGCCGGTGCCCATCATTGCCTTGCCCATCTCGCTCATCACCGAGCGGACGTCGGCGAAGTCGAGGTTGATGAGGCCGGGCATGACCATCAGGTCCGTGATGCCGCGCACGCCCTGCTGCAGCACCTCGTCCGCCATCATGAACGCTTCCTTGAAGGTCGTGTTCGGGTTGGCGATGCGGAACAGGTTCTGGTTGGGAATGACGATCAGGGTGTCGACATGCTGCTGGAGCTCGTTGATGCCGGCCTCGGCCGAGCGGGCGCGCCGGGCGCCTTCGAAGGCGAACGGCTTGGTGACGACGCCGACGGTCAGGATGCCGCGGTCGCGCGCCGCCTTGGCGATCACCGGCGCCGCGCCGGTGCCGGTGCCGCCGCCCATGCCGGCGGCGATGAAGCACATATGCGCACCGTCGAGCGCGGTCTCGATCTCCGCGCTCACCTCTTCGGCGGCGGCCTTGCCGATCTCCGGCCGCGAGCCGGCGCCGAGGCCCTGGGTGATCTTCGGGCCGAGCTGGATCTTGCGGTCCGCGGTCGAATAGTTGAGCGCCTGCGCGTCGGTGTTGGCGACGATGAAGTCGACCCCCTGCACGTCCGACTGGATCATGTTGGCGATCGCGTTGCCGCCAGCGCCGCCGACCCCGATCACGCTGATCCTGGGCCGCAGCTCCTCCACTTCCGGACGGATGAAATCGATGCTCATTCCTCGTCTCCCCTATCCCCGCGCACCGCGTGGCGGATACCCTCTAAGCCCTTCTGCACGATGCGATTCCGCGGTGCGAGCGAAAAGTTAACAGCAGCGTCACGTTTTCCCCAACTTTCCTCAATACTGAGTCCGAAAAGCCGCAATCAGCCGCTGGACCATGTTGCCGCTCCGCCCGTCCGCCTGCGGCGCGGCGAAGCCGGCGCGCAGATCGGTGTCGTCCGAGGCGGCGAACTGGGCGAGCCCGGCCAGCGTCGAGAAGGCCGGACCGCTATGCGCCTCCGGCAGGCCCGCCATGGTCGGCCGCCCGACCCTGACGGCACGGCCGAGCACCCCCTGGGCATAATCCGCCATGCCCTTGAGTTCAGCCCCGCCGCCGGTCAGCACGACCTGCCGGCCGAACGGTCCGGCGAAGCCGAGACCTTTCAGCGCCGCCTCGATCTCACCGGTGAGCTGCTCCAGCCGCTGGCGCACGACGGTGACGAGCTGGGCGCGGGTGATGCGTGCGCTCTCGACGCCGTCCTGATGCCCGGCGATCGGCGCCAGCTCGATCATGTCGTGATTGTCGCGCGGGCTCATCATAGCAGAACCGTAGAAGCACTTGATCCGCTCCGCCTCGGTGCGCCGCGTGCCGAAGGCGGCGGCGATGTCGTCGGTGATGTCGCTGCCGCCCACCGGAATGGATTTGAGCCCGACCAGCATGCCTCCGGCGAACACCGAGACGTTGGTCACGCCGGCGCCGAGCTCGACCAGGGCGACGCCGAGCTCGCGCTCCTCGTCGCTGAGGCAGGCCTTGCCGGCGGCCACCGGCCCGGCGACGATCGCCTCGACGCCGAGATGGGCGGAGCGCACGCACAGGTCGAGATTCTTCACCGGCGAGGGATCGGCGGCGATGACATGGATGTCGACGGCGAGCTTCTCGGCATGAAGGCCGTGCGGCTTCCTGACCCCGTTTATTCCGTCGATCGTGTAGAGTGCCGGCATGGCATGGAGCACCATCCGCCCGGCCGGATCGATCGATTCCTGGGCGGCGCGGAGCAACGCATTGATGTCGGCATCGGCGATCTGGCCGCCGCCGATCGCCACCTCGACGCTGGCGACGTCGCTCACCACCCCGCCGGCCGAATAGCCGACATGGACCTGGTCGATATTGGTGCCGGCGATCCGCTCGGCCTGCTCGACCGCCTCGCGGATCGCGGTCTCGCTCTTCGCCATGTCGGCGATGAAGCCGCGCTTGACGCCGCGGCTCTCGCGCTGGCCGGTGCCGAGGATCCTGAGCCGCCCGTCCTCGCCCGGCTCGGCGATCATCGCCGTAACCTTGGAGGAGCCGACATCAAGCGCCGCGACCAGGTTGCGGGAGGGCGCCGGGGTCGGACGCCTCATATCGTCCTCGACAGGTCTTCGGGAATCTGGCCCGGATCAGAGGGCACCAGCTGCGGCACCGAGGAGCCCGGCTCGCGCGTCACCCGCACCACCATCCGCGCCGGATCGCGCATGTCGAAGCGCACGAAGCCGCGGCCGAGCAGCTGGGTCTGCTGGTCCATGCTGGCGAAGCGCCGGATCGCACGCAGCGCCAGATCATTCCCTTCCGGCAGGGTCAGCGTCTCACCGGTCTGGAAGCGGATGTCCCAGCGGCGCCCGCCGACCCAGGTCGCGCCCGCGACTTGCGGCCTGAGGTGCGGCGCGGCGGAGAGCAGGCCGGCAAGCGAAGCAAGATGGCGGTTGGCGTCCGCGCCGATCACCAGTGGCAGCTGCGGCATCGCCTCGACCCGCACCGGCTCCAGCACGACGCCCTCGGCATCGATCAGGCTCAAACGCCCGCCATTCTGCCAGATCGCCACCGGCCGCCGCTCGACGATGTCGACGACCAACGTGTCGGGCAGACGCCGCGACACCCGCGCCTCGCGGATCCAGCCGAATTCGAGCAGCCGCGCGCGGGTCGCCGCAAGATCGACCAGCGGCATCGCCATCGACGGCTGGTCGAAGGCGACATTGTAGATGTCGAGCCGCGAGACGCGCTCGGTACCGTGGATCTCGACGCGCTGCATCTTGAAGCCGGCCTCGCCGATCGCCTCGCCGAGCGTCAGGCCGGCGAGCTGCGGCAGGCGGAGCATGAGGACAGCCCCGAGCAGCACGCCGAACACGACCAGCGCCAGCAGCCAGCCGCCGATCCGCCGCACCATCTTCGGCGGCACACCCATCGTCTCGAGCATACCCGGCGTTTTCGACCGGCGCGTATTGACCGAGCGCGGCGCCGCCCGCCCCTTCGGCCGGGTGCGCTGCGCCGATCCGCGGGCGATGCGGGCGTTCACAGGGCCGCCTCCACCAGCCGCTCGACCAGCGTCGCATAGTCGATGCCGCGCGCGCGCGCCTGCTCGGGCACGAGGCTCAAGGGCGTCATGCCCGGCTGGGTGTTCACTTCGAGCAGATAGAGGCCGTCCACGCCCTGTTCGTCATCCCAGCGGAAGTCGGAGCGCGACGCGCCCTTGCAGCCGAGCAGGATATGCGCCTTTCGCGCCATGTCCATCGCCGCCGCGCGGACATCGGCGGGCACGTCGGCCGGGCAGACATGCTCGGTGAGGCCGTCGGTATATTTGGCGTCGTAGTCGTAGAAGCCCGCCTTGGGCTTCAGCTCCGTCACTTCCAGCGCCTCCTCGCCGAGCACGGCGACGGTCAGTTCGCGCCCCTTGATGAACGGCTCGGCGAGCAGCCGGCCGAACTCCTGCCACGGGCCCTTCGCGTCGCGGGCGATCGGATCGCCGTAATTGCTCTCCTTGCTGACGATGGCGACGCCGACTGACGAGCCTTCGTTCACCGGCTTCAGCACATAGGGCCGCGGCAACGGATCGGCGTCGTAGAGGCTCTCGCTCTCCACCATCGTCCCCGCCGGCATGCGGATGCCGTGCGGCACCAGCACCATCTTGGTCAGCTCCTTGTCGATCGCGATGACCGAGGTTTCGAGGCCGCTATGGGTGTATTTGAGGCCCATCAGGTCCATCAGGCCCTGCACCGTACCGTCCTCGCCGGGCGTCCCGTGCAGGGCATTGAACACCACGTCCGGATTGGCGGCGGCAAGCTGCTGCGCGACATCGCGGCCCATGTCGATCCGGGTGACACGGTGGCCGCGGCTCTCCAGCGCGTCGGCGCAGCCATTGCCGCTGGTCAGCGAGACCTCGCGCTCGGCCGACCAGCCGCCCATCAACACCGCGACATGCAACTTCTCCTTCAACGCATACTCTCCGTCATTCCAGCGAAAGCTGGAATCTCTTTGCCTTCAGCGCCGCAAGAGAAGGGGGATTCCAGCTTTCGCTGGAATGACGGGAAAGGCCGGCCCCTCATCCTGTCACTCCCACCCTCTGAATTTCCCATTCCAGCTCGACGCCCGACTGCGCCTTCACCCGGCGGCGCACCTCCTCGCCCAGCCCCTCGATGTCCGCGCTCGTCGCATTGCCGAGATTGAGCAGGAAATTACAATGCTTTTCCGACACTTGCGCACCACCCACGCGAAATCCGCGCAGGCCCGCCCGATCGATCAGCTGCCACGCCCTGGTGCCGTCGGGATTCTTGAAGGTCGATCCGCCGGTGCGGCTCCTGAGCGGCTGGCTCGCCTCGCGCTCGGCGGCGATCCGGTCCATCTCCGCCTGGATCGCGGCGGGCTCGCCGGCATGGCCGCGGAAGGTCGCGCCGACCACGATCGCGCCCTCCGGCAATTTGCTGTGCCGGTAGGTGTAGCCGAGATCGGCAAGCGCGAGCGTCCGGCGCTGTCCCGAACGCAGCACGACCTCGCAGTCGACAAGCACGTCCTTGACCTCACGCCCATAGGCACCGCCGTTCATCCGCACGAAGCCCCCGACCGTGCCGGGAATGGAGCGCAGGAATTCCAGACCGGCAATCCCGGCATCCCGCGCGGTCGAGGAGACGAGGATGCCGCTCGCGCCGCCGCCGCAGGCGAGCATGGTCGCCTCCACCCGCTCGACCTTCGCGAAGGCCTTGCCGAGCCGCACCACGACGCCCGGCACGCCGCCGTCGCGCACGATCAGGTTGGAGCCGAGCCCGAGCCCCATGACCGGCACTGCCGGATCGAGTTCGGCGAGGAACGCGCCGAGGTCTTCGGAATCCTTCGGCTCGAACAGCCACTCCGCCGGCCCGCCCGATTTGAACCAGACGAGCGGCGCCAGCGGCGCCTTTGGCGTCAGCCTCCCCCGCACCGCGGGCATGTCGATCACCGCGCTCATGCCGCCCGCGCCCTGCGTAAGCCCTCAGCGAGGCCGGCCGCCCATTTCGTGATGTCGCCGGCACCGAGGCAGATCACCATGTCGCCCGGCGCAGCGAGATCCCTGAGCTGCCGGCACACCTCGTCCGCATCCGCCACGGCATAGGCGCCGAGATGCCCCCGCTCCTTCAGCCCCTCGACCAAGGCGACATGATCGACGCCCTCGATCGGCGCCTCGCCCGCCGCATAGACCGGCGCGACGAGCACGACGTCGGCATCGTTGAACGCGCCACGGAACTCCTCCATCAGGTTCTGCAGGCGGGTGAAGCGGTGCGGCTGGACCACGGCAATCACCCGGCCCTCCGCGCCCTCGCGCGCCGCCGAAAGCACCGCTTTGATCTCGACCGGATGATGGCCGTAATCGTCGATGATGGTGACGCCGTCGACCTCGCCGACCTTGGTGAAGCGGCGCTTGACCCCGCCGAACTTCTCGAAGCCGCGCGCGATCACCTCGTCCGGTATGCCCATCTCGGCCGCGACGCCGATGGCCGCCAGTGCGTTCTGGACATTGTGCCGGCCGGGCATCGGCAGCTCGATCCCCTCGATCACCCGCGTCTCGCCGGAGCGGCCCCGGATCGAGACGTCGAAGCGGTTGCCGCCCGGGAAGGGCGTCACATTGTCGCCGCGGATGTCGGCCTGCGCGGCGAAACCGTAGGTGACGATGCGCCGGTCGCGCAGACGCGGGATCAGCGACTGCACCTCGGGATGATCGACGCACAGCAGGGCGGCGCCGTAGAAGGGCACGTTCTCCACGAACTCGACATAGGCGTCCTTGGCCGCGTCGAACGAGCCGTAATGGTCGAGATGCTCGGGATCGATATTGGTGACCACTGCGATCGTGCCGTCGAGCCTCAGAAAGCTGCCGTCGCTCTCGTCCGCCTCGACCACCATCCAGTCGGACGAGCCGAGCCGCGCGTTGGAGCCGTAGGCGTTGATGATGCCGCCGTTGATCACGGTCGGATCGATGCCGCCCGCGTCCAGCATCGCCGCGACCATCGAGGTCGTCGTCGTCTTGCCATGCGTCCCCGCCACCGCGACGGTGGACTTGAGCCGCATCAGCTCGGCCAGCATCTCGGCGCGCCGCACCACCGGGATGCGCCGCTCATAGGCCGCGACGACCTCCGGATTGTCCTTCTTGATCGCGGTCGAGATCACCACCACCGCGGCGTCGCCGAGATTGTCGGCGCTCTGGCCGATCGCGACCGGTATGCCCTTCTTGCGCAGGCCTTCGACGACATAGCCCTCGGCGGAATCCGAACCCTGCACCTGATAGCCGAGGATCTTCATCACCTCGGCGATGCCGGACATGCCGATGCCGCCGATGCCGACGAAATGGATCGTGCCGATGTCGGTCGCGACGCCCCTCATCGAACGTCTCCAATGAAGCGATCTCCCCCTCTCCCCTGCGGGGAGAGGGTCGGGGTGAGGGGGTTCTGAGTCCGGGATTTTCCGCAAACGCCGAGCCCCCTCACCCTGCCCTCTCCCCGCAGGGGAGAGGGTATGAGTTGGAAGACGGTCCGCGCGTGTCGAAGGGCTCTCATGCCGGCACCGCCCCGGTGAAGGCCGGAGTCGTCTCGCCGATATATTGCGGCGGGCAGTCCGGATGCTGGCCGACCCGTTCGACGAGATCGGCCATCGCCCGGGCCGCGTCGGGCCGGCCGGTCGCCCGCGCCCGCGCCGCGGCATTGGCGAGCGCGCCGGGATCGAGCGCCAGCTTCTGCATCTGCTTGGCGAGCTCGATCGGGGTGAACCTGCCCTGCGCGATGGTGCGCGCGCCGCCGGCCTTCGCCATCTCGCGGGCATTGGCGGTCTGGTGATCGTCGGTCGCGCTCGGCAGCGGGACCAGGATCGCCGGACGGCCCGCCACGGTCAGCTCGGCAATGGTTGAGGCCCCCGCCCGCGCGATGACGAGATGCGACCAGGCGAGCCGGTCCGGCAGGTCCGGCATATAGGTCGCGAGGTCGGCCGGAATGCCGAGCTCGGCATAGCGCGCCCGCACCCGCTCGATATCCTCGGCGCGGCACTGCTGGGTCACCTGCAGCCGGCGGCGGAAATGCTCGGGGAGCAGCGCCAGCCCCTCCGGCACCACCTCGGACAGGATCGACGCGCCCTGGCTGCCGCCGGTGACGAGCAGGCGGAACACGCCTTCCTCGTCGAGCGGCGGGAAAGGCTGGTCGCGCAGCGCCATGACCTCGTCGCGCACCGGATTGCCGACGAGATGGACCTTGTCCGCCGCATTGCCCGGCAGCCGGTCGACCTGGTCATAGGCGGTGGCGATCGCATCGACCTTCGAGGCGACCAGCCGGTTCACCCGCCCGAGCACCGCATTCTGCTCGTGGATGATCGTGGGAATCTTGTCGCGCCGCGCCGCGAGCAAGGCCGGAAAGGCCGGATAGCCGCCGAAGCCGACCACCGCCGACGGCCGGAACGTCTCGTAGAGCCTGAGCGCCATCGCCCGCCCGGTCATGATCGAGCGCGCCGCCCGGAACCAGCCGACCGGCCCGCCGCTGAGGCGCCCCGCCGGCAGGATATGGACCTGCACATTCTCGAACAGCCCCGGAATCCGCGCGCCGCGATCGTCCGTCACCAGCGCGCAGCGGTGGCCGCGCGACAGCAGCTCCTCGGCCAGCGCATGGGCCGGCATCATATGTCCCCCGGTCCCGCCGGCGGCGAGAACGTAGTGCCGGGAAAGGGTCATCTCTTCACGCTCCGCGTCACGACATAGGGCGAGCGGTGAAGATACGGGTTCCGGCGGCTGAAGGCGAGCAGCAGGCCGAAGCCCATCGACAGCGCGATCATCGACGAACCGCCGTAGGAAATGAACGGGAGCGTCATGCCCTTGGACGGGGCGATATGGACGTTGACCGCCATGTTGATCAGCGCCTGCATCCCGAACTGGCAGACGAGGCCGGCGCCGGCCAGCACGATGAACTTGTCCTCCTCGTGCAGCATCCGCACCAGCACCCGGGCGACGATCGTCATGTAGAGGATCGCGATGGCGAGGCAGGCGATGATGCCGAACTCCTCGCCGATCACCGAGAAGATATAGTCGGTGTGCGGCTCCGGCAGCGAGAATTTGCGCGTTCCCGATCCCGGCCCTGCACCGAACAGGCCGCCGGCGGTCAACGTCCGCAGCGCCGACTCGACCTGATAGTTATCGCCTTCCGAGAACAGGAAGCCGTCGATGCGTGCGGTCGCGACGGGGTAGAAGAAATAGGCGAGCACGATCGCCGCCACGCCCGCCGCGCCGAGGACATAGAGGAAGCGCATCGGCGCGCCCGACAGCGCGAGCAGCAGCACCCAGATGCCGACGAAGATGATCGTCTCGCCGAAATTGGGCTGCTGCATGAGGAGCAGGGCGACGACGCCGGTGACGAGCCCGGTCAGCGGCACCATCGGCAGCGACGGGTCCTTCTCCTTCAGGGACAGCATCCAGGCGATCGAGACGATGAACAGGGGTTTGAGGAACTCCGACGGCTGGAACTGGGTGATGCCGATGCCGATCCAGCGCTGCGCGCCGTTCACCTCCTGCCCGATGAACGGCACCAGGAAGAGGAAGCCGATGAACACCGCCGCGCCGAGCAGCGAGAGCCGCCGCGCGGTCGGCTTGGGCAGCATCGAGACCGCGATCATCACCGGCACGGCGAGCGCGATCCAGAACAGCTGGCGGTAGAAATAGTAAAGCGGCGCGAAGCTGACGCTGCCGCCCGAATAACGCTGCGCCGCCGCCGGCGAGGCCGCCGCGACCGCGATCAGTCCTATCGCGATCAGCACCGCGACGAGGACGAGCAGCAGCTTGTCGATCTCCCAGAACCAGCGGCCGAGCGCGCTGCGGTCGGAGCGGCCCAGTCGCCCCGCCTTGCCCGCCGGGCCGATGTCGAGCGCGTTCGTGCTCATTCCCCCAATGCCCCCACCGCGTCGCGGAACGCCTGCCCGCGCGCCTCATAATCCCTGAACTGGTCGAACGACGCGCAGGCCGGCGACAGCAGCACCACCTCGCCCGGCCGCGCCGCCGCCGCCGCATCCTTCACGGCCGTCACCAGCAATTCCGACTGCGTCACCGGCACCCTGCCCTCGAGCAACCGCGCGAACATCGGCCCCGCCTCGCCGATCGTATAGGCGGCGCGGACATGGCCGAGCTGCGCCGCGCAGGGACCCAGATCCTCGGTCTTGGCGAGCCCGCCGACAATCCAGTGGATATGCGGATAGGAGGCAAGCGCCGGTGCACTCGATTCGGTGTTAGTCGCCTTGCTGTCGTTGACGAACAGGATCCCGTTCCTCTCCGCCACTCTTTCCATCCGGTGTGGAAGACCCGGGTAAGTGCGGAAACCCTCCTTCAAAGCATCCTTGCCGACGTCGAGTTCAATGCAAACCGCCATCGCAGCAGCAGCGTTCTGGGCATTGTGCGGCCCCTGCAGTGCAGGCCAGTGACGCTGAAGTTCGACTAGAGCCTCATCGTCGTTTGCAAAGTCTACCTTCCTATGTCCGTCGCCTATTCGTTTACGGATGGTGGTCGACAAAAGTTGATAGTGATAATAGGCGGCAAGATGGTCTGGAGACTGCATGTCAAACAGGCGCAGCTTTGAGTTGATGTACGCCGCCATATTTTCATAGCGGTCGAGATGATCGGGCGTTATCTCCAATAGCACCGCAACATCGCAATCGAGGCTGTAGGTGAGGTCGATCTGGTAGCTCGACAGCTCCAGCACATAGACGCCGCCCTGCGGTAGCGGGTCCTGGCCGAGGATCGGCAGGCCGATATTGCCGCCCATCGTCGTCGGCACGCCGGCGGTCTTCAGGATGTGGTGGACCAGCGCCGTCGTCGTCGACTTGCCGTTGGTGCCGGTGATGCCGACCACCTTGTGCCGGGGCAGATCGGCACGCGCCTGCGCGAACAGCTCGATATCGCCAATCACCGGCACGCCATAGTTCGCTGCATGGCCGGCAATCGGATGCCGGTTGAGCGGCACGCCCGGCGCAACGACCACGCCCGCATAGCCGGTGAGATCGGCCCCGACCGGATCGCCGATTTGGGCCCTGTCCGCGACCGCATCCCGTGCCTCTTCGCGCGTATCCCACGCGACCACCTCGGCCCCGCTCGCCACCAGCGCGTCGACCGTCGCCAGCCCTGAGCGCGCAAGGCCGAGGACGGCGTACTTCTTTCCGGCGAAGGCGGGGCTCGTGATCATGCGGCGGCCGTGCTCCTGCGAAGGCAGGAGCCCAGATTTGTTCTTTTGCCTGGACCCCCGCCTGCGCGGGGGTGCGGTGCTGAAGATGATCGCATCTTCATCACCGCAGCTTCAGCGTCGCCAGACCGGCCATCGCCAGCACGAAGGCGATGATCCAGAAGCGGATCACGACCGTCGGCTCGCTCCAGCCCAGCTGCTCGAAATGGTGGTGGATCGGCGCCATGCGGAAGATCCGCTTGCCGGTCCGCTTGAAGTAGAAGACCTGGATGATGACGCTCATCGCCTCGACCACGAACAGCCCACCGATGATGCCGAGCACGATCTCGTGCCGCGTCGCCACCGCGATCGCGCCGAGCGCGCCGCCGAGCGCAAGGCTGCCGGTATCGCCCATGAACACCGCCGCCGGCGGCGCGTTGAACCAGAGGAAGGCGAGCCCCGCCCCCACCATCGCCGAACACAGCACCGTGAGATCGCCGACGCCCAGCACATGCGGGATGCCGAGATAGCGGGCGAACACCGCATTGCCGACCAGATAGGCGATGACGATGAAGGCGAGGCTCGCGATGATCACCGGCATGGTCGCGAGCCCGTCGAGCCCGTCGGTCAGGTTCACCGCATTGCCGAACGCCACCACCGTGAAGGCGGCGAACAGGATGTAGAACGGCCCGAGGTTGATCGCCGGGCCGTTGTAGAACGGAATGTAGAGCTGCCCCTCGACCCCCCACAGGATGATCGCGCAGCCGATTCCGGCGACGATGAACTCGGCCGCGAGCCGCACCTTGCCGGAGACGCCCGCGGTGCTGCGCTTCTTCACCTTGTCATAGTCGTCGAGGAACCCAATCGCGCCGAAGCCGACGGTGATGAACAGGCAGGCCCAGAGGAAGCGGTTGGAGAAATCCATCCACAGCAGCATCGCGACCGCGACCGAAGTCAGGATCATGAGCCCGCCCATGGTCGGCGTGCCGCGCTTGGCGAGGTGGCTTTGCGGCCCGTCGTCGCGGATCGGCTGCCCCTTGCCCTGGCGGACGCGCAGCCAGCCGATGAACTTCGGGCCGATGATCAGGCCGAGGAACAACGCGGTCGCCGTCGCCGCGCCCGCCCTGAACGTGATGTAGCGGATGAGGTTGAGAATCCCGGGAAAACCCAGCTGCTCGGCGATCCACAGAAACATCAGCTTTCCCCACCTGCCAGCGCCTCGACGAGGGCGGCAAGTCCGACGGAGTTCGATCCCTTGACGAGAACGGCGTCCCCCGGGCCGATCGCCGCGCGGGCGAGATCGATGGCGGATGCCGTATCCGGCACATGCGTCATTTTGATGTGGCCGCCAAGCGCTTTCGCAAGTGCCGCCATCTCCGGTCCGACGAGGATCGCCTCGTCGACCTTCGCAGCCTCGATCGGCGCCGCCAGCGCCGCGTGGAAGTCGGCCGTCTCGCCCCCCAGCTCGCGCATCGCGCCGAGCACGACGATCCTTCGCCCGTCCACCTCCTCGGCGCCCAGCACCTGCAGCGTCGCCGCCATCGAAGCCGGGTTGGCATTGTAGCTCTCGTCGATCAGCAGCGCCGCGCCGCCGTCCCGCGCGATCCGCCGGCGCTCGCCGCGCCCCTTGAGCCCGCCGAGCTCGGCAAGCGCGAGGCCCGCCTGGGCGAGGTCGCCGCCTACGGCCTGCACCGCGGCGATCACCGCGAGGCTGTTGCTCACCCAATGGTCGCCCGGCTGGCCGATCGTGTAGCTCAGCTGCGCGTCCGGTAGGGTCACCGTGATCATCGACCCGCCTTTAGGCGAGCGCACGACATAATTGGCGCGCACGTCGGCGCCCTCGCTTTGGCCGAAGGTGACGATACGGCCGGCATGCGGGCGCGCGGCCGCAATCAGCTGGTCGCGGTGCGGGCTGTCGAAAGGGATGATGGCGGTGCCGCCGGGCTGGAGTCCGCCGAAAATCTCGCCTTTGGCGTCGGCGATCTCGGCCTCGCTGGCGAAGAACTCGCGGTGCGCCGGCGCGATCGCGGTGACGATGGCGACATGCGGCTGCACCAGCTGGGTCAATGCCGCCAGCTCGCCCGCATGGTTCATCCCCATCTCGAAGATGCCGAACCGGGTCTCGCGCGGCATCCGCGCCAGCGACAGCGGCACGCCGGTATGGTTGTTGTAGCTCTTGACCGATCGATGCGCCCGCCCCGGCGCCGTGCGGTCGAGCGCCGCGAACAGCGCCTCCTTCGTGCCCGTCTTGCCGACCGAGCCGGTGACGCCGATCACCTTGGCCTGCGTGCGCTCGCGGGAGGCCCGCCCGAGCGCGTTCAGCGCGACGAAGCTCTCCGCGACCCGGACGTGCGGATAGGTCGTATCCTCGCTCGCGATCGCCCCGGCCGCACCGGCCGCGAACGCCTTGTCGAGGAAGCGATGACCATCCGTCGCCTCGCCCTTCATCGCGACGAACAGGTCGCCCGGCCCGATCTCACGCGAATCGAACGCGACGCCGGTCACCGCGAAGTCGCCGCTCGCGGCCCCGCCGGCCGCCGTCGCGATTTCTGCGGAGGTCCAGAGCGCGCTCACGCCGCTTCCTCCCGCGCCACGCTGACATCGTCGAACGGCAGCACCCGATCGCCGACGATCTGGCCTTGCTCATGACCCTTGCCGGCGAGCAGGATGATGTCGCCCGCTTTCGCCTCGGCCACCGCCGCCCGGATCGCCTCGCGCCGCCCGGCCATTTCCGTCGCGCCCGGCGCGCCGGCCATGATCGCCGCGCGGATCGCCGCCGGGTCCTCGCTCCTCGGATTGTCGTCGGTGACGATCACGAGGTCGGAGAGCCGCGCCGCGACCGCGCCCATTTCGGGCCGCTTGCCGGCGTCGCGGTCGCCGCCCGCGCCGAACACGGTGATCAGCCGGTCCTGCGTATGCGGCCTCAGCGCCTCGATCGCACTCTCGATCGCATCGGGCGTATGGGCGTAATCGACATAGACCGGCGCGCCGGCGCGGGTGATCACCGCCCGCTCCAGCCGCCCGCGCACCGGCTGGACCCGGGCGAGATTGGCCAGCGTCGGCGCCAGCTCACCGCCGGTCGCGACCACGAGGCCCGCCGCAGTCAGCGCATTGGCCGCCTGATAGGCGCCGATCAACGCGAGGTTGACGACATGCGTCCGCCCCTCCGCCTCGACCGCGAGCTTCTGCCCCAAGGGCGTCGTCTCGCGCTTCACCAGCCTCAACGCCTCGCCGCGCGTACCGACGGTCATCACCCGCAGCCCGCGGGCCTCGCAGCGCCGCACCACCTCGTCCGACTTCGCGTCGTCCGCCCAGATCACCGCCGTCCCGTCCGGCTCGACCACCTCGTCGAACAACCGCATCTTGGCCTCGAAATAGGCCTCCATCGTCTCGTGATAGTCGAGATGGTCGCGGCTGAAATTGGTGAAGGCGGCCGCGCGCACCGGCAGCCCCTCGGTCCGGTATTGCGACAGGCCGTGGCTCGACGCCTCGAACGCGGCATGGGTGATCCCCTCGCGCGCCAGCCCCGCCATGTTGGAAAGGAAGGTGACGATGTCCGGCGTCGTCAGCCCGGTCGTCACCTGGTCGTCGGCGGTGGTGACGCCCAGCGTCCCGATGCTTGCCGACGGATGCCCCGCCATCCGCCAGAGCTGGCGGCACAGCTCGACATTGGAGGTCTTGCCGTTCGTCCCGGTGACCGCGATCACGGTCTTCGGGAACGGCTGGAAGAACCGCGCCGCCAGCCGTGCGAACTCCCGCCGCGGCTCCTCCGCGGCGATATGCAACGCCCCGTCCACCGCAACCTCGGGCCGTGCGACGATGGCCACCGCGCCGGCGGCGATCGCCTGCGGGATGAAATCCTCGCCGTTGAAGCGCGTGCCCCGGAAGGCGCCGAACACCGTCCCCGGCGCCACCTTCCGATGGTCGATCGCGAAACCGGTGACGCTGGCGGGTTCGTCGCGGCCGGTCAGCGCGCCGAGCCGCATCACGGCCTCGCGCTGGCGAGCAGCGGCATCAGCTCCGAATTGTCGACGTCGCGGGTCGTGTCGGGAATGACGCCGAGCAGCGGGCCGGCGCGCGAGATCGTGCGGGAGACGACGGGGGCGGCGGTATAGGCGGCGGTGGTGACGAAGCTGTTCGCCTCGGTGGGTCGGGGTGCGTCCATCATGACGAGCACCACATAGCGCGGCCGGTCCATCGGGAAAGCCGCCGCGAAGGTCGTCACATTGACTCGCCGCGAATATCCACCGCCTGAGGCGACCTTCTCGGCCGTGCCGGTCTTGCCCCCGACGCGGAAGCCCGGCGCCTCGGCCCGGCGGCCGGTGCCGTTGGTAACGATCAGCCGCAGCAGCTGGCGCATCCGCTGGCTCGTCCCCTCGGAGAAGACGCGGCGGCCCGGCGCAGAGCCGCCCGCCTCGACCCGCATCAGCGTCGCCGGCCGGAACACGCCGCCGTTGACGAGCGCCCCATAGGCGCTGGCGAGATGGAGCGGGGTGATCGCGAGGCCGTGGCCGAAGCCCGAGGTCAGCACCGTCGCCCGGCTCCACTCGCGCGGCCAGAGCGGGCGCGAACGCTCGTTCAGCTCGATCCGCGGCGCCGCATTGAAGCCCAGCGACCGGAACACCGCCTGCATCCGCTCCGCGCCCATCTGGTCGGCGATCCGCGCGCTGGCGATGTTGGACGAGTGGACGAGAATCTCCGGGACGGTGATCGCCCGGCCGAGCGGGTGATCGTCACTGATTCGGAATCGCCCGATCGGCACCGGCGCCGAGGCGTCCCAGCGCTGCGCCATCGAGGTGATGACGCCCGCCTCCATCGCCGCCGCGACGGTGATCGGCTTAAAGGTCGAGCCCAGCTCGTACACGCCCATCGTCGCGCGGTTGTAAAGCGCGCTCGGGTCGGACCGGCCCGCAGCATTGGGGTTGAAGGTCGGCGCCGAGGCCATGGCGATCACCTCGCCGGTCTCCACGTCGAGCATGATGCCGGTCCCGCCCTCGGCCTGCATCGTGCTGACCGCGGTGTCCAGCTCCGCCTCCAGCGTCGCCTGGACGCGGCTGTCGATCGACAGCGCGACGGGCTGCCCGCGCAGTCCCGGCGCGGTGAGCCGCTCGTCGAGCACCCGCTCCATGCCGGCGACGCCATGGCCTTCCATGTTGGTCCAGCCGAGCACATGGCCGGCCATCGCCGTCTGCGGATAGAGCCGCTCGGGCTCGCGGTTGAAGACGATGCCCGGTTCGCCCAGCGCGTTCACCGCGGCGACCAGCTCAGGGACGGCACGGCGGGCGAGATAGAGATAGTTGGAATCCGCCGCGAGGATGGTGCGATACTCCGCCGCCGTGCGCTCCGGCATCAGCTCGTGCAGGCGCTGCGCCAGCTCGGCCTTGTTGCCGATCACACGGCGCGGGTGGACGCCGATCGACCAGGCGTCGATCGTCCGCGCCAGCGGAATGCCGTTGCGGTCGGTGATGTCGGCGCGCAGCGGGATCAGCGGATTGGCGAGCTCGGCCGCGCCCGACCGGTCGGTGAAGACCTGCAGATAGCCGAGGCGCAGCACGATGAGCGCCGTCACCCCCGCGAAGAGGAGCAGCACCAGCATCAGCCGCTGGTAGGTGATTGCGAGGCCGTCGGTCTGGCTGGGTTGCGGAGCAGGCCTTGCGACGTGGGCGGCAAGCGTCGCCATCAGTTGCGGGCGCCTCCCCGCTCGGCCCGGGCCGTGCGGCCGAGGTCACGCAGCGTGTCGTCGGCGAGCAGGCCGCGCGAGCGCGGCGGCGTGGCGGCGGGCCTGCCGGCCGGGGCCGCCGGCGCACGCTCGGTCAGCTCCTCGGGCAGCAGGTTGATCGCGGTGCGGACCGGCGCCGGCCGGGCGCGGGCCGATGTCGCAGCGCGCGTCGGCTGGGTCGACTCGCGGCGGGCCGTCGGGGCAGGATCGCGGGGCAGCGTCGCGGACGCCGTCCGGACCGGTCTGGGCGTTGCCCGCGCGGGGGCAGCCGCCTGCCGCTGAAGCTCGTTGCGGGGGGGCAGCGTCAGGCTGGCACGCTGGACCATCGGACGGGCCGGTTCGAGCGCCGCCGGTGCCGCCGCCCGTGCCACCATCGTCGCCTGGCGCGGCGCGACAGTGACGGCGCCCGGCGCGGCCGGAGTCTCGGCCGAAGCCAGCCGCACCTCGGCCGCGCGATCGTCGAGGCTCGGCTGGCGGGTGTCGAAGCGGGCGAGGCTGACGCCGGCCTCAAGATATTGGCCGGAAATGGGCGCGGCGAGCGCCAGCACGTCGGCGTTCCACGCCTCAAGCTGCTGCAGCCGGCCGCGGGTGCCGAGCTCGGTCTGGAGCTGGCGGATGTCCTGCCGGGTCGCGATGATCCGCCGTTCGATGCTCGCCAGCTCGGCCCGCTCGGACGCGACCTGGAGCGAGAGCATGTAGCAGGACAGGGCAGCCGTGCCGACGGCGGCCACCCAGGCAACGGGCCGGAATCCCCTTGCGATCATCTCGATTTCCCTTCGGTACTGACACTGGCCCATGACGGGGCGGAGGTTCTCAAGGCGGCGCGCAGGGTCGCGGAGCGCGCCCGCGGATTGGCTTCGGTCTCGGCGGCGCCGGGGCGGACCGCCTTGGCGACGGCTTCGAAGGTCGGCGCCGGCCCGGTCTCGTTGGCCGCGGGCAGATGGCGGGAGCCCGCCGGCAGCGCGCCGCTGCGGCTCTTGAGGAAGCGCTTGACGATCCGGTCCTCGAGCGAATGGAAGGTAACGACGGCTAGGCGGCCGCCCGGCTTCAATACCTGTTCTGCGGCCGCCAGCCCGCCCTCGAGCTCCTTCAGCTCCTCGTTCACATGGATGCGGATCGCCTGGAACGTCCGCGTCGCCGGATCCTTCTTCATGCCCGGATGGTGCCCCAGGGCCTTGCGCACCACCTCGGCCAGCTCGCCGGTCCGTTCGATCGGCCGCGCCGCGACGATCGCCTTCGCGACCCGGCGCGCCTTCGGCTCCTCGCCATAATGGAAGAGCACTTCGGCGATCTCCGCCTCGTCCGCTGTGTTCACGAAATCGGCCGCACTCTGACCGTCCCGGCCCATGCGCATGTCGAGCGGCCCGTCCGCCTGAAAGGAGAAGCCGCGCTCCGCCTGGTCGAGCTGCATCGAGGAGACGCCGATATCGAGCGTCACGCCGTCGACGTCCTCGACATCGCGGGCGGACAGCGCCTGACGCATCCGGGAAAAACGCTCCGGCACAAGCGTCAGGCGCCCCCCGCTCGAAGCGGCCAGCGTCTCACCCGCCCCGATCGCCTCGGGATCGCGATCGAAGGCAAAGACGCGGGCCGCTCCCTTTTCCAGGATGGCCTTGGTGTAGCCGCCCGCGCCGAACGTGCCGTCGACATGCGTCTCGCCCGGGGCGGGGGCGAGCGCGGCGACGACCTCGTCGAGGAGGACGGGAATGTGCGGCCGGGAAGCGGTCGCGGCGGTCACGGCGCAATCCCCTTCTCTTCCAGCCAGTAGAGCGCGATGTCCTTGAGGTGGGCTCCGCCTTCCTTCGCGGCGACGCGCGGGTTCCACACCTCGAAGGTCGCGCCGGTGCCGACGAACAGCGCCAGATCCTCGATCCGGCCCTTGCGGCGCATCGTCTGGGGCAGGATGATGCGGCCGGAGCTGTCGTAGGGCGCCTCTTCGGCGGCGCTGAACGAGCGGTGCTGGCGCTCGTAATGGGCGAGCGGGTTGGTCGCCTCCTCGGCGAGGCGGCGGCGCTCGTTCTCGGCGTAGATCTCGGCGTCGTAGTTCGCATCGTAGCCGACCAGGCAGGGATAGGCCTCGTGCGGGGCGAGCACGATCAGCTTCTCGTCGGAGCGGCGTTCGATCTTGGCGCGGATGAAGGCGGGCACGGAGAGACGCCCCTTGGCGTCCACCGCGTTCAGCGCGTTCCCTCGAAAGAGATGCTCGACTGCCACCTCGCGTCCATCCCCACACACGAGGCTCCCCCGTTCACGGACGCGCGCCTCCGCACGTCCGCGTCGCCCACGCGGCCAACAGGAAATGCCCCTAAACTGAGGGGAGTGGATAACCCAAAGGTGTGGGGATGGGAAGGGTTTTCAATGCCATTTCTGGGGATTTCATGCCCCAAAGAGGAGATTCAGTCCTTTATTCTACATTTGTTCTACAGTTTAGACGCGGCGCGAACATGGGAATCTACCTGTGGATAAGCCGGTGAGTTTCGGTTTCGGGCGCGACTCGCCGAATTATTGCGCGGGCGGCGCGACCGGGACGACGGTGTTGGAGTCGGCATTGCCCGGCGCCACGCCGAGTTCGGCAAGCGGCTCGGCCGGCTTGGCCGGCTGGGGCGCCGGCACGACGATGTTCTGGTCCGCGCCCTGGTGCTCGATGAGGTTCGGCGTGATCGGCGCTTCCCCGGCCGGGTCGCGGGTGAAGATCGCCGCCAGCAGCACCGCAAGGAAGACGAACGCAAGCCCGGTCAATCCGATCCGAACCCGTTGCATCGCGGGCGAAAGCCTCCTTGCCGTCACGTCCCTAATGTAAGCACGATTGTGATCTTTGTCGAACGCCGACCCGCGTTCATCGAAATTTGTCCGTGAACGTTACCTTTTGCGACAAACTCCCACTTGACGGCCATTGTTGCACCCGCGAAGGGGGAGCCGCCATGCACAGAAGCTTAGCTCTCCTCGCCGCCTGCGCGGCCACCTTCGTCCTCGCGGCCTGCAACAGTGAGCCCGAGACCGTCACCGTCAACCAGTATGACCCGCAGGCGGGCGCGCTCGCCAATGCCGCACCGGTCGAGCTGCCGCCGGCGATCACCGCCAGCCGCACCTATCGCTGCCGCGACAACAGCCTCGTCTATATCGACTTCTACAACAACAACACCGCGCGGATCCGCGCGGAGCGTGGTGCCGAGCCGGTTGCGACCGCGACCTCGCCCGACGGGACCGCACCCTACACGGCCGACGGCTATTCGGTCAGCGGCAGCGGCGAGGAGATCACCTACGCCGCGCCGGGCAGGGCCAGCCAGAGCTGCCACACCTAGGCATCCACCCCTTTTTCGTCACGAAGGCCGGTCCGCCTGCGCGGGCCGGCCTTTTTCATTCGCCGGCACCCGAAAAAACTTTTGCGGACCCTGTCGATTTCCCGAAAGGTCGTTCGTCGTCAGGGTACGAGGCCGCTGATGGGCTCGATGAACCAAGGAGACGAGATATGCGTGTGATGGTTTTCGTGAAGGCGACCGAGGACAGCGAGACGGGCGTCATCGGCGCCCAGCATGCCGAGATGTTCGAGGCGATGGGCAAGTATAACGAGGAACTGGTCAAGGCCGGCATCATGCTTGGCGGCGACGGGCTCAGGCCTTCCAAGGACGGCAAGCGCGTGGCCTTCGACGGCCCCACCCGCACCGTGATCGACGGCCCGTTCGCGGAGACCCGCGAGCTGGTCGCCGGCTACTGGCTGTGGGAGGTCAAGGACATGGACGAGGCGGTCGCCTGGGTGAAGCGCTGCCCGAATCCGATGCTCGGGCCGAGCGAGATCGAGATCCGGCCGCTCTACGAGGTGGAGGATTTCGGCGAGGCGCTGACGCCCGAGGCCGAGGAGATCCACGGCCGCGTCCGCGACCAGCTCGAGGGCCGCTGAGCCGGACCGCCGCCGCCCCCGCTTGCCTTGCCGGGATAATTTCCGGACAAGGCCGGCATGGCGGCGGCGGAAACCCACCGGGCGATCGAGGCGGTTTTCCGGATCGAACGGGCCAGGCTCATCGCGGGCCTGGCCCGGATGGTCCGCGATGTCGACAGAGCCGAGGAACTGGCGCAGGACGCGCTGATCATCGCCCTCGCCGAATGGCCGAAGACCGGCGTTCCCAACAATCCCGGCGCGTGGCTGATGGCGGCGGCGAAGCGCCGCGCCATCGACGGGATCCGCCGCGACAGGATGCGGGAGCGCAAGCACGAGGAGATCGCCCGCGACCTGGACGACGAGCGCGACGCGAGCGTCGAGACTCTGGAAGCGACCATGGACGACGATATCGGCGACGAGCTGCTGGGCCTGATCTTTACTGCCTGCCATCCGGTCATCTCGGCCGAGGCGCGCGCGGCGCTGACCCTGCGCCTGATCGGCGGCCTTACCACCGACGAGATCGCACGCGCCTTTCTCTCCGCCGAACCGACCATCGCCCAGCGGATCGTCCGCGCGAAGAAGACGATCGGCAATGCCGCCCTCGCCTTCGAAGTGCCGCGCGAGCGCGAGCGGGCCGGCCGCCTCGCCTCGGTGCTCGAGGTCATCTATCTCATCTTCAACGAGGGCTATGCCGCAACCGCGGGCGAGGACCTGATCCGCCCGTCGCTCTGCGCCGAGGCGCAGCGGCTGGGCCGAATCCTCGCCGGGCTGATGCCGGACGAGTCCGAGGTCTTCGGGCTGCTCGCCCTGATGGAGATCCAGGCCTCGCGCCTGCCCGCGCGCACGGGTCCCGACGGCGCACTTGTGTCGCTCACCGAGCAGAACCGCGCCCGCTGGGATCAGCTGCTGATCCGCCGCGGCCTGACGGCGCTGGCGCGTGCCGAGGCGCTTGGCGGCGCAAATGGCCCCTACGCCCTTCAGGCCGCGCTCGCCGCCTGCCACGCCCGCGCGCGCAAGGCTGACGAGACCGACTGGGCCCGGATCGCCGCGCTCTACGACCGCCTGCGCGAAGTGATGCCTTCGCCGGTGGTCGATCTCAACCGGGCGGTGGCCTACAGCATGGCCTTCGGCCCCGAGGCCGGCCTCAAGCTGGTCGATGAGCTCGCCGAAGCCACGGCGCTGCGCAACTACGCGCCGCTGCCGGCGGCCAAGGGCGACTTCCTGTTCCGCGCCGGGCGCCTGCCCGAGGCCAGGACCCAGTTCGAGGCGGCCGCCGGCCTTACCCGCAACGCGCGCGAGCGCGCCTTCCTTCTCGCCCGCGCCGCTGCCTGCAGCCGCTAGGCTTCGGCCGGGGCCGGATAGATCTCCTTCAGCCACGCCTCCCAGCGCGCTGTCTCGCGCGCGGCGACCGCCTCGCAATCCCCGCCGTAGAAGAAGAGGCTGATCCCGATGTTCGTCTGGTCCCCCCAAGCGAACACGCCGACGATCGCGACGCCCGGCGCAGGCGCCTCCAGCCGCATCGTCAGGTCCCCCAGCTGCTCGCCCTTCTCGGCGCGCTCCACGATGCCAGCCAGCGGCGGAGCACCGTCCGGCGCGCGGCGATGCTCGCCAACCTGCACGCCGGCCAGGCCGAGCCGCTCGCAAATGTCTGCCCAGGCCTCCGCCACGGTCCCCGCAAAGGGCACCATCGGCCGTGCGGAAGCCGCTTTCTGCCCGGCGAAATGGCGGAGATAGATTTTGAGCACTTCGAAGAAGCCGGGCCAGCCGGTCTCCATGCTCCCGATCTCGTCGTCCCAGCTCGTATCGCCCGACGGGATGGAATGCACCATCCGCACCCGGCAGATGCCGCCGCCCAGCGCCTCGACGATGACCTCCGTAGTCAGCGGTGGCGCGGTCTCGCTCCAGCCCGGCTCGACGAAGGCGACGCGAACGGGCGGCTGCCATTCGGTCACCTCGCCTACCGAGTCCATCCCGGCACCGAGATGGAAGGTCACCTTGCCGCCGACATGCTCCTCGAGGTCGGTCGGTACGAACCAGGCGCCATAGCCGGGGCCGGTCGCGATCGCCTGCCAGACCTGCTCGGGCGTGCCGGGCACTTCGACGCTGACTTCCAGCGCGCGGCGGCCCTTCTCGTCAGTGGTCACGGGCATCGCATCATCCTCCTTCAAGGGTTAGCCGCGCGGAAGCGGCCTCGTCGCCGCCGCACGGATGGAGCGCGATGACCAGCCGGTGCGCCCTGCCGGTCGTCGCGCCGCAATGATAGCGCGCCGCGAGCCCGGCCACCGTCCGGGCCAGCTCCTCGGCAAAGGCGGCCCGGTCTGCCGGCGTGCGAAAATTGAGCTCGCTGTCGATGGACAGGGTTGCGAGCCGCTTGCCGGACGCCTCGGCCCGTTTGAGCAACCCACCCACCTCGCGAATGATCCGCCCGGCCAGTCCGATCAGGTAGCTGGCCGAGAGACGGTCACGCTGACGCTCCGGGTCGGCCGCCGCTGGCCCCAGCGCCAGCGGGGAGATCAGATAGCCACCGGTGCTCGCGGCGAAGAGCACCTCAGTGAGTCCGCCCCATCGCCGCTCGTCGACCGCGCGGACCAGCCCGTGCGCCTCCAGCATGCGCAGATGATAATTGGCCTTCTGCCGTGGCAGCCCCAGCCGCCCGGCCAGCGCCGCAGCCGATGCAGGTTCGGCCAATTCGGCAAGTAGCCGGCTGCGCACCGGCTCCAGCGCCACCGCCCCGGCCTCCGGTTTCTCGATCACTTGCACGTTCGACACGCCGGTCTATTGGGCTTGACGATTTTTCTTGTCAACGAGGGATTTGGATTGAGGCTCGCAACGGGCGGCGAGGCGGCGGATGTTAAGCACAGCTTTAGATTATCCTGCCCATCGCTTGTTTTGCGATGCATCGCCGACTGCCTATTCTGAACAGGCGGGCGCAGGTGGCTTGGCGGGCCGCGCGAATGTCATGGCATCCTTCTGTTGATTTCGACCCAATCCCAGCAATCAGCGCGCCACCGCGTTTCGCAGGCATCGACTCGCATCGCCCGAAGCACCCCGCTCCGCAGCCGGACTTCCAGTGCGCTTGAGGCCACCGCGAGCGAGTACTGGAAAAAAATCGCGCCGCATGTCGAAACGGGCGGACCTCGTTCGTCGCAGGATCGGCAACCCATGAAGCCCACTGACACGATGAGGAGACCCGCGATGACCAAGATGATCTTCCTGAGCCTGCCGGTGCAGGACCT
>NZ_JAVIFV010000007.1 GCF_031157375.1 Sphingosinicella sp. LHD-64
ATGCCGACGGCAACGGCAACGGCGCCGCCATCCAGGTCGCCACCCTCCAGACCGCGCCGGCCCTCGCCGCCAGCGACTTCATCGTCATCTGAAATCCAAGGCGACGCCCCGACGCCGCCGCCCAACGGAACGGGGCTGGCTCGCCTCTAGCGCGGCCTTCCGCAGCATCGTACCAACGAGAAATCGGGAGGAAGGGCACGCATGATCCTGTGGCTGGCACTGGCGTTGCAGGCCGCGCCGGCGGCGGACGGGGCAGGCAACAAAGTGGTGCCGTTTCCGGCAGCGCGGGCGCGCGCGGATTCGACACAGGCACCGCCGCTGCGGCGGTCAGACCTCGCCTGGGCGGACGATCCGGTGTGCGGCTATCGCCGCGTGTTCACCGCCGATCCCGCTTCGGGCCGCTATGCACCGGACGTGGCATTGCCGCCCTGCGACGATTATCTCGACTTCTGAGCGAGATCAGAATCTGATGCAGTTGTCGTGGGACCGCCACCGTTCGCCCTGAGCTTGTCGAAGGGCTGTCCTTTCTTTGATGCGGAAGAGAAGGGCAGGGCTTCGACAAGCTCAGCCCGAACGGACGGGTGATTCAGCCAAGCCGAGACGAACATTAGCGCGGCCGGAACAGCCGTTTCGGCCGCTGGTAGGGCGGGCCGCAGGGCGTGACCTTGTCGGCCTCCTGCCGCTCGGCGTCGGTGAGGTCGAGCCGCTCGATGGTGACGCAGGCGCTGCCGAAATTCCCGCCGGCCGACTGCGTGTAGAAGAAGTCGCGGCGGAACCGCCCCATTTCGAACGGCATCACCGCATCGTTGGCGAACAGCATCAGCTCGCCGCTGCGCTCGGCGGTGAACTCGGCGCGGTAGATGTTGGCGCCGGGCCGGATCTCGGTGAGGCTGAGCGGGAAGATGTAGACATTGGGGAAGATCCCCTGCTCGCTCGGCGCCGGCCTGATCTCGATCAGCGGCTGCAGGTAGCGCGCCGTCATCACGCGGCGCAGCGGGATGCCGATCAGGTTGCGTGCCACCGCGGGCGCGCCTTGCGGCGTCGCCTGCGGCGCGGCCGGCAAGGCGCCGTCCGACCAGGGCTCGGTCACGCTGAACGTGATCGCGTAGCGGACGGTCTCCTCGACCGTCGCGCCGGTCGGGTCGCACAGCGCCCTGGTGCGAAAGTCGCGCGTCGCCTTGAGCAGGGGCTGGAGACGCGCCGGATCGGTCGGCCGGCACAGATCGTCGCCGCGCTCGAGCACCGACAGGCGCGCCTGGGTGAACACCGAGAGGCCGCCGAAGGCGAGCAGGACCAGCATGAGCGGGCCCAGCAGGTTGGGCATGACGTGCCATTTGAAGACCTGCCAGCTGCGCTGGTAGCCGGCACGGTCGCGCCAGCGCCGGAGCCAGGAGGTGGGCGGCCCCTGCAGATCGCCTGAATCGGACTCGAAGGCCGACCACCAGAGCCGCCGGCTGCGGTCCCTCAGCATGCGCTCCAGATAGGTGCCGGTGACGAGCAGCACGACGATCAGGAGCGCGAACGACATGAAATAGAAGGGGTGGCGGGAATAGGTCTCGGTGAGCGGCCGGGCGAAGGCCGGGAGAATCGAGCCGAGGCCGTTGACCACGCTGCCGATCCAGGCTCGCCCGTCGGTGAAGAACGGCGCGGGCGGCGCGAGGCGAATCCAGAGGGGCATCGCCGCGAGCCCCAGCGTCAGGAACAGGGTCAGGAAGTAGACGACCCGGCGCCCCCAGACCCAGTCCCAGATCGTCTCCTGCCGCTCGTGTCGGTCGCGTGCGCGCGCCAGCATCGCCGGCGAGGCGACCTCCCCCGGCCCGACGACTCCAAGACGCTCGCGCAATCGCTGCTCGACGAGCGGCGGAACGTTCACCGCGCCCTGCGGCAGCGGCGGCTCGACGTCGAACTCGGCCGGCAGATTGATCGGGGCGTAATTGTCGGTGCCCGAGATGATGCGCGCGATCACCGTCTCGTGGATCTTGGCGCGCAGCAGCAGGCCTTTCTGGTTCCCCGCCTCGTCGCGGATCGCCGGATCGCGCATGGCCAGCGTCGAGGTGTCGACGGGGTGGAGATAGGCGGCGATCTTGCGCGGCTGGTAGCGATAATAGGCGCCGACGCCGGCGCGGGAATCGTGGATCGGGCCGAAGCTGTTCGCCAGATCCTCGATCCGCTCGACGATGCGGGGCAGGATGCGCAGCCCGCATGTCTTCGCCTCGTCGATCATCCAGAGCAGCGAAACATAGCTCAGGCTCTCGTCGGGATAGCCGCCGCCGACGTCGGAATGCATGCCGGTGAACCAGACCTGCTTGAGCCGGTCGCGGTCGATCCGGGTCGGATCCTTCGCCGGCTTCGCCTGATTCGCCGGGCTGTCGATGAGCGCCCGCTCATGCACCTCGTCCCACAAGAGCGGATGGAAGGCGTCGCGCTCGTCGTCGATGGCGAGCGCGTGCCGGGCCCGGCGCACCCGCGGCGAGAGCTGATAGTTCGGCATGCTGAGCGGCCAGATCCAGTTGTCGATCGCCCGGGTGAGTTCGGCGAACGGGCCGCCATAGGCGGCCACCGTATCCCAGACGCCGATGAAGCGGATCACCGGCTGATAGTTTCGCGTCCGGTCATAGACCTCGTGGCGCCAGAGCTTGCGCCAGCCGGTCACCAGCCGGTTGCGGACCGCGCGCGCCGCCCTTGCCGGCCAGCTGAAGAAGCGCGGGTTGGCATCGCTGCAGAAGGCGCGATAGGCGTCGCGCGACTTGCGGGCGAGATCGCGCTCGTCGGCATAGTCGACGAGGCCCTCCTTCGCGATCATGGCGATCACCAGCCGCATGGTGAAGGCGCCCCGGCTGAAGCCGAAGCCGTAGATATGGTCGCCCTCGGTCTCGTTGGGCCCGGCCTGCTGGGCGCGGCCGCGCTGATAGTTGCGGCAGGCATAGCGGTAGAGGTTGAGGATGTTGCGCCTCAGGCCGAAGCCGAAGATCCCGCCCAGGACGGCGAGCGGGCGGAAGGCCGAGGTGCCGACGCCATTGTCGTAATAGGCGACCTGGACCGGCATGTCGGCGGGCGACGGGGTCGGGCCGAGGTCCACGGCCTCGTAGAGGCGCCAGACATTGGTCTTGAACAGCTTTGCGCTGCTGTTCCCGGTGCCGTCGGAAAACAGGATGATCGACTTGACGTACGGATGGTCGTCCGGATTCGCAGGAATCTCCGGCATGTTCGTCCCCCTGCCAGAAATGCCAGACTGATCTCGAATAAGGCTCAGGTCAACATCGGGTTGTGCGCCAGCAATATCGGACTCATCTTGATGCGGTTTACGTGCTTCTGTCGTTCATGGAATCCATCCGGCAAACAGAAACAGGTATCCGGCGGCAGCCGACATGAGAACGACTGCGTCACAGAATGATCCAAATGTCGTCAGGGCCCAGGCAAAACGGTCAGATTCAGCCTTCCGCCCATCCGTGGAACAGCATGGGGGCGCCCTCCTGCCGATCGACAAGCTCATATCGGTCCAGAATGGCCGAAGCCGAAAAGCGATACTTCATTGTTTCAACGAACTGCAGGTAACTCATCGGGAAAATCAGCTCCAATTCTGGTTAATTTCCTCATATCGTCTGGACAGACCGAGGCGAAAGCCGCAGCATGCCCATTGGGGGGACCGGTCGCGACTCGCGATCCTTCGACGACTTCGCCTGCGATAGGTTCGCCTCCGAGTGCGCGTCTCTCTGCCGCACCGTCCGAAGGAGGAGTCTCGCGATGACCGACCTGACGATCAACCAGGCGCTGCTCGGCCGCCTCGCCGCACGCAACAGTTTCGAGATGCCGGACGACGACCTCGTCTTCTTCGGCATTCGCGGCGCGCTGCCGACCGACATTTCGGGAACGCCCTTCGCGAAGAGCCACGGCCTGCGGCTGACCGACATCAACAACGTCCAGATGCGCTGCACGATCGGCCAGCACCGCCCGAAGACGGGCGAACTGGCGGTGTTTCCGGGCTCGACCGTGCCGTCGATCGGTAACATCCGCGCCGCGCGCGCCCGGGCCGGGGTCGGTGCCAACATGCTGATGCTTGGCCGCTACCGCTACGAGCGCGGCATCCACAAGGCGGGGCGGCCGAGCGGACACCGCGCCTTCCGCCAGGCCGTATTCTTCCCGGTGTGGCGGACGAGCGACGACCTCGACTACGACCTGCTCGACGCGGCGGACCTCGATGGCGATCTGGTGTGGGACAATCTCCATTCGGCCTATCACGACAATCTCGACACCGCCGGGTTCAGCAGCGCCGGCTGCCAGGTGGTGTGCGGCCATCCGCGCTCGTCCGCACGCGGCAACCGGCCGGAGACGGGACCGTGGAAGCGTTTCATCGAGAACTCCTATGACGCGCCGGGCGGGCAGCGGAAATATGTCTACCTGCTGTTCAGCGGCGCCGAGGTCGCGATGGTGGCGACCAAGCCGGCCGACCAGGTTCGCCAGTCGGTCCGCTTCGGCTCCTCGGGCGCGCTGGTGAAGGAGGTGCAGACGGCTTTGCTCGACAAGGGCTTCGATCTCGGCATCGCCGACGGCGACTTCGCCCGCGCGACGATCGAGGCGCTGATGGCGTTCCAGACCCGCGAGTTCGGCCGCGGCAAGGCGGACGGCGTGGTCGGTCCGAACACCGCCGCGGCGCTGGGCGTCGACCTGCCGACCCTCGCCGACGCCGAGCCGGACGCGCCGGTGGCCGACCTCGGCGTCCGGGTGTCGATCGACGGGCTCGACACGCTGGCCGGGAAGGACGAGGGGCCGCACGACATCGCGGTCAAGCTCGACGGCAAGGACTGGTCGGCCGCGGTCGACGGCGGCAAGGCCTTCTATGTCGGCACTTCGGTCAAATGGAGCAGCTATCAGGGCATCTACCAGCCCGCCAGCAAGCTCGGCGACCTGCCCGGCGGGAAATATGAGGCGGCGGACTGGGCGCAGGGGCTTGGCAAAGATAAGGGCGCGTGGGCCTGGTTCCTGCTGCCGACGATCATGGGCGAGAGCAGCGGCCTGTTCGGGCGGATCAACACCTATGACGGGGCCGGGCTCACCTTCGGCATTCTCCAGCTCGCCTCGCACACGCCGGACGACAACCTGATCCTGCTGTTCCGGCGGCTGCTGGCGCTCGACGACGCCAAGCGCTGGTTCCCCGACCTCACTTTAGTTGGCGGGCAGGTGCACCGGCGCACGCCGACCGGCACAGCCTCGCTCGAGCGGATCGCGGCGAACGGGCGGCTGGCCGATTTCATGACCTATCTCAATCCGGACGCGACGACGGTATCAGAGGTCGAGGTCGTCAATGCGGCCCGGCTGCTCGGCTGGGCCCTCGCGTCGAAGGACGTGGCGCGGGCGCAGATCGATATCGGCATCACCCGGTTCGGCCAGCGGGTGAAGCGGCTCGGTACGCATTACGGCGTCGATCTGGCGAAGCAGCCGATCCACCGGCTGATCTGGGTGGCGGACATCCTCCACCATGGCCGCGGCACCTATCGCGCGATCCGGGATGCCATAGAATCCGCCACACCCGATACGGCCCTGGCGAGGATCGGCGCGGGCGATCCTCGCTGGGCGGAGCGGATCAAGGTCGTCAAGGATGGCATCGCCGCCGTGAAGCCGGAGCTCAAGGACGAGACGTGGGGGAAAGGCGCCTTCGCCGTCTAGAGCATGATCAGCTTAGCCTGAAACATCTCGTCATTGCGAGGAGCGAAGCGACGAAGCAATCCAGCCTGACTCGAAGGCCGCACTGGATTGCTTCGCTGCGCTCGCAATGACGATGCAGCTTAAGATGATCGCGCTCTAGCCAGTAGGCGTGTCGGGCGCGCGGAAGAATAACGATCAGATTCGACCGCTTTCATCTGGCCCACCGCAGACTGGCAGCCCTATGGCTGGGCCTTGTTCGGTGCAGCCGGCACGATATCCTGGCACGGGTCCTGCTGCCGTGACATGGACGCGACAGCGTCGATCGCCACTTTGTCTGCCGGCGCGATCCGCACGCAGGCACGTCCGCGGTTGGCGGGTGCCGCCAGGCCGTTGCCCGGATCATGATCGTAGAAGAAGCTGGCGGGCAAGGGCCATGGCGGCACCGCTTCATTAACGGCAATCGCGAACCGGCCACTGAGCTCCGCCACGAATCTGGCACGATAGACGCCGGAGGCCGCATCATATTGTCCTGGCAGCGGTTGCGTATGCGTGGCGCTGGTGCCTTCGTCGACGATATAGGCGAGTGGCTGCATCCATGGCGCCCTAGGCGCCCGACGCATGCCCGCGAAGAGCCAATCCAGCCGGAATGGCAGGAGCTCGCCTGCTCGAATGCCTTGTGGGTTTGTCCGGACATCTCCGTCGTGCCACTGGTCGGCCGGCGGAACGACGAGGATGATGTCGTAGGCTTGACCTCGCGTGACCTTGAACGACGATCGGTTGCATGGATCTGCGGTGGACATCCAGAAGGTTTCGCTGGTTCCATCCTCCGGCCAGCCTGGCTGGCAGAAAATGTCGTCCCGCTGGCTCCAGGTCAGCCGGGCCACTGTGAGCGCCGAGGCGAGAAGCGACAGCAGTACGGTGAGCAGCACAAGGCCGACCAGCGACGGCAGTGCCTGCCATCTCAGGAAGCCGAGCACATGCTGATAGATCCGATTGGTGCGGAGCCGGTAGACGGGCGATTTCGACGGCGGCGCTTTCTGGCTGGCCTCACGCCAGTTGCCGCGGCATTCGACACGCAAAATGCGTTCGAGCACTCCGCTGGCCCTGGAGAGTATCCAAATCGCAGCAGCGAATATGACGGGCACCCAGGGCCGGTCGATGAAGAGATCCAACCACGGATCGAAGATATCGGGCGCGAAACCTGTGAGCCATTGCCATGGCACCCGCAGGAGTTCCGTCAGGCCTCCCGCGGACTTGGCGGCGCCGCTGATATCCAGCCAGAGAGGTGCGCTCGCGGCCATCAGCGACGCGCCCACCGTCAGGAAGTAGACGATTCGCTTCGCCCAGACCCAGTCCCATACCCGTTCCTGCGCCCATGCATGGGGTTCCTGCCACTGCCGGCTGCTGATCTCCGCCAGATATTCGGCGGGCAATGCGAGGGCAGGCTTGGCGGACAGATCCTCGACAATCTCGAAATCCTTTGAGATCGCGAGCGGCGCATAGCCGTCTGTTCCGGAGCGGATACGGCGAAAGACGCTGTCGTGGATCAGTGCCGGCCGGCGCATCCCCTGTCTCGCCGGCTGTTCCGGATCGCGCAGCGATTCCGTGCCCTTCCCGGCGGGCCACATTAGCGCCGCGATATTGCGGGGCTGATAACGGTAATAGCCGCCCAGCCCGGACCGGGAATTGTGGATCGGCCCGAAACTGTCGGCCTGCAGGCGGGCATCGCGTTCCCGATCGGGCCGGAAGCGCAATCCTGCAGCTGCGCTTGCTTCGTCCAGCATCCAGATGAAGGAAACGTAGGAGAGGCTGTCGTCCGGATAGCCGCCGCCGACATCGGAATGCATGCCGGCAAACCAGACCTGCGTCAGCCGGGCCCGGTCGGTGGCCGATTCGTCCCAGGGAAGCGGCTGGAAGCTGTCACGTTCGTCATCGAGTGCCAGGGCGTGGCGCGCCGCCCTGACACAGGCCGGGACGCTCTTGTCCGAGAAACTGATCTGCGTCACCCAATCATCCACGGCGCGGATAATTTCGAGGATCGGGCCGCCATAGGCCGAGACCGTGTCCCAGGCTCCGAGGAAGGCGATCTCGCCGTCCACCCGCTCGGCGTCGGCATAATGTTTGCGGAACCGCGCCGTTCGCCACGTCCATCGAACGCCGCGCATGATCCATCTGCCGAGCGGGACCAGGCCGCGCATCGGCCACATCCTCGGGTGCTGTCCACGCCGATAGTCGCGATAGGCGTCTTCGACCAAGTAGCTCAGCGCCTCGCCATGCGTGTGCGAGAGGATCTTTTGCCGATCAATCAAGTCGGCGAGGACCCGCATGGTGAACGCGCCCCGGCTGAAGCCGAACAGGCAGATCGAATCGCCGGGTCGATAGTTTCGGCACAAGAAAAGATAGAGCGAGAGGATGTTGCGCTTGAGGCCCCAGCCAAATATCCCCTGGATCATGGCCAGAAGGCGGAAGGACGAATTGGCGATCCCGTTGTCGTATCGGCCGATCTGGATCCGATCTCCCTTCCTCTCCGGTACACCGAGATCGATCGTCTGATACATCCTCCAGACATTGGTCTTGTGAAGCTTGCCGCTGTGGTTTCCCGTTCCGTCCGAAAAAAGAACGACGGTTTTTGCTTCCGTGCTTTCGAGCACAGAATCAGCTGACATCTCATCGATGGCGGTCGTAACTGCATCCATGGCACGCCCCCCCTGACGCCATGAAAGAATGTCGACTCGAAGTTATTTCATATATTGGAGATGTTTCGCGATGACCATGAATTTATATTCCGTTTCGACAGGTATCATGCCGGTTCCGCTTTGATCCTGCCGCTGTCGGTCGCCGTCACCGGCGTGGAGGCTCTTCCTCCAGTCTCGAGGCGCAGCTGCGGAACTGTCTCGCGAGGCGGAACGCGCCCGTCATCGAAACCGGCTGCCGGCCGAGGTTCTTCAGAAATCTGCGTGATCGGCCACCACCCAATTCGGCCAGACTCAGATCGGAGCCAGCGTGGCGGTTCCGTCGATCAAGTAAAGCTTGGTAAAACCTTCGAAGCCGGAATCTGTCCCGATGATCAACCACAGTCTGCCGCTCGAATCAGTGGTGACCGTGGGGCCGGTCGTGCCGGTCGACAGGACCTTGAGCTGGTAGGCCGCGGCGAGGCAGTTGCCGCCCGGGCCAGTCTGGGCGATGTCGCCGATGACGCGGACGTCGGCACCGCCGGTCGACTGGTTGCCCTTGTCGAAATTGACCCGGAGGGCCGAGCCCTGGATGACCTTCTCCGGCCGGAAGCCGGTCGCGCCCGCCTTCACATAGACCGATTCGCCCGGCGATCCGCCGGCGCCGGGGCAGCCTGCGGGCACGTTGGTCGCGAAGCGGAGCTGGGTGTTGACCCGGTAGCGGCGGTTGGCGGCGAGGCCGTCGATGCGGCGGACGGCGTACATGAAGACGTCGTCGGAGCGGTTGTCGGCGGCGAGATAGAGGCCGGAGAAGCTGGCGAGCGGCGTCGGCAGCCGCTCATGTCCGAACGCGAAGCCGATCGAAGCCTCCATGCCGAGCGTGTAATCGGCATAGGCCGGCTCCCACCCGTCGAGCCCGTTGGCGAAGGAGAAATCGAACCGCACCGGCGTCGGCCCGGGCCCCGGCCCCGGCGGATCGTCGCCGATCTCGACGCGGCAGCCGGCGGTGAGGGCGAAGGCCGAGGCCAGAACGGCGCGGCGGGTGAGAAGCAGCATGAACGTCATCCGGTCCGTGAACGACCGAAAGACGCCGCGGGGCGGGCCAAGCCGCAACCTACGGCAACGTTCGCTCCCCAAATCAAACCGTCACCCCAGCGAAGCTGGGGTCCAAGCAGAGTCAGCGGAGCTGCAAGAAGTCCGCTTGGATGCCAGCTTTCGCTGGCATGACGGGAGGAGATTGATCGGTCTACCGCCCGTTGTTGACGATCAGGGCAACGTCCGAGCCGTTCTGGAGCGGCGTGACGATCAGGTAATAGGCGCCGTCGGTGCGGGCGTTGGTGCCGCCGAGGACCTGATCGTTGCCGCGGCGCTGCTGCTCGGCGTCATAGCCGGCGCGGGTTACGGCGCTGCGGTAGAAGCCGAGCACGCGATCGGCGCGGTCGGCGGTGCGGAAGGTGACGACGCGCAGGCGGCGCGCGTCGCGGCTGCCCGCCGCCTCGGTCACGCGCGCGCCCGGATAAGGCGGGAATTCGGCCGGCAGGCGCTGCGCCCATTGCGGACCGTAATCGAGATCGGCGCCGATGCCGGCGGTCGCCGCAGCGCCCTGCGCGCTCGCCGCCCCGCCCCGCCCTGCGGCGACGCGGGTGCCGGCGGGATCGGCCGGATATTGCGCCTGCACCGGCGTTTCGGGCGGACGCGCGCTGTTCGGATGGGCCTGCTGGACGAGATTTGGATCGACCAGGATCTGGTCCTCGAGCGCGCTGGTGAGCGCCGGATCGGCGCCGTTGGCGATCAGCGCGTTGTCGAGTGCGGCGAGATTGTTCTCGGCGCCACCACCGCAGGCGGCAAGCGCGAGCAGGCCGGCGAGCGCGGCGGAACGAAGGAAGGGGGCGGAACGGTTCGTCATGAGCGGGCTCCTGTCGCGCCCGCTATGCCTCAATCCGCGCCGTCTTTCCCCTGCCTAAGTGGTTAATCCGGGGCGGTTTCACCCTCTGTCCCGTTCCGGGACTGCCAGAAGGCGAAGGTTTCCGCCTGTACGGCGCGGATGAAGCGGGCGGCCTCCGGCCCCTCCCAGGGGCCCGCATAGCCGCGTTCGCGCGCGGTGCCCCCGACCCACCAGCCCTGGCCCGGAATGCCGTCGCTGGCGCGCACCAGCAGCACCGCCAGCTCCGGCTCGCCGCGCAGCGCCGCGACCCGGTCGATCTCGCCGAGCATCGCGCAGAGCGCCCGCATCTTCGGCCGGGTGAAGCGGTAGCCGAGATGTTCGAGCAGCTCGCCATAGGAGAGCGCGACGCCGGCACGCGCCGCCGCGACGAGATGCGCGCGCACCTCGTCCGGATCGGCCAGCGGATTCGAAACAGCCTCCCGCGTCATGCGGGAGACGTATCAATTCCTGTCGGTCAGCAACAGCCGCGCTTCGGTGCCGCCGCCGCCCCGCGGGGCGAGATGGAGCGTGAAGGTGCCGTCGCCGTCGGCCTGGTTGCCGGCGATGACCGTGGCGCCATTCTCCTCGGCATTGCGGGTGATGCTGAACTCGCTGCTGCGCGCCGGATCGCGATACCAGGCGGCGACCCGGGCCGGATCGTCGCCGGTCGAGAAGCGCAGCTCGACCTCGTCCGGCCGGTCGCGGCCGTCGCCGCGATTGCCCTGGACGTGGATGCCGCCGAAGGCCGCGCCCGGATAGATCATGCCGTCGCTGTCGTCGTTGATGTCGGCGCGCATCGATTCGGGAATGTCCATCTGCAGGTTGAAGCCGGGAGCCTCGATCGTCAGCCGGCCCTCCTGCGCGCGATTCTCCGCGGTGGCATTCTCCGCGACCGGGGCGGCGTCGTTGCCGATCCGCGCCTCGCAGGCGCCGAGCAGGGCAAGGGCAGTCACGGCGGGAAGCAGCTTGGCGAGGGTCATGAAGCTCTCCTTCACCTGCATCATAAGTGTGTTATCGATATAATACAATAGGCCGCCTTGTTGTCGCCACATCCCGCTCTTACGTGGCGCGCCATGAGCGAGGAGCAGAGTCGCACGCGCGCCGGATTGTTGTTCGGTGTCGGGGCCTATCTCTGCTGGGGGCTGCTGCCGCTCTACTTCAAGCTCGTGGCGATGGTGCCGTCGACCGAGATCGTCGCGCACCGGATCGTCTGGTCGCTGTTGTTCCTTGGCGTCCTCGCGACCATCTGGCGGCGCTGGCCGGCGATCCGCGCCGCGCTCGGCACCAGCCGGGTGATGATCACGCTGACGCTGACCGCCCTGCTGATCGGCGGCAACTGGCTGATCTACATCTATTCGATCGTGTCCGGCCATGTGATCGAGAGCAGCCTCGGCTATTATCTCAACCCGCTGATCAACGTGCTGCTCGGCGTCGTGCTGCTCCGGGAGAAGCTGAGCCGGCTGCAGGTCGTCGCGACCGTGCTCGCCGCCGCCGGCGTCACCGTGCTGGCGCTCGGCGCGGGCACGGGGCTGTGGATCAGCTTCGCGCTGGCCGGGACGTTCGCGCTGTACGGGTTCCTGCGCAAGATCGCCCCGGTCGATGCGCTCGAGGGCCTCTCGATCGAGACCCTGATCCTGACGCCGATCGCGCTCGGCTGGCTGGTCTGGCTCCAGCAGCATGGCCAGAGCGGCCTCACCGACCACGGCACCGGCATTGCGTTGCTGCTGGTGTTCGGCGGGGTGATCACCGCGGTGCCGCTGCTCCTGTTCACCGCGGCGGCGCGGCGCCTGCCCTATTCGACGATGGGCTTCCTCCAGTATATCTCGCCGACGCTGCAGTTCCTGACCGCCGTGCTGGCCTTCGGCGAGCATCTGACGACGGCGCACCTGGTCTGCTTCGCCCTGATCTGGAGCGCGCTGGCGCTGGTCAGCTTCGACGGGCTGCGTGCCGCGGCACGGGCGAGGGCGGCCGCCTGAGCTTGTGAATCGCCGGCAAGCGCGTCATCCTTGCTGGCGACAGGAGGGGGCCATGAAGACCGATCCCCGGATGGATGCCTATATCGCGCGGCAGGCGGACTTCGCCCGGCCGATCCTCGAACATCTGCGGGCGGTGGTGCATGCCGCCTGTCCCGAGGGCGAGGAGGCGATGAAATGGAGTGCGCCGACCTTCCTGTACAAGGGCCAGATGCTGGCCGGGATGGCGGCGTTCAAGGCGCATGCGACCTTCGGCTTCTGGAAGGGCGGGCTCGTCACCGGCGACACGGCCGAGATGATGTCGGCGATGGGCCAGTTCGGCCGGCTGACCGCGATCGACGACCTGCCGGACCGCGCGACGCTGGAGGCGCTGATCAGGAAGGCGATGGCGCTGACCGACGAGGGGGTGAAGGCGCCGCGCAACAAGCATCCCAAGGCGCCCTTCGACGTGCCCGGCGACCTGCGCGCGGCGCTGGACGGGAATGCGGCCGCCGCGGCGACCTTCGACGGCTTCCCGCCGAGCAGCCAGCGCGACTATGTCGAATGGGTGACCGAGGCGAAGCGGGAGGAGACCCGCGCGAAGCGCGTCGCCCAAGCGGTCGAATGGCTCGCCGAGGGCAAGAAGCGGCACTGGAAGTACGAGAATTGCTGAGGCATCCGTCATGCCAGCCCTTCGACTGCCTGCAAGGCAGGCGCTCAGGATAAACTTCAGCCACAGGCTGAAGGCTGGCATCTCAGGACAAGATGTCGTGGCGAACCCCCACGAGACCCCAGCCTTCGCTGGGGTGACGAAAAGAATCAGGTTCCGGTCCTGTTCGCATTCGGGTCCTCCGGCAGCGCGGCGACCGGGCGGCATTGCGGCAGGTTGAGCTGCCGGTTCTGGGTGCAGTCGCGGATCTGGGTGTCGCCGGTGGGCGCGATGAACACGCCCCAGTGGCGGCCGTCCTCACAGAGCGCGACCCACATTTCGAGGCCGCGATATTCCTGCTGATAGGACGACGCCTCGACCCGGCCGCAACGCCGGCCATTGTCGCGGATCGCGCGCATCAGGCCGAGCCGCTGCATCGACGGCGACAGCGCCTTCAGCTGGTCGCTGTGCGGGTTGGCGACCTTGATCCGGGTGACGTTCTCGGCGGGCCGGCCGTCGTCGCAGCCGGCGATCAGGCCGAGCGACATCGTAATGGCGGCGATGACGGCAAGTCGCATTCTAGTCCCCCTGGGCGTTGGCGGGTGCAGTCCCGTTGCCGGGCAGGCGGGCGACCGCATCGTCGATCACCTGTGCCTCACCCGCATTGCCGATCGCAATGGTGAAGGTGCGTCCGCCGGCGCAACGCGCCGACCAGAGCGGGAAACCCTGATGCGCGCCGACCAGGGCCGAACTTTCGACATGCTGGCAATCCTGATTGGCGTCGCGGATCGCACGGATGAAGACGGCGTTGCGCTGGCCTTCGGGCAGGCCGGCCAGCTCGTTCTGGACCGACTGGGCATTGTTGCCGGGTTCCGGCGCATTGGCTTGGCAGGCGGCGAGAGGGGCGGCCAGCATTGCCGGGGCGAAGGCAGCGAGCTTCGGCATCAGCGTTCCTCCAGCTCCCCCTGCCGTCAATGAACGACCGGCCCTTCCGGTTGCAGCCGAAGTTCAGGCCGCCGCGGCCACGTCGCGATAGTGGGCGCGCAGATCGACCTTGTCGATCTTGCCGGTGCCGAGCTTGGGAAGCGGCGCATCGACCACCCAGATGCGCTCGGGCAGCTTGAACCGGGCGATCTGGCTGGCGAGGAACGCGGTGAGCGCTTCGGCGTCGATGTCGCCCTTCTCGCTGTAGACGACCGCGGCCGGACGCTCGCCGAGCACCGGGCAGGGAATGCCGAACACGGCTGCTTCCGAAATGGCCGGGTGGGCGTAGATCGCCGCCTCGACCTCGGCCGCGGAGATGTTCTCGCCGCCGCGGATGATGATGTCCTTCTTGCGGTCGACGATGAACAGATAGCCGTCCTCGTCGAGATAGCCGATGTCGCCGGTCCGGAAATAGCCATCGGCGGTGAAGGCGGCGGCGGTCGCCGCCTCGTCGCGCCAGTAGCCGCGGATGTTGGCGGCCGAGCGGATGCCGATCTCGCCATGGCCGCCGGTCGGCAGATGGCTGCCGTCGTCGGCGAGGATGGCGAACTCGACGAACGGCCGGTGGGCGCGGCCGGCCGAGGCGGGCCGCTCGTGATAGTTGGACCAGAAATTGCCGCAGCCGACCGCATTGGTCTCGGTGAGGCCGTAGCCCTGCGCCGGCTGCGCCCCCTTGAACGCCTCCTCCAACCTGGGCACGTGCGCGACCGGCCGCGGCGCGCCGCCCGAGGCGATGTCGGTCATCGTCGAGAGATCGTACTTGTCGCGGTCGGGATGCTCCATGAGCTCCAGGCTCATTGTCGGCACCCCGACGAAATAGGTGATCTTCTCCTTCTCGATCAGCCTGAGCGCCTCGCCCGCATCCCATTTCGGCATGATCACCATGCCGCGGTTGATGACGAAGCTGTTCAGCATGCACGGCACCTCGCCGGTGACGTGGAAAAGCGGCACGATGATCAGGGTGCGGGGCGGATTCTTCGGCGGATCGCCCATCGCCTCCTTGATCCCGAGCAGCACGGCGAGCTGGCTCGCATAGGTGTAGACGCCGGTGGTCACCGCCCGGTGGGTGGAGACGGCGCCCTTGGCAAGGCCGGTCGAACCGGAGGTGAAGAGGATGGTCGCGTCGTCCTCCGGCGTGACCGCAGGCAGCTCGCCCTCCTCCCCCAGCAAGGGCGCGATCGCCGCGTCGATCGGTTCCTCGATCGGGAGGGTCACGATGTCGAGCGACAGGCCGGTCGCGGCGATCCTTTTGGCGCGGCCGGCATCGGCGATGACCAGCTTCGGCTCGGTCAGCTCGAGGGCATGGCGCAGCTCGCCCGCTTCCCACCAGCCGTTGATCAGGGTCGCGACGGCGCCGGCCTTCACCACCGCCATGTAGGAGACGATCCAGGCCGGACAGTTGCGCATCGCGATCGCGACCCGGTCCCCCTTCGCGATGCCGGCGCCGGCGAGCGCGCGGGCGAGGGTCGTGGCGCGGGCGTTGAGATCGGCGAAGGTGAGCCGCTCGTCGCCGGCGACCACCGCCTCGGTCGCCGCGTTCACCATGCAGAAGAAATCGAAGAAGGCAGGCAGCGTCCCCGGCAGCTGGGCCGGGATCATCCGGCCCAGCTCGTCGGGACGGACCTCGACCTTGCCGCCGGGGCCGGTGACCGCGGCGATCGCGGCGTCATATCTGCGGTCGAGCTCGCTCAGCATCCTCGCTCCTGCCTTTGCCTTTTCTTGTCCCCCCACTATGAAGGCGCGAGCCCGGAGGGGGAAGCCTTGATCGACGCGTTACTGACACAATTGATAGCAGCTGGGGACGCGATCACCTACAATGGTCTCGGCCTCGATCCGGTCGCGCTCGATCTCGGCTGGTTCCAGCTGCGCTGGTACAGCCTCGCCTATCTCGTCGGCATCATCCTCGGCTGGTGGTACCTGATGAGGCTGATCGCCCAGCCGGGCGCGCCGATGGCGCGGCGCCATGCCGACGACATGGTGTTCTACGCGACGCTCGGCGTCATCCTCGGCGGCCGGCTCGGCTATGTGCTGTTCTACAAGCCGATGGACTATCTCGCCAATCCGGTGGAGATCGTGCGGCTGTGGGACGGCGGCATGTCGTTCCACGGCGGCGTGATCGGCGTCAGCCTCGGCATCCTGTGGATGGCGCGCAAGCACAAGCTCGACTGGCTGCGGATCCACGATTACGTCGCCTGCTGCATCCCGCCGGGGCTGTTCCTCGGCCGGCTCGCCAATTTCGTGAACGGCGAGCTGTGGGGCGGCGCGACGAACGTACCCTGGGCGGTGCGTTTCCCGGAGATCGTCGACGGCATGCGCGTGCTCGGCCCGCCGCGTCATCCGAGCCAGCTCTACGAGGCGATCCTCGAGGGGATCGTGCTGTTCCTGATCCTCTGGGTCATGTTCTGGAAGACGCGCGCCCGCTACCAGCCCGGCAAGCTCGTCGGCACGTTCCTTCTGGTCTACGGGCTCGCCCGCGTGCTCGTCGAGTTCATCCGCCAGCCCGACGCCCATCTCGTCGGCTTCGCGCAGGCCACCGGCCTGCATATGGGCCAGTGGCTGTCGCTGCCGATGGTGCTGGGCGGCCTCTACCTGATCCTGACGGCCGGCAGGCGGGCCGACCGCGTCCGGCCGGTGCCGGCCGATGTCGCCGCTTGAGCGGCGGCTGAGGGAGCGGATCGAACGCGACGGGCCGATCCCCGTCGCCGACTATATGGCCGAGGCCAATGCGCATTATTATGCGACGCGCGATCCGCTCGGCCGCGGCGGCGACTTCGTCACCGCGCCCGAGATCAGCCAGATGTTCGGCGAACTGGTCGGCCTGTGGCTGGCGGATCTGTGGCAGCGCGCCGGGGCGCCGGCCGATGCCGTCTATGTCGAGCTCGGGCCGGGGCGGGGGACGCTGGCGGCCGATGCGCTGCGGGCGATGAGAGCGGCGGGTCTGGTGCCGCCGGTCCACTTCGTCGAGACCAGCCCGGTGCTGCGGCAGGCGCAGGCGGAGCGCGTGCCGGGCGCGCAGTGGCATGACGATCTTGGCGGTTTGCCGGTGGACCGGCCGCTGCTGGTCGTCGCCAACGAATTCTTCGATGCGCTGCCGATCCGGCAGTTTGCCGCCGACGGGCGCGAGCTTCGGGTGATGGCAGGCGACGGCGGATTCCTCCGCGACGGTGAGGTCGAGACGGAAAGCTCGCCCGCCTCGATCGGTGTCATGCGCGACCTCGCGGCGCGGCTGGCCCGGCAGGGCGGCGCCGCGCTCGTGATCGACTATGGGCACGACCGGCCGGGCCGGGGCGATACGCTGCAGGCGGTTTCCGGCCACGCCTACGCCGATCCCTGGGCCCAGCCCGGCAGCCGCGATCTCACCGCCCATGTCGATTTCCATGCGCTCGCCGGCGCGGCGCGGGACGGCGGCGCGCGCGTCGCCGGGCCGGCCGGCCAGGGCGAGTGGCTCGACGCGATGGGGATCGCGGTACGCGCCGCAGCGCTGGCCCGCAGCGCGCCCGATCGGACCGAGGAGATCGAGGCGGCGCGGCGGCGATTGACCGCGCCGGAACAGATGGGCCGGCTGTTCCGGGCGATGGCGGCACTTGCGCCGGGATGGCCCGATCCGGCAGGATTCGCGCCATGACCATCACCTATCGCGACGCCACCGAAGCCGATGCCGCCATCATGGCCGACCTGGGCGGCCGGAGCTTCACGGAAACCTTCGGCCATCTCTACACGCCGGACAATCTCGCCGCCTTCCTCGAGAAGCACAGCGAGGCGAGCTGGCGCGGCGAGCTCGGCGATCCGCGCATCGCGGTGCGGCTGGCCGAGGGCGGCGGCGCCACCGTCGGCTTCGCCAAGATCGGCCCGCCGGGCCTGCCGATCGAGACCACACCGCAGGCGATCGAGCTGTTCCAGTTCTACGTGCTGGAGCCCTGGCAGGGCGCCGGCATCGCGCCGGTGCTGATGGACTGGGTGCTCACCGCGGCCCGCGACCGGAGCGCCGCGGACATCTACCTTTCCGTCTTCACGGAGAATATCCGCGCCCAGCGATTCTATGCGCGCTACGGCTTCACCGAGGTCGCACGCCACGCCTTCATGGTCGGCACTCATGCCGACGAGGACATCATCATGCGGAGGACGCTGTGAGCATCACCTACCGGCCGGCGACCACCGCGGACGGCCCCGCGCTTGCGGCGATGGGCCGGCAATGCTTCGCCGAGACGTTCAGCTGGGGGTTCCCGGCGGACGATATGGCGAAACATCTCGATCACAGCTTCGGCCCGGACGGCCTGATCGCGGATCTCGCCCGGCCCGACTGCCGGGTGCAGGTGGCCGAGGAGGATGGCGAAGTCGCGGGCTATCTGAAGCTGATGCCGATGGACCTGCCGATCGACCATCCGGCCGGATCGCTGGAGATCAAGCAGCTCTACATCCTGACGCCCTGGCAGGGCGCGGGCATCGCGGCGGTGCTGATGAACTGGGCGGCGGAGACGGCGAAAGCGGACGGCGCCCCGGCCCTCTTCCTCAGCGTCTGGGAGAAGGGCGACCGCGCCCAGGCCTTCTACCGCAAGCACGGCTTCGAGATCGTCGGCACCGCGCCGTTCACACTCGGCAACACGGTCGCGATCGACCCGGTGATGCGGCGCGACCTCTAGAATCCCTTGTTGAGGAGCAGATCATCCCATGGCCCTTGAATGCATCAACCCGGACGACCTGCCACGCCCGGAAACCTACACCCAGGTCGTCGTGGCGACAGGCTCCCGGCTTGTGTTCGTCTCCGGCCAGGAACCGGAGGATATCCACGGCCAGCTCGTCGGCCCCGGGGATCTGCGCGCGCAGGCGCGGCAGGTTTTCACCAATCTCGGCCGCGCGCTCAAGGCCGCCGGCGCCCGGCCCGATCAGGTGGCGAGGATCACGATCCATGTGGTCGATTACCGGCGCGACGAGCATATGGCGATCATCGAAGCGGCGCGCGTCGAGCTCTTCGGGGATCACAAGCCTGCCGATGTGCTCATGGGCGTCGTCTCGCTGTCCCCGGGCTATCTGATCGAGGTCGACGCGTTCGCCGTCATCGACGATGCGGCGCCCTAGCGGCTCACGTCAGCGCGGCGGGCAGCGCGGATCGCCCGGGCAGATGATGAAGCTTTCCTGCGGCGCCGAGGCGTTGCCGCTGGCGGCGCCGGACGGGGCCGGCGCAGCCGTCGGCGGGCTCTCGGACTGTTGTGGCGGCGCCGCGCTCTGGCCGCAGGCGGACAGGGTCAGCACCATGAGGAACGGCCATGTGCGCCATCCCGTCATTTCGGGCAGCGCGGGTGGCCGGGGCAGATCACGAAGCTGGACCTCGGCCCGCCCGGGGGAGTCGGTTCGGGGCTCGCAACCGATGGCGCCGGCGGCGGATCGGGCACGCGCGACGGGCGCACGGCGCCCCGCCGGCGGCCGAGGCCGGGGCGGTCCGATTGCGGGCCTGCGTCGCTGTCGGTGACCGGCACCGGACGGGCGGGATCGGAGGGGTCGCCGTCGACGACCATCTGCCGCGTTGCCGGCGTCCGGCTTGGCGGATTGGCCAGCGCGCCGGAGGCCGCGGCACCGCCGACGACGCAGGCGAGGAAGGAGCGGCGCGTCAGCCTTCTCGTGATGCGGGCGTCGGTGGTCATGCGGCTGTTCTCATAATCGAAAAACGCGGCGGGCGCGACGAGGCTGGCGCCGCGCCCCCCGGCTCGCCTACAAAGGCGGCCGACCGGGGGCGGGATGAGCGACGTCTTTTTCTCCTACAAACGCGAGGACCGCGGCCGGGTGGCGCCACTGGTCGCCGCCCTGCGTGCCGCCGGGATCGACACCTGGTGGGACCAGGACATTCCCGCCGGCGGCCACTGGCGCGAGACGATCGCCGAGCGGATCGCGGCGGCGAAGCTCGGCGTGGTCGCCTGGTCGCACGGATCGACCGGCGCGGACGGCCGCTATGTCCGCGAGGAGGCGGAGCTGGCCGCGTCGCGTTCGGCCTATCTCGGCGTGCTGATCGACAAGGTGCCGCCGCCGTTCGGGTTCGGCGGCTGGCAGGCGGTCGACCTGGCCGGCTTTTCGGGCCGTGACGACGACCCGCTGATCCCCTGGTTCGTCGATCAGGTGCGGGCGAGGCTCGAGGGCGGCACGCCGCAAGCCGCACCGCCCCGCCGCCGGACGCGCCCGCGGCGCACCGGCCTGTGGATCGGCGGCCTCGCCGCGCTGTTGCTGGCCGTTGCGGGCATCGCCTTCGGCCTCGGCTGGATTCGACTTGAGGAGGATCCGGTCACGCGGACACCCACCGATTTCGTCAACGCACGCACCGAAGCGCTGGAATGCGGCTGGGTGCAGATCGGCAGCGTGCGGCCGAGCGAGGGCGGCGAGCGCATCTTCCTGTCCGGCATCGCCGCGGCGCCGGATGCGTTGCAGGCGCTGCTGATGCGCGAGGCCGAAACCGCGCAGGTGCCGCTGGCGGCAGTGGACGTGGCCGATGTCGCCGTCGCGCCGCCGGAAATCTGCGCCGAGCTCCAGCTGCTGCGGCCTTATCGTTGGGAAGACCGCCCGCGGCTCACGGTCATCCCGCCGCGCGGCGCGCTCAGCCAGACGCGTTACGGCTGGACGGGGCGGTTCGAATTCGAACTGAACTTCGACGCGCTGCCGCCGCAAGCGGCGCTGCTCGGACTCGATTCGGAAGGCGGTGTCGAAGTGCTCGTGCCCGATCTCCACGCCTTCCGCCGGCAGGCGCCGCCGCTGCGCACGCGCGGGCCGGTCGCCGCCTATGAAGGCTATTTCTTCGACGAGAACCGCGATGCCCGCAATGTCGGCCTGATCCTGATGACGGCGCGGCGGCCGATCGATGTGGTGGCGGTCGGCGCGATCGGCGCGCAATCGAGCCGCGAGGACTACCGGCGGCTGCAGGCGGCGGCCGAGGCGGGCGGCTGGCAGTTCGAGCTGGCGCTGGTCCGATGCGGTTTCGAAGCGGGGGCCGAGCGGCAATGCTGAACGGGATCGACGTGTTCGCATCGAAGCTGATCGGGACACCGCACGGCTTCCTCGGCCGGCGCGGCGGCGTGTCCGAAGGTGTATGCGCCGGGCTCAATGTCGGGCTCGGGTCGGACGATTCACGTGAGGCGATCGCCGAGAATCGCAGGCGTGCCGTGGAGGCGGTGGCGCCGGGGGCGCGGCTGGTGACGGTGCATCAGGTCCATTCGCCCCATGCGGTTTTCGCGGCGGCGCCGTGGCCGGACGATGCGCGGCCGCATGCGGACGCGATCGTCACCAACCGTCCCGGGCTCGCGCTTGGCATCCTCACCGCCGATTGCGCGCCGATCCTGTTCGCCGACGCGAAGGCCGGCGTGATCGGCGCCGCCCATGCGGGGTGGAAGGGCGCATTCGGCGGGGTGGTCGAATCCGCCCTGATCGCCATGGAGAAGCTCGGCGCGCAGCGGGGCGACGTGACGGCCGCGATTGGCCCGGCGATCGCGCGCAAATCCTACGAGGTGGATGACGGCTTCCACCGCCGCTTCGTCGAGGCGGATCCGGAGAATGACCGCTTCTTCTCGCCCGGGCGCGACGGCCATCACCAGTTCGATCTGGAGGGTTATGCCGCCGCGCGGCTCGCGGCGGCGGGGGTCGGGCGGGTCGAGGCGCTGGGGCTCGACACCTATTCGGACCCCGAGCGCTTCTTCAGCTATCGCCGCGCGACCCACCGGGACGAGCCGACTTACGGTCGCCAGATCGCATTGATCGCCCTCTCCTGACGCCCTCAGGTGCGGGCGGTGATCGTCCAGCAGGCGGCGGTGAAGCGGACTTCGTCGCCATGGACGAACGACGCAAAGGCGGCCTCGATCTTCGGCGTGATCTCGGCCTTCTCCGCATCGGTCGTGGCGTGGAAGACCGGGCCGAGGGGACCCATGCGGGTGATGTAGGTCCTGAGGTCGCGCTGCGGGAACCGGCAGGGCAGGTCGATCGCATGGATCGCCACGTCCCGCCATCCGCTCGCGTCCAGGATACCGCGCACCCGATCGTCGTCGGCGAAGCCGAACTGGCCGGGGCCGTCCGGGGTCGACGCGGGAAAATCGGGAATGAGTCCCTCGGCGGCGCGGCGGCCGGCGGTCATGAAGTCGTTCTCGGCCGGACCGCGCCAGGCGATGCAGGTCAGCGTCGCCCCGGGCCGCGCGGCGGCGCGGAGGTTGCGGAAGGCGGCGACCGGATCGGCGAAGAACATCACGCCGAAGCGCGAGACGATCGCATCGAAGGCCTGCGGATCGAAGCGACGGCTCTGCGCGTCGGCCTGGAGGAAGGCGGCATTGGCGACGCCGTTCCGCCCGGCGCGGGCAGTGGCCGCCTCGACCAGCGGCGCGGAGATGTCGATGCCGAGGGCGTGACCGCTGGGGCCGGCGAGCTTTGCGGCCGCCATCGTCAGCCCGCCGGCACCGCAGCCGACGTCGAGCACCTTGCCGCCCTCGATCGGACCGAGCTCGGCGGTGATCAGCGGCACGATCGGCGCGAGCACCCGGTCGATCACCTCGTGCAGCTCGGCCCAGGTGCGGCCGGCGAGATCGTTCCAGTGCGCGGCCTGGTCGCGGTTGGCGAAAGACGTGTCTGACATGGGCGGTCTCCGGTTGTTTTCCGATGCGATTCGCGGCACCGTACCAGTTCAAGCGAACTTGAGGTCAAGCATGCGGCTGCTCGATATCGCGGAGGTGGCGCAACGGTCGGGCACGCCCGCCTCGGCGCTGCGCTATTACGAGGAGAAGGGCCTGATCGCGTCGGTCGGGCGGCGCGGGCTCAAGCGGCTGTTCGAATCGGCGGTGCTGGAGCGGCTGGCGCTGATCGCGCTCGGCCAGACGGCGGGCTTCTCGCTTGCCGAGATCGCGCGCACCTTCCTGCCCGACGGCCGCGCCGAGATCGATCGCGACCGGCTGCTCGCGAAGGCCGAAGAGCTGGACGGGATGATCGGCCAGCTCGGCGCGATCCGCGACGGCCTGCGCCACGCCGCCGTCTGCCCGGCGCCGAGCCATCTCGAATGCCCGACCTTCCGGCGGATCATGGGCCTCGCCGCGTCCGGCGCCCTGCCCAGATCGCCGCTTCTCGCCACATCCGGACGTCGCGCACGCGGTGGGGCGACCTAGGCTGAAGGCACGCGGGAACGCGCGCGCGCGAACAACCATATGCGGATGGCGCTCGCCAAATTTGCAGGGCGGGGCGCCCCGACCCGCTCGGCATCGATGCGCGCGACGAGCGCATTGAGCGGCAGTCCCTCCGTCGCCGCCGCTTCCCGCAGCGCCTCCCAGAAGACCGGTTCCAGGCTGATCGAGGTCGCATGGCCCGCGATCATGATCGAGCGCTTGATAGGCCCCATCGGCTCTTCCCCGTCATTGCGAGGAGCGTAGCGACGCGGCAATCCAGTCTGGATTGCTTCGCTGCGCTCGCAATGACGGCTGAAGGGGCATGCCGGTCAATACATGTGCTGGCCGCCGTTGATCGACAGCGTCGAGCCGGTAATGAACCCGCCATCCTCGGCGCACAGGAACAGCACGCCGCGGGCGATCTCCTCGGCCTTGCCCAGCCGTCCGACCGGGATCTTGGCGACGATCTTCTCGAGCACGTCGGCGGGGACGGCGGCGACCATGTCGGTGTCGATATAGCCGGGCGCGATCGCGTTGACGGTTATCCCTGCGCGCGCGCCCTCCTGCGCCAGCGCCTTGGTGAAGCCGTGGATGCCGGACTTGGCGGCGGCATAGTTGACCTGGCCATATTGGCCCGCCTGGCCGTTGATCGAGCCGATGTTGACGATCCGGCCATATTTGCGGTCGTTCATCCCCGCCCAGACCGCCTTGGCCATGTTGAAGCAGCCGCCCAGGTTCACGTCGATGACATGGTCCCAATGGTCGCGGCTCATCTTCTTCATCGTGCCGTCGCGGGTGATGCCGGCATTGTTGACCAGGATGTCGACGGGACCGAGCTCGCTCTCGATTGTTGCGACGCTGGCGAGGCAGGCGTCGTGGTCGGCCACGTCCCATTTGTAGGTCTTGATGCCGGTGCGCGCGGTGAAGGCATGGGCCTTTTCGTCATTGCCCGCATAGTTGGCGGCGACGGTGATTCCGGCATCGCGCAGGCCGATGCTGATCGCTTCGCCGATGCCGCGGCTGCCGCCCGTGACGATTGCTACGCGTGCCATGAATCGCTCTCCTCGTTCTGGTTCTCGGGCAAGGCTTATTGCGGCGCCACCCAACCTTCAAGCTCGCGCCCGACCAGGCGGCGCAGCATGGCGAGGCCCGGCGCGGAATCGTTGAGGCAGGGGAGGCAGGCGAAGCGCTCGCCGCCGGCGGCGAGGAAGGTCTCCCTGCCGCGGATCGCCAGCTCCTCCAGCGTCTCCAGGCAGTCTGCGGCAAAGCCCGGCGCGAGGATGGCGACCCGCTTGATCCCCCTGCCCGGCAGCGCCGCGAGGGTCGCGTCGGTGGCCGGCTCCAGCCATTTCGCCCGGCCGAAGCGCGACTGGAAGGTGACCGTCAGCTCGCGGCCCAGGGCTCCGGAGAGCAAATGGGCCGTCGCCAGGCACTGGTCGTGATAGGGGTCGCCCAGGGCCCTGGTCCGCTCGGGCATGCCGTGGAAGCTGGCGATCACGGCTTGCGGCTCGAAATCGAGCGCGGCCAGCGCGGCCTCCGTCGTCTCCTTCAGCGCGGTGATATAGGCCGGGTCGTCATGATAAGCCGGCAATGCCCGGATCGCCGGCTGGTGCCGGAGGCGGCGCAGATGCGCGGCGACCGCATCGTTCACCGTCGCCGTCGTCGCGCCGCAATATTGCGGATAGAGCGGGGCGATCAGGATGCGCTGGCAGCCCGCCGCCATCAGCGCGTCGATCCGAACGCCGATCGCCGGGTTGCCGTAGCGCATCGCATGATCGACGACGACGTCCGGACCGAACGCACCCGCCAGTGCCCGCGCCTGCCGCGCGGTGATCGCGGCAAGCGGCGAACCGTCCTTCGTCCACACCAGTTTGTAGGCATGAGCGGATTTCCTGGGCCTCAGGTTGAGGATGATGCCGCGCAGGATCGGCTGCCAGACGAGCGCCGGGATCTCGACCACGCGCGGGTCCGACAGGAATTCCCGCAGGTAGCGCTTCACCGCCCGGGGCTCCGGCGCATCGGGCGTGCCGAGGTTGATGAGGAGGACCCCGATCTTCATCGCTGCCCCGCCGCGATCGGCAGGCTGCGGGCGCGCCGGCCGCTCAGCGAGAACCAGCCATTCGCGACCGCCGGCGCGGCGACCGGCACCGCCAGCTCGGTCACTCCGCCCGGCTCCTCCTCGCTCTCCAGCAGCTCCACCGTCACGTCCGGCGCATCGCGCAGGACGGGGAGGCCGTAATCGGCAATCGTCCGGATCGTCGGCAAGCCGCCGGCGAAGCGGATCGGCCGGCCGACCGCAGCGGAAATGCCGTGGATCAGCCCGCCCTCGATCTGCTGCTTCACCAGTTCGGGATTGATCACCCGCCCGCAATCGACCGCGCAGACGGCGCGCAGCACCCTGAGGCGCTGGGCGCGGCTCATCTCGACCTCGACGAGGGCGGCGATGTGCGAGCCGAACGCGCTCGCCGCCGCGATCCCCATGCCGCTGCCGGGCGGCCCGCCGTCCCAGCCGCCGATCGCGGTCGCGGTGGCGAGGCAGCGGGCGAGGCGGGGATTGCCGCCCAGCATGCCCATGCGGAAGGAGAAGGGCTCCGCGCCCACCGCCCGCGCCAGCTCGTCGATGAAGCATTCCGTGAAGAAGGCGGTGTAGCTGCGGGCGCCGCCCCGCCAGATGCCGGTCGCCAGACCGGTCTCCGCACCGACATGGTCGATCGCGACATGGTCGATCCCATAGGGCGGCACCGCGCCCGCCACCGGCCCGCCGTCGGGCCGGAAGAAGCGCGCCGCGACGCCCAGCCGCGCCGCGACCTCGGCGGACGTCTCCGGCGCCGCGACGCGCGCCTGCCAGGCCCGGATGCGGCCGTCCGCCACCCAGGCGCTGAGCCGCGCCGCGGCGGGCGGGCGGAAGGCGTCGCGCTGGATCTCCTGGATGCGCGGCCAGGTGACCTGCACCGGCCGTTCGATCTTGACCGCGATGACCGCCGCCTGGGCGATCGCCTCGACCTCCAGCTTGCGGCCATAGCCGCCGCCCGCCAGCGTCGGATAGAGGGTCACGCGGCCTTCGCTCATGCCGGCCGCGCGCGCCGCCGCGGCGCGGGCCAGGCCCGGCGCCTGGGTCGGCGCCCAGATTTCCAGCCGGTCGCCCTCCAGCCGCGCGGTGGCGACGAGCGGCTCGATCGGGGCGCCCGGGGCCGGCCCGACCGCATAGAGCGCGTCGATCCGGCTGGTGCCGGGAACCTGCCTGTCGGGCTCGCCGATTTCATGCACGCGCCGCGCGTCGCCGGCATCGAGCGCGTGGCCGAGGGCATCGGCGATGCCGCGGTCCGAGGGTCCCGCGGGCCTGTCATAGCGCGGCTTCAGCCCGTCCAGCGCCTTGCCGGCCGCCCAGCCGTTGGTCGCGACCACGGCGGTCCATTCCGGATTCTCGATCACCCTCAGCGCCCCGGGGATGCCGTCGGCCGCATCCCAGTCGACCGCGACGCGGCGACTGCCCGGCGGCGCGCTGCGCACCGCGGCATAGACCATGTCGCGCAGGCGGATATCGGCGGCGAACATCGCGGTGCCGTCGATCTTCGACGGCACGTCGATCCGGGGCAAAGCGCGGCCCGTCAGCCGGTTGTCGATCCCGCCCCGCACCGGCAGGTTCTCCGGCAGTTCCCGCGTGGCGGCCGCATCGGCAAGCTCGGCGAAGGACAGGCGCTGGTCGCCGCGCCAGACGAAGCCGTCATGGGTGTCGAGCTCCTCCCAGTTCGCGCCCCAGCGCGCGGCAGCCGCCATGCTGAGCAGCGCCCGCGCGCCGGCCCCGGCCTCGCGCAGTGGCGCCTCGAAAGCGCGCACCGAGGTCGATCCGCCGGTCACCATCACGGCGTTGCGCACGGCATATTCGCGCGCCGTCCAGCGGTCGATCCCGAAGGTGGCGGGCAGGACGCTGTCGCCGGTCGCCGCCTCGGCGAGCAGCAGATTGGCATAGAGCGGACCGATCGGCGCCGGCTCGACCGAGACGGTGCGCCAGTCCGCGCCCAGCTCGTCGGCAAGGATCTGCGGCAGTGCCGTCCAGCTCCCCTGGCCCAGCTCGGCCTGCGGTACGGCGACGATCACCCGCCCGTCGCGCCCGACCTTCAGGAAGGCGTTGAACGCCGTCTCGCCGTCGGCGGTGCGCAGGTTCGGCCGGTAGCTGCGCGGCCAGAGCGACCAGGCGACGGCGAGGCCGAGCCCGACGCCCCCGCCGACCAGCAGGGTCCGCCGGCTGATCCCCCTGTCCTCGCCGCCACGCGCCATCCGGGCGTGATAGAGGGGGCGGGGCGAGCGGGCTAGGGCTCTCAGCCTCCGTCATTGCGAGGAGCCCTTCGACGCCGCCTGCGGTGTCGCTCAGGATAAACTGCCGCTTCGCGGCAGCGACGCGGCAATCCAGCCTGAGTCAAACGCCGGACTGGATTGCTTCGCTGCGCTCGCAATGACGATCCGCACAATGCTTGATTCTCCCGCCCGGATTCGGCAGGGGCCGTGGCGAGGGAAGGGACTATGGCCGCACGGATCTTTCAGCGCTCCAGGAACGCGATGCAGTCGGGCAGGGCCCGCGCCGGCGAATGGGTGCTTGAGTTCGAATCCGCCGCGCCCAAGCGCCCCGATCCGCTGACCGGCTGGGCCGGCGGCGCCGACACGCAGGAGCAGGTGGTCCTCACCTTCCCGACGCTGGAGGCCGCCAAGGCCTATGCGATGCGCAACGGCATCCACGCCCATATCGTCCCGGCCGCCGCGCCGAAGCTCAAGCTCCAGTCCTACGCCGACAATTTCCGCTGAGCCGGGCGCCGCTCAGGCCGCCCGGGCGGCACAGGCGTCGGCATCGTCGAACAGGGTGAGCCCGAGCCGGCGGGCGCCCTCGAAATGCGCCGCCACCTCCTCGGGCCCGGTGCCGAGCAGCAGCTCGTGGCGGACCACGCGGGCGCCGCAATAATCGAAGATGCCGTGGTCGATCTGGGTCTTCATCGCGCCGAAATAGCCGTGCCGGGCATAGGTCCGCTCGTCGGCGCCGCCGATCCCGACGAGATGGACCCTGAGGTGGCGCAGCTTCTTGACCAGCCCGATGTCCGGCCCTTCGTCATAGGCCCAGCCCTGGACGAACACCCGGTCGATCCAGCCCTTGAGCAATCCGGGCACCGACCACCAGTAGATTGGATAGACCAGCACCAGCCGGTCGCTCCGGTCGATCCGTGCCTGCTCGGCCAGAACGTCGGCCGGGGGCGCCATCCGCTCCCGGTGGACCCTGAGGTCATCGGCATTGAAGCGCGGGTCGAAATCCTCGGCCATGAGGTCGGCGATCTCGGCGCCATGTCCCGCCCGCGCCACGCCGTCCGCAAGCCGGGCGGCGACCGCATGGCTCAGCGATCCGGGATCGGGATGGGACACGACGATCAGCGCATGCATCTGAACCTCCTGAAGGCGATTGCGGAGCGACTCTCCGCTCCTATATACTGATAGTAAGTTACTTATGGTAAGTTATATGTCAAGTACCGATGGATCGCCCGCCGCGCCCCGCCAGCGCCTCTCCCGCGACGCGCGGCAGCGCCAGCTGATCGACACGGCGTGGCGGCTGGTGCGCGAGGAGGGGACCGAGGCGCTGACCCTGGGCCGCGTCGCCGGGGAGGCGGGAGTCACCAAGCCGGTCGTCTACGACCATTTCGGCACCCGCGCCGGCCTGCTTGCTTCTCTCTACCGCGAATATGATTCCCGCCAGAAGACGATCATGGACGCCGCGATCGAGGCCACCCCGGCGACGCTGGCGGGCAAGGCCGGCGCCATCGCCGCGACCTATGTCGATTGCGTGCTCGGCATGGGGCTGGAGATTCCCGGCGTCAGCGCCGCGCTGGCCGGCTCGCCCGAGCTGCAGAAGATCAAGCGCGACTATGTCGCGGGCTTCATGGCGAAATGCCGCCGCGTGCTCGATCCGTTTGCCGCCGGGCAGGCGATCCCGGCCGCCGGCCTCTGGACGGTGCTCGGCGCCGCCGAAGCCCTGTCCGCCGCCGCCGCCGCCGGCGAGATCGCCGCGGACGACGCGAAGGCCGAGCTGCGCGATGCGATCATTGCCGTCGTGGGCCGATCCGGAGGAGCGTAGGCGCTTCCTCTTCCATCCACGAGGGGATGACAGGGCGGCGGCATCATCGAATGCCCGCTAAGGGTGGAAAACGGACATTGGCGTGCTAGCGTTCGCTCATGGAAGAAGCAGCCTCATCTAAGCCGACCGTTCGCAAGCGCGCCGAAGCGATCAAGCCGTTTCGCTGCAAGAATCTCATCGCCGTGATCGAGAACCCGACCGATGTGAAGAACATCGGAACGGTAATCCGCAACGTGAATGCCTTGGGCGTGGAGAAAGTCTATGTCATCGATCCCCGCCGGTCCCTGCCCGATGACTGGCAGGATTTGCGAGAGCAGATTCAGGCTGCGCAAACGAAGGGGCGAGCGGAAGATCCCGTTGCCGACCGTAATAAGGCCGATAGAGGCCGGATGATGCCCGCAATGGGTCGAAAGCAGACATCTCGGTTTGTTGGATACAAATAGGATTTCGCCTGACATGCTCGCCGCGACTCGGGTTTCGCCCGGGTCGCCGGCTCCTTGACCTTGTCGATCTCACCAGTGTGGCGGAAGGGCGATCACGCGCCGGCCCGAATCTCCGAACCTCGCCCGAAGCCGGTGTCCAGTGCACCTGGCTGGACAAAACCCGAACCGGCATTTTTCTCAGAAATCCTGAGATTTCCGGGCTTTTCTACGCCCGGAAGGGTGAAATTTTCGTGTTTTCCGTGCGAATCCCCGAACTTCGCTTGGGCTCTTGTCTTTCAAGCCGATGGAAACGTGGCCCTTTTTCTGAAAGCCGGGCACCGCGAGGCCCGAACTTCGCGCTCCGTCGCCTTTCCGCACGGTATGGGCGCTACGTGAGCAACTCCGCGGTCAGCAGCAGGAGCAGCTTCACGTCGATCGCGCAGCCCTCCTCGCGCTTGGCCTTCACGAACAGGTGGACGTCCTCGACCGGCACGCGGTGGACGACGATGTCCTCGCCGTCGAGGCCGCCGCCGTCGCCGACCTTGCGCACGCCCTCCGCCCTCAGCAGCGTGAAGCTCTCCGAGACCATCCCGGGCGAGCTGAAGAACTGCCCGAGGTCGGTCATGCGGGACGCGTGGTAGCCGGTCTCCTCCTCAAGCTCGCGGATCGCCGCCGCCTCGGCCGCCTCGCCGGCAATGTCGTCGCCGACCAGTCCGGCCGGCAGCTCCAGGCAGTTGCAGCCTAGCGGCACGCGATACTGCTCGACCAGCAGGACATGGCCGGCATCGAAGGCGAGGATCACCGCCGCATGGACGTTGCGGGTGCGCGAGACATATTCCCATTTCCCGCGCCGTTTGGCGGCGATGTACCTGCCTTCCCATTCGATCTGTTCGGGTTCGTCCTGTCCTCGGCTCATAGCTCCACCACTCTGTCGGGCAATTCGTTAGGGTTATCGGTCGCCGGCGGCAGGATGCGGGCGAGCACCGCACCGACCTTCGCGACGGCCACCGCCAGCCCCTCGCCGGGGCGGCCCGCCTTCACCTCGTCGATGAGCGCGGCCATCGCCTCCCCCCAGGCCTCCGGCTCCACTTTCTCATGGATCGCCCGGTCGGCGACGATCTCGGCGCGGCGCTCGCCGGTCGAAAGGTAGATGAGGATGCCGGTCCGCCCCTGCGTCTTCTGCTCGGCGCCGGTGCGGAACAATTCGATCGCGCGGCGATGGACGCGCCGCGTCTTGGTCCGCCCCGGCGTCAGCGCGAGCCGCAGCGGCATCCAGGCCAGCGCATAGCGCACGATCAGGAAAGCCAGCGTCATCGCCGCGAACAGCGCCAGCATCGCCGGCCCGCGAGTGAATGTGCCGTTCCAGCCGAGCAGCGCCGTCTCGACCCAGGCGATCCACGTATCGGGCGCGAAGGCCAGCACGCCGGGCACCGCGAGCATCGCGAGGATCGCATAATGGAGGCCGACATCGTGATAGGCGTCCGACCGCGCCGCGACGATGGTCACGATCTCGCCCGCGCTCTCGCGCTCGGCCGCGACGATCGCCGCGGTGACGCGGTCATGGTCCGCCTGGGTGAGCCGCGTCACCATCCCCCCGACGCCCCGCCGCCGCCGGACGATCCGCCGCCACCCGAAAAGCCGCCTCCGCCCCAGCTCGATCCGCCGCTGCTCCAGCTGCTGCCGGAACCCGATCCGCCCCAGTCCGATCCACCGAGGCCCGGCCCCCAGATCACGATGGGCCCGCGGCCACCGCGGTAACGCTTTCCGCCAAAACCGCTGCGGAGCATCGGGATGACGATGAAGAAGATGACGATGATCCAGAAGATCAGCGGCCAACCCGATCCGTCGTCGCTCGCACGTTCCGCTTGCGCCGCGTCCATCGCCCGTTGTTCCGCGACCTCCGGGGGTGCCTGAAGTTGCGCGATGATCGCGTCCGTGCCCGCCTCGATACCTCCGGGAAAATCGCCGTTGCGGAAACGCGGCGTGATGTCGTCCCTGACGATGCGGCTGGACAGCGCATCCGTAAGAATGCCCTCCAGGCCGTAACCCACCTCGATCCGCACCCGCCGTTCGCCAACCGCGACAAGCAGCAATGCGCCATTGTTCGCATTGCGTTGACCAAGCTGCCATGCGCGGAACAGGCCGTTGGCATAGTCTTCGATCGGATATCCCTGCATGTCGGGCACAGTGGCGACGACCAGCTGACGCGAGGTTGCGCTTTCGAGCCCGGCAAGCTTGGCGTCGAGCGCCGCCTCCTGATCCGGCTGCAGCAGATCGGCCGCATCCACCACCCTCCCGCTGAGCGGCGGGAAGGTCTGCGCCCCCGCCGGATGGGCGAGCAGCAGCGCGAGGAGGATCAGCAGAACCCGCAACGGGCGCCCAGGCTTACTGCATGTTGCCGAAATCGACCGTCGGCGCGCCCTGCGCGCCGGCTTCGGCTTCGAACGGCGTCATCGGCTGCGATCCGTAGATGATCCGGGCGCCGATCACCGAGGGGAAGGTGCGGATCTCGGTGTTGTAGGCCTGGACCGCGGAATTGTAGTCGCGGCGCGCCACCTGGATGCGGTTCTCGGTGCCCTCGATCTGCGATTGCAGGTCGCGGAAATTGGCGTTGGTCTGGAGCTCCGGATAGGCCTCCTGCAGCCGCTGCAGCGAGATCGTCAGCCGCCCCTGCGCTTCGGCGAAGCGCGCCATCGCGGCCGGGTCGCTGAGTTGCTCGGGCGTCACCGTGATCCGGGTCGCGGACGCCCGCGCCTCGGTCACCTCGCGCAGCACGGTCCGCTCCTGCTGGGCGGCGGCGCGCACCGTGTTGACCAGGTTGGGGATGAGGTCGGCGCGGCGCTGGTACTGGCTCTGGACGTCGGCCCAGCGCGCCCTGGCCGTCTCCTCCGCGGTCGGGATCGAATTGACCCCGCAGGCGGTGAGGAACAGCAGGACGGGCGCGAAAGCGGCGAGGAGGCGAAGGCGCATGGCTGAAAAACCTCTCCCTTCTAATCGATGGCATGAGGAAGTAGGCTCTCGTCACCGGCCACGCAACGGGGAGTGTGAGATGTTCAAGGAGTTCAGGGAATTCATCGCGCGCGGCAATGTGCTGGACTTGGCGGTCGCAGTCATCATCGGCGCCGCCTTTGCAACCATCACCACCTCGCTCACCGAAGACATGATCATGCCGGTCGTCGGCGCGATCTTCGGCGGCCTCGATTTCTCGAGCTACTTCATTCTGCTGGGGCCGGTGCCGCAGGGCTATGCCGGCTCCCTCTCCAACTATGCGGCGCTGAAGGCCGCGGGCGCGCCGGTGCTCGGCTTCGGCCAGTTCCTCACCGTCGTCATCAACTTCCTGATCCTCGCCTTCATCATCTTCCTCATGGTCAAGATGGCCAACAAGGTGATCAAGAAGGCCGAGGAGGCGCCGGCGGAGGATCCCGCCGAGGTCGTGCTGCTCCGCGAGATCAGGGACGAGCTCAAGAAGAAGTAACCGTCATCCCGGCGCAGGCCGGGATCTCGTGGGGTGAAGGGCGCAGGCGCGTTTCCGGCCTGAGGCCCCGGCCTCCGCCGGGGCGACGTGCGGGTCACTTCACATTAATCGCCCATTCCTTATATAGGACCTGCCGGTTTCGGCCGGCTATGGCGATAAACGACGGTGTGCAATAGGCACAGCGGACCCGGGGGCAGTACCCGGCGGCTCCACCACAAGCCTCTGCGAAAGCAGGGGATTCTGACGGGGCCGAACCAGGATCGACGTGTGTTGAAAAGCGCTGACTTTTGCCCGGGATGGGACCACCGTGACGGCCCGTACACAAGTGCCAACGATAACGAGGCGCTCGCGATTGCCGCGTAACTTCGATCCTCACGGATTGAGTTACTAAGGACAAAAGCGCGGTTGGGCCGCACCGGGCAACAGAAGCGGATTCCAGCGGCCAGGGGGTGCCGGGCAACAGAAACCCCCACTCCTTTCAAGGAGCGCGGGACACCGGGCAACAGAAGTCCCCCACTCCTACCGATCGATCGTCACCACATTCGTCAGCAGCGGCGCCGCCTTGGCGCGGTCCGCCTCGGCCTCGCGCCTGATCCAGTCGCGGAAGGCGAGGATTTTCGTGCTGCGCGCCTGCGCGGCGGCGTAGGCGAGCCAGTAGCCCCGGCCGTCCGCGACGACGAGATCGAAGGGCATGACGAGCGCGCCGCTCATGATCTCGCGCTGGAAGAAGATCGGCGAGACCATGGCGATGCCGTTGCCGGTCATCGCCGCCGAGACGTAGAGATATTCCGCGTCGAGCTGCGCCCCGAAGGCCCCCGCGAGGTCGAGTCCGCCCTGCCCCGCCGCCTCCAGCCAGGTCCGCCACCAGCCGGTGCGTCCGAGCAGGGGCGCCGCGACCCGGCCCTCGCCCAATTGCCGGGCCGCCTCGGCCAGCTCGGGGCTGCACACCGGCGTGAACAAATTGGGCAGCAGGAACTGGCTGCGCAGGCCCGGCCAACTGCCGAGGCCGCTGCGGATCGCGATGTCGAAGTCGAAGCCGCCCAGGTCCGCCACCGGCACGGTCATGTCGAGCCGCGGGCGGATGTGCGGGTGCCTGTCCTTGAACCGGCCGAGCTTGGGCACCAGCCAGGCCGCGCCGACGGTCGGCAGGGTGGTAATCGACAATTCCCCCTGCGAGCGCTCGACCGCCTGGGCGAAGGTGGCGCGCATCGTCGCGAAGGCGCCGGAGATGGCGGGGGCCAGCAGCTCGCCCGAGCCGGTCAGCTCGACCCGCCTGGGGAATCGGCGGAACAGCATCAACCCGAGCCGGCTTTCGAGCTGCTTCACCTGGTAGCTGACCGCCGCGGCGGTCATGTTGAGCTCGCTCGCCGCGCGCGAGAAGCTGCCCAGCCGCGCCGCCGCCTCGAAGGCGCGGATCGCGGGCAGCGGGGGGAGCGACTGGAGGTTCATGGCTAAGCTCCCCTTAGTCTAAATCTCCGAGATTCGCCTAACGCTATTTTGGTGCTCCGCCTACCCATGTCCCTGCAGCACGCCAGGGGAGGGGCCTTGTCGCTGATTGCCTTTGCATCAACGAGGAGCGCTCCATGTCCAGAATCCTTGCTTCCGCCGCCGCGGTTCCCGCTCTTTTTGGCTCAATCCTGCTTGTCCATGGCGAAGCCTTCGCCCAACGCACCCAGGAGAATGTGATCACCAGCGCGTCCGATGCGTTCGGCACCAGTATCGGCAACGAGACGATCGGCCTCTACCGCGACAACAATGTCCGCGGGTTCAGCCCGACGGTGGCCGGCAACCGGCGGATCGAGGGCATGTATTTCGATCTCGGCGGCAACGGCCTCACCCAGCGCCTCACCTCCCGCTCGGTGGTGCGCGTCGGCCTGCCGGCCCAGGGTTATCTCTTCCCGGCGCCCTCCGGGATCGTCGACTATACCCTGCGCCCCTCTGACGACACGCTGGGCGGCAGCGTTGCGGTCGGCAGCTCCGAATATGGCGGCTATTTCCTTGAGGCCGACACCCGCATCCCGCTCGTCGCCGGGCGCCTCAGCACCGCGGTCGGCGGCCACTACCAGCGCCGCTATTTCGAGGACGGCCGCAACGGCGAATATGGCGCCATCGCGGTGATCCCGACCTTGCGTTTCGACGGTGGACAGGTCACCGCCTTCTGGAGCTCGGCGAGCACAGACGAGGATGCCGGCCCGCTGCTCATCACCACCGGCCCGCGGCTGCCGCCGATGATCTCCGGCGGCCGTTTCTACGGCCAGGAATGGGCGCGTGGCTTCCAGCGCAGCCAGACCTACGGCACGCTCGGCCGCTACGAGCTCGGCAGCGACCTCACCTTCCGCTTCGGCCTGTTCGAATCCCGCTCGGTCCGCACCCGTACCTATTCCGACCTGTTCCTCGACGTGCAGCCGGATGGCTCAGCCACCAATGTGATGGTGGCGGAGCCGCGCCTCCCCGCCCGCTGGACGTCGGGCGAGGCGCGGCTGAGCTGGACCCACGACGGCACCCGCTTCGATCACTCCCTCCACGTCGCGCTGCGTGGCCGCGACAAGCGCCTCGTGATCGGCGGCAGCGCGACCGCGACGCTCGGCCGGGCGATCGTCGGCGAATTCATCCGGCGGGACGAGCCGGACTTCGCCTTCGCGACTCCGACGGTGAATTCGGTCCGGCAATGGACCGCGGGCCTCGCCTATGTCGGCCGCTGGGAAGGCGTGATGGAGCTGAACGCCGGCATCCAGAAGACCGACTATCGTTCGGAGATCAGCCGCCCGGGCAATGTCGCGGTCAACCGCGATCGCCCCTGGCTTCTCAACGTCGCGCTGGCCGTGACGCCGACGCCGTGGCTGGCGTTCTACGGCGGCTATACCGAGGGGCTGGAAGAGACGGCGAGCCCGCCGGCCAGCGCGGTCAACCGCGACGATGCGGTCGAAGCTTCGCGCACGAAGCAGAAGGAGGCGGGCATCCGCCTCGCCTTCGGCACCACCCGTCTGGTCGCCGGCATCTTCGAGATCGAGCGTCCCTATTTCAGCCTCGACGGCAACGGAATCTATGGCCCGCTGGGCACCTTCCGGAACCGCGGCGTCGAAGTCTCGCTCACCGCGCAACCGATCGAAGGGCTCTCGGTCGTGGGCGGCCTCGTCCTGCTCGATCCGGCGGTGGTGGGCGAGGCAGTGGAGACCGGGCGTGCCGGTCCCAAGGCGGTCCGCATCGCCAACCGCACCGCCCGGCTCGATCTCAACTACCAGACGCCGGTCGAGGGTCTCTCGTTCGATTTCAGCGTCCAGCATACCGGCCGGGTCGCCGCCAGCACTCTGGGCTTTGCCGAACTCGGCGGACGGCAGCTGTTCGAGCCGGGCACGACGACGTTCGACATCGGCACCCGCTACCGCTTCCGGGCCGCGGAAACGCCGATGGCGCTGCGCGTGCTGCTCGCCAACATGTTCGACGACCGCAGCTACGAGGTGAGGGGCAGCCACTCTTTCTTCGTCCGCCCCGGCCGCCGCTTCAGCGTCCAGCTTTCCGCCGACTTCTGATCCGCTCACATCAAAGGAACGCCATTCCCATGCTCTCTCGGATCACAGCCGCCCTTATGCTGGCGCTGGCAGCAACCCCCGCGTCCGCCGTCCATGCCCAAACCGGCAATCCGGAAACTCTGGTCGAGCGCTCCCAGGCCAGCGCCTGCGCGGTGCTGGACCGCGCCGTCAATGCCTTCGGCGGTAAAGCCGCCCTGCGCGCGATCGCGGCGGTCAGGGTCCGGCTCGACGCGCAGATCTGGCCGCGTCTGCAGGCCCGCTCCGTCGCGCCGCCGTTCGAACCGGGCGTCGATGAGCAGGACCTGCTGCTCGATCTGCGCAATCGCCGGTTCCGGTACCGATGGCGCCAGGTGGAAGGGGGGATCGAGCGGCACAGCACCAGCCTCGCCGCCTTCCGCGACCCGGTGATCTACAATCACCGGTCCCGCACCTTCCGGCCGTTTCCGGGGCCGGCCGCGATCGACGGAGAGTTCGCCGCGCATCAGCGCCGGCTGCCGCACCTGATCCTGCTCCAGGCGCTGGAGCGTGACGGCACGCTGCGTTCGCTGGGACAGGAGATGTTCGAGGGCCGGCCGCATGACGTGTTCAGCTTCGTGACCGCCGATTCCCAGCAGATCGCGGTCTACATCAATGCCGGCAGCGGCCTCTTGTCCAAATACGAAACCCTGTTCGTCGATCCGCTCACGGGCGACGAAGCCTCGGAGGTCGTCTTCGCCGATTATGTGCGGACTGGGGCCACGGTCGTGCCGCGGACGCTGCGCAATCATGAAGCGGGAGAGCTGACCCTGCACGGCAGGCTCGCCGTCGAGATCAATCCGGACATCACCGCACAGGCGTTCGAGGTGCATGCGGCGGGCTACGCACCCGCCGGCCCGTCGCGGCCTCTTCCGGAGCGGGTGGAACGGCTCGCCGATGGCGTGTTTCTCCTGCAAAGTGTTGCGGGTCCCCAGCACAACGTCCTCGCGGTCGAATTCCGGGACCATGTGGCGGTTGTCGAGGCACCGGGTTCGAGCGCCGGGACCGAACGGGCGATCGCCCGCATTCGCGAGACGATTCCCGGCAAGCCGATCCGCTACATCGTGATGACGCACCATCATGGCGATCATATCGGGGGCCTGCGCAGCTTCATCGCCGAAGGTGCCACGGTGATCACGACGCCCGGCAACCGCCCGATCGTCGAGGCGATCGCCGCTGCGCCGATCCGGGATCGTCTCGCCGCGCAGCCGCGGCCGGTGCGCCTCGAGCTGACCGAAGGCGGCCGGCGGATCCTCACCGACGGGTCGCGGACGGTCGAGCTCATCGACATCGGCCCCAACCCACACACGCACGAGATGCTGATCGCCTGGCTGCCGCGGGAGCGCATCGTGTTTCAGGGCGACATGTTCATCGTCCCGAGCAATGACGCCCCGACCGGAACGCCCCCGGACTCCTTCGTCAGCTTCGCGAGAGCGCTGGAGGTGCTGGGTCTGGATGTGCGGCAGATCGCCGGCGTCCACGGCCGTACCGCGACGATCGAGGAGTTCCGGGACAGGATGAATGCGGCCGATCCCGACAGCTAGGTCTTCGATCGGGCTTGTCTTCGCCAACCGATCTTCGGACAAGCGGGCGCAAGGAGAAGCCCGATGCGCCTGCTTGCCGCTGCCCTTGCCCCTGTCGCCCTCGCCACGTTCCTTCTCTTCGCCGCGGCGGGCTCGGCGATGGCGCAAAGCCAGCCGGTGCGGCTGTATGACCTCGGCCGTTCGCTCGCCGCCTACCATCCGGCCGCTGCCGGCACCGAGCGCCGGCAGTTCATCCCGGTCGATCCCGCCGCGCCCTATCCCGAAGCGGACGGCGAGCCCGCCGACGTCCGTGTCTCATACACCGGCAGATTCGTTCGGGGCAGCCGTGGGTTCTTCTCCGGAGACCTGCATTTCTGGGATCACACCGGTACCCATGTGGATGCACCGCGGCACTATGTGCCCGAAGGCGCGGAACCGGAACGGCAGCGCAGCATAGGCGAACTCGAGCTGTCGCAGCTGCATGGCCCTCTGGTCATCATCGACACGTCCGGGCGCGCGGACCGCAACGTCACCGCCCAGGACATCGATCGCGTGCGCGCACGGCTCGTCGGGGGCGCGTGGCTGCTCGCCAATCTCGGCCATGCGGGGCAGTTCGGGGCAAGCGGCTACAATGCGGACACGGCACCTGGTTTCACGCTGGAGGCATGCGAACGGCTGAGCCAGCTGATCGATGCAGGGGAAGCGGAGATCGCCGGGATCGGCGCCGACAACGGGGGCGTCGATCGGATTCCCAATTTCCAGTCCATCCAGCGCTCCTGCCATGGCTTGCTGCTGCCCCGTAACATCCCCCTCATCGAGAATCTGGGCGATCTCTCGGCCGTTTCGGCCGACCCGGGCGCGTGCGAGCTCATCGTCGCCCCGATGAAGGTCGTCGGCGCATCCGGCGCGCCGGCGCGGGTTTTTGCGCGATGCGAGTAACCGGGCTTCCCACGGACTTTCGAGAGACTTGCGTTCGTCGCTCGATCCCCGGACAAGCGGGCGCAAGGAGAACCCATGCGCCCGCTTGTCGCCGTCCTCGCCATGTCCGTCCTTGCCGCCTGCTCGAGCGAGCCGGAACCGGTCGCCAACCGCTTCGAGCGCACCAATGCCGAGATCGAGAACAAGGCGAAGGCCCTCGAGGCGGCTGTCGAGAACCAGGTGGGCGCGATCGAGGCGGAGACTCAGCGCGAGATCGACGCCCTCGCCAACCAGGCCAATGCCGCCGCTCCGGCCCGGATCGAACCTGTGGCAGCCAACGCCCAATGACTTTAAAGGCGGTTCGCCCGGCGTGTCATCGGCATTGGCCATTCACCGCCGCAGCCAGGACCGACAGGATTCCATGACCCGGCTCTTCCTACTCGCCGCTTTGGCTCTCGTCCTCCCGCAGATTGCCGTCGCCCAGCCGCCGCCGCCGGAAACGCCCGTCTTCGATCTCCACGTCCACATCTGGCGCGGCGCACAGTCGATCCGGGAGTATGAGGCGCAGCTGCGCGAAACCAATCAAGGCGTCACCCGCTTCGGCGGCCTGCACATGGCGGTGGGACCTGGCCAGCTCGACGAAATGCGCGCGAAGAATGACGAGCTGCTCGCGCTCGCCCGCACCCACCCCAGCCTGCTGCCGATCCCCTCGGTTCACCCCTATGACGGTGCGGCCGCGATCGCGGAGCTTCGCCGCCTCGCCGCCGCCGGCGTGCGCGCGATCAAGCTCCATCCGCATACCCAGCAGTTCGACGTCACCGATCCGCGCGTGCTGACCCTGGTGCAGGAGGCGGGGACATTGGGCGTCGTGGTGATGATGGACAATGCCAACATCATCCCCGGCGACAGCGAGAACCTGTTCAACCTCGCCGTCCGCGCGCCGCGCACGAAGTTCCTGTTCGCCCACCTCGGCGGCATGAACTTCCGCTTCTGGAACATCATCCCCCTCGCCCGCACGACCCGCGACTTCTGGCCCGACAACCTCTGGTTCGACATTTCGGCGCTCGTCGTCCTCGCCGCGGACTCGCCGATCGAGGCGGAGCTCGTCTGGACGATGCGCAATGTGGGTATCGATCGGCTGCTGCTCGGCTCGGACTATCCGCAGCTCTCGCTGGCCCAGTCGGTGCAGGCGCTCGACCGGTTGGACCTCACCCCCGAGGAGCGGGCGCAGATCCGCTACGGCAATGCCGAGCGCCTGCTGCTCGGCGCGCGGGAATGACTGTCTCGCGTCCAGGAGACTCGTTTGGACACTTGATCGCCGACGTGACGGCGCCCACATCCGCACCATGCTGATCCAGACCGAAACGACGCCCAACCCGGCGACCCTGAAGTTCCTCCCCGGCCATGCCGTGATGGACCACGGGACCCGCGATTTCGCGACGCCGGAGGAGGCGGAAGCCTCGCCGCTGGCCGAGGCGATCTTCTCGACCGGCGAGGTCGAGGGCGTGTTCTTCGGCCGCGACTTCATTTCGGTCACCGCCGCGCCGGGGGTCGAATGGCGACTGCTGAAGCCGCAGGTGCTGGAGGTGCTGCTCGATCACTTCGTCAGCGACGCGCCATTGTTCCGCGCCGGGACCGCGGCTGGTATCGACGTCGCGCCGGAGCCCGATGTCGAGGACGATCCGGCCGATGCCGAGATCGTGACGCAGATCCGCGAGCTGATCGACACCCGGGTTCGTCCGGCCGTCGCCCGCGACGGCGGCGACATCGTCTATCGCGGCTTTCGCGAGGGCACGGTCTACCTCGCCCTGCATGGCGCCTGTTCCGGCTGCCCGTCCTCGACGATGACCCTCAAGAACGGGATCGAGAGCCTGCTCAAGCACTATGTCCCCGAGGTCGAGACGGTCGAGGCGGTCTGATCCTGATCTTGCCATGCTGAACCCTTCGACGGGGCTCAGGACAAGCTTGTTTCAGCATCCAGTTTCGAGCAGCAGTGCGAGTGGAAAGCTGGACCCTGAAACAAGTTCAGGGTGACGATGGTGCCTGTGATCGGATGTGAATCCCTGTGCTTCTCGTGATCGACAGCGCGACCGCGGCCTGCTCCGTGGCATTGCTCGAAGCGGACGGCGCCGTGCTGGCCGAACGCCATGACATCGTCGGGCGCGGCCATGCCGAGCGGCTGATGCCGATGGTGGCGGAGCTGCTCGGGTCTCGCCGGCCGCAAGCGATCCTCGTCGATTGCGGGCCGGGCAGCTTCACCGGCGTGCGCGTCGGCCTCGCCGCGGCGCATGGCCTGGCCATCGGCTGGGGTGTGCCGCTCGCCGGCTATTCGTCGATGGCGCTCCTCGCTGCGGCCGCGGTCGCGCCGGCGGTCGGCGTCGCGCTTGCCGGGGGACATGGCGAGCTTTTCGTGCAAAGCTATGGCGGTGATCCGCTCGCGCCTCTCGACGACTTGCGCTCGCTTGCGCCCGAGGTGGCAGCCGCGGCCGTGGCCGCCGATCTCGTCGTCGGATCGGGCGCGGAAGCATTGGTCGGCGTGCGCGGATACGGCTCGTGGCGGGACGCGCTCCCCCGCGCAGCGGACGCGGGCCGGCTGCCGCCGGACCTGCGCACGCTTGCGCCCCGGCCGATCTATGGCCGTGCGCCCGATGCGAAGCCCGTCCAGAGCGACGCCGCAGGCGGCGTCGAAGGGCCGATGACATGAGCACTCTGACGGTCACCCTGCGCGAAGGCGGCCTCGCCGATCTCGCCGACGTCATGGCGGTGATGGACGACAGTTTCGAGCCGTGCTTCGGCGAGGCCTGGACCGCGTCGCAATGCGCGGGGCTGATGCCGATGCCGGGCGTCTGGCTCACCCTGGCGCGGGAAGACGGGGGGACGATCGGCTTTGCCTTGTCGCGGATCGTCGCCGATGAGGCCGAACTGCTGCTGCTCGCCGTCCGGCGCGGCGCGCAGGGTCGCGGGGTCGGCAAATCCCTGCTCGCGCGTTTCGAAGCGCTGGCCCGCCGGCGCGGCGCGGCGCGGCTGCATCTCGAGGTCCGGGATGGAAATCGCGCCGTGAAATTGTACGAAACCGCCGGCTTCGGATTGATCGGGCGGCGGCCTCATTACTACAGCGGTCCGGACGGCCAGAATTACGACGCGCTGACATTTGCGAAGATCGTGTCGATTTGAGCTAAAATAGAGCGTTTTGGGACTGTTTTCACCTTGTCAAGAGGTGTAAAACGGACTTATCGCTGCACTGCCTGTCGGCCAAGGACAGGATCCTACTGCCCATAAAGAAAGTTGGTACCGTTCTATGGAAAACCAAGACAATTTCGGTGAGACGCTGATCACCCTCACCGCCGACATCGTCTCGGCCCATGTCAGCAACAACAGCGTGGCGGTCTCCGACCTTCCGTTGCTGATCAATAACGTCCACAATGCGCTGAGCGGCCTCGGCGAAAGCAAGGAAGAGCCCGCGCCGCGTCCGGAGCCCAAGGTTTCGATCCGTTCGTCGATCAAGCCCGACTATATCGTCTGCCTCGAGGACGGGAAAAAGCTGAAGATGCTGAAGCGGCATCTGATGACCCACTACAACATGACGCCGGACGAATATCGGCAGAAATGGGGCCTCGCCGCCGACTATCCGATGGTCGCCCCCAATTATGCCGAGCAGCGTCGGACCCTGGCCAAGAAGATCGGCCTCGGCACCAAGCGCAAGCGCGCGCCGCGCAAGTAGGCCGGCCGTTCGAGCTCACAGGGCGCCGCTCCGCCGTGCGGGGCGGCGCTTTTGCGTGCTCGCGCTTTGCCCTCTGGCGGAATCTGCTCTAGAAGAGGCCCCATGCGAACCATCGATGTCGAGGCGCTGTGCGCCGAAAAGGGCCTCCGCCTCACCGAACAGCGCAAGGTGATCGCGCAGGTCCTCTCCGAGGCCGAGGATCATCCCGACGTGGAGGCGCTGCACGCCCGCGCCGCGGCGATCGACCCGGGCATCTCGATCGCGACCGTCTACCGCACCGTCCGGCTGTTCGAGGAAGCGGGCATCCTGGAGCGGCACGATTTCGGCGACGGCCGCGCGCGCTACGAGGCGGCGGCCGAGACCCATCACGACCATCTGATCGACGTCGAGACCGGCAATGTCATCGAGTTCGTCGACGAGGAGCTGGAGGAGCTCCAGCGCCGCATCGCCGAGCGGCTGGGCTTCCGCCTGGTCGATCATCGCATGGAGCTCTACGGCGTCTCGATCCGCCGCGATAATTAGGCCGTGCGCCTGACGCTGCGCGTCGCCGGCCTCGTCGCCGGGCTGATCTTCTGCGTGCCGCTCCATTATCTCTGGAAGCTGCTCGGGCTGGGTTCGATCTGGCCGCAGCTGTTCCTCGCCTGGGCGGGGCGCTGCGCCGGCCTCGACGTGCGGATCGAGGGCGTGCCGCTTCGGGGCAGGGTGCTGTTCGCCGCCAATCATCTGAGCTGGCTCGACATCGTCGCGCTCGGCAGCGCGGTGCCCGCCTCGTTCGTCGCCAAGGACGAGGTCGAGGGCTGGCCGGTGATTGGCTGGCTCGCCGGCCTCAACCAGACGATCCATGTCGCCCGCGAGGCAAGGCGCGCCGCCCGCGGCCAGGCCGACCAGCTCCGCGCGGCGCTCACCCGCGGCCGCGCGGTCGCCCTCTTCCCGGAAGGCACGACCGACGGCGGCACCGGGATCCTGCCGTTCCGCGCCAGTCTCTTCGCCTCGCTCTACCCGCCGATCGAGGGCGTGCGGGTCCAGCCGGTGGCGATCGACTACGGCCCGCTCGCCGACGAGATCGCCTGGATCGGTGAGGAATCGACGGGCGAGAATGCGAAACGGATCTTCTCCCGCAAGGGCCGCATCCCGGTCACGCTGCACTTTCTCGCGCCGGTCGATCCGGCGGCCGCGGCCGACCGCAAGGCGCTGGCCGCGCGCGCCGAGGCCGGGGTGGTCGAAGCGCTGGGCGCTTCCGCGCGCGCCGTCCGCCCTGTATAGGCGCCGGCAAATGACCAAGCCCGATCCCAAGACCTTCGCCGTCAAATCCTACGGCTGCCAGATGAACGTCTATGACGGCGAGCGCATGGCCGAGCTGCTCGCCGCCGAGGGCCTGCGCGCCGCCGGCGAGGGCGAGGCCGCCGATCTCGTCGTGCTCAACACCTGCCACATCCGCGAGAAGGCGACCGAGAAGGTCTATTCCGAGATCGGCCGGCTGAAGCGCCCCGACGGCAGCCGCCCGATGGTCGCGGTCGCCGGCTGCGTCGCCCAGGCCGAGGGCGCGGAGATCGCGCGCCGCGCCAGGGTCGACGTCGTCGTCGGCCCGCAGGCCTATCACAACCTGCCCGCCTTGGTCGCGAAGGCGGCGAAGGACGGGCTCGCGCTCGACACCGGCATGCCCGCCGCCTCCAAGTTCGGCGCCTTGCCGGCGCGGCGCAGGGTCGCGCCGTCCGCCTTCCTCACCGTGCAGGAAGGCTGCGACAAGTTCTGCACCTATTGCGTCGTCCCCTATACCCGCGGCGCCGAGGTCAGCCGGCCCTGGGCGGCGATCGTCGACGAGGCGAAGGCGCTCGCGGATGCCGGCGCGCGCGAGATCACCCTGCTCGGGCAGAACGTGAACGCCTGGAGGGACGACAAGCGCGGCCTCCACGACCTGATCGAGGCGATCGCCCTGATCCCGGTGATCGCGCGCATCCGCTACACGACCAGCCATCCCAACGACATGACCGACGGCCTGATCGCCGCCCATCGCGATGTCGCCAAGCTGATGCCCTATCTGCACCTTCCCGTGCAGGCGGGCAGCGACCGGGTGCTGAAGGCGATGAACCGCAGCCACAGCGCCGCATCGTATCTGAAGATCCTCGACAAGGTCCGCGCGGCGCGTCCCGACATCGCCCTGTCCGGCGACTTCATCGTCGGCTTTCCCGGCGAAACCGGGGCGGAGTTCGAGGAGACCCTGAAGCTCGTCGACGAGGTCCGCTACGCCCAGGCCTTCTCGTTCAAATATTCCCCCCGCCCGGGCACGCCGGCAGCCGACATGGCGGACCAGGTCGCGCCGGAGCTGATGGACGCGCGGCTGCAGCGGCTGCAGGCGCGGCTCAACGCCCATCAGGCCGAATTCAACGCCGCAACGGTCGGGCGGCGCACCGAGGTGCTGGTCGAGCGCCAGGGCCGCAAGCCCGGCCAGATGCTCGGCAAGTCGCCCTGGCTCCAGTCGGTCCATTTCGAGACCGACGCACGCATCGGCGACATCGTCGAGGTCGGGATCGCCGCCGCCGGGCCCAACTCGCTGTCGGGCGTGGAGCGGGTGTCCGTCGCCGCCTGACTGTGGCGCGGCTGCATCGCCTGCGCACGCCGCGTCGATGCGCCTGCGTTCGCGCTGGCATTTCGGATCGCGCCGCCCCACTTTGGCGTTCGTGACTCGCTTGAGTGAAAGGACCGCATGAGCCGCAAGCCTGCCGCCGCCCCCGCCGGATCCCGCGCCCGGGTCGAGATCGAGTTCGAGCAGCCGCACCTGCTCGGGCCTTTGTTCGGCGAGTTCGACCGCAACCTCGTCGCGATCGAGGATCGGCTCGGCGTCTACATCGCCGCGCGCGGCGCCAAGGTTCAGGTCGAGGGCGAGCCGGAAGCGGCGTCCCGCGCTCGCGAGGTGCTGCTCGGCCTCTACAATCGCCTCGACGAGGGCCACGACATCGATGCCGAGCTGGTCAATGCGATCATCGCCATGTCCGGCCAGCCGACGCTCGACGGGATCATCTCGCCCGAGGTGATCGAGCCGCCCAAGGTGATGATCCGCACCCGCAAGAAGACGATCGTGCCGCGCTCCAAGACCCAGGCGGTCTATATGGAGGCGCTGGCCCGCGACGAGATGATCTTCGCGCTCGGGCCGGCCGGCACCGGCAAGACCTATCTCGCCGTCGCCCAGGCGGTGCAGCAGCTGATCGGCGGCTCGGTCGATCGGCTGATCCTGTCGCGCCCGGCGGTCGAGGCCGGCGAGCGCCTCGGCTTCCTTCCCGGCGACATGAAGGAGAAGGTCGACCCCTATCTGCGCCCGCTCTACGACGCGCTCTACGACATGCTGCCGATGGATCAGGTCGAGCGGCGGATCGCCTCCGGCGAGATCGAGATCGCGCCGATCGCGTTCATGCGCGGCCGCACCCTCTCCGACGCCTTCATCATCCTCGACGAGGCGCAGAACACCACGCCGCAGCAGATGAAGATGTTCCTGACCCGCTTCGGCATGCGCAGCCGCATGGTGATCTGCGGCGATCCCAACCAGACCGATCTGCCCAGGGGGGTCGAGTCCGGCCTCAACGACGCGGTCGGGAAGCTGGAAGGCATCGACAAGATCGCCATGATCCGCTTCGGCGCCGGCGACGTCGTGCGCCATCCGCTCGTCGGCAAGATCGTCGAGGCCTATGAGGGGCCGGGGACTTGATCCTGGTCGAGGCCGACGTTTCCGAAGACTGGGACAGTCGCACCGACTGGCCCGCCCTCGCCGACCGTTCGGTCCGTGCCGCCGTCGCGCACAGCCGCCATGCCGCGCTCTCCGACGGTGACGCGGAGGTGTCGGTCAAGTTCACGTCGGACGAAGAGGTCCACGCCCTCAACGCCGAATGGCGGGAAAAGGACAAGCCGACCAACGTCCTCTCCTTCCCGATGGTCGAGGAGCACGAGCTCGCCACCGCGCCGATGCTGGGCGACATCGTTCTCGCCCATGGCGTCTGCACGGCCGAGGCGAGCGCCAGGAATCTGCCGATCGAGAGCCATGCCGCGCATCTGGTGGTGCATGGCATGCTTCATCTGCTAGGTTACGACCACGAAACCAGCGACGAGGACGCCGAGGAGATGGAGGAAGCCGAGCGACGGGCGCTCGCATCCATCGGGATCGCCGATCCCTATCACTAAAGGGGTGCAACTCTAACCTATGGAAGACGACAGTCCCGGCACCGGCCAGGAAGAACGTACATTCTGGGGTGGCCTCAGGTCATTCCTGTTCGGAGACGATGACGAGGCGACGCTCCGCGACGAGATCGAGGAGGTGCTGGAGAATCGCGAGGGCGAGGTGCCGCGGGTGGGCGATCTTTCCGTCGCCGAGCGGCAGATGCTCCGCAACATCCTCCACTTCGGCGAGAAGAATGCGGGCGACGTCGCCGTGCCGCGCGGCGAGATCATCGCCGTGCCGAGCACGATCAGCTTCGACGATCTCGTCGTCGCGCTCCGCGAGGCCGAGCACAGCCGCCTGCCGGTCTACGAGGGCAGCCTCGACCGCGTCGTCGGCATGATCCACATCAAGGACGTGTTCCTGCACCAGGTCTCCGGCCGGGCGACGCCGTCCGACATCACCGCGCTGATGCGCACGCCGCTCTACGTGCCCGAATCGATGGGCATGCTCGATCTGCTCGCCCGGATGCGCTCGGGCCGGGTCCACCTCGCCATCGTCGTCGACGAGTTCGGCGGCACCGAAGGGCTGCTCACCATCGAGGACGTGGTCGAGGAGATCGTCGGCGACATCGAGGACGAGCATGACGAGGAGCTGCCCGGCCTGCTCATTCCCTTGGAGGACGGCGTCTGGGACGCCGACGCCCGCGCCGAGCTCGAGGATGTCGCCGAAGCGGTCGACGTCCGGCTCGCCGAGGTCGAGGAAGATGTCGACACGCTGGGCGGCCTCGCCTTCGTCCTCGCCGGGCGCATCCCGCAGCCGGGCGAGGTGCTGGAGCATCCGAGCGGCTGGCGGCTCGAGGTGACCGAGGGCGATACGCGCCGCGTCACCCGCATGCGTCTCCATGCGCCCGAAGAGGTCGTGCCGGTCGAATAGCTGGAACCTCGCGGGCCCAGTTCGGTTCGTTGCGCGAACGGAGGCGCTGATGACCGCAACCGCCCGACCCCTTGCGATCCTCCTGGCCGCTGCGCTGGCGAGCGGCTGCGGCGACCGCTCGACCGCCGACCTTTCCGAAAGCGTCGGGCCGTCGCCGCGGCTGCCCGAGCCGACGCGGACATTGTTCCCGACCGTCGAGGTGGCCGAGGCCGTCGGCTGGCCGGCCGGCGGTGCCCCGACCGCCGCACAGGGGCTGCGGGTCAACGCCTTCGCGACCGGGCTCGATCACCCGCGCTGGCTCTTGCGCCTGCCGAACGGCGACGTGTTGGTCGCCGAATCCGCCGCGCCGCCCAGGCCGGAGGGCACCGGCGGCGGCATCCGCGGCTTCTTCCAGCGCCTGTTCATGGGGCGCGCCGGCTCGCAGGTGCCGAGCGCCAACCGCATCACCCTGCTGCGCGATGCCGACGGCGACGGCACGGCGGAGCTGCGCACGCCTTACATCACCGGCCTCGCCTCGCCGATCGGCATGGCCCTGGTCGGCGACACGCTCTACGTCGCCAATGCCGACGCGCTGGTCGCCTTCCCCTACGATCCGGCGGCGACACGCATCGCCGCAGCGCCCCGCAGGATCGCCGACCTGCCGGCGGGGCGGAACCATCACTGGACCAAGACTCTCGCCGCCAGCCCGGACGGTCGGCGGCTCTATGTCGGCGTCGGCTCGAATTCAAATGTCGGCGAGAACGGGCTCGACGAGGAGCGCGGCCGCGCCGCGATCTGGGAGATCGATCCCGCCAGCGGCGCCCACCGCATCTTCGCATCGGGCCTCAGGAACCCGGTCGGTGTCGCCTTCCGCCCCGGCTCCGGCGATCTCTACACCGTCGTCAACGAGCGCGACGAGCTCGGCAGCGATCTCGTCCCCGACTATCTGACCCGCGTCCAGGCCGGCGGCTTCTACGGCTGGCCGTGGAGCTACTGGGGCCATCATGTCGACACGCGGGTCGAGCCGGCCCGGCCCGATCTCGTCGGTCGCGCGATCCGCCCCGATTACGCGCTCGGCAATCATGTCGCCCCGCTCGGGCTCAGCTTCTCCGAGGGCGCGCGGCTGGGCCCGCGCTTCGCCTCGGGCGCCTTCATCGGCCTCCACGGCTCGTGGAACCGCAATCCGCCGAGCGGCTACAAGGTGGTGTTCGTGCCCTTCGCGAACGGCCGGCCGGCGGGCATGCCGGTCGACGTGCTGACCGGCTTCCGCTCCGGGGACGGCCGGGCGCTGGGCCGCCCCGTCGGTGTCCAGATCGGCCGCGACGGCAGCCTGCTCGTCGCCGATGATGTCGGCAACACGATCTGGCGGGTCAGCGCCCGTTAGGCCGTCTCCAGCTCGGTCTCCGGTGCGCAGGTTTGCGCGCCGGTGCCCAATCCTTGCGTCTCTTCCCACCAGTCGCCGAGCGCATCGATGACCGGCAGCAGTCGCGCGCGCCGCGCGGAGTTTCCTTCAGGCCATCGCCATCGCCGGCCGGTCGACCGGTGCCGCCTCCGCGTCGGCGAGATAGCGGTGGATCGCCGCCACCACCTGCGCGCCGTCGCCGACCGCCGCGGCGACGCGCTTGACCGATCCGGCGCGCACGTCGCCGACCGCAAAGACGCCGCGCCGGCTGGTCTCGAGCGGCAGCCGGCCCTCGCCGGCCTGCGCGCCGGTCAGCAGGAAGCCGTTCGCGTCGCGCTTCAGGCCGGATTGCGCGAGCCAGTCGGTGTTCGGCTCGGCGCCGATGAACAGGAAGAGCTGGCGGCAGTCGCGCTGCGCCTCGGCGCCGCCGCGCCGTGCCTGCCAGCGCACCGCCCGCAAGGCGCCCGCATCGCCCTCCAGCGCCGAGACCTCCACCCCGGTCACCACCTCGACATTGGCGAGCCCGCCGATCCGCTCGACCAGATAGGCCGACATCGTCTCGGCGAGCGGCCGCCGGGTGAGCAACGTCACCCGCCCGGCCTGCTCGGCGAGGAACACCACCGCCTGCCCGGCCGAATTGCCGCCGCCGACCAGCACCACCTCCTGCGAGGCGCACAGCCGCTGCTCGAGCGGCGAGGCCCAGTAATGGACCGAGCGCCCCTCGAACGCCTCGAGGTCGCTGACGTCGAGCCGCCGGTAGCGCGCGCCGGTCGCGATCACCGCGGTGCGCGCCTGCACCCTCTCGCCGGTCGCGAGGGTGAGGCGCAGCGGGTCGTTGCCGCATTCGAGCCGCACCGCCTCGTCGGGAATCGCCATCTCGACGCCGAACTTCTGCGCCTGGCTGTAGGCGCGGCCCATCAGCGCCATGCCGGAGATGCCGGTCGGGAAGCCGAGATAATTCTCGATCCGCGCCGATGCGCCCGCCTGCCCGCCGAACGCGCGGCAGTCGAGCACCAGCACCGACAGCCCTTCCGAGGCCGCATAGACCGCGGTGGCAAGGCCCGACGGCCCGGCGCCGATCACCGCGACATCGAACAACCTGTCCGGGTCGATCGGCCCGACCAGGCCGATGCAGCGCGCCATCTCGCCCTCGCTCGGGTTGCGCAGCATCTGCCCGCCCGGGCAGAGGACGATCGGCAGCTCCTCGGGCTCGACCCGGAAGCGGTCGATCAGCACCTGGCCGCAATGGTCGCTGCCGGGGTCCAGGCTCTGGTGCGGATGGCCGTTGCGCCTCAGGAAATTCTGCAGGCGCAGCACGTCGGGATGATGCGCCGGCCCGACGATCACCGGTCCACCGCCGCCGGTCTCCAGCAGGCCCATGCGCCTCAGGATCAGCGCCCGCATGATCCGCTCGCCGAGCGACGCCTCGGCGGTCAGCACCGCGCGCAGCTTCTCGGGCGGGATCGCCAGCACGTCCGTCGCGCGCACCGCCACGACGTCGACCAGCGACGGCCGGCCCGACAGCTGCGCCAGCTCGCCGACGAAGCCGCCGGGCAGGTGGGTGACGATCGGCGTCACGCACCCCTTCTGGTCGCGCTGCGACACCTCGACCGCGCCGGAGAGCAAGATGGCAAGGCCGTGGCCGCCCTCGCCGGCCCGCACCACCGCCTCGCCGGTGCCGTAGCACCGCTGCGTCCCGAACCGCCGCAGCCGCTCGACCTCGATCTCGGTCAGCGTCGGAAACATCTGCGCGCCGCGCGTGTCGATCAGCGTCTAGCGGGGAAGGGGCCTGGACATGGTTGTACCTTTCTGCGGCGGGACTCGCCGCGAGTCCCGCTCAAGCTATCACGCCCCGGGCAGGCCCGTCATGCCGGGCGGGCTTGATCGCCGCAGCGCTTTCCCCGAACCATGGCGCGTCAACAAGGGGACCCGTCCATGCGCCGCTTCATCCCGCTCGCCTCGTTCCTCGCCACCGCCGCCACCGCGCAGCCGCCGGCTTGGTCGCCGGCGCCCGTCGCCAATGCGCCCGAGCCGCCCGAGGTCGTCGCCAGTTCCGCGCCGTCCGACTGGCGGCCGGTCGCGCCGGAGAACCTGCTGGTCATGGAGCTGGCCGATGGCGGGCGGGTGGTCATCGAGCTCGCCCCCGATTTCGCCCCCGTCCACGTCGCCAACATCCGCGCGCTCGCCCGCGGCGGCTGGTGGAACGGCGCCACCGTCTATCGGGTGCAGGAGAATTACGTCGTCCAGTGGGGCAATAACGAGGGCGACAATCCGCTGCCCGAGGGCGTCGTCGCGCAGCCGCCGGCCGAATATGAGCGGCCCGCCGCCGGCCTCAGCCCACGCCCGCTCGGCTATCCGGACAGCTATGCCGCGGCGGCCGGCCATGTCGACGGCTGGCCGGTCGCCTGGGATCCGGCGCGCGGCATGGCCTGGCTCGCCCATTGCTTCGGCACGGTCGGCGTCGGCCGCGACCTCGCGCCGGACACCGGCACCGGCGGCGAACTCTATGCGGTGATCGGCCACGCGCCGCGCCATCTCGACCGCAACATCGCGACCGTCGGCCGGGTGATCGAGGGGATCGGCGCGCTCTCCGCCCGCCCGCGCGGCACCGGCGATCTCGGCTTCTACAATGCCGAACGCGACGAGACCCCGATCGCGATCCGCTCCGTCCGTCTCGCCGCCGACCTGCCCGAGGCCGTGCGCCCGCGTTTCGAGGTGATGCGCTCCGACACCCAGGCCTTCACCCGCTACGTCACCGGCCGCGCCAACCGCGGCGGCAGCTTCTTTAACGTGCCGGCAGGCGGGGTGGACCTGTGCAACGTCAACGTGCCGGTGCGGCGGGTGGCGGCGCGGTAGCGACCTGCTTCAGGCCCGGGAGTTCCGGGCCGCTTTCCGGCGCTTCGGGCGAGGGTCCACCGGAGCAAGCACGAATGCGAAGGTCATGAGGCGGGTGCGGTCAGGCGCCGAGGATCGGCCGACAAGTTTGTTCAGCCGTTCGATCAGCGCATTGATCTCCTCGAGATCGTCCTGGCTCACCCACCCCTTGTTGCGCGCAGCCCAGAGTTCGCGGCGCGGGCCTTCCAACGCCACTCGAGGGCCGCTTAGCGCCTGCTCGAAATCCCGCCCGGCAATCTGCAGCAGACTTCGGGCAAAGCTGCCGACCGCCGGCAGATTGCCGTCGGACCCTTTCCGATAGGCGAGACGCAGCGGCAAACGCCCTTCCCCGGCGAGCCGATAGCGCCTTTCCTTTTGGCCGGACGATTCCACCTCCTCGATGAGACCGTGCCGGACGAGGAGGCGCAGGTGATAGTAGAGACCGTCCGCCGGCCGGCCCAGCTGCTCGGCCAGGGCTCCGACGTCCGCCTCGCCGCCGAGGGCTGCCAGCGTGTCAACCAGCTCCTGCCGAATGGCCGAGCTCAGGGCCCGGACCTGCGCGGGATCGACGATCGCCTGGCCGTCAAACGTCCGCATGTCATTTCCTCGCCATCTATGTTGAAAAGTGATAGCTCGATTTCAACGAATCGTCCATCGTGGAGCACCGAAGCCGATGATCGATCAATCAAGACGCGCGGTCCTTCTGGGCGGCCTCGCCTGCGCTGCTCTTGCGCGCGGCGAAACGCCGGCATCGTCGGTTTCGCAGTCCGATGATCTGCGGCAATGGCTCGCGGCTCGCGCGATTCCGCTTCGAACGATCGATCCCGAGGCGGACGACCTTTCCGACCTGGAACCGCTCATCCACGCCATCGGCGACGCTCGGATCGTTCAGCTCGGCGAGCCGAGCCATGGCGCCGGGAGCAGCTTCGCCGCCAAGGTCAGGCTGATCAAGTTCCTGCATCAGCGGATGGGCTTCGACGTCGTCGCCTGGGAATCCGGATTCTATGATCTGCGGCAGGTCCAGGCTTCGCTGCGCTCGGGCGCAGATCCGGTCGCGGCTGCCCAGCAGGGCATCCTCAGGATCTGGTCGGTCTCCCGGGAATGCCGCCCCCTTTTCACGTACGCGCAAACGACACTTGCCGGTTCGCGACCGCTGGAGATGGCTGGCTTCGACATTCAGTTCACCGCGGAGGGATCAGCCGAACGTTTCGCCGCGGACCTGCGAGCGGTCGCGCGCCTTTCGCCGGCCCTGCGACGTTTGGCTGTCCGCCCTGCCGAGCAGGCGATCGCCGCCTTTGACAGGCTCGATGCCTATAGCAGGGCGCGGGCGCGCAAGTTTGCGCAACTCTCGCAAGCCGGCATCTCGGGCGAAGCGCGGACCGAGGCGATGGCGAGCTGGGAGTCGGAGGAGGGCGGTGCGTTGCGTTCGAGCCGGTCCGATCTGATCCAACTCGAACGCGCGGTTCAGGAGCTGCGAACCGTGATCCGTGCCAATCGACGCGCCCTTGACAGGGCCGTTGGCGGCCATGGCGCCTCATTCCTGGACCGGGCGCTCGACAATCTCGCCGGCTTCGGCGCCAATCTTCATGACCGGCACGGGGCCGATCGCCCCGCGCGCACCTCCGGTCCGAGCGTCGCGAGCGAGAATCGTCGTGACGCGCTCAATGCCGAGAACCTGCGCTGGCTGATGGAGGAGGGCTATTCCGGGCGAAAGATCGTCGTGTGGGCGCACAATGCCCATGTGATGAACGCCTATTACGGCCCTGGCTGGGACAGCGTCTCGCTCGCGCCACGCCCCGGATGGATGAAGCCGACCGGCGTGTTTCTCGCCGAGCGGCTGGGATCGGCCGTCTACACGATCGGCATCACGACATTTTCGGGGGAAGACGGATTTGCCGCCCCGATGCCGGCGACGCCCATTCCCGCGGCGTCGTCGACCAGCCTTGAAGCCCGGCTACACGGTCTCGGCATGCCCTTCGCGTTTCTCGATCTGCGGAGCCTGCGCGGCACGCCCGACCATCCGCTTCGTCCGCCGCTTTCGATGCGCTTGCCGAAATATGAGGAGGAGATGATCCCGGACCTCACGATCCCCTATGATGGGATCGTTTTCATCGACCGAATGGCGCGAGCGACCCGGATCGCCGATGCGTAGGGAGCGAAATTCGGAAGGGCCGGTGGCAAGCTACCCACTTTCGGAGGCGGGCCTCAGGCACTCAGCCGCTGGCGCACCTGCATGCCCGTGATCAGCTCGCTCGCGCGCTCGAAGGTCATCGGGCGGCCGAACAGATAGCCCTGGATCTGCTGGCAGCCGAGCTCGCGCATGCGGGTGAAGTCGTCGGCGGTCTCGACGCCTTCGGCGGTCACCGTCATGCGGAAGGAGCGGGCGAGCTGGACGATCGCCTGGATGATCGCGACCGTCTCCTTGTTGTTGGCGGATTCGCGCACGAAGCTGCCGTCGATCTTCAGTTTGTGGAACACCGCCTTGTTCAGATAGCCGAGCGATGAATAGCCGGTGCCGAAATCGTCGAGCGCGATGCCGACACCCAGCGCGCGCAGGCGCTTCAGCACGTCGAGCGCGGCGGCGCTGTCGCCGAGGAAGATCGATTCGGTGACCTCCAGCTCCAGCCGGTTGGCCGGCAGCCGGTGCCGGCCCAATGCCTCGTGGATCGTGTTGGGCAATGCGGGGAAGATGAGCTGCTTGGCCGAGATGTTGATCGCGACCGAGATATGTTCGGGCCAGCAGGCCATCGCCCGGCAGGCTTCGTCGACGACCCAGTCGCCGAGCTCCAGGATCAGGCCCGATTCCTCGGCGATCGGGATGAAATGGTTGGGCGGCACGATGCCGCGGGTCGGGTGGTGCCAGCGGATCAGCGCCTCGAAGCCCATCAGGCTCTGGTCGGCGGCATTGATCAAGGGCTGGTAGAGCAGCCGGAACTGGCCGAGCGCGATGCCGCTCTTGAGATCCTGCTCGAGCTTGATCCGGTCCTCGGCCTCGCTCGCCATCTCGGCGTTGAAGAAGCAGCAGGTGCCGCGGCCCCGGGCCTTGGCCTGATAGAGGGCGAGGTCGGCCTTCTGGATCAGGTCGTCGACGCTCTGGCCGTCGATCGGCCCGAAGGCGCAGCCGATCGACACGCCGATCCGGACCTCGGCCTTGTCCATGTGGAACGGCTCGGCCACCGCTTCGATCACCCGGCGGGCCAGCGTCTCCACCATCTGGCGGCTTTGTGCGTCCTTGATGACGATCGCGAATTCGTCGCCGCCCATCCGGCCGACATGGCCGATCGTCCCGACTTCCTTCAGCAGCCGCTGCGCGACCGACTTCAGCACCGCGTCGCCCTTGGGATGGCCGAACGTGTCGTTGACCGGCTTGAAGCCGTCGAGGTCGAGGAACAGGATCGCGCACGGCGTGCTGCCCTGGCTCGCCCCCGACAATGCCTCGCCCAGCAGCTGGCGCACCCGGCCGCGGTTCGGCAGCGTCGTCAGCACGTCCATATTGGCGAGGTTGGTGAGGCGCTCCTGGGTCTTGCGGACCTCGGTCACGTCCTGCCCGACACCCCGGAAGCCCTGATACTGGCCGGCGACGTCGGAGATCGGATCGCCCGACAGGCTGATCCAGCGCGTGCCACGCTGCGTCTTGAGTTCCATCTCGAGGTTGGCGAAGGGCTGCCGCGCGAGCAGGGTGCGGCCGAGCGCACTGTTGCCGCCGAGCGCGGCGGGGAGCGAATGGCCCATCACCTGGTTGGTCGATCGGCCGAGCAGCGCCGTCATCCGCGCCGAGATGTAGACGACCCGGTTCTCCGCATCGACCTGCCACAGCCAGCCGACGCCGCGATGCTCATATTCGTTGAGCAGGTTGCGCACCGTTTCCCATTGGGTGCGCACGCCCGCGTTGCTCTTGAGCTGAGCGAAGGTCCAGCGGGTAAGCCGCGTCACGCCGAACACGCAGACGCCCGCGACGAGCACGAAGGTCAGCGCGTGCTTCAGGTCGAGCGAGCCGCTGCCGAGCATATAGGCGACGCAGAAGGACAGGGTGAGCGTGCCGACCCAGGCGATCGCGGCGGCGGGAATGGCCGCCAGCGCGATCGCGGCCGCGATCATGGCGGTCATCGCGCCGCCGATCACGACCTGCACGGCCGGCGGCTGGGTGGCGAAGGCGTAGGTGGGCAAGGCCGACCAGAGCCCGGCCAGGATCATGGCCTCGGCGATGGCGAGCCATTTCGAGCGGGGCCGCGCGGTGCGGCTGCCGGCCCAGGCGGCGACGTCCATCGCCCGCCGGCACGAGGCATAGTTGGCGAGCACGATGAGCGCGACCCAGGCAATCACGAGCTCGGTGCGCACCGATCCGAACATCGCCCAGGCGGTGATCGCGGCGGCGACGCTGGCGGTCACCGCGAAGAAGGGCGCGAACAGGGCGCGCGCCTCGACCTGGCCGTTGTGGAGATGGGCGTCGCGCAGCCGCCCCGTCGCCAGCGCGAAGGCCGGCGAGTCGACGTCGACCTCGGCGGCGCCGAAGTCGTTGGGATCGTCGTGGAATTCGGAGGCTGGGCTCATGGCGATCCGAAGTGGCCGGGCGAGGAGTCGCCTCTACGCCCGGACGCTTGACGGATCGTTAAGTCTGCCGGTTTTTCACGGGGCCTGCCGGCCTTGCGCCCCGAGCAGCCGGTCGACCGCGCCGGAGGTGACGCTGTGATAGGACGGCCGGGTCCGCACGTAGATGCGCCTGGCGATCGGCCGGCCCCAGTCTTCCGCCCCCCACAGCGTCTCGAACAGCGGCAGCACGAACTTGCGCCGCCCCTGCCCGGCCAGGAACCGCTCGACCGCCGGCACGGCCGGCGGGTAGCGGTTGGCGAGCGCCAGCTGCAGCCAGGCGAACAGCGTCTCCGAATTGCCGCTCGCGGTCAGGTTAAACGCCCGGTCGAGCGCGGCCAGACGCTCCGCCGGCATCTCGCGTGGCAGGCCGTTGAGGAAGCGCAGCCGCTCCGCCGTCGTCCAGCCGGAATAGGGCACTGCGCCCACATCCCCGCCGGCATTATAGGCCGCGAGCGCCCGGTCGACTGCCGCGAACGCCGCCGGATCGGGTCGCGCGACATTGTCGGGAAGGCCCGGCTGGTAGGCCCAGCGGTCGAGCTGGAGCCGCTGCTCCAGCGCCGCATCGCCGCGGATCAGGTTGGCGCGCAGGTCGCTTAGGAACCGCGCCGTCGTCATCGGCTGGAAGGCGTGCCGGTCGAAATAGGAGGTGAGATAGGCGTCGAACCGCGCGCGCCCCACCGTCCGCTCGATCGTGCGCAGGAAGGCGGCGCCCTTGTCGTAGACGATGCCGCTCGACTCGGCGCCGCTGTCGTCGCGCAGCCGCGTCCCCGGCGCGTCCGCCCCCAGCTCCACGAGCGCCTTTTCGATCTCGGCGAAGCTCAGCGCCTCCTCCTGCGCCGCCCGCTGTCGCCCGTAGAGCGCCTCCATGATCCGGTTCTCGAAATAGGAGGTGAAGCCCTCGTTCAGCCACCTGTCCGGCCAGGTCGCGTTGGTGACGAGGTTGCCCGACCAGCTGTGCGCCAGCTCGTGCGCGACAAGGCCGTTGAGGCTTCTGTCGCCGGCGAGGAAGGTCGGCGTCAGGAAGGTCAGGGTCGGATTCTCCATCCCGCCATAGGGGAAGCTCGGCGGCAGCACGATCACGTCGTAGCGGCCCCAGCGATAGGGTCCGTTGAGCCGCTCCGCCGCCTCGACCATCCGCTCGGTGTCGGCCAGTTCCGCCGCCGCCCGGTCGAGCATCGCCGGCTCGGTCCAGACGCCGGTGCGCGGGCCGAGCTCGCGGAACGCAATGTCGCCCGCCGCGATCGCGATCAGATAGGGCGCGACCGGATGGTCCATGCGGAAGCGATAGGCGCGCCGCCGGTTCCCGGCATCCTCACCCTCGGGCGTCAGCCGCTCGCCCGACATCACCACCTTCATCGGTTCCGGCGCGGTGATCCGCGCCTCCCAGGTCTGGCGGATGCCGGGGCTGTCCTGGGTCGGGATCCAGGTCCGGTTGAGGATCGCCTGCCCCTGGCTGAACAGGTAGGGATGCCGCCCGCCCGCGGTCTGCTGCGGGGTCAGCCACTGCAGCGCCTCGGCGTCCGGCGCGCTCCTGTAGCGGATGCGGACCTGCGTCGGCGCCGCGCCCTCGCCGAACCGGATGGTGAGCGGCTGCCCCTTGGCCGCGTCGTTGGCGCCCAGTGCATATTGGAGCGGCTGCCCGGCCGCATCGGTCACCGCCTCGATCTCCAGCCCCCTGGAATCGAGGATGATCTCGTGCGCGCCCTGGGCGGCCTGGATGTCGAGCGTCGCCGTCCCCGCCATCCGCCGGTTCGCGAAGTCCGCGTCGAGATCGAGCGCGACACGGGTCACCCGCGCCACCTCCGGGCGGGCATAGGTCTGCGTGTCGCGCGCATCCGCCCCGGTCAGGATCGGCGCCACCTCCCGCGGCCCCCGCGCCTCGGCCGCCGCGTTCTGGTCGTTGCCGGTCCCGCTCGTGCAGGCGGCCACGGCAAAGGCGAAAGCGAGAGAGAGCAGGCGGCGCATGGGGAAAACTCCGGAGCGGGACACGGGCAGGGCAGGCCTGGCTAGCCCAACGCCGCCGCCGGGAAAAGGCCGCATCGCCCGCCGCTTAGGCTCCGGCGGGATGCAAAACGGGCGCTGCGGGCCGCCCCCCACGCCCCGCAGCGCCCGCCTCCGGCCGGCCGCAAGCCACTGGACCCGCACGCATCCTCCCCGGACGCGCGTCCCCGCGGGAGCAGGGCCGGCCGGAGCCCTGCGCTTGCGCCCATCAGTGCCGGTGGCGCCGCGCAGGCTCGCTTGCACACGATTGCGCCCCAGGCCGCGCCGCCGCTCAACGCAGCCGCGACGAATCTGCACCCCGGTGCGACGAAGCCGTAGCGCCCGCGGCTAACTGCGCCGGCGCGCAGCGACGCCGCAGTTAGACAAGAGAGCGCGAAGGCCGGACGGCCCGCGTCCTGAGCGAAGTCGAAGGGCGACAGGACCGACGTCACGAATTCACTTCGTGACGGCCCTCCCGCCCTCAAATTTGCAAAATAGGATTTGTTCTGTCTTTGTTCCAGATTTTGGAGGAACTGATGGACGAACAGACCCCTTTCCCCGCCGGCGAGTCGGACCCGGCACCGGCCCCCGAGCGGACTGCACCGCCCGCCGATCCGCGCCATCCCGATCCCGAGATCGCCGCCCTGCTCGATTTCGCGCCGGTCCGCCGCCGCTGCCGGCGTCACGACGGCTGGTCGGAGCAGGTGCAGCGCGACTTCATCGTCGCGCTCGCCACGCACGGCAATTCCGAGCGCGCCGCGCAGGCAGTGGGCCGGACGATGAGCGGCGCCTACAAGGTCCGCACCTCGGCCGGCGGCGAGGGCTTCGGCGAGGCCTGGGACAAGGCGGTGGCGCTCTACCTGCAGCGCCATCCGGCCGAGCCCCGGACCGGCCGCTGGCGACCCGCGGATGGCAAGGCGCCGCCACCCCCCGAGCCCGAGCCTGAGCCTGAGCCTGAATCCGATCCCTCGCTCTGCCCGGACGGCCGCACCAAGGCGGAGGTGTTCGAATCGATCCTCCAGAAATACTGGCGCAAGGTCGCGGCGGAGCGCGAGGCGCGGCTGGAGGGCCGGATCACCGAGGCCGATTTCTACGTCCGCCAGCTCACCGTCATCGAGATCGCGCTCGATCTCGGCGGCTATGCGCGCGATCTGCTGGGTGAGCTGGAGCGCCGCGGCCTCAACGTCTTCCGGATCGCCGCGACGCCGATGAGCGTGCTGCTCGATCGCGTGCGCCTGGAATGTTGGGCGGAGATGGGCGAGCCCGAGCGCCCGCCCCTGTCGCCGCTCGGCGAGCATGACGACGAGGTCGCGACCGGCGTGCCCACCTCCTACTTCCCGCTGCGCGACGGCGACCATGAGGGCTGGCAGCAAAGGCAGGACGCGCAGCACGCGCGCGCCGCCCAGGCGCAGACGGCGTGGGAGGAGAAGGCGCGGGCGGACGCGGCCGCCTGGGCGGCGCGCGAAGGCGCGGCGGAAGGCACCCGGCCATGAACTTCTATGTCCCCCATCATGCCGGCGCCAGGGGCGACCGGCTCTGGCACTGGGCGCGCGCCGATCTCGCCAAACACGGCCTCGCCACCACCCGCCGGCGCATCCGCGCCCTCATCTGGTATGACGACGAGGGCGAGGAGCACTACGTCATGGTCGGCGGCGAGACCCCCGGAGGGGAAGACGACGATCCGGTCATGACGATCCTCGAATCCGGCGATCTCGACGATCTCGTCTTCGTCTGCACCCTCTCCCGGCTGGCGAACGGCGAACCGCCCTTCGCGCTCAGCCTGGGGCGGGATTGGAAGGTGGTGGATTTCGATGACGGGGCTTCGGCTTAAGCATCTGGAATTCACCGCCCGCCTGGCCTTCGTCATGCTGGACCTGATCCAGCATCCCCTTCTTCGGGCGCCGACGAACTTGTCTCACGTCAATGTCTATGTTATAACACACGTATGAACACGCAGCTCAAGATCACGAAGATCGGCAACTCGGCTGGCGTCGTGCTGCCCAAGGATATCCTCGCGCATCTCGATGTCGACGTAGGTAGCGTCGTCGAACTGACCCGCACTCCGCGCGGGATTGAACTCAGTGCGCCCGAACCCGACTTCGATGCGCAGATGGCGGTCGCGCGCGCGGTGATGGCGCGGCGCAAGCGCGCGCTGCGCGAACTCGCCAAGTAGGAAGGTGGCCAAAGACTGGCTCTGGGTCACCGTCGAGGTGGCCATGGCGGCACATGCCGAGCAGTTGGCCGAACATGGCGGCGGCGAAGGCGTGCGCGACGCGACCCTGTTGGAAAGCGCGATGGCACGGCCGCAGAATCTCGCGGCCTATGGCGAGCCCGACGCGGCCGATCTCGCCGCCGCCTATGCGTTCGGTATCGCCCGCAATCATCCCTTCGTCGATGGCAACAAGCGGACGGCGGCGGTGGTCAGCGAAACCTTCCTGGTGCTGAACGGCTACAGCCTCGGCGCGAGCGACGCCGAGTTGGCCGTGGCTTTCATTGCTCTGGCGGCGGGTGAATTGAGCGAGGCGGAGACGGCGGATTGGTTTCGTAGGCACATAGGTGGAGATAAGCGAGAATATTGACTAGATATCGGGTCCTGAACAGTATGACAGCACGCTGAGGTTCGTCGCATGGGAGAGCGAGGCACAAGTCCAGCTAAGGCGGCCAGAAATGTCATTCAGCGTTTGTTGCAGATGCGCCAGCTATGGGAGGACGCGTCCAACCATTATTTTGATCCGGATCGATTCCAACTTGCACTTCAGAACTGCATAACGACAAGCCGCACCGTTACCTTTATTTTGCAATCAAACAAGGCCGCCATGACTGGCTTTGATGAGTGGTACGCGGAGCATGTCAAACGGTGGAGCGCTGATCCCATCATGTCGTGGGCCCGTGACGCGCGTAACTCAATTGAGAAGCGGGGCGATCTAGAAACCTACAGCCAAGTTCGTGCAACAATCATCGCCAGCTATGTTGGGAACCCGGAGTCGGCCTGGCTTAAGCAGTCTCTATTTGCGACACCTCAGCATATTTATCGCGGTGTACCGAAGAAATACATGGTCCCGCATGTAATAGAGAATGGCACACTACTTATCGAACGCCGTTGGGTGGATAGTGCCCTTCCGGACATGGAGATACTTGAGGCACTCGCGCATGTGTACGGTCAACTCGCCGATACAATAATAGACTACATTAAATGCAATCGACTTCCCGCCCCTCCCGAATTGGGAAAGACGCGTCCAACCGCCATGCAAGCGCTGGCGATGGACAGGGCTATCTACTTATCAATGATGGATGGCTCGGTTAGGGGCTTTCGCTACTATAAACGCCCATTGAAGCTGCCCGATAAACAGACCAGAAAGAAGGTGCTCGAACGCTATGGCGGCGCCCAATGGAAAGGGTTGCATGAAGCAAGAACTTTCAAGGAAATTGCTGGAATCTATTTCAAAAATGCGCGGGCCATCCTCAAGCGCGATGGCCACCACCGCAATTTCATGTTCTTCCTTGAAGGAGAGAAGATCATACAGATGATCCCATATGATCACCCCGATAGGGCATCCCGATATGTCCTTATGCACGATCTTTCGAAGCTCGCGAAAATTTCGGGTGCGGATGGGATGATGATGATTGGAGAAGCATGGACCGCGGAAGCCAGTAGATTGCCCCCTTCTGGCTTTGCGGTCGACGCTGATGAGCGCGGCGAAGCTCTGGTCATGCACTGTGCAAACGCGGAGGGCGCGTCGTTCAGCTATCACGCTGACTTCCAGCGAAAGCGGCCAGGTTCGAAGAAGGTCAAGAGCATTGGCGAGACGATTTATATGGAGGATGAAGCGGCTTTCATCGTTCTGCCGTTCCTTCGGGAATGGGGTGTACTGGATATGGATAAGGTCGCTGCGGCTGCAAATCGGATGAGCGAGGCCGGCATCAGATCGCCGATGGACGATCCTCGTTCGCCTTGAACGATATTCTCGCACGGCCTATGTACGATAATGTCGTACAGGAGACCCAAATGCCCGCACGCGCTAACAAGCCGGTCAGCGTCACGCTTGGCCCTCTCGGGGCACGGGCGGAGGCGCGTGTGAAGGCGGGGGACTATTCCTCGCTGTCCGAAGTGGTGCGCGCGGGCTTGCGCGCGCTGGAGCGCGAGGAGGCGCTGCTCGATCGCCTCTTCCAACCGATCGATCATGATGATCCCGCCGATCTGGCCTGGGTGAGGGCGAAGATCGACGAGGCGCTGAGCGACCCGCGCCCGCCGATCCCGGCGGAGGAAGTGTTCGCGCGGCTGAACGACCGGATCGCGGACTACAAGGCCAAGCGTGGCGCTTGAAATCGTCTTCGCGCCGGGCGCGGACGACGATCTGTTCGCGATCTATGTCTATGTCGCCGAGGCCGCGGGCTTCGTGGTGGCCGACAGCTACGACACGCGCCTGCGCGCCGCCGGCATGAAGCTCGCCGATTTCCCGGCGCGGGGCACGCCGCATGACGATCTCTCGCCGGGCCTGCGCAGTGTGCCGTTCGAGCGGCGCGCCACGATCTACTATCGGGTCACTGCGAAAGCGGTCGAGATCGTGCGGGTGCTGCATTCGGGCCGCGACGAAGGGCGGGCGTTCAGGAACTAGCCGCCAGTCCCGGGACACGGCTGCCAGTTGGCGCGCCCCCTTCCCCCTGCTAAGCGCGCCCGCGACATGACCGAACTTTCCCGCATCCGTAATTTTTCCATCATCGCCCATATCGACCATGGCAAGTCGACGCTGGCCGACCGGCTGATCCAGACGACGGGCGGGCTGACCGCGCGCGAAATGACCAGCCAGGTGCTTGATAACATGGAGATCGAGCAGGAGCGCGGGATCACGATCAAGGCGCAGACGGTGCGGCTCGACTACACGGCGGGCGACGGCGAGCGCTATGTGCTCAACCTGATGGACACGCCGGGGCACGTCGACTTCGCCTATGAAGTTTCGCGAAGTTTGGCGGCCTGCGAAGGCGCGCTGCTGGTCGTCGACGCGGCGCAGGGGGTGGAGGCGCAGACCCTCGCCAACGTCTACCAGTCGATCGAGCACGACCACGAGATCGTCCCGGTGATCAACAAGATCGACCTGCCGGCGGCCGACGTCGAGAAGGTCAGGAAGGAGATCGAGGACATCGTCGGCCTGCCGGCGGGTGGTGATTGGCGAGATGGGGGGGCGGTGCTCACCTCGGCGAAGTCGGGCATCGGCATCGACGAGGTGCTGGAGGCGATCGTCGCGCGTATCCCGCCGCCCGCGGGCGACGCGGCCGCGCCGCTGAAGGCGATGCTGGTCGACAGCTGGTACGACCCCTATCTCGGCGTCGTCATCCTGATCCGCGTGATCGACGGCACGATCAGGAAGGGCCAGCAGATCAAGTTCATGCAGGCCGGCACGACGCACCTGGTCGACCGCGTCGGCGTCTTCCGCCCGAAGATCGAGAACCTGCCCCAGCTCGGCCCGGGCGAGATCGGCTTCATCACCGCCCAGATCAAGGACATCGGCGAGACCCGCGTCGGCGACACGGTCACCGACGCGCGGCGGCCGGTGGCGCAGGCGCTGCCGGGCTTCAAGGAGGTCCAGCCGGTCGTCTTCTGCGGCCTCTTCCCGACCGACGCGGCCGATTTCGAGAAGCTGCGCGACAGCCTCGCCAAGCTGCGCCTCAACGACGCCAGCTTCTCGTTCGAGATGGAGACGAGCGCCGCGCTCGGCTTCGGCTTCCGCTGCGGCTTCCTCGGCCTCCTCCATCTCGAGATCATCCAGGAGCGGCTGACCCGCGAATATGACCTCGACCTCATCACCACCGCGCCGTCGGTCGTCTATGAAGTCCATCTGAGCAAAGGGAAGGACACGACTTCGACAGGCTCGGCCCGAACGGTGGGGCAGGATGCGGCGGGGCTGGACGTGGTCGAGATCCACAACCCCGCCGACTGGCCGGACCCGACCCGCATCGCCGAGGTCGAGGAGCCGTGGATCGAGGCGGTGATCTACGTCCCCGACGAGCATCTCGGGCCGATCCTGAAGCTCTGCCAGGACCGGCGCGGCATCCAGAAGAACCTGACCTATGTCGCCGGCCGCGCCCAGCTCACCTACGAGCTGCCGCTGAACGAGGTGGTGTTCGACTTCTACGACCGGCTGAAGAGCATCAGCCGCGGCTATGCGAGCTTCGACTATCACCAGATCGGCCACCGCGACGGCGACCTCGTCAAGATGAACATCCTGGTCAACGGCGAGCCGGTCGACGCCCTCTCGATGATCGTCCACCGCGGCGCCGCCGAGGCGCGCGGCCGCCAGCTCTGCGAGCGGCTGAAGGACCTTATCCCGCGGCATCTGTTCAAGATCCCGATCCAGGCCGCGATCGGCGGCAAGGTCATCGCGCGCGAAACGATCGCCGCGCTCCGCAAGGACGTCACGGCGAAATGCTATGGCGGTGATATCACCCGCAAGAAGAAGCTGCTGGAGAAGCAGAAAGAGGGCAAGAAGCGGATGCGGGAATATGGCTCGGTGAGCATCCCGCAGGAGGCGTTCATCGCGGCGCTGCGGATGGGGGAGGAGTAGCTTCCTCCTCGCCACTTCTTATCAGCCGCGAGACCAGGTCGCTTAGCTCGCTTGCGCGCTTGGATTGGCGGAAGCCAAGTTCATTCTTGATGATCAGCAACTCTTGGCGGTCAAATCGGCCCTGGCGAGCGTGGACTTCAAGCTGGTCTATCGAGAGGTGCGCCAACGGCCGGCCAATCCTGCCTCCGCTGCGCTTCATCTCACCCCGCCACCCAACCGGCTTGCCGGAATGAGTGGGCCATCGATGACGCGCTTCAGCAGATCGGCCTGCTTCGGCTCCAACTCCACGAGCAGGGTCAGCACGTTGAGCACGTTGATCAGCTCGCTCGTATATTCGGGCAACCAATGCTCGGGCTGGAGGTCACCGAGCGGCGAAGGCTTGCGCTTATCGCCGATCAGCGGGCGCTCGCGGTCCTTCCTACGATAGCTGAACCATTGGCGCAGCACATTCTTGCCCGAAACCTCATAGGCCCAGACCTCCGGCGCGACATTGTCGATATGGCCGGTGCCGACCTTCAACCGGCGCGCGGCGGCGTCATAATCGAGGCTGTCAGGAAAGCCGTCGGGCGTCGAGGGGATCGCGCCGCCCTTGGGAACGGTGGGCGGGTTCGTGGCCACGCGCGGCGCCCCGGCCGGATGGCCGCCGGCGAAACGGTCGCCGAACGTATGGAGCCAAATCACCTCGCGACCCAGCTTCGCGGCTTCGGCGAACAAGGCGGCGTCGGCGGTCAGCGGCACGCGCAGGCCGGGCTGGATCAGGTCGTCCCGGAAGCGCTCGACATAAGCCGGATGCGCCAGCAGCGCGGCGACATAGGCGAAGACATCGACCGGATCGACCGGTGCGCCATAGGTCTTGGCGAGCTGAGTGAGCACGGTGGGCGAGATGTTGGGATCGGTTGCTGCGGCGTCTTTCCAGAGGGCGAAGACATGGCCTCCACGACCACTATAATGATGCTTGTCAGGCGGCAGCGCGGTCATCGTCAAAGCTGGGCCAATCGATGGAGCCAAATCCATTGGCGCGGTCAGATAGACTTGATCTTTGCCCCACGCATTCCAGATTTTCGGTCGCGGATCGCTGATGACTCGCGCGTCTGCGATCAGAAATTGCCGGTCGAAAGACCGGAAGCCATATCGAGCAAATTCCTTTTGTGGCTCCGTTTCATTGATGATTTGGACAAGACGGGCAGGTCGATTGCCGAGTGCTTCGCTTACGACTTTTCGGATGTATCGACCCGCAACCTTGTATTCACCTGTCTTCTTGTCCTCCGCATCGTAGGATGGAACAAAAGTTCCTTTCTGGTCGGATCAGACTCCGACAGAAGTGTGTGCCAGCGACGCTCCAAAGTACTGGCATCCGACGCGATTACCCAGGTTCTTCCAGCTGTAACGCCCGGCCCGCTATAACCAACAATGGTATCGAGAGACGCAAAACTCCCCCAAGCGCCTTCAGCGATTGGCAGGAACGGCGCGCGCCAGTCAGCTAGACAGTCGCGCCAGCCTTTGCTGTCTAGCGCGATCCCCTCTAGCTGGTCGAATTTCTCCTCCCGCCGTCCCTTGGCAAGTGCCCGGAAGCGCACCTTGGCCGAAATATTGGGGTCGCTGGCCGGTGAGCGGGAGGCGAGGACGATGCAGACTGGGTGCTGAACGCCCTGAAAAATGCGGGTCGAAACCTCTGGCTGATGACCTTCCGGCGAGCAATCGATCACCCAGATTTCGTCGCACTGACGCCGCAGGCTCTCGCGCATCTTCTGGAAACCCGGACCGTTCAAATAGCCCGTCACGGTGATGTAGCAGACCATGCCTGACAGCGTTTCCTCGACTGGCGGCTCCCTATCGCGCGCGCCGCTGCCCTGTTCGAACACCTTCCACGCCGCCCAGCGCCAGAAGTAGATGTAAAGATTGCGCAAATGCTTGGCGTGGGCGCTTACCTTCCATGCGGCGGGCGGTATCCAGTCTTTAAACGGGGCCGCCTTGTTGCCGCTGCCGTTCTCGATCCAGCTTCCCTTGCCCTTGGCCTTCTCCTTGTACGGCGGATTGCCGATCACGACCGTGATCGGCTGCTCGCGCTTGATCTTGTTCGCCTCGGCGCGAGACTTCGAGATTTCCTTGTAGATGCCGGTGCCGGCTTCGATGTCCGCATAGGGATCGCTCAGCGTATCGGTGACGAACAGGCCGGGGGTGCCCTCCGCTTCCAGCGCGATCATCTCGGCGAGCAGGCGCAGCTCGGCGACGGCATAAGCGCCGAATTGCAGCTCGAAACCATAGATGCGTTTCGCCGCGCTGCTGATCGCGCCCGGCACCGCACCCGCGCCTTCATCCTTTTCAACGCTTTTGGCGATAGCGCGCAGGATGGCGAGCAGATAGGTGCCCGATCCCATCGCCGGATCGGCGACATGGACCTGATTGCTCGCCAGCCCCTGCGCGATGCCGAACCGTTTCGACGATCGCAGTGCCTCGTCGCACAGACGGACCATTGCCTGAACGACCTGCGGCGGCGTGTAGTAGGAACCGGTAAGCTTGCGCAGCCGGTTGTCGTAAATCTCGAGGAAGTCCTCGTAGAAATAAAGCCAGGCTTCGGGATCACCCTTGGCGATGACGTCCCAATCGACCACGTCGAGCACCCGCACCATCGTGTCGAGTGACGGGCCGAGCGACAGATCCTGTTCGGTCAGCAGGCGCAGCGCCGTGCCGATCAGTGTGTCGGTCTTGCCGAGCGCCTTGGCGACGCCGTCCAGCCCGTCGGCGAGGGTGAGCTTGCGTGACTTGGCCATGAGCAGGCCGAAGGTGATGGCCTGCGCATAGCCGTCAGCGAACTTGGCGTCGTCGGCATCGGGGAAGAGGAGAGCTTTCCAGTCCTCCTTCAGATCGGAGAGTTTGGCATTCCTGATGCCGAGCTGTTCGATCACCTCGTCGCGCAGGAATCGGCAGAGGCGCGCGGCGGTGGAGGCCAGCTCCTTCGGGCCCTTGGGCGGGATCGGGTGCCAGCTCAGGAAGTCATCGATCAATGGCAGCAGCGATTGCGGCGCGCCGAGCTGGTTGCCGGAGGTTTCGACGTCGCCATCCAGCTTGACGACCTCGCCGATCAGGCCGCCGTTGCGCCACAGCGAGAAAGCGTTGCCATCGGTGTAGATCAGGTTGGGCAGCGCCTTGAGCTTGTCCCACTGATCCTTGTCATGCTTGTCCCTGAACTTGCGCGGATCGGCGCCCTTGCCGGGTGCCTTCACCTCGACGAAGCCGATCAGCGCCTTGCGGCACTGGACGGCGAAATCGGGCCGGGTGCGTAGATCGGACAGAGATTTCTCGCCGACAAGCACGATCGCACCGGTCGTGTGGCCGCATTCGGCGGACAGCGCCGCGAACAATTGCTCGATGGGGTTACGTAGCTGATCCTCGGGCTGGCCGCCCTGATTCAGCTTGGCCCGGGCCGCGTCCCCAAATTCGCCCACAGCTTTTTTGATGCGCTCGGCTTGCGTCATCTGCCCTCCCAGATAGTTTGCTTCTTACAGGGGAGCGGGATGACCGCAACAGCGTGACGGGCCGAGATGCAGGCGACAGACGACTTCACCGCGGGACCGAGCCAGCTCGGTTTCGACCTCGGCGACAAGCCGGCGCCGGCGACCTACGAGCCGAACCTCGACGAGATTCGTGAGGACTTGGCCGCGATCCTCGATTCCGCCCGGAACGTCACCTCCGATGAACTGTGGGACGAGCGCACCTATCGTTACAACAAGGTGGTGTTCCCGCAAATGTCGCGCTGGCTGCCGGACGAGGAGCGTGACCAGCTCTGCTTCGAATTCGCTCAGGAGATCGAGCGGATCGAGCAATTGATGGCGGCCTAGCCGAGACTCAGGCTCGGCCACCCGCCCTCGTGCGGTGACGGGAAGGAAGAATCTTACGACGCCCCGTCTTCCCCACCCTCGCGCAGGACCCTCTCCCTCCACGCCGCTGCCTCCCGCGCCGCATCCTCCTCCCACGCCACCTGCGCGGCGGCATCCGCCGCATGCCGCTCCCGATACGCCTGCTCCTGCGCCTCGACATACTCCTTGTCCCCGCCGCGGATCGCCTCGCTGCGGCCAACGCTGACCAGGCCGAGGTCGACGAGGAGGTCGCGGGCGGTGGCGCGGGGGCGTTCGGGTTCGCCGGCGTTGTCCCAGAAGGCGCGGCGGGCGTCGTCGAGCAGGCGGGAGAAGGGGGTTTCGGCGATCTGCGTGAGGCTGAGGCCCTCGTGCCGGAAGCCCATGACGGCGTCCCAGCCCTCGCCGCCGCTCATCAGATCGAGGCTGACCTCGATATGGGTGAGCTGGCGCGCGTAGAAATCGGCCGCGGCGATCCGGCCTTCGAGCCGCGCCTCGCGCTCGGCGGCGAGCTTCAGGATATATTTGCGCACGATCGACCGGATGGCCTCCGCGCTCAGGCGGACCTCTTCCGGGGTCAGCGAGTCGGGGCCCGGCGCATCGGCATCGCGCGCACCGGGATCGGGCGACGGGGCGTCGGCGGCCGCGGCGGCGTTGAGGCCGGCGCCCATCCGCATCCGGCCCTTCTCGCGGGAGATCGCCATCGCCTTGTCCCAGGCGGCGCTGAAGCCCTCGGCGCCCTTCGCCTTGCGCAGCTGCTCGGCGCCGTTGACGCTCCGGCTTACCACCTTCGCGGCGCGGCGGGGCGAGCCGGTGATCGCGAGGGCGGCGATGAAATTGCGCTGCACCTCCGCCGTCCAGCCGTCGACCCGCTCGATCCGGCGCGGGACCGGCGGGAAATCGAGCAGGTCGCCGAGATCGGTGAAACCCTCCGCGCCGGCCTCGCCCAAGGCGCGGCAGCGATCGCAGATGACGGGGATGGGGACGGGATCCATGGCCGGTTCCTTCTCGGGAAAATGGGAACAGAACCAGAACAAATCCTATTTTGCAAGTTTGGGGAATCGGGGGGTGAAGCCGCAGAAAACGGCGCGGGAGTAAATCCCGCGCCGTCAGCCGTGTCGCCTGCGGCGCACGCTGGCCGGCCTTCGCCGGCTCTTCGCCCAGGCACGGCGGCGTTGCACGCCGGCGCGCTTGGCCTCGGCGGCTGCGGCTACGGCCCCGCCCGTTTCCGGTCCCGCCAGTCCAGCACCTCCCACCCCGCGTCGGTGGCGACGCGGACGAGGCGGTCGTGGGGGTTGGTGGCGAAGGCCTCGTCGGACCAGGCGTGGACCGGCGCGTCCGAGACATGATCGGAATAGAAGCGGATGTGGACCGCCTGGCGCTCCAGCCCCTCGCGCTGGAGCCAGGCCTCGATCATGTCGAGCTTGCCGAGCCCGTAGCAATTGGCGCCGTCGATCTTCGCCACGATCCGGCCCTTGCGGTCGGGGAGCGTGTCGGTGGCGATGACGTCGTCGAAGCCGAGTCGCTCGGCGATCGCGGCGGCGTAGAGGCGGTAGGAGGCGGTGGCCAGGACGAGACGGCGGCCGGCCGCCTTGTCCTCGGCGATGCGGGTGCGCGCGCCGGCGAGGATGTTGGTCTCGACCTGCCGGTCGGCGAAGCTGCGGACCACCGGCTCGAGCTGCTGCGGCGTCGGGCGGCCGACGAGCAGGCGGTAGTTCCATTCCTTCAGCCGGCCGCGGTCGACCAGCTTCAGCGCATAGGGGATGAGGGTGAGGCCGACCACCGGCAGGAAGACAAGGCGCCAGGGCGACAGCTGGCGGACGGCATGGGCGAGGAACAGGCCGAAGGTCGGCCGGCGCGTCACCGTCTTGTCCATGTCGTAGATGGCGAGCGTCGTCGTCATGGAACTCCCGTCAGCATAAAAGCGTAACGACTGTCCATGGTTGCTTGCCGCCTCCCGGGAATTAAAGCAGTCTCCCGCCGATGAGCGAGACTGCGGACATCAGCCATGACGCGGGGGGCCGCCGCCGGGTGCTGCGCTTCGCTGGCAACCTGACGCTGCTCCGGGTCCGCAAGGTCAGCGAGGAGCTGAAACAGGTCCAGGACGAGGCGCTCGACGTCGACATTTCCGACGTCGAGCGGATGGACACGGTCGGCGCCTGGCTGATCCACAAGCTGCAGCGCGACCATGGCGCGCGGGTGATCGGGGCGAGCGCGGAGCAGCAGCTCCTGCTCGACCAGGTCGCCAAGGCGGACACGCCGATGCAGGTGCGCGCCGAGCACGAGCAGCCGATGCTGCGGCTCGTCGCCGAGGTCGGCGAGGCGACGAAGACCGCCATGTCGACGATGCTCGGCCTGATCGGCTTCTTCGGATCGCTCTGCATGTCGGCATGGCACCTGATCCGCCATCCGCGGCGGTTCCGGTTCAACGCGGTGGTGACCAGCTTCGACATGGTCGGCGTGCGCGCGCTCGCGATCATCGGGCTGATGAGCTTCCTGGTCGGGGTCGTCATCGCCCAGCAGGGCGCGGTGCAGCTCCGCCAGTTCGGCGCCGAGGTCTACACGATCAACCTGATCGGCCGCCTCACCTTCCGCGAGCTCGGCATCCTGATGACCGCGATCATGGTCGCCGGCCGATCGGGCAGCGCCTTTGCCGCGCAGCTGGGCTCGATGAAGCTGGCCGAGGAGGTCGACGCGATGCGCACGATCGGCGTCTCGCCGATGGAGGCGCTGGTGCTGCCGCGGGTGCTGTCGACGGTGCTGCTGATGCCGCTGCTCGGCTTCTACGCGTCGATCGTCGCGCTGATCGGCGGCGGCCTGCTGTGCTGGATCTCGCTCGACATTCCGCCGATCACCTATGTCCAGCGCATCCGCGAGGTCGTGCCGATGACCGATCTGTGGTCGGGGCTGATCAAGGCGCCGGTGTTCGGCATGATCATCGCCATGGCCGGCTGCTATCAGGGCCTGCAGGTGCGCGGCGATGCCGAGGAGGTGGGCATGCGCACCACCGCCGCGGTCGTCCAGGGCATCTTCCTGGTGATCGTGCTCGACGCCTTCTTCGCCGTCTTCTTCACCGAGATCGGGTGGGTCTGATCTTGGCGAAGGGCGATCCGGTCATCGAGGTGCGCGGCCTCAAGAACGTGTTCGGCGAGCAGGTCGTGCACGAGGGGCTCGACCTCGACGTGCGGCGCGGCGAGATTCTCGGCGTGGTCGGCGGCTCGGGCACCGGCAAGTCGGTGCTGATGCGCTCGATCATCGGCCTGCAGACGCCGGCCGAGGGCGAGATCCAGGTGTTCGGCGAGCAGATGGTCGGCCGCGACGAGGAGGAGGCCAAGCATATCCGCCGGCGCTGGGGCGTGCTGTTCCAGGGCGGCGCGCTGTTCTCGACGCTGACCGTCGCCGAGAACGTCCAGGTGCCGATCAAGGAGTTCTTCTCGGGGCTCGACCGGCAGCTGCTCGACGAGATCGCCGCCTACAAGATCTCAATGACCGGCCTACCGCCACTGGCGGCCACACGCTACCCGTCGGAGCTGTCCGGCGGCATGCGCAAGCGCGCCGGCATCGCCCGCGCGCTGGCGCTCGATCCGGAGCTTTTGTTCCTCGACGAGCCGACCGCGGGCCTCGATCCGATCGGCGCGGCGGCGTTCGACGAGCTGATCGGCGAGCTTTCCCACGCGCTCGGCCTCACCGTCTTCCTGATCACCCACGATCTCGACACGCTCTACGCGATCTGCGACCGGGTGGCGGTGCTCGCCGACCGCAAGGTGGTCGCGGTTGGAACGATTCCGGAATTATTGGCTTTGGATCACGAATGGATTCAGGAATATTTCCGCGGACCGCGGGGGCGCGCCGCCGCCGCGGGAGCGCATGAGGAACAAGAGGCGGGAGCCTGATGGAGACACGTTCGAACCAGATCCTCGTCGGCAGCGTGGTCCTCGGACTGATCGCGGCGCTCGTGGTGTTCATCGTCTGGCTGAGCTCGCTCGGCGAGGGCGGGCAGAAGGTCTATGACGTCTTCTTCCAGCAGTCGGTCGAGGGGCTCGCCAACGGCTCGGGCGTCACCTTCCGCGGCGTGCCGGTCGGCCAGATCGAATCGATCAACCTCGAGCCGAACAGTCCGCAGTTCATCCGGGTGCGCATCCGGGTGAGCGACACCACGCCGGTGCTGCAGGGCACGACCGCGACGATCCGCGGCGTCGGCTTCACCGGCGTCTCGCAGATCCAGCTCGATCCGCCCGAGCAGCAGGCGGGCCAACGGGGGCAGCCGGCCGAGATCCGTTGCCCGGAGCAGAATCCCGAGTCCGAATGCCCCTACGGCTTTCCGGTGATCCCGACCCGGCCGGGCGCGCTCGGCCAGCTGCTCAACACCGCGCCGGAGCTGCTCGAGCGGGTGAGCACGCTCACCGAGCGGCTGACCGAGCTGCTCTCCGACCGCAACCAGGAGAGCTTCGCGGCGATCCTCGACAATGTCGAAGGCATCACCCGTTCGTTGGACGAGCGTTCGCCGGAGATCGCCGCAACGCTCGCCGAAGCACGGGTCGCGATCCAGCAGGCGGGCCGCGCGGCAGAGCAGTTCGGCCAGCTCGCCGAATCCGCCAACACCCTGGTCAACGAGGATGGACGGCCGCTGGTGACCGACCTCAGGCGGACGCTGCAATCGGCCGACCAGAGCATGCAGCAGCTCCAGTCGGCGATCGGCGAGGCGCGGCCGGGGATCCAGAACTTCTCGACCCAGACCCTGCCCGAGGTCGGCCAGCTGATCCGCGACCTGCGCGCCACCTCGCAGTCGCTGCGCGACATCACCGACCGCCTCAACCAGCAGGGCGTCGGCGGCGTGATCGGCGGCCAGCGCCTGCCCGACTACCGGCCCGGAAGAGGAAACTGACCATGCGCCTGAAGCCCCTCGCGGCCGCCCTCCTCCTGCTCCCCCTCGCCGGCTGCTTCGGCGGCGGGGGCGGGCCCGACCAGCTCCTGACCCTGACCGCGGCGGAGAGCCGGCCGCCGGCAAGTCCGCGCACCGCCGGCCAGGGCGCTGCGGTCACCGTCGCCGAGCCGAGCGTGCCGCAGGCGCTGCGGACCAACCGCGTGCCGGTCTATGTCAACGAGACGACCATCCAGTACCTGACCGGCGCCGCCTGGGTGGAGTATCCGGGGCCACTGTTCGCGCGGCTGCTCGGCGAGACGATCGCGGTGCGCACCGGCCGCGTCGTGCTCGATCCCGGTCAGTACAGCCACGATCCCGGCACGCGCGTCACCGGCAATCTCGTGAAGTTCGGCCTCGATCCCGCGGCAATGGAGGCGGTCGCGATCTACGACGCCGCGATCGCTCAGCAGGGCGGGGGTGTCAGGACGAACCGCTTCGAGGCGCGGGTCCAGGTCTCGGAGGCAACCGCCGAGGCGGTGGCGCCGGCGCTCAACCAGGCGGCGAACCAGGTCGCCGAGCAGGTCGCGGCCTGGGTGGGGCAATAGCCTCCCATCACCCTGTTCCCTTTTCGTCACCCCGGCGCAAGCCGGGGTCTCGTCGGGTGAAGAACCCGGCGTTCGTCCGTCCTGAGATCCCGGCCTGCGCCGGGATGACGGTCAGGCCAGGCTCTTGCTCGCCTGTTCGAACACGTCCTTGCTGAGGCCCGGCGTCGCGACGATCCGTTCCAGTTCGGCCTTCATCAGCCCGGCGCGACCGTGGTCGAAGCGGCGCCAGCGGCCGAGCGGCGGGACCAGCTTGGCCGCGGTCTGCGGGTTGAGCTTGTCCTCGGCCAGGATCATGTCGGCGAGGAACCTGTAGCCGCGACCGCTGACGTCGTGGAAGGCGCGCTGGTTGACCGAGAAGGCGCCGACCAGCGCCCGCAGGCGATTGGGATTGGCGAGGGTGAAATCGGGGTGGTTCGCCAGCGCCTCGACCTCGGCCGGAGCATCGTCGCGCGTGGAGAGCGCCTGCACGGTGAACCATTTGTCGATCACCAGCGCATTGCCCTTGTAGCGATCGTAGAAGGCCGCCAGCGCGGCATCGCGCTCGGCCGAAACGCCGTTGACGAGCACGCCCATCGCGCCCTGACGGTCGCTCATATTGTCGGCCTCGTCGAACTGGCGCATGGCGAGCTCCGCCGCGTCGTCCGCGCCGGCGGCGGTGATGTAGCCCAACGAGATGGTGCGCAGCCGCCGCGCGCCCTTGGCGGCGGGGTTGTATTCGTACCGATTGGCCGTGCTCGCCGCATAGGCGCCGCGCCACAGATCGTCCAGCTCGGTGCCGAGATCGGCGCGCAGCGCCTCGCGGGCGCGGTTGATCGCCTCCGGGTCGACCTGCGCCATCCGGTCGCCGATGAAGGATTCGCTCGGCAGCAGCACCGCCTCGGCGATGAAGGCGGCTTCCAGCGTCTCGTTGGTGAGGGTGCGGCGCACCGCCTCGATCACCGGGCCGTGGTCGCCCGCGCCTGAGCTCACCGATGCGATCAGCGTGTCGAGCATCAGCTGCTGCATCGCCTCGTAGCGCGCGAAGGGATCATTGTCGCAACCCGAGAGGAAGGCGAGATCGGCGGCGCTGCGGTCGGTCTCCAGCACGATCGGCGCGGAGAAGTCGCGGTTGATCGACAGCACCGGCCTGGCCGGCGCCCCGTCCAGCGCCACCTCGGCGCTGGCATCCTCGAAGATGATCAGGCGTTCGTCGACGGCCTTGCCGGTGTCGCCGTCCATCAGCGCGACCTTGAGCGGGATCGGCATCGGCCGCTTGGCCGGCTGGCCCGGCGTCGCCGGCACTTCCTGCTCGAGGTGCAACGTCAGGCCGTCGCCGCCATTGGCGAGGCGCGCCTTCACCTTGGGCGTGCCGGCCTGGCTGTACCAGGCTCGGAAATGGGTGAGATCGACGCCGGACGCGTCCTCCATCGCCTTGACGAAATCCTCGCAGGTCACCGCCTGGCCGTCATGCCGGTCGAAATAGAGGTCGCAGCCGGCACGGAACTTCTCGGGGCCGAGGATGGTGTGCATCATCCGGATGAGCTCGGCGCCCTTGTTGTAGACGGTCGCGGTGTAGAAGTTCGAGATTTCGATATAGGAATCGGGCCGCACCGGATGGGCGAGCGGACCGGCATCCTCCGGGAACTGGGCGGCACGCAGCATCCGCACGTCCTCGATCCGCTTGACCGCGCGGCTGCCCATGTCGGCGCTGAACTGCTGGTCGCGGAAGACGGTGAAGCCCTCTTTCAGGCTAAGCTGGAACCAGTCGCGGCAGGTGACGCGGTTGCCCGACCAGTTGTGGAAATATTCGTGCGCGACCACGCCGGCGATGCCGTCATAATCCTGGTCGGTCGCGGTGTCCGGATCGGCCAGGATGTAGCGCGAGTTGAAGACGTTGAGGCCCTTGTTCTCCATCGCGCCGAAATTGAAGTCGGCGACCGCGACGATGTTGAACACGTCGAGATCATATTCGCGGCCGAACACCTCCTCGTCCCACTTCATCGCCGCCTTGAGGCTGGCCATGGCATGGTCGGTCCGCTCGAGATCGCCATCGCGGACCCAGATGCCGAGATCGACGGTGCGGCCGGAGCGGGTGGTGAAGCGGTCGCGATTGGCAACGAGATCGCCGGCGACGAGGGCGAACAGATAGCAGGGCTTGGGGAAGGGATCGTGCCATTCGGCCCAGTGCCGTCCGCCCTCGGATTCCCCCGAAGCGACAGGATCGCCGTTGGCGAGCAGCACCGGGAAGCGCGCCTTGTCGGCGGTCATCTTCACCTGGTAGCGGCTGAGCACGTCGGGCCGGTCCGGGAAGGGCGTGATCCGCCGGAAGCCTTCGGCCTCGCACTGGGTGCACAGCATCCCGCCCGACTCGTAGAGACCCATGAGCTGGGTGTTGGCGCGCGGGCTGATCTCGACCTCGGTCTCGATCACCGCGCTTTCGCCGTTGACCGGCACCTTCAGCACCTCCTCCTCGAACCAGTAGTTGACCGGCGCGCCGTCGACGGCGACGCGGAGGATGCGCAGGCCCTGGGCGTCGAGCCGGACCGGAAGATTGTGGTCGCCCTGCCGCGCGACGGTCAGACGGGAGCGGACCACCGTCCGTTCGGGGTCGAGATCGAAATCGAGCGCGATCTCCGGCACCAGCCAGTCGGGCGGACGATAGTCCTCGCGGCGAATCGTGTGCGGGGCGGCGGGTGCGGAGAGGGCATCGGGCATGGGCCGAACTTAGGCCGCCCGCCCCGCCGGCGCAATCGAAGGGCCGTTAGACGGTGCCAGGCTAGCGGGCAGCGGTCGCGGGCGCCGCCAGGCCGGTGCGGCAGCCGCGGCTGCGGTGCAGCCCGCGCAGGAAGCCGCGCCGGGCGATACCGGCGTCGACCGCGGCCTCGAGCCGGCGCTGCTGATCGGCGGCGCCGCTCAATTCCCGGATCAGGCTGCGGAACGGCACGACCGAATTGACAACCATTCGGCCGCCCGCGGCGGCGATCCGCCCGGCCTCGCTCCCCTGCGCTTCGGCCGGCATATCGAAATCCGTGCCGAGCACGCCGCTGAGCTCGATGATCGCCGCCGAGATCTGTGCGCAGGTCCTCGCGCCGTCGAGCCCGTAAGGATCGGCGGCCGCGCGTTCGAGCACGGGCGGGACCTCGGTCCGCTGGATTCCGACATCGCGCGCGGGCTGGGTCGCGATCTGCCCGGCGGAGTTCTGGTTGGGCCGGTTCTCGTGGGTTGTCTGGGCGAGGCCGGCGGCGGCGAGGGGCAGGGCCAGGACGGCCGCAGCGATCTTGAAGCCGGATCGGAACATGGGGCGACTCCCTGTCTGGATTCGCCGACTATTCGTTGCGGAGACGGATTTTTCCAGCCGTTTCCGCCTGGGTCAGCGGCGCTTCAGCCAGGCGATCAGCTCAGGGAGCGGGATGACGTCATTGAACGAGATGCCGCACGCACGCCCGCTCTGCCACCGGACCACGCCCGGGACCGGACGGAAATCGTCGAGCGTCACGACCACCGCCGCCCCGGCCTCGAACGCGCCGTCGGTCTCGATCTTGAGGCCGCTCTGGGAGATGTCGCGGGTCTGGACGCGGAAGAGCCGCGCGCCGGCGCGCAACGTCGCCGAGCGATCGACCTCGATGCGCGGCGCGCGGGTGCGCCAGCCATTGTCGAGCACGGTCGGGTTGGCGAGCAGCTCCTCGATGTCGACCTCGGTGTCGAAGGCGATACCGGCATTGGAGTCGCGCACCCAGGCGATCTTGCCGCTGACCTGCTGGTTGGTCTTGAGCTCGACCGTCACTGCCTGGCCGATCGCGACCTGGCTGTAGACATGGGCCATCAGGCCGCCGGCGGAGATGTTGCGGATGAGGCAGAGCTCGCGGCGGCCGTCGACCATCAACGTGCCGACGCGCAGGATCTTGAGATGGCGCTCCGCGTGCCGCCGCTCGGGCGGCGACGGAACCTGGTTCGAGAAGGAGAAGCTCGTCTCCACGATCTCTTCTTGTGCCAGCATCTGATGACCCACCTGATGACCCGCCCTGGGCGCGATTGCCCATCTTGCACGGACACACTTCCGCCCTTCCTCCCACCTTGGCCGGAAACATATTTAAGAAGTCCTTACCGATACCCTCGTTTTTACCGCATTCCCTGGAGGCGCCGCATCGCGGCGACCGGGGAAAGCGCGGCATTCCAGGCGGCTGCAATCTTCACGGCTTGCTTACCACTGCTGCGCTAGGCCGGCCCGGCGATGACTGCCCAACCCGAGACCGCGCCGGCGGCGCGCCATGATCCGCGGCCGCGATCCGCGGTCAGCACCGGCGTGGGGCTTGCCGGGCTTGCCGGGCTGGCGGGCTGGACGGCGGTGGCGCGCGCTTACGGGATGCAGGGGCCGCTGGCGGCGCTGACCGCGCTCTTCGCCTGCGGCGTGCCGATGGTGCTCTGGTCGCTCCTCGTCGACAAGGTCCACCGCAATCCCAGCACCGGAATCGACTGGGCGCGCGCCCCGCGAGCGCTGAAGGAAAGCCTCGACGTCAGCCTGGTGAAGATCGCCGGGCTCTGGGGCATTTGGGGGGTGATCGGCGCGCTCTACTGCATCGCGCGCTGGTATTGGGACGGCGCCTATCTCTTCGCCATGCAGGTGATCGGGGTCGCGGCAATCCCGATGGCGCTCCTCTCGATCCCCTATGTGATCTGGCTCGATCGCCGCCTCGCCGAGCCGAAGGACGGCGCCTGGCATTTCGGCCAGCTGCTGATCGGGCGCGTCGATCTCGTCGACCGGCAGGAGCTGCACGACTTCTTCCGCGCCTGGGCGGTGAAGGGCTTCTTCCTCGCCTTCATGATCTCGATCGTGCCGGGCAACTGGCAGCAGGCGGTCGCGGCGGAATCGGGCTGGATCGCGGCCAATCCGGTCAACCTCGCCCACTGGCTGATCTCGGCCATGTTCATGATCGACGTGACCTTCGCCACGGTCGGCTACGTTCTGACGCTGAAGCCGCTCGACGCCCATATCCGCAGCGCCAACCCCTATGCCGCGGGGTGGACGGCGGCGCTGATCTGCTACCCGCCGTTCATCATGATGAACTCCGGCGGGCCGCTCGACTATCATATGGGGACGGCGGGCTCGGACGGCTGGACCCACTGGCTGGCCGCCTATCCGCTGGCCACCGCCCTGATGGGCCTCTGGTTGGTCTTCCTCACCGCCGTCTATGCCTGGGCGACGGTGGCGTTCGGCCTGCGCTTCTCCAACCTCACTCATCGCGGTATCCTGACCCACGGGCCCTATGCCTGGACCAAGCATCCGGCCTATGTGTCCAAGAACCTCTACTGGTGGTTCGCGGTGCTGCCGTTCCTCGCCGTCAGCGGCAATCCGGTCGACATGATCCGCAACACCGTCGTGCTCGGCCTGGTGAGCGGCGTCTATTACTGGCGGGCGCGGACCGAGGAGCGCCACCTGATGGCCGATCCCGCCTATCGCGACTATGCCGAATGGATGGCGCGCAACGGCCCGATCCCGCGCCTGATCAGCCGCCTCAGGCCGCGCCGGGCGCCGCCGGCGCCGGTCGCGGCGGAATAGTCGCCGGGCGCATTGCGGGAAGCGGGCGTGCGCCGTAAACCGCCGCGATGAGCGATCCCGTCCCCCCGAAGCGCGTCTTCCACCCGGCGCGCGAAGAAGCCGAAACCGCCGCGCAGGCGACCGTAAGCCCGCAGACGGTTGATCCGGCCTACCGTCTCGCCTTCCAGGACATGGACTTCCTGCTGCGCGAGGATCTGAGGCCGGTGCGCTTCCAGCTCGAACTGCTGAAGCCCGAGCTGCTGCTCGAGGAGGCGAACATCGCCTCGACCTTCGTCTTCTATGGTTCGGCACGCATTCCCGAGCCGTCCAAGGCCGACGCGCTGATCGCCGCGGCGTCCACCGAGCACCAGAAGCTCGTCGCCGAGCGGCTCAAGGCCAAGTCGCATTATTACGACGAGTGCCGCACGCTTGCGCGGATCGTCAGCCGGGTGAAGCCGGATGCGGAGGGGCGGCGCCAGTTCGTCGTCTGCTCGGGCGGCGGCCCGTCGATCATGGAGGCGGCCAATCGCGGCGCCCATGACGAAGGGCAGGAGACGATCGGCCTCAACATCGTCCTGCCGCACGAGCAGGCGCCGAACGAATATGTGACGCCGCAGCTCTCCTTCCGCTTCCATTATTTCGCGCTGAGGAAGATGCACTTCCTGCTGCGCGCCCGCGCGGTGGCGGTGTTCCCGGGCGGGTTCGGGACGTTCGACGAGGCGTTCGAGCTGCTGACCCTGGTCCAGACCGGCAAGGTGAAGCCGATGCCGATCCTGTTCTTCGGCCGCGACTATTGGAACCGGGTGGTCGACTTCCAGGCGCTGGTCGACGAAGGCGTGATCGCCCAGGCCGACCTCGACCTCTTCACCTTCTGCGAGACCGCGGACGAGGCCTGGGGCCATGTCTGCAATTATTATTCGGCGATGGCCGAGGATCTGGGCTGCTGCTAGCCATGGGGCTCTCCTCCCTGTTCGGGCCGAAGCTGCCGATCGACGGGGAAGAGCTCGAATTCCAGCTCGCGACCTTCAAATGGCTGCTGCGCGAATTCGGCGCGCCCGCGCAGGACGGGTTGATCACGGCGACGCCGGCCTTCTTTCCGTCGGCCGGGCGGCGCGGGGTCGAGGTCCTGTTCGAGGAGGTGCGCGCGGCGGCCGGCATGGCCGACTGGCCCTGCGACCTGCGCGAGGGTGACCGCGACCGGGAGGTCGATGCAGGCAATGCCCATCTGATTCGGCACGCGGCCGCGCCTGCGCCCTGCGGTACGTTCCACATTGCGGAAGATCTGCCCGGACGGCCCGCGGTCATCACCTACAATCCGGGGCTGGTGAACGACACCGGCGCCATGATTGCGACCTTCGCCCACGAGCTCGGCCACTATCTGATGGCGACGGCCGAGGGCACGCCGCCGGGCGGCTGGGACCTGCACGAACTGCACACCGATCTCGCCGCGGTCTATCTCGGCTTCGGCATCTTCCTCGCGAACAGCGCCCGCAACTTCAGGCAGTTCCACGGCGCCGGGGAGATGGGCTGGTCGTCTGGCGGTCAGGGCTATCTGAGCGAGGGTGCGCTGGTGACGGCGCTGGTCATCGCCGAGCGGCTGGCCGGCCGCGATGCGACGGCGGCGGCACCCCATCTCAAGACCTATCTGAAGGGCGAGCTCAAGCGCGCGGCCAAAGCGCTCGCCAGGAGGCATCCGGACATGGCCGGAGCGGTCGCGGCGATCGACCTCAGCCAGTTCGCCGGCGATTAGGACGGATCGACATTCAGTTTTGTACCCTCTCCCTTGAGGGAGAGGGAGTTTCATGCTGAATGTCGATTGGTCCTAGATCTCATTGCGCGTTGCCCGGCGCGGCTTCGGCGGCGTTGCCCGCGGCCGGGGCGGCCGCATTGTCCGCGGGCGCGGCCGCGTTGCCGGCCGGTGCGGCGGCATCGCCGCCTTCCGCCGGGGCGTCCGCGGCCGGAGGCGGCGGGATGGTGAGCCGGCCGCCATGCTGGTTGAGATACAGCATGATGTCGGCGCGGTCCTGCGGGTCGGAGAGGCCGGCGAAGGTCATCTTGGTGCCCTGGGCGAAGTTGCGCGGCGACTTCAGCCACGCGCTCATATTCTCCCAGTCCCAGGTGCCGCCATGGTCGGTCAGCGCAGAGGAGAAGGCAAAGGCACGGCTCGGGCTGGCGATCGCCTCGCCCATCACGCCGAAGAGATTCGGACCGAGGCCGTTGGCGCCGCCCTGGTTCGTATTGTGGCAGGCCGCGCACTTGCGGAACACCGCCTCGCCGCGCGCCGCGTCGGCGGTCTGGAGGAAGTGGGCGATCGGCTGCTCGGCCTCGCCGGCCTCGCCGCCTTCTTCCTCGACGCCCGCAATCGGATAGCCCATCGTCTCGGGGCGTTCGGCCTTGAAGATCTCGCCGGTCACGAGGGTGCCGCCCAGCAGGACGATTCCGGCACCCAGCGCCCAGCCCGCAATCGTGTTGAAACGATCGTTCATGCCCCTCTTTGGACCTCCAGAAGACGCGCGTGCTCCCCGCCGCGCTCGAACAAGCAATGGCGCCCCTTTATGCGGCGATTGCGCGCACCGCAAGCCGGGGCTTGGCGCCACCGCTTTCGCGGCCCGATTCGCCTCTGGCAAGAGGGGCGGCGACCTGTGCGTGCCGGCGTGCACTTATGCCCGTTATCCTCGTTATCCACAGCGCGAATCCGCTTGGTGCGACTCGGATTCCATGACAGCTTCGTGTCGTGGCCAAGGGCGATCCGCCGGCAACGGTTCGGAGCGTTTCGAGGCTGCAGCCCGAGTGAACGGGCCTCCTGTCCCACCAGACGTGGAGGTTCTGGCCACGAAGGCGGGGCGGCTGACGAAGCCGCCGCATGGCGGAAGCTGCGGGCTTGCCCTTTGGCGGATGCGAAGGCGGCAGGCTTCGTGAAGCGCCCGATCGGAACCGGACGCCTTCGGGCGGACGGAACCGATTTCAGGCCGGCCCTCGAACCTTCGGGATCGAGGCCAGCCCGGCGGAAGGCGGGACTTCAACGTCCGCGCACCGTCACCGGGATGAAAGGAACTTCGGTTCCGGACATGTCGGGCAGGACCGGGCCTCAGAATCCGGGAGCTGCGAAGCGACAGGACCCGAGGCTTCGGCGGAGGGACTTGTCAGGCGGACCCGAGGTTTCGACCGAGGGCCTGTCGGAACCGCACCAAGGCTTCGGCGGCGGCGCGGGGTCGGCAGTGAAGAGCGGGAGCGCAGGTTTCCGGTCATCCGCCAAGCGGCGAACCGCCAGGGCTTCGGCCCTGACGGGGAGCCCGAAGGGAAAACCGAAAGGGAGCCCGGTCTCCCGGAAGGACCCCTGAAAGCCGATGTTCGGGCCCCCGGCCCGGCGCGGTTTTTCGAACCAGCCCGCGCGGACTGCCTCGCCTCCCAGGCTTGGTTTTCCCCCGCGACGGGACCGTGGGGGCCGGCGGCGACGTCGGCCCCCATTGCTGTCAAACAGGTTACGCCGTTTCACCGTATTCGCCCGCGCTTGATCCGGTGCGCCTGGCGCGCGATAGTCGCGCTGCGCACGAACAGGGGGCAACATGTTCTCACGCAAGGATTCGGTGCCGGCGGTCCGGCCGGGCAAGTCTTCGCAGACCGGGCTGTCCTTCATCGGCCCGGAAGTGGTGATCGACGGCAATCTCACGACCGGTTCACAGCTCCATGTCGACGGGCGAATCGACGGCCATGTCCGCTGCGGCCAGCTCGTCCAGGGCGCAAGCGGCACCGTCGCCGGCGACATCGTCGCCGACGAGGCCCGAATCGCCGGCCTGGTCGAAGGCACGGTCAACGCCAAGACGCTCATCATCGAGGCGAGCGGGCGGGTGACCGGCGACGTGACCTACGAGACGATCAGCATCGCCGCCGGCGCGCAGATCGATGGCCGTCTCGCCCGGCGCTCCGCCCTGGCGGGCGATGCATCGACGATGCTGATCGCGACGCCGACGGACCTGCCGCGTCCGAAGGGTGCGGCTTCGACGACCGACATGTTCCCGGGCGGCGACAAGCCGGCGCTGGTCGTCGACTAGACACCCGGAGGGAGGCCACCACTCCGTTCGCCCGAATGGTGTTTAAAGGTGAAAGGAACGCAATGGCGAAGCATGTCGCGACGATTGAGTGGCGGTCGGACGGCCAGTTCGCCAGCGGTCGCTACAGCCGCCGCCATGAATGGCGCTTCGACGGCGGTGCGGTCGTCCCCGGCTCGTCGTCGCCGGACGTGGTGCGCATCCCGATGTCCGATCGGGCCGCGGTCGATCCCGAAGAGGCGCTGGTCGCCTCCGCGTCCTCCTGCCACATGCTCTCCTTCCTGTGGGTCGCCCAGCAGGCGGGATTCGAGGTCGAAAGCTACAGCGACACCGCCGAGGGGACGATGAGCCGGGTCGCGCCCGGGCGGATGGGCATCACGCGGATCGCGCTGAGGCCGCGCATCGCCTTTGTCGGGCGGGCGCCGACGGCGGAAGAGCTGGCGCACCTCCATCACGAGGCGCACGTGCAATGTTTCATCGCCAACTCGCTCAAGACCGAGATCGTGATCGAGCCGGCGGACTGAGCCGCTTCAGGCTCTCCCTACAGGCCCCACCAGGGCAGCCGCTCATAATAGCCGGCGACTTCTTCATAGTCGCGCGGCTGCGGCCGGTCGGCGCGGTCGAGCCGGAGCGTCGGCGCCTGCTGGAATTGCTCCGGCGTCACGTCGATCACATAAGCGTCGAGGTCGACGTCATAATGGAGCATCTCCCACGGCAAGGGATGCACCCGCTCGCTGAGCCCGATCAGGCCGCGCAGCGACAGGACGGCATAGGCGACCTTGCCGCTCTGCTTGTCGATCATAACGGAATGGATGGCGCCAAGCCGCTTCTCCGCGCGGTTGTAGACCGGCGTCCCTTCCACCCGACGGGACGAGACCAGCGCGTGCCGCTGATCGAGCGCGTCCGTCTCATTGAGCAGGGTGTTCGTCTGTTGAGACATGGTCCGTCTCCTTCGTTCCCCCAGCGTTCGCCAGTATAGCAAGAATGCCGTCCGAAGGCACGGATTTTCAACGATTTGTTCGCGCGGTCCGTTCAGGCCCCGGCGTCGGCGAGCATGCGGGCATCCGCCCCGTCCCAGAGCATGCGCAGCCCCTTGGGCAGGGCACCACGCACCTTGGCGATCTGGCCGTCCGAGAGATGGCGGCTCAGTACGCCGAATACCGCGGCCACCGCCTCGTCGGGATCGACCGGCCGGATGTCGCTCAGCCATTCGGCGACCTCGGCGGTGAACTCCTCGGGCGTCCGGCAGTCGCTCGGCTGCCGGCCCGGCGAGAACTGGTCGTAATAGACTCCGCGCACCAGCAGCGGCAGCTGCGCGCCCAGGTGGGCGGCGAGCTCGAGCGGCAGCCGGTCGCGCAGCTTGTGCAGCACGGTCGACAGGACCTTCCAGGCGACCTGCCGGTCCGGGCCGAGCCGCTCCATGATCTCGCCGAGCCAGATGTTGGTGGTCTGCAGCGTCTTGTCGAAGACGTCGAGGCCGGTGGCGCTCATCATGAGCCTCCTTCGCTAGTCCTCGCCGGCATCAACGAGACAGCGGACGGCCCGTTCCGGCCAGGGTGCGCGCGCCAACCCTGTTCGCACACGCCTGCGCGGAAAATGGTCAGGCGGGCATCAGCTCGGGATGGGCGCGCAGGCGCACGATGTCGCGTGACGGCGGCAGGCCGAACAGGCGGCGATATTCGCGGCTGAACTGGGACGGGCTTTCGTAGCCGACCTCGAAGCCGGCGCTGGCGGCGTCGAGCGCCTGGCCGAGCATCAGCCGGCGCGCTTCCTGCAGGCGCATCTGTTTCTGATATTGGAGCGGGCTCATCGCGGTGACCGCCTTGAAATGCGCGTGCAGCGCCGACGGGCTCATCCCCGCCTCGCGCGCCACCGCCTCGACGCTGAACGGGGTACGGAAATGGCGCTTGATCCAGGTGATCGCGCGGCTGACCTGGGCCAGCCGGCTTTGCATCGTCGCGATGTGGCGCAGGACGAGGCCTTCCTCGCCGGTCAGGAGGCGGTAGAGTATCTCGCGTTCGGCGAGCGGCGCCAGCACGCCGATGTCGCCGGGCCTGTCGAGCAGCCTGAGCAGCCGCACCGCCGCGTCGAGCAGCGCGGGATCGGCGTCATGGACGACGAGGCCGGGCGCGAAGCCGGGCGGCGGCGCGCTGACCCCGCACTCGATCATCAGCTGGCCGAGCGTGACGAGATCGAGGTCGAGCCGGACGCAGAGATAGGGCGCGTCGGGCGTCGCCTCGATGACATGACCGAGCACCGGCAGGTCGACCGTCACGATGAGGTAGCGCGAGGCATCGTAGCAATAGATTCGGTCGCCGAGGGTCACGCGCTTGGCGCCGCTGGCGACGAGGCAGAGCGACGGCTGGTAGATGCCGGGGCTGGGCAGGCTCGGCCCGGAGGATCGGATAAGGGTGAGGCGATCGACCGGCGTCGCGTGGATGCCGTCCACGGGGGCGTGGCGCGCGATCAGGCCGGCCATTTCAGAGAGCGTGTCCATGAATGCGCCCTTCCGCCTTCCGCCTCGCGCGCGCAAGCGGAAAGCACCCGCTTCGGAGGATCGTGCAAGGATCGCGGCGCATCCGGCTACCGCTGCCGATCGCCGCGGCACCACATCACGCCCATCGCATTCCAGGGAGACGAATCATGACGGACATTTCCGACAAGGTCATTCTGATCACCGGCGCCTCGAGCGGCATCGGCGAGGCGACGGCGCGCGAGCTGGCCGCCCGCGGCGCCCGGCTCCTGCTCGGCGCGCGGCGCACCGACCGGCTGGAAAAGCTGGCCGCGGAGCTTGGCGGCGCGGTCGCCTTCCGCCGCCTCGACGTTTCGGACCGCGCCGATTTCGAAGCGTTCGTGGCGGACGCCGAAGCGCGCTTCGGCCGGGTCGACGTGATCGTCAACAATGCCGGCGTCATGCCGCTGTCGCCGCTCGCCGCGCTCAAGACCGACGAATGGGACCGGATGATCGACGTCAACGTGCGCGGCGTGCTGAACGGCGTCGCCGCCGGCCTGCCGCGCTTCGTGGCGCAGGGCTCCGGCCAGTTCGTCAACGTCGCCTCATTGGGCGCGCATTATGTGGTGCCGACCGGCGCCGTCTATTGCGCCACCAAGTTCGCGGTCTGGGCGATCACCGACGGCATCCGCCAGGAGCACAAGGACGTGCGCGCGACGATCATCTCGCCGGGCGTCGTCGAAAGCGAGCTGGGCAGCGACATCACCGATGCGACCGCATCGGCGGCGATGGAGGAGTTCCGCGCCGTCGCGATCACCCCCGACGCCATCGCCCGCGCGATCCGCTTCGCGATCGAGCAGCCGGACGACGTCGACGTGAGCGAGATCATCGTCCGCCCGACCCGCGGCGACTTCTGATCAACCGGTGTCCGATCGGGCGCCAGTCCGGCTCCGGGGTGCCCGCTCCGGAGCCGGAGGATCGTGCAAGAATGGCGGCGCATCTGTCTACCGCGGACGCACGGGCGCAAGGCATAAGCAGGATGACGGTCCAAGTCCGGACCGGGCGGCCCCGACAAGGCCGCGATACCCGACATCGACAGGCATCGAAATCCTTGCGCGGCGCCGTGCCGCGCTGGCGGGCGGGTGGGGACAAAAAGGGAGACGGGACGATGAAGCAGCGTCATCTGGGCAGCACCGGGCCGGTGGTTTCGGCGATCGGGCTGGGATGCATGGGCATGTCCGATTTCTACGGGCCGGCCGATCGGGGCGAGAGCCTCGCCACCCTTGCCATGGCGGTCGAGCGCGGGATCACTCTCATCGACACCGGCGACTTCTACGGCATGGGCCATAACGAGATGCTGATCGGCGAGGCGCTGAAGAGGCTCGAGCGCGACCGGCTGACGCTGAGCGTCAAGTTCGGCGCGCTGCGCGATCCCGACATGGGCTGGTTCGGCTATGACGGCCGGCCCAAGGCGGTGAAGAACTTCGCGGCCTATTCGCTGAAGCGGCTCGGCACCGACGTGATCGACATCTACCGGCCGTCGCGGCTCGATCCGGAGGTGCCGATCGAGGACACGGTCGGCGCGGTCGCCGAGCTGATCCAGGCCGGCCATGTCCGCCATATCGGCCTCAGCGAAGTCAGCGCCGAGACGATCCGGCGGGCCCATGCGGTCCATCCGATCAGCGACCTGCAGATCGAATATTCGCTGATCTCGCGGGGGATCGAGACGGAGATATTGCCGACCTGCTGGGAGCTCGGCATCGGCATCACCGGCTATGGCGTGCTCTCGCGCGGCCTGATCAGCGGCCATTGGTCGAAGGACCGCGCCGGGCAGGACTTCCGCGCGATGTCCCCGCGCTTCCAGGGCGGAAATCTCGACCACAACCTCGCCCTGGTCGAGGCGCTGCGGCGGGTCGCCGAGGAGAAGGGCGTCAGCGTCGCCCAGATCGCCATCGCCTGGGTGCTCTCGCGCAGCGGCTGCATCGTGCCTTTGGTCGGCGCGCGGCGGCGCGAGCGGCTCGACGAGGCACTGGGCGCGCTCGAGGTCAGGCTGACCGAGGAGGATCTCGCCGCGATCGAGACGGCGGTGCCCAAGGGCGCGGCGGCGGGCGAACGCTACCCCGCCGCCCAGCTCGCGCACATGGACAGCGAACGCTGACCCCTTTTCCGGACAAGGAACCGACCAATGAACACCGACTATTACACGCTCGGCCGGACCGGCCTTCGGGTCAGCCGGCTGGCGCTCGGCACGATGACCTTCGGCACCGACTGGGGCTGGGGCGCGGACAAGGAGACGGCGCGCGCGTTGTTCAACGCCTATGCGGACGCCGGCGGCAATTTTTACGACACCGCCGACGGCTATACTGGCGGGATCAGTGAGACCTGGCTTGGCGAGTTCATCGCCGAGCGGTCCTTGCGCGACCGTGCAGTGGTGGCGACCAAGTTCACCTTCAACGGCGAGCCCGGCAACCCCAATGCCGGCGGCAACGGGCGCAAGAACATCCTGCGCGCGGTCGACGCCTCGCTGAAGCGGCTCGGCACCGACTATATCGACCTCTACATCCTCCATTGCTGGGACCGCCTGACGCCCGCCGAGGAGGCGATGCGCACGCTCGACGATCTCGTCCGCGCCGGCAAGATCCGCCATGTCGGCCTCTCCGACGTGCCGGGCTGGTATGCGGGCCGGGCGCAGGCGGTGGCGGAGCTGAGGGGCTGGGAACCGGTCTCGTCGATCCAGCTCGAATATTCGCTCGTCCAGCGCAACATCGAGCATGAGTTCGTGCCGTTCGGCGCCGCCCATGGCGTCGGCGTCACGGTCTGGAGCCCGCTCGGCAGCGGCCTGCTTTCCGGCAAGTACAAGCCGGGCGCGCAAGGCCAGGGCCGGCTGGAGACGCTGCGCGGCTCGACCAATCCCGGCTTCCAGAAGTTCACCGAGCGCAACTGGCGGATCGTTGCCGAACTGGAGGCGGTTGCGAAGGAGGCCGGCCGGTCGATGGCGAGCGTCGCGCTCAACTGGGTGGCGAACCGGCCGGGCATCGCCTCGGTGATCCTCGGCGCGACGAAGGTGGATCAGCTCCAGGCCAATCTCGCCGCGCTCGACTTCACCCTCGATCCGGCGCTGACGGCGCGGCTCGACGAGGTGAGCCGGCCGGACACGCCCTTCCCCTACAGCTTCTTCGGGGACGAGACGCAGGGCATGATCACCGGCGGCGCGGCGGTCGGCGACAAGCCCGACGGCTATCGCGCCAATGTGCGCATCCCGGCCGGGGCGGGCGCCGGGGTCACCTAGCGCCCGACGGGCGGATTGGCCGCGGTGATTGCCTCTCCGGCGACGAGGAACTCGCGCGGCGGATCGCCGGCGGCGACGCGCAGGGGGCGGCCGCTCCACAGCGACAGGAAGGCGTGGATCTCGGTGGGCAGCGCATCATCGGGCGCGGCGACGTCGAGCGGTTGGCGCGCCTGGCCGGCCGGAGCGGCCGGCGCGGCGAGGTCCGTACAGCCCTCGGCGAAGCTGCGTGTGTCGCCGACGGTGCCGTCGGCGGCGACGGTCGATCTGAAATGGCCGCCGAGCGGGAAGCGGTCGCGCTGGGTCGCGGGGCTGATCTGATAGACGTCGACCGGCGCGCTCGCCGACGCCGGCGGGATGACGAAGACGTTGAACGGCTGGCCGCCGCAGGCCTGGTTCTCGAGGCCGTCGGTGGCGTCGCGCGCGGCCGCCATCCGCGCCTCGAGCGGGTTCAGCGCTGGCCGGTCGGCGCCGAGGAAGACATCGCGCGAGGTGACGCGCGTGCCGAGGATGTCGGCGCGGTAGACCGCGACCGGCCCGCTCTCGCCGCGGGCGTAGAAGATGATCCTCATGCCGTTGCCTTCGGGCGTGGCGATCCAGCCAGCGATGCCGGCGCCTTCGGGATCGGAGACTCGGCTCAGCATGTCCTGCGTGCCGATGATGCCGGCGCGGGCGAGTGCGATGAGCAGCTGGCCGCGCTGGCCGGCGGCGGCGAGCTCGGCCCGTTGGGCGCCCGTCAGCGGCCCGGCGGGCGGCGTCAGGCGCGGCCGTTCCGGCTGGGCGGCGGGTTCGGCGGCCGGCGGCTCGGCGGGTTCGGTCTCCGGCGGGTCGGCCGGTGCCCCGGTGGCCGGCGGCTGCCCGGCAGGCGCGGCTGCGGGTTCCTGCGATGTGTCTTCAGGGTTGTCGTCGAGCTCGGACACCGCGGCGTTGAGATCGGAGAGACCCGTCGCCGGCGGCGTGTCCTGGGCGGGCGCGGCCATCGGCACGAGTGCGGCGGTGAGGAGCAGGGGAAGGAGACGCATGCACATCCTCGAAGGCGGTGAACCATCGACGGGATGGACCTCGGCGGCGTGCCGATCAAGCCGCGTCCCGCAGGCGCCTTCAAAGCGCGGGTTTGAGGATGGTTCCGGTGGGCTGCTTAACCGACGGTGAGCTCACCGCCGAAGTTGAGGCCGATGCGACCGTCGCGGATCCAGCGGACGAAGGCCTGGATCGGGCTGCACGCCTCGAACCGGATCGTCACGTTCTCGCCGAGGCGCGGCAAGAGGTCGCTCTCGATCATCGTGCCGCGGCTGGAGATGTTCACCACCGGCACGACATAGACGGCGCCGCGGAAGAAGAGCGTTGCGCAGTCGACGAGGCCGCCATGCCGTTCCTCGCTGCGGTGGTCGGCGATGCGCGGCTCGAGCCGCGTCACCATGTCGCCGGACAATTGAAAAGCGTGTGTCGCCATCGTCCCATCCCAGGCTGATCGGGACAGTATCCGCAAAAACATTTACCGAAAGATGAGCGCGACTCCCCGCGTTAACCCTGTTTTTCCCGGGTGGCGGCGGGCGCATCCAGCGGATTCCAGCGTGGCGCGTGCTTGTTCAAGACCACCTCGTCATTGCGAGGAGCGAAGCGACGAAGCAATCCAGTCTGGGTCGGAGGCGCCACTGGATTGCTTCGCGGAGTTTATCCTGAGCGCCGCCGCAGGCGGCGTCGAAGGGCTCGCAATGACGTTGGTTCAGGTCAAGCCCGCCGATCAATCCTCCATGTGGCCGACGGTCGCGGCGGCCGGATTGCTGCCGGCGCCGTCCTGTTCCCAGAAATAAGGCTGACGCTGGCGGTTGCCGGTGACCGTCTCGTCGAGCGTCGCGGCGTCGTAAAGCCGGCCGTTCAGCATGATCTGGACGATATTGTCGGTGTTCTGGATATCCTCGAGCGGATTGGCGTCGAGGATGAGGAGGTCGGCGAGCTTGCCGGCCTCCAGGCTGCCGATGTCGGAAAAGCCGTACATCCGCGCGCCGTCGATCGTGCCGTGGCGCAGCGCCTCGAGCGGGCTCGCGCCGCCGCGGACGTGGCTCCAGATCTCCCAGTGGGCGGCGAGGCCCGGCTGCTGGCCGTGGCCGCCGATCGCGATCGGCACGCCGGCCTGGTACAGCCGGTGCGATTCCCGGGCGCTGTACTGGTCGGAGAACTGGTCGGCCGGAGCGATCACCGCGCGCACGCGGCCGGCGAGCGCCTCGGGCGGCGAATGGCGGGTGAGGAGCGGATGGTTCCACACCTGCTGCGCCTGGCTCCAGTAGGGATCGCCGGCGAGCCCGCCATAGGTGACGACCAGGGTCGGGTTGTAGCCGACGCGGGTCTGGCTGAAGAGGCTCACCAGATCGTTGTAGAGGCGCCGCTGCGGGATATTGTGCTCGACGGTCGAATTGCCGTCCTGGATCAGGGTGACGTCGAGCTGGAACAGCGAGCCGCCCTCGGGGACGACGAGGATGTTCTCGGCACGGGCGGCGGCGGCGACCTGCTGGCGCTGGTTGCGACGCGGCTGGTTGTAGTTCTTGATCGAATGCGCACCTTCGATGCGCAGCCGCCGGATGTGGCCGAGCGCGTCGTCGTAGCTGTCGATGAGGGCGTAGCGGCCGGGCGAGCGGGCGCCGTAGACGATCTCGCCCGAGGAGAAGGTGCGCGGGGCGAGGATCACGCCGGCGCGCTGCATCTCGCCGGCGACGAAGATCTCGCTCGCCGTGCTCGACGGGTCGTGGACGGTGGTGACGCCGAGCGCGAGGTGGGAGAGCGCCGACCAGTTCTGCTGCGGGATCAGGTCGTCCTCGCCCTGGCCGCCATGGGCGTGGCCGTCGATCAGGCCGGGGATGATGGTGCGGCCCGCGACGTCGACGGTGCGCGCGCCGGCCGGGATCTGGACCGAGGCGCGCGGGCCGACGGCCTGGATGCGGTTGCCGTCGACGACGATCACGCCGTCCTCGATCACGCCGCCGTCGTCGCCCGCCATGGTGACGATGCGCGCGCCGACGAGCGCGGTGACCCCCTGCGGCCGGTCGGCGGCGACGGTGATGGCGAGCGAGGTGCCGTCGGTCGGCACGCGATAGGCCTCGCCGCCCGGCGCGGTGCGCAGGAGGGAGGAGGCCACGGCGCTGTAGAGGTTCGGCCCCGTCGTCCAGGTCAGCGTCTGGCCGCCGCGGGTCCAGCCGGCATAGCTGCCGCCGTTGGCGGTCGCGCGGGTGACCGGCATCTGGTTGCCGCGCGCCGACAGGTTCAGCATGCCGACGCCGTTGAAGAAGGGCGTGACGAAGACGTTGTAGTCCTCGATGAAGGCGAGCGTCCCGCCGTCCGGCGAGATTTCGTAGCCGGTGACCATCTCGCCCTGCGCATGGTTGCGCCGGTTGCCGCCGGAGAGGTCGACGCTGATCAGCTTGCGCTTCTGTTCCTCGTTGACCTCGACGAAGACGCGGTCCGAGGCGGCGCCGAACTGCGGGTTGCCGCCGCTGGAGAGGATCCGGGTCAGTTCGCCGCCATTGGCGGGCACGCGGTAGACGCCGGTGGTCTCGGACCAGCGGTTCGACGTCAGCCCCTGCGACGCGCTCGATTCGAACACGATGGTCGATCCGTCCGGCGAGAAGCGCGGGCGGCGGTAGTGGCCGGGTTGCCGCGTCACGGTGGTGAGCCCGCTGCCATCGGCGGCGACGGTGCGGACTTCGCCGAGCCGCTGGTCGTTCCACGACACGAAGACGATCCGGCTGCCGTCGCGCGACCAGGACGGGAAGAGCTGGAAGTCGCCGTCCTCGGCGGTGAGCAGGCGCGGGCTCGCATTGCCGGCCATGTCGCGGATGTAGAGCCGGCCCAGCGTTTCGAAGACGACGCGGCTGCCGTCCGGCGACACCGAGGCGAAGCGCGGCATCCGGGTGGTGAAGCTGTCAGGCGCGACCGCGACCGACGGGATTTGCGGATCGATCACGACGCGGGTGTCATTGACCTGGAACGGAATCTCCGCCGCAGCCGAGCCGTCGACGTTGACGCGGCGCAGCTTGCCGCCGGCCCAGAACACGATCGTGTTGCTGTCCGGCGTCCAGCCCATGTTCGGATAGACGCCATGGACCGCCCAGGTCTCCTGCACGTCCTGGTCGAGATCGGCATAGACCTGGCGCTGCTCGCCGGTGCGCAGGTCGCGGACGAACAGGCGGCTGAGGCCCCCCGTGCGATGGACGAAGGCCAGCCAGCGCCCGTCCGGCGACGGCTCGGGCCGGACCGCGCCGCCGGGACCGCCGGCCACCTGGGTGCGCTCGCCGGAGGCCAGCTCGTAGCGCTCGATCGCGAACACCTCCTGGTTGGCGTCCTGCGCATATTCGAAGATGTTGCCGGGCGTCGTGTTGCGGCTGAAATAGATGTAGCGGCCGTCATGGCTGAACGCGGGCTCGCCCAGCTCCTTCTGGAACTGCGGGTTTGGGCGTTCGATCAAAGCGACGCCCTCGCCGGTGCCGCTGGCATGATAGAGCCAGATCTCGCCGGTGCCGAGCGAGCGCTGGGTGGTGAAATGCTTGCGTGCGGCGATGTAGCGGCCGTCCGGGCTCCAGGTCGGGTTGTTGAGCAGGCGGAAGGTCTCGCTGGTGATCGCCCGGGCGCCGGTGCCGTCGGTCGCCATCACCCAGATGTTGTCGCCGCCGCCGCGATCCGAGGTGAAGGCGATCTGGCGCCCGTCGGGCGAGAAGCGCGGCTGCATGTCGAAGGCGAGGCCGGAGGTGATCCGGCGCGGCATGCCGCCCTCGATCGGCATCGTGTAGATGTCGCCCAGGAGATCGAACGCGATCGTCCGCCCGTCCGGGCTGACGTCGACGTTCATCCATGTGCCCTCATCGGTGTTGATCTGCACCTGCCGCGTCCGCTGGCCCGGTGGCGCGTTGACGTCCCATTTCGGCTCCTCCCTGTCGCCGCGCTGGGCGACGGCGACCGTGGCTGTGGTGGAGACGAGCAGGAGCGTAAGCGCGGCAAAGCTGCGGATCATGGCGTGGAAACCCCCTTGTAGGACTCGGCGCGGATGTGGGACGGCGCGGACGGTGCCCTATCCGGCTGAGACACGCAAGGCTGCGGCTAGAACAGCCGCGTCAGCCAGTAGAAGGCGGCGCCGATGATCGCGGCGGCGGGCATGGTGACGATCCAGGCGATGACGATGTTGCCGGCGACGCCCCAGCGCACCGCCGAGGCGCGGCGCGCGGCGCCGACGCCCATGATGCAGCCGGTGATCGTGTGGGTGGTCGAGACCGGGATGCCGAGCCAGGTCGCCGAAAACAGCATGATCGCGCCGCCCGTCTCCGCGCAGAAGCCCTGGTGCGGGGTCAGACGGGTGATGCGTGAGCCCATCGTGTGGACGATCCGCCAGCCGCCGAACAAAGTGCCGAGCCCCATCGCCGCCTGGGCCGAGAGCACCACCCAGAAGGGCACGTAGAACTCGCTGCCGAGCAGGCCCTGCGAGAAGAGCAGCACGGCGATGATCCCCATCGTCTTCTGCGCGTCGTTGCCGCCATGGCCGAGCGAATAGGCGGCGGCCGAGACGAGCTGCATCCGGCGGAACGACTTGTCGGCGGTCGGCGCGTCGACCCGGCGGAACAGCCAGGAGGTGAGGATCACCAGCAGCAGGGCGACGAACATGCCGAGCGTTGGCGACAGGAAGATCGCGACCGAGGTCTTGAGGACGCCGGACCCTTCGACCACCGCCAGGCCGCCCTTGGAGATGCCGGCGCCGAGCAGCCCGCCGATCAGCGCATGGCTGGAGCTGGAGGGGATGCCGAGCGCCCAGGTGATGAGGTTCCAGACGATCGCGCCCATCAGCGCGCCGAACACGACGGCGGGATCGATGATGTCGGCCGAGACGATGCCCTTGCCGATCGTCTCGGCGACGTGGAGGCCGAAGAACAGGAAGGCGATGAAGTTGAAGAAGGCGGCCCAGGCGACCGCGACCTGCGGGCTCAGCACCCGGGTCGAGACCACCGTCGCGATCGAATTGGCGGCGTCGTGCAGGCCGTTCAGGAAATCGAACAGCAGGGCGACGCCGATCAGCGCGACCAGCAGGTAGAAGGGGAGCGCGCCGTCCATCAGGCGTGGTCGATCACGATGCCCTGCATCTCGTCGGCGACGTCCTCGAGCCGGTCGAGCACCCGCTCGACATGGCTGAAGATCTCGCGGCCGATGAAGAAGGTCATCGGCCGCTTCGCGCCGTGCGCCTGATAGATCGCCTTGAGGCCGGCGGCATGGAGCTCGTCGGCGCGGCCTTCCAGGTGGACGATCGCCTCGGTGATCTGGTGGAGCCGGTGGGCGTTGCGGCCGACATGCCTGAGGAGCGGCACGCCCTCTCGCACCAGCCGCGCCGCCTCCGCCGCGAGTTGGCTCATCTCCAGCAATTGCGGCTCGAAACTCTCGACCTCATAGAGGGTGATCGCCTTGGCGGTCTGCCACATCTCGTCGAGGCTGTCGTCCATCGCCGAGGCCAGAGCGGTGATCGCGCTGCGGTCGAACGGGGTGATGAACGAGCGGCGCACCGCGACCAACACGTCGCGGGTGACGTCGTCGGCGGCATGCTCGTGCTGGGCGATGCGGCGGCAGGATTCGGCGACGCTCTCCTCGCCCGAGAACATCGCCACCATCGCGTCGGCGCCGGCGACGAGGATGTCGGCGTGGCGGCGGAACATGTCGAAGAAGCGGTCCTCCTTCGGCATGATCGCGCGGAAGATGTTGAGCATGCCCCACCCCTTGGCTCTGTCTTCGGACCTCTCCGGTCGCGCGACCGGCACATTGGCCCCTGCCGGCCGGAACGAGAGGATCAGCGCGCGCAGGCTCCGCTCGGCGACAGAGCCGGCGGCCTCGGCAATGCTGAACCAGCGTGCCGAACGCTCGTGGCGCTCGGGCCAGTCGTCGAGCTGGCGCGTCACCTTGAGCGGAAAGACGCGCACGTCGACGGGCATGACCTGCCCGGCGCGCTTCTCCTTCACATAGCGATAGGTGCCGACCGGCACGTCGCCGACTTCGCCTTCGACCCCGGCTTCCTCATGCGCCTCCAGCAAGGCCGCTTCCTGAGGCGAAAGCTTGGGGTCGGGGTTGCCCTTGGGAATGATCCAGCGGCCGGTGTCGCGCGAGGTGATGAGCAGGATGCTGACCGCGCCCGACGATTCGACCCGGTAGGGCAGGACGCCGAACTGCTCGATCGCGGGGGCCGGGGCTGTAACCATGTGGTCATCTAGACGTCACAATTCCGTAACGCCAGACGTGCCGCGGCGGTGCCTACTCTCCGAATGCCGCCTTCAGCTCGTCGAGCCAGGGATCGGCCGTGCCGTCGCTCGGCGCGCGCCAGTCGCCGCGGGGGCTGAGCGCGCCGCCGGCGGAGACCTTGGGCGAGTTGGGGATGGCGCTGCGCTTGTATTGCGAGAGCTGGAAGAAGCGGAAGAGGAAGATCTCCAGCCATTTGCGGATCGTGGCGAGGTCATATTCGCGCCTGAGGTGGTCGGGATAGTCGAACGGCCAGAGATGCGCGCCGGCGTCCTTCCAGGCCTGATGGGCGAGGAAGGCGACCTTGGACGGCGGCTGGCCGCTCCTCAGGATGTGATAGAGGAAGAAGTCGTGCAGCTCGTAGGGACCGATCCGGTCCTCGGTCGATTGCAGGCCGCTCGTCTCGTCAGCCGGCACCAGCTCGGGCGAGATTTTCGTATCGAGGATGGCCTGGAGGACGCGGTTGGTCTCGGCATCGAACTGGCCGGTCTTGATCACCCAGCGGATGAGATACTGGATCAGCGTCTTGGGCACGCCGGCGTTGACGCCGTAGTGGCTCATCTGGTCGCCGACACCGTAGGTCGACCAGCCCAATGCGGTCTCGCTAAGGTCGCCGGTGCCGACGACGAAGCCGCCGCGCTGGTTGGCCAGACGGAAGAGATAGTCGGTGCGAAGGCCTGCCTGCACATTCTCGAAGGTGATGTCGTAGACCGGCTCGCCCTGGGCGAAGGGATGGCCCATGTCGGCGAGCATCTGGCGGGCCGCCGGCTTGATGTCGATCTCCTCGCCAGTGATCCCCAGCGCGTTCATCAGCGCCCAGGCATTGCCCTTCGTTTCTTCGCCCGTCGCGAAACCGGGCAGGGTGAAGCCGAGCACGGTCGAGCGCGGCAGGCCGAGCTGGTCGCAGGCCTTGCAGGCGACGATCAGCGCATGGGTGGAATCGAGGCCGCCCGAGACGCCGATGACGAGGTGCGTTCCCGCCGTCGCCTCGAAGCGGCGGACCAGGCCCTGCACCTGGATGTTGAACGCCTCGTAGCAATCCTGGTCGAGCTGGTCGGCGCGGTTGGGAACATAAGGGAAGCGGCGCAGGACCCGCTCGAAGCCGATGTCGGCCATAGCGGGCCGGTGCGCGAAGCCGACGCGGCGGAACTTCGTCTCGGGGTCGCCATGGGCGTGCGCGGCGTCGTTGAACGTGCCGGTGCGCATCCGCTCGAGACGAAGGCGCTGGACGTCGATGTCGGCGACCGCCAGTTCGGCGCCGCGGTCGAAGCGGCCGGTGGCGGCGAGCAGTTCGCCGAGCTCGTAGATCGAGCCCTGACCGTCCCAGGCGAGATCGGTCGTGCTCTCGCCCGGCCCCGAGGCCGAGAAGACGTAGGCGGCGGCGCAGCGGGCGGACTGCGACGCGCAGAGCAGCGCCCGCTCGTCGGCCTTGCCGATGGTGATGTTGGAGGCGGAGAGGTTGCAGAGGATCAGCGCGCCGGCGAGCGCGCCATGGGTGGAGGGCGGCAGCGGCGCCCAGAAATCCTCGCAGATCTCTGCATGGAGGACGAAATCGGCGAGATCGTCGGCGGCGAAGATGAGGTCGGCGCCGAAGGGGGCATGCTGGCCGGCCAGCTGGACTTTGAGGCCGGCGAGGCCGACGCCCGAGGCGAACCAGCGCTTCTCGTAATATTCGCGGTAATTGGGAAGAAACGTCTTGGGTACGACGCCGAGGATGACGCCGCGGGTCAGCACGACCGCGCAATTGTAGAGCCGGCCATTGCGGCGCACCGGCGCGCCGACGAGGAGAACGGTGCCAAGCTCGGCCGTTTCCTTCGCAAGCCGGCCGATCCCGGCCTCGACCTGGTCGAGGAAGGCGTCCTGCAGGTGCAGGTCGTCGACGGCATAGGAGGAGATGTTGAGCTCCGGGAAGATGGCGAGATCGACGCCGCGCTCCGCCGCCGCTTTCGCCAGCGCGACCGTCTGGTCGACGTTGAAGGCGATGTCGCCGGCCGAGGCGGGCGGGCTCGCCGCGGCGACGCGCACGAAGCCGTGGCGGTGGATCGCACTGAACGGGAGCGTCTTCTTCGCCTCCGCCACTAGAGCATCTCCGTCATCATCTCGATGCCGACCTCCATTGCCGCGATCCTCGTAGCACCGCGGCCGATAGTACCGAAATGCTCTTCGCGATGCGCCGTCACCCGTCCCGCTCGCGCACAGGCGAAGTGGACCAGCCCCGGCTCGTCGCCTTTGTCGGCAAAGCCGGTGATGGCAAGCGCGAGGTTGGCGCGCGACCGGGCGAGCGCACCTTCGGCCATGGCGACCGCCACTGGCTTCGACACCGCGCCTTCGCGCAAGATGAGGTTGGTCGGCACGCCGAGCAGCTCCGTCTTCGCTTCCTCGCTATAGGTGACGAAACCGCGGTCGAAGACATGGGCGACGCCGGGCACATCGGTCAGCAGTGAGGCGAGCATCCCGCCGGTGCAGCTCTCGGCGGTGGCCAGAACCAGCTTCCGCTCGCACGCCTTTTCGAGTAGCCGCCGCGTCGCCTCCTCGAGCGCCACAGGCAACACGGGTGACAGCGTTTCGGCCTCGCCCAAAATAATCTCTCCTGCCTCGAGCCGCTGCGGGGAACCGGTCCCCTGCGCCGATTGTTCCGAGGACGCAATCAGGAGGTAAGTCGCATGGCGAAGACCAAAGCGAACAGCCGCTCCGACAGCAGCGGCCAGGAGGGAACCCAACCGCTCATGAAATGGACACGCAACCGCACCATCATTGCCGCCGCGGGCGCCGCCGTGGCGGCTGCCGGCGCCGCACTGTTCACCTTTGGCCGCCGCAAGGTGGAAAGTGGCGAACGCGACGCGGCAGCCCACAGCACCGGCAAGGTCGAGCCGAGTCACGGCGCCACCCGCTCAGCCGGCCCCGATGCAATGCGCGACCCGCCCAAGGACTGGGAGAAGGTCGACCAGGCCTCCGACGAGAGCTTCCCGGCAAGCGACCCGCCTCCGGTCGGGTCGCGAGTGGATTGAACTCAATGCCGTCACCCCGGCGAAGGCCGGGGTCTCAACGAGTCGCGTCGTGTCCTCTTGTCCTGAGATCCCGGCCTTCGCCGGGATGACGATCAGTCGCGGTCCTTGAGGTAGTAGCGCTCGATCTCGGCGAGACTGTCGTCGAGCTCGTAGACGATCGGCTGGCCGGTCGGGATTTCGAGGCCGGTGATCTCCTCGTCGGGGATGTTCGACAGGTGCTTGACCAGCGCGCGCAGGGAATTGCCGTGGGCGGAGATGAGGACGCGCCGGCCGTCCTGCAGCGCCGGCGCGATCCGCGACTCCCAACAGGGCAGCACGCGCGCGATCGTGTCCTTGAGGCTCTCTGTCGAGGGAATCGCGATGCCGGCATAGCGGCGGTCGCTGGTGAGGTCGAATTCGCCGCCCGGTTCCTGCGCCGGGGGCGGGATGTCGAACGAGCGGCGCCAGATCTGGACCTGGTCGGCGCCGTGCCTGGCCGCGGTTTCCGCCTTGTCGAGGCCGGTGAGGCCGCCATAGTGGCGCTCGTTCAGGCGCCAGTCCTTCTCGACCGGGAGCCAGAGCCGGCCCATCGCCTCGAGCGCGATGTTCAGCGTCTTGATCGCCCGGGTCTGGAGGCTGGTGAAGGTGAGGTCGAAATCCAGCCCACGCACCGCGAGCAACTCGCCCGCCGCCTTGGCCTCCGCGACGCCCTGCGCGGTCAGGTCGACGTCCCACCAGCCGGTGAAGCGGTTTTCGAGATTCCAGGCCGACTGGCCGTGGCGGACGAGAACGAGACGGGGCATCAGCGCCGATACTCCGCGACCCGATCGATCACCGTATGGAGCGCGTCGAGGCAGGCGCGGGCGAGCAGTCGGCAGCGCTCCGGCGACCAGCCGTAGACCGGGTCGGGCAGGTCGTCATTGTCCTTGAACGGCATCTCCAGCGTCATCGAGACCGCGCCGAACCGCTCGGCGAGCTGGGCGGTGGACATGGAGAGGTTGGCCTGGCCGGCGGCGGGGATCTCGTAGCCCTTCGAGGTCTGGAAATCGGGCGTCGCCGCCACCAGCGCCTCGCTGAACGCGTCGAACAGCGCCTGCTGCTCCGGCTTGAGGGAGGGGATACCCTCGAAGCCGGCGAGGAAGTTGGCGGCGATCGCCTCGTCGCCATGGACGTCCATCGCGAAGTCGACGCCGGTCTTCTTCATCTCCTCGAGCACATAGTAGACTTCCGGGCTCTTCTCGAGGCTCGGCGCATGCCATTCGCGGTTGAGGTTGATGCCGGCCGCGTTGGTGCGGAGGTGGCCGCGCCTCGACCCGTCCGGATTCATGTTCGGGACGATATGGAAGGTCGCCTTCTCGCGAAGCCGCCGGGTGACCGGATCGTGATCGTCGAGCAGCCGCTCGATCGCGCCTTCCATCCACCATTCGGCCATCGTCTCGCCGGGATGCTGGCGCGCATAGAGCCAGACCTGCAAGGGGCCGCCGGACAGCTCGAAATAGTCGAGCTCCTGGCCGTCGAGCGTCTGGCCGAGCGATCGGTAGGCGAGGCCCGGGAAGGAGGCGACGGAGGCGACCAGCTCGTGATGGCGCTCCATCGTGTAGGGCGCGAAATAGGCGAACCAGACGCTGTCGGACGCGGGCGTTGCCGAGATGGCGAGGGTGCCGTCCCGATAGGCGGTGTCGACCCGCTCCCACTCCTCGCGGTCATAGGACATGCAGGCGCGATAATTGTCCCAGCCGTGCGGATAGGCCGCGCCGGCGCAGTTGAGGAGGTTGAGGGTGAGCGGGCGGCCGCCGGCCCCGGTCACGCGGAAGTAGAACCACTGATAGAAGTCGGACAGGTGATCGGTGACGATCTCGAGGTCGATGCGCTCGCCATCGATGGCGACCACACGGATGTTGCCGCCGTCGAAGGCGCTGGAAACGGAAAGGGTCATTGCGTCCTTGATTGGTAAAAGGGGGAGTCAGCGGACCCTGATAGTGCGGCCGGACTCGCCGGGGAAGTCCTGAAACAGGGCGACGGCGAGCCGATCCGTCGCTTCACGGGCATCGGAGAACGGCGCACCGATTCGCGCCTCCATCTGCGCTCGACCTTCCCAGGCGACGGTGGCATCGGAGCGGCGCTGGATGCGCACGGAGAGCTGGGTGACGATGATGGGGCCGGACCGGCCGAGCGGGATGGTGCCGCCGACGCCCACGCCGACCCCGCCGCCGCGCCACCCGCCGGTGCCGCCGCCGACGCCGATGCTGAGCCCCGAGCGGCTGCGCGCCTCGCGGCTGCCCTGCTCGACGCCGACCACCGCGACCTGCTCGGAGCGCGCATTGCTGCGGGTGACGTTCCAGCCCAGCCGGATGAGCTCGCGCTCGACCGGCGCGGCGAGCTGCTGGAATTCCAGGGTCCCGGCCTCCGAACGGTCGGCCGGCTCGATGACGATCTCGCCGCGCGCGATCGGCTGGCCGAGATGGAAGCGGGTGACGGAGGCGCCCGACGCCGCGCCGCCCGTGTCCGTGGCGCAGCCTGCCATCAGAGCCGCCGCCATGAAGATGGAACCGAATCGCGCGATCGTTTTTTTCATCACCCACCTCCTCGGCAGCGAACGAAACTGTATAGGACCTGTAACGATCCTAAGCGGTTTTTCGCTGCATCCAACAGCGAAGGAAAGGAAAGTTCGTGAGCGACGCGCGCGTACCGGTTCTCGTGACCGGCGGGGCCGGCTATATCGGCAGCCATGCGGTGTTGGCCCTGCTCGATGCAGGCTGGCCGGTGGTGGTCATCGACGACCTGTCGACCGGGTTCGAATGGGCGGTGCCGAAGGCCGTGACCTTCGTGCGCGGCGACGTCGCCGATCAGGACCTGGTCGCAAGGATCATCGCCGAGCATGATATCGGCGCGATCATGCATTTCGCCGGATCGATCATCGTGCCGGAGTCGGTCGCCGACCCGCTCAAATATTATGGCAACAACACGGTGAAGAGCCGGGCGCTGATCGAGAGCGCGGTGAACGGCGGCGTCCGCCACTTCATCTTCTCCTCGACCGCGGCGACCTACGGCATTCCGGAGACCGTGCCGGTCCGGGAGGACATGCCGACCCAGCCGATCAATCCCTATGGCTGGTCGAAGCTGATGACCGAGCGGATGCTCGCCGACACGGCTCACGCCCATGACATGAACTATTGCGCGCTGCGTTACTTCAACGTCGCCGGCGCCGACCCCCGGGGGCGCTCCGGCCAGTCGACCGCGGGCGCGACCCATCTGATCAAGGTCGCGGTCGAGGCGGCGATCGGCAAGCGCGGCCATGTCGACGTGTTCGGCACCGACTATGACACGCCCGACGGCACCGGCGTGCGCGACTATATCCATGTCAGCGATCTCGCCGCCGCCCATGTCGCCGCGCTGGAGAAGCTGATCGCCGAGCCGGAGGCCAGCCACATCATGAACTGCGGCTATGGCCGCGGCTTTTCGGTTCTCGAGGTGCTCGACAGCGTTGACCGGGTGACCAACCTGACGATCGAGCGACGCCTGTCGCCGCGCCGGGCCGGCGATCCGCCGCTGCTGATCGCCGACAATGCCCGCATCCTCGGCACCGTGCCGTGGCGGCCGGCGCGCGACGATCTCGACACGATCGTCGCCGACGCGCTCGCCTGGGAAAGGGCGCTGGCCGAACGGCACCGCTAGCTGGTCTTGCCTTATCGCGTCATTGCGAGGAGCGAAGCGACGAAGCAATCCAGTGTGGCGCCCGAGGCTGCGCTGGATTGCTTCGCTGCGCTCGCAATGACGGTTTCAGACTCGGGGAAGGATTTGCCAATCGGCTGCCGCTTTCGAGAATAAGCATGCCGAACCGGCTGCGCACCGGTCACGATCGTGCAAAGTTGCGCGGCCGCGCTTTCCCGCATTGCAGCGAAGCCGCCCCGGTGGTTGTTTCCCAACCCCACGATTCGTCAACAGGGGAACCCAGCAATGAAACTCGCTTCCACGCTTTTCCTCGCCGCCGGCCTGGTGGCTCTCAGCGCCTGCGGGGGCGGCGCCGAGACCAACGTTGCGGCCAACAACACCGCTGACGAGCTCTACAACCTGACCGACGAGGATCTCGGCGGCGACAACCTGCTCGACGCCAATGCGGTGCTCGGCAACGCGGCGGACGCGAACCTCGCGGCACCGCCGGTCGACGCCAATGCGACGGCGGAGAATGTATCGAACGGCCTCTAGGCTCCTTTTACCGCGGAGGTCTCCCTAGGTTGAAGCGGTAGCCTGGCCCCCGGTCTCTCCAGGAGATCGGGGGCTTTTTTGGCTTTGCGGAGCCCGCGCGTGTAGGTCTCCCGCGTGCACTCTTGCATGGAAGGCTCCTGCCATGAATGCCTGGATGCTGCTTGCCGCCGCGATCGTGCTGGAGATCTGCGCGACCAGCTTGCTCAAGGCCTCGGCCGGCTTCACGCGGCCGCTCTACGGGATCGGCTCGATCGCGCTCTATACCTTGTGCTTCTGGCTGCTCGCCTTCGCCTTCACGCGAATCCCGGTCGGCGTCGCCTATGCGATCTGGTCGGGCGTCGGTATCGTCGGCATCGCGCTGATCGGCGTCTTCCTGTTCCGCCAGCCGCTGACGCTCTCGCAGATCGGATTCATGGCGCTGGTCGGCATCGGCGCGGTCGGGCTCAGCCTGGTGACGCCGGCCCAGGCGATGCACTGAATCATCGCGCCAGCTCGACCTTCGGGAAATCGCGGGACCAGATTTCGAGCTGGTCCAGCAGCCGGCTGAGCTCCGCGCCCTTTTCGGTCAGCGCATAGGCTTCGCCGCGCGCACCGGTCGGACGGCAGATGAGGCCATAGCGCTCCAGCGCGACGATCCGCTCGGTCAGGACCTTAGGGGTTGCCGTGGGCAGGCAGGCCGCGATCTCGCCGAACCGTTTTGGCCCCTGGGCCAGATGATAGAGCGTCAGCGCACTCCAGCGATGGCCGAGAAACGCAAGCCAGGCCTCGACCGTGCATTCGCTGGCAAGGCGGAAGAAATCGGCATCGAACAGCTCCTCGGGCGGCGGCGGGAGCTCGGGCTCGACCACGGCTAAGGCTGGCATCGTCATCTGGCTACCCGTTTGGAAAGGAGCGGTCCGACGTGCTGTGTCGCGCAGTGGATGCGAATCGGCAAGGGAGTAGATCGATGACCAGACGCGAATTTTTGACCACGAGCACGGCGGCGGCGGGGCTGATCGGCAGCGGGCTGGGAACGGCCGCGCGGGCCGAGGCGCCGCGCGAATGGCGGCCGGCGGAATTCCATGCGGCGCGGCGCTTCCTCGACACGCAGTTCGGCCGCATCGCCTATGTCGAACGCGGCATCGGGCCGGCCGCCCTGTTCCTGCATGGCTGGCCGCTCAACGGGTTCCAGTGGCGTGGCGCGATGGCCGGGCTTGCTGATATCCGGCGGTGCGTGGCCGCGGATTTCATGGGCCTGGGCTATAGCGACGTCCCGGCCGATGCCGATCTGTCGCCGATCGCCCAGAGCGAGATGGTCGTCACGGTGATGGACGTGCTCGGCATCGAGGCGGCCGACATCGTCTCCAACGACAGCGCGACCGCGATCGCCCAGCTGCTGGCCGCCCGCCATCCGCAGCGGGTGCGCTCGCTGCTCATCACCAATGGTGACGTCCACACCAACAGCCCGCCGGCCTTGCTCGAGCCCGCGCTGGCAGCGGCGCGTGCCGGCGAGCTGATCCGCAATTTCGACCGCCAGCTTGCCGACAGTGCGTTCGCGCAATCGAGTGAGAGCGGCATCACCCTGGGTCCGGTCTACACCGATCCACGCATCCTCACGCCCGAGCTGCTCGAAACCTATCTGCGCCCGCTGGTCACGGGCGAGAAGCGGCGCAGTCAGGCGCAGGGTTATGGTATCGCCTTCGTTCCCAATCCGCTGCTCGCGATCGAGCCGGCGCTGCGCCGGTCGGCGATTCCGGCGCGGATGGTCTGGGGGACCGCCGATATCCTGTTTCCTCCTGAGTGGGCCGCGTGGCTCGACCGGACCCTGCCGGGCTCGCGCGGAGTCCGCTACGTGGAGGGCGCAAAGCTGTTCTTTCCTGAAGAATTCCCGGACACGATCGTCGAAGAGGCCCGGTCGCTCTGGGAGGGCATTTGAGGATGGCCGTCATGTCGAAACGGGCGGACCTCGTTCGTCGCAGGATCGGCAACCCATGAAGCCCACTGACACGATGAGGAGACCCGCGATGACCAAGATGATCTTCCTGAGCCTGCCGGTGCAGGACCT
>NZ_JAVIFV010000008.1 GCF_031157375.1 Sphingosinicella sp. LHD-64
TGAGGGAGAGGGCAGGGTGAGGGTGTCGGGCATTTGGGACCATTCTCGGAGGCAGAACCCCCTCACCCCAACCCTCTCCCCGCTGGGAGAGGGAGTTTCATGCTGAATGTCGATTGGTCGTAGCCCCTCCCTTCCAGGGAGGGGAACAGAAGTCGGCTTTCTACCCGATTGGACATTCTCTCCGAGGGTCAGATTCCAGCCACCGGGAGCCCTCGAGCGTTCCTCGCCGCGATGATGGGCGGGATCACGGCCGGGCCTCGTCAGGATCGCCGGCGGCTGCGGGCGAGGCGGTAGCGCCGGGACGCAGGGCGAACCAGCCGGCGATGAGGACGATCAGCATCATCACGATGTTGTGGCCATATTTGGCCGGCGCCTCGACCTGGCCGGCCAGCGGAAAATAGGTGAAGGCGAGGGCGCCGCGGCTGACGAGGAAGGCGAGGGCGACGGCGGCGATGTGACGGACGGTCCAGCCGGGCCGCCGCGCGCGCCGCCAGACCAGTGCGCCAATCGCGCCGGTGACGGTGACGTTGAGCGCGAACGCAGCCCAACCCTCCGCGAACAGATCCATCGCGAGGGCGAGCGCGGGCACGAGCGCGATGGCGAAGACCGCAAGCGGGCTGATCGATGATCTTTCCCGCTCCGTCGCAGCCACAGGCCGGGCGCCCCGCCCGATACGCCACGCCGTCAGGATGCAGGCGAGGACGAGCAGAGCCGAAGCGATGAACTGTGTGGCGGATGCGCTTCGAGAGCTGGGGTCGAACGCGACGAGCAAGGCCGTTCCGACATAAGCGAGGACCGCAATGACGATGCCCACCGGCCCGAGCCAGGGCTCACGGGCGCGATGCGGTCTCCAAGCTTCGGCAATGGCGATCGGCGCGCCGAAGCTGAAGATCACATGGCCGACGATGAAGCTCCAGGCCTGATTTGCGCTGATCGAGAGCATCGGGATGAAGGCGTCCTGACGGGCCTCCGCCCAGCCTTCATAGCCGATATAATCGGCGCTGAAGAGCGACTGATCGATCAAACAGGCCTGGGCGATGCCCAGCGCCAGCGCGAGCAGCAGCAGCGACGGCCAGCCCCAGCCGGCGCGCCGGACCAGTTCGCGCGCGAGCAGCGCCGGCGCCCCGTACAGCGCCATGAAGAAGACGAGCGCGAAGAGGAGGGCCAGGACGTTGCCGGTATTTTCGGCATAGGCGGCCAGCAGCTCCGCGCCGACGGCGGACAGACCCGCCAGACACAGGATCTGGACCGGCCCGAGCCAGTCGCGACGCGGTAGCGCGTCTTCAGGCAACGTGATTGGAGGCCGCCGCCGTTCGAGGAAAGAGATCGCGACGATCGCAAGGCAGACCGTGCCGCCGGCCAGCACGTGGACGGTGGTCTCGGACATGGCGCCCAACAGCCGTGTCCAGATCGTCTGCGCGTTTGCGCCGAACCACAGCTTCGCGAGCGGCAGCAGCCCGAAGGTGATCCCGATGAGAGCCGCGAGACCCTGGAGGCCATTTACCGCACGCGTCGTCATGCATAGCGCTCCTTTTACAATGCGATCGCATTACAACGCGCCGCGATTTGCGTCAATGCGGTCGCATTGCTACCTTTCCACGATGCCGAAGCAGGTCGACGTCGACGAACAGAAACGGGTGCTCTTCGATGCCGTCTGGCGGCTGGTCGCGCGCGAGGGCCTGGAGGGCGTGTCGCTGCGCACCGTCGCGGCCGAGGCCGGGGTGTCGATGGGGCGGGTGCAGCATTATTTCGCCAGCAAGGACGACCTGCTGATCTACAGCCTGCAGCGCGCCTATGATCGGATGGAGACGCGCATCCTCGACCGGCTGAAGGGGCGCGAGGAGGATGAGCAAGCGGCGCTGCTGGCGATCCTGGACGAACTGCTGGGCGAGAATGCCGAGACTCGCGACGCCATCCGCGTCAATGTCGCCTTTGCCGCCCGTGGCCAGTCCGACCCGCGGATCATGGCCGTGGTGACGGAAGGGGACCGGGAGATCCACGAGCTGGCGGTCGCGGTGATCGCCGCGGCCCATGCCGGGGAGGCCGGCGTCGACGCCGATCTGGAAGCGCGGCTGCTGATGGCGCTGGCGTCCGGCCTGGGGATCGGCGTCGCGCTCTACGGCGCATCGTCCGTGCTCGCCCGGCAAACGCTGGATCGGCATCTGCAGCGCGTGCTACCGGGCGTCCGGATCTGACACCTTGCTGCGTGGGAGTCCGCGATGATCGACCGGATCGGCCATATCAACATCCGCACGCCGCTGCTCGAGGAGACGCTCGAATTCTACGAGGTGCTGTTCGACCTCGGGCGCGGGCCAGCCGCGACCATGGCCGATCCCGCGCGCAACGTCTGGCTCTTCGACGAAGGGGGGCGGGCGATCATCCATGTCAACATGCCTGACGAGAACGAGGCGGTGCCGCCCGTCGCGCTGCGCGGGCGGCTGGACCATGTCGCTTTCGACTGCCGCGATCCGGACGAGATGGAGCGGCGGCTGGTTGCCCGCGGCATCGCCTATCGGCGGCGCGAGACGCGGGTGCCGGGATTGACCCAGATCGTGCTCAGGGATCCGAACGGCATCAACCTGGAGCTCGCCTTCGGCACCGAGAATGCGCTCGATCTGGAGCGGAGGGGGACGCCCCGGACCGAGCGCTGACGCACCGCCGCGGGCGATCAGAAGAAGCCTTCCGGCGGGGGCGGGGCGACATCGTCGAGGAACGGCGTCACCAGCGCGACGAGGGAGTCGGCCGCCCCGATCACGCCGATGTGCGAGGTCGCCGGCAGGATCAGGAGGCGCGCCGGCGGCGCTTCGGTCAGAAAGCCCTGCGCCGCCGTCGCGGCCGCGCCGCCGCCGCGCAGGCGGAACAGCTCGACGGCATGTTCCGGCGTGACGATGTCATAATCGCCCATGACGATCATGGTGCGGTGTCGCAGCGCGCGCACCGCCGCGCCCCAGTCGAACGGGGTTGCATCCAGGATCTTCAGCTCATCGACCAGCCGCGGGAAATCCTGCGGGCGAGGGGCCAGCCGGTCATATTCGCGCCGGATCGGTGTGTTCTCGAACACGGCCGGGGTGATCTGGGCAATTCCCGCGATCACTTCGGGATACATCGCATCGAGGCGGGTGCCCGCCGAGACCGGGACCAGGTGCAGCACCCGGTCGGGATGGCGGATCGCCAGCTGGAGCGCCACGCCCCCGCCCATCGAATAGCCGAACACGTCGGCCTGGCGGACGCCGGCAGCGTCGAGCACGGCTGCGGCATCGTCGGCCATCGCCTCATAGGTGATCGGACCCGGCGCATCGCCGGTCCGGGCGTGGCCGCGCTGATCGAGGACGATGACCGGTCGGGTCCGGGCAAAGCGCTCGACGAACGGCGCCATCGAATCGGCGGACATATAGGCGCCGTGCAGGACGAGGAGCGGGGTCTTGCCCGACCCAAGGTCGCCATAGACGTCGTAGTGGACGCGGACGCCGTCCGCTTCCGCGACTCCCGATCGCTTGCCTGCGGCGACTGACGTGGCCTGCGCGGAGGTCGGCTGGCCCGGCATTTGGGCGGGGGCAGGTTCGGACATTGCCAGCGATGCGGCGCTGATCGCCAGGGCGAGGGAGAAGATGTTCCTGATCATCGAAACTTACTCCTTGTTGGAGCGCGGTGTCGCGATGGCCGGTCCCGAGGGGGTGGCAGGCCGGCCATCGCGCCCGGCGGCTCAGGCTGGCTCGAATGTCGCGTCCGGATTGAGCCAGAGCGGCTCGAAGCTGTTGCCGTCCGGGTCCGCGAAGGTGCGCTGGTACATGAAGCCCATGTCGTTGACCGGGCGCAGATCGGCCTTGCCGCCA